>JAGOBB010000030.1 GCA_017983615.1 Azonexus sp.
TCGCACGCCACCTAAAGAAAGCTCAGGCGCAAAGTGAAGAAAAGCACCGTTAGCCATCCTCTAACATTCCGCTCCAGCCGACCGTCAGCCAGCTACGCTGTCTGCCGTCGGCTGAGCTAGCACGTTAGATTTCTCGGAGATTCACTATGCCCCGCGTCGTCGTAGCACTACTCATCCTTGGCCTTACGTCAAATTTCTGCTTTGCCGACGAAGGTGAAAACCAAGCCAACTCATTCGCCAATATCTACGCGTCGCTTTGCATGAAAAACCTGACCAATTTGGAAGGGCTGCGGGAGAAGCTAAAGCCAATGCCCAAGTTACCCGCAGAGAAGGCCACTCATTTCCTTGCTGGCAATCCTGGTGACGCGTGGCCGGTTCCCGATAAGCACGGAACTTTTGTTCTTGCTCTTCCTAGTGGCAAGAATCTCTGCGCAGTGCACGTGCGAAGGGCAAACACCGAGGCCGCAAAGAAGCTATTCGCTGGACTCGTTGCAAACGCGCCATCCCCGCTCGTCGCAAAGCAAGTAAGAAACGAGCAAGCGCAAACCTCCACAAATGGCCAGACTCAAACCGTCGCCTACGAATGGTCAGTGCCAAACGCTTCCCGAAGGATGTTGTTTACTCTCACCACCGCGGCGTCGGATACCGCACAACTACAGGTGCTTGCTTCAGCCGCAATCGTTGGTCAGTGAAATCTAACAAGGCATTGGGGTCAGAGACATTTGGTTTTTGAACGTGGGCATGTAACCGTGCCTCTGTTCCGCTGATGAAGTCAGCCTGTCACCCGCCGCTGACCGGCAACATCTTCCCCACATACTTTGCCAGCAGCTTGTAAGCATCCCGGTCAAAAGCCGGGCGCGGGCTTTCCCGCAACGCGTGGAGTTCGTCGTCGCTTCTGGCCGTTCCGAGGTAGCGCCAGCCTTCGATCAGGTGGGCTTCGTCGCCTTCGCGGATCAGGGCCGGGCCGGGGAAGGGCCAGGAGACGAGTTTGAGGCCGGTCAGCGCGGTCATCAGGCGCATGGTGTGTTTGGCCAGGGGTTCCTTGCCGACGCAGGCGCCTTTGCAGCGTTTTAGCTGGTGGCCGAAGCAGGGTTTGCCGGGTTTGGCCTTCTCCAGGCCGATCAGGATGTCGCACAGGTTGTGCGATTCGGCCAGGGCGCGCAGCACTTCGTTGGCTTCCTTGGTGGTCTTGAACAGGCCGTAGCAGGCGGTGCGGATGTCGAATTCGAGTTCGCTGGCTAGCACCAGTTGCGGGTGCAGCCAGCCTTCGCCTTCGTCGATCAGCGTCCAGGTGCAGGTTTCGTCGTTCTTGCGCAGCAGGCGGTTGTGGGTGGGCTGCAGTTGCTTGACCAGCGCCGATTCCTTGAGCAGGGCGCCGATTTCGCCGGCGGTTTCAATCCAGTCGATGCGCCGGACTTGCTGGGCGATGGCCATTTCCTTGGCCGAGCTGTGGTCGCCGGCGAAATGCGAGAGCACACGCTGGCGGATGTCCTTGGCCTTGCCGATGTAGAGCGGCAGGTTGTTTTCGGCGTAGAAGAGGTAAACGCCGGGGCCTTCGGGCAGGTCTTCGAGGATGTTGGCGTCGAGATGCGGCGGCAGGCTGGGGTGGGCGTTCTGGGCCTGCAGCGCGGCCTCGATGGCCTCAATGCTACGGTCGGCATGAATTTTTTGCCAAAACTGAAATATCAGCTGGGCGTCGGCCAGCGCCCGGTGGCGGGCGTCGGCGCGCAGTTCGTGGCGCTCGATCAGGCTGTCGAGATTGTGCCGCCGGTGTTCCGGGAACAGCGTGCGCGACAGCTTGACGGTGCACAGCACCGAGGCGCGGAAGGTGATGCCGAGGCGCTTGAATTCGTTCTTCAAAAAACCGTAGTCGAAGCGGGCGTTGTGGGCGATGAACAGCCGGCCTTCGAGGCGCTTCATGGTTTCGGCGGCGACGGCTTCGAACGGCGGCGCATCGGCGACCATCTCGTTGCTGATGCCGGTCAGTTGCTCGATGAAGGGCGGTATCCGCGTGCCGGGATTGACCAGCTGCTGCCATTCGCGCACGGAGCCGTCGGCATCGACTTCGACGATGCCGATTTCGGTGATGCGGTCGGCAGTGGCGGTGGCGCCGGTGGTTTCGAGGTCGACGAAGGCGAGGGGACGCATGGGGCGGGGAGCGAGTCTGAAGCTTGACGATGATAGCCGATTTCGGCCTCTGCCCGGATTAAGCAGCTATCCAGTCAGATCGTTCAGTTCGTAGCTGGTACTGCGCCCGCCCGCATCCGATTTGCGCAGGACGCCCCGCGCCAGCAGGTCGTTGATGTCGCGCAGGGCAGTGTCCGGCGAGCATTTGGCGATGGCCGCCCATTTGCTGCTGGTGAGCTTGCCCTCGAAACCGTCAAGCAGCCGGTTGAGTAGTTTGGCCTGGCGGTCGTTCAGGGGCGTGGTCGCCCGGCGCTGCCAGAAGCGCGTCCGGGTCAGCACGGCATCAAGCGTGTGTTGTGCGTGATCGACGGCGCCGTGGAGCGTGGCGAGGAACCAGGCAAGCCACTCGGTGACGTCCAGCGTCCCCTTCTGGGTGCGCTCCAGGATTTCGTAGTAGGCCTTGCGTTCGCGCTGGATCTGGGCCGACAGGCTGTAGAAGCGTTGGGGACTGCCGTCGGCCCGGGCCAGCAGCAGATCGCCGATGGCACGGGCAATACGGCCATTGCCGTCGTCGAACGGGTGCAAGGTGACGAACCAGAGATGGCCAAGCCCGGCCTTGAGCAGCGGGTGTTCGTTCGCGGTGCCATTCAGCCAGTCGAGCAGGCGGCCGGTTTCGGCTTCCAGACGCTCCGCCGGTGGGGCCTCGAAATGCACGCGCTGGCGACCGACGGGGCCGGAAACAACCTGCATGCGGCCGCCGGCATCGTCGCGCCAGCCGCCGACCGTGATCCTGGCGAGGCCGGCGTAGCCGGTGGGAAACAGCGCGGCATGCCAGCCGAACAGCCGCTCCCGCGTTAGCGTCGCATGGCAGTTGGCGGTGGCATCGAGCACCATGTCGACCACGCCGTCGACGTGCCGATCAACCGGCGCCAGGGCGCCAATGTCGACGCCCAGCCGGCGGGCGACGGACGAACGCACGGACTCGACGTTGAGCTGTTCGCCCTCGATCTCGCTGGTCTTGACCACGTCCTCGGTGAGCGCCGCCAAGCTTGCCTGATCACGCAGGTCCATGCCGGCATCGGCCAGGCGTCCGATCAGGAGTCCCTGAGCGCGGCTGACTTCGGCCATGGGGCCGGCCAGGGCCGCCAGATCGAAGCGCCAGTCCGGCCAGTCGCCGGCCTGCCAGATGTAGTTGTAATCGCCGCTATTCATGCGGAGATTATGGGAAGTATTGTCCGCATATGCAAGCCATTCTCCGCATATTTTGCGGTGAATGTGGCAGCCATTCGTTGCATCGGATGGCTGGCGCGCGCAGAACTTGCGGCAAGGCGCTCGGTCCAATTTATGGATACGTCGGAGGGAGGGTTTTTGCCATGAGCCTCGATCAATTGCGCGATCAGACGTGCGCCAGTCTGGCCTTGATGCTGCCCCAGCTGGGCGGCGATGTTTCCCGGCTGGTGGATGAATGTCTGGCCGATGCCCGCAAGAGCTTCCGCGACGATTTCATCCGGCAGCTCAGTCCGGCGGCCTGGGCGAAGATCACGCTGATTTACTTCAAGCATTTTCTCGATACCGGCTGCGACGTGTCGGTGGCCGAAATCGTCGCTGACGTGGTCCGGGATTCAATTCGGACCAGCCGGATGGATATGCTGACACTCCAGCTGGCCCAGGAAAAAATGGTGGCGCAGCAGGATGCTATGCATGCGACGCACCTGCATGTCGTCCGCGGCTGAGTCAATATCTAGTGCTGTAGGGGTTGTTTGCTACTACATCTAGTGGTTTATTGTCTTGACATGCCCTGATCGGCTTGGCTAGACTCCGCCCTGTTGATGGTTCCCTTCGGGGATTAAAACGGGAATCCGGTGCCGGACCGCAAGGTTCGAATTCCGGGGCTGCCCCCGCAACTGTAATCGGCGAGCGCTTCGCCAACACATGCCACTGGATGCGTCCGGGAAGGTAGGTGAAGCGCGCTGAACCGAGAGCCAGGAGACCTGCCGCAACGAACTTTCTTTCATGGTTTTGGGGCGGGGTGTCCCTGACGAGAGGTTTATTGCGTGTCTTTCTTGCCGTTCGTTCGTCTGACCGATTCGCCTACGGGTTGCTACCCGCGGCTGCGGTTCGGTGCGCCGAATGCCGGCCGGCCGCAACGTCGATTCTCCGCCCCCCGATACGGAGAATCGCCTTGCAATCCAATGTCCTGAGCCTGTCCACCGGCAGCGAAATCGCCGCCGCCGCCCTGCAAGTCATCCGCCGCAACGGCGCGGTCGTCGCCTTCGATGCCGACAAGATTGCCGTCGCGCTGACCAAGGCCTTTCTCGCCGTCGAAGGCAGCCAGAGCGCCGTTTCGTCGCGGGTCCGCGATGTCGTCGCGCACCTGACGCAGGCGGTCGTCCGTTCGCTGACCCGCCGAATGCCGGATGGCGGAACGGTACATATCGAGGACATCCAGGACCAGGTCGAACTGGCCCTGATGCGCTCCGGCGAACACGACGTCGCCCGTGCCTATGTGCTCTACCGCGAACGGCGGGCCAGCGAGCGCCTGGTCGCCGAGCCGGCGGCCGGCGCGCCGCTGATCCATGTGCTCGATGGCGGCCAGCGCCGGCCGCTCGACCGCGCCGAACTGGCCGGCCTGTGCGCCGACGCCTGCACCGGGCTGGGCGATGCGGTGGATGCCGAACGGGTGCTCGACAGCGCCATCCGCAATCTCTACGACGGCGTGCCGCTGGCCGACGTGCATCAGGCGCTGATCCTCGCCGCCCGCACGCTGATCGAACGCGAGCCGGCCTACAACCAGGTCACGGCCCGCCTGTTGCTGGCCAGCCTGGGCCGCGAGGTGCTCGGCAAAGCGCGCTCGCTGAGCGCGATTGCAAAGGTCACCCCGGAATATTTGCCAAAATTCATCCAGCAAGGTATCGCCTCCGAGCTGCTCGATCCACGCCTGGCCACCTTCGACCTGCCGCGCCTGGCTGCGGCGCTGAAGCCGGAACGCGACCTGCAATTCGGTTACCTTGGCCTGCAGACGCTGTATGACCGCTATTTCCTGCATATCGATGGCCGCCGGATCGAACTCCCGCAGATTTTCTTCATGCGCATCGCGATGGGCCTGGCCTTGAACGAAATCGACCGCGAAGCCCGCGCCATCGAGTTCTACGACCTGATTTCCAGTTTCGATTTCATGTGCTCGACGCCGACGCTTTTCAATAGCGGCACGCTGCATTCGCAACTGTCGTCGTGCTACCTGACCACGGTGGCTGATGACCTCGATGGCATCTACCAGTCGATCAAGGAAAACGCGCTGCTGCAGAAATACGCCGGCGGCTTGGGCAACGACTGGACGCCGGTACGTTCGCTGGGCAGCCGGATCAAGGGCACCAACGGCCAGAGCCAGGGCGTCATTCCCTTCCTCAAGGTGGTCAACGACACGGCGGTCGCCGTCAACCAGGGCGGCAAGCGCAAGGGCGCCGTCTGCGCCTACCTTGAAACCTGGCATCTCGACATCGAGGAATTCCTCGACCTGCGCAAGAACACCGGCGACGAGCGCCGCCGCACCCACGACATGAACACGGCCAACTGGATTCCCGACCTGTTCATGAAGCGGGTGCTGGAAAACGGCGAGTGGACGCTGTTCTCGCCGGTCGACGTGCCCGACCTGCATGACAAGTTCGGCGCCGAATTCGAAGCGGCCTATGTCGGCTACGAAGCGCAGGCCGTTGCCGGCCAACTGAAGCTGCACAAGAAGCTTCCGGCTGTGCAGCTGTGGCGCAAGATGCTGACCATGCTGTTCGAGACCGGGCATCCGTGGATCACCTTCAAGGATGCCTGCAACCTGCGCTCGCCGCAGCAGCACGTCGGCGTCGTGCATTCGAGCAACCTGTGCACCGAGATCACGCTGAACACCTCGGACGAGGAAACTGCCGTCTGCAACCTCGGCTCGGTCAATCTACTGGCGCACCTGAAGGATGGCCAGCTTGACCAGCAGAAACTTGCCCGTACCGTGCAAACCGCGCTGCGCATGCTCGACAACGTCGTCGACATCAACTTCTACGCGACGCCCAAGGCGCGCAACGCCAACCTGCGGCACCGGCCGGTCGGCCTCGGTATCATGGGTTTTGCCGACTGCCTGTACGAAATCGGCCTGCCTTACGCGTCGGCGGAGGCTGTCGAATTCGCCGACCGGACCATGGAAGCCGTCTGCTACCACGCCTACTCGGCGTCGACCGAACTGGCCCGCGAACGCGGCCGTTATTCGAGCTTCACCGGCAGCCTGTGGGACCAGGGCATCCTGCCGCTCGACTCCCTTGAACTGTTGGCCCACGAACGGGGCGGCCACCTGGAGGTGAACCGCGATGCCAGACTCGACTGGAAGGGGCTGGAAGAACGCATCGCCCGCCACGGCATGCGCAATTCCAACTGCGTCGCCATCGCACCGACGGCGACCATTTCCAACATCGTCGGTGTCTCGGCCAGCATCGAGCCGACCTACCAGAACATCTACGTCAAATCCAACCTGTCCGGCGAATTCACCGTGGTCAACGAGGCGCTGGTCCGCGATCTGAAGGCGCTCGACTTGTGGGACGAAGTGATGGTCTCCGACCTGAAATACTTCGACGGTTCGCTGGCCCGCATCGAGCGCGTGCCGGATGAACTCAAGGCGCGCTACGCCACTGCCTTCGAGATCGATCCGGCCTGGCTGATCGAAGCCGCTGCCCGCCGCCAGAAGTGGATCGACCAGGCCCAGTCGCTGAACCTCTACCTGGCGCTGCCTTCCGGCAAGAAGCTCGACGAAATCTACAAGCTGGCCTGGCTGCGCGGTTTGAAGACGACCTACTACCTGCGCACGCTGGGCGCCAGCCAGGCCGAGAAGGCGGGAGGGCGAGATGATGCGGTGGCATCGGAAGAGCCCAAATTCTGCAGCATAGATAATCCGGAATGCGAGGCCTGCCAATGAGCGCGCTGCGTTTTGACGACTGGGACCTGCCATCGGCCGCAGCGCAGCCAAATGCTACGGTCGCCCCTAAAAAACAGACAAAAACCGAAATTGAACCTGTGCTTCCGGCCGATGGTGCACCGGCCAGGGCGGCCTATCTCGCCCCGATCAACGCCGCCGACAAGCGCATCGTCAACGGCAAGGCCGACATCAACCAGTTGGCGCCGTTCAAGTACCCGTGGGCCTGGGAGTTCTTCCTGAAGGCCAACCGCAACCACTGGACGCCGCTGGAGATAGGGATGGCCCAGGACGTGCACGACTACCACCACAAGCTCTCCGCCGCCGAGCGCCACGTCTTCGAAAACGTGCTGGCCTACCTGACAACTTCCGACATCCTGGCCATGCGCAACATCGGCCTGGCCGTCATGGAAAAAATGAGCGCGCCGGAACTGCAGATCTACCAGGCTCGCCAAGTCTATGAGGAGGCGCTTCACACCTGGACCTACCAGCACTGCATCGAAAGCCTCGGCCTCGACCAGCAGGAAATCTACAACCGCTACCGTGTCGTGCCGGAAATCCACGGCAAGATCGCGCTGGCCAACCGGCGGCTGGAAAAGGTACTGCGCTCCGACTTCGACCTCGAAGACCGCGCCAACCTGCACGAATTCGCGCTGTCCTACTTCTTCTTCGCGGTGATCTTCGAAGGCTGCTGGTTCTACAACGGCTTCACCCCCGTCTTCGCGCTGCAGCGGCGCGGCCTGATGAAGGGCGCCGCCGAGCAGCTGCAATACATCATGCGCGACGAGGTGCTGCACTGCGCCTTTGGCATCCGCGTCATCCGCGAACTGCTGATCGAGGAGAACTTGACCCTGGACCCGCAGGCCCTGCGCGAACTGTGGGATGAAGCCGAGGCGGCCGAAGCCGCCTACGCCGGCTACATCCTGAAGGAGCCCATCCTCGGCTACAACGCCGAACTGCATGTGCAGCAGTTCCGCTTTATCGCCAACCGCCGCGCCCGCCAAGTCGGCGTCGCCGAGCCTTTCCCCGGCGCCGAAAACGTCCTGCCCTGGCTCGACGAACAGGCCAACCTGCGCAAGGAGAAGAACTTCTTCGAAACGCGGGTTACCGAGTACCAGACCGGCGGGGCGCTGGCTTGGGAGTGATCGGCGAACTGCCCGCCGGCACCGTGCTGCGGCTGGACGCCATATGGCGCCCGGCCGTCCGCAAGCACCTGCTGGCGCTCGGCCCGGACGACCGCTACGGCCGCTTCGCCAGTCCGTTGCCGGACGTGGCCGTCGTTGCCTACGCCGACAGCATCGACTTTGCCCACGACCTCTGCTTCGCCATCGTCGAACCCGACGGCCAGCTCTCGGGCTTCCTCCACCTCGCCGTCCACGGCCAGGTCGCCGAACTCGGCGCCAGCGTCCTCCCGGGCCAACGCCGCCAGGGCCGCGCCCGCCGCCTGTTCAAGACCGCGCTGGCCTGCGCCGTGGACCAGGGTATCCGCGAAATCCACCTCGCCACCGGCCACCCGGTCGCCCGGCACATCTGCGCGGGGTTGGGCTATCGGATGCGGGAGGGTTGAATCGCCCCGGCTTTACTAGACACTCTGTAGCCGGTTGAAATACTGGTTTTCGAACTCTACCGGAGAAACGTCGTTTGCATAGCCGTGGCGGCGTTTCGGGTTGTAGAACATTTCGATGTAATT
>JAGOBB010000031.1 GCA_017983615.1 Azonexus sp.
CCCATTCGGGCAACCAGTCGGCCAGCGCCACCATCGGCATGGGCCGGGCGATGAAATAGCCCTGCGCGATTTCGCAGCCGCACTGGCGGAGGAAATTCCAGTCTTCGACATCCTCGATGCCCTCCGCCACGCTGTGCATGCCGAGGTTCTTCGCCATATCGAGGCTCGCCACCAGGATGGCCGCCAGCTGTGCGTCGCGACAGGCACCGTGCACGAAACCGCGATCGATCTTCAGTTCATTGAAGGGCAGGTCGCGCAACTGGGCGAGCGATGAGTGGCCGGTGCCGAAGTCGTCGATCGACAAATCGATGCGCTTGAGCCGCAGGCGGGCGAGAACGTCCAGCGCGCTGCGAACATCTCCCATCAGCCGGCTCTCGGTCACTTCCAATACCAGTCCGGACGGCGGTACACCGGCCTGCGCCAGTGCCGACACGACGAAATCGGCAAATTCCGGATTGCCGAGGTTGTCCATCGACAGGTTCACCGCGACACGGCATTCCAGGCCGGCGTCGCGCCAGCGTCTGGCCTGCGCCAGCGCGTTGCGCAGCACCGCTCGGGTCAGTTCGTCGATCAACCCGCTGGCTTCCGCGACATCGATGAACTGATCGGGGAACACCAGGCCATCCTCCGCATGCTGCCAGCGCGCCAGTATTTCCACACCGGCCAGCGCGCCGCTGACCATGCTCACCTTCGGCTGGCAAAAGCCGATGATCTCGCCGGCGGCGATGGCCTGGCGCAGTTCGTCCGGGCCGTAAGTCCGGCGCTTGGCGCGCGGCCGGGCCGCGACTCGTTCCGCGTGCTTGTCCAGTACCTCGCGCAAGGCTTCAGCCGACACCGGCTTCTTCAGGCTGCCGAGCACGCGCAGTCCATGGGCCCGCGCCAGCCGTTCGGCGGTCTGCAGGATGCGCGCGTCCTCGCCGCTCGCCAGCGCCAGTTCGCCATCGAAGCTGGTTGCGGCCAGCGCACGCACGAATTCGATGCCGTCCACGTCGGGCATCTGCAGGTCGCAGAAGACGATGTCGAAGTGCTCGTCGCGGTTGGCGAGGAGTGCCAGGGCCTCGACCGCGCTCTGGCTGGTAGTCACGTCAGTGGCGCCCAGTGCCGCGAGCTGATGGGTGAGCAGTTTGAGGGCGAAGGCCTCGTCGTCGATCAGCAACAGTTTCATGTTCCTTTCTCTCCCGATAACAACGCCAGTTCATGTTCGACCTCGGCCAACAATGTCTCGAACCGGGCCATGCAGTGTTCGACGGCCGGCCCGTCGTTGCGCTTGCCGGCGTTCTCCAGTTCCACGCACAGGTCGCCGAGAGGCAAGGCGCCGACCGAGCGCGACGACGACTTGAGCCTGTGGGCAATGGCAGCCGTCTGTTCATGGTCCTTCGCCGCTACTGCCGAGCGCAGCTCGGGTACTGCCCGGGCGATTGAGTGTGCGTATTCGGCAAGGAGTTCGCTGAGGATCGCCGGAGCATCGCCCACCAGGCGCCTGAGCACCGCCACATCCAGCGCTGGCGCCGGCGCGTCCGCCGTCTGCGCAGGCGATGGCACGTCGCTCGCTGTCGAGGCCGGAGTCGGCGGCAGCCAGGCGTCCAGCACTTCCCGCAGTCGGGCGAGCCGCACCGGCTTGATCAGGTAGTCGTCGATTCCGGCGGCCTTGGCGCGATTGGCCTCGTCGCGCAGGGCGTTGGCGGTGAGGACTACGATCGGCGCATGCCGTCCGCCGCTCTCCCGCCGGCGAATCTCCGCCGCCAGCTGGTAGCCATCCATCAATGGCATGTGCAGATCGGTAAGCAGCAGCGCAAAGCCGCCCTCGTTCCACCGTGCCAGCGCCTCGACGCCATCGTTGGCAACCTCGGCGGCGTGGCCGAGCAGCGCGAGTTGTTGCAGTATGACTTTCTGGTTCACGCTGTCGTCCTCGGCGACGAGGATCAGGCGATTCTCGTCGCGGGCCTGGGCCACGGTCGGCGGTGGCACCGTTTCGCCCGGCAGGGTGTCGGTCGAACGCTGCTCGACGATTTCCGGCGATGCACGGCCCGCCGCGACTGCGACCGTGCGCAGGAAGGCTCCCCGGCGCAGGGCGTCGCCGTCGATCGAGATGCAATCGGGCGCATCCAGCCGCGCACGCCGGCGACGGCCATGGCCGACCTGGACGCGGCGTAGATGGGCTGGCAGGTCGCCGTCCCGCCAGCGCCGACTTTCCGTTTCACCATGAATGAGAACCGACGGCGTCGACGTGTCTCCCGCCGCGGCAAGCTGCCGGACTTGCGCGGCATCGCTACTGCGTCGCACCGTGGCGCCGGCGTGCTCGAGGTAATGCGCCAGGGTGTCGCCGTCGATGTCGGCATCGTCGAGCAGGAAGCAGACAAGGCCGGAAAGGCCATAGTGCGGGCGCAATGCTTGTTCCGGGGCGGGCTCGAAGGGCAGCGTCACGGCAAACACGCTGCCCGCGCCGGGTTTGCTGTCCACGCTGATCGTGCCCCCCATCAGGTCGACCAGCCGCTTGCAGATGCTCAGTCCGAGGCCGGTGCCGCCGAAGCGGCGCGTGGTCGACGCTTCGGCCTGGGTGAAGGGAGTGAACAGACACGCCTGTGCCGCCGCGTCCATGCCTATCCCGTTGTCTTCGACCGTGAAGGTGATGCGTAATGGCTCGCGCGCCGCGAACCTCACCCGTACCGCCACCCGGCCGGCGCGCACCGGGTTCCCGGATGAAAACTTGATCGCGTTGCCGATCAGGTTGTAGAGCACCTGACGCAAACGCGTATCGTCACCCAGCACGTGTGTCGGCAGCTCGGGATCGACGAACACGCGCAAGGCGACGCCGCGCCGCCGTGCGTCGCTGAGTTGCGAGGTGCACAGGCCTTCGACCAGGTCGGCCAGGCCCAAGGGGGCCCGTTCGAGCTCGATGCGACCGGCCTCGATCTTGGAAAAGTCGAGGATGTCGTCGATCAGCGCCAGCAGCGTGGCGGCCGAATCGCGCATGGTCTGCACCTGGTCGCGCTGGTGTTCGCTGAGGCTGCTATGTTCGAGCACTTCCAGCATGCCGAGCACGCCGTTCATCGGCGTGCGGATTTCGTGGCTCATGGTGGCAAGGAAGGCGGACTTGGCCTGGTTGGCAGCATCGGCCGCCTGCTTCGCCGCCTCCAGCTCGGCCATAATGCGTGTCCGTTCGCCCACGTCGCGCACGATGCCGGTGAAGAAACGCTTGCCGTTCAGGCTGAACTCGCCGATTGCCAGATCGAGTGAAATCGCCCGGCCGTCCTTGTGTCGCCCTTCGACCGTGCGGCCGATGCCGATGATCTTTTTTTCGCCGGTGCGGAGATAATGCGCGAGGTATTCGTCATGCGCGCTGGCATGCGGTTCCGGCATGAGCATGGAGACGTTGCGGCCGAGCAGTTCGGCTTGCCTGTAGCCAAACAGACTTTCCGTCGCCGGGTTGACGGAACGGATGATGCCGGCGGCGTCGATGGTGATGATGCTGTCGACCACGTGATCCAGGATGGTGCGAATTTCCTGTTCCCGGGCAATCAGGGCCATGTGGCTCTGCTGCAGCTCGGCGGTGCGCGTCGCAACGCGCGATTCCAGCTCTGCGTTGAGTTTCCGCAGCGTTTCATCCGCTTGCCTGCGCTCGATGGCGATACCGGCGACGTGGGCGGCCAGGCTGATGAGCTCCAGCTCGTCAGCGGTTGGCTTGCGCGGCTGGGCGTAATACAGGGCAAACGTGCCCAGCACCGTTCCGTCACTGTTGACGATCGGTTGGGACCAAACGGCGCGCAAGTCATGCCTGGCCGCAATTTCCCGGTAATCCTGCATCAAGGGATCGGTTTGGATATCCTCGACGATGACCAGTTGCTTCGTGTAGGTTGCCGAACCGCAGGCACCGGCACCTGGCCCTACCGGAATGCCATCCACGGCGACAATGAAATCTTCCGGAAAACTCGGCGCTGAGCCGTGGCGCAGGCGCTTGCCAGCGGCATCATGCAGCAGCACGGTGGCCCTGACGCCCTTGGCGTATGCCTCGATAACCCGGACCAATTCCTCGAGAATCTCTGCCAATCCTCGTTCGCCGGTAATCGACTCCAGCACGTGGCTCAAACGCGACTGCAGGAGTTCCGCCCGTTTGCGTGCGGTGATGTCGGAAAACGTCACTGCACAGCGATTCGGTTCGGGCTGGTAGGCGGCAACGGCGTAATGGGTTCCAAGAAGCTCCGAGCCTTGTTCGAACTGGCGGGCTTCTCCGCCCAGGGCAATTTCCCCGTAGTTTCCGATCCAGTCCGCGGCGTCGTTCTCTATGCCCGGCAATAACTCGGTCAGGCGTTTGCCGATGGCGTCCTGCAGATTCAAACCGGTGGCTTTCGCGAATTCCTTGTTTGCCGCAAGGACGACGAGGTCCGCCGGAGCACCGTGATCATCCCGAACCACCTCGAACAGGACAAAGCCGGCATTGATGTTCTCGAAGAGCAGTCGATATCGTTCCTCGGATTCGATGAGGCCAGCCTTCATTTGCTGGCGCTCGCTCGTGACGTTGGCGGCCATCAATGCGAGGGCGCTGACGAACAGGCCAAGCAAAAGTGCCGCGACCGGATACAACGGATACGGGTCGGCCGGTGCGCGCAGGTCGACCATTTCGACGCGCAGCGGAAACTGTTGGTCGGCGATGTCCGTCCGCCATTGCGCCACCCGCCCCGGCGGAATCGTGTCCACAAGGGGCAGCAACGTTCCGTCCGATTGAATCAGCGTCGCTCGCAACGCAAAACCGCTGGCTTTTGCCGCCGCGAGCCGGTCGGTAAACAGCGTAACAGGATCGATGACGCCAACGATGTAGCCGGCCAGTGCCGTGCGACGAGCTTGCAAGTCGGCCTTGCGCGTGTCGAATCCGCCGCGAAAATGTGGCAGGTAATAGATGAGTTCCCGCTCTCCGGTCAGACGCGTCGTGAACGCGGTCAACCCAAAGCCGTCGAGGTCGCGCAGCGCTGCTTCCTGGGCGATACGATCCGCCAACTCGAAGCCAAGATCGAGCCCCAAGACGCCCTGATGACGGGCAGCGGGTACGCCGTAGAGCAATGGGAAGTGCTCGGCACGTGCCGCGGGAGCCCGCGGACGGCTGGCGGAGTCGGGTTCGAACACGCGGTAGTCGTCGCGGCCGGTGGCTTGCCGGGCCTGCACCTCGAAGGCAACAAGTTTCTCGTGCGGCACTCGCGGCGCCCAGCCCATGCCTTCGATAACCGAGCCATGTACCAACGGTTCTGCAAAGCGCACGAACTCTGCCCGGGTCACTCGCTCGCTGGCGGCGAAGAGACGCTGAATGCTGCGCAGCCGTTCCACACTGGCGGTGATGGCAGTTTGCATGGCGTGCGCGGCATCCTTCGCGACCGCCTGCCGCCGGGCGTGATCTACGTTGTCTGTCATTCGTTGTACGACGGCGTTGGCCGCTACCAGCGCAGCGATGGTGATGCCCAGCGGCAGCAGCATGTGCCAGCGCGCCCAGCCCCAGGTCGCCGCCATGCGGGGCCAGGCAAGCAGCAGCAGAGGCGCAAACAGCGCGACCCCGAGCGAATCGCCAACCCACAGTCGCAACCAGACTTCGCCATTGGGCAGGCCGGCAAACCGTCCGCCGAATGCGGCGGTCGCGGCTACGACAACTCCGGCCGACACCACGCAGCTCATCGGCCCGGCGAGCAACAGGAGGCGCAGCACCAGTTGTGGTGTCGCACGTGGCGAGGGGACCGCGAGCTGTCGCCGGGTAAGTGCCGCGCCCAGCGCCGCCTGTGCCGCAACGCCGCTCGCCAGCAGCAGGGCCGGCAGCAGGCTCGGTAGCAGGCCATCCGCAGCAAAGTCGCCGCGACCGAGCGCCAGGACCAGCGCCCCCAGCCACACCCCTGGCCAGTTGCGCAGGCCGAAGACGATCAGCGCCGCAAATGCCACACCGGCAGCCGGCCACAGGGGCGCGGGATAGACCGACGTCGGCGCGACCAACTCCCCGCCCCAGGCGGCAAGGACATAGGCCACGGCAATGCAGAGGCTGATCGCCAAGGCACGCCAGGGCCCGCCCGCTTCCGCTGCCGTATCGGTGTCGCTAGCGAGCGCGGTTGGATTGTCGTGTCGCTGGGACATGGACATTCATCCTTCCTGTTACTTGTTAGCTTGCCAATCGAAATTCCATGACATCACTATACAAGAGTGCGGACTGACGGCATATGAAGCGTCCCGAATATGTGATGCTGCCGCTGCTCAACGGGCAAGCCTCCAATGCCTGCTCCGGCCGAACTGTTGTCCGTGGGCAGACTTACAAAGTGACAGCTCGACTCTGATACCTGCCATTGAACCTCTGTCGGGTTGACCGGCAACATTGGGCACCGAAGCGACTGTCGCCTTCCAAGATTCGTTGCCGGAAAGCGGGCAGTGGAATTTCGCTTCCTGGAAGCGGCCAGTCGTCACTGAGTGTTCCATGTCCTGAACTGCCTGTCACTAGAACTTATGAGCTTACAGCTAAGTCGACGAATACTCCGTTATGGTCTGTTAGTTCATGGCTCTTCGTGAAGTGGTCCCAAGCACCAACTTCCTGAACATCAAAGCGCCCCGCGGTCACACAGATATGGTCAACATTGTGCCTGTAGTAGCCCTTCCTCGGGTCTGGCTTTAGCATACGTTCGGCGCCAAAATCGACTTCCGTCAGACAAGTGAGATTATTCTTCTCCAATGCTGAATTTAGAAGACATCTCCCTTTCGGAGAGAAATAGTAGAGGGGCTTTCCCTTCCGAGAAAAAAGATCCTTCTCCGGGTATCGTACTTGATTGAAATCGCCCGCAACAATAAATGGTACATCCGGAAATAGACTGCGAATCCGATTCCAGTCGCCTCCTTGGCGCTCATCCGGAAATGGCCCGTGTATCTGATTCCAGTCACCTCCCTGGCGCTCAATCTCCCTGTCATGCAAAGACCAGCGTGCGCCAGTTTCATCGGGCCAGCGATCTTTATCGTAGGTCAAGATGGTTCCGTAGACGAGAAGACTCCCGAAGGAGGTTTTGATCTTGGCGCATGTAGCGGTTTCGTCATCGTAGGTGCTGAGTACGCACTCTATCGGCCATTTTGACCAGATTGCGGAACTATTCCGTTCCTTTTTTGAATTCTTTAATGGCCGGTATGGGAATGAACTTACGCCCACATATCCCATGTAAGAAAGATCCGCCCCTGGGCTTGTTTCAGTCAAGACCAGGATGTCCGGGAACCCACCCGCTGCAGAGACCTCCTCCAACTTCTTCATTTGTTCTGGGAAACGGTTGCCATGCTTCGGATGATCAAGGTTCCAAGTAGCAATTCGAAATGTCGTGCTCATGTTGTTAGTCACCGCCAGACCTCACTGAAAAACTGGTTGATCGTCATCGTGAATCCACTTGCCTGTGCGTGTCCACCTCCGCCATAGCGCTTGGCGATTACGCTGACATCAAACGGTGCCACGCTTCGCAAGCTACAAATAACGTCATCTCCTTTGATGAAAAACGTCAGGCTGAATGTTCCGGCGCGCCTTGCAATCTCATGCCCAATTTCTGAAGTATTGTTGATGACATTGGCGGCAAGACCTTGGTGGCCCCCTAAGGTTACTGCCCGCAGGTCGCGATTCATTGCCCCATCGACCTGGCGCTGTTGGTAGTCGACGATAACGCGGCCACTTGCAATGATCGCTTCTGGCATGACCCTCTGCCATGCTTCAAATGTCGTGGGTTGGAGGCTGAGACCAGCACAAAACGCTCTTGTATCTGGCAAAACAAACCGCCACAAATCACGGTCGCCGATGTAATCAATGAGGATGGGGCGGGGGACGTCGGGGTGAAAGTGATCCCAGCTCATCTGGGCTCCCGAGCGGTTCATGTCGAACGTGATTTCAGCATTCTCGGGGGACACGATTCCTTGCCATTGCTCTGCCGCCGACTTGTGATGGTCGAGCAAGGTGATCTGTGTGGCGACCCGTGACATCGCCAAAATGGTGTCGGGACTGAAACTGAAATCAAGGATGAAGACCTGTCGTCCAATCAACGACTCTATAGGGACGGAGTCGCCATATTGAACCGGTTGGTATTCCGCGCTTTCTCCGAAATGTATCCAAGCGGCGTAGGCTGCACCGAAACCATCGTTGCAGTCCGCGTGGTACAGAACAATTGGAGACAGGGAAGTTATCATGCCCAAAGATGAACAGCTGACGTTCGATAGTACGGGGTTATAGCACTGTCAGTGTTAGGTTGTGGCCGAGTCGAGGCAGTGTAGGTTTCACTTTGCTCACCGTAATCCGGACATTCAGGGAGAACTGGGGTGCCTCGCCTATTGAAATTGGATGGCCATCGTGATCGACTGGTTGTGGCCGAACTGAGACCGCCAGTTTCACCACAAACCACCCTGACAGCAAAAGTCGGCGCTGGCGGCACGGCGACTCATGCTGTCGTGGAATCGATGTCACGCCCCTTGAGTTGCTTTTCGCAGATCTT
>JAGOBB010000002.1:0-240927 GCA_017983615.1 Azonexus sp.
GCGACTCGTCCCAACGAGGAAAATGTGACAGTTCGCGCATCGGCGGGGATTGTCACAAGCGTTGCATTGCGGGAGCCTTCGCCGGCAGGGGCAGCTTGCAGAATGGCCCCCGTATTTCGCTCAACGATTTGCCAGCCGGTTTCGCCAGCACCACCGTTGCCGGTCAATGTGAATTCGATGGGGGTGCTGCGCCGTATTGCCTCTGCACGAGCGCTTTGCATTCCGCTGGCAATTGATTCGGCGGCAGTCCGAATCTGGGTGTTTTGTATCCATTCATTGAAACTGGGTATTCCAGTAGCAGCCAGGATTGCAACTATTGCAACGACGACCATCATTTCGATGAGGGATAGCCCCTGTAGCCTGCGGCGCGAGGTCATGGCTAGCAACCGCTCTTCCGGGTCACCCAGCAATTGCCCCCAGACCAGCCTGGTTCGGAGATCACGCTGACGCGCGTGTTTGCCTGATCAACCGTAAAGGTGAAGTTGGCCATCGGACCAACACCTGCAGCTTGAATCGTGTAAGTGTTGGCCGTTTGTGTCGTACAGGAGAAGTTGAAGTTGGACGAGGTGACTGCCGTAGTGCAATCAAAACCAACATAGGTTCGGGTGTTGTCGAAATTCGTTTCCAGTCGCGAGCGTATGGCTGACAATCCGGATGTGGCATCCGGAATCCGGCTCACCAGGACATAGTCTCGATAGGCAGGGAGTGCGATGGAGGCGAGAATGCCGAGAATCGCAACCACAACCAATATTTCGATTAACGTAAACCCTCGAGACAAACTAGGCTGTTTCGCGAACGGGGTGGCTTTCATGGAATCTCCTTTATTCATGGCTCTATAGTAGTGTCTTGATTGTCGAAGAGCATGCGATCCGGATTGTCGGTTGGTTTTCAATGACGAACGGTCAGTTCGATGGTGTTCTGAAGTTGGTTGCTTCTGTTCTTTTTTTTTGAATGGTGTGCTAGACTTGTCGTTTCTGGTTTTTACTTTTGGATTTACTTTCATGGCCAATAGCGCACAAGCCCGCAAGCGCGCCCGTCAAGCTGACAAGCAGCGCTCCCACAACGCCAGCCTGCGTTCGACCCTGCGTACCGCGATCAAGCGTGTGCGTCAGGCGATCGAAGCTGGTGACAAAGCCGCCGCTCAGGGTGTCTTTCAGCAGTCCGTCGCAGTGCTTGACCGCATTGCCGACAAGAAGATTGTTCACAAGAACAAGGCTTCTCGTACCAAGAGCCGTCTGTCCGCTCAGATCAAGGCGCTCGCTGCTGCCTGATTGAGTTTGACGCTCAACAAAAAGGCGCCTGCGGGCGCCTTTTTGTTTGCTGTGCGCCGGATTATTTCTTGCCGTCGATCGAGCAGACGCCGTCGACGATTTGCAGGTCGTTATCCTGGGCGAAGTTGAGCATGAAGCGGTAGGCCATCGGCTCGATTTCGCCGAGGCGGCCGTCGACAAACACGGCTTTCTCGCCGTTGTAGTCACCGGGGCCAACGTAGGGGGAGTATTTCATCTTGCGTTCGGCGCCGAAGGCGGACATGACGCCACAGAGGCGTTCGGCCCAATCGCTGGGGCGGAATTTTCTTCCCTCTCGGGTCAGGCCAACAATGATGAATGTGGTCGATTCTGGGGGTGTCATTGTTCTACTCTGCGTTTGCGGGCGATGCGACCTTATATCCGGGCATTCTAGCAGAAGCCTGTGCCGTATCCATAATTATGGATACGGGCTGGGCCTGTTTTTCCAAATGCTACGGTCGGTGCCAAAAAACGGCCAATTTCACAAATCGCCGCGTTCGGTCAATTCGTGCAGAAGTTGCTTATAGTCGTGTGCGCCGGGGCTGGAACTGTTGTGCCGGAAGACGTCCCGGTTCAGCGAGGGACTTTCGGCGACGGCGACATTTTCTGAAATGACGACATCGAGGACGTCGTCGCCGTAACGTTCGCGCAGCTTGGTGCGGATGTCGTCGCTCATCCGGCGTCGGCGGTCGAACCGGGTGAGCAGGTAGCGGCGTTCGACGCGGCGCTTGAGCACGGGCTCAAGGACTTTTAGCGTGCGGGTGATGTGTTCGGCCGCTTGTAGCGACAGGTAGTCGGTTGATACCGGAATGACCAGGCAGTCGCAGGCGAAGATGGCGTTGAGCGCCAGCACGCCGATGTAGGGGCAACAGTCGATAATGCAGGGGCGGCGGGTTTCGCTCGCTTCCAGTTGCTCCAGGCCGAGGCGCAGCTTGTTGAGGACGGCGGGGCCTTTGCCGAAGATAGAGTCGACCTTGATCAGTTGCTGGTGGGCGGGGATCAGGTGGCCAATGTGCTCCCATGGTACTTCAAGGTCGTTCAGCGAACAGGTGTCCTGAAAGAATGCAAACAGGCTGCGGTTGGCCTCTGCGGGCGTTGTTCCATGGATGCTGGAGAGGTGCCCCTGGGGGTCGAGATCGATCAGCAGCGGTGGCCTTTCGGCACGACTCAGGGCGGCCCCGAGATTGAGGGCTGTCGTCGTTTTTCCGACGCCGCCCTTCTGGTTGAATATGGCGATGCGCATGGTTCTGTCTTCTATACAAGGCGCTATTTTTCACTTAACATTCAGGTTTCTGCAACTAATTCCGCTACCCGGCGAGAGTTGCGGTCGTTTCGGCGGCAATGGCCGCCGTTTTTGTTTTATGGGGTTGCCTCATGTCGCATGTCATGAATACCTACGCCCGGTTGCCGGTGGCGTTCAGCCACGGCCAGGGTAGCCGGATTACCGATACCGAGGGCAAGGAATATCTTGACGCCTTGTCCGGGATTGCCGTTTCGACGCTCGGCCATGCCCATCCCAAGCTGGTTTCGGCCATTGCCGCCCAGGCCGGCCGTGTGTTGCATACCTCCAATCTCTATGGAATTACTGGCCAGGAACAGCTCGCTGACAAGCTGTGCGAACGTTCCGGCATGCAGGAAGTTTTCTTCTGCAATTCCGGCTGCGAGGCCAACGAGGCGGCGATCAAGCTGGCGCGTTTCTACGGGCACAAGCAGGGGATTGAATCGCCGACCATCATCGTGATGGAAAAGGCTTTCCACGGCAGGACCATGGCGACGCTGTCGGCGACTGGCAACCGCAAGGCACAGGCCGGCTTCGAGCCGCTGGTGCATGGCTTCCTGCGCGTGCCCTACGACGATCTCGACGCGATCAAAACGATTGCCGAGCACAACAACAATATCGTTGCCGTCATGCTGGAGATCATCCAGGGCGAGGGTGGCATCCATTTGGCCTCGACGGAATACCAGAAGGGCCTGCGCCAGTTGTGCGATGCCAAGGGCTGGCTGCTGATCTGCGACGAAGTGCAGTGCGGCATGGCGCGGACCGGCAAGTGGTTCGGCTACCAGCATGCCGGCATCCAGCCGGATATTGCGACACTGGCCAAGGGCCTCGGCTCGGGCGTGCCGATCGGTGCCTGCATGACCAGCGGCAAGGCGGCCGGTCTGTTCGGGCCGGGCAATCATGGTTCGACTTTCGGCGGTAATCCGCTGGCCTGCACTGCGGCGCTGACCACCATAGACTGCATCGAGGAAGAGGGCCTGATGGCCAATGCCGAGAAGGTCGGTGCGCTGATCCGCAAGTTGTTTGCTGACGGTCTGACCGGCGTTGATGGCATCGTCGAAATCCGCGGCCATGGCCTGATGATCGGTATCGAGCTCGACCGGCCGTGCGGCGAACTGGTGGGCAAGGCCCTGGCTGCCGGCCTGCTGATCAACGTAACGGCCGACAAGGTCATTCGCCTGCTGCCACCGCTGACCTTCAGCGAAAATGAGGCAAAAGAACTGGCCGACCGTAGCATTCCGCTGATCAAGGCTTTCCTGGCGGGTTAAATCATGGCCATCAAGCATTTTCTGCAGTTCAAGGATTTCACCCGCAACGAATTCGAATACGTCTTCGAGCGCACCGGCTGGATCAAGAACCAGTTCAAGTCCTACCAGAAGTACTGGCCGCTCTCCGACCGCACGCTGGTCATGATCTTCGAGAAGGCCAGCACGCGGACGCGGCTGTCTTTCGAGGCCGGCATGCAGCAACTCGGCGGTTCGGCGATTTACCTGAATACCCGCGATTCTCAGCTCGGGCGTGGCGAACCGGTCGAAGATGCGGCCCAGGTCATCTCGCGGATGAGCGACATCGTGATGATCCGCACTTTCGAGCAGGAGATCATCGAGCGCTTCGCTGCCAATTCGCGCGTGCCGGTGATCAACGGCCTGACCAACGAATACCACCCGTGCCAGATCCTGGCCGACATCTACACCTACATCGAGCATCGCGGCTGCATCCAGGGCAAGACGGTGGCCTGGGTTGGCGACGCAAACAATATGTGCAATACCTGGCTGCAGGCGGCCGAGGTGCTGGACTTCAAGGTCCACGTGTCGACCCCGCCGGGTTACGAAATCCAGCCGGAACTGGTCGGCAAGATCGATCCGGCGCGCTTCAAGGTTTTTGCCGACCCGATGGATGCCTGCCGCGGCGCCGACCTGGTCACCACCGACGTGTGGACTTCGATGGGCTTCGAAGCCGAGAACGAGGAACGGATCAAGGCCTTCGCAGACTGGTGCGTCGACGGCGACATGATGCGCGTGGCGAATAAGGAAGCTGTGTTCATGCACTGCCTGCCGGCGCATCGCGGCGAGGAAGTGACGGCCGAAGTGATCGACGGGCCGCAATCGGTGGTCTGGGACGAGGCGGAGAATCGCCTGCACGTCCAGAAGGCGTTGATGGAATATTTGCTGTTGGGCCGGATTCAGGGCTGAGCGGCAGGGTTAAACGAAACTAGGGAACGGAAATGAGCGACATCAAGAAGGTTGTGCTGGCCTATTCGGGCGGTCTGGATACCTCGGTCATCCTCAAGTGGCTGCAGGATGTTTACAAGTGCGAAGTCGTCACCTTCACGGCCGACCTCGGCCAGGGTGAAGAGTTGGAGCCGGCGCGTGCCAAGGCCCTGAAGGCCGGTATCAAACCGAAGAACATCTACATCGACGACGTGCGTGAAGAATTCGTCCGCGACTTCGTCTTCCCGATGTTCCGCGCCAACACCGTTTACGAAGGCGAGTATCTGCTCGGTACCTCGATTGCCCGGCCGCTGATCGCCAAGCGCCTGATCGAGATCGTCAATGAAACCGGCGCCGATGCCATCTGCCACGGCGCGACCGGCAAGGGCAACGACCAGGTTCGCTTCGAACTCGGCGCCTACGCGCTGAAGCCGGGCATCAAGGTCATCGCCCCGTGGCGCGAATGGGACCTGATGTCGCGCGAAAAGCTGATGGCCTATGCCGAGAAGCACGGCATCGAAATCGACATGAAGCACAAGAAGGGCGGCTCGCCGTATTCGATGGACGCCAACCTGCTGCACATCTCTTACGAAGGCCGTCACCTGGAAGATCCGGCGGCCGAAGCCGAAGAGTCGATGTGGCGGTGGACGGTGTCGCCGGAAAAGGCGCCGAACAAGGCCGAATACCTCGACCTCGAATTCGCCCAGGGTGACGTGGTTGCCATCAACGGCAAGAAGATGAAGGCCCACGAAGTGCTCGGCACGCTGAACGAAATCGGCGGCAAGCACGGCATCGGCCGCCTCGACTTGGTCGAGAACCGCTACGTCGGCATGAAGTCGCGTGGCTGCTACGAAACCCCGGGCGGCACCATCCTGCTGCGCGCTCATCGCGCCATCGAATCGGTGACCTTGGACCGCGAAGTCGCCCACCTCAAGGACGACCTGATGCCGCGTTACGCCAGCCTCGTCTATAACGGCTACTGGTGGAGCCCGGAGCGCAAGGCGCTGCAGGTGCTGATCGACCACACCCAAGGCAGCGTCAATGGTGTGGTTCGCCTGAAGCTGTACAAGGGCAACGTGATCGTCGTCGGCCGCGATTCCAAGACGGATTCGCTGTTCGACTCGACCATCGCCACCTTCGAGGACGATGCCGGTGCTTACGACCAGCGCGATGCCGGCGGTTTCATCAAGCTCAACGCCCTGCGCATGCGGATCGCGGCCAATCTGGCGGCGAAGAAGGCTGGCAAGCCGGCCGCTGCCAAGAAGCCGGCTGCGAAGAAGGCTGCGCCGGCCAAGGCCGAAGCCAAGCCGGTAGCGGCCAAGAAGGCGCCGGCTAAATCCGCCGCCAAGCCGGTTGCAAAGGCAGTCGCAAAACCCGCCGCCGCCAAGCCGGTCGTCAAGAAGGTTGCTGCCAAGGCCGTCGTCGCCAAGGCCGCGGCAAAGCCGGTGACCAAGAAGGCTCCGGCCAAGGCGGCTGCCAAGAAGAAGGGCTAAGCGATGGAAGGCGGTACCGTATTCGGGTTCAATGAAGAGCAGATCGCGGATTTCTTCTCGACCTGGGGCGTTGCTGCCTTCATTATCTTCATGCTGTTCATCATCGGCGAGATCGCCTACAAGTCCAAGGCCGGCAAGACGGGTACCTTCGTGCTGTTCTTCGTCCTTGCCTTTGGCATGGTTGGCTTTGTTGCCAAGTCTGTCATTCAGAAAATCTGGGGTATGTAAATGTCGCAATACGACAACGTTTCGGTGGTCAAGAAGGCCAATGTTTATTTCGACGGCAAGTGCGTCAGCCACACCGTGGTGCTGGCCGACGGCACCAAGAAGACGGTTGGCGTGATCCTGCCGTCCAGCCTGACCTTCAACACCGGCGCGCCGGAAATCATGGAAGGTGTCGGCGGTTCTTGCCGCGTCAAGCTCAAGGGCGAGAGCGAGTGGAAGGCCTGGGGTGAAGGCCAGTCCTTCAACGTACCGGGGAATTCCTCATTCGAGATTTCGGTCGCTGAAGGCGATGCCTATCACTACGTCTGCCACTTCGGTTGATCAGGTAAGAGCCTGGTGCTTGGCGTGCTTTTCCGTACTGCCGTCGCGCCAGCGCCTTGCCCGGCTTGCACGCCGGACTTTTAACCCAGGAGTTTTCCATGCCGAGCTTTGACTTCACCTCCGAAGCAGACATGGTGGCGTTGAAGAACGCCATCGACGTCGCCATTCGTCAAATCGACAACCGCTACGACTTCAAGGGCACCTCTGCCAAGGTCGAGTTCAACGAGAAGGACAAGGTCATTACCTTGCACGGCGACTCCGACTTCCAGCTCGACCAGATCAAGGACATCCTGTTTCCGGCCATGGAAAAGAAGGAGGTGGAGAGCACCAAGCGTCTCGATCACCAGCCGGTGCAGAAAGTTTCCGGCAACAAGGTCAAGCAGGATCTGAAGATCAAGATGGGCATCGAGACCGAACTGGCCAAGAAGCTGGTCAAGATCATCAAGGATGCCAAGCTGAAGGTCCAGGCTTCGATCCAGGGTGATGCGGTGCGCGTCCAGGGCGCCAAGCGCGACGATCTGCAGGACTGCATCGCGCTGATCCGCAAGGAAGTGACCGATTTCCCGATCAAGGCCGGCAATTTCCGCGACTGAGGCAAATGCTACGGTCGGCCCGAAAAAAGGGCCAAAATCAAAAAGGCAGCTTCGGCTGCCTTTTGACTTTCAGCGCGCCAGTCCCTCTATCCAGACCGAATAGAGTTGTTCGGAAAGCTGGCGCATGACCGGCAGGCGATCCGCAATCTGCTGCGCCATCATTTCCGGGGTCTGCACGCTGGGCAGGTCGGCGAGGGCACTTGCCTCCTCGGCCCATTGCTCACACCAGGTGGCGATCATCTCCGGCGTCATCTCGACGTGGCACTGCATGCCCAGATGCGGACCGAGCGCGAACATCTGATTGGCGCAATATCCGTTGGCCAACAGGCGGGTCGCACCGGTCGGGATGCTGAAGGTCTCGCCATGCCACTGGAAGACGGTGCCGCGCTGTCCGGCGTGGTTGCCAAGCCAGTGACGGGCGACAGGGTCGTCCTCGCCGAGCCCCTCGCCCCAGCCGATCTCCTTGACCGGATTGCCGGTGATCTGGCCGCCCAGCGCCTTGCTCATCAGCTGCCCGCCCAGGCAATGGCCGATCACCGGAATGTTTTTCTCCGCGGCATCGCGAATCAGCGAGCAGACCGGTGCTATCCACGGCAGCGGGTCGTTGACGCTCATCGGGCCGCCCATGAAGCAGAGACCCGAGTAATCATCAGCTGTCGCTGGTACCGGATCGCCTTCGTCAATGGCGATCAGTTGCCACGGAATCCCGTGCTGTTCCAGGAATATGGCAAAATAGCCCGGACCTTCAGTCGGAGAGTGGCGAAAGATGGCAACAGGGAGCATGGTGGCACTTACCTCCGGAAAATCAAGATTGCATTCTACGCTGCTCGGACTTGTCGCGTTCCTGATACCGTTGGCAGCGGCCGCGCAGGATGTCGGGCTGGCCGGAATCATGGGCAGCAAGGCCATGCTGATGATCAACGGCGGTGAGCCGCAGGCAGTGCCGGTCGGCCAGACGCTCGACGGGGTCAAGGTCCTGTCGATCAATGGCGACCAGATCATGGTCGAAATCGGCGGCAAGAAACGACCCTTGCGGGTCGGTCAGCACGCCATCGGCGTTTCGAACGGCGACGGCTCGGACAAGATCATCATGACCGCCGATCTCCAGGGACATTTTTATACGACCGGTACCGTTAACGGCACATCGGTTCGCTTCGTCGTCGATACCGGTGCAACCGCCATTGCGCTCGGTCCGACCGACGCGCGGCGGATCGGCCTCGATCTTCGGCAGGGGCAGCGTGGCATGACCAGCACCGCTAACGGTCAGGTGGTTGTGACGCGAATAGCGCTTGATACCGTGAAAATTGGCGGCATAACCCTGCACAATGTCGAAGCGGTCGTGTTGCCTGCCGAGATGCCGATTGCCCTGCTCGGCATGAGTTTTCTGAACCGCATGGAAATGCAGCGCGACGGCAGTACCATGACATTAAAAAAACGATTCTAGGAGAGAGAAATGCCGCAAAAAGACCAAGAAATAGCGCTGCTGCGCGAAGAACTCGAAATGCTGATGGGCGAACGCCAGGCCTTGTTGCGCGTTGCCGGTGCTGCGGCAGTGATGATTGCCAGCCTGGACAGCAAACGACTGCCGGTCGGCGCGATCGAATCGGCCGACCTGGTGGCGACAACCATCAATGACCTGCCCGAAGAAACCCTGCAGGATGCGCTGTCGGCAGTTCACGCCGAAATCGAGGAAGACTCCAAGGCGGCATGACGCTTGATCTGGCGCACCTGCGGGCCAGCCTGCTGGCTGAGCCGCAGATCGAGCATTTCGTTCAGGAGGACGGTGCCTCGGATTTGCCGTTGACGCCGGCAGCAGTATTGTTTCCCATCGTCCTGCGCGAAGCGGGGCATACGGTATTGCTGACCCAGCGCACGGCGCATCTCAAAGATCACGCCGGCCAGATCAGCTTTCCCGGTGGTCGGGTCGAGGAGTCTGATCTGTCCCCGCTGCACACCGCCCTGCGCGAAACCGAAGAAGAAATCGGCCTGGAACGGGAGCGGGTCGAAATTCTTGGTTTTCTGCCGGAATATCGGACGGGTACAGGTTTTCGTATCACGCCGGTGGTGGCGCTCGTCCAGCCGCCGTTCGACCTGCAGCCAGACCCCTTCGAAGTGGCTGAAATCTTCGAAGTGCCGCTCGCCTTCCTGCTTGATCCGGCCAATCACCAGCGTCATTCGCTGCACTACCGCGGCGCCCTTCGCAACTACTTTGCCATGCCCTATGGCGACTATTTCATCTGGGGTGCAACGGCCGGAATGATCCGTTCGCTGACTGAGCGGCTTGGTCTGCTCCACGGCACCGATGCTTGTGGTATCGTGGCATCTTGATACACAAAATAAGCCGAACACGGCAACCCGCGGCCCCAAATGAGTCTTCTCTCGCTGATTGCAGTCTTTCTCATCGAGCAGCTGAAACCCCTTGATTACCGGCGCCTGATTGCCGAACCGCTGGGCGCGTGGGCGGATTTCATCGAATCCCGTTTCAATGCCGGCGCGTATCGCCATGGCGTGCTCGCCTGGTGCCTGGCCGTCCTGTTGCCGGTCCTGCTCGTCGCCATCGCCTACGGCCTGCTCTATTCGCTGAATCCCGTCTTCGGTCTGCTGCTCAACGTCGGCGTGCTTTACCTGACCATGGGCTTTCGGCAATTCAGCCATCACTACACCGAAATCCAGCTCGCCCTGAATCTCGGCGATCTTGAACGGGCCCGGCAACTGCTCGGGGAGTGGCAGGGACGTTCAACCTACGGCCTGAATTCCGAAGACATCGCCCGCCTTTCGATCGAAGGCGCGCTGGGCGCCTCGCATCGCCACGTCCTTGCCGTGCTGCTTTGGTTCATCCTGCTGCCCGGGCCGTGTGGCGCCTTGTTGTATCGGCTGTCACTGATTGTCCGTGATCGCTGGCAGGCCGTCGATGTTGCACTGCACAACGATTTTTCCGCATTCTCCCGGCAGGTTTTCGGTATGATCGACTGGTTGCCATTGCGGGCTACCGCTTCGGCATTCGCCATCGTTGGCGACTTCGAGGATGCGGCATATTGCTGGCGAACCCAGCCAGCCCAGTGGCCGGATCGTGACATGGGAGTCGTTCTTGCCGCTGGCGCAGGGGCGCTGGGGGTTCAATTGGGCCGCCCGGTTGTGGAAGGTGCCGAGGTATCCGATCGGGCCGAATTGGGGCTGGGTGATCCAGCCGATGTCGAATTCATGCAAAGTGCCGTGGGCCTCGTCTGGCGAGCTACGGTGTTGTGGATGTTGTTGCTCTTTTTGTTGGGGCTCGCCAGCTTGGTGGGCTGAATAAATTTCCAATTGGAGGTAGTTTCATGAGCAGAGATGTTGTCGTTCTGAGCGCAGTTCGTTCCGCTATTGGTACCTTTGGCGGCGCACTGGCCGATTTCGAATCTTCCGAGCTGGCCGGTATCGTCATGAAAGAAGCCGTAGCTCGTTCCGGCGTCGATCCCCAAGCAATCAACTACGTTACCGTCGGTACCACGATGCCGACCGATTCCCGCTATGCCTACGTTTCGCGCGTTGCATCCATCCAGGCTGGCCTGTCGATGGATTCTGTCGCCATGCAGGTTTCCCGCCTGTGCGCCTCAGGCCTGCAGGGCATTGTCACCACCGCCCAGAACATCATGCTGAACGATGCCGATTACGGCGTCGGCGGTGGCGTTGAAGTCATGTCGAAGGCCGCCTACCTGCTGCCGGCGCTGCGCAACGGTGCCCGCATGGGCGACACCAAGGCCATTGACTCGATGGTTGGCGTGCTGACCGACCCGTTCGGCGTTGGCCACATGGGTATCACCGCCGAAAACCTGGCGACCAAGCATGGTATTACCCGTGAAGAGCAGGATGCCTTCGCTGTCGAATCCCAGCGCCGCGCCGCTGCCGCCATCGACGCCGGCCATTTCAAGTCGCAGATCATGCCGATCGTCAAGCAGACCCGCAAAGGCGAAGTTGTGTTCGATACCGACGAGCACGTCAAGCGCGGCACGACCATGGAATCGCTGGGCAAAATGAAGCCGGCCTTCAAGAAGGAAGGCGGCACGGTGACAGCAGGTAACGCATCCGGTATCAACGACGGCGCTGCCTTCTTCGTGCTTGCTGCTGCCGATGTCGCTGCCAAGGCTGGTCAAAAGGCCATGGCCCGGATCGCCGGTTACGCCGTCGCCGGCGTGCCGAACGATATCATGGGCGAAGGCCCGATCCCGGCTACCAAGCTGGCCCTGAAGAAGGCCGGCCTGACGCTGGATCAGATGGACGTCATCGAATCGAACGAAGCCTTTGCAGCGCAGGCACTGTCTGTTTCCAAGGTTCTCGGTCTCGATCCGGCCAAGACCAACCCGAACGGCGGCGCTATCGCCCTCGGCCACCCGGTCGGCTGTTCTGGTGCATTCATCGCCACCAAGGCACTGTACGAACTGGAACGCATCGGCGGCAAGTACGCGCTGGTCACCATGTGTATCGGTGGCGGTCAGGGTATTGCCGTGATCTTCGAACGCGCCTAAGCAAAGCTGAGCGCTGAAGTAAAAGCCGCCGGATCAACCGGCGGTTTTTTTACGTCCGGGGTTTGGTGGACAAGGTCTTAGAGGCACCAGTCGAGCTGTGGCGATGGGCGCGGCTGGTTGGCGAAGCGCTTGAAGTCTTCTGCGGGCAGGGCGTGACTGATCAGGTAGCCTTGGGCGACGTTGCAGCCGCAGGCATTCAGGAACGATAGCTGGGCAGCAGTTTCGACGCCTTCGGCAACTGCGTTCAGCTTGAGGGCGTGCGCCATCTGGGTGATGGCCCGGACAATCGCCCGGTCTTCCTCGCTGGCGGCAGATCCGGCGATGAACGAGCGATCGATTTTCAGCTTGTCGACCTGGAAGCGGCTCAAATAGGCCAGGCTGGAATAGCCGGTGCCGAAATCGTCGATCGCGACCGAGCAGCCCAGCGACTTGAATTCGCGAATCACTTCGCGGACGATCTGGCTGTCCTGCATCAGGGTTGATTCGGTCAGTTCGACTTCGATGGCCGAGGGGGAGATGCCGGCATCCCGGGTGTGCCTGGCCAGCAGGGAGGGAATGTCCGCGTGATAGATCTGCACGCCGGAAACGTTGACGGCAGTTTTTATGCCCAAGCCTGCATCGTGCCACTGGCGCAACTGGCGGCAGGCTTCGCCGATCACCCATTCGCCGATGGGCAGAATCAGTCCCGTTTCCTCGGCAATCGGAATGAATTCGGCTGGACTGATTGATTGGCCATTCGGCAAGATCCAGCGGAGCAGCGCCTCGCTACCGATCAGGCTGTTGTCTTGTATCGATGTCTGCGGCTGGTAATGGAGCCGGAACTGCCCATCTTCAAGCGCTCTGTGCATCGCATTGACGAGATGATGACGGTTAAGTGCCGCATCGTTCATGTCCTGCCGGAAGAAGCTGAAGCGTCCCCGCCCGCGCTCCTTGGCGTGATACATCGCGATATCGGCCTTTTGCAGCAGGGTGTCAAAGTCGGCGCCATCGATCGGAGCCATGGCAATGCCGATGGAGACAGAGGAATTGATCTGCTGCCCCTGGATGTTGAAAACCGGGGTCATGCTGTTGAGAATCTTGTTGGCGACGGAGGCCGCGGCAACGGGGCTGTCAATGTCGCCAAGCAGGATGATGAATTCGTCGCCACCCTGTCGGCTGATCGTATCGGTTTCGCGCAGGCATTCCTTGAAACGCTGGACGACGGCAATCAGCAGTTCGTCACCGACACGGTGGCCGAGCGAGTCATTGATGCGCTTGAACTCGTCCAGGTCGAGGAACATGAAGGCCATCGACTTGCCGGTTCGCTTGCTTTGCTCGATGGCCTGGCCAAAGCGGTCGCGTAGCAGTAGCCTGTTGGGAAGGGTCGTCAGGGCGTCGTGATGGGCCAGGAAGCGGATTTTTTCCTCGGCAGCCTTGCGCTCCGAGATGTCCTGGAACGATCCGATGAAATTGACGATTTCTCCGTGCTGCCCATAGGCCGTCGAAATCGACAGCCATTTTGGATAGCACTCGCCATTCTTGCGACGGTCGATCAACTCGCCGCTCCAGCGTCCGGTGGCGAGCAGGGTCTGCCACATTTCGTCGTAGAAAGCCTTGGGCTGATGGCCGGAATTCAGCAGGCTGGCTGGTTGGCCGATCGCCTCTTCGGCCGAATAGCCTGTGACGACGGTAAAGGCACGATTGACGTCGGCGATTATGCCGGCACGATCAGTGACTATCAGGGCTTCCGAGCTATGCTCGAAAACCGTGTGGGCCAGTCGCAACTGGGCCTCCTGCTGACGGCGCTGGGTAATGTCGGCAAAGACCCAGATCGAGCCGCCCTGTGGGTCCTTCGGATTGATCGCCCGGCCGGTACGGTGGCACCAAACAGATGCTCCGTCGCGTTTGGAAAACTGATACTCACGGTCGCTGACGCCGGTCCGGCCCAACTCGTCGTAGGCCAACTCGCCATCTTCAAGCCAGTCCTGGCGGCTGGCGTAGATCGTTTCTGTCGTCTTGCCGATCAGTGCCTCCGGCGAGTCCCAGCCGAACAGTTCAGCCATCCGGGTGTTGCAGTTGACGAATATGCGGTTTCGGAGATGCGCGATGCCAACGTGGGCATTTTCGAAGGTGGCCCGCAGTTCGTCGAGCAACTGCTGGATATGGATTTCCTGGAGGCGGCGCAGCGTGATGTCGGTCAGCGTCATCAGGGAACCACCGCCGGGCATCGTCGCATAGCGCACACTCAGCGTACGGCCGTCGATCATGATCCACTCGGCCTGGTCCTGTGTTTCCTGTGTGGCCGGTGCCGGCGCCAGAATCTTCGGGAGCTTGCTGCGTGGCATGCGCTCGAGCAGTTCGCCTTCAGAAAAGTCTAGCAAGGCGAGCAGGCGATTGTTCCAGACCAGAAGGCGGTCGTCAGCGTCGAAAACGACAACGCCCTGAGGCAGGTTGTCGAGCGTGGTCTGGAGCAGAATAGCCTGTTCGGCCAGCTCGCGTTCGCGTCGCTGGTTTTCGCGTTGCTTGATCTCGCTGATGTCAGCATATGTGCCGACAATGCTGCCGTCCCCCGCGGGACGCTCGGAGATGCGGATCCACAGGTTGTCGCGAATGCATAGTTCGATGGTTGCCGCTTCGCCGGCACGAACATTATGATGCAGGGCAAGCCAGCGGGCGGGCCAATCTGCGCCGGGGGCAGCGTCCTTGAGCTCTTCGATCAGTACCCGGAAGGTGGCGCCGGCCTGTCTGCCTGTCGGGCTGCCTGCGGCCTGCCAGATGTCCGAGAACTGTTGGTTCGCCATGCTTAGCCGATCATCGGCATCGAACAATGCAAACCCGTCGGAACTGTTGCTGAATGCGGCAACCAGCTGGGCCTGGGCGGCCTCTGCAGCCTGCTTTTCTGCCTCTAGTGCCGTATTGGTGTGCTTTAGCGCGGCCATTGCTTCATCCAGTCTGGCGGTGCGCTCGCGAACCTTGGTATCGAGCAGTATGGCTGTCTGGAAGAAGCTGTAGTCGGAAGCATGTTGCCCCGCATCCTGTTCGATGCGGTTCATCAGGACGTCAATGATCTTGTCACGACGAGCGATTTCATCTGCCGCCTCGCGCGGCTCGGAGGTGGAGTGGGTGTTGATCGGGATGATCCGGCGATTGATCACTTTCATTGCACCTTGCTGTCAGCCACCTGACCGAATGCGATGCCATTGAAGGTCTGATTGACATGAATTCTGCGATGCAGTTCACCAAAGGAGAGAAAACCAGTGACCTTGCGTTCGCGTAACAGTGCCGACATTTCGTCCAGTTGCCCGCTTTGCCTGAATTCAAGGTTGCGCAGGATGCAGTCGCAGGCGAGAACGGCCTGTAGTGGGCCGATTTCGGCATCGGCAGCATCCAGTGCGGCAATCAGGTTGTGCATTGGATCGATGCCAAGCGCCCGCGAAAGCACAACTCCGGTGTCGATAGCGCAATAGAAGCTCAGGCTGTTGTCAGGATTCACCTTCTGGATGGAGCGGACATACTCTTGGTCGCCGATGCGGACGACAACTGGAAAGGCGGCAAAGGCATCCGGGTTCAGGAGTTCGGGCGGAATGCCGACAATGCGGGCATATTCGGTGGCTGCCGGGTAGCCGTTGATTTCCGTGACGATACGGGATTCCGGAATGGCTCCGGTAATGACCATTCGGTTTGCCGTCGGTTCGAAATGCTGGGCCTTGACGAAACAATAGCGCAGCCGAGTCGAGATGATGGCGAGGACGGCAGCATTGTTGTGGAAGCTGCCGTCGTGAAAGACGCAGGTTTGGCGGAATTGCAACGAGTCTCCGGCTGAGCCGCCGATGACGGGAATGCTGCCGAGGGTGAGCTGGACCGCCTTGCCTAGTGCTTCTTCGCGACGGGAAAGGCCATCGATAAGTAAAAAGGCAAATTGCCCCTGCGCTTTTTCGTTCGGCTCAAATGATGTCGTACGTTGCAGAGCATTACGGATATGCTGTTCGCAGTCGGCAATGTTGAATTCATTCAGGTGCGGCAAGAGCGTCGTGGTGACTGAGAAGTCATCGGCGGGAAAACCAATGGCAACGATGGAGTCATGCTGGTAGCCGGCAGGGCCAATTTCTCCTGCGGTTGTACAGCCAAGCAGGGCGGTGCTGGCTGGAAACTGGTCGCGCATGGCGCTGGCCAGGCTGCCTTGATCGAAACTGTCAGCACAGAAAAAGAGGATGACCGCATATTGCTGCCCGGCCAGCTGGTCAGACAGTTCAGAGACAGCCAGGCTGGTGCAGCTAGTCGATGACGATGCGACACGAATGGTGCTCATGCGGGTCAATGTAGTATTGTTGCATTTGTCATTTATATATATTTTATAATTTCATTTTGTCAGATGCAATTCATTTGTCAAGGCGATCTGTCAAATAGTGGCTTCTTGGTGTGCTGCGAGCCAGTGGGTCTTGGTTATTTCCTTGGGGCAAACAGCGTGCATCGCGGGGGAGGGAATGCACCGAGGCGGAATATCTGCACTGCGATGGTGCGCACACCCTCTGCCTGGCGTACTGAGTTGTGTCTATCCACATGATTATAAACAGCTACTGATTTTGGTATGGAACCTGCTAGAAATCTGGCGAGAGCATCCTCAGCGACGAGAACATGATGAACTTCTATAACGAGATGTATGACGCCAATGGCGGCGTCCGGGCACATTACAAGGGATACGAAGACTGGCTGAAGGCGACACCGCCGGAGCGTATCGAGCGCAAACGGGCGGAAGCCGATCTGGCTTTCCACCGGGTGGGCATTACCTTTGCGGTTTACGGCGAGGAGGCCGGCAAGGAGCGCCTGATCCCCTTCGACATCATCCCGCGCGTCATTCCCTCTGCAGAGTGGAAGGCGCTGCAATCCGGCCTGCGCCAGCGCGTCAAGGCGCTGAACATGTTCCTCTGGGATGTATATCACGATCAGGAAATCCTCAAGGCCGGCGTCATTCCGGCCGAGCAGGTGCTGAACAATGCCCAGTATCGTGCGGTCATGCAGGGGGTCGATGTGCCGGGAGGGATTTACGCCCATATTACCGGGGTCGATATCGTGCGCGCCGGAGAGGGCGAGTTTTACGTGCTGGAAGACAATTTGCGCGTGCCCTCAGGTGTTTCGTACATGCTCGAAGACCGCAAGATGATGATGCGGCTCTTTCCGGAACTGTTTGCCAAACACAAGGTGGCACCGGTTCAGCACTACCCGGACATGCTGCTGGAGAAGCTGCGCGCCGTGGCGCCCAAGGGCGTGACCGATCCGACGGTGGTTGTCCTGACGCCGGGCGCCTACAACAGCGCTTATTTTGAACACACCTTCCTCGCCCAGCAGATGGGCGTCGAACTGGTTGAGGGGCGTGACCTCTTTGTCAAGGACGAGGTGGTCTACATGCGGACGACGCAGGGGCCGCAGCGCGTCGATGTGATTTACCGCCGTCTCGACGACGATTTCATGGACCCGACGGTCTTCCGTGCTGATTCTTCGCTCGGCGTACCGGGCATCATCCGCGCCTATCAGGCCGGCAACGTGACGTTGGCCAACGCGGTCGGCACCGGAGTCGCCGACGACAAGTCGATCTACCCCTACGTGCCGGACATGATCCGTTTCTACCTCGGCGAGGAGCCGAAGCTGAACAATGTGCCGACCTACATGTGCCGCAAAAAGGACGATTTGGCCTACGTGCTCGATCATCTGCCGGAACTGGTCGTCAAGGAGGTCCATGGTGCCGGCGGCTACGGCATGCTGGTCGGACCGGCTTCGACGAAGGAGCAGATCGAGCATTTCCGCCAGTTGCTGATCGCCAAGCCGGATGGCTACATCGCGCAGCCGACGCTGGCCTTGTCCAATTGCCCGACCTTCGTCGAGGAGGGCATCGCGCCGCGTCACCTCGACCTGCGTCCCTTCGTGCTGTCCTCGGGCGAGTGCGTGAACATGGTGCCGGGCGGCCTGACCCGCGTCGCGCTGACCAAGGGCTCGCTGGTCGTCAATTCGTCGCAGGGCGGCGGTACCAAAGATACCTGGGTTTTGGAGGATTAAGCCATGCTGAGTCGTACTGCCGATCATTTGTTCTGGATGTCGCGCTATATCGAGCGCGCCGAGAACCTGGCCCGCCTGCTCGACGTTACCTGGCAGATGTCCCTCGTCCCGCAATCTGAGGAAGCGGCCAACCAAAGCTGGAACGCGATCATCGCCCTGAACAGCCTGGAAGAGGCGTTCGCCAAGAAATATGCGACGGTCAATGGCGAAAACGTCCTGAAATTTATGGTCAGCGATCCGGACAATTTTTCGTCCATCCATAGCTGCCTGCGCCTGGCCCGCGAGAACGCCCATGCCGTGCGCGGCACGTTGACCACGGAGATGTGGGAAACGCTGAACGCCACATGGCTGGAAGCCAAAGAGAAAAGCTTCGAACAACTGCTCGGCGCCGGCATCGGCGACTACTTCGAATGGGTCAAGATGCGGTCCTCGCTGTCACGTGGGACGACACTCGGCACATTGTTGCAGGACGAGGCGTTTCATTTCATTCGGCTGGGCACGCTGCTTGAACGTGCCGACAACACGGCGCGCATTCTCGATGTCAAATACCACGTCTTGCGTTCGCATGGCGACGAGGGGGCGACCGACTTCTACGAATGGGGGGCGCTGCTCCGTTCGGTCTCGGCTTTCGAGGTCTATCGCAAGGTTTATCGCGACGTGATCACGCCGGACCGCGTGGCGGAACTGCTGATCCTCAACAAGGACATGCCGCGCTCCTTGCACTTTTGCCTGAACAGCGTGATCAAGGTTCTCGACTTGATCGCCAATCGCCAGTCCGGAGAAACGGCTCGCCAGGCGGGCCTGATGCACGCCCAGTTGCACTATGGGCGGATCGAGGACATCCTGGCACACGGCCTGCACGAGTGGCTGACTGATTTCATGGACCGCATTTACCTGCTCGGCGATGGCATCAGCAAGGACTTTCTGGTGCCGATGGCGGAAGCGGCATAAGCGCCTCCCGGTCCGGTCTTGGCCGGATCGGTTTTTGCCATTTTTTTGGGGCGACCGTAGCATTCGGACAAATTTGCAGCCCCAGAAATTAAAATGCCCGCTTTTAAGCGGGCATTTTTACGACAGCGAGGACCGGGATTACTTGGTCTTCTTGACAGCCTTGGCAGTTGCGCTGGTGGCAGCGGCCATGTTGTTCTGGGCCATGTCGGTCACTTGCTGGGCAACCTTGCGCATGTTGTCGAAAGCGGAGTTGGCAGCGGCGATGGCGCTCTGCACGGCGGCGACGGCGACGTCGGAACCAGCCGGGGCGGACTTGGCAGCCTTTTCCAGCATGCTGGAAACGCTCTTCTGGAAATCGCCGAACTGGGCTTCGACCATCTTGGCCAGCTGTTCTTGCGTTTCGGTGGAAATTTCATAGACCGACTTGCCGTAGGCAACAGCCTTCTCGACGCTCGGCTTGGCCAGGGAGGCCTGGATGGACAGGGCTTCCTGCGGATCCTTGGCGCCCATGATGGCCTTGGCGTTGGAGACGGAATCTTCCAGCACGGAACGGGCGGTTTCAAGGTTCAGGGTAGCGATACGCTCGGCAGAAGCCAGGGCGGTATTGGCGACGGACAGCAGGGAATCGACAGCAGCCTTGTTAGCGGCGGCGAATTGCTCGGGATTGATAGACATCGGACGCTCCTTAAGTGAGGGAATAAAATTACAACGGCCTTATTGTAACAGTATATCTATCAGAAATGCTGCACCGCAGCATGTTGATTTACTGATCTAGATCAATCATTTGGCAGATACCTCGCTAAACGATTGTTTCAAACATTGCTGTGCTGCAACGATGTTTTTGGGCGGTTACCTATTAGACTGGGAAAGTGTTACGGCGTTGTTGCTGTGCTATCCGTTCGTTTAAACAGTGTTTCCCGGAAAGCGCTGGGGGCAGATCAAACAGGGCATCGCTGCCTGAGCAAGACGGCTTTGGTCAAACCAATGTTGCCGTCGCCAAATCCGCTTGAGGCACGGTGGTAGAATCCGCCCCGTTTCCGCATCAGCACTTCATTTGATCCCGCCCAATGCATTTTGACGTCATCATCATCGGCGCCGGCGCTGCCGGCATGATGTGCGCGGCCCAGGCCGGGGGCAGGGGGCGGCACGTGCTTCTGGTCGACCACTCGGCCAAACTCGGCGAGCGCATTCGGATTTCCGGTGGCGGGCGCTGCAATTTCACCAACCGGACGGTCAGCGCCGAGAACTACCTTTCGCAGAACCCGCACTTCTGCCGCTCGGCACTGGCGCGCTTCTCGCAATTCGATTTCATCGCGATGGTCGAAAAGCGGCGCATTCCGTACCACGAGCGCGAACACGGCCAGCTTTTCTGCGACGACTCGGCCGAGGAAATCATCGCCATGCTGCGCGATGCCTGCGACGACGCCAGCGTCAAATGGGCCTTGCAGTGCGCCGTCCAGCATATTGAACGCAACGACGGGCATCCCGTAAAGCGCTATCGGGTGGCCACCGACAACGGCAGCTTCACCTGCCAGTCGCTGGTCGTCGCCACCGGCGGTCTGGCGATACCGAAAATCGGTGCCAGTCCGTTCGGTTACCGGCTCGCAGAGCAATTCGATATTCCCGTCATTGCCCCAAAACCCGCCCTGGTACCGCTCGCCCTGGCGCCGGAAGTGCTCGAACCGATCAAGCCGCTGGCCGGTGCAACGCTCGATGCCGTGGCGCAATTCGGGCCAGCCGGTTTCCGCGAAAATGTGCTGCTCACTCACCGCGGCCTGTCCGGCCCTGCCATCCTGCAGATTTCCAGCTACTGGCAGATGCAGGAATACCGGGCGGGCAAGAAGCAGCCCGTCGAGATCGACCTGCTGCCCGGCCTTGATGCCGCCACCTGGCTGGAAGAACACCGGCAGGGGCGCATTCATCTTCCCAACCTGCTGGCTGAGCGTCTGCCGCGTCGCTTCGCGCACGAATGGTGCGCATTGTATGGCGGCGAAAAGCTGGTCTCACGACCGATCGGCGAACTCGGCCGCCGCGATCTCGACGCCATCGCCGCCAGACTCAACGCCTGGCCGCTGATGCCCGCCGGTACGCTGGGTTTTGCCAAAGCGGAGGTTACCCTCGGGGGCGTGTCCACTGCAGCATTGTCGTCAAAAACCATGGAAGCCACAGCGGCGCCCGGGCTCTATTTCATCGGCGAAGTGGTCGACGTCACGGGCTGGCTGGGCGGCTATAACTTCCAGTGGGCGTGGTCGTCGGGCTGGGTGGCCGGGCAGTTCGTTTAAGCGGGTCGCGTCATCGACAAGGCCACCGCCTCTGCCACCTTGATGCCATCGACGCCCGCCGACAGGATGCCGCCAGCGTAGCCGGCGCCTTCGCCGGCCGGGTAGAGACCGCGGGTGTTGATGCTCTGGTAGTCGGCGTCGCGCTTGATGCGGATCGGCGAAGAAGTGCGCGTCTCGACGCCGGTCAGCACGGCGTCGGCCATGGCGAAGCCGCGGATTTGCTTGTCGAAGACCGGAATGGCTTCGCGCAATGCCTCGATGACGAAGGGCGGGGCGCAACTCGCCAGGTCGGTCATGTGTACACCCGGCTGGTAGGAAGGATCGACGGCGCCGAGCGCCGTGGATGGCCGGCCGGCGAGGAAGTCGCCGATGCGCTGGGCGGGTGCGGCGTAGTTGCTGCCGCCGGCGACGAAGGCGGCCGATTCCCATTGGCGCTGGAAATCGATGCCGGCCAGCGGGTTGGTCTTGTAGTCGCCGGGAAAGTCCTCGGGCTTGACTTCGACGACCAGCGCCGCGTTGGCATTGCGTTCGGCGCGCGAATACTGGCTCATGCCGTTGGTGACGACGCGGCCTTCCTCCGAGGTGGCAGCGACGACCTGACCGCCCGGGCACATGCAGAAGCTGTAGGCAGCGCGGCCGTTGGCGCAATGGTGGACCAGCTTGTAGTCGGCGGCGCCGAGGATCTCGTTGCCGGCGTTGGGGCCGAAGCGGGCCTGGTCAATCAGCGTCTGCGGGTGCTCGACGCGGAAGCCGATCGAGAAGGGCTTGGCCTCGATGTAAACGCCTTGTTCGTGCAAGGTCTGGAAGGTGTCGCGGGCGCTGTGGCCGACAGCGAGAACGACGTGGTCGGTGGCGATGGTTTCGCCATCGGCGAGGACGACGCCCTGCACTTGATGGTCACCGATGATCAGCCGCTCGACCTTGCTGCCGAAGCGGATCTCGCCGCCCAGTGCGGTGATCGTGGCGCGGATGTTCTCGACCATCTTGACCAGCCGGAAGGTGCCGATGTGTGGCTTGCTGACATACATGATCTCTTCCGGCGCGCCGGCTTTGACGAACTCTTCCAGCACCTTGCGGCCGTGGTGCTGTGGGTCCTTGATCTGGCTGTAGAGCTTGCCGTCCGAAAAGGTGCCGGCGCCACCTTCACCGAACTGGACGTTCGATTCCGGGTTCAGCTTGTTGTTGCGCCACAGGCCCCAGGTGTCTTTCGTGCGCTCGCGCACGGCCTTGCCGCGTTCTAGGATGATCGGCTTGAAGCCCATCTGGGCCAGGATCAGGCCGGCCAGCAGGCCGCAGGGGCCGGTGCCGATGACAACTGGGCGGGCTGGCAGGTCGGCCGGGGCCTGGGTGACGAACTTGTAAGTGGTGTCCGGCGTCGGGCCGACGTGGCGATCATCGGCAAACTTCTTCAGCAATGCCGCTTCGTCGGCGACCTTGAAGTCCAGCGTGTAGATCAGCGTGATCGCCGATTTTTTGCGCGCATCGTAGCTACGCTTGAAGATCGTGAAATCGAGCAGTTCGCCGTCGGCGATGCCCAGGCGCTGGCAGAGCGCCGGGCGCAGCGCATCGGCGGCATGGTCAAGCGGCAGCTTCAGTTCGGTGATTCTCAACATGCGGATATTCCGGCGATCTCAGCGTTCCTTGAACTGCTTGTGGCAGCTCTTGCAGGCCTGGTGCACCTTGTCGTAAGCGGCTTCCGACTGTGCCTTGTCCTTGCGCTGAGCGGCGGCCAGCAAGGCATCGGTGGCAGCGAGGAAGGCCTGCTTTTCCTTCTCGAATTGTTCCGCCTGCTTCCAGACCTCGGGCGTTGCCTTGGTCGGCGGGTAATTGGTGTCCGGGCCAAAATGCGACCACGGTCCGTCGCGTCGGGCCATCAGCCGTTCGGCGTGCATGGCGAACTTGTCAGCATCGTAGCGGTTCTCGCGCAGCATCACGCCCATCGGCTCGAAGGCCTTGACGATCTCCTTGAACGCCGTCTGCCGCGTTTTGACCGGCTGGCCGGGTCGCGTGTCCTCGACTTCGCCGCAAGCGGCCAGCAATGCTACGGTCGAGAGCAAAAAAAGGCGAAATCTGAAAAACTGGAACATGGCAGGCGATCATTGGCTGGGCAAACCCGGGAGTGCGAATTATACGGGCTGCGGCAGGCGACGACAGCAGGCAGCATTGAGCCTGGGCCTTGTGGCTATCATGGCTTGATTTGATTCATATCAAACGCAACAATAGCGCCGATAATGCCCGAATTGCCGGGTTTGGCCGTGGATTCAGTCGAGGAGCGAGCATGCGTGATTTTCAGCCGGTACAGATCGATACGCTTTTGAGTCGTATCCCCCTGTTCGAAGGACTGGTGCCGGAAGAGCTCGCCAGAATGGCGAAAGGGACGCATCAGGTCCGGCTTGGCAAAGGTGAAATGCTGTTTCGGCAAGGCGATGCCTGCACCGGGTTTCATGTCGTGGTCTATGGTCAGATCAAACTGGGCATCTCCTCCGCGCAAGGCGCCGAGAAGGTGGTCGAAATCATTCAGCCGGGACAGAGCTTCGGCGAAGCCATCATGTTGATGGACAAGGCATATTTCGTTTCCGCTCAGGCGCTGAGCGACTCGCTGCTGCTTCATGTCTCGAAGGCGGCAATCGATGAGGAACTCCAGCGCGACTACGCTTTCGTCCGCAAGTTACTGGCCGGCATGTCCATGCGGCTGCATCAGCTGATGATCGATGTCGAATCATATTCAATGCATTCCGGGACGCAGCGGGTCATCGGCTACCTCATGCACGAACTGCCGGAACACGAGCACGGCAAGGACAATGTCGTGATGGAACTGGTCGCCAACAAGGGCGTGATCGCGTCGCGCCTCAACCTGACCCAGGAACATTTCTCGCGCATCCTGCACGACCTGATTGAACTTGGGCTGATCGTGGTCGAAGGCAAGCGGATTCGTATCCCCAGCGTGCCCAAACTGCAGAAGCATCAACTGGCGCTCCAATAGACGGGAGCGCTCTCCCGGATCGACAGATAGAAATCATGCAACAGACCATCAGCTTCATCACCCTTGGCGTCGCCGATCTGGCACGCAGCAGGGCGTTCTACAAGGCGCTCGGCTGGCAGGAGTCGTCGGCCAGCCAGGAGGGCATCGCCTTCTTTCAGGCTGGATCGGTGGCCTTTGCCCTGTTCCAGCGCGAGGCGCTGGCCGAAGATGCTACGGTGTCGGCGATGGGGAGCGGCTTTTCCGGATTCACGCTGGCACATAACGTGCCGTCGGAGGCCTCGGTGATCGCCACGCTGGACGAGGCCGTGGCGGCTGGTGCCACCATGGTGCGCCCGGCCGACAAGGTATTTTGGGGCGGCTATCGTGGCTATTTTGGCGATCCGGACGGCTTCTTGTGGGAAGTCTGCTTCAACCCCTTCATCCCGCTGGATGCGGAAGGTTTCGTCAAGCTTCCTTAGTATTTGCACCTGCTTGGTGCATGCTCAGTGTCATCGGGCTTTCACGAGGTGCGTGCGACGATGGCGGCTATTGAAAAACAATGGCTTGCAGGCTGGTTCGTGTCTTGCTTCTAAGCCTGTAGTCATTCTGCCCGGAGCAAGCCCGTGTCCATCCATGTTGCACTGAATCACGTAACCACCTATAGCTACGACCGCCTGATCAATCTCGGTCCGCAGATCATCCGTCTGCGCCCCTGCCCGCATTCGCGGACACGTGTCCTGTCGTATGCGCTGAAGATCGGCCCGGAAACGCACTTCATCAACTGGCAGCAGGACCCGCAGGGCAACTACCTGGCCCGTCTGGTCTTCCCGGAAAAGACTCGCGAATTCAAGATCGAAGTCGACATGGTGGCCGAAATGTCGGTCATCAACCCCTTCGATTTCTTCCTCGAGCCGCACGCGGAGGAGATTCCCTTCGATTACGAAGCCTGGCAGCGTCACGAACTGACGCCCTACCTGTACAAGCTGCCGGCGACGCCGCTATTCCAGAAATACCTCGACGGCATCTCGCGCGAGAAGATGCGCAGCGTTGATTTCCTGGTCGCCCTGAATGCCCAGGTGCAAAAGACGGTTGGCTACACGATCCGGATGGAGCCGGGCGTCCAGACGCCCGAAGAAACGCTGGAGAAGAAGACAGGCTCCTGCCGGGACTCTGCCTGGCTGCTGGTCCAGATACTGCGCCACCTTGGCCTGGCTGCCCGCTTCGTTTCAGGCTACCTGATCCAGCTGACGGCTGACGTCAAGTCGCTCGATGGCCCCTCAGGCCCCGAAGCCGACTTTACCGACCTCCACGCCTGGGCCGAGGTTTATTTGCCGGGCGCCGGCTGGGTCGGCCTCGATCCAACCTCCGGCCTGTTTGCCGGCGAAGGCCATATTCCGCTCGCCTGTACGCCGGAACCCGGCTCGGCCGCGCCGGTCACTGGCGGCCTGGACGAGTGCGAAACCGAGTTCGGTCACCACATGCAGGTCACTCGCGTCTGGGAGGCGCCCCGCGTCACCAAACCTTACACTGACGAGCAGTGGGTCGAGATCGAAGGCCTCGGTCACCAAATTGATGAAAAGCTGCTCGAAATGGACGTCCGCCTGACCCAGGGCGGCGAACCGACTTTTGTCGCCGCCGAAGACCCGGACGGCGCAGAATGGAATACCGCTGCCCTTGGCCCGACCAAGCGGTTCTACGCGGCAGAGTTGTTCCATCGCCTGCGCGAAAAATATGCCCCCAACGGCCTGATGCACTTCGGCCAGGGCAAGTGGTATCCCGGTGAGCAGCTGCCGCGCTGGTCACTGAACTGCTTCTGGCGCAAGGATGGCGAGCCGATCTGGAATTCTCCGGCGCTCTATGCCAACGAAAAGATCAACTATGGCGCCACCAGCGAGCATGCTGACCGCTTCCTCAAGCGCGTCGCCGAACGCCTCGGCGTGACCAGCGACTACGTCTTTCCGGCCTTCGAGGATGCCTACTACTACATGTGGCGCGAGCGCCGCCTGCCGGGCAACGTCGACCCCTTCGACTCGCGTGTCGACGACCCGCTTGAACGCGCCCGGCTGATGAAAGTCTTCACACAGGGCCTGACCTACACGGTTGGTCATGTACTGCCGATCATGAAGAATACCCGCAACGAATGGCAGACCGGCCCATGGTTCCTGCGCGCCGAGCGCTGCTACCTGTTCCCCGGCGATTCGGCCATGGGCTATCGCCTGCCGATCGACTCGCAACCGTGGACGGCGCAGAGCGACTACCCCTACGTCAATGTGCCCGATGCCGAAACGGCGACCGATCCGCTGGCCAGCTACGCCGCCCTGCGCGGCCGGGTTTCCGGTCAGGCCGAGACGCGGATGCAGCTGCGTCCGCCCGGCGCCGCCGATGGGCGGGTTGGCGAAGGCAAGGGCAGGGCCTGGGAAAAGCCAACCGACACCGTGCCCGGCTTCAAGGAATCGGCCGGCTGGATCACCCGCCTCGCCATGTGCGCTGAGCCGCGCGACGGCAAGCTCTACATCTTCATGCCGCCGGCCAACACGCTCGACGATTACCTCGAAATCGTCGCCGCCGTCGAGGCGACGGCCGAGGAAATGTCCATGCCGGTCATCATGGAGGGCTATACGCCGCCGTCCGACCCGCGCCTGACACATTTCAGCGTGACGCCCGACCCCGGCGTCATCGAGGTCAACGTCCATCCGGCGCGCAGTTGGGATCAACTGGTTGACCAGACGACCCACCTCTACGAGTCGGCCTACTACACCCGCCTGACCACCGAGAAGTTCATGGTCGACGGCCGTCACACCGGCACCGGTGGCGGCAACCACTTCGTGCTTGGCGGCGCGACGCCGAACGACTCGCCTTTCCTCCGCCGTCCGGATCTGTTGAAGAGCCTGATTGCTTACTGGCACAACCATCCCAGCCTCTCCTACCTGTTCTCGGGTTTGTTCATCGGGCCGACCAGCCAGGCGCCGCGTGTCGACGAGGCCCGCAACGATTCGCTCTACGAACTGGAAATTGCTTTTAATCAGATTCCGCAGCCCGGCGGTTTCGTGCCGCCCTGGCTGGTAGACCGCATCCTGCGCAATCTGCTGATCGACGTGACCGGCAACACACACCGGTCAGAGTTCTGCATCGACAAGTTGTACTCGCCGGACGGCCCGACCGGCCGTCTCGGCCTGCTCGAATTGCGCGCGTTCGAAATGCCGCCGCACGCCCGCATGTCGCTGACCCAGCAATTGCTGCTGCGCGCGATGATCGCCCGTTTCTGGGAAGAACCCTACGAACCGGCCCGGCTGGCCCGCTGGGGTACCGAGCTGCACGACCGCTTCATGCTGCCGCACTACGTCGAGCAGGACTTCCGCGACGTCATGGAAGAAATGCAGCAGGCCGGCTACGCGTTCAAGGCCGAATGGTTTGCGCCACACTTTGAATTCCGTTTCCCGAAATACGGTGATTTCGCCGTCAAGGGCATCGATTTCGAATTGCGTCATGCCCTCGAACCCTGGCACGTGATGGGCGAGGAAGGCAACGTCGGGACTACGGTGCGCTTTGTCGATTCCTCGGTCGAGCGCGTCCAGGTCCGCATCAAGGGCATGGCGCCCGATCGCTACGTGCTGACCTGCAACGGCGTGCCGGTTCCGCTGCAGAACACTGGCACAAATGGCGAATTCGTCGCCGGCATCCGCTACCGCGCCTGGCAGCCGCCGTCCTGCCTGCATCCGAACATCGGCGTCCACGCACCGCTGGTCTTCGACATCGTCGATACCTGGATGCAGCGCTCGCTGGGCGGTTGTCAGTACCATGTCGCGCACCCCGGTGGGCGCAGTTTCGACACCTTCCCGGTCAATGCCTTCGAGGCCGAGAGCCGGCGTCTGGCCCGCTTCTTCCGCTTTGGTCACACACCGGGCAAGATGCTGGTCGGGGCGCCGGAAGTCAGCGCCGAGCACCCGTTTACGCTAGACTTGAGGCGTTTTTAACCCAAAAAATGCATCGACCGTAGCAACAGGCCAGAGACGCTCTGTTTCCGGCCTGTTTGTCTTTTTTCCCAGCTGAATGGCACGCACACTCCTCGCAATCTACCCTCACAGCGCCCGCCGCTACGACGAAATGCTGTCGGCGGACGGGGTCGTACGTCCGCACTGGCGGCAGTTCTTCAGCCACCTCGATTCGGTGGCGCCGGACGAGATGCACCAGCGTCTGGAGTTCGTCGACCGGCGCATCCAGGAAAATGGCGTCACCTACAACGTCTATGCCGATCCGAACGGCGCCGACCGGCCGTGGGCGCTCGATCCGCTGCCGCTGATTATCCCGCCCGACGAATGGGCCGAGGTATCGGCGGCAGTCGCCCAGCGTGCCACCCTGCTCAATGCCATGCTGGCCGATCTCTATGGCGAGCAGAAGCTCCTCGCCGAAGGTCTGCTGCCGCCCTCGCTGGTCTATGGTCAGCACGGCTACCTGTGGCCCTGTCAGGGCGTCAAGCCGGCTGGTGGTGTCTGGCTGCACAATTACGCCGTCGATCTGGCGCGTTCGCCGAACGGCCGCTGGTGGGTCATCGCCGACCGCACGCAGGCGCCGTCCGGGGCAGGCTATGCGCTGGAAAACCGGCTGGTCGTCTCGCGCGTCTTCCCCGAGATGTTTCGCGACCTGCACGTCCAGCACCTGGCCGATTTTTTCCGCGACCAGCTCGACGGGCTGAGCGCGCTGGCGCCGGTCGATGGTGACGAACCGCCACACATCGTGCTGCTGACGCCCGGGCCGTACAACGAAACCTATTTCGAACACGCCTATCTCGCCCGCTACCTCGGTTTTCCGCTGGTCGAGGGCCAGGACCTGACGGTACGCGGCGACGCAGTTTATCTGAAGACCCTGCGCGGCCTGAAACGCGTCCATGTCATCCTGCGTCGTCAGGACGACGGCTATTGCGACCCGCTCGAACTGCGCGGCGAATCGGCCCTCGGCATTCCCGGACTGGTAAACGTCGCGCGCGCCGGCCGGGTAGTCATCGCCAATGCGCTGGGCAGCGGCCTGCTGGCGTCAGGCGCCCTGATGGGCTTTCTGCCCGCCATCTGCCGGCGCCTGCTCGGCGAAAAACTGGCCATGCCCTCGGTGGCGACCTGGTGGTGCGGCGAAAAGCCGGCGCTCGACTACGTGAAGGAAAATTTCGACGACCTGGTTATCAAGCCGGCCTATCCGACGCAGAACATGGAGCCGGTGTTCGGCTACGAATTGAAGGGCGAAGAGCGTGCCGAACTGTTGCGCCGGATTGAGGCGCGGCCGCATGCCTACGTCGCCCAGGAAATGGTCAACCTGTCGCAGGCGCCGACCTGGAGCCGGCAGCACGAGCGTCGGCTGCTTGCTCGCCCGGTGGGTTTGCGCGCCTACGCGGTGGTCAATGCCGATGGCGGCTATTCGGTGATGCCGGGCGGCCTGGCGCGGGTGGCAACCGGGGCCAGCACGCGCATCATCTCGATGCAGCGCGGCGGCGCTTCAAAGGATACCTGGGTGCTGACCAACGGCCCGGTCAGCGAATTCACGCTGCTCAAGCCGTCGATCGGTGTTCGCGACCTGGTGCGCGCCGGTTCCAACCTGTCTTCCCGCGTCGTCGAAAACCTGTTCTGGCTCGGCCGCTATTCCGAACGTTTCGACGACAGCGCACGCATGTTGCGCGTCGCACTGTCGCGCGTCGTCGAAGCTGGCGGCGAGAAGACGCCGGCCGTCGCTTCGGCGATGGAACTGGCCGAGCGGCTCGGCGTCCTGCCCGGGCCGGATGAGGATAGCGAGATCAAGGAAGGCAGCGAACATGCGTTGCTTGAGGCTATCTACGATCCGGCCCAGCCGGGCAGCCTGGCCGGCAACATCCGCAGCCTGATGTGGTCGGCGACACATGTCCGCGAACGCCTGTCGCTGGACCACTGGCATTCGCTGAACCGCCTGCAGCGCGACCAGCAGGCGGCGCTCAAAAAACATCCGACGCTGACCGAGGCGATTGCCTTCCTTGACCGCGTGCTTGGCGTCTCGTCGTCGCTGACCGGCTTTGCGATGGACAACATGACGCGCGACGACGGCTGGCGCTTCCTGATCATTGGCCGGCGTCTGGAACGCCTGTCCTTCCTGGCGCAGACCGTCGCCCACTTCCTGTCCATGCCGGCGACGCGCGGCCCGGGTTCGCTGGAATGGCTGCTCGAACTGACCGACTCGATCATCACCTACCGTTCGCGCTACTCGCGCCTGCCGGAACTGCTGCCAGTCATCGACCTGCTGGTCTTCGACGACAGCAACCCGCACGGCGTGGTCTTCCAGGCCAGCGTGCTGGCGCGCTATCTCGACCGCATGGCGCGCGAACTCGGCGCCGATTTCGAAGGTGATCTGGCTGGCGCGCTGGAGCGCCTGCGCGGCTTCAGCCTGGAAAAACTGGAGCATCTGCAGTTCAGCAACTGCCGGGAGTGCGAGCCCTGCGAGGAACTGGCCACCCTGCTGCGGGAGCTGGACCAGGCGGCCGTCCAGCTTTCCGATTGGCTGGGCATGCGCTACTTCACCCACGTCGGCGATGTCAGCCGGCAGACCATGGCGCTTTGAGTATGCCCGCCGTCCGCTATCACGTCCTGCACGAGACCCGCTACGACTACGGCAGCCCGGTGTCGCTTTCGCAGCAGCAGTTGCATCTCTCGCCGCGGGTTCTCGACTGGCAGCAGGTCGAGGAACAATGCATCAGCATCGAGCCGCCGCCGACCTGGCGTCGTGACGGTCAGGATGCCTTTGGCAATCCCGTTACCTGGGTGGCTTTCCATGTGCCGCACGACAGCCTGGTCATTCGTTCGGTCATGACTATCGCCGTGGCGCCCCACCTGCCGGGCGATCTTGACGATTCCCTGGCCTGGGAGGAGGTGCGCGACCGGCTGGCTTACGATGCGACCGACCCGCGTCCGGAAGATCTCGGTGCCACCCGTTTCCTGTTCGAAAGCCCGCACGTCCGCATCAAGCACGAGCTGGCGGCTTACGCCGCCGATTGCTTTCCGCCGGGAACGCCGGTCCTGGTCGGTGCCGAGCGATTGATGGCAAAAATTTTCGACGAGTTCGAATTCGACCCGGAAGCGACAACGGTGTCTACGCCGGTGCTCGAGGTGCTGGAAAACAAGCGTGGCGTCTGCCAGGACTTCGCGCATCTGATGATCGCCTGCCTGCGGGCACTCGGCCTGGCTGCCCGCTACGTCAGCGGCTACCTGCTGACCCGGCCGCCTCCGGGCAAGCCGCGCCTGATCGGGGCCGACGCCTCGCATGCCTGGGTCTCGGTCTATTCGCCGGGTGAAGGGCACGACTGGGTCGATTTCGATCCGACCAACAACCTGTTGCCGAACACCGAGCACATCACGCTGGCCTTTGGCCGCGACTTCAGCGACATCTCGCCGCTGCGCGGCATCATCCTCGGCGGCGGCGGCACCGAACCCGAGGTGGCGGTGACAGTCTTTCCGCTCGATGAAGAAGAAATCCCCGAGGATCTGCTCACCGGGCCGAGCGACAAGAAGGACGGCGCCTGACGGTGGCGCGTGTCGCCATCATCGGCGGCGGCCCGGCCGGCCTGATGGCGGCCGAGGCGCTGGCTACGGCAAATGCTACGGTCGGCCCGAAAAAAAGGCCAAAAATAGAAATTTTCGATGCCATGCCCTCGTTCGGCCGCAAGTTCCTGATGGCCGGCAAGGGCGGCATGAATATCACGCATTCCGAGCCTTTGCCCGATTTCGTCCGGCGCTACGGGGTACGTTCGGACCGCATTGCACCACTGCTCGATGCCTTCGGTCCGGCCCAGTTGTGCGAGTGGATTCATGGCCTCGGCATCGAGACATTTGTCGGTACCTCGGGGCGGGTATTTCCGACAGAGATGAAGGCAGCCCCGCTGCTCCGCGCCTGGCTGCACCGCCTGCGCAGCCAGGGGGTGCATTTTCATGTCCGCCATCGCTGGCTGGGCTGGGCCGACGACAGGTTGAGATTTGCCTCGCCGGACGGCGAAGTCGAAGTCGAGGCCGATGCAGTGATTCTTGCCCTCGGCGGCGGCAGCTGGGCGAAGCTCGGCTCCGATGGCGCCTGGGTGCCGCTGCTGTCCGGGTGCGGCGTGCCGGTCGTCCCGCTGAAGCCGGCCAACTGCGGTTTCGAGGTGACGTGGAGTGACTATTTCAGCGAGCGATTCGCCGGCGCGCCGGTCAAGGCTGTCGTCGCGTCGGTTGGGGCACATCGCCAGCAGGGCGAATTCAACATCACGGTGACCGGTATCGAGGGCGGGCTGATCTATGCGCTTTCAGCGCCCCTGCGCGATGCGCTGGCGCGTGACGGCCACGCTGCACTGACCCTCGACCTGGCGCCGGGACGCAGCCTGGAACGGCTGACCTCTGATCTGTCGCGTCCGCGTGGCCACGATACGCTGGCCAATCACCTGCGTCGGCGCGCCGGTATCGAAGGCGTCAAGGCGGCACTGCTCCGTGAATTTTGCCCGCTGGAGAGGCTAACCGTAGCATTTGACCTGGCGACGGCGATCAAGTCGCTGCCGCTGCCAGTGACGGCCACCCGGCCGCTCGACGAGGCGATCAGTACTGCTGGCGGCGTTGCTTTCGAGGCCGTGGACGACGCCTTGATGCTGACTGCCATGCCCGGTGTTTTCTGCGCCGGAGAGATGCTGGACTGGGAAGCGCCGACGGGCGGTTACCTGCTCACTGCCTGCCTGGCCAGCGGCCGGGCGGCCGGCCTGGGCGTGCGGCAGTGGCTGGACCGTCGGCTCCCGGAAAATTAGCCTGGAATCTTCGGCGGAAGAGCGGCATTCAGGCAGGCGAGGGCGCTTTCGAAATCGAAGGAAGCCACGCGCCCTTCGAATTCCACGAAGCGGATGCCGAGGACCATGCGCAGGGTGTTAGCTTGCTGGCTAACCAGTTCCTGGACGCTGATTTCGCCAAGTTGCAGTTCCCGCCGGATGCGTTCGATCAACGCTGCCGTTGCTGGTGCGCTGCTGATTCCGTCGCTGGCCCGCGGGGCCTGCTCGAATCTGGCGAGTTGTTCGCGCAACGAGGCATAAACCTTTGCGGTGTCGTCGATCAGCGGTTCGATCAGCGCCAGCGGTTGGCCGGCCTTGATGGCCTCTTCCAGCGCAACGGATGCCCGATGGATGGCGACAGCGCCGAGCGTCGCCGATACGCCCTTCAGCGAGTGGGCCAGTCGGCGGGCCTCGTCAAGATTGGCATCGGCGAGGCATTGGCGAATCTTCACAAAATCGTCGGCGTGGTTTTCGGCAAACTTGTTCAGCAGCCGGCAATAGCTGTCGACCCGGCCGCGCACAGCCTGCAGGCCGAAGTGGCTGTCGAGCCCCTCGATGTCGGCCAGTTCGGGCGGGACAGCGGTGGCTTCGCTGCGTGGCATTGCCGTCGGTGCCGGTTGGCTGGGTAGCCAGCGGGCAAGCGCGGCATAAAGCACATCGGGAGAGACCGGCTTGGCGACGTGGTCGTTCATGCCGGCCTCTAGGCAGACTTCGCGGTCTTCGTCGAAGGCGTTGGCCGTCATGGCCAGGATGGGGGTTTGGGCGTAGCCGGGCAGGGCGCGAATCTGCCGGGTGGCTTCGAGGCCGTCCATGACCGGCATTTGCATGTCCATCAGGATCAGGTCGAAATGCTGCCGGCGGGCGAGGTCGAGTGCCGCACCGCCATCGACGGCATGGCTCACGGCCAGGCCGGCACTGCGCAGCAGGTCGCTGGCGACTTCGGCGTTGACGGCATTGTCTTCGGCCACCAGCACGTTGGCGCCAGTACGGTGCGTCGGCCGGTGAGCAATGTCGGGCGCCACCACGGGGGCGCTCGAAATGGCCGGGGCCAGGCGCATCGTGAACCAGAAGGTGCTGCCCTGGCCGGGGGCGCTGTTGACCCCGATCTCGCCATGCATGGCTTCAACCAGGCGCCGGGTGATGGCCAGACCGAGCCCGGTGCCACCATAGCGGCGGGTGGTCGAACTGTCGGCTTGCTCGAAGGGCAGGAATAGGCGGGCCTGCGCCTCGCTGGCGATGCCGATGCCGGTATCCGTCACGGCGCAGTAAACAACGATGCCGTTGCTGTCGCTTTTCCGCAGGCTGGCGGACAGCGTAACCTTGCCGCGCTCGGTAAACTTGATCGCGTTGGACAGGAAATTGAGCAGCACTTGCTGGATGCGCAGCGGGTCACCGCGCAGCATGGCCGGAATGGCCGGATCAATCTGGGTGCTGATTGGCAGGTGCTTGGTTTCGGCGCGCTCGGCCACGAGGTTGCAGGCGTTGGCGCAGACCTGGGACAGGGAGAAATCTGTGTTCTCGAGGACCAGCTTGTCGGCCTCGATTTTCGAGATGTCGAGCACGTCGTTGATGATTGCCATCAGATGCTGCGCCGCTTCGGTGACCTTGCCCAGGCGTTTCTGTTGATCCGGATCGCCGGAGTCGCGCTGGGCGAGGTGGGTCAGGCCGAGGATGGCATTCATCGGCGTGCGGATTTCATGGCTCATGTTGGCCAGGAAGGCGCTCTTGGCCCGGCTGGCCGATTCGGCTTCTTCCTTGGCCTGGATCAGTTGCTCGGTGCGTTCGGCGACCAGGGCTTCAAGGTGCCGACGGTAGCTTTCAAGTTCGGTCTGATTGCGCTTTTTCTCGGTGATGTCTTCCTGGATGCCCAGATAGTGACTGATCCGGCCATCCGGCTGGCGGACCGGGGAAATGATCGCGAAATCCTCGAAAACCGTGCCGTCCTTGCGCCGGTTGACGAATTCACCGCGCCAGATTTCGCCGCGTTCGAGGGTCGCCCACAGCGAGCTATAGGTTTCCGTCGGTGTCATGCCGGAGCGTAGCAGGCCGGGATCGGCGCCGATGACCTCATCACGGCTGTAGCCGGTGTTGCGGACGAAGGCGTTATTGACGTATTCGATCTCGGCGTGCGTGTTGGTGATGACGATGCTGTGCGGATTCTGTTCGATGGCCAGCGACAGTTTGCGCAGCTGCTCCTCGGATTCTCGGCGCTCGGTGACATCCTGTACTGTGCCGACCGCGAAGATGGCGTTGCCGCCTTTGTCGAAGCGGACATGCGCGCGTTCGCGTACCCAGCGTACCTGTTGGCTGACAAAAATGCGATGTTCGCTGTCGTAAGTCTTGCCGTGCAGGGCGGCCTGCCAGTCGGTCAGAACGCGCTCCCTGTCTTCGGGATGAACGCGCTCGACAAAGTCGAGCAAGGCCAACGGGTGGTCGCGGGTCAGGCTGAATATCTCGTAAACCTCGTCGCTCCAGCTCAGCGTGTCGGAGACGATGTCCAGCGTCCAGCTGCCAAGGTGGGCGACGGCCTGGGCTTCCTTCAATTCGGCTTCGCTCTGGCTCAGGCGCTGCTCGAAATGCTTGCGCTCGGTAATGTCCTGGCTGGTGCCAAAAAATCGGGTCACCCGTCCGTCGCTACCGATGACGATTTGTCCGGCGCCGTGGATCCAGCGTTCCTGGCCGTCGTTGCGGCGGACGATGCGGTATTCGTTGTCGAAAGGCAGTTTGCTGCGAAAGACGTGGTCGCGGACATAGCGGCTCATCCGTTCCCGGTCGTCGGTGTGGATCAGGGCGCGCCAGGAAGCGGTATCAAGGAGTTCACCGGGAGCGATGCCGAAAATCTCGTTGTGCGTCGGCGAACCGGTCAGCGTGTCGCTGCTCGCCTCGAAGGTGAAGTGTCCAATGCGGGCCAGCCGTTGTGCCTGGAGCAGCATTTCCTCGCTGCGGGCCAGCGTCTGCCGCGAGCGTTGCATGCCGAGGCCGAGGCCGAGTTCCCCGGCCAGATTGCTGAGCAGGGTGACTTCGTCGTCGTCGAAGGCATCCAGCTGGTCAGCATACAGATTCAGTGCGCCGAGCACCTTGCCGTCGACGCGTACCGGCAGGGCGATCGATGCCCGGAAGCCGGCTGCTTGCGCTGCTGACTGCCATGGAATGAAGGTCGGATCGTTCTCGGTGTCGCGAATGATCACCGGAATACCGGTGCGGATGGCGCGGCCCGTTGGCCCCTGGCCGCTTGGACAATCGGCCCAGCTGATATCGATGGTGGATAGATAGTGGTTGCTATCGCCTGACTCGGCACGGGGGACGATGCACTTTCCGGCATCGTTGACGGCTTCCCCCATCCAGGCCATGCGGTAGCCCCCGATTTCGACGACGACAGTGCATACCTCGTCGAGCATCAGTTTTTCGTCGGTATGGCGGACCAGCGCTTGCGCAACGCCGCCCATCATGCGCAGGGCGCGATTCTGGCGGGTGATCTGCTGGCGGGCCTGGTGGCGCTCAGTTATGTCGTTGAGGACGCCGGCCGTGATTTTCGGGCTGCCGTCTGCGTTGCGCTCAGTCACACAACTGCGATCCTCAATCCACAGCCAGTGGCCGTCCGCGTGGCGAATCCGGTATTCGACGATCTGCGATGTCGATTTTGCCGCCTGCAGTTCGCTGACCGCAGCATTCAGCAGCGGTCGATCTGCGGGATGCACGCGTTCCATCCAGTCGCGGCGGGTGCGCGGGGCGTTCGTGGGAGAGCAGCCGAGGAGGTTGATCAGGCCGTCGCTGAGAATGTGATGATCAAGGTCGTGCCGATATTCCCAGCTACCGGCGCCGCCGACGTCGAGGGCCAGTTGCAGGTGGGTCTCGAGGCGCAGGCGGTCGCGTTCCTGATGGACCTGCTGTAATGCATTTGACAGCTGTTCCAGCGCCAGTTGCTCGAAAAGTCGCCGCTGGCTGATGACGCCGGCAATTCGGCCGTCACCGTCGAGGACCAACATGTGGCGCAGGCGGAAGCGGTTCATCGCTTCCAGTGCGATGGTCACCGAGGTATCGAGTTGGACGCTGCGCAAGGGCGAGCTCATCGCCATGCGCAGGGGAATTTCGTGCGGTTTCTGGAACTGGGTGATCAGTCGTGGAATGTCCCGCTCGGTGAGAATGCCGACCGGCAGATCGTTTTCGACGACGACCAGGTAGTCGGCGGCGTGCTCCAGCATGCAGGCGATTGCCTGCTCCAGCGATGCCTCGGGAGCCAATTGGGGCGTCTTGCGATCGATGGCGTTGCTTAGAGTCCGCAGATGCCCGAAGACGGCCGTACCGAGATGGAAGCGGAAATCCGTATCGCTGACCATGCCGACGATGCGCCCGGTAACGTCGGCAACGCCAAGATGGCGTATGCGCCGGCTTTCGACCAGTCGGCGGGCGCTGATCAGATCGAGGTGCGGTGGGGCGGTGATCAGCGGGCTGGACATTAATTCGTCCAGGCGCGTGTCTACGGGCTGTCGCCCATGCAGCGCACGCAGGACATTGGTTTCGGTGACAATGCCGACTGCCTGCCCTCCATCGATGATCAGCAGGCTGGACAGGCGTTGCTCGGACATTAGCCGGCTCGCGTCCTTGAGCGTGGCGTGCGGTGGCAGGCTGCGTACGTCGCTGGTCATGATGTCGGCGAGCGTGGATGAGGGCAGCAGGGTCATGATCAGTGGTGGCTCCAGCGGCTGCCAATTTGTTGGTGCGGCGTGCGCGGACAGGGAATTCGCATGGATTGAAGCGTCACTGGCCTGTTTGCCGCTGTGAGCACAGGCCGGGGATAATCGATGGGACGCTGGAACAAAGGATATCTATTCGGCATAGATTTCTGCGATGGTCTGGAAGCGGTCGTATTCCCTGATGAAGGCCTCGACGACATCCGGATCGAAATGCTTGCCAGAGCCGTCAACGATGATCCGATAAGCGTCTTCGAAGGTGAATGCCGGCTTGTACACGCGCTTGCAGGTCAGGGCATCGAAAACGTCGGCCAGTGCCATCAGGCGGGCGGCGATCGGAATGGCATCGCCGGCCAGGGCATCCGGGTAGCCGCTGCCATCCCATTTTTCATGGTGCGAGCGGGCGATCAGTTTGGCGATGGCGAGGAACTCGACCGGCTTCTCGGCATCGGCTTCGGCCTGGGCAATGGCGTTGCTGCCCAGTTCAGCATGAGTTTTCATGATTGCCCACTCCTCCGGCGTCAGCTTGCCGGGCTTGAGCAGGATGTGGTCGGGAATGCCGACCTTGCCGATGTCGTGGAGTGGTGCCGATTGCGCCAGGGCACTGATCGTCCGCTCATCGAGATACTCCGCGAAACGAGGGTGCTCGCGCAGTGCGCGGGCGAGGGTCAGGACGTATTCCTGGGTGCGTCGCAGGTGCTTGCCGGTTTCGGGGTCGCGGGTTTCGGCCAGGCGGGCCAGGGCGTGGATGCTGACTTCCTGGATTAGCTGGTTCTCGCGCATGCGGCGCGCAACCTCGGCTTCCAGGAAACTGTTCTGGCCGGAAAGCACATCGCGCGCGTGCTTGATTTCGAGTTGCGTTCGGACCCGGGCCAGCACGATGCTGGGGCGGATAGGCTTGGTGATGTAGTCGACGGCGCCCCGCTCGAGACCGCGTTCCTCGTCCTGCGTGCCGTCCATGGCTGTGACGAAGATGACAGGGATGTTGCGGGTGGCCGGCGAGGCTTGCAGTTCGGCGAGGACGTCATAGCCGTCCATTTCCGGCATCATGACGTCGAGCAGGATGAGGTCCGGCGTCGGGTCGCCAAGGGCGATCTGCAACGCCCGGCGGCCGGAATTAGCGGCGCGGACTCGATAGTTCGGCTGCAGCAGTTCGCCGAGAACGCTAAGGTTCTCCGGGGTGTCGTCCACAATCAGTACGGTCGCTTGGCTGGCGCCCATGGGCTATTCTCCGGTCGAGCAAAGATTACAACTTTGCCAGAATTATCACCTTGTGTTGGCGATATAGCTACCGTCTTCTGCTAGTACGGATGGCTTTGGCTGCAGGGCCTCAGGTTCGGCGCTGGGTGCCGACGATGCGGTGATATATGGCAAAACGCGATTTTTCGATTTTTCCAGCATCGACCGCAGCATTCAGCGCGCAGTCCGGTTCGCGATCATGGCGACAATCCCGGAAACGGCACTGGCCGAGATAGGGGCGGAATTCGCGGAAGGCGCTTTCGATCTCCAGGCGGTCAAGGTGGCCGAGGCCGAATTCCTGCAGGCCGGGGGAATCGATCAGATGGCTTTCGGCATCCAGGTGATAAAGCGTTGCGTGCGTTGTCGTGTGTTTGCCCGAGTCGAGCGCCTGCGAGATTTCACGGGTGGCGGCGTTGGCAGCCGGTATCAGGGCGTTGACCAGCGTCGATTTGCCCATCCCTGACTGGCCGACGAGAACGCTGGTCTTTCCTTGCAGGTGGGGGCGCAGATCCTCGGCGTGACTGAGTGCCGAAAGTTCGAGAATTCGGTAGCCAAGTCCGGCGAGCGCGGTCAGCTGTGCCCGGGCGGCCGGGAGTTTGTCGATCAGGTCGGACTTGTTCAGTACGATTAGCGGTTCGATGTTCTCGCTGTCGGCGGCAAGCAGGGCGCGGGCGACCAGTTCGTCGGAATAGGCGGGCTCGGTGGCGACGACGATGACGAGTTGGTCGACATTGGCAGCGATGAGTTTTTGGCGAATCTCGTTGGAGCGGTAGAGCAGGCTGCGCCGCGGCTGGATTGCTTCGATGACCCCCTGGTCGTCCGAGGTGCGCTTGATGTCGACATGGTCGCCACAAGCCACCTCGCTTTTCTTGCCGCGCGGAAAGCAGGGAAGCAGGCTGCCATCGGGCAGTTCGACCACGTATTGCCGGCCATGTGCGGCGATGACGCGACCGTGCATCAGTCTTTGTAGTGGTAGAACTGCTGGTTCAGGTAGGCGGCCACTTCGGCCTCCTCCTCGGGGAACCAGCCGGCTTTGGTCTGCGAATTGCAGGTGCCGACACGTTGCAGGATATCGAGTTGCGTTGACAGAAGGCGCCCATCGCGGGTGTACATCTTGCTGCCGTCGCCGCCGTAGAGACGGACATGGCAGGCGACACACTGCTTGTCATGGAGCACCTTGCCGGCCTTGGGGTCGGCATTGCCCCAGGGCTCGGCGGCAACTGCGGGCAGGGAGATGAGGGCTGCGGCAAACAGTGTGGCTAGCTTGTTCATGCAGGATTCTCCAAAAGTTGCAGGCGGGCGATGCGTTGCGCCGCCGGCGGGTGGGAGTCATGGAACAGCGAGTGCAACGGGTCGGGCGTCAGGGTCGAGGCGTTGTCCTGATAAAGCTTGACCAGGGCGCGGATCAGGTCGGTGGCCGAGGCGTGTTCGGCGGCGTAAGCGTCTGCCTCGAATTCGTTGCGCCGCGACAGGTAGCTGGTCAGCGGTGTGAACGGAAAGGTGAAGACCGGAATGACCAGGAAGAAGAGGATCAGTGCCAGCGCCGTATTCTGGGCGGGCACACCGAGTCCCGCATAGAACCACGGGGCGTCGATCAACTGGCCAAGGAGCCAGAGCAGGAGCAGCGAGCCGGCGAACATCAGGGCGATGTGCTTGAGCACGTGATGGCGACGGAAGTGGCCGAGTTCGTGGGCCAGCACGGCCTCGATCTCGGGCGGCGCCAGGCGGTTGAGCAGGGTGTCGAAGAAGACGATACGCTTGTTGTTGCCGAAGCCGGTGAAGTAGGCGTTGCCGTGGCTGGATCGCTTCGAGCCGTCCATGACGAACAGGCCGGAGGAGCGAAAGCCGCAGCGGGTCAGCAGGGCCTCAATGCAGCGCTTCATCTCGCCGTCTTCGAGCGGCGAGAATTTGTTGAACAGCGGCGCGATCCAGGTCGGGTAGACGAACATGGCCAGCAGGTTGAAGGCGCTCCAGAATAGCCAGACGTAGAGCCACCAGAGGCTACCCATGGCACCCATCAGCCAGAGCACGGCAAGAATGACCGGAGCGCCGACGGCGATGCCAAGCAGAGTCTGCTTGACGAGGTCGGAGAAGAACAGGCCCAGCGTCATCCGGTTGAAGCCGTGGCGGGCCTCGATGACGAACTGGCGGTAGAGCGACAGCGGCAGGTCAATGAGTCCGGAAATGCCCATCACGCTGAAGATCATCGCCAGGCCGTAAGCCAGGCCGTCCAGGCGGGGCGCCCAGAAGCTGTGCAGTGCCGCGAGGCCGCCGCCGAGCGTGAAGGCGAGCAGTACGACACCTTCGCTGACGATGGCAAAAAGCACCGACTTGACACGGTCGATCGTGTAATCAGCGGCCTTTTGATGGTCGGCCAGGGCGATGGTGGCGGCGAAATCCGCCGGTACCGCGGCGCGGTGGGCACCGATATGGCGGATGTGGCGAATTTTCAGCCACAGGCGTACGGCTAGGGTCAGCGCGAAAAAGATGAGAAAGAGAGCAGTGAATTCTTGGGAATCGGGCATGGGGGCCAAGCTGTGAGAAAATCGGGCTTTTGATGGAATCGGGCAATTATATGGCAGGCAACGCAAACAACCTCGTCTGGCTGGACATGGAAATGACCGGCCTGAATCCGGATGGTGACCGCATCATCGAAATGGCGATGGTCGTCACCAATTCGGATCTAGAAATGGTCGCCGAATCGCCGGCCTGGGTGGTTCACCAGTCGGACGCGATTCTCGCCGGCATGGATGATTGGAACCAGAAAACGCACGGTCGTTCAGGCCTGATCGACAAGGTCAAAGCGTCGACGACAGACGAGGCGGCCGTCGAGGCCGAGGCGCTGGAATTCCTGAAGAAATATTCGCTGGCCAATCACTCGCCGATGTGCGGCAACTCGATCGGCCAGGACCGCCGTTTCATGGCGCGCTACATGCCGACGCTGGAAGCCTTCTTCCATTACCGCAACCTCGACGTCAGCACCCTGAAGGAGCTGTGCAAGCGCTGGCAGCCGGAGATCTACAAGGGCTTCAAGAAGAAGAGCAAGCACACGGCGCTGGCCGACATCTACGAGTCGATCGACGAACTGAAGTATTACCGGGAACACTTCCTGGTCAAGCCGGCCGTTTGATCGCTGCGGTCCCGGGCTAGTCTCGGGCTTGTCGCCCTGCCAGCGGCAGGGTTGGCAAAATGCTACGGTCAGCGCCGAAAAAGGCGGAATTTCTCTTTTCGGTCGCCGGGGCGATTGCCTTCCCAGACCTTGCTCCATTGACCGTCTGGCGCTGCCAGTTCGCCGCGCGTGTCGCCAACTACCAGCAACCAGTTGCAGGCCTGGCCGGCCTTCGAGGCTTCGGCAACCGGTTCGATTTCGACGAAGTAGGCCAGCGAAGCCAGTTGAGTGTCGGTCAGGCCGCGCTCGGCCAGGCAGCCGTGATTTTCCGGCAGCGCCCGGGCGATGGCCTGGGCGACCGGGCGGTAGGTCTTGCCGTAGTCGAACCAGGGCAGGATCAGCGTTGTTGCCAACAGCCACAGTGTCGTGAAGCCGAGCGTCCAGTGAGTCAGGCTGCGGTAGGGGGAACGCTGTGCAGTCAAGATCAGCCAGATCCACCAGGCGGTCGCAGTCAAGCCGATGATCAGGGCCAGCAGGTCGAACTGGCCGACAAATCCGGGACGCAGCACGACCAGGCGTTTCGCCAGTTTTTCCGGCCAGCCGAGCGCCATGGCTGACCAGCATACCCAGACGGCCGCGGCGAACAGGCTGAAGGTCGACATCGCAAACCAGTCAAACGCGTTGGCGGCACCACGGCGCAGGGCCAGGGCGCCCGGCGTGGCAAGCAGGGCGAGCGGGGGCAGGAGCAGCAGCGAGGGAATTTCACGCGGACGGTAGGCCCAGGCCAGCATCAACAGGGTGATCAGCAGGAAAACCAGGGGCAGCAGTTGTTGCGGGGCTTTGAGATCATGGCGGCGAATCCACAGGGTCCAGCCGGCCAGCGGCAGGGCAGGGAAGGCAAACCAGGGCAGCATACCGAGAAAACGGCTGCCCCCGACGAAGGAGAATGGCGTCTGCAGCGGGGCCAGTTCGGTGGCCAGCCAGTTGTGGAAACGAGCGGGTTCGAGACTGAGTAACATCAACGCCCACGGCAGGCTCAGTACGACGGCGATTGCCAGGCCGATGAGCAGGGTGTGCAGGGCCTTCGGGCGGTCCGGCGACAGCCACCAGGCGACCGGAGCGATGGCCAGCAAGGGCAGGGTCGGGGCGATGCCGGTACCGAGCAGGCAGCCAGCAATCGCCAGTCCAAAATAGATGCCCGTCAGGCGCGGTTTGCGGCCGATGGCGGCCAGGGCGCCGAGACCGCCGGCGTAGGCGGCGAGGGCGATCAGCATCGGCTGCGCGTCATGGGCATGGAACAGCAGGCCGGCGCAGCCTGCGAGCAGTAGCGGGCTGGCGGCAGCCGATTCCTCGCCATAAAGTTCGCGGCCGGCGTAGTACAGGCCCATCAGCGCCAGCGCGATCCAGACGCCACTGGCCAGACGGATGGCTTCGTGCAGGGGGAGGAGCCAGCCGAACATCTTGCCAGTCAGCGCCGCGGTCCAGTAATAGAGGGGGGGTTCGTGGAACGGGCGGCCTGCCAGATCGGGCGACAGCCAGTCGCTGTAATGCAGCATGTGCCACGCGGTACCGATGTGAATGGCGTCCTCGCCCTTCCACGGGTCGCGCCCGAACAGGCCAGCCAGGACATAGAAGGCAAGCATGGCGGCGAGCATCCACCCGGCCGGAGGCAGGCGGATGCCGCGACGGATCAGCGCGAGAAAGGCAGGCATATCATCGGCCAGAAATGAAAAAGGCAGCCAGTAGGCTGCCTTTTATAACGCATTTCGGGAAGATCAGGCAGCAGCCTTGCCGCGCATGGCACCGAATTTCTGGTTGAAGCGCTCGACGCGACCGGCGGTATCGACGATCTTCTGCTTGCCCGTGTAGAACGGATGGCAGGCGGAGCAGACTTCAACGTGGAAGGCATCCTTGACCATGGTCGACTTGGTCGTGAAGGTGTTGCCGCAGGAGCAGGTCACAGCGACGTCATGGTAATTCGGGTGGATATCGGCTTTCATCTTTTGTCCTTTAAACGAGCGACCGGCGGATGTGGCCGATCTGGGAAGCCCGCGATTATCGTTGAATAAGCGCGGGCTTGCAACATGTTTTCTAGAGTCCTGTGCGATGCGGCTTTAACCGCGGCGCATGGCGTCGAAGAATTCCTGGTTGCCCTTGGTCGATTTGACCTTGTCGAGCAGGAATTCCATTGCTTCGAGGTCGTCCATCGGGTAGCAGAGCTTGCGTAGCACCCACATCTTCTGCAGGACATCAGGCTTGAGCAGCAGCTCTTCGCGGCGGGTGCCGGAGCGATTGACGTTGACCGCCGGGTACATCCGCTTCTCAGCCATGCGGCGGTCGAGATGGATTTCGGAGTTGCCGGTGCCCTTGAATTCTTCGTAGATCACTTCGTCCATCCGCGAGCCGGTATCGATTAGCGCGGTGGCGATGATGGTCAGCGAGCCGCCTTCCTCGATGTTGCGCGCGGCGCCGAAGAAACGCTTCGGCTTCTGCAGGGCGTTGGCGTCGACGCCGCCGGTCAGCACTTTGCCGGAAGCCGGCTGGACGGTGTTGTAGGCGCGGGCGAGGCGAGTGATCGAGTCGAGCAGGATGACCACGTCCTTCTTGTGCTCGACCAGACGCTTGGCTTTCTCGATGACCATTTCGGCGACCGCGACGTGGCGGGTGGCCGGTTCGTCGAAGGTCGAGGCGACGACCTCGCCCTTGACGGTGCGGGTCATTTCGGTGACTTCTTCAGGGCGCTCGTCGATCAGCAGCACGATCAGCACGACATCCGGATGGTTGGCGGTGATGGCGTGGGCAATGTTTTGCAGCATCACGGTCTTGCCGGTCTTCGGCGGAGCGACGAGCAGGCCGCGCTGGCCGCAGCCGATCGGGGCGATCATGTCGATGACGCGGCTGGTGATGTTTTCCTCGGACTTGATCTCGCGTTCGAGCTTGAGGTGACGCGTCGGGTGTAGCGGCGTCAGGTTCTCGAACATGATCTTGTTCTTGTTGGCTTCCGGCGAGAAGCCGTTGATGCGGTCGAGCTTGGTCAGCGCGACGTAGCGTTCGCCGTCCTTCGGGGTACGGATCTCGCCTTCGACGGTGTCGCCGGTGCGCAGGTTGAAGCGGCGGACCTGCGAGGGCGAAACGTAGATGTCGTCCGGATTGGCCAGGTAGGAGGTATCCGAGGAGCGGAGGAAGCCGTAGCCGTCAGGTAGTACTTCCAGTGTGCCGTCGCCGTAGATGGTGTCGCCGTTCTTGGCCTTGGCTTTCAGGATGGCGTAGATCAGTTCCTGTTTGCGCATCCGGTTGGCATTTTCAATCGCCAGTTCGGTGGCCATGTCGAGCAGTTTGCTGACGTGTAGTGTCTTGAGTTCGGAGAGTTGCATGTGGGAAGAGTGTGGCGCCGGATACAGAACGGGCGAATGCCCGGAGGCCTGGGCGCAGATCGGAGATCTTGGGGGGAGGGGAATGACGCCGGACAGCTTGCCTGTCGCGTCTGCCTGAAAGCGCAGAATGCACTTTCAGGCATGGAGACTACGGAGATTACAGGTTGCTGTCAATAAAGGCAGCGAGTTGGGACTTGGACAGCGCGCCGACCTTGGTGGCTTCGATATTTCCGTTCTTGAATATCATCAGGGTCGGGATGCCGCGGATGCCGTATTTGGCGGGGGTGGCCTGGTTGTCGTCGATATTGACCTTGGCGACCTTGAGTTTGCCGGCGTATTCGTTGGCGACTTCGTCAAGGATCGGGGCAATCATCTTGCAGGGACCACACCATTCAGCCCAGTAGTCGACGAGAACCGGTTGCTGCGACTGCAGCACTTCGGCTTCAAACGTGTCGTCGGTGACGTAATGGATATGCTCGCTCATGGTTGCCTCATGGGATGGATGTATCGAATGGATTGCGCCGTGACGGCGACTGGAAAGTTGGCGTGATGCTAGCGAAAAATGACAGCTTAGGGAAGCATCAGCTCCCGGATTTGAGCAGATTGGCCAGTTCAACTGCGGTCTTGACCTGCATCTTGTCGAACAGGTTGGCCCGGTGAACCTCGACGGTGCGCATGCTGATGTTTAATTCGTCGGCAATGATCTTGTTGAATTTTCCTGCGACGACCAGTTCCATGACTTGCCGTTCGCGGGTCGTCAAACTGGAAATTCGTGCTTTTACCGAATCGACCGTAGCATTTGCGGCGCGTTGACGAGCATCGAGCGCCATGGCTTCCTCGACGCGGGTGGCCAGTTCGTTGTCGTTGAGCGGCTTTTCAAAAAAATCGAACGCCCCTTTTTTCAGGGTCGCTACGGCCAGGGGAACATCGCCATGGCCGGTCAGGAATATGACCGGCAGGGTCGACTGGCGTTCGCCTAGCTGGTCGAAGCAATCCAGTCCGCTCATCCCCGACATGCGCATGTCGAGTACGACGCAGCCACTCATTCCCTTGTGCCAGGCGGCGAGAAAACTCTCCGCCGAGTCGAAGGCAGTGCATGGAAGCCCGCGCGACTTCAGCAGCCAGGAGAGGGCGTCGCGGATCGCTTCGTCGTCATCGACAAGATAGGCTTGGGGCATGCTCATGCTGCTCCCTGGGGCAGGGTGAAGCGGAATATCGTACCGCTTCCGGTGGGTGACAGGGTATTGTCCTCTGCCCACAGGCGCCCGCGATGGAATTCAATGATCGAGCGGCAGATCGACAATCCAATGCCCATGCCCTCCGGTTTGGTGGTGAAGAAAGCGGTGAACAGCTTGTCCCGGACATCGGACGGAATGCCGCAGCCGTGGTCGGCGACACTGATCGTCAATTCACTGTCGCCGATTTCGACGGCGACGCGCAGTATCCGTTGCGTTTCCGGCGTTGCGGCCATTGCCTCCATGCCGTTGCGGATCAGGTTGAGCAGCACCTGTTCCAGCATCAGGCGGTCGGCCGGAACGGGCGGTAATGCGGGCAGGTCGCAATCGATGCGGACGTGGTGCTTGCGTGCTTCCGCTTCGACGAAACCCAGGCAATCCTCGATCACTTCGCCAACCGCGCAGGGGGCGCGCTTGGGCTCGCTCTTGCGGACGAAGTCATGGACGCGGCGAATGATCTTGCCAGCGCGCTGGGCCTGAACGCCGATCTTTTCCAGTGCCGGGAGCAATTCCTGAGGAGCGGCCTGGCCCCTTTGGAGCAGATTAAGGCAACCGGTGTTGTAGCTGGCGATGGCGGCCAGCGGCTGGTTCAGTTCATGGGCCAGCGTCGAGGCCATTTCACCCATGGTTACCAGGCGCGAAGTGAATTGCAGTTGTTCCTGCTGCTGGCGGGCCAGTTCCTCGGCGCGCTTGCGCTCGGTAATGTCGAGCACAGAGGCCATCCAGCCGGTGTGGTTGCCATTGCCGTCAATCAGCTTGGCTTCGTAAACGAGGGCGTGGAAGCGCTCGCCGTTCTTGCGCATGAAGGTGATTTCGAAACCGTCTTGCGGCGCCTGGCCTGCCAGCACTGTCTGATGCATGGCGTAGGTTTCCTCCAGTTGTTCCGGCGCCCAGTAAGGCATTGGCGGCAACTGGTTCATCAGCTCTTCGACACTGAAGCCGGTCATACGGCAAAAGGCCGGATTGGCGTAAATAACCTTGCCTTTGAGGTCGCGGGCGCGCATGCCGACGGTCAGTGAGTCCTCCATGGCGGCACGAAAGGCGTGCTCGGCGCGCAGGGCATCTTCGGCATCCGAGCGTTTTTTCATTAAATCGCGAACCAACCAGAGACTCCAGAAAACGCCGGTCGCCAGGAGAAAAATGGCGACCACCAGCAGCCGTTGCAAGGTGTTGTCCGGCGTGCGAAAGCTGGTGACGCGCAACAGCAACCCGCCTCCTGGCGGATCGAATGGAATGACGTGGCGCAGATCGCTATTGCCATCGACATTGGTCTTGGTGGCGTACCGGACGTCGTTGTCGTCGACGATCTCGACCTTGTATTTTTCTGTGAACCACCAAGGGACCTGATTGGCCAGCAAGGTGTCGAGCGGATAGGTCACCGCCAGCATGCCGGTGAGCTGGCGCTCGCGATAGATCGGGATGAGTAGCGCGACAAAGGCTCGGTGATCGTCTAGAAAGAACGGTTCGCTGTATTGGAGTTTGCCGAGTCTGCTGGCCAGTTCGAATGCCTTGGCGGTCAGCGGTGGTGCAAGTCCTCCGGCCTGGTTTTTCGGAAGACTGGCAGTGGGCAGGGCGTCGACGACCTGCTGCCCGGCATCGAACCAGAGAATCTGCGCGAGATCCGGAGAGTTCTTGAGCATGTGCTCAGCGCGCAGCCGGAAGATTTTCTGGCGGTCGGACCGGTCTGCCATTTCCAGCGCCAGTTGCTGAAATTGCTCTTCGTTGCCGTTCAGGTGGAAGCGCAGATTTTGCTCCAGCCACAGGACATCCTTGATCAGTGCGGAACGTTCCTCTTCGGCCTCGGTGCGGTGAAGTAGCCAGAGTAGCGAGAGGAGGGCGACCAGAAGCAGCACGATGCCAAGCTTGGGCAAGGCGAGAAGCCAGCGCAGGCGCCGGGAGCTGCCGGGGGTGATCGGTAAGGCAGGGATCATGGCAAAGATGGTACCTCACGTCCTTTCCGATTGGGGCATTGTGGCTTTCCACAATTCGGATAACCACAATAGCCGTTTGCGCCAGGTTTTTGGATACTGCGCCCCGTTTTCCGGAATTTTCCGGAGTCCGCCATACAGAGGAGCGCAAATTCCATGGCCAGAAAGACGATTTTCAAGAGTTTGTATTTTCAGGTGATCGTCGCGATCATCATTGGCGTAGCGCTTGGCCACTTTTACCCCGAAACCGGCGCGGCGATGAAGCCGCTGGGCGACGGCTTCATCAAGCTGATCAAGATGATCATCGCGCCGATCATCTTCTGCACCATCGTCGTCGGGATCGCCGGCATGGAAGACATGAAGAAGGTCGGCAAGACCGGCGGCCTGGCGGTCTTGTACTTTGAGGTCGTCAGCACCGTCGCGCTGATCATCGGCCTGATCGTCGTAAACGTCTGGGCGCCGGGTGTTGGCATGAACGTCGATGTTTCGACGCTGGATACCAAGGGCATCGCCAAGTATGCCGAGCCGGGCAAGATGCAATCGACGGTTGATTTCTTGCTGAACATTATCCCGACCAGCGTCGTCGATGCCTTCGCAAAGGGCGACATGCTACAGGTGCTGTTCTTCTCGATCCTGTTCGGTTACGCCATGCATGCCTTCGGCGAGCGCGGCAAGCCGGTTTTCGACCTGATCGAAAAGCTGTCGCACGTACTGTTCGGCATCGTCGGCGTGATCATGAAGGTGGCTCCGATCGGCGCCTTTGGCGCGATGGCCTACACTATCGGCAAGCACGGCGTCGGCAGTCTGACCCAGTTGGCCAGCCTGATGGGGGCCTTCTATCTGACCTGCCTGATCTTCATCCTCGGTGTGCTGGGCAGTATTGCGGCGGCCCACGGTTTTTCGATCATCAAGTTGATCAAGTACATCAAGGAAGAATTGTTCCTGGTGCTCGGTACCTCGTCGTCGGAATCGGCGTTGCCGCGCCTGATGGCCAAGATGGAAAATGCTGGCGCCCAGAAATCCGTAGTTGGCCTGGTTGTGCCGACCGGTTACTCGTTTAATCTCGACGGCACCTCGATTTACCTGACCATGGCGGCAGTGTTCATTGCCCAGGCAACCAATACGCCGATGGATCTGAGCCAGCAGATTACGCTGCTGGTCATCCTGCTGCTGACTTCCAAGGGTGCGGCTGGTGTCACCGGCAGCGGCTTCATCGTGTTGGCGGCAACGCTGTCGGCGGTCGGCACGGTACCGGTGGCCGGCCTGGCACTGATTCTCGGCATCGACCGCTTCATGTCGGAAGCCCGGGCGTTGACCAACTTCATCGGCAACAGCGTGGCCACCCTGGTTGTCGCCAAGTGGTGCAAGGCGCTCGATGTCGAGCGGATGAATGCCGTGCTCAATAACGAAACGACCGACGAAGCCGATCATCCGGAACTGGTCCTGGACGATGCGCCCGACATGATAATTCCCCATGTGCCGCGCCCGATCGTCGAGCATCACTAGCAGCAGGTCTGCGATATCGCCAAAACCGCCGGAACCCCCGGCGGTTTTTTTATGCCTGACATATGTGGTTATCCACAATACTCTGGGATTCACTCTTCCGTAATACTTGTCTCAAGTCGTAATCGAGCGACGTTATCCACGGAGGAGAAGACATGAAGCTTTCCAAATTGCTGGTTGGTCTGTTTGCCTGTGCCGTTTCGCTGGGCGCCTATGCGCAACAACCTATCGTGATCAAGTTCAGTCACGTTGTTGCAGCCGATACGCCGAAGGGAAAAGCGGCTGAAATGTTTGCCAAGAAGGCTGGCGAATTGACTGGTGGCAAGGTCAAGGTCGAGGTCTATGCCAATTCCACGCTGTACAAGGACAAGGAAGAAATGGAGGCGCTGCAGTTGGGTGCCGTCCAGATGCTCGCGCCGTCGCTGGCCAAGTTCGGCCCGCTGGGTGTCAAGGAATTCGAGGTCTTCGACCTGCCCTTCATCTTCGGCAGCTATGACGACCTGCACAAGGTGACCAACGGTGCGGTCGGCAAGAATCTGCTGTCCAAGCTGGAACCCAAGGGCATCAAGGGCCTGGCCTTCTGGGACAACGGCTTCAAGTCCTTCTCGGCGAATACGCCGATCAAGACTCCGGCTGACCTGAAGGGCAAGAAGATGCGCATCCAGTCGTCCAAGGTGCTGGAAGAGCAGATGCGCACGATTGGCTCGCTGCCGCAGGTAATGGCTTTCTCGGAGGTTTACCAGGCATTGCAGACCGGTGTGGTTGACGGTACCGAGAATCCGATTTCCAACCTCTATACCCAGAAGATGCATGAGGTACAGAAGTATCTGGCACTGACCGAACACGGCTATCTGGGTTACGCGGTGATCGTGAACAAGAAATTCTGGGATGGTCTGCCGGCCGATATCCGCAAGCAGCTGGAAGACGCCATGGAGCAGTCGACACGTTACGCCAACCAGATCGCCAAGGTCGAAAACGACAGCGCTCTGGATGCTGTCAAGAAGAGCGGCAAGACTACTGTGTACGTCCCGACCAAAGAAGAACGCCTGGTCTTCAAGAAGGCACTGGTGCCTGTGCATCAGAAGATGGAAGGCCGGATCGGCAAGGAAGTGATTCAGGCGGTGTACAAGGACATCGGCTTCAAGCCGGATAGTCTGTAATTCGCGGCAGCAACAACAAGATCGGGGGCTGCGGCCCCCGAATCACACCGGGGGAACTCGCTATGATCAACAAGCTACTGAATCACCTCGAAGAGTTGCTGGTGACCTTCCTGATGGGAGCGGCCACGCTGATTATCTTCGTGTCCGTTATGCACCGTTATATGGCCGGGGTGGAAATACCTGGCTTGCAGGACTGGTTGCTGACGCTCAATTTTGGATGGGCTCAAGAACTCTGCATCATCATGTTTGTCTGGATGGCCAAGTTTGGCGCGGCCTACGGCGTGCGAACAGGTATCCACGTTGGCGTTGACGTGCTAATCAACCGCCTCGAAGACAACATGCGCGGCAAGTTCATTATTTTCGGCCTGCTCGCCGGGGCACTGTTCACCGGCATCGTTGGTTCGCTCGGCGCCCAGTTTGTCTGGGAAAACGGCGCGCACTACGCCTTTTTCAATTTTTTGGGTATCGCCGGTGAAGAGCTGTATGAAGGTCCGACTACGCCTGATCTCGAGTGGCCGACCTGGATTGTGTATAGCGCCATTCCGCTGGGCTCCTCGCTGATGTGTTTCCGCTTCCTGCAAGTGGCAGTTGGTTTCATAAAGACGGGCGAACTGCCACACCACGACCATGGGCATGTCGACGGTCTGGAGGATGAGGAAAAACTGCCGGTCGATGTCGACGTCTATGGCATGGGCGACAACCTGCATATGCATGACCTGAAACATGGACAACTTGGCGAACGCCGCAGTGGTGAAGAACGTCGCCAAAATTCGCTAGCGGCCTCGGAAGATGAGCGCCGCCACGGTCAGCGCCGAAATGGCGACGAAAAACAAGGAGACCAGCAATGAACGCCCTGGTGATTTTTACGCTGCTGGCAGTACTGATGCTGACCGGTATGCCGATCTCGATTTCGCTCGGCCTAACCGTTCTGACCTTCCTCTTTACGCTGACCCAGGTGCCGCTCGAATCGGTGGCGCTCAAGTTGTTCACCGGCATCGAGAAGTTCGAAATCATGGCCATTCCGTTCTTCATCCTGGCTGGTAATTTCCTGACGCACGGCGGTGTGGCGAAACGGATGATCAATTTCGCCACGTCGATGGTCGGGCACTGGTACGGTGGTCTCGGTCTGGCCGGCGTGCTGGCCTGCGCGCTGTTCGCCGCGGTGTCCGGTTCCAGCCCGGCAACCGTGGTGGCGATTGGCTCCATCCTGCTGCCGGCGATGGTCAAGGCGGGCTTCCCGAACAAGTTCGGGGCCGGGGTGATCGCAACTTCCGGGGCGCTCGGTATTCTGATTCCGCCGTCCATCGTCATGGTGATGTACTCAGTGGCGACCAATACCTCGGTCGGCGCCCTGTTCATGGCTGGCGTTCTGCCAGGTCTGGCGCTGGCCGGCGTGCTCGGCGGAGTAACCTGGTACCGGGCCAAGAAGTTTGACTATCCGCGTCAGCCGAAGGCGACCTGGGCCGAACGCTGGCAAGCCTTCCGCGCCTCTGTCTGGGGTTTGCTGCTGATCGTCGTCGTGATGGGCGGTATCTACACTGGCATCTTCACGCCGACCGAGGCGGCAGCAATGTCTGCGGTCTATGCCTTCATTTGCGCGGTTTTCATCTACCGCGATCTGGGCCTGAAGGATGTGCCGAAAGTCTTGCTCAACTCGGCCAACATGTCAGCGATGCTGCTCTACATCATCACCAATGCCGTGCTCTTCTCGTTCATCATGACCAACGAGAACATTCCGCAGTCCCTGGCTGACTGGATGATGGGCAACGGGCTGGGTGTCATCACCTTCCTGTTGATGTGCAACGTTCTCTTGTTGCTCGCAGGCAACTTCATGGAGCCATCGTCCATCGTCCTGATTTTTGCACCTATCCTGTTCCCGGTGGCAGTGGCGCTCGGCATCCATCCGGTACATTTCGGCATCATCATGGTCGTCAATATGGAGGTCGGCATGTGCCACCCGCCGGTCGGCCTGAATCTCTACGTGGCTTCCGGGATCACCAAGATGGGCATTACCGAATTGACGATAGCAGTCTGGCCTTGGCTGTTGTCGATGCTCGGCTTCCTGGTGGTCGTGACATACTGGCCCGACCTGTCGTTGTGGTTCCCGCGGCAACTGGGAATGATCTAGAAACAGCGACGCTTCGCACGAAGGCCCCGGGTTACTCCGGGGCTTTCTTTTTTGCCGTGTGCGCTATGGCACAATCCGCTTCCCGGAAATCACCGTAGAAAAACATGAAATTCGCCCTTGCCATCGTTGCGCTCATTCTCGCCGCCCTGATTCTTCCTTTTTTCATGCCGGGCGCCGGGAGGCAGGATGGGATTGATCCGAACAGCAATCTGCCCTGGCAGATCGAGCTTGACGGGCAGGGCGGTAGCCGCGTTTTCGGGCTGAAGCCAGGTGTCAGCACGCTGGCGGATGTGCGGCAGCAACTGGGGGGCGAGATTGAGGTGGCCATCATCGCCGAACCCGGTGAAGTCGGCACGCTGGAGGGTTATTGCTCGCAGGTGTCGCTCGGTTTTGTCATGGCCAAGGTGATTGCTACGGTCGATGCCAAAAAAGAGGCAATTTCTGAAATGCGTGATCGTGCAATCAAGGCCAAACACATGGAAAGCACGACGCGCCGGATTACCTTGCATCCGGATGACCTTGCTGCAGCCGACAATATGCCGATCAAGGCGATTTCTGTGATCCCGACGGTGAATCTCGACGAGGAAACGGTAGTGCAGCGTTTTGGCCCACCGGGCGAACGCCTGGTCGTTTCCGAAACGCGGGTCCATCTGCTCTATCCGGACAAGGGGCTCGATGTGGTGGTGGACCGCGATGGCAAGGAGCTCCTGCAGTATGTGGCGCCACGCGACTTTGCCCTGCTACGCGATCCATTGAAGGCGTCCGGCAGCGGAAAAACCGTTGCGCAGTGATACGGGCGTTCGTGATCCGAATCTGCTAAAATCGCCCGTTTTTCAACTGACTAGCTTTCCCGGAGCAATCTTATGGCTATCGAACGCACCCTCTCCATCATTAAACCCGACGCAGTTGCCAAGAACGTCATCGGCAAGATCTATTCCCGTTTCGAAACCAACGGTCTGAAGATCGTCGCCTCCAAGATGGCCTGGTTGTCGCCGCAAGAAGCCGGTGCTTTCTACGCCGTGCACAAGGAACGCCCCTTCTTCAAGGATCTGGTCTCCTTCATGATTTCCGGCCCAGTGATGATTCAGGTTCTGGAAGGCGAAAACGCCATCGCCAAGAACCGTGAGCTTATGGGCGCCACTGACCCGAAAAAGGCCGACGCCGGCACGATCCGCGCCGATTTCGCCGAATCCATCGACGCCAACGCCGTGCACGGCTCTGACGCCCCGGAAACCGCCGCTGTCGAAATCGGTTTCTTCTTCCCGGGCATGAACGTCTATTCCGGCCGTTAATCAAAACTGCATGACCGCCAACCTGCTGGATTTCGATGGCGAAGGCCTGACTGCCTGGTTTGCCGAGCAGGGCGAAAAGCCCTTCCGCGCCCGCCAGGTGTTGCGCTGGATTCATCGTTCCGGCGTGGCGGACTTCGATGCCATGACCGACATTGCCAAGAGCCTGCGCGAAAAGCTCAAGGCGAAGGCGGTCGTGGCGCCGCCGACGGTTGTCTCCGACAAGCTGTCGGACGATGGTACGCGGAAATTCCTGATTGACGTTGGCAACGGTAATGCCGTCGAAACGGTGTTCATACCCGAAGACGACCGCGGCACGCTGTGCATTTCGACGCAAGCCGGCTGCGCGCTTGATTGCGCCTTCTGTTCGACCGGTAAGCAGGGTTTCAACCGCAACCTGACGGTGGCGGAAATCATTGGCCAGCTATGGCAGGCCAACCGCGCACTCGGTGCGGTCCACGGCGACGAACGTGTTATTTCCAACGTCGTCCTGATGGGCATGGGCGAACCACTCGCCAATTTCGAAAATTCTGTCGCCGCGCTCAAGCTGATGCTCGACGACAACGCCTACGGCCTGTCGCGCCGTCGTGTCACAGTTTCGACATCCGGTCTCGTCCCGGTCATGGACCGTCTGGGCGACGAATGTCCGGTGGCTCTGGCAGTGTCGCTGCATGCGCCAAACGATAAACTGCGTGACCAGATCGTGCCGATCAACCAGAAATACCCGCTGAAAGAGCTGATGGCGGCTTGCCAGCGTTATCTGGACAAGGCGCCGCGCGATTTCATCACCTTCGAGTACATCATGCTCGACGGCATCAACGACAGCGATGCCCATGCCCGCGAATTGCTGGCACTGGTCAAGAACGTCCATTGCAAATTCAACCTGATTCCCTTTAACCCGTTCCCAGGCTCGCCGTTCAGGCGTTCGCCAGCGGAGCGGGTGCGCCGGTTTGCCGATATCCTGATGCAGGCCGGCATCGTCACCACGACGCGCAAGACACGTGGCGACGACATCGATGCGGCCTGCGGCCAACTGGCCGGACAGGTCAAGGACAAGACCCGGCGGACCGCCGGACGAGTGATTCCCCTGATGGAGGCAAGTTCGTGAAAGTCTGTTCGCTGAAGAACCTTATCGCAGGTACCTGCCTGGGTTTGTGCCTGTTGGCGGTTGCGCAGGCCCAAAGCAACTACAACCAGTCGTCAGGTGGTCAGGGCCAGAGCGTAGCCGACGCCCGTGAGCGGGCCAAGATTCACACCGAACTGGGCGCCATGTATTTTCAGCTTGGCAACAATGCTGTGGCGCTTGACGAGTTGCAGATCGCAATCAACTCCGACTCGAGCTATTTTCAGGCCTACAGTGTTCGAGGCCTGGTTCGGTTAGGGTTGAAGGAGTATGACAAGGCTGAGGACGATTTTCGTCGCGCCCTGAATATTGCACCCAACGATCCTGAAGTGAACAACAACTACGGCTGGTTTCTCTGTCAGACCGGCAAGGAACGCCAGTCGATTGCCTATTTCCTGAATGCGCTCAAGAGCCCACTCTATGAAACGCCGGATCGGGCCTACACCAATGCCGGGACTTGCGCCCTGAAGGCCGGTGACATGGAGGGGGCGCAGAATTACTTGCTGAAGGCATTGCAGCTATCTCGTGATGGCGGAGTGACGGCTCGACTTGAACTGGCCAAGCTGTTCTACCGGCGGGGAATTTTTGAGGAATCGAAGATCTATCTGAATGACGCGCTGAGAATGATGGAGCCGCCGACAGCGGATGCACTCTGGCTAGGCTTGCGTCTTGAGCGAAAATTGGGCAATCGGGGTGCGGAAAGTGGCTATGCCTCGCAATTGCGCAGCCGCTATCCATCATCCCCGGAGTATCAGGAATTCCTGAAGGGCAGTTTTGAATGAGTGAGCAGGTCAATATCGAAAACGCAGTCGGAGACGATGGCGTCGTTGCTGAGGAAGTGCCGGTTGGCGAGCAGCTTCGTCTGGCACGCGAGGCGAGGGGGTTGCAGGTCGGTGACATCGCCCAGACACTCAAGCTTGGCGCAAGGCAGGTCGAGGCACTGGAGTGTGGCGATTGGTCTAGCCTGCCTGGGCAAACCTTTATCCGCGGCTTCGTGAGAAATTATGCACGCTTGGTTCAGGTTGATTCGGCTCCCTTGATGCTTCAGTTGACCAGCGTGCTGGAAAAACCGGCCGACAATCTGGCAGTGCAGGATGCGCGCCCGACGTCCATGCCCCATTCCGGGGGCGCCGGCTCCCGGCGTGATCGCTTGGTGGTGCTGATTGGTGCCGGCATGGTCGTGCTGGCCACGCTGGTCTATGCCCTCATTCCGGCGGACCTTGGCATGTTGCGAGAGAGCGCGCAGGCGCTGCTAGATTCGCTGTCGCGTCAGGAAGCGCCTGTACCAGCACCTGCTACGCCGGTAGTTGATCCGGTCTTTCCGCCAGGGGCAACGCCTCAGCAGATCATGAATCCCCAGGCACTGGCCCCTGCCGAGACAGCGGCCCCGGCCACCACTCCGCAATCCGAGACAGCGCCGGCAGCACTTCCCGGTGCGGCGGTGCCACAGATGCGTTTCCTGTTCGACAAGGATTCCTGGCTTGAAGTCAGAGATCGCGACAACAAGGTGGTTTTTTCGCAGCGTCTTCTGGCGGGTACAGAGCAGACCTTGTCCGGACAAGGTCCGTTGTCGGTGACCATAGGCTATGCACCGGGCGTCAAGGTTTTCTGGCAAGGTCAGGCCGTCGACCTGGCGCCGCATACCAAGGGCGATGTGGCCCGTCTGGTCCTGGAGTAAGCCGTGAGTGCAGTGGAAAAACGGCCGACCCGGTCTTGTCTGGTCGGTCATGTACAGATCGGTGGCGATGCTCCGGTGGTTGTTCAGTCGATGACCAATACCGACACCGCTGATTATCTCGCGACGGCCCTGCAAACCGCCGAGCTGGCGCGTGCCGGCTCAGAACTGGTGCGGATCACAGTCAATTCCCCGGAAGCGGCGGCGGCAGTGCCGAAGATTCGTGAGCACCTTGACCGGTTGAACTGCAATGTGCCGCTGATTGGAGATTTTCACTACAACGGGCATCGCCTGCTGACCGAGCATCCGGCTTGTGCCGAAGCGCTCGCCAAGTACCGGATTAACCCCGGCAATGTTGGCTTTGGCAAAAAAAAGGACGAGCAGTTCGCCCAGATGGTCGAGCTGGCTTGCAAGTACGACAAACCGGTGCGTATCGGTGTCAACTGGGGCAGCCTTGACCAGGAATTGCTGGCGCGGATCATGGATGAAAATTCGCGCCTGCCGCAGCCTTTGGATGCCACCGAGATGATGCGCCACGCGATGGTGACCTCGGCGCTCGAGTCGGCTGCCAAAGCGGAAGAGGTTGGCCTGGCTGGCGACAAGATCATCCTGTCGTGCAAGGTTTCCAGCGTCCAGGACCTGATCGCCATCTACCGTGAACTCTCAAAGCGAGCCAATTACGCGCTGCACCTCGGCTTGACCGAGGCCGGCATGGGCTCCAAGGGCATCGTCGCATCGACCGCAGCGCTGTCGGTGCTGCTGCAGGAGGGTATCGGCGACACCATCCGCGTTTCGCTGACTCCCGAACCCGGCGGTTCGCGTTCGCAGGAGGTCATCGTCGCCCAGGAGATACTGCAGACCATGGGTCTGCGCGCCTTCACTCCGATGGTTGCGGCCTGCCCCGGATGCGGCCGGACGACCAGCACCTTTTTCCAGGAGCTGGCGGGGGAGGTGCAGGATTTCGTGCGCGCCAAGATGCCTGAGTGGAAGCTCAGGTATGACGGTGCCGAGAATATGACGCTGGCCGTCATGGGCTGCATCGTCAACGGACCGGGCGAATCGAAGCATGCCAACATTGGCATCTCGTTGCCGGGTACTGGCGAAGCCCCTTCGGCACCGGTCTACGAAGATGGTGTCAAGACGGTCACCCTCAAGGGCGACAATATCGCCAACGAATTCAAGCAGATCATCGAGCGCTATGTCGAGCGCACCTATACCAAGAAACTGAAGTCATGAGTCAAACCTTGCAAGCCGTCCGCGGGATGAACGATGTCCTGCCGGAGGAAGCCGAGTTCTGGGAGTTGTTCGAGGACACGATCCGTTCGTGGCTGAAGGGCTACGGCTATCGGCCGATCCGCATGCCCATCGTCGAGCCGACGCCCCTGTTCAAGCGTGCCATCGGCGAAGTGACAGACATCGTCGAAAAGGAAATGTATTCCTTCATCGACGGTCTGAACGGCGAAGCGCTGACGCTGCGTCCGGAAGGTACGGCCGGATGTGTGCGGGCCGTCATCGAACACAACCTGGCAGCCCGCCAGACCCAGCGCCTGTACTACCTCGGCCAGATGTTCCGCCACGAACGTCCGCAAAAGGGACGGTACCGGCAGTTTCATCAGGTTGGCGTCGAGTCGTTCGGTATGGCCGGACCAGATATCGATGCAGAAATGATCCTGATGGGCGCCCGTCTGTGGACCGATCTTGGCCTCGAGGGCATCGAACTGCAGCTCAACAGCCTGGGCCAGTCAGACGAACGCGCCCAGCACCGCGCGGCGCTGATTGCCTATTTCGAGGAAAATGCGGAAATCCTCGATGAGGATGCCAAGCGCCGCCTGCATACCAATCCGCTCCGAATCCTTGATACCAAAAATCCGGCGATGCAGGATCTGTGTGCTACCGCACCGAAGCTGATCGACTATCTCGGCGCCGAGTCGCTGGCTCATTTCGAAGGGGTCCAGCGCGTGCTGCGCGATGCCGGTGTTCCCTTTACGATTAACCCGCGTCTGGTGCGAGGCCTCGATTACTACAACCTGACCGTCTTCGAGTGGGTGACCGACAGGCTCGGTGCTCAGGGTACGGTTTGCGCCGGCGGGCGCTACGATGGCCTGGTCGAGCAACTGGGCGGCAAGGCAACACCGGCCTGCGGCTTTGCAATGGGCGTCGAACGGCTGATTGCACTGATCAAGGAATCCGGCGGCGAGCCGGCGGCGCCGGCACCCGATGTCTACCTCGTGCATCAGGGCGACGCGGCATCGCGTCTGGCTTTCCGCGTCGCTGAAGGCTTGCGCGACCAGGGGATCAACGTATTGCAGCATTGTGGCGGCGGCAGCTTCAAGTCGCAAATGAAGAAAGCCGATGGTAGCGGCGCGACCTTTGCCGTGATCATCGGCGACGACGAAGCCGAGACTGGCAAGGCACAGCTAAAGCCCTTGCGCGAGGAAGGTTCGGCGCAACTGAAACTGAGAATCGATGACCTGGCTGAAGCCATCATCGGACAACTGATTGATTTGGACGAAGAGGAATAAGCATGGCGCACTACGACCTCGAAGAGCAGGAACAGATAGACACCCTGAAAACCTGGTGGAAAATGTACGGCAATCTCGTGACCGGCGTGGTGGTCGCGGCATCGCTGGGCGTCGTCGGGTGGCAGGGCTGGAACTGGTACCAGTCCGGACAGTCCGGCAAGGCGGCTGCGATTTACGGCGTGCTCGAACAGGCGGCGGGGGCCGGTGATGCACAGAAGGTCAAGGCTGCAGCAGGTGAGCTGGCCGAAAAGTTTGGCGGTACGGCCTACGCCTCGCTCGGCGCAATGCTCGCTGCCAAGCAGTCCTTTGACGCGGGCGATCTGAAGACAGCCAAGACCCAGCTGAGCTGGGTCGCCGAAAACGGCAAGGACGAAATCCGGGATCTGGCCCGTCTGCGTCTGGCTGCCGTACAACTCGACGAGCAGGCCTACGACGATGCGCTCAAACAACTCGATGCCAAGCATGCGCCGGCACTTGACGTACGTTTCCTGGAATTGAAGGGCGATGTCCTGAGTGCTCAGGCCAAAAATGCTGAAGCGCGCGCCGCCTACAAGGCCGCACTGGACAAGATGACCGACAAGCCCGGAGCCGGGCGCGAACTGCTTCAGCAGAAGCTTGACAGCCTTGGCGAGGCTGCCTGATGTCTCGCCAGTTGCTAGCCCTTTTTGCTGCAGCAGGCTTGTTGCTGGGTGGCTGCGCTACGGTGTCGGATACGTTTGATTCGATCAATCCGTTTGCCAGTTCAGGCCCGAAAATGGCCCCTTTACCAGCCCTCACCGTAGCATCCGAGGTCAGCGTGCAGTGGTCGGCCAGCATCGGCAAGGCTGGCGACTATACGTTCACGCCGGCCGTCGTGGACAAGAAGGTTTTCGTTGCCGGCCATAACGGAACGATCAGCCGGCTTGAAGATGGCAAGGTGGTCTGGAAAATCGATGCCGGTCAGCCACTGTCAGCGGGGGTTGGTGCCAACGCCCGTTTGGTCGTGGTCGGTACGCCCAAGGGCGAAGTCTTGGCTTTTTCAGCCGATGACGGCAAGCCCCTATGGAAGGCGCGTGTCTCGAGCGAAGTTTTGGCCGCGCCTGTGGTTGGCGAAGATGGTGTTGCGGTAAAGAGTGGTGACAATCAGGTCTTCCTTTTTGATGCCGGTGACGGCGGGCGCAAGTGGGTCTATCAGCGGGCAACCCCGCCGCTGTCGGTGCGCGGTGCCGGTTCTCCTGTGTTTGCCGACCGCTATCTTTTTGTCGGGTATCCCGGTGGCAAGCTGGTAGCGCTGTCGCTGCAAAATGGCGCTCCGGTCTGGGAAGGGGCAGTTGCCTTGCCCAAGGGCGCTACCGAGCTTGATCGCGTTGCTGACATTGTTGCTTCGCCAATCGTAGATGGACGTCTGATCTGCGCTGTGGCCTTCCAGGGCCGTGTCGCCTGTTTCGATATGGGGCAGGGCGGAGCCATGACCTGGTCCAAGGATATTTCCTCGGTCGCCGGTCTGGCCATGGATGCACGCTACCTGTTTGTGGCAGATGACAAAGGGGTCGTGCATGCCCTGGACCGTTCTTCAGGCAGTAGCCTGTGGAAGCAGGACAAGTTGAAAAACCGTCGCCTTTCGGCACCGGTAGTTCGTCGCGGGCTGGTTGCCGTGGCCGATGCGGAGGGCATCGTACACTTCCTTTCACGTGAAGATGGTAGCTTTTCAGCGCGCCAAAAAACCGATGGCACGCCGGTTCGCGCGCCTCTACAAATGCTCGGCTCAGCCCTGCTGGTGCAGACCACCGGCGGCAGCGTGAGTGCAATCGAGGCGCAATGAAACCTACGCTAGTCCTGGTTGGCCGTCCCAATGTCGGCAAGTCCACTCTTTTCAACCGACTGACCAAGTCGCGCGACGCCATTGTCGCCGATATGCCCGGCCTGACGCGTGATCGTCATTACGGTCACGGCAAGCTGGGAAAGAAGCCTTATCTGGTCGTCGATACCGGCGGTTTCGAACCGCTGGTCAAGGAGGGCATCCTGCACGAGATGGCACGCCAGACCGAGCAGGCAATTGCCGAAGCGGATGCTGTCATTTTCGTCGTTGACGGCCGCAGCGGTTTAACGCCTCACGACAAGGAAATTGCCAACAAGCTGCGCCGCATCGATCGGCCGGTGTTCGTCGCGGTTAACAAGGCCGAAGGCATGAATTCCGGCATGGTTGAGGCCGATTTCCATGAACTGGGGCTCGGCGAACCCAATGCCATTTCTGCCGCCCATGGCGAAGGCGTGCGCGGCTTGGTCGAACTGGCGCTGGAAAGCTTTCCCGAGCCTGAAGACGACGAATGGCACTCCGATGCCGTGCGTGTTGCGATTGTTGGGCGCCCCAACGTCGGCAAGTCTACGTTGATCAACACGTTGCTCGGCGAGGAGCGCGTCATTGCCTTTGATGCGCCGGGCACCACCCGCGACTCGATCGAGATCGATTTTGAAAAGGGCGGCCGGAAATACGTGCTCGTCGACACCGCAGGTATGCGCAAGCGGGGCAAGGTCTTCGAGGCCATTGAGAAGTTTTCTGTGGTCAAGACCCTGCAGTCGATCGAAGATGCCAACGTGGTCATCCTGATGGTCGATGCCCAGGCCGATGTCTCCGATCAGGATGCTCACATTGCCGACTTCGTCGTCCAAAGCGGCCGCGCTCTGGTCGTTGCAGTCAACAAGTGGGACGGCCTTGATTCCTACGTCCGTGAGCAGACCCGCCAGATTCTGCAGCGCAAGCTGAAATTCCTGGATTTTGCCAAGTTCCATTTTATTTCGGCGCGCGACAACATCGGTCTCGACAACCTGTTCCGTTCGGTGGATGCCGCTTATGCCGCCGCCATGGCCAAGCTGACCACGCCGCGCCTGACCCGGGTGCTGATCGACGCGGTGGCCAAGCAGGCACCGGCAAAACATGGCCTGTTCCGGCCCAAGCCGCGCTATGCCCACCAGGGTGGGTCGAATCCGCCGATCGTCGTCGTCCATGGTAGTGCCGTCGAGCACATCACCGAAAGCTATCGCCGTTACCTCGAGCACACCTTCCGCGAAGCCTTCAAATTACAGGGAACGCCGTTGCGAATTCAGTTTGTCTCAGGAAAGAACCCGTTCGCCGACAAAGACAAGAAATAATCTGCAAATTTTTTGGCATCACCCCCCAAATTTGGGTACATTAGGACCCTCATAACAACTACCACCATGGAGTCCACACCATGAGCAACAAAGGGCAACTTTTACAAGACCCCTTCCTCAACGCTCTCCGTCGCGAGCATGTTCCGGTCTCGATTTATCTGGTAAACGGGATCAAATTGCAGGGCCAGGTCGAGTCCTTCGATCAGTATGTCGTGCTGCTAAAAAATACCGTTACCCAGATGGTTTACAAGCACGCCATTTCGACGGTCGTCCCGGCGCGTCCGGTCAACCTGCAGCAGGAACAGGCTGCGGAATAATCGATTCCTGTTCAGCGACCCGCCCGAGTGGCGGGGGCGCACTTCTCACTCCCGGAAACACCCATGATTGAACGACCCGCCGCCGGAGAACGCGCGGTGATCGTTCAACTTGATTTCGGCCAGTTTGATCTCGAAGATCAACTGGAAGAAGTCAGGCTGCTCACCGAATCGGCAGGCGGAACGGTCGTGGCGGAAGTGGGCGGGCCCCGGCAGAGCCCCGATCCAAAGACCTTTGCCGGCAAGGGCAAGGTCGAGGAAATCCGGGCGATGATTGCCGCGACCGATGCCGATCTGGTGATTTTCAACCATGAATTGTCACCAGCTCAGCAGCGCAATCTTGAGCGTTCGCTACAGTGTAGGGTGATTGACCGGACCAGCCTGATTCTAGATATCTTTGCGCTTCGGGCGTCCAGTGCCGAGGGCAAGTTGCAGGTCGAACTGGCACAGCTCGAACATCTCTCGACCCGCTTGGTCCGTGGCTGGACCCACCTGGAGCGTCAGCGGGGCGGCATCGGCATGCGTGGCCCGGGTGAAAAGCAGTTGGAAACTGACCGCCGCCTACTTGGCAATCGCGTCAAATTGTTGAAGGAGCGGCTAGCCAAGTTGTCCCGCCAGCGCGGAGTTCAGCGCAAGGCGCGAATGCGCGGTGATGTGTTGAGTGTTTCGCTGGTTGGCTACACCAATGCAGGCAAGTCGACCCTGTTCAATGCGCTGACCCATGCCGGTGTTTTTGCTGCTAACCAGTTGTTTGCAACGCTCGATACCACCTCGCGCAAGCTGTGGATCGAGGGGGCGGGAAATATCGTTGTTTCGGATACTGTCGGCTTTATCCGCGATTTGCCGCACTCGCTGGTCGATGCCTTTCATGCAACTCTTGAAGCGGCAACGGATGCCGATTTGCTCTTGCATGTCGTAGACAGCGCCAGCCATGCGCGCGACGAGCAGATCAGCGAAGTCGACAAAGTTCTCGCTGAAATTGGTGCGGATGCTGTCCGGCAGGTCATAATCTGGAACAAGATCGACCTCACAGAAGCATCGCCGGGAGTCGAGCGGGACGAGTATGGTAATATCGCGCGCGTTCGCATCAGTGCGCGTTCCGGAGAGGGCCTCGATTTGCTGCGTGAATCGCTGGCCGAATATGCAAAAGCCAAGGCCCAAGCCCGACAAAAGGCCTTGATCGAAGCTGAACGAGAAGCACAACACGACTACATCAACTGAATCCCCGACACTCATGATTCCGACCCTAGGTATATTCATGTCGCTCAACGACCCGCAGTGGGGCAACCGTGGCAGCAACGACGGTGACAAGCCCAACGGCAATGGTCCGCGCCGACCCAATGACGGCCCGCCGGACCTCGAAGAGCTCTGGCGCGACTTCAATCGCAAGTTGTCCGGCATGTTCGGCAACAAGGGCGGTGGTGGTGGAAACGGTGGCGGCGACGGTCCGCGCATGCCGCAAATCGATTTCAATCCAAAATTCCTCGGCGGTGGCATTGGTTTGCTGCTCGGCCTTGTTGCCATCGTCTGGCTGGCCTCCGGTTTCTACATCGTCGATGCCTCGCAACGCGGTCTGGTGCTGCAGTTCGGCAGTTTCAAGGAAGCGACCGACCCTGGTCTGCGCTGGCGCCTGCCCTATCCGATTCAGTCGCACGAGTTGGTCAATCTGACCGGCGTGCGTACCATCGAGATCGGCTATCGGGGCAGTGAGCGCAACAAGGTGCTCAAGGAGGCCTTGATGCTGACTGATGATGAAAACATCGTGAATATTCAGTTCGCGGTGCAGTACATCCTCAAGGATCCGGTCGAATACCTCTTCAACAACCGTCATCCGGACGAAGCAGTGATGGGGGCCGCCGAAGCTGCTGTCCGTGAAATTGTTGGCAAGAGCAAGATGGACTATGTGCTCTATGAAGGTCGCGAGCAGATCGCTACCCAGGCCGCCAAGCTGATGCAGGACATCCTTGACCGCTACCAGAGCGGCATACTGATTTCCAAGGTGACGATGCAGAATGCGCAGCCGCCGGAGCAGGTGCAGGCAGCTTTCGACGATGCGGTCAAGGCTGGTCAGGATCGCGAGCGCCAGAAAAATGAGGGCCAAGCCTACGCCAACGACGTCATTCCGAAGGCCAAGGGTACGGCAGCGCGGCTTCTCCAGGAGGCTGATGGCTACAAGCAGCGGGTCATTCAGTCCGCCGACGGTGATGCTTCCCGATTCAAGCAGGTGCTGGCCGAGTATGCCAAGGCGCCGGAAGTGACGCGTCAGCGTCTGTATCTGGAAACCATGCAGCAGATTTACGCCAACACCAGCAAAGTCATGGTCGATGCCAAGGGACAGGGCAATTTGCTCTATTTGCCGCTCGACAAACTGATGCAGGCTGCTGGCGCGGCAACTGCCGCGCAGGCAGCCCCGGAAGCATCGGTAGCCCCGTCGACGGTGAAACCTTCGGCGCCACTGTCTTCTGAAGCTCCGCCGCAGTTGGAAAGCGCACCCAAGGTCGGTGGCGGTTCATATTCTTCGAGTTCGCGCGATGGTTCGCTGCGCTCGCGTGATCGGGAGGGACGCTAATGAGTCCGCGCATCAATTTGCTGGGGGCCATCGTCGCCACCGTGCTGGTGATCATGGCGATGTCGATTTTTACCGTCGATCAGCGCCAGTTCGCCGTGGTATTCCAATTGGGTGAAATGAAGCGTGCCATCGCCGAACCGGGTCTCTACTTCAAGGTTCCGATGGTCCAAAACGTGCGCTATTTCGAGAAGCGCATCATCACGCTCGACAACAATGAGCCAGAGCGTTTTATTACCTCCGAGAAGAAGAACGTTCTGGTCGATTCCTACATCAAGTGGCGCATCGTCGACCCGCAGCTCTATTACATCTCGGTCGGCGGCGATGAGTCGCGAGCCAAGACGCGCCTGAACCAGACGGTGAATGCTGGCTTGCGCGAAGAGTTTGGCAAGCGCACGGTGCATGACGTGGTTTCTGGCGAGCGCGACAAGGTCATGGAACAGATGCGCGAAAAGGCCGACCAGGATGCGCGCAAGATTGGTGTCCAGATCGTTGACGTCCGTCTGAAGCGCGTCGAACTGCCGACCGAAGTCAGCGAGGCCGTTTATCGTCGTATGGAAGCCGAGCGCAAGCGGGTGGCCAACGAACTGCGTTCTGAAGGCTCTGCGGAAGCGGAAAAAATTCGTGCCGATGCTGACCGCCAGCGCGAGGTTATCGTTGCTGAAGCCTATCGTGACGCCCAGAAGATCAAGGGTGAAGGTGACGCCAAGGCAACCAATACCTACGCTCAGGCATTTGGTCAAAATCCCGAGTTTTATGCCTTCTACCGTAGCCTTGAAGCCTACCGCGGCAGTTTCAAGAGCAAGAGCGATGTGCTGGTCGTCGAGCCGAATTCCGAATTCTTCAAGTACATGAAAAATTCGGGACGGGGAAACGACAAGGGTAAATGACCACAAACCTCCTGCTCGCCTTTGCGCTGATGCTCGTGCTCGAAGGTGCTATGCCTTTTATAGCCCCGGCGGCCTGGCGTGAAACCTTTCGCCGCCTCATTCAATTTTCGGATGGGCAGATTCGCTTCGTCGGTCTGACGTCGATGCTGATCGGCCTGATCCTACTGATTCTTTTCTCATGAACTGGCTGTTACCTGAATACCTCGCCGATGCGCTGCCCGCCGAGGCGGCACGCATCGAACGCCTGCGCCGCACGGTTCTCGACCACTTTCGCAGCCGCGGCTTCGAACTGGTCATGCCGCCGATGCTGGAATATCTCGAATCATTGCTTACCGGCGCCGGGCAGGATCTGAAACTGCGCACCTTCAAGCTGGTCGACCAGTTGTCTGGCCGGACCATGGGTGTGCGGGCCGATATCACGCCGCAGGCGGCGCGTATCGATGCGCATCTGCTCAACCACCAGGGCGTGACGCGTCTCTGTTATTGCGACAGCGTGCTGCATACACTGCCGGCGACCATTTCCGCCAGCCGTGAGCCGGTCCAGATCGGCGCCGAACTTTACGGCTACGCCGGGATCGCTGCCGATCTCGACATCATCCGTCTGATGGCTGGTGCCTTCGACAGGATCAAGCTACCTGTCGGTCGAATCGATCTCGGTCACGTTGGAATTTTCCGCGCTCTGGCCGAAGCGGCAGGTTTGCCGCAGGAGGCCGAGGATAATGTATTGAGCCTGCTCCAGGCCAAGGATGTGCCGGGGCTGGCCGAAGCTTGTGCCGACGTCCCCTCGCCCTATCGCGAGGCATTGCAACGCCTGCCACAACTCTATGGTGGGGCCGAGGTGCTGGATAGGGCAGCCGCCGAATTGCCGCCGCTGCCTGCAATCGCTGTTGCACTGGACAGCCTGCGCCACCTGTTGGCTGGCGCTCCGGAGCTGCCTTTCTCGATCGACCTTTCAGACCTGCGTGGCTATCACTATCACAATGGTGTGGTCTTCGCCGCCTACTGCGACGGCTATCCCGCCGCAATTGCGCTGGGCGGACGTTACGATGGTGCCGGCAAGGCTTTCGGTCGGGCCCGTCCGGCGACCGGTTTTTCGATGGACCTCCGCGAGGTGGCGCGTCTGGCGCCCGCCGGCAAGCCGGTCGGCGCGATCCTTGCGCCGCACGCCGGGCATGACCCGCGTCTTGCCGCCCATGTTGCTGCGCTGCGCGAACAGGGCGAGATTGTCGTCGAACTGCTACCGGGCGAGATGGCCTGTGAAGGGCCGCTCTGCGACCGCAAGCTGGCGCTGGTCGGCGAGCACTGGATTATTGAAGCAATACAAGAGGATTAAGAAATGGCCAAGAATGTCATCGTGGTGGGCACCCAGTGGGGCGACGAGGGTAAGGGCAAGATCGTCGACTGGCTCACCGATCACGCCAAAGGCGTGGTTCGTTTTCAGGGCGGCCATAATGCCGGTCATACGCTGGTCGTCGGCGAGCAGGTATACAAGCTCAATCTGGTACCTTCGGGTATCGTGCGCGACGGCATTGACTGCTACATCGGCAATGGCGTCGTGCTCGACGTGCATCACCTGATTTCCGAAATTGCCGAACTTGAAAAGGGTGGCATCGACGTCCGTTCGCGTCTGAAAATTAGCCCGGGATGCCCGCTCATCCTGCCGTATCACTCAGCCATCGATCAGGCACGCGAGGCGGCCAAGTCTGGCGACAAGAAAATCGGCACGACCGGCAAGGGTATCGGTCCGACCTATGAGGACAAGGTTTCCCGCCGCGGCCTTCGGGTCTATGACCTCTTCCATCCTGAACGTTTCGCCGAAAAATTGAGGGAAGTGCTGGAATACCACAACTTCGTATTGACCCAGTATTTCAAGGCCGATCCGGTTGATTTTCAGACTGTCTACGATCAGGCGATGACGGATGCCGAAGTCATCAGGCCGATGGTCGTCGATGTCTCCGCGGCTCTGTACGATGCCCACAAGGCAGGCCATAACATGCTGTTCGAAGGTGCCCAGGGTACGCTGCTCGACATCGATCATGGCACCTACCCGTTCGTCACCTCGTCGAACTGCGTCGCCGGTCAGGCGGCTGCTGGTGCCGGTATTGGTCCCGGCATGCTGCACTACGTGCTGGGCATTACGAAGGCCTATTGCACGCGTGTCGGTGGCGGTCCTTTCCCGAGCGAACTGGATATCGATACTGAGGGTACGCCGGGTCATCAGATGTTCTCCGTCGGCAAGGAATTTGGTACGGTGACTGGCCGCAAGCGCCGCTGCGGCTGGTTCGATGCCGCACTTTTGCGCCGTTCGGCCCGGATCAACGGCCTGACCGGACTCTGCATCACCAAGCTCGACGTCCTTGACGGACTGACGGAAATCAAGATCTGCACCGGTTACAAGCTGGGCGACAAGATTGTCGACCTCTTGCCGATCGGTGCCGATGAAGTAGCCCGTTGCGTGCCAATCTACGAAACGATGCCGGGCTGGGAAGGGACCACCTTCCGGGTCAAGCGTTGGGAAGACCTGCCGGTCAATGCCCAAGCCTATCTGAATCGCCTTGAAGAGTTGTGCGAAGTACCGATCGCCATTGTGTCGACCGGCCCGGAGCGCGATGAAACCATCCTCAAGCAGCATCCGTTCAAGTAATCGCGGGCGCGAATGCGACGATTACGGGCCCCGCAGGGCCCGTTTTTATTTTCAGCGGGCCGGAACGGCCTGCCAACCTTCCGGGCAGGCGTCGGTGTAGGGGTAGTATTGTCCCGAGGAGCCGCAGTAGTACCAAGTGTCGTAGCCTCGGGGCGGCATTGGGCGGGGCGGGGCGCTATAGACCGGGGCCGGCGCGTAATAGTAATTTTGCGAAGCCACGGCGGCGCCCACGGCCAGCCCGGTGATGGCCAGCACGGCAGCGGGGCCGACCCAGCCGCCGCCACCGTGATGGTGGCCGTGGTGACGGTGGCCACCGTGATGACGACCCCAGTCCGCCTGGGCGGAAGTGGTGCCGGTCAGGGCCAGGGTGGCGGCAATGCAGAGGGTGGTAATCTTTTTCATGGTTCGACTCGATTTGTCGTTTGGACAAGTCGAATAACGCAGCCCCCCCGCCGGACGACTACGTGGGCTACCTACGCAAGTGTTAGCAATTGTTTCGGCAGGACGGCCGGTATGGTGCTGTGAGACAATGCGTGGCGTTTGGCCAGCGGATCGTGTTGATCGGCGGTCAAAACCCGGCGGCAGAAATGAAAAAAGGCCTTGTTTGAACAAGGCCTTCTGTCAAAATCGCTGGTGCCCAGGAAGGGACTCGAACCCCCACGGAGTTACCCGCTAGTACCTGAAACTAGTGCGTCTACCAATTCCGCCACCTGGGCACAGGTGCGAAGAGCCGCTATTATAGAGAAAGAAAAATTGATGTCAAGAAAAAAGCTGTCAAAAATCCGTCGTGCCGACCCCTTCTTCGAGCGTGAATTGGCCCGCTATGAGTTTCCATTGCCGTCGCGTGAGTACGTGTCTCAGGTGCTGGCGGACGAAGGGCGACCGCTGGAGTTTGCCGAACTGATTGAACTGCTGGATATCACTAGCAGCGAACGCGAGATGTTCCAGCGCCGCCTCGGCGCCATGGAGCGCGAAGGGCAGTTGCTACGCAACCGCAAGGGCGCCTACATCCTGCCCGAACGGGCCAGCCTGACGCCGGGCCGTATCCAGGGGCATCCGGACGGCTATGGCTTCCTTGTCCCCGATGACGGCAGTGCCGACATCTTTCTCGACCAGCATCAGATGCGCAAGGTGCTGCATGGCGACCGGGCGCTGGTCCGGGTCACCGGCATCGACCGCAAGGGACGGCCTGAAGGCGGTATCGTCGAGGTCACCGAACGGGTCAATACGCGGATCGTTGGCCGGGTTTTTGTCGAGCATGGGGTGGTCGTCGTGGCGCCGGAGAACAAGCGCATTGCCCAGGATATCCTGGTGCCGCCGGAGAGCAAGGCGAAGCACAAGCCGCAATCCGGACAGGTGGTGATGGTCGAGATCATCGAGCAGCCGAGCAAGTTCTCGCAGCCGATCGGCAAGATTATCGAGGTGCTCGGCAACTACGCCGATCCGGGCATGGAAATCGAGATCGCGCTGCGCAAGCACGATCTGCCGTTCGAGTTTTCGAGGGCGGCGCTGGACGAGAACAAGGCGCTGCCGGACAAGGTCAAGAAAGCTGATTTTGCCGGCCGCGAGGATTTGCGCGAATTGCCGCTAGTGACCATCGACGGCGAGACGGCACGTGATTTCGACGACGCGGTGTTCTGCGAGAAGAAGGGGCGTGGCTGGCGGCTGGTGGTGGCGATTGCTGACGTCTCGCATTACGTCAAGCCGGGCATGGCGCTCGACAAGGAGGCGCTGGAGCGCGGCAATTCGGTGTATTTCCCGCGCCGGGTCATCCCGATGCTGCCGGAGAAACTGTCGAACGGTATCTGTTCGCTGAATCCGGACGTCGAGCGGATGGCCATGGTTTGCGACATGGAGATCAGTTCGAGCGGCAAGATCGGCAAGTACCGCTTTTATCCGGCGGTTTTTCGCTCGCATGCCCGGCTGACCTATAACCTGGTGTGGTCGTGGCTGGCCGGTGAAAAAGTGCCGGAAACCGATGCCCACCGTAGCGTTTTGCCGCACGTGCAGAACCTCTACAAGCTGTTCGGCGCTTTGCACAAGGCGCGCGGCCAGCGTGGCGCGATCGATTTCGAGACCACCGAGACGCAGATGCTATTCAACGATCAGGGCAAGATCGAGAACATCGTGCCGGTGGTGCGCAACGACGCCCACCGCATCATCGAGGAGTGCATGCTGGCGGCCAATGTCTGCGCCTCGGATTTCCTGGCCGAGCACAAGCAGACCTGCCTCTACCGCATCCACGAGTCGCCGTCGGAAGACAAGCTGAAGAACCTGCGCGCCTTCCTCGGCGAGTTCGGCCTGGCTCTCGGCGGCGGAGATGCGCCGACGGCCAAGGATTACGGCCTGCTGCTCGAAAAGGTCAAGCTGCGTCCCGATTTCCAGTTGTTGCAGACGGTCATGCTGCGTTCGCTGAAGCAGGCGATGTACAGCCCGGACAACGTCGGCCACTTCGGCCTGGCCTACGAGCATTACACCCACTTCACCTCGCCGATTCGTCGTTACCCCGACCTGCTGGTGCATCGGGCGATCAAGGCGGTGCTCGCCGGCGAGAAGTATGTGCCGACCCGCGAGTGGGACGACATCGGCCTGCAATGTTCGTCGACCGAACGCAGGGCTGACGAGGCGACGCGCGACGTCGAGAACTGGCTGAAGTGCTTCTTCATGAAGGAGCGCATCGGCGAGGAATTTGACGGGACGATTTCGGCGGTGACGGCATTCGGCATTTTCGTGGCGCTCGACACCATCTACATCGAAGGCCTGGTGCATGTTTCAGAACTCGGTTCGGATTATTTCCAGTTCGACAACATCAAGCACCAGATGCTCGGTGAGCGGACCGGTCAGCGTTTCCGGCTCGGTGACAGGGTGCGGGTCAGGCTGGTCCGGGCGGATCTGGAGTCTAATCGGATCGACTTCGTGCTGGCTGGTGACGACAAGGCGTCGCGGGGCCGGGGCGGGGCTGGAAAGACCTCGCCGAAGTCGGCTGGTCGTCCGGTCGTGGCCAGGGCGTCCGTTGAACATGAGCGGCCGCCTGTGTCAGCCGTCAAGTCTGCAGGTCGGGCGAGGAGCAAGACCACGGCCAAGCCGGTGGCAGCGGTCAAGACAAGCTCGCCGGCAAAGGCAGCTGCCAAGCCAGCCGGCAAGAAGAAAACGTCTACTAGCAAGGCCAAGGTCGGCGCCGGCAAAGCGCCGCGGAAAACGGCCCAAAAAAAGGGGCGACCGTAGCATTCGTCAGTGGTGCGTCGGGTCGAGCAGGTCGTTGGTCTTGTGAACGATGTTGGCGACCTGGCTTTCGTCCAGGCCGGGCAATTGCTCGGTCAGCCACTCGAGAGTCGCGCCGGGGATGATGTGCTTGGCTTCGGCGATGTCGGAAGGCAGCGCCGGGCTTTCACCGCCTTCGGCATGAAGATGGCGGGCCGTGTCGACGCACAGGCGGGACAGGTTGGCGCGGGTGTTGTCGACGCCGCGGATCAGTTGTGTCAGCAGGCCGGGCAGGTGCCAGATCAAGGCGACCTTGAGCGTGAGATCCTTGAAGCGGAACCCACAGGTATCCAACTGGGCCTGCACCGAGCGCTGCGAGTGCCCTGAATGCAATGCTGCCAGGGCAGTTTGCGGGATTTCATCGGCAAAGGACCAGAGCAGCAATTCGCCGATTTCGGAGAGCAGGGCGGCCATGGCAATTTCATCGGGCGAGACATCGGCTCGGGCCGATCCCCAGCGCAGGGCAAGCCGGCTGGCCAGATGGGCTCGCGCTTCGCATTCGACCAGGCCAGGGTTGCTTTCATCGGTTTCCGGGCATTCGAGCAGCAGCTTGTGGAAAGTATCCGTGCCAAGCTGCATGACGGCGCCGAGCGGTGTGGTTGTTTCATGGCCTAGGCGTTGGGCGCGATGATTTTCGGCTTCGCGTAGGAGTCGCAGGCAGAGAAACGGGTCGGCGGCTGCGATGTCGGCGAGATCGCGGGCAGCCAGGCGTTCTCCCTGTGCCGCCTCGAGTTCAAGCAGGCGTGCCTTGGAGCGTGGCATGCAGGGCAATTCCCGGCTGCTCAGATAGGCTGCCCATTGATCGACGCCCCACCGTTTCTGGTTCTCCGTCAGCACGTTATCCCCTCGTTGGCTGTTGGGCGGACATTACTACAAAAGTTGACAATTTAATGGGCGGATAGATTCGCAGTCGCTGTAGAATAATTGCCTTTACTACTTTCGGAATAGCGATGACCGCTCAACGGATGGTTGCCAAGCCATGGACAACTGGGGTTTCCGTTGACGCGCTGTCCGACGTGGTTGCGCATTGGCGGGAGACCGGCGAGTTGCCGCCGGAGCTGGTCACCGGTCACAAGCTGATCGATTTCGAGCATCGTTTCCTGGTTTCCTCCATCGCAGACCTGCAACGGGTGTGTATTGACCACGAAGCCCATGCCAACTGTCTTGGTTGCTCGCCAGAGCAGCGTGTCAAGTGCGAGGGCAATCTGATCTGCATGCTTGGCGACGTGTTTTCCTTCATCCTTGAACATTTCAAGAACGAAGAAACCATCATGCGTGAATCGCTGCTCCTGACGGTTGATCGCGATGTCTGCCAGGCTCACATGGAAGACCATGCCGCCATCGCTGCCAAGGTGCAGGAAATCGTCTCCTCGCTTGACCGCTTGCACACGGTGTCGCGCATTCGCGAACTCGATGCCTTGCTGGCCCGCTGGATGACCAATCACATTGCGTTGCACGACATGCTGCTGTCGCGCTGGATTTCGCGCGAGGATTCGCTGCTCCGCGATTTCTGACCGGTCGCGGCCGGCGCGGTTTTTGGCAGCAGCAGCGGGCAGGGTAAAATTCGCCATCCGAATTCACGAAAGCCCCCATGTCTTCCCGCCTGATCTACGGCTTTCATGCCGTGACCGCCAAGCTTCGCCACGACCCGGAATCGGTCAAGGAAATCCTGATCGACGCGACGCGCCATGATGCACGCGCCCGCGACCTGCTGGCGCATGCCGAACTGCAGGGCGTCAAGGTCATCGCCGGTGATGGCAAGCGGCTCGACGGCATGGCGCCGGGAGCCCGTCATCAGGGCGTCATCGCCCGCATCGAGGGGGGGCGCAAGGCGGCGCATCTCGACGACGTGCTCGACACGCTCGAAGAGCCGGCTTTTCTGCTCGTTCTCGACGGCATTACCGACCCGCGCAACCTGGGCGCCTGCCTGCGCGTCGCCGATGCGGCCGGCGTTCACGCGGTGATCGCCCCCAAGGACCGGGCCGTCGGCCTGACCGACGTGGCGGCCAAGACGGCCTGCGGCGCGGCCGAAACGGTGCCTTACGTAATGGTGACCAATCTGGCGCGGACCCTGCGCGAATTGCAGGAACGCGAGATCTGGGTGATTGGCACGGCCGGCGAGGCGGAGAGCGATCTTTACGCAGCCGAATGGCCGAAGGCGACGGCGTGGGTGCTGGGTGCCGAAGGCGAGGGGATGCGCCGGCTGACCCGCGAGAACTGTGACCAGCTGGTCAAGATTCCCATGCACGGCACGGTGGAAAGCCTCAACGTTTCCGTGGCTGCCGGGATTTGTCTGTTCGAGGCGCGTCGCCGCCTCGGCTAGATTCAATTTTCGGCAGCGACGACGCGATTTCGCCCGGCTGACTTGGCGCGATAGAGCGCGCTGTCGGCTGCTTGGATCAGCATTTCAGGGGTGTTGCCGGCATTGGGGAGCCGCACGGCGACGCCCAGGCTGAGCGAGACGCGCGGAGAGGTTTCCGAGGCAGCATGGCGAATGGCCAGGTCGCGTACCGCCGTGCAGATGCGCTCGGCGACGGCCGTGGCGCCGGCCAGGTCGGTGTTGGGCATGATGATGGCGAACTCTTCGCCGCCATAGCGCGCCGTCAGGTCGGCGGGCCGGAAGACGGTGGCGGCGATGGCGCCGGCGACCAGGCGCAGGCACTCATCACCTTTCTGGTGGCCGTAGTGATCGTTGTAGAGCTTGAAGTGATCGACGTCGGCAAGAATGAAGGCGAGCGGTGTCGCGTTACGCTGGCCGCATTTCCATTCGTGCTGTAGTTTTTCGTCCAGCGAGCGGCGATTGGCCAGCCCGGTCAGGCTGTCTACAGTGGCCAGATTTTGCAGTGCCATTTCGGCCAGCTTCTGGTCGGTGATGTCACGCAGGGTTTCGACGACGGCAACCAGCTTGCCGTGGTCGTCGTAGATCGGACCGGCGTCCACCGCCAGGTAGCGCTTTTCACCGGACACCGGCATGACACACCAGTTTTCGGCACGCAGCCCGAAGCCGAACTCACCGGGGCTGGTGTGCGCGGCATAGAGTTCGGACAGCTTGTCGTATTCGTCGTGGACAACCAGATCGGCCAGGCAGGGGCGTGCTTCGCTGTAGAAGCCGCGCCACTGGTTGCTGGTGCCGACGATGTCGGCGGCTGGAATGCCGGTCAGCCGTTCGCAGGCATGGTTCCAGATGGTGACGCGATGTTCGGCATCGAGCACGAAGGTGGGGACGACCAGGTGTTGCATCAGGCGCACGGCCAGGCTATGGACCAGGTCTCGGCTGGCGGGATTGATGTCCGGAACGAGATTCAAGGAGTGTCTCCGATCGATTTTGGGTGGTGCTCGAAGGTGAAGCGCGCCGGGTATTCCGGTCTGATGGTGCCGGAAACATACCCCTAGGCGGAACCCTTGTCAAAGCCTGCACTGCCTCTGTTCATCGGGAACGGGAGAGGTCGAGGTCGGCGCGGTTGATTTCATCGACATAGATGCCGGTAGATGCCGGCTGGCTACTGGCATGACAGGCGACTTCGACGTTGGCCAGTGGCTTTGCCTTGTGCAGCACCTCCACCGCACAGCGCCCGAAAACACTGTCGATGGTGGCCAGAAGATGGCGGGCGTAGGGCGTTTCCAGCTTGCCGTCGAGGATCAGGTTGGCGAGCAGCACGCCGTCCGGCTTCAGCACGCGGCGGGTGGCGGCCCAGAACTCGCGGGTGACCAGATGGCTCGGGATGGCGGTGTGCGAGCTGTAGACATCGACGACGACGGCATCGAAGCGGCGTTCAGTGGTGGCTATGAAGCGCCGGGCATCGTCGGCGATGAACTCGCCGCGTGCCGGCTCGCGCAGGAAGTGCTTTTCGGCGATGGCGCGGATGGCCGGGTCGATGTCGACGTAGGTGTAGCGATTGAGTGGTTCGCGGTGCGACAGCGTGAAGCCGCCAGCGCCGAGGACCAGAATGTCCTTGTCCTTGAAGCCGAGGTCATCGAGCAGGACCTGGCGCAGGTGCTTGATGTAGCGCGTGTAGTTGGGCGGTTCGCTGTCATCGAGCAGGGAGGCCAGCGACTTGTTGACGAAGAAGGCGCGCGGCGCTTGCTGGCCGGGCAGTTCGACCGGGCCGACGATGTACTCGGCGTAGGCGGTGTCGGCAGTGACCGGCGACTGGAGATTGAGCAGGGCGGCAAATGCTACGGTGAGCAGCGAAAAAAGGCCAAATTTCAAATTTCTGCCGGTGAGCAGCACGACGCCAACGAGCAGTCCGAGCGAGCAGGCGAACACCGCGGCCGACACCCCCAGCCATTGCATGACGAGCAGCGACAGCGTCAGCGAGCCGAGGAAGGAGCCGAGGGTGGACCAGTAAAGCGCCAGGCCGCTGGCTTCGCCGGTTCGTTCGGCCTGCATCAGGTTGGTCAGGATCGGCACGGTCTGGCCGAGCAGCCAGGCCAGCGGGCAGAGGATGCCGGCGATGAAGCACAGGTAGGCGAACAGCGCCGGTTGCAGGTGGGCGAACATGCCGTCGACGGTGAGGCCGGCCAGCCCGATGCCGGCCAGCGCGGCCGAGATCAGGAAATTGCGGGCGACGATGCGCCGGTAGTCGGCCGCCACCCGGGCGCCGGAGGCGTAGCCGAGAGCCAGGGCGAGCAGGAAGAAACCGATGGTCGGCGCGGTGACGACGATGGAACTGCCGACATGCGGTACCAGCCGGCGCAGGGCGATGACCTCGGCGCCGAGCGAGCAGAAGCCTTCGATGAAGACGATGGCGTAGAGCAGGGTGCGAGACATCAGCCCGGCCTCCGGTGCTTCTGCCAGGCGCTCCAGCTAAAGATGAACAGGCCGAGCCAGATCAGCGCGAAACTGGCCAGCCGGGCCGGCTGCAGCGGTTCATCGAAGACGACCACGGCAGTGAGGAATTGCATGGTCGGATTGATGTACATCAGCATGCCGACCATGGCCAGGTCGAGGCGCTGGGTGGCAGCAGCGAAGGCCATCAGCGGCAGGGCGGTCAGGATACCCGAGCCGACCAGCAATGCTACGGTACCCCCCTCAAAAAGGCCAAAAACGAAATGTCCCTGCTGCGCCTGCCAAACCGTGTAGATCAGGCAGAGCGGCAGCATGGCCAGGGTTTCCAGGCACAGCCCGGAAATGGCGTCGACCGGCACCTGCTTGCGCAGCAGGCCGTAGCTGCCGAAGGTCAGGGCGAGGAACAGCGAAATCCACGGCAGGGTGCCAAGCGTAGCCAGTTCGTTGCCGACGGCGATGACGGCCAGACCGATGGCCGCCCATTCCTTGCCGTTGAGCTTTTCCTTGAGGACGAGCAGGCCGAGCAGCACATTGACCAGCGGGGTCAGGAAGTAGCCGAGGCTGGAGGCGACGACCTGATGGTGATTGACCGCCCACAGGAAGCCCAGCCAATTGGCGCTGAGCAACAGCGCGGCAAGCGCCAGGCGGACGAGGTGGCGGGGTGTCGCGAACAGGGCGAAGACGTTCGCCCAGCGGTGGCGCAGCGTGAGCAGCAATGCCACGAAGGCAAAGGCCCAGGTGGTCCGGTGACAGAGGATGTCGATCGGCTCGATCGCCGCCAGTTGGCGAAAATAAAGCGGGAAGAAGCCCCAGATGACATAGGCGGTCAGACCGTAGGCGATGCCGGCCAGCGGGGCTTGCCGGTTCATCGTCTCAGTCGCGCAGGACGCGCAGCGCCGGCGAACGGTAGTCGCGGCGGAAGAGTACGACCAGCACGATCACCGACAAGAGACCGAGGGCCCAGCTGTTGAGCAGCCAGCCGGTGGCAGCCAGCCCGAAGTAGTAGGCGCGGATGCCGCGGTTGAAGTCGTCACCGGCCAGGTTGTTGGCGCCGGCCACGCGATGCGCGTAGGCGTCGATGCCCGGCTCGCCGGTCTTGCCCATCGGCGCAGCGCCAACCAGGATGGAGAGCAGGTTGAACTGGCGCAGCGACCACGTGAACTTGAAATAGGCAAAAACGAAGCTGACCAGCACCAGCATCAGCTTGATTTCGAGCAGTTCGCGGTTGCCGGCGTTGGCGAAGGGCAGGTCGGCGGCGATGTTGATCAGCTTGTCAGATGCGCCGAGCGCGGCGACCAGGCCGGCGATGATGTAGATGGTGGTATTGGCGTAGAACGATACGCTGGTCATCAGGTTGCCGATCAGCGTCGAATCCATGACCCGGATGTCGCGTTCCAGCATGCGGTAGGCCCAGAGCAGGCGGAAATTCTGGCTGGTCCCGATCAGACCGTCGGCCCCGCGTCGGCTGTGCTCCGAAAACCAGGCATAGCCGGCCCAGCAGGCGAAAAAGACGGCCAGGGAAAACCAGTCGGCGAAAGCGAGGTGGGGCAGAGCGTGCATGCCCCCATATTGCCATAGCCGGCCGCCGAAAAGCCAACCGTGCCGGCCGTCCCGGTGCTGCCTCTTTCCTGATGCCAGACTGGCCCAGGGATGCACACGGTATATCAGTGAAAACCCGGTTGCATGCGGCCGGCGCTTTGTTCTATTCTGGAATCCCCAGCACGGAGGCTTGAAGCAGCCTTCGATGTTCCAGCGTGAGGCCCAAACGAGGCACGACGACGATGAACAGAATGCATCCGCTGACCCTGAGCTTCCACGATTCGGAAACGGAGCGGGCGTTCGTCCGTTACATGCTGCCCCGGTGGCGCGATCAGGGACGGGCGGCGATCATCGTCGGAATCAGCATCTACCTGCTTTACGGTGCGCTGGACCACCTGTTTATTCCGGTCGAACAACTGTCCATGGTCTGGGCCATCCGCCTGTCTGCGGTGCTGTTCGCCGTGGGCGTGCTGGTGCTGACCTTCTCTCCGTGGTTCGAAAAGATCAACCAGATACCGCTCGCCCTGGTCGGGCTGGTTGCATCGCTGGGCCTGATCGCCATTCTCTGGCACTTGCCGGCCGGGGGCAGCGCCTATTATTTTCCCGGCTTGATGCTGGCGGCTTTCTACACCTACGACCTGCTCGGCGTCCGCTTCATTCTGGCGCTGGCCGTCAATCTGCTGGTGCTGTTGCTCTACAACCTGCTGTTTGGCGGCCTGCGCGAGTATCCGCAAGCGATGCTGCTCAGCCAGAATTTCTTCATGGTCTCGGCCAACCTGATCGGTGGCGCAGCCGGCTATCTGGTCGAGTACCAGCGCCGCAAGCTGTTCCTGCGCGAACTCCAGCTCGATGCCGAGCGGCGTCGGCATCTGCAGCGCTCGCTGCACGACCGCCTGACCGGCCTGCCTAACCGCGACTTGCTCAGTGACCGGATCAGCCAGGCGCTGGCCCTGGCGCGCCGGGATTCCGGCCGGCATGCCGGCCTGTTCGTCGATCTCGACGGCTTCAAGAACGTCAATGACCGGCATGGACACGATATCGGCGATATCGCCCTGCGCGAAGTCGCCCGCCGGCTCGCCGCCAACATGCGTGAGACGGACACCGTCTCGCGTCTCGGCGGCGACGAATTTTTCCTGCTTGTCCATGATGTGGGCTCTTGCGACAGCGCCGCCCATCTTGCCGAGAAACTGATCGCGGTGATCGAACAGCCGATTGCCGGCCTGCCACCCGATCACCTGCTCAGCGCCAGCATCGGTATCTGCCTGTTCCCGCGCGAAAACGGGCCGAATACGCCGGAGGCGGTGATCCGCTGTGCCGACCTGGCAATGTATCGGGCCAAGGCCAGGGGCAAGCGCTGCTGCCACTTTTGGGAAGGCTGAAACGCCGGCGGGAAAACTCCTGTATCCTGCCAGCCTTTGAAATTCTGGAGAGCAGACATGGGACAAGCCAAGAACCGCGGTACGCAGGCTGAGCGCGTTGCCCAGGCGCAAGCCAAGATCGAGGCGACACGGCCCGAAAAGCTGGTGTGCAATGGCTGCAACGCCGATGTGACGACCATCCACCCGGTCAGCACGCGCGGCCTGCGCGGCATCGACGCCATCTGGGTCGGCCAGTGCGACTGCGGCCAGACGACCTTTGCCGCCTCGGGCGAGCCGCAGGCGGTCGATGCCTTTTTCTTCGCGCTCAGTGAAAACACCGAACTGACGCTGGGCAGCCAGAGCAAGGACGGGGCGCAGCATGACAAGGTCTGAGCGCCCGAGAATTCTGATTTTGGCCGCTTTTTGGGCCGACCGTAGCATTTGCCCGCGAAGCGCCGCCGCAGCCCGCTTGATTGCCTGCGGCGACCGGCGCAGACTGGACGCATCGTCCATCCGACCGGGGAGTACCGCCATGACCGATGCGCAACTCAAGGAAGCCGTGCTGGCGCAATGGCCATTCTTCGGCGTCAGTTCACGCGGCGACGTGTTCGCCCGTTATATCCCGTACGGGCCGGTATTTCGCTGGAACTGGAACCAGATGGTGCCGATGCCGGTACAGGGCGGCGACCTGGTCTGGCTGCTGCATGCGCTGGACGAAGAGGAAAACTCGCTGGGTGAAACTGGCGATGCCGCCCGGCGGGCCGGCCGGGGCAAATAGCCGCTCAGCTTGTCCAGAGCTTCTGCCAGCCCGCGTGGCCGAGGCGCTCCATCGTCTCGATGTTGCGCTCGAAAATGTCCGCCGCGTCCGGAAAGGCCGCCACAGCGCGGTCGATGCTGCTTTCGCGCAGCAGGTGCAGGGTCGGGTAGGGCGAGCGATTGGTGAAATTGGCAATGTCGTCCGGCTCGCTGCCGGCGAATTCGTACTGCGGGTGCAGGCTGGCGATCTGGAAGACGCCGTCGTAACCGAGGTTGCGGATCAGCGCATCGACTTCGCCGAGAAAAAAATGGAAGTCGAGAAAATCGGTCATCGCCAGTGGATGGATCAGCAGCGTCGTATCCAGTTCGGCCGGATCGGTTGCAGCCAGTCGCTGCAACTCGCTCTCCAGCTCGGCCAGCAATTCGTCAGCCGTGCTGGCAGCGGTCAGTGCGTAGCGGATCTGCTTCTTGACGAAGACGCTCTTGGCAAAGGGGCAGAGGTTCAGCCCGATTACTGCCCGCTCCAGCCAGCGTTGTGTCTCGGCGACGATACGTTCGCCGGCGGTGAGATCGGAAAAAACCTTGAGGACCGGGGGCATGGCGGCGCGGCAGGCTATTCCGTTGCACCGGCAGCCGAAGGTTCGGCTCTGGGAACGGCCCGGCGCGGGACCAGGTTTTCGTCGAGCAGGCGCTCGATGCGGAAGAAGATTTCGTAGCGAGAGAAAGGCTTCTTCATGAAATCGTCGGCACCGATCCGGGTGCCGAAGAACTGCTCGACGGCCTGTTCATTGCCGCTCATCATGATGACCGGGATGTCGCGCAGCTGCGGATCGCGGCGGATGGCGCGGAGCGCCGCAAAGCCGTTCATTCCCGGCAGCACGATGTCGAGAAAGACCAGTTCCGGAAGATGTTCGCGCATCAGGGTCAGGCCCATTTCGGCATCCAGCGCCTCGATGGTCTCATAGCCGGCCGAGCGCAGGAATTTGCGTAACGCAGTCACAATGGTCCGCGAATCGTCGATGATCAGGACGCGGGTTCCCTCGCGGGCGTCAACACGTGCCCGCTGGCGGCGTTCGACGATGCCACCCACGGACTGCGGTGGTTCCGGAAGTGCGGGTTGTGGCTGGGGCGGGGCTTCAGGAGCGAGCAGCGCCTTGAGTTGATCGAACAATCCCACCATTTCCCCTTGTCGTATCGTTTGCCGAAATTGCTCGTGCGTGGCTTGATCGATGTGCTCCCATGTCAGGCGCACTCGGTTGTCATTTGAATTCGCTGACCGTATTGTACGGGAAGCCGGGCCGGACGGGCTTTTCTAGCGCGTGCAATTTTTGTTTGCCGGTGGGCAAAAGATCGTGGTCGGGGCGCTGGGCACGGCCGGTTTTGCTTGGGGCTGAGGCTCGTGGTGCGGACGTGGCCGGTGGTGTGGCGGGCCGACGATGATCGGTACATAAACCGGCTGGGCATCGGCCGGCGTTTTGACGAGGGTACGGCATTCGGCTTCGAGCCGGACACGCTGCGTTGCTTCTAGTGCCTGCTGGTCGAGGCCGCGCAGGCAGGCGTCGGGGTCGCCGTAGTTTCGCGGTAACGGGCTGGCGGTCTGGCGCTGGATGGCCCGTTCCTGGCGTTCGGCGGCTTCGTCGGCACGTTGTGCAGCCTCGCGCTTGTCGACGTATTCCTTCATTCGCTCGACATCGCGTTCAGCCTGCTGGCGCGCGGCATCCGGTATTTTTTCGTCGGGCCGCACGGTGAGCGTTCCGCTGCCGGTCGGGCAGGGGGCGTTCGAAATCTCCAGCTTCCCGTTGGGCAAGCGGCATTTGTAGATTTCCGCCGATGCCGTAAGTGGCATGAGAAGGGCGACCAGCGGAACCCAGTATTTCATGCCTTTCTCCCTCGCAAGGCGTGTGTGGCAATGCCCTCAGAACAGATCGACGTCGCCTTGCGACTCCGGTCCCCGGAGGGATCCGAGGACGGTGGCGAATTCGGTTTCGAACTGGCCGCGCGTGGACAGTAGTTCGAGTATTTGCTCAACCGATTGGTTCATGGTGTTGTTGATTGCGACTTCCTGGTCGGTGGTGGTGCCCAGCCAGGAGAAGGACTTTTCGATGTTTTCGACCAGTTCCTGTAGCAGCATGCGGGTATCGGCCAGCATCTGGCGGTGTTGATCCTGCAGCGACTGAACGGCGCCGGAGGCGCCCATCAGAGCGATTTGCAACTGCTCGGCACGGGCCATGGACTCCTGGCGCATCTCGACGTTCTCGGCCAGCGCTTCGGCTGTTTCGGCCAGAACGGTGAGATTGTCGCGGAACGTGCTGGTCTTTTCCGGCGACTCGATCGGAACATTGGTGGCTATGATCGACACGTGGTCGCAATTGACAACCAGTTGCCGCTTGAACTGGAAGACGCGCCCCATGGTGGAAACCTTGGCCAGAACGTCTTTTTCGAGGCCGGTTGGTTCACCGTCGCTGCGGAAGTATTGGTCGCCGGTGCTGGTCCGAATGACGCCGTAGCATTGCATGTCCAGCATGCGGGCCGCGTCGGCCAGGCGTGCTGCGAGTTCGTAGAACGAGCGGCACTGAATACTGGTGCGCAGGAAGTTCAGCAAAATTCCCGTTTCGTCCACGGACGAGAGAAGATTCATCGCCATGTTCTGGAAAGAGTTTTTTTCCAGATGCAGGCGCCGCCAATTCAGGTGGGTCTGAATGGCGCGCGCGGTCTTTTTCAGGAACAGGTCTTGAGCCACCGGCTTGGTGACAATATCGTTGGCGCCGGCCTCAAACGCCTCAAGTTGTGATTCCAGCGAACTGTGCGAGGTCGCGAACATGATCGGGACATGACTGGATTCACGGATGCGCCGGCATGTTTCGTAGCCGTCCAGGCCTGGCATTTCGATGTCGAGGACGATCAGGTCGGGTGATAGTTCGCCCAGAATCTGGAGCGCATCGGCACCGGATTCCGCTGTTTCAACCTCGTAGTCCCTGATCAGCATGTTCTGAAGCAAGATGCGGGTACTTGGGTCGTCGTCAACAACCAGTACCAATCCGGCCTTTTCATTGGTAACGATGTTTTTGTCCTGGCTCATGGCAAATTCTTGGCCTGTGCGTGGTTTGAGTTCGAAGTTTCAAATTTACCAAAATAGGCAAGTTTCGGGATCACATTTTTCTGCTGTTCAACAAAAAAGCGCCCCGTGGAGCGCTTTTTTTGATGACGGACAGAGTCAGAGGATCATCCCGGCGCCGACGGTGTTGTTGTTGCTTTCGTCGATGACGATGAAGGCGCCGGTGCCGCGGTTTTCCAGGTAAGGGTCGGCGAACAGCGGCTGGGCCAGCTTGAAATTGACAACCGCGATGTCGTTCATCGCCAGTTTTTCGGCCGGCAGGTTTTCCAGCGTGTTGACGTCCAGACGATGGTCGATGCCGGTCAGCTTGGCCTTGGAGTCGCGTGTCGTGTGGCGGATCAGGTAGGTGCGGGCGCGGTCGAGCGGGGTTTCCGACAGCCAGCAGACGGTGGCGCGGATTTCCTTGACGGCCGCCGGGACTTCGCTCGACTTGACGATCATGTCGCCGCGCGACGTGTCGATTTCGTCGGCCAGAAGGATGGTCACGGACTGCTCGGTGATCGCTTCCGGAATGTCGACACCGCCGATCTGGATGGCCTTGACCGTGGAGGTCAGTCCGTTCGGCAGCACGGTCACGGCATCGCCGACCTTCAGCGTACCGGCTTCGACACGGCCCATGAAGCCGCGGTAATCGTGCAGATCAGGGTTGGCCGAATCCTGCGGGCGGCAGACGTATTGCACCGGGAAACGGAACTTCTCGGTGTGCTCGGTGTGGGCGGCCGGCGCCACTTCCAGCATCTCGAGCAGGGTTGGGCCGTCATACCAGTTCAGGCTGTCGCCGCGGTCGACGATCATGTCGCCATTCAGCGCCGACAGGGGAATGAAGCGGATGTCCTCGATGCCGACCTTGGCGGCGAATTCGAGGTATTCGGCCTTGATCTTCTCGTAGGTTTCCTGCGAGTAATCGACCAGATCCATCTTGTTGATGGCGACGATCAGGTGCGGGATGCCGACCAGCGCGGCCAGCTTGGAGTGGCGGCGGGTTTGGGTCAGGACGCCCTTGCGGGCGTCGATCAGGATGATGGCGAGGTTGGCGGTCGAGGCGGCGGTGACCATGTTGCGGGTGTATTGCTCGTGGCCCGGGGCGTCGGCGATGATGTACTTGCGCGTGCCGGTCGAGAAGTAGCGGTAGGCAACGTCGATGGTAATCCCCTGTTCGCGCTCGGCCTGCAAGCCGTCGGTGAGCAGCGACAGGTCGACGGCACCGAGGCCGCGCTTTTCCGAGGTGCGGGCGATGGCGCTCAGGGTGTCGGCCAGGATGGTCTTGGTGTCGAACAGCAGGCGGCCGATCAGGGTGCTCTTGCCGTCATCGACGCTCCCGCAGGTCAAGAAGCGCAGCAGGCCGTGGTCTTCAACTTGGGCGGTCATCAGAAGTAACCCTCTTTCTTGCGTTGTTCCATGGAGGCGTCGCTGGTCTGGTCGTCCAGGCGGGTAGCGCCGCGCTCGGTGATGGTGGTGGTGGCGGTTTCGAGAACGATCTTTTCGACAGTGTCGGCATCCGATTCGACCGGTGCCGTACAGGAAATGTCGCCCACCGTGCGGAAACGCACCTGCAGGTTGATGATCTCTTCACCAGCCCGGGACGGATTGGCCAATTCGCCGCTGACCAGCGGTACATCGACCGGCACGATGGCGCCCTGGCGCATGACGACCGGGCGGGTGTGGGCGAAGTAGATCGACGGCAGTTCGAGGCCTTCGCGCTCGATGTATTGCCAGACGTCCATTTCCGTCCAGTTCGAGATCGGGAAGGCGCGGATGTTCTCGCCCTTGTGGCTGCGGGCGTTGTACAGGCTCCACAGTTCCGGACGCTGGTTCTTCGGGTCCCACTGACCGAATTCGTCGCGGAAGCTGAAAATGCGTTCCTTGGCGCGGGCCTTTTCCTCGTCCCGGCGGGCGCCGCCGATGCAGCAGTCGAAGCCGAATTCCTCGATGGCTTCGAGCAGGGTGACCGACTGGTGCTTGTTGCGCGATTCACCTTCATGCTTCAGCACCACGGTGCCGCGCTTCATCGAATCTTCGACGGAGCGGACAATCAGGCGCTCGCCGAGTTCTGCGGCGCGCTTGTCGCGGAAGGCAACGACTTCCTGGTAGTTGTGGCCGGTGTCGATGTGCATCAGCGGGAAGGGGAACTTGCCAGGGCGGAAGGCCTTTTCGGCGATACGCAGCATGCAGATCGAGTCCTTGCCGCCAGAGAAAAGCAGCACTGGGTTGGAACACTGGCCGGCCACTTCGCGCATGATGTGGATGGCTTCGGCTTCGAGCCAGTCGAGATGAGACAAGGTAGAGCTTTGGGTCATTGCAGGGTAATCCGCGGGGATTGTCGAATGGGCGCCATTGTAGCAAGGGCTTAATATTGTTTTAAGAACAAGTGCGCATCTTGTTATTTCGGATCGTTATAAAGATGTGCGTCGAGTGCTTGAACGTTCGGCAGCGGATGGGGTCCATTGGCTACCCCATCAGCATTTTTACACGAATCATCTTTTCGGGAGAACGCCATGTTGCCACGTACTGCCTTCGTTTTCAGTGCCCTCTCTGCCATCGTTCTCGGCGGCTGCGCTACCTCTGCGATGGGGCCGTCGGCCAGCGCGGACCTGCAGGCCCGCTCCGGGAGTGCGGTGGCCGGCAAGGTCAGCTTTTCCGAAGCCAATGGCCACCTGCGCGTTGAGGCCATGGTGTCGGGGCTGACGCCAGGTGAGCACGGTTTCCACGTCCATGAAGCGGGCGATTGCAGCGCCCCGGATGCGAGCAGCGCGAAGGGGCATTTCAACCCTATGGGCAAGGCACACGGCCATCACGCCAGCGAGGAACGGCACGGCGGGGACATGCCGAACCTGGTTGCCAACGCCCAAGGCGAGGCCAAATACAGCGCCGAAGTCGCCGGCCTCAGTCTCAACGGCCCAACCGGCATCGTTGGTCGCAGCGTCGTGATCCACGCCGATCCTGACGACTACAAGTCGCAACCGGCCGGCAATTCAGGCAAGCGGGTTGCCTGCGGGGTGATCGCGGCCCGCTGATTTACAAGCTGGCGAGCATGATCTGTTTGTTTTGAACCGGGAAATGTGTCGAAAATGCTTACACATCTCAAAATGCAAGAATCAGCTGGCCTTGATCTAGCAGGCTTTGTGAGTCTAGGCATTCTGTTTGCTTTGTGTTCGTATCAACTACAACAGTTTTTATAAGCCTCCTGAGGGCAACTACACAGGAGGATGCCGAGTTCAAAGCGAGGAAAAATATGACGGAACAAGCGACTCCCGGCGACAAGGGACTCAGAATCCTGCTCGAGGCCCTGACCACCATTTCCTATCTGAAGGGTGATGAAGGGAGAGCTTCCGCCATCGCCGAATACGCGCTGGACCTCTATGAGAAAGCCATGCGGGATGCCGAGGCTTTTGAAGGCGAGGCCGAGATTCCGTATTTGCCCGGTCTTTGTCCGGAGCAGCGCAATCACAACTCGCGCCGGCGAGTCGACAGGCGGCACATGAATGGCACCCCGCCGGCCGGCGAGATCGAGCGACGGATCAATGCCGAGCGCCGGATGAATCCGGATCGTCGGTGCAATCCGTCACACCACTAAACGGCGCGGCCACAAATTCAAATTTGCTTTTTTTTCGGGGCGACCGCGCCCCGCAGGAATCCACAGCGACGCGCCAGCTAAGCGGGCCGTCTGGCTGTGCAGGGGCTTCATCAGTCCCCTTGGGGGATAGCATTTGGTCCCGGCGACCGCAGTGGTCGCCGGAAACGGGTTCTACTACAGCGTCTTTAGAAACTCGACCAGCGCGTCCTTCTCGTTCGCGCTAAGGCCCGTCCCGAACTCATGCCCCTGGTTGCCCCCGCCCTTGCTGGCAGTGTCGAGCCGTGTGCCGATGCGCCGGGCTTCCGGGCCGTCGGTGACGAAGCCGACCTTGGCCTGGTCGTAGACGTCGTAGCCGCGCCAGAACACTTTCGGTCGCTTGGCGGCCGGTTCGAGCAGGTCACGTAGCGTCGGTACCGAGCCGTTGTGCAGGTAGGGCGCTTTCAGCCAGATGCCGTCCAGGAAGGCAGCGACGTAGCCGTGTAGGTCTTCCTCGACCAGCCCCTTGCGCTCCAGGCCCATTTCCTTGACGACCTGGTTGGCCTTGATCGCCGCGCCCTTGTTCCACGAGTCCAGCCGGCCGCGGTCGGTGCCAACGTCGGCCAGAGGCAGCGGCGTGCCGGTCTTGTCGCTGGCGTGGCAGCCGGCGCAATGGGCCGCGAATAGAGGCTTGCCGGCGGCGGCCTTGGCGGTGTCGATCGGGAAGGGGTATTTCGGTGGCGGCAGCTCCGACAGGTAGTTCTTCAGCCATTTGACCTGGTCAACGAAATCCTCCTTGTCCTTGGGTGCGGCACCGAGCAGGCCTAGCGCCGAATCCATGATCACCGAGGTCGGGTCGTGGCTGTCGCCAGCATAGTTCATCCGGTGGCCCTTATCCCAGACATACTTCTTCAGGTTCCATACGGATGGCATGTCGGTCGGGCCGAAGGTGTCGTCCATCGGCGCCCGAATCATGAAGTATTTGGTCAGGTTCATTGCGTCGTCGCGGCCGCGGCCCCATTCCGGGAAATCCTTGCGGTAGAGCCAGGCGAACTGCGCCTCGCGTTCGAGCAGGCGCTGTTTGGTGATCGGGATGATGAAGAAACGGTAGAGCAGGCTGTCGATCAGATCGAGGTCGGTGACCCGGTTGATCTCGGCCATCAGGATGTCGGCGTTGAAGCGTGGATCCTTGGCACAGTCGATCAGCAGCCGGAAAAAGCCCTGGACATTGGTCGTGTGGCCCGAGCCACCGACCACATAGACCGGGTTGGAATCGGCCGAGACGCGGTAGCTGGTGGTGTGGCAGACGGCGCAGTTGTTGGCGACGCGGGGAAAGCCGATGGTCTTCTTGGTGAAGCCGACCGGCAGTTCCTGGCCCTGTTCCCACGCGACCCCAAGCGCCGCATAGCCGCCGGGGACGACCTTGCCGTCCTGGACGAATTTCTCGGGGAAGACGCGGGGTAGCACATAGAAGATCCAGTAGGGCACGCCGGCGTCCTGCTCGGCGCCGATCGAGCCGTACTTGAAGCGCATCTCTGGCGTGGCGGTCACCCAGTTGGGCTGCGGGTATTCGCGGAAACCGCGGTCATAGCCGATCATGGCGCCGATGATGCCGACGACCAGCAGGGCGAGGCCGAGGTATTTGAAGCAGGTCTTGCAGGAACAGTGGCTCATGATCGTGCCCTCAGAAGGTTTTCAGGAACTCGACCAGCGCCATCTTCTCGGCCGGGCTGAGTTCGGTGCCGTAGGCCTTGCCCTCGTGGCCGCCGTTGCCGTTGCCGGGCTGGCTGGTGTCGAGGCGGAAGAACTTCTTGCCGTCGGCTTCGGCGACGGAGGAGACGAAGCCCATCTTGACCGGGTCGTAGACGTCGTAGCCGCGATAGAAGGCCTTGGGCCGCTTGGCCGAGGGTTCGAGCAGGTCGCGCAGGCTGGGCACCGAGCCGTTGTGCAGGTAGGGCGCGCGCAGCCACAGGCCGTCGAGCGGCATGTTGGCGTAGCCGTGGGTCTTCTGGAAATGCGTGAAGCGCCACGGGTAGCCGGCGTAGAGCGTCGCCTGGTTGACGGCCAGCGTGTAGGTGTAGGAGTCCAGCCGGCGGCGGTCGGTGCCGATTTTGGCCAGCGGCTCGACGGTGCCGACGTACTTGCCGGTGAAGTCGCTGCCGGAAGCGCCGTGGCAGTCGGCACAGTATTTCTGGTAGATCGGCGCGCCCTGGGCGGCAATGCTACGGTCGATGGCAAAAAAGTCCGAAAATGCAGGTGGCCGGGCATCCAGGATCCAGTCCTCGACGCGCTTGATGCGCTGGAGGTCGATGGTCGGCGGTGTCGTGCCGGTGCCGAAGGCGGCGCTCTTGTTGCGCTCCTCGACGGTGGTGTTGTTGCCATCCCAGTGCAGTTGCATCTCCTTCGGCTCCTTGCGCTGGCGTTGCAGCCAGATTGACGGGAAGTCGGCCGGGGCGTCGAACTCCTTCGGGTCGAGGTGGCTCATCGGGAAATTGAAGATGACCTTGGCCGAGTTGAAGGTGTCGACCCGGCCCGGACCCCATTCCTGCTGCTTGAACACCCAGTCGAAGCGCCCGGCCAGCGCCAGTACCCGGTCACGCATGATGGCGATGGCGATCGGGTAGACGAGATAGCGGTCGAGCAGGTCGAGCTTGCCGCCCTGTTTCTCGATTTCCGGAAGGATGTATTCCTTCGAGAATTTCGGATCGGCGGCGCAACGGAAGAAGAATTCCTCGAAGCCCTTCATGTTGAAGGTGGCGGCCGGCATGCCCAGTACGATGGTGGCTGGTTTGTCGGCGGCGGTACGCACGGTACTGACGTGGCAGGCGGCGCAATTGACGAACACGCGGTCGATGCCCTGGAAGCGGCGCTTCGAGGTGCCGATCGGCACGTCTCGGTCGGTGCCGTCCGGATTTTTCTCGTAGACCATGCCCAGCGACTGGTAGCCCTTGCCCGGCAGGTACTGCGGGCAGACCTCCGGAAGCGCCCGCCAGATCCAGTACGGGAAGCCCATTTCGTGTTCGCCGCCGGTCGAACCGTATTTGAAGTGTTCGGCCGGGCTGGCGTGATCGACTGGTTCATCGCCGCCGAAGCGCTGCAGCATCACCATGCCAATAAAGGCTGGCAAGGCGATGGTGAGGATGAAAAGGATCAGGAAGCGGCGCTTCCAGGGACTGGCGTTTTGTTCGCCGGGGCTTGATTCGAGTTGTTCATTCATGAGGGTCCCCCTGGTGTGTAGGTATTACGGTGTCGGCAGGCAAGGGCGCAGGGCCTCGTAGCCGCCTGCCAGCATTTCGTCGAGTCTCGGCGGGCGACCGGTTTCGGCGCGCAGCCAGTCGCCAACCTGGGCGAGCAACGCGGCGCGGGCCGGGCTCCTTTTCCAGCCGGCGGAGTCGGTCGCAAAAGCAGGCAACATGCTTTCCGGCGGCATCGGTGTCTTGTCGCGCTGGTCCGCCGGCAGATCGGCCATGCCCAGACGCACGTAGAGGCGCGGCGCGCACTGGCGCAGGCGGGCCTGGACCTGAGGGCCGCTGCCGCTGAGGAAATTGGGTGGGAAGGTCTCGGCTGACTGGTGACAGGCCGCGCAATACGGAAAAAAGCCCTGGATGGACTTGTCCACCGGCATATCGGCACCGCTGCCGGGTATTGCAGCCGGTACTTCGAGGCGCGGCGGCGGCAGCGACGCGGTGACCTGCACGGCCGCCGCCGGGCTGCCCAGTCGGGCCAGCAGAGCCGAGAACAGCCCGGTTCGAGGAATGGCGGCAGGGTCGAACAGGCTCGTGCCAGCCGGCGAGTTTGCCGGCGATTCGGCCAGCGCCGTCAGCGCTTGTGCAGCGGCGGTGAAGTCCTCGCGCACATCCAGGCTTAGTTCGCCCCCCTCCGGGTGCCCGGCAGTACGTCGAAACGCCAGGCTGGCCAGCGCATCGCCATTGGATGTGCGCGGCAGGCGGCCGTCCAGCCGCGGCGTGAAGCGCCAGTCGCCGGCTGCGACTGCGGGCCGGGTCAGCTCGATATTGCTCAGCGCCGTGCCGCCGGGCAAGGCGAGGCGATTGACGACGCCTTCAACCGGCTGGCCGTTACGGATTGCCAGCGTGGCGTTCAAGGTCGGCCCGGACTGGCCGGCGGCCGGTGCGCAGTGCACCGACCAGCGCGAGGCGGTGGCGTCGATGCGGCAGGGCGAAACGTGGGTTGATGTCGTGATGCCAGACTGCCTGGCCAGCGCCGTTTCCAGGCGCTGGCGGTCGGTGGCCGAGACGAACTCGGCCAGGCCGGCGATCAGGGTGTCGACTGCACCCGGTGCATCGGGCCGCCAGGTGCCGAGCGGCGGGCGCGGGGACAGCGGGTCAAAGCGCGCCGCGACGTGCGAATGGGCGATGCGCGCCGCCGGGTCGGCCGGCCAGACCTGCGTGGCGGCCAGCGGATTGCGGTTGGGCAGGTCGGGGTTGCCGACCGCCAGGCCGCCCGGCCAGCGACGGCGTGCTTCGGATATCAGGCGGTCAGTGACCGTGGCGCGGAAATCGGCGTCGGGATGCCGGGCCTGGCCGCCGGACAGCGCATGACGTAGCGCCGCAGTGAACAGCCCCGCCCGGCAACGGCGGGCCGGCAAGTCATTGCCGCCGCAGCCCTCGCGCCAGAGACGCTGGGTCAAGGCGAAGCCATTGGCCCGCTCGGTGGCGTTGTCGATGGCGTACGGAATGTCTACGCCGCGATCCGGGGCAATGCCGTAGAAACGTCGTCCCGTGCCAGCGAGCAGCGCCGCCGTTTGCGGGTTGGCATTGGTCTCGTCCCACAGGGCGCGCGAGAAAATCGGCGAACCGTTCTGATGGCAGGCGAAGCACAGCGTCCGGTTGGCGTAGAAGACCTGCGGCCTGCCGCCGGCCCGGTAGTCCTTGACCAGCTGGAACTCGAAGCGGCCGGCCGCCTCGTTGTAGCTGATCACTTCCAGCACTGCCGATTTTTCCTGGTAGCCGATGTACAGCCGGTCCTTCAGGTAGGGTACGGTAGTCGAGGCTGGTTGTGCGTCCATGGCGACAACGACGCGCGGGTAGGCGAAATAGTCCGGCGCCGCGGCGGTGCGCTGCAGCGAGCGGCCGAGCGGGATCAGCACGCGCCGCGTTGGCGGGCGGCCTGGATTGGCCGGATCGCGCACCAGGCGGGCATCGAGCTTGGCGAGCAGCGCTTCGAACGGGAAGGGCAGGTCGATGCGGCCCTGACCGCTGGCGCTGACGGCGAATAGCTCGTCGAACAACGAATGGCCGACCGGCGGCAGGTTGTCGCCAGGTTGGCTCGGGGTGACGACCCAGTCGGCAGTCGGACGGCTTTCAGCAGCGGCGACCATACTTGCCCCCGACCCGCCGGCCAGGGCAAGCAGGCCGGCCAGGAAGGCGCTGCGCAACGTCATGACCGCTGTCCATGACCTGAGCACAGATCACGATTTGGCAGCGGGCGCGGCGGCAACGCGCACCTGGGTGCCCGGCCAGCAGTCCTCCTGGACCTTGCCGGTCTTCACGAAATCGTCGCGGGCCTTGTCGTCGGTCGCCTTGTCGTAGAGCGTGAAATTCAGCCCGAAAGCACGGTCGAGATAGGCGCGGCCAAGGTAGAGACCGGGCCGGATCATGCGGATCTCGTCGCGCACCTTGAGGCCGCGGCGGCCGGCCAGGAAGTCCGGGCTTTCCTGGTAGCCGGGAATTTCGTCGGTGAAGAAATAGTCGATGATGATCGACTCCCGGCGGGCGTCGAGCAGGCTCTGGCCGCAGTACAGCTTGGCCGGGAAGAGCAGCCAGGTTTCCTTGCCGCCGTACTGCATTTTCTTCGGCTCGCCCTCGACCAGGCCCATCTTCTTGAGGATGGAGAGGTCTTCGATACGGTTACGCAGCACCCGTTCGTCGCGGAAGAAGACCTTGCCGCGCCACAGCGCCTCGCCGACATCCTCGATCAGCAGGCCCTTGAGGTGCAGGCCGAGGCCGGTAAAGCCGCCGACGATCTCGGACAGCCGGAATTTGCCGCTTTCGCCGCGCGGCAGCAGGATGCGGCCCTCGAAGGCACCATCCGGGATGGGGCCGGCCGGCAGGCGGGCGTAGATCTGGTCGAGCTGCTCCTGGTCCAGCTTGGCCAGGTAGTCCGGCGTGATCCTGGCTAGTTCGGATGCGGGGATCGGATACTTGTACTCGACCTGGGCGAGGTTCATCCTGGTCGCGTAGTCCTTGTCGTAGGGCGCGTAGCCGATGTTGGGCGGCTCCGGCTTGCTGCAGGCGGCGAGGCCGAGGGTGGCGAGAGCGGCCAGGGTGAAAAGGCCGGTGCGCGAGGTGGTGGTGTGCAGTCGCATGGTCGTGTCTCCCGTGCCTTAAAGAGTGGCGAGGAAGGCGGTCAGCGCCTTCTTGTCGGCTTCGGAGAGGTCTTCGCCGAAGCGGTGTCCGCCGTTTTCGATTTCCTCGGTGCAGGTCTGGTAATGCGCGCTGAGGAAGTCGCGCTTTTCGCGCAGAATGTCGACGAAGCGGGCCGGGTTCTTCAGGACGTCGTCGGCCAACGCCTGCAGGGTGGCTAGCTGAGCCTTCTTGCCGGCGGCTTCCAGCTTGTCCGGGTGGCGCTTGGCCAGGAACAGGTCACCGACCAATTGCTTGTATTGCAGGCCGTTCAGGAAGCCGGCGCTGGCGCCCATCGGGATCTTGACCTGGCCGAAGCCGCCGAGCGGCTTCTCGGTCTTGCCATCAAGCGGCCGGAGGCCGACGTCGAGCAGCAGGTCGGCGTTGGTCAGCGTGCGCTTGGTGCCGCGCTCCTTGGGGTTCAGGAGTTCGTGCATCGAACGCTTGTAGAGCTCGAAGCGCCCGTCCACCGTCGGGTCGTAGCGCAGACAGTCGGGCTGTTCTGGCAGCAACTGGCCATCGGTGCCGACATAGCGGGCGCGGTGGAAGTCATTGTCCTTGTTGGCCGGTTTGCCGCAGATTTCCGGGCCGACGGCGTTGTTGTGCATGAACGGCGCGGTGGCCCAGACATTGACCAGCGAGATGTTGCGCATATAGCCGCGGCCGCCGTCCTTCAGTTCGCCGCGCTCGGGAATGTCGGCGACCGGCGGCTGCTTGCGCAGCGTTTCGGAAGCGTATTCCATGTACAGGTGTCCGGCCTTGTGGTTGGAGTGCAGGGAGCGGCAGCGGAAGGTGCCGACCTCGGTGATCGGCGTCGGCTGGTCGTTGCCCAGGAAGTCGGCGCGCACCTTGCGCGGATGCGCATCGTTCGGCGCCGCGAAGTCGCGGTTCTTGAAGGCGCTGCCGGCGCTTTCCGGGATGCTCGAATGGCAGCGCGCGCAGTTGTCGGCGAAGACCGCTTGGCCACGGCCGACGGCACCCTTGCCGAATTCCTTGTCGAGGTCGGCGATCAGCTCGGCGCGGCCGTATTTGGCGGCCGGGTTGGTCGCCTTGCGCTGGTTCGCGCGGGCAGCGTGGAGGTCGGTTTCATCAGATTCGGCCGAGGCAAAGAAATCGAGCAGGTTCTGCAGGCGGTCCTCGACGGCCCGGAAGTTCGGGCAATCACGCCGGCACTGGCCGATGTTGAACGGCGTCTGGCCGAAGCCGCGCTGTTCCGGATCGAGCTGGCGCATGTCAGTGAAGTTGTTGACCCAGCACTGTTCGGAGCAGGAGCCTATGTTGAAATAGACGCGCTGGATGGCTTCCAGGGCGCCGATCGAGTCCTCGCCACCCTTCAGGATGTGATGGACGCCGGGTAGGACGACCTTCTGGCCGCCGAGGAAAACGGTCGTTGTATCGTCGTCGCGCGTACTCTTCTGCCAGCACTTGCCGTTGCGGCCGGGTTCGCACCAGCATTTGTCCTCATCCTTCTCGGTGCCGCAGGTGGCTGCCTTGCGCCACTTGGTGACCATCTCGCCCTTGAAGACCGGGCGTTGGGCAACATTCACCAATGCGTTGATCGTGCCCGGATTGTTGATCTGGTCGTGCGAGATGGCCGAGGTGTCGGTCACGCCGGGGCGGGCGTGGGCGAACATCTGGTATTCGAGGCTGGTCTTCGGCATGCCGGAGCCGAGGAGTTCAGACATCCGGGTGTATTGGTTGCCGACCAGGCCCTTGATGTTTTCCCACTTCGGATGCGCCGGGTCGGCCGGCGGGTTGAGCGGGTCGAAGGCGATGTGGCAGGAGCCGCAGGAGGTGCCGATCAGGAAGGGCGGCTCGACCGAGGCGTCGGCCAGCTTGCTGACCCGGGTATCGGACTCGATGCCGGTGGCGGCGGCCTTGGTTGCGGCGAAGCCGGCCCAGGTGGCATTGCCACCGTTCAGGGCTTTCCACTTGGCTGCGTCAAAGCGCGGGTTGGGGAATTTGCGGATGCCGAGCGCACCGGTCGAGGTGCCGAACTTGAGGTCGCAGGCGGAATGACGCTGGTCGGCCTTGCCGCCCTGGCTGTGCGGGTCGTCCGGGTCGAGCGCGGCATCTTTGAGGCCGCAGGCCGGGTCGACGTAACCGGGCTTGCCGACGTACTTGAGCAGCACGTCGTCGCCCGGGCACCAGTCGAAGCCATAGGTATCTTCGGCCGATTTGGCCGGGCAGTCGGGGTCGCCCGGCTTGCAGCAGGCCGGGTCGTTGATGATGCCCCAGGCCCAGAAGCGGTCGTCGCGCTGGTCGGCGCGCAGCACGCGGAACCAGTCGACGAGCACGCCGATGCGCTGCTGGAAGGTGTAGGTGTGGAAACGTTCGTTGCCGCCGGTGGCCTTGAACCAGATCAGGCGGCCGACGCATTCGGACTGGTTCAGCCCTTCGCGGGCGCAGGCCTCGAAGTAGGGCGCGTCCTGATCGACGACGGTGGCTTCGGGCTGAGGCTGGCCGGATGGCGCTGCAGCCAACGCCGGAGGCGCATTCTCGGCATGGGCATCGCCGACGCCGTGGTTCTGGACCTGGAAGATCCCGATGCCGGTGGCAAGGATCGTGATGGCCGATATGGTGGCCAATAGCGCGCGTTTCATACGTTTCTCCCCCGTCAACGCTGATGACTGCCGGACCGCTCGGGCCGGCTTGCTGGTTTTATGACATATGCAGCTTGCGAAAGTTCAAACGCTGTTTTGCCGGGCCGCCCCGGAGCAAATTTGGAAAATGGCCGTTTTTTTGGCCGACCGTAGCATTTGGCCCCGCTCAGCCCGCCGGGTGCGCCATGTCGGCCGGGACCACCCAGCGCTCGTAGTCGCTGGCCGAAACGTGGCCGAGGGCCAGCGCTGCCTGTTTCAGCGTCATGTTCTGATGGCTGGCCAGGCGGGCGATTTCGGCGGCGTTGTCGTAGCCGATGTGTGGGGCCAGCGCGGTGACCAGCATCAGGGAACGTTCCATCAGTTCGGCGATGCGGGTACGGTCGGCGGCGATGCCTCGCACGCAATGGCGCTCGAAGCTGTTCATGCCGTCGGCTAGCAGGCGGATGCTTTGCAGGAAGTTGTGGGCGATCAGCGGTTTGTAGACGTTCAGTTCGAAATTGCCGGAGGCGCCGGCGATGCCGATCGTCACGTCGTTGCCCATGACCTGGCAGCAGAGCATGGTCAGCGCTTCGCACTGGGTCGGGTTGACCTTGCCGGGCATGATCGAGCTGCCCGGCTCGTTTTCCGGGATGCTCAGTTCGCCCAGGCCGGAACGCGGGCCGGAGGCCAGCCAGCGGATGTCGTTGGCGATCTTGGTCAGCGCCACGGCCAGCGTTTTCAGCGCACCGTGGGCGGCAACCATGCCATCGTGGGTGGCCAGTGCGGCAAACTTGTTGGCGGCGCTGGTGAAGGGCAGGCCGGTCCGGTCTGCCAGTTCGGCGGCAACATGGCGGCCAAAGTCCGGCGGTGCGTTGAGGCCGGTGCCAACGGCGGTGCCGCCGATGGCCAGCGGGTAGAGCGAGGCAAGGCTGGCACCTATCGTGGCCTCGGCATGTTCAAGCTGGGCGACATAGCCGGAGAATTCCTGGCCGAGGGTCAGTGGTGTCGCGTCCTGCAGGTGGGTGCGGCCGATCTTGACGATGTCGGCGAATTCGCCCGACTTGGCGGCCAGCGCATCGCGCAGGCGGCGCATTGCGGGCAGCAGGGAGTGCGTGATGCCGACCGTGGCGGCAACGTGCATGGCAGTCGGGAAGACGTCGTTGGACGACTGGCCGAGATTGACTTCGTCGTTGGGATGAACGAGGCGGGCGTTGCCGCGTTGGCCGCCCAGCAGCTCCGAGGCGCGGTTGGCCAGCACCTCGTTCATGTTCATGTTGGTTTGCGTGCCGGAACCCGTCTGCCACAGCGAGAGCGGGAATTCTTCTGCGTGCTTGCCGCTGGTCACTTCGTCGGCGGCAATGATGATGGCTGCGGCGACGGTCGCCGGCAGCTGACCGAATTCGCGGTTGACGTTGGCGCAGGCGGCTTTGACGACGGCCAGCGCGTGGATCAAATCTTCTGGCATGCGTTCGCTGGAAATGGCGAAATGGGCCAGCGAGCGCTGTGTTTGCGCCCCCCACAGACGATCCGTGGCGACCTCGAGGCTGCCGAAGGAATCGCTTTCCGGTCGCGTTCGTTCGGGGTGTTCGAGTTCAGGGTGTTCCATGATGCACTCCTTGCCGGGCATGAGCAGGCATGCCCGTTTGTTGGATTCGTCCGGCCGGCGTAAGTTCGGTGGATTCGTGTTTTTGCCAGTTTTTCCATGGCATGGATACAATGGCCTGAAAAACCCTGCATTCTTGCCCGCGGGAGGCGCGCTTGATGACATTTCTCGTTGGAATTCCCTGCTGGCGTACACCGGGCCCCGAGGGCGCTGTGGGTGCGCTGCGAAAGGGACAGCGATGAACCGCCGGCTGCTGCTGTTCATGACCGGCCTGCTCGTCTTCGGGCTGGTCCTGGAGGCGTATGTTGCCGAACGCATCAGCGACGAGCAGCATGCTACGGCCTTGCGTGCCCAGGTCCAGAACGATCTGGCGCGGTTCCGCAATGCGCTGGAAGGCAACCTCAACAGCAATATCCAGTTGGCGCGCGGCTTGGTCGGGGTGGTCGCACTGCAGCCCGACCTTGGCCAGGAAGGCTTCGCGCTGGCTGCCCGCCCTCTGTTTGATGACAGTACGCAACTACGCAACATCGCCGTGGCGCCCGATCTGGTGATTCGGATGGTTTATCCGGTGCGTGGCAACGAAAAGGCAATCAACCTCGATTACCGCTCGGTACCGGCGCAGCTTGCCGCCGTCGAGCAGGCGCGGGATAGTCGCCGGATCGTGCTGGCCGGGCCGCTCAATCTGGTTCAGGGCGGTGTTGGCCTGGTGGCGCGCCTGCCGGTCTATCTGCCGGACCGCCGTGGGCAGGAGTATTTCTGGGGAGTGATCAGCGCCGTCATCGATGCTGAGAAGCTGTTTGTCACGAGCGGCTTGCGCGATGCTCACCTACCCATCGACATTGCCATCCGTGGGACGAATGGGAAGGGGTCTGCCGGCGAAGTGTTTTTCGGGCGGCCGGCGCTGTTTGACGATGCGCCGGTGCTGGCCGATATCCAGTTGCCGCAGGGCACGTGGCAGATGGCGGCGACGCCGCGCGGCGGCTGGGGCGGTGCCCCGGAAAGCCGCTGGCTGCTGCGCCTGGGCATGGCGGTGGTTGCACTGCTGGTGATGGGTACCTTTGTCGCGCTCTGGCGTGCCCTGAACCAGGCGTCGCAGGCCTGGCGGCGGGCCGATGCGGCGGGGCGGCAATTATCTGCGACGCTGGAAAATACGCCGGATGTCGCGGTTCAATGGTTCGATGCCGAGGGCAGGGTCATCTACTGGAACCGCGCTTCTGAGCGCCTCTATGGCTGGACGGCAGCCGAGGCAGCGGGCAAGACACTGGACAAGCTTTTGTTTTCGCGCCAGCAGGCGGCAGATTTTCGCCGTGTTCTGGAGCAGATCGCCGCCACCGGCGAGCCGGTCGGGCCGGTCGAATACGCCGTCCGGACACGCGGCGAAGAGGCGCGCTGGATCGACGCGAGCATGTTTTCGATACCCGGCGACAGTCCGGGCGAGTTGATTTTTGTCTGCATGGATGTCGACATCACCGAGCGCAAGCTGGCGCAGAAGGAGCTGGCCGAATTCAACCGGGATTTCGAGACCTTCCTGAACCAGACCACCGATTTTGTCTATTTCAAGGATGCCAACAGCCGCTTCCGTTTTTGCAGCCAGACGATGGCCGACATCACCGGCCACCGGCACTGGCGCGACCTGATCGGCAAGCACGACCGCGACATCTTCCCGGCCGAAACGGCCCGGCTTTACGAAGAGGCCGAATACCCGGTCTTTGCCGAGGGAAGGCCGCTGCTTGGCTACATCGAGAAATACTTCGATGCCGCTGGCCAGGTTGGTTACGTGGAAACCAGCAAGTGGCCGCTGTTCGACGAAAGCAACAAGGCGGTCGGGCTGTTCGGAATTAGCCGCGACATTACCGAGCGCATGCGTAACCTGGAGGAATTGCGGCGCTATCGCCAGCACCTGGAGGAACTGGTCGCCAGTCGAACCGAAGAACTGGCGCAGGCCAAGGAAGCTGCCGAGGCGGCCAACGTCGCCAAGAGCGCCTTCCTGGCCAACATGTCGCACGAGATACGCACGCCGCTCAACGCCATCACCGGCATGGCTCATCTGATCCGCCGCGCCGGCCTGGCCGGCGAGCAGTTGGCACGGCTCGAACGGCTGGAACTGGCCGGCGAGCATTTGCTGGAAATTATCAATGCCATTCTCTACCTGTCGAAGATCGAAGCCGGCAAGTTCAGCTTCGAGGAGGTGCCGCTGCGGGTCGAGACCATCGTCGCCAATGTTGCCGCTATCCTGCGCGACCGTGCCCAGGCCAAGGGGCTGGACCTTGTCGTCGAGGCCGGCGACCTGCCGGAGACCTTGCTCGGCGATTCAACGCGCCTGCAGCAGGCCTTGCTCAACTACGCCACCAACGCGATCAAGTTCACCGAGACCGGTCGTGTTGTCCTGAGCGTCGGCCGGGTCGACGAGAACGCCGAGGGGGTGCTGCTGCGCTTCTCGGTGGTGGATACCGGCATCGGCATCGCACCCGAACATCTGGCCAGGCTGTTTAACGCCTTCGAGCAGGCCGACAACACGATCACCCGCCGCTATGGCGGCACCGGTCTGGGCCTGGCGATTACCCGCAAGCTGGCCGGCCTGATGGGCGGCGATGCCGGTGCGATCAGTACGCCTGGGCAGGGCAGCACCTTCTGGCTGAATGTGCGCCTGCCGCGCGCGCCGGGCGGCGAAACGGCGGTTGGCGATGCGCTGACCGATATCGCCGATGCTGCGGAAATCATTCGCCGCGACTACGCGGGGCGCACCGTCCTGCTCGTCGAAGATGAAATGATCAACCGCGAGGTGGCGCTGGCCATGCTGGACGAGGTCGGACTGGTTGTCGATGTTGCCGAGGACGGCGAGTTCGCGGTGGAAATGGTCAGCCGGAATGACTACGACCTGATCCTGATGGACATGCAGATGCCGCGCATGGATGGTCTGACGGCAACCCGCCGGATTCGCGAACTGCCCGGCAAGGCGCTGATGCCTATCGTGGCGGTCACCGCCAATGCCTTCGCCGAGGACAAGGCGCGCTGCATCGAGGCCGGGATGAGCGATTTCATCGCCAAGCCGGTCGATCCGCTGGCCTTGTACGCGGTCGTGCTCAGGGGGCTGGCCGGGGCGGGACGCTGAGCAGCCCTGTCGCCGGAACTTTCCGGCCGCAGCTATTTTGATTTTTGCCCTTTTTTGCGGCCGACCGTAGCATTTGCAATGCCGGCCCTGCTCATTGACCGGATGGCGCCGGCAAGACCCGGATCAGCCTGCTGAGGCAGGTGGCCGGACGTCGATCAGGTGATGAAAGGCCTCATGGACATCGAAGAAGGCAGCGTCCACCTCGGCCGGTTTGCCTTTACAGGTGGATTGCAGGCGGTGGATGGCGGCGACCAGCGCCGTCGCGTCGGCCGAGCGGATCTCCGCGGCACCCTTTGCGAGCTCGCCGGCCTTGGTACAGGCGTTCCGGGTGCGCGCCTTGCCCGGACGGGCATGCCAGAGCGGAGCGAGCAGAGAATGAAAGGCGTCAACGTCCGGCGCGAAATGCGGATGCGCGTGCCCATGTTCGTCGGCAATGGCAGCGCCGATCCAGAAAGCCGTGGTGACGACGAGTAGCGTTGTTGCAAATGGTTTGGCCATGATTTTCCTTGCTGCGTACAAATCCGACGATCTCGGGGAGGTTGAGGCGGCATTGTAGGGCCTTGCGCGTGTAGCAGTAGCGGCGATGCCGTTGGGGAAAAGCGGGGGAAATCACCCGCTGGGTTTGGGTTTATGCCCCGCTTGCGCGAAGGGATGTTCGAAATTGAATCCAAGTGACTGATTTCATGGGGTGACATGGCGTGGCACGGCTGATGCTGAATAACGCTCAAGCCTGTATGCGGCTTTTTCGCCCGAAGACAGGTAGGTAGTCATCGATAAAGAGGTCAATCAAATGACGAAAATCCTGGTCTTGATGTTATTGCTTGGATTGGCTGGCGCGTCGGCCGCCCACGAAATCCGGAGTCAGGCGTCGGCCAGCCTGCTCGGGCTGGGCCAGATGGCCAAATTGCAGGCGCAGAAAAACTGTGCTGATCGGTCGGGCCGTGATCAGAGTTTGTGCGAAGCAGAGCAGATTCGCTCCCTGGCCGAAACGGCGGCATCGCTGCCGGCCCTTCGCCCCGCCCGGCTGTCGCCGGCAGAGTTTGCGACTTTGATTGAGGCAACTGCCGGCATGAGTGATCCCGGCGGGCGGCGAATGAGTTCAGCCGGTGCAAGCCAAGGCATCGATTGCCGGGTAAACGTCTGCTAACTGTTTGGCTTTTGCCGAATGCAGGGTTTCGGTTTTTGCCTGTTTTTGGCACCGACCCTGGGGCCAGCCTTTGATTCTATGGTCGTAGCATTTGGCAGTCCGGTGTGGCCGGGCAGGCAGTGCCTTCAACCCGGCCGACGCCACTAATGGACTTTACGGTATTCGCCGAGCAGGCGCTGGTGCAGGTCGCAGCCGGCGAGGTCGAGGCACGGTGAGACCAGCCCGAAGAAGCGCACTTCGCCGTCGATCAGGTCACTTGCCAGGTCCAGCGTTTCCTCGCCGTAGAGGCTGACCAGGGCGTCTTCGAAGGCATTCGGATCTTCCATGTCGAGCAGCGTGGCGATGCAGCGATAGACGCGGCGGCGGCTGGCGTCGAGCTGTTCGAACTGGCGCACCCATTCGCAGCCTTCGAGGGTGGCGTCGGTGTCGCCGACGGCCAGGGCCAGCAGGGTCTTGAGTTCGCCAATACGGAGGTCTGCCCACAGCGAGGCGGGGTCCGGGGCGAGGCCGATCAGCGCGGCAACCGGGCGTTCGTCGGCGATGTTCAGTTCGTTCAGGGTATCGAGCAGCTGGCCGCACTGGTCGTCGTCGAGTTCGGCCAGATTCAGGATGGCCGGGCGGACGGCGGCACCGTTGCTGTTGTTTTCCCATTCCAGGTCGTCGATTGGGTAGATCTCGGACATGCCGGGGACCAGGATGCGGCAGGCGTAGACGCCGAGGTGATCGAAGTCGGCGACGTAGATGTCGTGCCCGTCGGCATGGATGCGTGCGGTGAGCCATGCGTAGTCGTCGGCGGTCTTGCCGTTTTCGATGTCGTTGAAGTTCCAGTCGACGAAGTCGAAGTCCGGCGTATCGCCAAAGAAGTCCCAGTGAACGATGCCGCTGGAGTCGACGAAATGGATTTCGAGGTTTGGCGCGGTCGCCACTTCGTCGAGGTCGAAGCCGGGCGGCGGGAAGCCGTCGAGGGCTTCGAGGGCGCGGCCCTGGAGCAGCTCGGTCAGGGCGCGCTCAAGGGCGATTTCGAAGCGCGGATGCGCCCCGAAGCTGGCGAAGACACCCTGGTCGCGCGGGTTGAGCAAGGCCACACACATCACCGGGTAGTGGCCGCCCAGCGAGGCGTCCTTGACCAGGATGCCGAAGCCGGCGTCGCGCAGGCCCTGGAGGCCGGCGGCGATGGTCGGGTAGCGCGCGATGACGTCATCCGGGACGTCGGGTAGGCACAAACCCTCGGCGATGACCTTGAACTTGATGTGGCGTTCGAGGATTTCCGACAACGCCTGGGCGCGTGCCTCGGTCGGCGTGTTGCCGGCCGCCATGCCGTTGCTGACGTAGAGGTTGCCGACGATGTTAACCGGAAAGAAGACCCCGGCGCCATCGCGTTGGCGGACGTAGGGAATGGCGCAGATGCCGCGTTCGTAGTGGCCGGTGTTCATGTCGATCAGCGCTTCGGCCGGGATGCTGCCTTCCGGGTTGTAGAAGGCCTGCAACTCCGGGGTCAGCAGTTCGACCGGCCAGTCGGCGCCGGTGACCGGGAACCAGCGCTCGCGCGGGTAGTGGGCGAATTCGCCGTTGGCGATGGTGTCGCCGAGGTAGTAATGGTTCCAGAAATAGTTGCACGACAGGCGCTCGAAGAACTCGCCCAGCGCGCTGGCGAGAGCGGCCAGCCTGCCGGCGCCCTTGCCGTTGGTGAACATCAGCGGGCAGGCGCGGTTGCGAACATGCACCGACCAGACATTTTCAACCGGATTGAGCCATGAGTATTCCTCGATGTCGAAACCGCGCTCGGCTAGCCTGGCCTGCATCGTGGCGATGGAGTGCTCTAGCGAGGCGTCTTTGCCCGGGATGAAGTGTTCGTTTTGCATCGGGCGTCCTGCCATGAGAGTGAGCCGCGGAGTGTACGCCAAGGGGGCGGAATGCCTTAGTGAATTCGTTCCTTCGCGGGGTCGGGATGGTCAGCACCGAAACACGGAATAGGCCATGGCCAAAAGGCTGGCGCCGAACGCTACGGTCGCCTCGAAAAAAAGGCAATTTTCGAAATCTGGCTGGCGAGCCAGTGCAAACGTCTCTCTTCCCAAAATTGAGATGGCGCTCTTGGAATTGAGCACAGTCTGCTTGCGGAAAAGGCCTGGTATTCTTATTCAAGCGATTGTTTATTAATTGTTTTATTGGCTTAAAGATCAGCGGCACGATGCTTGCGTTCCGACTGGAGAACTACGCGTTGAAGCGATACAGTCGGTCCGCAATGCGTGCCAAATCGATCGGCTATTCGATCTCGGGGCGAGAGGGCGCAGTTTCAGCGGGGACTTCAGTGAGCGTGATCAGATGAATCCGGTTCGTAGCATCAAAAGCCTGTTGCTGGTGGCGGGATTTGTGTTTTCTCTGGTCATGGTGGTGGTGACGGGCCTGATCGTGTCGCGGATCTACGAGAAATCTGTCCGCGAAGATGCTGCCCAGTCTGCCGACAGTTTTGCAGCGCTGACTTTCAATGCGATGTTCGAGCTGATGAGCACCGGCTGGAACCGGCAACAGCTCGAAGGCTACCTTGGGGCCATCCAGAAGTCAGTCGACGACACGCCCCGCCGGATCGACATTTACCGCGGCCCGAGGGTCAGCGCCTTGTTTGGTGAAGTGGCGCAAAAGCCGTTCGATGTGGCCGTAGCCCGTGGCTTTGCTGAAGGGCTGCCGGTACGAGAGGACATTGGCGATGTCGTCCGGGTTATCCGGCCGCTTGCGGCTACCGAGGTGTGCCGCGCTTGCCATACCAATGCCGCCGTCGGCGACGTTCTCGGGGTCATCGATGTCCAGGTGGATGTCGGTCGGCAGATTGCCGTGCATCGCGAACGTTTCCTCTTTGCGCTGGCCCCCATCGTTCCGCTGGCCCTGATCGCCACCCTGCTGATGGTTTCCTATATCCAGCGAAGACTGGCGACTTCGCTGGCCGGATTGGCCGACGATATCGGCACGGTGAACAAGGTTGCCGATCTGCGCGTGCTCGAATCCCGAACCGGGCGCTTCGGCTTTGCCGAGTTCAATCTGATCCAGCATGAAATCGGGCAGCTCACCGAGCGCATCCGCAGCATCGCAGTCGACAAGGAGATGCTCGAGTTCGAGATCCGGCTGCTTGAGAAATTCGTCCTTACGTCGGAAGTGGTCAAGGACTGGCGTGAGTACGTGAAGCGCCTGATGGTGGAGATCGATACCATCATGCCGGCCTACGCGATGTTCTCGATCTTCAAGACCGGCGAAGGCAGCTATGATCTGGAGGTCTTCTGGCGCTACAGCCCGACCGAGCAAACCAAACGCTGCTTCGAAGGCTGCATGCGGGCTGTGCTGCCCGCCACGCCTTATTTCACGAGTGGCTGTGCGGTGCGTGTCGCGCACAACGTGGCTGACCGCTCCGTCGAATTGCCGGAACTGTCGATGGCAGACATCGAGGTCAAGGTGAAGTCACTGCTCGTCGATATCCCGAAGATCGGTGGCATCGTCGGCATTGGCATGCAGCCGCAGGACGCGCAGGAGCCCAGCCGTTTGCTGGCGGTGCAAAGTATCCTCGCCACCCTGCTCAACGTCGTCGGTTCCGTCAAGGCGATTGACAAGTACACCAAGGAACTTGAGTACCACGCCACGCGCGATCCCCTGACCAATCTGTATAACCAGCGGGTTTTCTGGGAACTGATCGATAGCGAGGTCAATCGCTCGGCGCGCCAGGGCAACAAATTTTCGATCCTTGTTATCGATGCCGACAACTTCAAGTCGGTCAACGATTCCTATGGCCACGGCGTCGGCGATCTCTTTCTGCAGAAGATGGCCGACGGCATCCGCCAGGCCATCCGCGACGATGACCTGCTTTCGCGCTACGGCGGCGACGAGTTCGTCGCCATCCTGCCAGATAGCGACCAGGCGACGGCTCACCGGGTGGCCCGCCGGATCATCTATGCGCTGTCTGAGGTATGCATGCTTGGGCCTGACGGCGCCCGCATCACGACTTCGGTGTCGGTTGGCATGTCGACCTATCCCGACCATGCGCTCAGCAGCCGCAATCTCTTCCTGTTTGCCGACAACATGATGTACCGCGCGAAGGCGGAGGGTAAAAACCGGGTGATCGTGCCCACAGCCGAAGATGTCATCGAAGTCTTCCGTACCCTTGGCGAGAAGAGCATGCTGGTTCTCGACGCCATTGAGCGGCGGGCCGTTGTCCCCTTCTACCAATCGATTCTCAACGCGCAGACTGGCGAGGTGGAGGCAGTGGAGGTGCTGTCGCGCATCCGCCTGGAAGACGGCAGCTACATGGCGGCCGACCACTATGTCGAGATCGCCGAGAAAATGGGTGTCATGCACCGGCTTGATTTCATCCAGCTGGAAAAGGCGCTCACCGCCGTCGAGGAGTGCGGCTATGCCGGCTACCTGTTCATCAACCTGTCGCCCAGGGCACTGGTCCTGCATGACTTTATGGACGAAACCCGCCGAATTGTCAGCCGGTTCTAGATCGATCGTTCGCGGCTGGTGTTCGAAATTACCGAGCGGGAGACGATCAAGAACACGGCCTTGCTCGACCGATTTGTTGCCGACCTGCGCGCCGAGGGTTTCAAGCTGGCGATCGACGATTTTGGATCAGGTTTCTCGTCGTTCCATTACATCAAACGCTTCCCGATCGATTTTCTGAAGATAGAAGGCGACTTCATTCGCGGCTTGCGCAACGACGAAAAGGATAGAACGCTGGTGCGCAGCATCGTCAGCCTGGCCCAGGAACTGGGTATCCGTACGGTTGCCGAATACGTCGAAGACCAGGCGGTGCTCGACCAGGTGTTTGCCCATGCAATCGACCTTGCCCAGGGTTACCACCTCTGTCGCCCCACTAACTCCCTCCAGCAAGCCATGGAGGCGAAATTGGCACCCCGGTCCAGGCCGGCTTTCGCCTAGGCTTTCGCTGATTCAGGTTTTGCGCCCGTCAAGGCATCCAGAATTTCGACTGCTCGGTGACGGCGACCTTGTCGTCGGCGGTATCCGCAACGCTAAAGCGGATTGGCGATGCACCGGCGCGAATGGCGCCGGGTTCGGCGCTGACGATTGCGGTCTGGCTGCCGATCTCGCCGCCCGGGATGGTGATTTCCGTCGCGCTGCTAAGGCGGGCGCCCTCGATGCCGCCGATGCTGATCCGGAAAGTCCGCGTCTGGTCGCCGGTGTTCATGATCTGCAGTCTGTAGCTATTCTCGATGCTGCCATCGTCGGCTTCCCGCGACAGCACGTTGCGGTCCTTCAATACATTGACCTTCAAGGGGATGCGGGTGGCCAGCGACCAGGCGGTGGCGGCGGTCAGCAGCACCAGGATGGCCGTGTAGAAGATGACCCGTGGCCGCGCCGCCCGGCGGAGAATATCCAGCGACGTGTAGTTCTTGCTCACGGCGTTTTCGGTCGAATAGCGGATCAGGCCGCGCGGGTAGTTCATCTTGTCCATGACTTGGTCGCAGGCGTCGATGCAGGCAGCGCAGCCGATGCACTCGTTCTGCAGGCCGTTGCGGATATCGATGCCGGTCGGGCAGACCTGAACGCAGATGCTGCAATCGACACAGTCGCCAAGGCCCAGCGCACGGGGATCGGCGCCTTTGGCACGGGTTCCGCGCGATTCGCCACGGGCCGTGTCGTAGGCGATGATCAGCGTGTCTGGGTCGAACATCACGAACTGGAAGCGGGCGTAGGGGCAGATCTGCCGGCACATCTGGTCGCGCAGGAAGCCGGCATTGCCGTAGGTCGCGAAGGCGTAGAAGACTACCCAGAATGCCGACCAGGCGCCGGGTGTGAGGGTCGCCAGATCATGAACCAGTTCGCGGATCGGCATGAAATAGCCAACGAAGGTGATGCCGGTCCACAGCGAAAAAGCCAGCCAGGTGCCATGCTTGAGCGTCTTGATCCACAGCTTGCGCGCCGACCATGGGGCGGCATCGAGCTTGATGCGCTGCGGCCTTTCGCCTTCGATGACTTTTTCAAACCAGAGGAAAATTTCCGTGTAGACGGTTTGCGGGCAGGTGTAGCCGCACCACAGCCGTCCGGCAATCGCCGTGAACAGGAACAGGGCGAAGGCCCCCAGGATCATCAGCAACACCAGATAAATCGTGTCCTGCGGCCAGAGGACGAGGTCGAAGAAATAGAATTTCCGGGTGTCGATGTCGAACAGGATGGCTTGGCGACCGTGCCAGGGCAACCAGCACAGGCCGTAGAAAACGATCTGGGTCAGCCAGACCGAAGCCCAGCGCCAGCGGGTGTACGGGCCGCTGATCGAGCGCGGATAAACTTTGGCACCCGGTTCGACAACGGGCTTGATTTCGATGATTTTCTTGCTTGGCGGCTTGGCCATTTTTCTTCCGGGGGCGTCTCGTCGGGCAGATTGCGCCAGAGGTCGCCATAAGATATAAATAAAATAGATCTTGATGCTACCAAGCCATGATCGTATAAGCAATATTTTGAATGTATCTTACAAATCGCCATGAGACTGAGTACGTTTTCCGATTTCAGCCTGCGCGTCCTGATGTACCTCGGCGCGCAAAACGACCGGCTGGCGACCATCGCCGAGATTGCGGCCGCCCACGGCATTTCCAAGGCCCATCTGATGAAGGTTGTGCATCAGCTTGGGCGGGGTGGATACATCGAGACGGTGCGCGGCAAGGGCGGCGGCCTGCGCCTGGCCCTTCCGCCGCAGGACATCGTCGTTGGCGAGGTAATCCGGCAGGCTGAATGCGATTTTTCGCTGGCCGAGTGCTTCGGCGACAAGACCACCTGCCGTATTCAGGGCGCCTGTTGCCTGCCCGCGATCCTGAATGAGGCCTTGAAAGCCATGTTCCTGGTCCTCGACAGCTATACGCTGGCCGACCTGTTGCACTCGCCCCGGGGGCTGGTCCCGGGGTTGCGCTGACCGACACGGCTGTCATCGGCCTGGATCCGGCGTTGGCTCAGTGCCGGCTCTGGATCGCTTCGATGTAGCCGAGCATGCCGGTATGGATGTTGCCGGCGTTGCCTTCGTCAGTGTCGATGTGCATGGCCAGGCGGAATCCCGGATTCACGCGGACGACGACGTCGCCGAAGATCAGCTGGCGCTCGCCTTCGATACGCACGCGGACGACGTAGTTGTCGCGTACGTGGAAACGCAGGGCATCTTCCGGCGTCATGTGGATGTGACGCTGGGCGCAGATCACGCCGCGTTCGATGGTCGTGCTGCCGTATGGGCCTTCGAGGGTCACGCCGGGCGTGCCTGCAAGGTCGCCGGACTGGCGGATCGGCGGCTGGACGCCGAGCTTGAACTGCTCGGTCATCGCGATCTCGACCTGGGTTTCCTTGCGCGTCGGACCGAGCACGCGGACGTTGGCGATGCGCCCCTTGGGGCCGACCAGATGGACCTTCTCGGCGCAGGCGAACTGGCCGGGCTGCGAAAGCTCATGTTCCGGCGTCAACTGGTGGCCGGGGCCGAACAGCGCTTCGACGTCGGCTTGCGACAGGTGGACGTGGTGAGCCGAGATTTCGACCGGAATCGGTATTTCTTCGGCCTTGGCCGCCAATAGCAGCTGGTTGCGCTCGATGGCGCGCAGCGTTTCCCAGGCAACCAGACGTTCGTCGTCATTGGCGACGACCAGGATGGTGACCGGCGAATCGTCGGTGGAAATGACGGAATAAGGGTTGATCCGGCTGACGTTTCGGTTCCTTTCCTCGTCGAGCCGGATACCCATGTAGCCAAGGCCCTGGCAGGCCAGGCTGCGCACGGTGGCGCTGGTTTCGCCGACGTCGCCGGTGAAGGCCAGGACGTCGATGCCGCCCATTGCCGCGACGTAGGCGCCGATGTTCTTGCGCACCTGGTAGCAGAAGGCCTTGTGGGCGAGCAAGGCGCGGTGGTGGCCGTCGGCGGCCGCTGCCTCGATCTCGTGGATGTCGCTGGAAATGCCGGAGATGCCCTTGAGCCCGCTTTCGCAGTTGATCAGGGTGGATAGCTGCTCCGGCGACATCTTGTGCTGTTCCATCAGATGGATCATCACGGCCGGGTCGATGCTGCCTGAACGGCTAGGCATGATCAGGCCGTCGCTTGGCGTCATGCCCATGGTTGTGTCGATCGACCGGCCGTGGTCGATGGCGCACATCGAGGCGCCGATGCCGAGGTGGCAAGAGACGATTTCCAGTTCGCCGAGCGGCCGTTGCAGTACCTCGGCAGCTTTCAGGGAAACGTAGCGATGCGAGGTGCCATGGAAGCCGTAGCGGCGGATGCCGTGCTGCTTGTAGAGGTCGTAGGGCAGGCCGTAGAGGTAGGCGTAGGGCGGCAGCGTCTGGTGGAAGGCGGTGTCAAAGACAGCAACCTGCGGCACGTTCGGGAACATCTTCATGGCCACGCGGATGCCGGCGACATTGACCGGATTGTGCAGTGGCGCGAAGAGGGACAATTCCTCGATTTCGGCGATCACCGCCGAATTGATGACGACCGAGCTGGAGAATTTGTTGCCACCATGGACGACGCGATGGCCGATGGCGCTGACGTCTTCCGGGTGGAAGGTGAAGGCGTCGCCAAGCAGGGCCGTCACTTCAGTCATCACCTTGAACAGTTCGGAGAGCTTGAACGGCGCATGCTCGATGGCCTTCTGCTGGGTGCCGACCATGACGGTGATCAGGGCGACCTGCTTGTCGGCATGGTCGACGATGCCATGCACGTCGGCGCCGCTTTCCTCGGTGTCGTAGATGCCGAAATGAATCTGGCTGATGCCGACGTTGAGGACGACGACCTTGCCCGGCGCGTTGGTGTTCAGCGACAGGGTGTACGGATCGTCGGCGCGCGAAACGGCGCTGCTGACCTCGTCGGAGGACATGGCGCGCGTGCGGTCGGCGAGCAGGCGGGAGAGGTAGCCGACGGCTTTCGGATTGGTCAGGATGTGGGTATTGAAGACTTCCTGCGGGATCATCAGCACAAAGCAGCGGTTGCCGGCGATCACGTCGGCGACGATGCGGTCGCCGGTGAGCAGTGACATTACGCCAAACACATCGCCCGGGACCAGCTGCGTAACGACAGCGCGCGTGCCGGTGTTGTCGGTGACCGAGATTTCGGCGTGGCCGCTAATCATCACGCCGATGTAGTGGCCCTCGTCGCCGGTTTCGAGGATGGCTTCATTGCCCTCGTAGGTGGCCAACCGGGACTTGATGACGATTTCCTCGACCTTGTCGGCGGGAAAACTCTCAAACAGGCGTACCTGTTCGAGGAAGAAGCGTTTGAGATCGATTTCGGACATGCAGGTACTCCGCCTTGATGGCTTGATTCTATGTCGCCAAGACTACCATTTTGTTGCGGTGCAGCAAAGGGCCGAGGCCGAACGCTGCCCGCAGCGAACGAAAAGGAGCTTCAGTGGAGCAGCTTTAGCCCGGACGAGAACCCGATTTTTCGGGCTTGTCAGGCGCTGGTACGAGCGCCTGCTGAGTCCGGTCGGCAGCGCGTTCGCGGGCCGCCTCGCGGATCAGCCAGGTCCGCAGTGCAAGGACAGTCGGGCGTTTGGCTGTGGCCGTCGGGGTGCACGCGAAATAGGCGTAACGGGATGGAATGGACAGCGGGAAAGGCATGGCCAGGCGTCCGTCGGCGATGTCGGCGCTGACCATGGGGCGCGCCGCCAGCGCCACGCCCTGGCCGGCAACCGCCGCGGCCAGAGCCAGCGCGCCGTCCTGGAAATGGATGGCGCGCATCTCCTTTTTCAGGTAGCCGACACCCGCCAGCTCCAGCCATTGATCCCAGCCGGGACGCTCGTCCAGTTCGGGAACCGTGGCGTCGTGGATCAGTGTGTGCCGGCGTAAGTCGGCCGGGGCGCGCAGCTTGCCATTTCCGTCAATCAGCGCCGGGCTGCAGACTGGAATATAGGCCGGCGAAAACAGGCGATCCACGGCGTATCCCCGATAAATGCCGCGGCCGAAGCGAATCATCAGGTCATACCCTTGTTCTTCGCCAGCAGGTTCCGTATCGCGGTCGATTTTGTCGATCATCGCCACGCTGCTCGACAGGCGGAGGTCGATGTCGGGGTGTGCCCGCGAGAAATTCCCCAGCCGGGGGACTAGCCAGCGCGCAGCAAAGGAGGGCGGGGCACAGAGGGTGACGATGCCCCCCGTTTCTTTTCGCCGCGTTGCTTCGACTGCAGCGAGCAGGCTGGCAAACCCCTCCTGTACCTTGGGCAGCATTGCCGCGCCCTCCGGCGTCAACTCCAGCGCCCGGGTAAGTCGATGAAACAGCACCAGATCGAGAAATTCTTCCAGCAACTTGATCTGATGGCTGATCGCCGCAGGGGTCACCGATAGTTCGGCCGCCGCCTTCTTGAAACTGAGCAGGCGTGCCGCCGCCTCGAAGGCACGCAAGGCATTGAGCGGAGGCAGACGGGGTTGCATGGTTAATATTTTCTAATGCATCGGCTGAAAATTGATCGTTTGTTGCGATGCAGCAAAGTCGATATCTTGGCATCACTGACTCGGTGCTGCATGCCATCCCGTTATGCCGCGTCGAGAACGAAACCGATTCTACGCAATATTTTCAGTTTGCCTCTAAGGAGTTAGCCATCATGAACAAGCCCCTTCTCTGTCTTGCGGCCTTACTGATCGCTGCGCCGGCATTTTCCGGCGAGTCCCGGATGCACACCACCCGCGATAGCGGCAGCTATGAGGCTACTCTCCGTCAGGCAGGCATTCCGCTGGCCGGCGGCCTGGCCTGGACCTCCCGCACGTCTGCAGAGCTTCCCCGAAAAAACAGCCGCTCTGCGGCAGCCATGCACGCAGCGGCACCGCAACTCATCCGGGCGAATTGATTCGCCGGGCAACCAGTGTCTCCTCCCCCTGGCTTCGGTCGGGGAGTTTACGGCCGGGCTGATGCCCGGCCGCTTTTTTTGGCGCCGTTCGCGTGGCGAATCGGGTGTCTAGTACCCGTAAAACTCCTCGCTGCGCAGATCGTCGTCGTCAACACCGGCTTCGTTCAAGGTCTGGCGCATCGCCGCAACCATTGCCGGCGGTCCGGCCAGGTAGTAAATCGGCGCAGCCAGTTCGGCGGCGATCCGTCTGAGCAGTTTTTCGTCGATGCCTTCCGTCGCTCCCTGCCAGCCTTGGCTGGATTCGTCCATCCGGGTCATCGTCGCCAGCAGACGAAAATTTGGATTCGACCGTTCCATCGCCTGCAGTTCGGCCAGAAATGCGGTGTCCTCCGGTCGATGGTTGGAATAAAGCAAGACCAGGCGTCGTGGCGACGGATCGATCGCCGCCTGCCGCAGGATGCTGACGAATGGCGTGATGCCGATGCCGCCGGCAATCATGATGGCCGCCCGCTCGGGTTTGCTGTGCAGGACCAGCGAGCCGGAGGGCCCTTCGATCCCGATCGGCGAGCCATCAGGCAAGTCTTTCAGGCGACGCTTGAAGGGCGTGTCGCGCATGCGTGTCGCAATCGTCAGCTTGTCCTCGAACGGTGCCGTGACAATCGAGAAGGTGTGCCGCGTATTGCCATCGTCGACACCTGCCGGGTCGCTCAGGACGATATCAATTGCCTGGCCGGCCTTGAAACTGAAGCCGGCGGGTTTGGCGAAATGGAATGCCATGGTCCACGCGGCAATTTCTTCGCGGCCGAATAGTGTGCTCTGGTAGTTGCTCACGGTGTCCTCCTGTCAGCAAGAGGCGCTTCAGAGCGCTACGCGCTTCGTTTTCTCTATGGGATAGGAACCCGCCTTGGGCGCTTGGTTCAGTGCTTTCGCGACATCCACCAGTCGCGCAAGATCAGAAATGACAAAGCCCCGGCTTTTGGCCAGGGCTTCGTTTCTTGGCTTCGTGTGATGGGCTTGGCCTACGCCTTCATATGAAGGCGACATTCCTTGGATTCCGGACTTTGTCTTCGGCCGGCGCTGCGCGCCTTAACTTCGCGGTGCGAAGTTAGCCTGCGACGAAACCCCGAGTATTAGCCCTTCACGTGTAACCCGCATTCCTTCGACTCGGGGTTTTCCCACCACCAGCGTCCGGCGCGGACGTCTTCGCCTGGCGAGATGGCACGAGTGCACGGGGCGCAGCCGATGCTGGGGTAGAACTTGTCGTGCAGGGCGTTGTAGGGGACGCCATTTTGCTTGATGTAGGTCCAGACTTCCTTCTCGGTCCAGTCAGACAGCGGATTGAATTTTTCCAGGCCGTTGCCTTCGTCGTATTCGCGGAAGGGCAGGCCGGTGCGGGTGGTCGCCTGTTGGGCACGCAGGCCGGTGATCCACGCGCGCTTGCCCGCCAGGGCACGTTTCAGCGGCTCGACCTTGCGGGCATGACAGCAGGCCTTGCGCAGGGTGACTGAGTCATAGAAGCCGTTGATGCCGTGGTTGCGGACGAAGGCTTCGACTTCCTCGGGCTGCGGGAAGTAGATTTTCAGTTTCAGGCCGTAATGCTTGTCTACCGCGGCCATCAGGTCGTACGTTTCGACCGGCAGGCGGCCGGTGTCGAGACTGAAAATTTCGATCGGCAGTTTGGCCTTGACGATCAGGTCGGTCAGCACCATGTCCTCGGCGCCGAGGCTGTTGGCGAAGGCGGCCGGCGACCAGCTGGCGGCGATGTCGGCAAGCAGGGCGTTGACGGCCAAGGTCTTGGCGGCAACGCTGGCGGTCAGTTCGGGCGTGATGTTGAGCAGGCTGGGCGTCATGAAGTCCTCAGGCGCGGCGGCGGAAGTGGGGTTGCGGCTGGTCGGTAGAGGTCTGGTAGGCATCACCGAAGGTGGTGAAACCTTGCTGGATGGCATGCACGACATCCTTGCCGTCCTTTAGCGCATAGCTGTCGAAGCCGACGCGCTGCAGGTAAAAAAGTTGATCGTGCAGCACGTCGCCGACAGCGCGCAGTTCGCCCTGGTAGTGGTAGCGCTGGCGGAGCAGGGCGGCGGTGGAGTAGCCACGGCCATCGACGAATTTCGGAAAATTCACGGCGATGACGACAAAGTATTCGAGGTCGCCTGCAATGTCCTCTACGCGCCCGTCAGGCTGGAACAACAGGCCGATGCGCTTGTGGCAGGAGATGATTTCGGCCTTGCGCACCTGCCAGACGGCAAGCGGGAAGATGACGTCGCCGCTGGGCAGTTCAACGCTTTCGGGCGTTTCACCTTCGGCGAGCTCCAGAGTTTTCCAGGTATCGACCGTGGCGGTCCGGTGCTTGATCAGTTGCGCCATTATGCGGCCTCCTGTTGTGCTGCCTTGGCCTTGCCGTGGGCGCGGCCTTCGTAAACGCGGTTCTTGAACGGGTCGATGCCGATGCGATCGAAGGTGTCGAGGAAACGCTCGTCAGCATGGCGGTGTTCGAGATAAACCTTGATGATCTTGTCGACGACATCCGGCATTTCCTCGGCCGCGAACGATGGGCCGATGACCTTGCCGAGCTTCGCGTCGTTGCCTTGGCGCCCACCGAGGGTGACCTGGTAGAACTCCGAATCGTTCTTATCGACGCCCAGCACGCCGATGTGGCCAACGTGGTGGTGGCCACAGGCATTCATGCAGCCGGAGATGTTGAGGTCAATCTCACCGATGTCGAACAGGTAGTCGAGATCGTCGAAACGGGCCTGGATGGCATTGGCGATGGGAATGGACTTGGCGTTGGCCAGATCGCAGAAATCGCCGCCCGGGCAGCAGATGATCCCGGTCAGCAGGCCGGTGTTCGGCGTCGCCAGTCCAGCAGCCTTGGCCTTCTGCCAGACTTCGTGGAGGTCGGACTTTTTGACGTCGGCCAGGATGATGTTCTGCTCGTGGCTGATGCGTAGCTCGCCGAAGCTGTACTCGTCGGCGAGGTCGGCGACGGCCAGCATCTGTTCGGAAGTGATGTCGCCTGGCGCCACGCCTGGCTTTTTGAGCGACAGCGTGACGGCGGCGTAGCCGGGCACCTTGTGTGGGTGAATGCTACGGTCGGCCCAATTTTTGAAGGCTTTTTCAGACGGCAGTTCGGGTTCGTCCAGCTTTTCGTAGGCCGGGGCGGTGAAATGGCTGGCGACGCGCTCGAATTCGGCTTGCGTGATGGTGGCCGGGCCGTCCTTGGTGTGCGCCCATTCTTCTTCGACCTGTCTGGCGAATTCCTCAACGCCGAGCGCCTGGACGAGAATCTTGATGCGCGCCTTGTAGGCGTTGTCGCGGCGGCCCTGGCGGTTGTAGACGCGCAGGATCGCTTCGCAATAGGTCAGGATGTGCTGCCAGGGCAGAAATTCGCGCACGATCTGACCGCGGATCGGTGTGCGGCCCAAGCCGCCGCCGACGATGACGCGGAAGCCTGTCTCGCCGTTCTGTTGCTGCAGTTGCAGGCCGATGTCGTGGAACCAGGTGACGGCGCGGTCTTCCCGGGTGCCGGAAATGGCGATCTTGAACTTGCGCGGCAAGAAAGCGAACTCCGGGTGGAAGGTCGTCCACTGGCGGAGGATTTCAGCCAACGGTCGCGGGTCGATGATCTCGTCAGCCGCGACGCCGGCAAACTGGTCGGTGGTGATGTTGCGCAGGCAGTTGCCGGAAGTCTGGATGGCGTGCATCTCGACTTCGGCCAGTTCGGCGAGTATCTCGGGGACATCCTCGACTTTTGGCCAGTTGAGCTGCAGGTTGTGACGCGTCGTGAAGTGGCCGTAGCCCCGGTCGTATTTGTGGGCGACGCGGGCCAGCCTGCGCATCTGGGCCGAATTCATCATCGCGTAGGGCACGGCGATCCGGAACATTGGCGCGTGGCGCTGGATGTAGAGACCGTTTTGCAGGCGCAGCGGGCGGAATTCATCGTCGCTCAACTCGCCGGCTTTCCAGCGGCGGACCTGATCGCGGAATTGCTCGACGCGCTCGTTGATCAGCTGGCGGTCGATGGCATCGTATTTATACATGGAACGTCCTTGGGGTAATACGTCAGGCAAAAACCAGCTTGGTGCCGATCAGCACCAGCATGGCAGCCAACAGGCGGCGAAGAATATGCTCCGGCACCTTGGCGGAAACATGGGTGCCCACCCAGATACCGGGCAGCGAACCGAGCAACAGTGCGCCGAGCAACGCCCAGTCGACGCCGCCGAGGAGCCAGTGGCCAAGCCCGGCAACCAGCGTCAGCGGTACGGCATGGGCGACATCCGATCCGACAATCTTGACCGGCGAAAGTTTTGGGTAGAGGAAGAACAGCGCTGCGACGCCCAGTGCGCCGGCGCCGACTGACGAAATGGTGACCAGCACGCCAAGGACGGCGCCGACGGCGACGGTGATCTTGCCCAGGCAGCATCGGCGCAGGGCCGAATCATCGTGCTTGCTGGCATAGTCGCGCAGCTTGCGGCCGAACAGCAGTGCAATGGCGGTCAGCAACAACGCAAAGCCGAGGCCATGCGAGATGAGCTGGCCGATAACATTGCTACCCTTGGGCAGTTGCGACAGCACCCAGAGCGTAACCGCCGCGGCAGGAATGCTGCCGGCAGCCAGGCGGCCAGTGATGGCCCAGTCGATATGCCCCTTCCGGCCGTGGGCGACGGTGCCGCCGGCCTTGGTCATCGCTGCGTAAAGCAGGTCGGTGCCTACCGCCGTGGCCGGCGGAACGCCGAATAGCAGCACGAGAAGCGGCGTCATCAGCGAGCCGCCGCCAACGCCGGTCAGGCCTACAATCGCACCGACTGCGAAGCCGGAAAGGGTGTAAAGGTAATCCATAGCCTACATCGTAGCAGCGGCCATTTGAATCAAAAAGAATATTGGGTTAGATTGTTATAGCGGCTGGTTATTAGGATCGAGGATCGAGCTGCGAGCAAACCCACTCGATCCTCGATCCTAAGCACTCGATCCTCGAATGAAACTCCAACAGCTACGCTACATCGTCGAAATCCAGCGTCAGGGCCTGAATGTCTCTGAGGCGGCCGAGTCGCTCTACACCTCGCAGCCTGGCATTTCCAAGCAGGTCAAGCTGCTCGAGGACGAACTCGGTATCGCCATCTTCGAACGCAGTGGCAAGCGCTTCACCGGTGTGACCGAGCCCGGCAAGGTTGTCCTGAGCATTGCCGAACGCATCCTTCGCGAAGCGGAAAACCTCAAGCGGGCAAGCAGCGAGTTTGCTACCGGTGACACCGGCCGGCTGGTGCTGGCAGCAACCCATACCCAGGCACGCTACGCGCTACCGGTGGTCGTTCGCGACTTCATGGCGCAGCACCAGGACGTCAAGCTGGAAATGCACCAGGGCAGCCCGACCCAGATCGCCGAGTGGGTGATGGCGGGCGATGCCGACATCGGTATTGCCACTGAAGCACTCGACCAGTATCCGCAATTGATCTCGTTGCCGGTGCGCCAGTGGACGCATTGCGTGATCGCTCCGGAGGGGCATCCCATCCTCAAGTCGCAGCCGCTGTCGTTGAATGAACTGGCACGATGGCCACTGATTACTTACGACACGGCCTTTACCGGCCGTTCGCGGATCAATCGCGCCTTCGAGCGCATCGGCGTGCAACCCAATGTTGCGCTGACTGCCCTCGATGCCGATGTGATCAAGACCTACGTCAGCCTTGGCCTCGGTCTCGGCATTATTTCAGCGCTGGCTTTCGATGCCCAGCGCGACATCGGACTGGTCGCCACCGATGCAGCCCACCTGTTCGAGTCCAATACGACCCGGCTGGCGCTGCGCCGCGGTACTTATCTGCGCCGCTACGATTACGATTTGATCTCCCTGTTCGCGCCGCACCTCTCTAAGCGGGTCGTGGACATGGCCATGCAGGGCGGCGGCGACGAATATCAGTTGTGACGCCCCATGCGCGGCGCAGTGTCACGCAGGATCAGGGATGGCGCCGAAAACGGCGCCAGTTTTTCGAGAAAGTCGAGCAATTCGAGGACCGGTGAGTTGCGGAAGAAGGTGGCGCTCGGCGTTTCTATCCAGATTCGGTCGGCCCAGGCGTGCAGTTCGTGCGGCGTGTCGCCGAAGCCGTCGGCGTCGAGGTCGAAGCCCTCGTAGTTGTCCCAGCTGTTGCCCCACCACGTGTCGTTCATCGGGTCGCCGTCGCCGATGATCGTGACCGGCCACAGATTGCTGCGGAAGGTGTTGTTGATGGCAATGTGGCCGCCCTTGGCACCATAGAAATAGATGCCGGTAATGTTGTGGGCGATCAGGTTGTCGACGAACACGATGCGGTTGATCGGATTCATTGGCGAATCGGCCATGATGCCGTGGGCGCAATGGACGATCTCGTTGCCCTGGATCAGCGCTGCCGAGGTCTCCTTGAGCGCGATGCCGGCCCCGGAGGCGTCCATGGCGTGCAGGATGCGGTTGTGGCGGATGATCATTCCCTCGGAGTTGAGCGCAATGATGCCGGTCGAGTTCTTCTCCAGCAGGTTGCGCTCGACCACGCTACGATGCGAAAAAAGGAAATTGAAGGCACGCCGGCTGTCGCGAACGGTGTTCCCGGTGTAACGATTACGCGGCGAGTTGCTGACCGTGATGTCGCGAATCCGGGCGATATCGTTGTCTTCGATGCGGTTGCCCGTGCTGTACCAGAGCCGCAGGCCATCGCCCCGGTCGGCCGAGTCGACGGGCCGCGAGCGGATACGGTTGTGGCGCACCATGCTGTCCGTCACCCGGTGTAGCGAGACGCCAAACAGCACGTCCTCGATGATGTTGTTCTCGATCAGCAAATGGCTGCCTTCGGCCATGATGCCGCCATCGATGGCATCGTGCGAGCCGCCGCTGTTCCGTACGGTGAGGCCTCGTATAGTCACGTGATCGGCCTTGATGGTCAGCACGGTTCCGGTGCCGCCACCGTCGATGATCACCTTGCCTATGCTCTCGAGCACCAACGGCTTTGCAATGACAGCGGGTCCGCGATAAGTCCCTGCCGGCAGGCGCAACACGGTGCCTGGCAAGGCAGTATCGATCCAGGCTTGCAGGGATTGGTCGGCCGAGGCCGCCAGCGGCAGGAGCAGGCCGAGCAGCACGAGGATGAAACGGGGAATCATTGCTGAGGATTAAGCCATCAGGCACCGTTTCGCGCCTCAACCTGCATCAAGTTTTCGTCGGGGGCTATTCCCAGTATTCGGTCACTTCGCTGGCCCAGGCCGTGGCAGCAAGCAGGGCGCGATTGACGATGTGCGGATCGACACCGGCGGCCAGGGCCGTGCTCTCCAGTCTTGGCAGGTCGAAATCCTCGCCGGCTTCGGCAACAGCCAGCAGTGACGCATAGGGCCCGCTGCGCTCGAGCAGCGCCTGCCTGATTTCATCGGCGATTGGCAATTCGCTGAGGGCTTCGGTCATCGGGCGACGCAACAGGCGATCGAGGCAGGAAAAAATGCCAGTCAGGAACAACGGGTCGTGTGTCTTGCCTGGCAGGGTCTGTTCGCCCAGCGACTCCATCAGGCGGCCGCGGGTCAGCGCGTTTTCGACCAGCAGCCAGTCGCTGAGTTGTGGTTCGCGCACCGAAAAAAGCAGGACAGCCAGCCAGCGGGTCAGGCGTTGCCGGCCAAGGATGATCAGCGCCTGATCGAGCGATTCGATACGGTGGCTTAGCCCGAGGGCCGGGGAGTTCAGGTAGCGCAGGATGCGGAAGCTGAGCACCGGGTCAAGTTTCATCGCCGCCGCGATTTCAGCCGTTTCGGCATCGCCCTGGACGAGGCGCATCAGATTCAGCAACTGGGCCTTGTGTGGGTCGCCGGTCTGTTCCTGCTCCAGCGTCGGGGCCGATTCGGCAAACTTGCCATGGAAATTCTCGAAGTGCCACTGGTGGCAGAACATATGGTCGTCGAAAGTCTCGACGTTGCAGGCAAACAGCCGGAGCGGGCGGGCACTTCCCGCGGCGCGCACGGCAGCCGAGAAATCGCGGACGGTGCCGGCTTCGTTGCCGCCGACATCGACAGCGGCATAGTCGACCTGCTGGATCACCTTGGCGAAGGCCCGATGTTTCGGCTGGCGGAAGAGACCGATCTGGAAGCCGCGCTGGCGCAGTCGCTCGATCGCCTCGACGACCATCTCGGCTTCAGCGTCGGCCGCCAGTTGCACGACGAGGACAATGTTGGTGGTTTTCAGGCGGTCGAGCGCCGGACTGTCCAGGCTGGACGAACTGAGCGGAATGAAGGCACGACTGGTGTTCCAGGCGTCGGGGCTGGCATTGAGCGTGTCGAGCAGAATCCGGTCGAAGTCGCGTTGAAGACCATTTTCACCATCGGCCAGCAGGCTTGATTGCCGAAGACGGAAGAGGTGGCCGGAAAGCCGGTTTCGGCGGTCGAATACTGCTTCCCGGCGGAGAAACGATGAGCCACCGGCCGGGCTGGTTTCAGCGGGGACCTTCTCACCGTCGGGAGCGGCCGAAGGGGTAGGGGGGGTGGGTTGGTCGGCATTCTTGCCGAACAGTTTTTTCAGGTTGTCGAACACGCGAGTCTCCCCCAAAAGAAAAATGCCCACCGCAGGGTGGGCATTCTCGCATGGCTCATTGGTGTTTAGTCCACCTTGGCCTTGGTGCGCAGTTCCTTGACCAGATTCTCGACCTGCTGCTGACCGGCGCGCTGCTGCAGTTGCGGCTTGACCTGCTCGTACGGCGGCGGGGTCATCGGGCGGGAGTCGTCCAGCTGGATGACGTGGTAGCCGAAATCCGACTTGACCGGGGTCTTGGTGTATTCACCCTTCTTCAGCTTGCCCAGCGCTTCGCCGAACGGCTTGACGTAGGCCGCAGCCGAGCTCCAGCCCAGTTCGCCACCCTTGTCCTTGGAGCCCGGATCCTTCGACACCTTGGCCAGTTCGGAGAACTTCTCGCCCTTGTCCAGCTTGGCGATGATGGCCTTGGCATCTTCTTCCTTCTCAACCAGCACATGGCGGGACTTGTATTCGGTATTGCCAAGGTTGTTCTTGATGGTTTCGTACTCGGCCTTGAGCTGGGCTTCGCTGATCGGGTGGGCCTTGACGTAATCGGACAGATAGGCGCGGATCAGGACGGCCTGCTTGGCCAGTTCGATCTGGCCCTGGACGTTGGCGTTCTTGTCGAGGCCCTTCTTCTTGGCTTCCTGGGCGATCACTTCGCGGCGAATCAGCTCTTCCTTGACGGCGCTTTGCAGTTCCGGAGAGTCGGCGTTGCCCTGGGCTTTTTGCTCGGCGACGAAGGCATCGTAGACACCTTGCGAAATCGGCTGGCCGTTGACGGTGGCGAAGGCCTTGCCCTTTTCGGCAGCAAATACCGGGGCGGAAACGATGGCGCCGGCGACAAGCAGGGCGGCCAGACGGGAGAGCTTGAGCATGTATCTATCCTTGGGTGGAGGGAATAACGAAAAATTATACTTCGCCAGGTACTTTGGCGTGGATGCTGAGCGCATGAATTTTCCCGCGCATCAAATTACCGGCAGTATCATAAATCAGGCGGTGGCGGGCAATGGTACTTTTCCCGGCAAATGCCTGTGCAACAATTTGTAACTGGTAGTGGCCGCCTTCGCGCGCCCCGGCATGACCGGCATGGCGCTGGGAGTCGTCGTGAATGCTGATCGACTCCGGTTCCAGCGTGGCCAGCCGCTGGCGCAACAGCTCGATGGTTTCGGCGCTCACGCCGGCAGCACTTTCTTGAACGGCTTGACGGTAACTTTTTCGTAGACGCCGGCCGCCACATAGGGATCGGCGTCGGCCCAGGTGCGGGCGGCTTCCAGCGAGGCGAATTCTGCGACGATGATGCTGCCTGAAAAGCCGGCCGGGCCGGGGTCCGGCGAGTCGATGGCCGGGCAGGGGCCGGCCAGGATCAGCCGGGCTTCCGCCTGCAGGGCCTGCAGGCGTTCAACGTGGGCGGGGCGGGCGGCGAGACGCTGGTCGAGCGTGCCGGCGCGGTCTTCACCAATGATGACGTAAAGCATTATTTTTCTTCCTCAAGATATTTGGACAGCAGCACGCCTTGGATGAGCATGAATAGGAGCATCAATCCCATACTGCCGAAGGTCTTGAAATTGACCCAGACGTCAGTTGGAAAATTGAAGGCAACGATTAAATTGAGAATGCCCATAAAGAAGAAAAAAGCAATCCAAGAGTAATTGAGCTTGTCCCAGACGATGTCCGGTAGCTTCAATTCCTCGCCCAGCATGGATTTGATTGCATTCCTTTTCATGATCAGCGTAGAGAAGGCCATACCACCGGCAAACACCCAATCGAGAATGGTTAACTTCCATTTGATGAAAGATTCATTCTGAAAGACTAGGGTCAATCCACCGAAGACAAGAACTAGTACCAGACTGACCCAGAGTATTTTGCTCACCTTGCCATGACGGAACCAGACCCAGAATATTTGGGCAACTGTTGCAGTCATTACAACCACCGTCGCGAGCAGGATGGGCGCCAATTTGGGGTCGACCGCAGCCGAGCCGAGCAGTGAACTGACCCAGCTCGCGGCGAGTTCCGGGTTCTTTTCCGAATACTTGAAGCTAACGAAAAAGAGGATGACGGGGAAGAGGTCGAAGAGTAGTTTCATGGCGAGGCATTATATACTCCCGGAAACAACTGACCCGCAAGCAAGAGAGCGTATGCATACTGTCCTGATCGTCGATGACAGCGACATCAATCTGACCCTGATCAAGGCGCTCGTCCTCAAACTCGGCGACTGCACCCCGGTTCTTTTTGACCATCCCGTGGCGGCGCTCGAGTGGACCCGCACCAACGTGCCTGATCTGGTCATCGTGGATTACATGATGCCGGACATGGACGGTCTCAAGTTCATCAGTGCCTTTCGTGCCCTGCATGGCCGCAATGAAATCCCCGTCTTGATGATCACGGCCAACGACCAGAAGGACATCCGCTACGATGCCCTGCTCGGCGGGGCCAACGATTTCCTGACCAAACCGATCGACCGCATTGAATTCTCGGCGCGGGCCCGCAACATGCTGTCGTTGCGCACCGGCCAGAAATTCCTGGCCGACCGTGCCGAACACCTGACGGCGCTGGTCGAGGCGCGAACAGAGGAAATTCGCCAGCGTGAGAAGGAGCTGATTTTCCGCATCTCGCGGGCGGCTGAATTCCGCGATCCGGAGACCGGCGCCCATATCCAGCGCATGGCGCACTATTCGCAGGTTATCGCGATGGGGCTGGACCTCAGCCAGGCCCAGCAGCAGCTGGTCCTTGAGGCGGCGCCGATGCATGACGTGGGCAAGATCGGAATTCCCGACTATATCCTGCTCAAGCCGGGCAAGCTGACGCCGGAAGAGTTCGAGGTCATGAAGGGGCATTCGAAGATTGGCCATGAGCTGCTCAAGGACAGCCGTTCGGAAATCATGAGGGCGGGTGCCGAGGTGGCGATTTCGCATCACGAGAAATTCGACGGGACGGGCTATCCGTACGGCCTGAAGGGCAATCAGATTCCGCTGTTCGGACGCATCGTCGCGGTGGCGGATGTCTTCGATGCGCTGACCTCGGAACGTCCCTACAAACGGGCGTGGTCGCTGGACGATGCCTGCAAGTTTCTCGAAGACGGGCGGGGCAAGCATTTCGACCCGCTGTGCATCGAGGCTTTCCTGGCCGGCTGGGAACAGGTTCTGGAAATTCGTCAGCGCTTCCAGGACGAGGAAGCTCCGCAAATCTGAACGATCGTCAGTCCTGGCGCAGAGGATCGCCGGGACACAATGGAGAAATGTATGGCTGAAGCTTTCGTGCTGGACCGTGGGTCGATTCTTGAGCGATTGGGCGGTGACGAAGAAATTTACGCGATGATGGTGGACATGTATCTGCAGGATGTCGACAACAACTGCACGGCGATAGCGGCGGCTCTTGCGCAGGGCGATGCTACGGCGCTAAGGCGTGAAGCCCATACCATCAAGGGTTTGCTGGCCACTTTTTCCGATGACGGCGGGGCGGCTGATGCGGCTGCTGTCGAGCATCAGGCTCGGTTGGGTGCGCTTGACGGACTGGGCGAGGCGGTGAGTGGTCTACAGCAGCGACTGCGCGAAGTTGCTTCGGTGTTAAGCGCCGGGTAGTTTCAGATAGCGGGCGGCGCCGGGTGCGCCGCCTTCCGGCCCGTACGGCACGACTCCGAGCAGCGGGGCCGGCAGGAGTTTTTCCAGGGTATCCAGGTTTTCGGCGAAGCGTGCCATGGCCGGGTCGATGCGGTTGGCGACCCAGCCGGCCAGTGTCAGGCCTCGGGCGGCAATGGCTTCCGCCGTCAGCAGCGCGTGATTGATGCAGCCCAGGCGCAGGCCGACGACGAGGATGACCGGCAGGTCGAGCTCGATTGCCAGACCCGCGGTGTCGCGGTTTCCACCGAGCGGTACGCAGAAGCCCCCCACGCCTTCGACGATGATCAGGTTGGCCTGTTGTCGGGCTTGATTGCAGGTGGCCACGATGGTCCCGAACTCGATGCAGCGCCCTTCTTCGGCCGCCGCGATGTGCGGCGCGATGGCCGCCCCGAAACAATACGGATTGACGATTTCGCGCGGCAGCTCGACGTTGCTGGCGTTGCGGATGGCCTCCACATCGTCGTTGAGCCCGGTGGCATCGGTGCCGGCGGCAATGGGCTTCAGGCCGGCCGCTTTCAGGCCCTCAAGCCGGGCGCGATGGAGCAGGGCGCAGGTCACGAAGGTCTTGCCGATTTCGGTATCGGTGCCGGTCAGGAAATAGGCGGGATTCATGGGCGGGCGTAGAGGGTGATCACGTCGTAGGTCAGCGGCAGCCCGGCCGGTGTGCGCAGGGCCTCGATTGCCGCCTCGGCGCGCTGGAAGCTGGCGCGGCTCATCAGGCCGGGGCGTCGGCCGGCACCGATCTGGTTGGCGCCGATGGCCTTGACGGCGCGGAGCAGGGTCCGGAGGTCGGGGTAATGGGCGGTTTTTTGGTTTTTTTCCAGGCTGACCGTAGCAAATCCGGATTCGGCGGCCAGTTGGCCGATTTCTTCACCGCTGTGGAAGGCCAGCGTGTGCCGGTAGGCATCGACGCCGGCAAATGCGTGCCGTAGTTCCCTGAAGGTTTCCGGGCCAAGGCTGGCCAGCGCGAGGAGACCGTCGTGCCGCAAGGTGCGCCGGGCTTCGCGCAGGGCGCCGCCAAGGTCGCACCATTGCACGGCCAGGCTGGACCAGTAGAGATCGAGACTTGCATCGGCAAGGGGCAGGTGTTCCAAATCGCCGGCGATCCGGCAGCACGGGGCTTTTACCCGAAGCAGCATGGCCGACGAAAGGTCGAGAGCCACGGCGTGGGCGGCCGGGAAGCGCGCCTGCAGCGCGGTTTGGGCGTGGCCGGTGCCGCAACCGGCGTCGAGGATGCGGGCCGGATTGATCGCCGGCAGGCCTTCGGCCAGTTGGGCGCATATGCGGCGCTGGATTGCGGCGGCGCTGTCGTAGGTCGGCGCGGCGCGCTCGAACGACTGGCGGATGCGGGCCTTGGACGGCTTAGTCATGCAGGAAGCTGTTGAGCGCAGCGCGGAAGTCGTCCGGGCGGGACAGAAAGGGGGCGTGGGCACAGCCGTCGAGCACGGCCAGCCGGGCGCCCGGGATCAGGGCGGCCAGCGCCTCGGCGGCGGCGAGCGGCATCAGCGGGTCGGCCGCGCCGTGGATGAGCAGCGTCGGCGCCTGGACCTGCGGGGCGAGTTCGCGCAGGTCGACGTCGCGCAGCCAGGCCAGGCCGGTCGCCAGGACGTCGCCGGCCGGGCGCGGGTCGGCCAGCTTGAGCAGTTCGACGGTGACGGCCCGGGCCCGGGCATCGCCGCGATTGAAGTTGCCGACAAAGCGCGGCAGCACCGCTTCGGCGTCGGCGGCGACACTGGCGGTGAATTCGTCCAGCACGGCCGGCGGCATGGCCTGCGGCCAGCCGTCGCGCTGGATGAAGCTGGCCGTGCCGGCAACCAGGACCAGTTTGCCGACCTTGGCCGGATGACGGGCGGCGATGGCCAGCGCCAACTGGGCCCCGAGCGACCAGCCGGCCAGCGTGCTGCCGGGTGTCAGGCGGGCGGCGATAGCGTCGGCGGCTGCGGTGAAGTCGCGGATCAGCGGCGTTTCGCCGTAACCGGGCAAATCGAGAATTTGGCCTTTTTTTGCCTCGACCGTAGCATTCAGCGGGCCGCGGCCGAGGCACCAGCCGGGCAGGAAAACCAGCGGCGCCGTCATGCCAGTTCCTTCAGGGCAGCGATCAGACTTTCGATGTCGGCGGCGGTGTGCGCGGCCGAGACAGAAATGCGCAGCCGCGCCGTGCCCTTGGGCACTGTCGGCGGGCGGATTGCCGGCACCCACAGGCCGCGTTCCCACAGCGCTTTCGACAGGCCGACGGCGGCTTCGTTGTCGCCGACGATCAACGGCTGGATGGCGGTCGGCGAAGGCAGCAGCTTGAGCGGCAGCCCGGCCAGACCGTCGCGCAATTGGCCGATACGGGCCATCAGGCTGGAACGCAGGGCGTCGCCGGCGCCGATCAATTGCAGGCTCTTGCTCAGCGCACAGGCGACGGCCGGCGGGGCGGCGGTTGTGAAGATATAGCTGCGGCCCTTCTGCAGCAGGTATTCGATGGCCGTCGCCGAGCCGGCGACGAAGGCGCCGCCGACCCCGGCCGCCTTGCCCAGCGTGCCCATGAGCACGATGCGCGGCGATGCGGGCAGGTTGAAATGGCCGAGGCTGCCCTTGCCGTGCGGGCCAAGGACGCCGAAGCCGTGGGCGTCATCGATGATCAGCCAGGCGTCGTAGCGCTCGGCCAGCGCGAAGAGCAGCGGCAGCGGGGCGAGGTCGCCGTCCATGCTGAACACGGCGTCGGTGACGATCAGCTTGTTCTTTGCGCTGCTCGCTGCCAGCAAGCGTTCCAGCGCTGCGAGGTCGTTGTGCGGATAGCGCTGGACGTCGGCGCCGTTGGCCTTGGCCAGTTGCATGGCATCGATCAGCGAGGCGTGGTTCAGTTTGTCGGCAAATACTGCATCGCCGCGCCCGGCCAGGGTCGGGGTCACGGCGAGATTGGCCAGGTAGCCGGTCGAGAAAGTCAGTGCGCGGGCAAAACCGGTGAAGGCGGCGATCTCATTTTCCAGCGCCTCGTGCGGCGCCAGATGGCCGCTGACCAGATGCGACGCCCCGCTACCGGCACCCCACTGCAACGCGCCATCGGCCAATGCCTGGGCGATCTCGGCATTGCCGGCCAGCCCGAGGTAGTCGTTGGATGCGAAATTAAGCACTTTTTTGCCATCGACCGTAGCATTCCGGCCGCAGGGCGTTTCCAGCACGCGCCGGCGACGGGTTAGGCCGGTGGCGGTGATTTCGGCGAGTTCGGCGGTTAGACGGTCTTCGAGGTTCATGGTTTAAACCAGCTTGAAATGCTTGCGGCCGGGTAGGCGGTAGGTTTCAAAATCGGCCCGGTCCAGCGTCCAGACGTCGGTGCAACCGGTCTTCAAAGCGGCGACGACCAGCGATGCATCGGCCAGGTCCATCGGGCGGTCGGCGTAGCGGGTGATCCAGTCGATGGCGCTGACCAGTTCGTCACGGCCGAGGGGCAGAACTTCCAGCCCGCCGCGTTCGATCCACTGGTAGAGCGGCAAGGTCGCGGCGACGTTGGGGGCGAGGTGGGAAAACTCGGTGAGCACCGCCCAGGTAGTGAGCAGGCGTCCGCGATAAGCCTTCAGAAAATCCGTGCACCGCTCGTGCGCGTGATCCCGCTTGCTGGCCAGCGCGACGAGCGGGCCGGTATCGACGAGCAGCAGGTTCATGCGCGGCCGTGCTTGCGGGCGATGGCATCCTTGACCCGAGCCTTGGCGTTGCTCGCCAGGTCATCCGCGGCGCTCAGCGAGCCGATAAACCCGGTTTCGCAGGCAATCTCGTAAGCGGTCTTTTCCGGCTGGGCGGCGGCAAAGCGTTGCTCAAGCAATTCGATGATGACTTCGGACTTGCTGCGCCGCGTTTCCACGCAATAACGCGCCAGCGCCTGTTCCAGACGCAGGGGAATGCGGACGGTGGTGGTCATGCGGTGGCCCCGAAGTTGTTGGTGTATTAACGGTAATACAAAATGTTGTGGGGTGCAAGGGAGGCTGGGCGATTAGGCGGGGCCGCGGGCGGCGTTGCACCCTCACCTCCTGGTTTGTTGAGTTACGCGCGCCCGCAATGCCGAGAAATAGGCGGTATCAGCCGGTGCCGACGGCGCCGAATCTACGCCAGCCAGCAGCAGGCCCCGCAATTGCTGGTGATCATGATCCTTGCAAATCAGTTCGCGGACATGCTCGCTGCTGGTGCCATAACCGTGTTGGCTGACTTGATGGTCGGCAAAGCTTTCCAGCGCATCGGGCAGAAAAATGTTCATCGTGTTCATGGGGTTGTCGTGGAGGGCTTGGCAAAAGTTGGCAAGGCGCGGTGTTCAAACCTTGCTGCTCGACTGGCATTTCAATGTTTTCGTCCAGCCATAGCGGACGGGATCAATGTTTAAAAGATGTTTACGCAAGGTGTCTTGCTTTTCCTGGTCGGCACGCCGAAAGATGCTGCGTAGCTCTTCGTCGATGGCTTCAGGGCTGGCACCCCTTTGGGCCGCTTTTTCATACCAGGATTGCCCAAGGTCGTAGTTGCCGATTTCGATATTTACTGCACCGAGAAGCGTGCATGGGCGGAAATTCTGCGGGGTGAATCGGTGGGATTTTTCTCCCAGATAAAGTGCCTCTGAGTACTTGCCCAAATCCCGTTTTACCCCGCCATAAGTCGTGCAGAGCGCGGATTTGATTTTGATGTCGTGCTTTCCGTCGATGTCAATCGTTCCCAGCATTGCTTCGGCAGTGGATGATTCACCGCATTTTCGGTAATGCTTGCTTGCGTTGACCGCGGCCCAGGGATCTTTGGTCTTTTGGAATTCGTTGGAATGGAATCTAGCTTCGTTTCGATGATAAGCGGCTTTCAGCTCTCGCGTAAAAAAGCTTTGTTCATAGCCAGCTTTCGTTGTCGAGAGCCACACAACCTCTTCGTCCGACAGCCGGGTGCCAGCCTCGACTTTCTGCAAAATGGCCATCAGTTCCGAAAAATGCGCTTTCTCGATGAAATAGTCGAGACCGTATTTTTCCTTCAGAGCAGCCTGTTTGGCTCTGGCGATGTTCTTCGGGTCGCTCTCGTATGCGAGTTTTGCTGCCATGAACTTTTGGCTGGCAATACGCATCGCCTGGTCTCTTGCTTCTTCGACTTGTTGCCGCTCCAACTCGTCTTGGTGGCGACGAATTTCCATGGCTTGTTTGCGTTCGCTTTGTTCCGCTTGTGCGGTTGCCAGATACTCGGCGAAAGAAATTTGCCCGGTCGCAAGATTGTGCAGGGTGATCAGTCCGGTTTTTTTCAGATATTGCAGGGCAAGAGCGGAGACGGAAGTTTCCGAGTCAAGGCACTCGAGAATATTCGCCAGACGACTGCCAACTTGGGATGCTGACGGTTGGTCGTCAAGCGCATATTTTATTGCCAGCGCTGTCTGAGTTTTGTTCGGAACAGTGACGCCGCCCTGGAATGGACTATTGCGGAAAGTTCGAGTCATTCTTCTCATGGCTGAACATTCTATGCCAAAAGAGTTTTATGGGCTAAATGGGAAGGGACTCGTGTAGCGCTTCGCTGATGGTTTTTCCTAGATACTCGATTTCCTCATCGCTGACGATGTAGGGCGGCATCACGTAAACCGTGTTGCCGATTGGCCTGATCAGTGCTTCGCCTTCCAGCGCGGCGCGGTAGAACTTGCGGGAGAAGTGCGGGTCGGCAGTTTCGACGTCGAAGGCGGCGATCATGCCGCGTTGGCGGAGGTGGCGGACATTCGGGTGGTTGGCCAGCGGGGCTAGGGTGGCGCCGATTTTTGCCGCTTTCTGGCGGTTGACCGCAAGGATGTCGTCGGACTCGAAGATGTCGAGCGTCGCCAGCGCGGCGCGGCAGGCCAGCGGGTTGCCGGTGTAGCTGTGCGAGTGCAGGAAGGCGCGGGCGACCGAGTCGTCTAGGAAAGTGTTGTAGATGGCGTCGGTGCAGAGGACAACGGACAGCGGCAGGTAGCCGCCGGAGATGCCTTTCGACAGGCACATCAGGTCGGGGCGGATACCGGCCTGCTCATGGGCGAAGAAGGTGCCGGTGCGGCCGCAGCCGACGGCGATTTCGTCGCAGATCAGGTGTACTTCGTGGCGGTCGCACAGCGCGCGGGCGAGGCGCAAGTATTCCGGGTCGTACATCGCCATGCCGGCGGCGCCCTGGACCAGCGGTTCGACGATCAGCGCGGCGATCCGCTCGCCATGGGCTTCGAGATGGGCTGCCAGCGCCGCGGCGGCGCGGCGGGCGACATCGGCCGGGGATTCCCCGGCTTCGGCCAGCCGGAAATCGGGCGAGGGGACGACGGTCGCGGTGCGAACGAGCGGCGCGTAGACGTCCTTGAAAATGGCGACGTCGGTGACGGCCAGCGCGCCCACCGTTTCGCCGTGGTAGCTGCCGGCCAGGCAGAGGAATTCTGCCTTCTCAGGTCGGCCGACATTGCGCCAGTAGTGGAAGCTCATCTTCAGGGCAATCTCGGTGGCCGAGGCGCCGTCCGAGGCGTAGAAGGCGTGGCCGAGGGCGCCGCCGGTCAGCGCCGACAGCCGCTCGGACAGTTCGACTACCGGCTGGTGCGTGAAGCCGGCCAGCATGACGTGTTCGAGCGTTTCAAGTTGGTCGCGCAAAGCCGCGTTGATGCGCGGGTTGGCGTGGCCGAACAGGTTGGTCCACCACGAGCTGATGCCGTCGAGGTAGCGCTTGCCGTCAAAGTCGTAGAGCCAGGCGCCACTGCCGCGGGCGATGGGGACCAGCGGCAGGTGGGCGGGGGAGCCCGCCTGCGCGTGGTGCTGCATCTGTGTGCACGGGTGCCAGACGGCCGCCTGGCTGCGCGCCAGCCAGTCCGCGTTCGACGGCTTGTTCTTCAATGCAGGACTTGCGAATTGGTGGCCGGTTGTTCGGGCATTTCGGCGTGCACCAGTTCGGCTTCGCGGTTGGGGAAGAGCGGGGCGCCGCAGTCGTCGCAGAATTCCATCGGGAAGTGGTGGTCGAGGAAGAGCACGTCCTTGACGCCGGCTTCGCGCAGAACGGCTTCGATCTCGCCGGCGGCGTCGGTCGCTTCGTCTTCGGCGCCGAGCAGCGGCCAGACGATGCCGTGGTAGATCTCGTCGCCGGTCGTCGGGCCGAGGCCGACGCGGTATTCCTCCATGCGGCGGTCGTAACAGGGACCGACGACGGCGCGAATGTCAGCGGGCATCAGGCCGAGCATGGTCTGCAGGAAGGCGACCGAGGCCTTCAGCGAATACGGCCGCGACAGGCGGTCGGCGTTGCGGCAGGCGGCGTGGTAGGCGTCGGCCAGCAGCGGCTGCCAGGCGCAGCCGGTGAGCAGCGGTTCGAGATTGGGACTGCCCTGCTTGATCCACTCCTTGAGCGCGCCGTCCTTGCTGCCGTCGGCCTCGTTCCAGCGGAACAGTGGCTTGCCACGCGGCACGGCGATGGCGCCGACTAGATAGCGTACGTCGGACAGGAAGCGGTTGGTTTCCGCCATGCCGTCGGTGTCGATGGCCAGGTGGCTTCCGGTGAGCGCCGCTTCGCCAAGTTGTTTGGTCAGTTGCCAGGTGTCGCAGAAGCTGCGCGGCAACTGGTCCGGGCTGAACAGGAAGTCGGCCAGCGCCAGTTTGGCGTCGCCGCCGAAGACATGGGCGCCGAGCTGGACGGCCAGCGCCTGCAACGTGCTCTTGGGCAAAGGGCTGGCCGGGATCGAGAAGCGCGACCAAGCAAGCACCGGCGCCGCGAAGAGCTGGATGTCGAAGGCCTGGCCCTGGGCTTCCACGCGGTAGGTTTCGGCGCGCGATTCGACCATGTCGGCCAGTTCGTCGTGGCCGCGCGGATTGGCTTCGAACAGTCGGTCGAGCGCGGTATTGATGTCGTCCTCGCCACCGTTCTTCAGCAGGCTGTCGACGACTTCGGCCAGTTGCGCTTCCCAGTAGGCGTCTTCCAGCTTGCCGCCGGATTCGGAAAGGCCGGCGGCCAGACGTTGCAGTTCGGCCGCATCGCGGGAAAGACGGTCGCGTGAGCCAAAGCGGGTGCGTTTCATCGGTGTTCCAGAAAATTCAAAGAGCTAATTTTACCAGCCGGTAAAATGGGCACAGCACAAACCTTCGAGTCAGACCATGCTTCTCTTCCTTTCCCCCGCCAAAGCGCTGGATTACAAGACGCCGCCGCATATCGCCTCCTTCACGCAGCCGGCTTACCTGAAACAGTCCGAGTCGCTGATCAAACAACTGCGCAAGCTGTCGCCGGCCGACATCGCCAATCTGATGGACCTCTCCGATCCGCTGGCGCTGCTCAATTTCAACCGTTACGCCGACTGGTCGCTGCCCTTCTCGCCGGAGAACGCCAAGCAGGCCGTGCTCGCCTTTGATGGCGACGTTTACGACGGGCTGTCGGCGAAAACCTTGTCGGCCGACGACCTAGATTTCGCGCAGCAGAGTGTGCGCATCCTGTCCGGCCTTTACGGCATCCTCAAGCCGCTCGACCTGATGCAGCCCTACCGGCTGGAAATGGGCACCCGATTCGCCAACAAGGGGGGCAAGGATCTCTACGCTTTCTGGGGCGAGCGGCTGCTTAAGGCGATCAACGCCGAACTCGACGCCATGTCGCAGCCGGTGGCGGTCAACCTCGCCTCCGAGGAATATTTCAAGGCGGCGGTCGGGCGCAAGATCAACGGCCGGCTGATCCAGCCGGTGTTCGAGGACTGGAAGAACGGCCGCTACAAGATCATCAGCTTCTACGCCAAGCGGGCGCGCGGCCTGATGACTCGCTACGCGGTGCTCAACCGGCTGAGCGAGCCGGAAGGGCTGAAAGGTTTCGACGAGGATGGCTACGGCTTCGTGCCCGAAGCGTCGGATGACAAGACCTGGGTATTCCGGAGAAGGATGTGAGATGAGCCTGGCGGCCAGCATCGGCAGCGTCCGCTACCGCTTCGGGAGTCTGCGCGAGGTGATGGCCAAGGCCAGCCCGGCGCGGGCCGGCGATGCGCTGGCCGGTATCGCGGCGGCCAGCAGCACAGAGCGGATGGCCGCCCGGCTGGTGCTTGCCGAGCTGCCCTTGCGCCGCTTTCTCGACGAGCCGCTGATTCCCTACGAAAGCGACGAGGTCACCCGGCTGATCGTCGATAGCCACGATGCGGCGGCCTTCGCGCCGGTCGCCGGATTGAGCGTCGGCGAATTCCGCGAATGGCTGCTCGACGACGCCACCGGCGAGGCGGAACTGTCGGCGCTGGCACCGGGATTGACGCCGGAAATGGTCGCCGCAGTCAGCAAGCTGATGCGCAACCAGGATCTGATTGCCGTCGCCCGCAAGTGCAGCGTGGTCACCGCCTTTCGCGACACCATCGGCCTGCCCGGGCGGCTGGCGGTGCGGCTGCAGCCCAACCACCCGACCGATGACGCCCGGGGCATCGCCGCTTCGCTGCTCGACGGCCTGATGTACGGCGTCGGCGATGCGGTGATCGGGATCAACCCGGCCTCGGACAGCCCGGCGGCGCTGGCCGCGCTGTGGCGCATGCTCGACGAGTTGATTGCCCGCTTTGAAATCCCCACGCAGTCCTGCGTGCTGACCCACGTCAGCAGCCAGATCAAGGCCATCGAGGCCGGGCTGCCGGTCGATCTTGTTTTCCAGTCGGTGGCCGGTACCGAGGCGGCCAATGCCGGCTTCGGCATCAACCTCGCGATGCTGCGCGAAGCCCGCGAGGCAGCTCTGTCGCTCAAGCGCGGCACGGTCGGCGACCACGTGATGTATTTCGAGACCGGCCAGGGCAGCGCGCTGTCAGCCAATGCCCACCACGGCGTCGACCAGCAGACCTGCGAGGCGCGGGCCTACGCCGTCGCCCGCCATTTCAAGCCGCTGCTGGTCAATACCGTGGTCGGCTTCATCGGCCCGGAATACCTCTACGACGGCAAGCAGATCATCCGCGCCGGGCTCGAGGACCACTTCTGCGGCAAGCTGCTCGGCCTGCCGATGGGCTGCGACATCTGCTACACCAACCACGCCGAGGCCGACCAGGACGACATGGACAGCCTGCTGGTGCTGCTCGGCACGGCCGGCGTCAATTTCATCATGGGCGTGCCGGGGGCCGACGACATCATGCTCAACTACCAGAGCACGTCCTTCCACGACCAGTTGTTCGCCCGCCGCACGCTCGGGTTGCAACGGGCGCCGGAGTTCGAGGCCTGGCTGCGTACGATGGGGCTGACCGACGACCATGGCCGCCTGCTGCCGCCGCGCGCCGACCATCGCCTGCTGCAGGACCTGTCGCGGGGGCTGGGATGAAGCGGGCCGACCCCTGGGGCGCGCTGGCCGGGCTGACTGCCGCCCGCATCGCGCTCGGGCGGGTCGGCGCCAGCCTGCCGACCGAGGCCGTGCTGCGGTTCGACGTTGCCCATGCGCTGGCCCGCGATGCGGTGCACACGCCGCTCGATCTGGCGGCGCTGGCCGACCGCTGGCAGGAAATGCAGGGGGAAGCGGCGGTGATCGTCCATAGCCGGGCCGGCGATCGCCACACTTACCTGCAGCGGCCGGACCTCGGGCGGCAACTGGACGAGGGCAGCGCAACGCACCTGGCCGCGCTGGCTGCGACGGAACCTGATCTCGCCATCGTCGTCGCCGACGGCCTGTCAGCCACCGGCGTTGCCGCCCATGCCCTCGATTTGTTGAACGAACTGCTGCCGCGCCTGCGTGGCCTGCGTCGGGCGCCGCTGGTCCTCGCCGGCCAGGGCCGGGTGGCGCTCGGCGATGAAATCGGCGCGCGGCTCAAGGCGCGGCTGGTGCTGGTGCTGCTCGGCGAACGGCCGGGCCTGTCTTCTCCCGATAGCCTCGGTGCCTACCTGACCTTTGCGCCCCGCGCCGGGCGGCTCGATGCCGAGCGCAACTGCGTTTCCAACATCCGCCCGGCCGGTCTGCCGCTACCGCTGGCCGCGGCGCGGCTCGCCTGGCTGATCGATGCGGCGCTGACCCGGCAGCTGACCGGTGTCGGGCTGAAGGACGATAGCGACGCGATGTGGATTGCCGGCAACCAAACTCCCGTTCGCCCTGAGCCTGTCGAAGGGCTGTGCGCCAAGGGCTTCGACGGGCCTGTCCTGAGCCGAGTCGAAGGGCTCAGCCCGAACGGTGATGGGGCCGTGGAAACTTGATTTAACGCTATTGCCGCGTGGGCCACATTTTGATTTTTGCCCTTTTTTCGGGCCGACCGTAGCATTTGCTACCCGGCGAGCAGCGGCAGCATGGCGCCCGGCTTGACGATCTGGAAACTGAGTTTCGTTCGCCCACGCAGCTTGAGTAACGCCTTGTCCTTGCTGACCAGGATGTTGGCGTTGGCGCGGGCAGCCAGTTCGAGGAACTTCTGGTCGTCGCGGTCCTTGCAGCGCGGCAGCGGGGGCGCCTCGCCTTCATCGACAACCCGGACCAGCGCGCTGTAGCGCGCCCAGCGTTCGGCGATCATCTCCGGCGTCAGCTTCAATTGCGGGTAGGTTAGGACGCGCTGCAACTCGTCCAGCGTGCGGGCGTCGGCCAGGCATTCGATGCGGCCGGCTTCGAGCGCGGCCATGATCGGCACCGCATCCACGTTGGCCCAGTGGAAGAGGTCGAGGACGACATTGGTGTCGAGGACGATGCGCAGCATGGGGCGGGATTATAATGCCGGCCTTTTCAAGCCTTTATCGAAAGTTTGCTGATGTCCCGTATCCTGCTCGCCCCGATGGAAGGCCTGGCCGATCCGCTGATGCGGAATGTGCTGACGGCCGTCGGCGGCTACGATTGGGGTATCTGCGAATTCATCCGGGTCACCGAGAGCGTGCTGCCCAACCGCACCTTCCTGCGTACCTGCCCGGAATTGCTCAACGCCAGCCGTACCGAAGCCGGTACGCCGATGCGCGTGCAACTGCTCGGTTCCGACCCGCATTTCATGGCGGCCAACGCGCGGCGCGTCGTCAAGCACCGGCCGGCCGGTATCGATATCAATTTCGGTTGCCCGGCGCCGACGGTCTTTCGCCATCGCGGCGGTTCGGCGCTGCTCGGCGAGCCGGAACTGCTGCACGCCATCGTCAGCGCGGTGCGCGCCCAGGTGCCGGCCGACATCCCGTTCACCGCCAAGATGCGCCTGGGCATCGAGGATTGCTGCCTGGCCGTCGATTGCGCCCAGGCCATTGAAGCCGGCGGGGCGGACGAACTGATCGTCCACGGCCGGACCAAGGTCGACGGTTACCGGCCGCCGGCCCGCTGGGCGCAGATCGACCGGGTGCGCGAAGCGGTGGAGATTCCGATCATCGCCAACGGCGAGGTATGGAGCGTGGACGACTACCATCGCATCCGCGCCGAATCCGGCTGCGCCGACGTCATGCTCGGCCGCGGCGCGCTGGCCGACCCGCTGCTGCCGCGCAAGCTGCGCGGTGAAGCGACCGGCGGCTGGGCCGAGTTGGTTCCGTCCGTGGCAACTTACTGGCATGGCGTGCGCCAGCGCGTGCTGCCGGTGCATGCCGGCGGCCGCCTGAAGCAGTGGCTGATGCTGCTGCGCCGCCACTACCCGGAAGCCGAGGTGCTCTACCAGCGCCTGCGTCCGGTCAAGGCGGCGGAAGACATCGACCGCCTGCTGGTCGAAGCCGGCATCCTCGAAGGCTTGCCGCTGGCGGCATGATGGACGGCAACTCCCGTTTCATCACCAGTGCTCAAGAGGGGCCGCACAAGGATCTCGACGAGCTGGTTCGCCGGCATATGGCGCATCCCTTCCTCAAGCCTATCCTCGACTACAACCGCGAGGCCTTTGCCGCTGCGCTAGCGGCGCGCGAGGCCTGGAATCCACAGGCGCCGCTGATTCTCGATGCCGGTTGCGGCGTCGGCTGGAGCACGCTGCGGATCGCCGAACAGTTTCCCGATCACTTTGTGCTCGGTGTCGACCAGTCGAGCGACCGGATCGAGCGGGGCAAGCCGATGGCCATGCCAGCCAATGCGCGGCTGGTCCGCGCCGATCTGGTCGATTTCTGGCGCCTGCTGGCCGAGCACGGCATTCGCCTGGCCCGCCACTACAACCTCTATCCGAATCCCTGGCCGAAGATCGGCCATCTCGCCCGGCGTTGGCACGGCCACGCGGTGTTCCCCGTCTGGCGCGAGCTGGGCGGCGAACTGGAGTGCCGCAGCAACTGGCGCATCTACATCGAGGAAATGGCGCAGGCGCTGACCTTGCTGACCGGTCAGCAGGTGGCTGCCGAGCCGTACGTGACCGATGACCCGATGACGCCTTTCGAGAAGAAGTATCTTGCCTCCGGTCATCAGCTATGGCGCTGCCGGGTGACTTTGCCATGAACGTCTGCCAGTCCTGCGGCGCCTGCTGTGCCAGTTTTCGCGTCGATTTTCATCCGGCCGAGCTGGCCGGTGGCGCCTTTGCCTGGGGCGAGGGTGTTCCGGCCGAACTGACGGTGCCGGTGACGTCGGCCATCGTTCGCCTGTGCGGTACCGACGCGGCGGCGCCGCGTTGCGTGGCGTTGTCAGGAAGTATCGGGGAGGCCGTTGCCTGCACGATCTACGACGTCCGTCCCTCACCCTGCCGCGAATTCGACACCGGCCACGCAGCCTGTGCCAAGGCCCGGCAGCGGCACGGCCTGGCGCCGTTTTAAACATTGTTTTGTCCCCGTTTTGGTCGGGTAAGTCTGTGGATAAGCTCGGGGCAGATCGGTCAAGTCGCTGAGCCGGAAGGGAATTCCGGTATTGCCTCGAAAATGGGCGGAGGAGCCCTTCAGTGTGCCTTTTTCGTCGCGCGCTTGCGCCGCTTCGACGAGTGCAACTGGGTTTCGATCAATTCCGCCGGCAATGGTTTGGAGTACAGGTAGCCCTGCAGGAACTCGCAGTTCAGCAGGGCCATCGTTTCCTGCTGGGCGATGGTTTCAACGCCTTCGGCAACGACTTTCATGCGCAGGCTGTGGGCCAGCGCAGTGATGCCATTGACAATGGCGATGGCATCCTCGTCATCCGGGATGTCCTGGATGAACGAGCGGTCGATTTTCAGGATATTGGCTGGCAGGTGCTTCAGGTACGCGAGCGAGGAATAACCGGTGCCGAAATCGTCGATCGAAATGTGGATGCCCAGGCTGCGCAATTCGCGGAGCAGGTCGATGCTCTCGGCGGCGCGCGCCATCATGACGCTTTCGGTAATTTCCAGGACCAGTGAGGTGGCGGGCAGTCCGCTTTCGTTCAGGGCGCTGAGAATGATGTTGCGCAGGTCAGCCTGCTCCAGTTGCTTGGACGAAAGATTGATCGCGACATGCAGGTCGGAGATGCCGTTATCCTGCCATGTCTTTGCCTGCATGCAGGCGGTGCGCAGGACGCGTTCCCCCAGTGGCAGGATGAGGCCGGTTTCTTCCGCAATCGGGATGAATTCGGCCGGCGAGACGACGCCACGTTCCGGGTGCAGCCAGCGAACCAGCGCTTCGACGCCGGCGATCTTGCCAGTGCGCGTCTCAACCACCGGTTGATAGAAAACGGTGATTTCATCGCGCTCCAGCGCCCGTCGAAGGTCGGCTTCCATCTTGAGACGGTCGGAAATGGCGGACTCCATGGCCGCTTCGTAATAACAGAAGCCACTGCCGCTATTCTTGGCTCGGTACATGGCGGTATCCGCATGGCGCAAAAGTCGATTGATGTCCGGTCCGTCTTCGGGATACAAGGCGATGCCGATACTGGCCGTAACGACGATCTCCTGATCATCGATGAACAGCGGTGCAGATACCGTGCGGCAGATGTTCTGGGCGACGCTGGCCGCAACGCCAGAATTCGGCAAATCGTCGAGCAGCACGGTAAATTCGTCGCCACCAAGGCGGGCCACGCAATCGTCCGCCCGCACACAGCCCTTGAGGCGTTGGGCCATGGTCATCAGCAATTTGTCGCCGACCTCGTGGCCCAGGGTGTCATTGATGAACTTGAAACGGTCCAGGTCGAGGAAGAGTACGGCTAGCTTGCCATTGTGGGCTTCAGCATCGTCTATCGAGTGGGCCAGTTGCTCCATGAACAGCAGACGGTTGGGCAGGCCGGTCAGTGTGTCGTTGTAGGCCAGATGCCTGACATGGCGTTCCGCCCGGGTGGCGTCAATGATCCGGCGGACCCGCTGGTTGACGACCGAGAGGTGTATCGGCTTGGGGATGAAATCGCTGGCCCCGGCTTCGAAGGCACGCTCGATGGAGTGGCGGTCTTCAAGCGCCGTGATCATCAGGATCGGGATGTCTTTCCAGCGCGGGTGGCGCTTCAGCGCGGCGCAGGCTTCAAAACCGTCCATCACCGGCATCAACGCATCCATCAGGATGGCATCGGCCGAGTTGTGCTCCAGCCAATCCAGCACTTCGCTGCCATCGCTCGCCTCCTCAACCCGAAAACCGCTACGGTACAAGGCGTGGCGAAGGGCTGAACGCGTGCTGCGATCATCGTCGACGACCAGAACGATGGGCGCGTCATCGCGCAGTTGCGGCAGGGTTGGTGATGGTTCGTCCAGTTCGAGCATCAATGCCGGTTCGATGATGGCGAATTCGGTGCGCAAACGCAGCAGAAGTTCGCTGGCCTCGCTCAAAGTACCCGCTTCGGCTTGCAGCTCCAAATCGCGGGCGACATTGGCCATGGTTACTGCGCCCAAGTTGCTGGCAGCACCCTTGATGACGTGGGCAATATTCCTGAGCGTCGAGGCATTGCCTTCAGCGATACCGGATTCGATCTCGATCAGGTAGTTGGGGACGTCTTCAAGAAATGGGCGGATGGCTTCGCTGACCGATGTCCCCAGTATTTCCCTTAGGCGTTTGAGTACCGTGGCATCGAGTTGCGGGTTGCCAGCATTCTCGGCAGGAAGATCGGCCATTGGCACCGGATCGGACTGCCACTGAAGCCACTGGGTCAGGGCGGCTGCCAGTGCTTCCAGCGTCAAGGGCTTGGGCAGGTGGTCGTCCATCCCGGTGGCCAGACAGCGTTCGATGTCGACAGACAAGGTATTGGCTGTCATGGCGATGATCGGGATATGGCGACCAGTGCCCGCCTCCTGGCTACGGATGGCATGGGTTGCCTGGAAGCCGTCCATTTCAGGCATCGAGCAATCCATCAGGATCAGGTCCCAGTCGCCCGTATGCCACGCTTCCACTGCCTCGATTCCGTTTTTTGCGATCTGGCTTGTGCAACCGAGCATGCGCAACATCCCAGTAGCAACCAATTGATTGGTTGCGTTGTCTTCTGCGACCAGGATACGGCCGGTGCAACTGAGCAGTTTGTCGGTATCCGGCCGTTTGCCCGCTGACGGTATGCCTGCGAGACATGGCGTGGTGAACCAGAATTCGCTGCCTTGTCCCGGCGCACCGTCTACACCGATTTCGCCGCCAAGGAGACGAACGATCTGTTTGCAGATGGAGAGTCCCAGTCCGCTGCCTCCGTAGCGCCGGGTGGTCGAGGTATCTGCCTGGGTGAAGGAGTCGAAAATGATGCCTTGCAATTCCTTGGCAATGCCAATGCCGGTGTCACGTACGCTGAAACGCAACTTTCGACCCTCGTCGATTGCTTCGACGGTCAGCGTAACCGATCCGCGTTCGGTGAATTTGACGGCGTTGCCCAGAAGATTTATCAGCACTTGGCGGATACGCGCTGGGTCACCCGTCAAGGTCGATGGAACATCGGTCGATACACAAGCGGTCAAAGCGAGATTTTTTTGGGTTGACATGGCGTGGAACATGTTCATCACGCCATCGATTAGCGGCTGTAGTTCGAAATCGCAGGCATCGACTTCCATTCGGCCCGCTTCAAGGCGGGAAAAATCGAGGATGTTGTTGATCAGCTCCAGCAAATATTGCGATGAGTCCCAGGCCAGGCCAAGCAATTCCCGTTGTTCGCGATTCATTCGGCTCATTTTGAGCATATCGAGCGTGCCGATCACTCCGTTGAGCGGGGTGCGGATTTCGTGACTGATCGTTGCCGCGAAATCCGCCTTCAGTTTCGCGAAACGCAGGGCGCTGTCACGGGCCAGACGCAATTCCTGTTCGCGTTGCTCAAGCGCTTCCATCATGCTGTTGAATGCGTGCGCCATGTCAGCCAGGTCACGGGGGCCGGAAAGATCGGCACGCAGTCCGATTTCGCCATTTTCAGCACGGGCCATGGTCTCCGAAAGATCGGCCAACGGTTGGGTGAGGCGTCGGGCGAGCAGGTGCAGGCCGAGGACGAAAAAGACCGCAAATGCTATGCCGGCTGCGAAATTGATGACGAAAACTTCGTGTACCAGCGCTTTCAGCGTCGCCTTGCTCTGGTCGATGATGACGAAGCCAAGCAGAATGTCCTGTCGCTCTGTGGTTTCGAACTGGGAGTCGGGGCCGGAAAGTGACCAGACCGGTGCCACGAAGCGCCAGCCGGCTGAGTTTTCTGTATCGAGGTAGGGGTCGCGTACCTGATGCGAAGGCTGACGGTTGTGATCTTCAACAATGTGCTTGCCATTTTCCAGAAGAATACGCCCGTCGGCATAGCGGATTTCAATGCGGGTTACGTCCGGGAAAGCGGAGGCGGCAGCCAGTGCTTCCGAGACATTTTCAGTCGACCCGAAGGCCAGCGCCAGCCGGCTCTGCGAAGCGAGATTTCGGGTGATACGCAGCCCGTCATCCAGCTTGCTGTCATAGAGCTGACGGCTACCTTGCCACGAGGTGATCAGGGCTGCCAGCAGCGAAATGCACAAGACACCTACTGAGAACAGGATCGCCAGTTGACTGCGAAAGGTGCTTTTTCGAAAGCGGCGCAACAAACCGGACAACCAAGCCATGGTGCCCTATTGCTCCGGAAACAAAAGGTCGAAACCCTGTTGCTGGGCGTTCGAGGAAGCTAAGCCAAGGTGGCTCGCGGTACGCGTATTGAAGGCAGTCAGCACGTCGCGCAGCGGTAATACGCCTCGGGCGACAGGGCTGCCACTTGCGAGGCCAAGTGCCGATGTGGCCAGGTTGCGCCCAAGTTCGACATTATTGGGATAGAGGGCAAAGAGCGCACCTCGTTTGACATGCGAAACGTTGCTTGAAAATACCGGAATACTCTTTGACCACGATTCCTGCAAGACCATTGGCAGGACCAGCGAGTCGTCCACCGTTGCACTGTCCTGCGGCAACCAGAGTGCATCTCGCTTGGGATCGGCCGTGGCAAAAAAGTTCTGATAGATGAGCAGGGAGCTCTTCAAGTCGCTGGCTTCCTGGGTAACCAGTTCTATACCTTGAGCGCGGGCCGCTTCCCTGGCCAGTTTGATCAGCCAAGTATTCTGACGAGGCTCGAAAACGACCATAACGCGCTGGGTTTTTGGCGACAGCGTCTTCAGGCGAGCAAATAGCAAGGCTGGGTCTGGTGCCAGACTGAGAATGGCGCCATTGCGTACCTCGGTGTCAGGAACAGACACGACACCGCCGGCAATGACACCGAAATCCTTATCGAGCGCACTGGCTGCCTTCAGGCCATTTCGTCCGAGGGCGATAACGACGCGAACGTCCTGCCGCTTCAATTCGCCGGAAATGGCTTGGGCGTTGAAATTGCTCCCCACCGCAAAGCTGCTTACCTTGGCTTGGACGCTTTCCTCAATGCCTTCAATGATTTTTGAAAAGACGCTGCGATAGGGTTCGCCGATATCCGGGTAGAGCACCGCGATCGGCCCGAAATTCCCGCCGGCAGCCGCGAGCCGGATTGGGCCCCCGCGCAGTGCGGTTGCCATCAGCAATTGACTGAGACGAGGTTCTTCAAGATCCTTCAGGGTCAGTCGGATGATTTCGACTCCCGGGGTACCTTCCATTCCGCCTAGCACCCCGGAAAAAACCCCTGAATTTTCGTCGTCGGCTTCGGCAAAAATTACTGCAATACGTGTTGCGTCAGCTTGAACCCGAAGGCTGAAGGCCATGAGTAAAACAGTCAGTAGTAAGCGAAGAAAACGCAATGTCATGTCGACATTATAGGCTGTAACGCGCCTGAAGCCAGAAGGTACGGCCCGGCATGGGCAGGTCGTAGATGATGCCGGAGGCAGTGGTCGATGGTTCCCGGATATCTGTGTCGAATAGGTTGAATACCGATACCGAGAAACCCCAGCCCGTCTTCGGCTGTTCGGTGCGCAGCGTCAGGTCTATCGAGGTGTAGTCGGGAATTGGTGCGCGCGTGTCGCCCGGAGGACGCCTGCGGTCGGCGACATGATTCAATTGCGCACTCAGGCGCCAGTTGGCACCCACTAGCCAGTCAGCACGGGTGTATAGATGGTGGTGCGGGGCATACCCTGCATCTTGGCCGGTTGCGTTGTCGATATTCTGCTGGTAGGCGTAGTGGCCTGTCAGGCGCAGAGACTTAGAGAAATCCCAGACTGCTTCCAGTTCGCCGCCACTGCCATGCTGGTTGCCGGTGTTCTGGTAGTTGGTACCGGATAGCCTGATAATGTCCGAAATCTCGTGCCGAAACACGCTCAGAGTCGTTTGCAGATTGTGCTGCGCTCGCCAGGTCAGCGAGGCTTCTAGCGTGCTGATCTTTTCCGGGCGCAGAGTCGGGTTGCCCAATGCCACCGGATTGCTAGTTGCATACTCCTCGACGAAGGAGGGAGCCCTGAAGGCGGTGCCGTACATGAGCTTTGCGGTGAGATCTTGGCGGGCTTCCCAAACCAGTGCGAGGCGGGGGTTGGTGGTGCTGCCGAAATCGGAGAAAGCGTCGTAGCGGAGGCCCCCGGTCAGCGTCCATTGCCTGGCGAAGCTCCATTCATCCTGGATGTAGACATAGTCGAGATGCCGCTTGTGTGGCGCCAGGAATAGCTCGCTGCCAGAGACCCAAGACAAGGGGATCGGCGTCGGCAAGGGGCCGGCGGATAGCGTGAAATTTTTCTGTTCGCTAGTCTTGTAGATGTCCATTACGTCGTGGCCCAGCCCTACCCGGATCCGGTGATCGGTGAAGCCGGAATACACGCCAGTAGCCGAAAAACGGAACTGCCGTTCCCATTTGTTGGGAGCGCCGAGCATGCCATCGGGAAAACTGCCGAAGAATGCGCCGCGGGGAAAGAGTTGCAATGGCCTCGTGATTTCGTTGGCCAGGTGCATAAACGAGGCCTGCGCCGTGACACCCAGATCTGGGGTGAGTTGCGGGTCGCTCCATGTCAGATCAGAGGTGAAGCGCTCGCTGCGCGAACGGCCATAAGGATCAAGTGCGCCGGCGACCCCAACGCCGGGTTCTATATTGTCGCGCAGTGTGTACGCGCTGCGCCAGCGCCAGCGCCCCAGTGCGAGATCGAGTTGCGCGTCGATAGCGCTGTGTCCCATGTGGGTTACGCCGGGCGCCAGCGAGGCCGGTGGGGCCAGGGCAAGGTTGTCGATGGCGGTCTGTGAGTCGACGCGGACCGTGCGATGCGCTCCGTCGGTTCCGCCAAAGCGTAGAAAGCCGGCGACCTCCAGGTCGCCAATCCGAGACCCGTGTTGCAGCCAGGTGGCCCATGTGTCGAGCGAGCCAACGCGCAGGCCGGATGTCGTGCCATTCACTTCTTCGGCAGTCTTGGTAATGATATTGATCGTGCCGGCAAAGGCATCGGCACCGTAGAGTGCAGAGCCGGGTCCGCGGATGACTTCAATGCGCGAGACGTTTTCCACCGGCAGTGCAACCGGCATATCGTTGCGGTTACCCTGATAGGCGCTGGTCATCGGAATGCCGTTGACCATGACCAGTACGTGAGGGTTGGATTCGGTGAGGATGCCGCGGATGCTGTAATTGGCGGCGAAATCGAGCGAGGAGCGGGAAACGTGCAAGCCAGGCACAGCCTCCAGGGCTTCGTCGACACTTGTTGCACCCATGCTGGCGATGTCCTCGGCGGTAATGACGGTGGCGACCGACGGGGCCTTGCGGATGAGTTGTTTGACGCCAGTGGCAATACTGACAAACTCTTGGCCGCCGTAGGCCATGGAGAGGTCTTCTTCTTCCGATAGTGGCTGAGCTGTCACGCTACCGGCGAAGGCCGCCAGCAGCACCCCTGAAAGCGCGCGGAGATGAAACATGACCATACCCCTAATTGCATTACATTGTTATTGAGTTGCGCAAATCTAAAGGAAAGCCTCCGTATTAGCAATCAATTGGAATGGAGCAGGGGAATCCTGATCTTCACCTCTTTTTCCCTGTATTGGTCAGGTGTTTGCTACGGTCAGTGGGAAATTTAGGCAGAATTCACCATGTTCTTCGCGGGGGGCCTTGGTAGACTATGGCGGCGCAGCGAAGTGGCATGGTGGCCTGCTCTGGGCGCTGGACGGATTCAATGTAGCAAGGTGTCATGCCGGCCAGGAAGGCGGGGAGTGAATACAGGTAGTATTCACGTGGCGATAGACCGAGATCCAAAGCCAGCGAAGCAGCGATTACCGCGTAGTTCATGCGCAACCGCCAGCGACCGGACAGCAGGATGTCCTCGATGGCGAACGCTAGCTTGACGAAGGGGCCGTCCGCCAAATTTTCGCGTTTGGCGATCGACAACACAATCGCGTTTCGCTCATCGGCGGCGGAGCGGTTGATCGGCCGGCCAAAGCCGCCGATACCGCGGTTGATGCGCAGTTCCTCGAGGACAACTTCTTTGAGGTCTTGCCCGGCGTCAACGGCTGACTTGGCTCGGACAAGGAAATCAGCGATCGCGATGTCTATCTGTCGGCCGTAGATGGCAGATTCAGATGTGGCCAGCGCAGCACTTATGCCGAGCACGCCAGTGCTGCGGGCGCTGCCAGCGAGTGCGGCAACACGGTTGTTCCACAGTCGGGGGTCCGGATAGCTGGTATTGACCCATAGCGCATGTAGTATGCGGAGCTGAGCCGGGGTATGGCGGCGGCCGGTAATTCCGTAGACGTAGAGGTCTATCCAGTCTGCGTCGCGTAATTCTGAATGGAGGTCTTGGCCTCGGAATACAGCTCGTTCGCCGGGAAAGCAGCCGCCCATCTCGGTGCGCAGGGGGCCTTCGTAGGATTCGAGAATCGAGGTCTGGGTCATAGGCTAGGCGGCTTGAGGGCCGGGATCGTTGGTGATGTGAATGGAAAAGAAGGGAAAGTGGCGGAACCCCTGTTTGCCTTGTTCCAGGGCAAGTGCTGCGGCACCGGGCAGGCGCAGTAGCAAGGTCAGCATTTCGCCTTCCTCTGGTGAGAATCCGAGGTCGTGCAGTGCTGCTGCAGCGACGCCGGACAGGGCCAGGCCATGTCCGCAGCTTTCTGCCAGTGTATTGTGCTGATCGTACAGCCAGCGAGACGCTACACCGTCGAATGCGGAGGCGATTGCGTGCAGCGTCTGTATCGCCGGCTGTGCGGCATGCGCGTGATGCGGGAGGAAGCCTGGCGGGTGGGCAATGTCGGGCCAGGCCAGCAGCCGGGTAGGCCGGGCCGGGTTGGCCAGAGCATCCTGCCATGCGGCTAGGTCGTTGCCGCACTGTTGCCAGAGGCGCATTGCCAGGAAAACTTCGCGAGCGCCGCCAGAGCTGCCGGCGCCGGCAGCGAGGGCAGCCATTAGAGCGGCGGCGGCCGGTGAGCCACCGACCCCGGCCGACATCGCGGCATGCACCGAGGGGTCGCGTGGTCCGGGGCTGGCCAGTGCGAGGGCGAGTATTTCGAGGGCTCTGGCTTGACCCGGGCAGGGGCGTTCCCCGCGAAAGAGCAGGAACAGGTATTCGGTGTACGATGCACGGGGCACGATGTCGCCGAATACGTCGTAGCCGCTACAGTAACAACGCTGGGCCACGAATGGGTTGTCTGCCTCGGCCTCCTCCTCACATAGGTGAGAAAAGATTAGATCCTTGCTGTCGCTCATGGGGGGGCTCACAGGAGACTCATGCCACCATCGACGACCAGTTCGTGGCCGATGATGTAGGAGGCGTCGTTGCTGGCCAGAAAGACAATGGCTTTCGCCAGTTCGTCCGGTGTGCCGAATCGCTGGCTGGGCGACTTGCTGGCGATTTCGCTCTGCAGCGACTGGCTGATCTCGGGCGGGAGCCCCATGCGGTCGAACATCGGAGTGCTGACTGGCCCGGGGCTGACGGCGTTGACGCGGATGCCGCGCGGGATCAATTCCAGTGCCAAACTCGTCGTCAGTGAACGTAGTGCAGCCTTACAGGCAGCATATACACTGAAATTTGGCGAGCCCAGTCGATTGGTGATTGAGGTGGTCAGGATCACGCTGCTGCCGGAGGTGAGCAGGGGTGAGAGTCGTTGCAGTGTGAAAAAAATTCCCTTGAAGTTGACTGAAACCATTTCGTCGAAGGCGTGCTCGCTGACCGTCTCCATCGGCCCCGGAGTGGCGATGCCGGCATTCAATACGAGGATGTCCAGATGCCCGAAGGCGTTGCCCATGGTTTGGACCAGATGATCAATGGCTGATAACTTGCTGCTGTCGCTGTCCAGCACCAGTGCATCGGGCCCGAGTCGGGTACGGGCTGCGGTCAGGCTGGACGGGCTGCGCCCGCTCACCGCCACACGTGTGCCTTCGCGTTGCATGAGCTGGGCTGTGGCCAGGCCGATGCCGCTGGTGCCGCCGGTAATCAGGGCTGTTTTTCCTGCGAGTTTTTGCATTGTTTGCTCCTTAAATATCGGTGCCGAGGATCTGCATGCGGAGATTCATCGGGGGAACTTCCTCGCTGTCGATGAACACGTCGATCAAAGTTGGTCCTTTCTTCCGGCAGATGGCGTCGATGTCGAGCTTTTCCATGTCCTCCGGCGAGCGGACGGTGTGGCCGTCGGCGCCCATTGCGCGAGCCATGGCAGCAAAATCTGTGGCCGGTAGTTCGAAGCCGATCTGCTCGGCACCGGCCAGCCGTTGGCCGTGCTTTACCATACCGAGCGCACTGTCGTTGAGAATCACGAAGATGACCGTCAATTTTTCGGCGACGGCCACTGAAATTTCCTGCCCATTCATCATCAGGCTGCCGTCGCCGGTGACGCAGACTACCGGAACCCCCGGGTTGCCGGCGGCAGTACCAACGGCTCCGCCAATCGCCCAGCCCATCGGCGCAAAATCCATGGTGACGCGCAACCAGCTTCCATCGTTATTGCGTCGGCCGTTGTCGAAACGGCGAATGCTGGTAACGCGCCGCTCGGAACGTCTGCGGTCTGCCGGTTGCAGAAAATGGGTGGCCCAGGCAACACTGTTTCCGGCGTCGGCAAGGAATCGAGTGCCAACCGGAAAGCGTTTCCCCAGCTCGTTCATCAGGCGTTGCGGCTTGATCGGTGTTGCATCGCTGGTAAATTTTCCAGCTTCCACGATTTCACTCAATGTTCGGTTGGGCAGGGGAATTGGGGTGCTGCTCACCTTGAGGCTGGTTTGGCGAAGGGTCAGGAGCCGGTCGAAAATGGTCAGGATGCGTCCACGGACGTGCAGGCGTGCCATGGGCGAACGGGCAAGATGTTCAGCGGATTCGTCGATGTGGACCAGCTTTTCATTGAGTAGCGAATGACTCCATCCGCTACTTGTCCACTCGTTCATGCTGGTGCCAACGGCAATGAGGAGATCGACGCTGGGATCGTTGAGCGATGCGTTGGCTGACACGTGGCCAGCAAAACCAAAGACACCGTCGAACAGCGGGTGACCTGGGCTGATCAGCCCCTTGCCGTCTGGCGTCGTGACAAATCGGATATTGTGCTGAAGCGCAAACTGCAGAATGCTGCCGATGGCTTCTCCACAATTGCCGCCAATCAGCATCCGGGGATTTGTCTTTTGTTCGATCAGCGAATACAGGTCGTCGGTCGCATCGGGATCGAATAGCGAGGCCGGACGGATGATTTCGGCCAAGTGATAGGTCGGTGTTGGTACCGGGCTTGGACTCTTCAGGATGTCTAGCGGTATGCTCAAGTGGACTGGGCCACGAGGTGCGCGCACGGCACGCTGAAGGGCTGTCATCAGTTTTGATTCCAGTTGCTCTGGGTGCGAAACAAGCGAGTTGTACCGTGTGCAGTGCCGGAACATGCCAAGAGTATTGATGCCGGTGCACGCCGACTCCTGAAGGGCGCGCTTCCCGAAGGAGGGGAGCGAGGGTTGTCCGGTGATGACCAGCATGGGTATGCCATTGTCGAATGCGCAGGCCACCCCGGTAATCAGGTTGGTCGCCCCCGGACCTGATGTGGCGCAGCAGACGCCGATTTTCCCGGTCTCGCGGGTGTAGCCGTCTGCCATGAAAGCGGCACCGGATTCGTGACGGGCCACCATGGGGCGCGGGCCGCCCCGGCGGCTGCTGCGCGCAAGCGCGTTGTACAGCGGTTCGATGGCACCACCGGGAATGCCGAATACAAAATCAATATCCAGTTGTTCAAGATAGGCGACGATCAAGTCAGCAGCCTGCAGGCACTCTGCAGTCGATTGATTCGCCACCGTTTCAGCCTTTGCGCTGGTCGAATTGGCGGGTTGATTCATATTCATAGGATTTGCCCCGATATTGGTTTTGATATGGAAGTGATTTGAGTTCGTTGTTGTGTTTATTACTAATACTAAAGTAATAAAAGTGATGGCGGCGAACGATAGTGGAAATCTCTCCTGGGGTATGCCAAATAGTTCACGCTTCGATGGTTTTTCAGGCCCGGTGGCCGTGGCGATTCGGGGCAATAGGGCGCGTCCGGGAAGTGGCCTTACCGGGGTGCGGGAGGTGCGGGGTCACGCTATCGATATCGACGGCAGGAACGATGCTTAATACCGGTGTTCTTCAAAACGCCGCCCGGCGGCGCAGCATCGCCGGTTTGAACGGCTCGACTGCATATTCTGCGGCGGACTCTTCACGCCGCACCCCTATAACATATAAAATATATAAGACCCGCAAGTCACTGTGGATAGCCGGTTAATCGAACCATCCGGATACCACCGTTGTCGTAAAATATCCGTTTCTCTAGAGCAACCCTTTACGAAAGGAAGTCGCCGTGCTTGAAGCCTATCGCGCCCATGTTGCAGAGCGTGCAGCCCTCGGTATCCCGCCGCTGCCCCTGTCCAAGCAACAGACCACCGAACTGGTGGCCCTGCTGAAGAATCCCCCCGCTGGTGAAGAATCCGCGCTGGTCGAGCTGATCACCTACCGCGTACCGGCCGGTGTCGACGATGCCGCCAAGGTCAAGGCCGAGTTCCTGGCCAAGGTCGCCAAGGGCGAAGAAGCCTGTGCCCTGATTTCCAAGGAAAAAGCCACCGAACTGCTCGGCACGATGCTCGGCGGTTACAACGTCAAGCCGCTGATCGACCTGCTGGCCTGCCCGACCTGCGGCACAGTTGCCGCCGAAGGCCTGAAGAAGACCCTGCTGGTGTTCGATTTCTTCCATGATGTCGCCGAACTGGCCAAGGCCGGCAATGCCAACGCCAAGGCGGTCATGCAGTCCTGGGCCGATGCCGAGTGGTTCACCTCGCGTCCGGAAGTCCCGGCTTCGCAAAAGCTGACCGTCTTCAAGGTCACTGGCGAAACCAATACCGACGACCTGTCGCCGGCCCCGGATGCCTGGTCGCGTCCCGACATCCCGTTGCACGCCCTGGCCATGCTGAAGAACCCGCGTCCGGGTATCGAAGCTGACGAGCCGGGTTCGCGCGGTCCGTTGAAGCAACTGGAAAAGCTGGCTGCCAAGGGCAATCTGATCGCCTACGTCGGTGACGTGGTCGGTACCGGTTCTTCCCGCAAGTCCGCTACCAACTCCGTGCTGTGGTTCACCGGCGAAGACATTCCCTTCGTCCCGAACAAGCGTTTCGGCGGTTTCTGCCTGGGTTCCAAGATTGCCCCGATCTTCTTCAACACCATGGAAGATGCCGGCGCTCTGCCGATCGAAATCGATTGCAGCGCCATGGACATGGGCGACGAGATCGAACTGAAGGTCGATCAGGCCACCGGCAAGGTCACCGCCACCAAGAACGGTGCCGTGATCGCCGAATCGCAACTGAAGACCCTGGTGATCATGGATGAAGTCCGCGCTGGCGGCCGTATCCCCCTGATCATCGGCCGTGGCCTGACCACTAAGGCCCGCGAATTCCTCGGCCTGCCGCAATCCACCCTGTTCCGCCTGCCGCAAAACCCGGCCGACGACGGCAAGGGTTACTCGCTGGCCCAGAAGATGGTCGGCAAGGCCTGTGGCGTGACCGGCATCCTGCCGGGCACCTACTGCGAGCCGAAGATGACCACCGTCGGTTCGCAAGACACCACCGGCCCGATGACCCGCGACGAACTGAAGGATCTGGCCTGCCTCGGCTTCTCCGCCGATCTGGTCATGCAGTCCTTCTGCCACACCGCTGCCTATCCGAAGCTGGTCGACGTGCGCATGCACCGCGAACTGCCGTCCTTCATCTCCACCCGTGGCGGCGTTGCGCTGCGTCCGGGCGACGGCGTCATCCACTCGTGGCTGAACCGCCTGCTGCTGCCGGATACCGTTGGTACCGGCGGTGACTCGCACACCCGTTTCCCGATCGGCATCTCCTTCCCGGCCGGTTCCGGTCTGGTTGCCTTTGCTGCTGCCACCGGCGTCATGCCGCTCGATATGCCGGAATCCGTGCTGGTCCGCTTCAAGGGCAAGATGCAGGAAGGCATCACCCTGCGCGACCTGGTTAACGCCATTCCGCTGTACGCCATCAAGGCCGGCCTGCTGACCGTCGAGAAGAAGGGCAAGAAGAACGTCTTCTCCGGCCGCATCCTGGAAATCGAAGGTCTGCCGGATCTCAAGGTCGAACAGGCTTTCGAACTGTCCGATGCTGCCGCCGAGCGTTCTGCTGCTGCTTGCGCCATCGCCCTGAACAAGGAACCGATCGTCGAGTACATGCGTTCGAACATCACCCTGATGAAGTGGATGATCGCCGAAGGCTATGCCGATGCCCGCACCCTGAAGCGCCGCATCAAGTCGATGGAAGAGTGGATCGCCAACGGCACGCTGCTCAAGGCTGATGCCAACGCCCAGTACGCCGCTGTGATCGAGATCGACCTGGCCGAAGTCACCGAGCCGATCCTGGCCTGCCCGAACGACCCGGACGACGTCAAGGTTCTGTCCGAAGTCGCCGGCGCCAAGATCGACGAAGTCTTCATCGGCTCCTGCATGACCAACATCGGCCACTTCCGCGCCGCCGGCAAGGTCCTCGAAGGCAAGTCCGACATCCCGACCCGTCTGTGGATCGCTCCGCCGACCAAGATGGATGCGCTGATCCTGACCGAAGAAGGCTACTACGGCGTCCTCGGCAAGTCCGGCGCCCGCATGGAAATGCCGGGCTGCTCGCTGTGCATGGGCAACCAGGCGCAGATCCGCAAGGGCTCCACCGCGATCTCAACCTCCACCCGCAACTTCCCGAACCGCCTCGGCATCGACACCCAGGTCTACCTCGGTTCCGCCGAACTGGCCGCCATGTGCGCGCTGGCCGGCCGCATCGTGACCGTTCCGGAATACATGGAGCAGATCAAGCTGGTGAACGCCAAGTCGGCCGAAGTGTACCGCTACATGAACTTCGACCAGATTCCGGAGTTTGTGGAACAGGCAGCGACCGTCGAAATGTAATTCGCGAAAATCGGCCTTTTTGGAGGCCGACCGTAGCATTTTGAAAAAGCCCCCGTCGGGAAACCGGCGGGGGCTTTTTTACTTTGAAACTGATTTTCCCGTTTCCGTCGTTCGTGTTTCAAACGGCGGTTTGCCGCAGCAGGGAGCTTCTGCGTTAGACTTCCGGACCCGCGATCGATGAGCCTCCGATGAATCGTCTTGCTGCGCTGCTTGCCGCATTGTTTCTGCTTCTCCCGAACCTGGCGTGGGCCATGTCGGTGGCTTTCATTAATCCGGGCAAGTCGGATGAAACCTATTGGCTGACGGTTACCCGGGCGATGGAGGCGGCGGCCAAGGATCTGGGCATCCACCTCGAGGTGCTTTATGCCGAGCGCCAGCATCCACGTGTTTTCGAGTTCGCGCGCGAGATCATTGCCCGACCTGTTGCCCAGCGCCCGGATTACGTGGTGTTTACCAACGACTATGCCACCGGACCTGAATTGTTGCGTCTGTTCGACGGGGCGGGGATCAAGACCTTCATGGCGCTGAGCGGCATTTCCGAGGCAGCGGACCGGCTGGCAACGGGCGCGCCGCGCGAGCGTTACCGGGGCTGGCTGGGTTCGCTTGAACCGCGTGCTGAGGAGGCGGGGTATCTGACGGCCAAGGCGCTGATCGAGCGGGGACGTCTGGCAGGGATTCAAGGTAAGGATGGGCGCATGCATTTGCTGGCGATCAGCGGCGATCGTTCGACGCCTTCGTCCATCCTGCGCAGCGAAGGCATGCGCCGGGCGGTCAATGAGGCGGGGGACGTGGTTCTCGATCAGGAGGTTTATGGTGCCTGGAACCGTGAAAAGGCTGCCGAGCAGAGCGAATGGCTGTTCCAGCGCCATCCGCAGGCCCGCCTGGTCTGGGCGGGCAATGACCTGATGGCCTTCGGCGCCATGCAGGTTTGGGAAAAGCGGGGCGGCAAGCCGGGCAAAGACGCCTGGTTCAGCGGCATCAACACCTCGGCCGAGGCGATGCAGGCGATCAAGGCCGGGCGTCTGGAGGCGCTTTCAGGTGGCCATTTCATCGCTGGCGCCTGGGCGCTGGTCATGCTGTACGACTACGAACACGGGCGAGATTTCGCGGCGCTCGAAGGGCTTGAGCTGAATCAATCGATGTTCGCCCTGTTTTCACCGAAGGCGGCCGATCGCTTCATGGCGCGTTACGGAGAATTGCGCTTCGAGAGTGTCAATTTCCGCCGCTTTAGCAAAGTGCTGAATCCGAAGTTGAAGCGGTATGACTTCAGCTTCCGGCAGTTGCTGGATTAGGCAGGGAGTCGGGGTGCACCAGCCGCAATTTCGACCGATCGCGACGACCCTTATCCATAGCGTCTTTCTGTGGGCGACGCTGTGTGCCCTGGCCATCGGGGTGATCCAGGCGACCTGGTCTTATGTTCGCGTTCAGGATGAGTTCGAGATGGCCGTCCGCGAAATCGGTGAAAGCCATGTTCCCCTGCTCTCGGTCAGCATCTGGGACATCGAACCGGATGCCGTGCGGCGTCAGATCGACGACATTGCGGCCCGACCGCAGATCGGCTTCGTCCGCCTGACAGTGACTACCGGACAGGTTTTTACGGCCGGCGATACGACGCTTGCCACGCAGGTAGCCCGGCGCTTCGAGATTCCTCCGCCGGCGCGCCCGGTTGGTGTGATCGGGCAGCTAGAGATTGTCGAGAATCCGCATGCCTTTTACCGCGAACTGCTTTCCACGGTCGGTGTGGCACTTCTTGGGTATGGCGCACTGACCCTGCTCATCTGCATCCTGATCGCCTTCCTGCTGAAGCGCGAGCTGGAACGACCCCTGCGGCGGGTGGCGCAGTTCGCCGCCGAGCTGACACCGGATCGCCTGACCGTACCGCTTGAACTTGAGCGTCCGCCGGGGCACGGTCGCGACGAAATCGATCTCGTCATCGAAGGTTTTTCCGTTCTCCAGTCAGGCATCAACAGCCACATTGCCAACCTCGACCAGCAGGTCGTGCAGCGGACCACAGAACTCGAATCGGCATTGGCTTCGATCCGCCGCCTGTCGACGCTGGACCCGCTGACCGGTTGCTACAACCGCCGGCTGTTCAACGAACGGATCCAGCAGGAGCTTGATCGGGCGATGCGCTACCAGCGCGCACTATCCGTGATCTTCTGCGACATCGACCATTTCAAGCAGGTCAACGACACCTGCGGTCATCTGGTCGGTGACCAGGTGTTGCAGGAGGCCGCCGAATGCTTCCGCCGGGAACTGCGCGTCCATGTGGACTGGGTGGCCCGCTACGGTGGCGAGGAATTCGTCATCGTCCTTCCCGAAACCTCGCTGCCATCAGCCGTAGCTACCGCCGAGCGCCTGCGTCTGGCGTTAACCGCTAGCCTGGCAAGAGTGGTGCCGGACTTGACCATCACAGCCAGCTTCGGGGTCACCCAGCACGTGCCCGGTGAAACGGCCCAGAGCCTGCTCCAGCGGGCCGACAGCCTGCTCTACGAAGCCAAGGCCAGCGGTCGCAACCGGACGCTGCCAGCGTTGTAGGGCAAGGCGGGCATTTTTGAAAATGAGTGTTTTTTTGCGCCGACCGTAGCATTTGCCCGGCCTTTCCCTGCTGCTGGAAAGACCGGTGCTCACTTAACCCGCTGCAATCAGGTTGGTGGTGCTTGGCGTGACGATGGCAAACAGGTCGGCCAGCGCGGCAAGGCTGGCTTGCTGTAGCGTTGCGGCCGGGATGGTCTGCCCATCCGGACCTGGCAAGTCTCGGGTCGCAGTGGCGGAAGCGACCACAGTCGGCGAAAAACCCAGATTGAAGGCGCCGCGGGTCGTCGAGTTGACGCACATATGGGTCATGAAGCCGGCGATGACCAATTGCGTCCGGCCACTGGCCTTGAGCTGCGCTTCCAGGTCGGTGCCGATGAACGAATTTGGGTAGCTCTTGACGATCACGGGTTCGCCAGGCGCCGGCGCGACCTTGTCGGCAATGGCGCCGATCGGCTGGCGAATGTCGTAGGGCGAGCCTTGGCCCGCGTCGTGCTGGATGTGGAAGACGGGAACTCCCAGCTTGCGGGCGGCAGCGAGCAGGTGGGCGGCTTCGTCGAGGGCCGCTTCGACGCCACTAAGTGCCATGATGCCTTCGCGGTAGGTGTTCTGGCAGTCGATCAGGATCAAGGCACTGTCGGCCAGCGGTGGCGGGGCGTCGGGCAGTCCGACAATGTTGCGCAAGGTGGTGGGCTTCGGCATGATTCGGTCTCCTGGTTGAGGGGGGTACTTTGGAGCATACGGTGCATGGCGGATAAGCGGAATGGATAAACTTGCAGCGTTGCCGGGCAATTTTGCATCGGCGCCGAACTGGGACGATGTGCGCTACGCCTTGGCGTTGGGGCGTTGCGCTTCCCTGGTTGCTGCCGCCCGCCAGCTGGGGGTCGATCAGACGACGGTTTCCCGCCGCCTGCGGACGCTTGAATCCGATTTGGGCACGCCACTGTTCGAACGCCGGAAAGGCTTGCTCATGCCGACGTCGGCCGGCCTCATCCTGATTGAGCGCGGGCAGCGTATGGAGCAGGAAATGGCGGCGCTCTGCCACTTGGTCGCCGATAGTCAGTCCCAAGTCCAAGGCGTGATCCGCATTACAGCAGTCGACGCACTGGTTTCCCACTATCTGGTCAGGCATCTGGCCCAATTGCGCGGACTGTATCCGGGGCTCGCCGTGGAACTGATCGCCAGTAGCCGGAGCCTGGACCTTGGCCGCCGTGAGGCGGATATCGCCGTCCGCCTGGCCAGGCCAGTCGACGGGGACTATGTGATGCGCTGCCTCGGCAAGCTCGCCTACAGCATCTATGGAGCGGCGCACCGGATGGTGGAGGCGAATTGGGCGGATGAGGCCTGGGTAGCCTACGAACATGCGCTGGATCAGGTGCCGGAAATGCTATGGCTGGCCCAAAATGTTGGCCACGAGCGTGTTTCCTTCCGTTGCAACAACATGGATGCGCTGGCCACGGCGGTGGCCGATGGGGTAGGCCTGGGTATCCTCCCTCGCTTCCTTGGCGAGCGGCATGCGGGTATTGCCTGCATCTCCGGCGCGGTTCCGGTGCTGGAGCGGGAAATGTGGCTGGTCCTACCCAGGGAGTTACGCGAGATTCCCCGCATTCGTGCAGTCAGCGATTGGCTCGTCCAGCGCTTTACGACCGACGGGCAGTTGTTTGTCTGACTGGCAGCCGATTTTGGGTCCGGCGTCGCCACCGTTCACGCTGCTGATCGAAAGCTTTCGGCGCTTGACCGGACGGGATTTGCTGCCGGCAGCTGCGCCGACAGAAGCCGCACTCTGGTCAGCGCCGCGTGTCATCGTGGCGCACGGCACGGAAGCCGATCCCATCTTTTTCTACGGCAATCGTCTGGCGCTTCAGCTTTTCGAAATGTCTTGGGAAACCTTCACCCGTCTGCCGTCGCGCTTCTCGGCGGAAGCGCCGGATCGCGAACAGCGGGCACGTCTGCTGGCGAGGGTGGCGCGCGACGGCTACATCGACGACTACGCCGGTGTGCGCATTGCCGCCTCGGGCCGACGTTTCCGCATCGAGTCGGCGGTCGTCTGGAATCTGATCGACGCGGCTGGTATTTGCCACGGACAGGCGGCCACCTTCGAGCACTGGGTCATGCTCGACGAACCAACCTGAGTGCCCCGGCAGGGTTTCGATTTTGGCCGAAATTTCCGGCCGACCGTAGCATTTGCCGCCAGCGGTCAAACCTTGCGCAGGTAGCAGGCCTTGAGCAGCATCTGACCGACGTCGGTCTTGCAATCGACTTCGTGGTCGCCGTCGACGATGCGGATGCCCTTGATCTTGCTGCCCTGCTTGAGCGTGGTCGAGGTGCCCTTGACCTTGAGATCCTTGATCACGACGACCGAGTCGCCGCTGACCAGCACGTTGCCGTTGGAATCCTTGACGATGCGCTCGCCTTCTTCCTCGGTGGCGGCTTCGGCCTGCGGCCATTCGAAGCCGCAGTCGGCGCAGACGTAGTTGGTGCCATCAGGGTAGGTGTTCTCAAGGGTGCATTGCGGGCAGGCGAGGGGGGCGGACATGGCGTTCTCTCGGGATGTTTTAGCGGAAAGGGCGACATGTTAAGCCCTGACGGCGTCTCAGACGACCGGAATTTTGGCCAGGAAACGGTCGAGCTGGTTGGCGAAGGCCTGCCGGTCGGCCTGGCTGAAGGCATCTGGGCCGCCGGTCTGGACGCCGGCGCTACGCAGTTCCTCCATGAAATTGCGCATGCTCAGGCGTTCCTGAATGGTCGCCGTGGTGTACAGCTCACCGCGCGGATTCAAGGCATGGCCGCCGCGCTCGATGACCAGCGAGGCAAGCGGGATGTCGGCGGTGACGACGAGGTCGCCCACCGTCAACTGGTCGACGATGTGGGCATCGGCGACGTCGAAACCGTGCGCCACCTGGATGGCCCGGATGAAACGCGAGGGCGGCGTACGCAGCATCTGGTTGGCGACCAGGATGGTCTGGATCTGCCGCCGCTCGGCGGCGCGGTAGATGATTTCCTTGATGACGCCGGGGCAGGCGTCGGCATCGACCCAGATTTGCATTTTCGGCCGGCTCAGATAATTACGATGTCACTGGCGTGGAGTGTGGCGTGTTTGGTTGTCCCGAGCATGGCGATTTCCACAGCACTGCCGGCGCCGTTGCCATCGCTGTCGTAGTAAAGGAGGCCGTTGCTGCTGTTGTAGATAATGAAATCGTCGGCATCGAAAGCACCAGGGCCGGCGACGAATTGCCAATCAGCCAGCGTGCCCGTGCCGAGGAGTGAAAATATCTCGTCGTCGAGCTGGATCGAGTCCTGTCCGCTGGTGAAGTCCTTGATCAGATCAGGAGCGCCTGGCATCGGTGCGAGGTCGAAGCGAAAGATGTCGGCGCCGGTGCCACCGGTCAGGATATCGGCGCTGGCACCACCTATCAGTGTGTCATTGCCGGCTCCTCCACTCAGGGCGTTGTTGGCATCGTTGCCGATGAGGGTGTTGTCCAGCCCGTTGCCTTTCAGATTGAGAAGAGTGCCTGCCGTATTCGAGGCATCCAGCACCTCCAGATTGGCGCCGAGGGTCAGTGTGGCGAAGGTGCCTTGCCCCGCGTTGCCACCACGCAGAATCACGGTATCACTGCCGGCACCAGCCGCTTCGGTCAGTTTGTCTTCCAGACGATTGGTGGTGGTCAGATCGACCACGTAGGTGTCGTTGCCCAAGCCGCCAATCAATTTGTCGGCAGCGAGGCCGCCATCCAGCCTGTTGTTGCCGTTATTGCCGGTCAGGGTGTTTTTCAGCGCGTTGCCGGTGGCGTTGATATCTGCACTACCCAGCAGTGTCAGGTTTTCCAGGTTGGCACCCAGTGTCCAGGTGGCGCTACTGAGGACACTGTCGGTTTCCTTGGCCAGCGCGGAGGACTCGACGATGGTATCGCCGGCAGCGACGACGTAGGTGTCCTTGCCGGCTCCGCCGATCAGGGTGTCGTCGCCATCGCCGCCATCGAGCCGATTGGCCCCTGCATTGCCCTGCAATTCATTGTTGAGGCCGTTGCCGACCACATTGATGCTTGCTTTCGAGGTGACGACCACGTTTTCGATGTCGGCACCCAAGGTGTAGGTCAGGTTCGCGGTGGCGATATTCAGGCGAACGGTGTCATTACCCTCGTTTGCTGCTTCAAGGATGGCATCCTGGATGCGGTCGACGAAATATAGATCGTCGCCGAGACCGCCGTACATTATGTCGGTGCCCCCCTTGCCGTCCAGCGTGTCGTTACCCGCGCCGCCGTAGATGATGGTTGCGGCGGCGTTGCCAAGCAGAGTGTTGTCCTCGGCATTGCCGACCAACGTAAAGTCACCGTCGCCGGAAATTTGCAGGTTCTCGATATTTGGGATGCCATTGAGATCGATGACGACATTGGCGCCCGTAAATGCGAGCGTGACGGTATCGATGCCGGCATCGGCATCTTCCGAAATGTTGCCGATTTCGGAGGCGCGATCGATGATGTAGGTGTCGTTGCCAGCGCCACCGTTATAGGTGTCGTCGCCGGCGCTGCCGGTCAGAATGTTGTCGGCTTCGTTGCCAATCAGTATGTCGCTGCCGCTGCCGCCGGTCGCATTCTCAATCGTCGTGCCGTAGGCGATCCAGATATTGTGGACTGCCTGGTAAGAGCTACCTCCAGCTGTCATAGCGTAGACTGCCTGACCCAAATCGGATCCGCCATCGATTCCGGAGCGCAAGTCGATCACTGTAGCGCTCGATGAGGCATAGGCGATTGTGTCTGCGCCTCCGCCATCCCAGATGGTCATGTGATAGCGACCAGCTTCGGTGAAGTTGTAGGTTGTATCACCCGCGTTGTAGGTGTTGTTTGCGCCATAGAGCGCCTGGATGGCTGCAATGTCGAGGACCATCGGCGTAGTCGGCTCGTACGTGAAATACGATTGGGAGTCACCGGCGTAGGCCGAATAGCTCATCAGTGTGTAGGACACTATGTCCAGTTCGACGGGGAGCACCGTGGTTGTCAGCCAGTCGTTTTCGAAGGGGTGCTTGAGACCGAGTGCATGTCCGATTTCATGGATGGCGGTCGTGTACTCGTAAGATCCCGCCGTCCACTGGCTGTAATAGGAGCTGCCGTCGGCATTGAACCAGACATCGCCGGAAGCGGGGCCTCCGGTCGGGTAATAGGCCCAGGCCTGGTATTCGGGAGGTAGTGAGGCAAAAGCGAAGCGCAAGTCGCCGACCAGCGAAGCGGTGTCGCTGACCTGGTTGAAGTGCAGGTTGGCAACGTTGGCCCAGCTCGTGAGTGCCCTTTGCACGGCACTGCTGTCGTTGGGACCAAGTGCCTCATAGCCGGCAGTCCATGGTTCCGAGTAGTCGGGGTAGCCTTCGCTGGCGTCGGTGGACCAGTAGGCGGTGGCTGTCGGGAAGCTGTAGGTCAGCGTTGTCGACTCCCATTGGACGCCTGAAATCAGCGCGTCAATCAGATCGTTGCCGGTCAGCGAGGAATAGATGAAATTCGAACCAGTCAGCGGGCTGGGCATGGGACCTTACTCCTGGGCCATCAAGTTGTTTTGAATATTGGTCGAGTGATCGGGCGTCGAAGCTGATCGGGCTGTCGGTGGCGAAACACCTACTTTACTTCCGTTGCCGTTGGGATGGGGGAGAATTCGGCCGGCACCCAGGCGTAGCCGCCGCGGGCTTCCCTGCGGACATGGCCGATCCCCGGGAAGGGCAGGTGCATGCCGGCGACCATCAGCCTTTCCTTGGCCGCGCGGGCGAAAATGCGCTTGCGGGTGACGACGGCCTGTTTTGCATCGACGTCGTATTCGAAGGCGACCTCGGGGCGGGCGAACTGGACGGCGTGGTTGTGAACCAGGTCGCCAATGATCAGCAGGCGCTGACCGTTGTTTTCGAACAGGTAGCCGGCATGGCCGGGCGTGTGGCCGTGGGTGTCAACGCTGGAGATGCCGGCCAGCAGTTCGCGGTCGCTGTCGAAGGTCTTCCAGCGGCCGGCGGCGAGGTAGGGGGCGGCGGCGTCGCGCGACATTTTGAAGAAACCCTGGGCTTCCTTTGGCGCCTTGGCGGCAACTGCCTCGCTCAGCCAGAAATCATTGTCCGCCTTGGTCGACCAGACCTCGGCATTGGCGAAGACGCGCTGGCCGTCCGGCGTAACCAGACCATTGACGTGGTCGCCGTGCAGGTGGGTGATCAGCACGGTGTCGACCTGCTCCGGTGTATAGCCGGCCGCCTTCAGGTTGTCGACGATGTTGCCGAGGCCTGGCCCGAAGAGCTTGGCGGCGCCAGCGTCGACCAGTACCAGCTTGCTGCCGGTGTTGATCAGGTAGGCGTTGACGGCAGTCTGCACCTTCGGCCCCTGCAGGAACTGGCGGGCGAGCAGGCGCTGGATGTCGCGCTTGTGGATGTTCATCAGCAGCTTTTCGTCGAGGTCGATGGCGCCGTCATACAGCGCGGTGACTTCGAAGTTGCCGAGCATCAGGCGGTAGTAACCGGGCACCTGGGTTTTCTGGGCCGGCGCTTCGGCGCTGGCGAAGGACGAGGCGAACAGCAGGCAGGCGGCCAGCAACAGGCGTGGGAAGTGGGTGATGGACATCGATAGCTCCTGACAGGGTACGGGCGGGGAAGGGCGGGGGCGGCTTGTTTACGCCGCCTTGGGCCGAAGACGAATATTGCCACGAGCCGCCGGGTTGACAAATGCATGGCCGCTGCCGTTTCATGCAGGCAAGCAGAAATTGCATTTCGCCTGCCGGCAATCCGGTACCTCATTCCCATCCATCGCCTGGAGACTGCCATGATCCTGGACAGTACCCGCCGTCGCTTCCGTTCGTGCGTTGTGGCCTTCCTGCTTGCCCAGACCGGGCTGGCCGGCGCCCAGCTTCCGGACAAGCTGCCATCGGCGCCGGATTATCGCGGGGAAATCCGCCGTGGACCGGATGGCCGCCTGGTGACGACGACCGAGGATGTCGCGCAGCGAAGGGCCGCGGAGCTTCCTGCCACCATGGTCGTTGGGCCCGGCGAGAAGATTTCCAGCATCAGCGAGGCAGCCCGATTGGCGAAGGATGGCGAGGTCATCGAGATTCGTCCGGGCGAATACCGCGGCCAACCGGCGATCTGGACGCAGAAAGACCTGCTCATCCGCGGCGCCGGTCAGCGACCGGTCATGCTGGCCGACGGAACCAGCGCCGAGGACAAGGCGATTTGGGTGGTGCGTGGCGGCAAGGTGACGATCCGCAACATCGAGTTTCGCGGCGCCAGGGTGGCCGATGGCAACGGGGCCGGGATCCGCTTCGAGAAGGGCGAATTGACGGTCCGCGAGTGCGCCTTTTTCGACAACGAGATGGGCCTGCTCACCGCCAATCTGCCTGACCTGAAGCTGGAAGTGATCGACAGCGAATTCGGCAATGCGCCTCGGCACAAGGGCAGCCTGCACCACCTGCTCTACGTCGGCAAGATCGGCAAGTTCGTGTTGCGCGGCAGCCGCTTTTCCAATGGCTACCTCGGACATCTGGTCAAGTCGCGGGCGCGCGAGAGCCATGTTCTCTACAACATGCTGGTCGACGGGACTGGTGGTGGAGCCTCTTACGAGCTGGAGTTTCCTAACGGCGGTCTGGTCTACGCGATCGGCAATGTGATCGGCCAGAGCACGACCAGCGATAACGCCGCCCTGCTTGCCTATGGTGCCGAGGGCCCCCATTGGCCGGACAACGCGCTCTATGTGGCGCACAACACCCTGATCAATGACGCGCCGGATGGCGTGTTCGTGAAGGTCTTCAGCGGAAAGATGGGCGATCCGGAGGTCTGGTTGCTCAATAACCTGACGGTCGGCTACGGCGACATGTTCAAGCCGGCCCAGGGGCGCTTCGATGGCAATCGTTCCGTGGCGCGGGGCGATCTGGCGGATATCGGCGGCATCCCGCTGCGTCTGACCAGCCTGTCGCCGTTGCGGGGCACCATCCGGCCGCCGGGGCAGGCGCGTGGGGTGGAGTTGCTGCCAGACGCCGAATTCCGCTTCCCGGCTGGCACACGGCCGATGCGACCAGGCAGCCAGTTGGCCCCCGGCGCTTTCCAGTAAAGTCAGGCCGGCTGGCTGCCCATTGCCTCGCCCATTCGGATGGCGCCAGTCGGCGCCCAGTCCGGGTTGAAGGCGAGGGTGTCTTTCGGGAAGAGCATGACGACCGTCGAGCCGAGCAGGAAGCGGCCCATTTCCTGCCCTTTTTCAAGGGCGACCGTAGCATTCTCGTCGTAGCGCCATTCGCGCAGCACGCCGGAGCGTAGCGGATTGACAATGCCGTGCCAGACGGTGGCCATGCTGCCGACTATGGTGGCGCCGACCAGGGTAAGCACGAAGGGGCCGAAGGCCGATTCGAAGACGCATACGACGCGCTCGTTGCGGGCAAAGAGGCCGGGTACGCCGCGCGCCGTGGTCGGGTTGACCGAGAACAGCGCACCGGGCACATAGATCATCCGCGTCAGTTTGCCGGCGCAGGGCATGTGGATGCGATGGTAGTCGCGCGGGCTGAGGTAGAGCGTGGCGAAGCTGCCGTTTTCGAAGCGGGCGGCCAGTTCGCGGTCGCCGCCGACCAGCGCGGTGGTCGAATAGCTGTGACCCTTGGCCTGGAAAATCTGGTCGCGGTCTATGGCGCCGAACTGACTGATCGCACCGTCAACGGGGCTGATGAAATCGGCCTCGGCGAGCGGCCTGGCGCCTTCCTGCAGCGGCCGGGTGAAGAATTCGTTGAAGCTCTTGTAGCTGGCGATGTCCGGATTGGCCGCCTCGGCCATGTTTACGTTGTAGCGGCCGACGAACCAGCGGATGACCGAGGTGGTCAGCGACCCGGCTTCCTTGGAGGCCAGTTTGCCGGCGAGGGCGGTCAGCGCCTGTTTCGGGATCAGGTATTGGGGCAGGACGGCGAGGCGGTCGGACACAGGTGTTTCCAGGCTGAAAAATGACAATTATACGGGGTCGGCTGCTGGCGGCACGGCCGCGGCGGGCGTAAAGGCGGGTTGCGCGTCGGGCGTCGTCGTGCCAAAAGCCGGGGCCGACGACCAGTGTTCCTTGCGCCATTTCTCGCGTTCACCGTTGCCGAAGAAAGTCCAGGCGATCAGCCGGCTCTGCTTCTGGCCCTGGGCCATCGGGATGATGCGTGACTCGACGACCTTGGCCTTCTTCAGCGCCGCCTCGATATGAGGCAGGTTGTCGCCTTGCGACAGCAGGCTGGTGAACCACATGACCCGCTTCGGGATGCTTACGCTCTGCTCGATCATCCGCTTGACGAAGGCGCGCTCGCCGCCGTTGCACCAGAGTTCGCTACCGCCGCCGCCGAAATTGAGGCGCGGCTCGGCGGCGCCGCGTTTGGCGCCCGGCTTGTTGAGGTTGTTCCACTTGCGCTGGCTGACGGCATGAACGTCATCCGGCGAGTTGTGGAAGGGCGGGTTGCAGATTGACAGGTCGAAACTTTCGCCGGAACGCAGCAGGCCGGTAAACACGTTGTCCCAGACCGGCTGGTGGCGCAGTTCGACGATGCCGGCCAGCTCGGGATTCTTGCCGATGATGGCCTGGGCGTTGGCCAGCGCCGCCTCATCGATATCGACGCCGAGGAAGGACCAGCCGTATTCGGCATGGCCGATCAGCGGATAGACCAGATTGGCGCCGGTGCCGACGTCGAGCACGCGCACGCCGGAGCCGCTCGGGATGTTCTTCTTGTTGCAGGTCGCCAGCAGGTCCGCAACGCTGTGGATGTAGTCGGCACGGCCGGGAATCGGCGGGCACAGGTAGCCGGCCGGGATGTCCCAGCCCTTGACGCCGTAGTGATGCATCAGGATCGCCCGGTTCAGCATCTTGACCGCCGCCGGGTTGGCAAAGTCGATGCTGGCTGTGCCGGCCGGCGTCGTCTTGAGGTGCTTGGCCAGCGCCGCCGAGGTGGCGGTCAGCGCGGCAAAGTCGTAGCCGGCGGCGTTCTTGTTGCGGGGATGCATGGCGGTCTTTCTTTCAGCGGGGTGCGGATTGTCTCACGACCTGTCGTGAATGAGACATTGGCGGCCGCGGGCAAGATGATGATTTTTGGCGTTTTTTCGGGCCGACCGTAGCATTTGGAAAGTCGGTTGCCAATGAGGCTGCGGATCGACTGTCGGGTCGTTCGTTCGAAGCGCCTATCCCCGTAGCCGGGCCTGTCGCCGCAGCTCCTGCGGTGACAGGCCGAAGATCGCCAGGCAACTGCGCCGCATCCGTTCCACGCTGCCGAAGCCGACGCTTCTGGCGATTTGCTCGAAAGACTCCGCTCCGACCTCGATTCGTGCACGGGCGCCATCCAGCCGCAGGCGCTCGATGGCTTTGGCGGGCGTTGTGCCGGTGGCGTTGAAAAACACCCGGTTGAATTGCCGCACACTGAGGCAGGCGACATCGGCGAGTTGCTCGACGGTCAATGCCTCGGCGAGGTGCTCCGTGGCGTAATGCAATGCATCCCGGACGCGACCGGCCGGCGGCGCCATGTCGAGCAGGGTGGAGAACTGGGACTGGCCGCCGAGGCGGCGCTGATGGACCACCATGTCCCGCGCGACGCCCTTGGCGACCTCTGGCCCCAAGTCGTCCTCGATCATGGCCAGTGCCATATCCATGCCGGCGGTCATGCCGGCGGAAGTCCAGACCTTGCCCGCCTTGATGAATATGCGGTCGATATCGACCTCGACGGCGGGATATTGGGTTTGCAGCAGGCCGCCGTAGCGCCAGTGGGTGGTCGCCCGCTGGCCGTCGAGAATGCCCGCCGCCGCGAGGAGGAAGGCGCCGGTGCAGACGCTGCCGACGCGCGCGGCCGTCTGGCTGCTTTCGCGGATCAGGGTCCGGGCGGCTTCGTTCAGGGCGTATTGATGGGCAATGGGACCGCCCGCCGCGAGCAGGGTGTGGCTTGGCCCAACCTGGCCGAAGGCTTCGCTCGCGATGCTGACGCCGGCGCGATCCACCACCGGACCGCCGCTTACCGAGACAATCCTGATCGGGTACTGGGCGCCGTACAGCTCGCTGGCCAGGTTGAAGGCGCTGCAGGGACCGCTCAGATCGAGCAGTTCGAACCCCGGATGCACGATGAAGGTGATGCTGCGCTGCATGGCTGTTTTGCGGGAGAGTCGGAAACGGGCCGACTATACGCGTAGCATTCTCCCGGCCCAAGCCGTTGGGGCGAAGCGCTACAGGGTGTGATAGTGCAGCGGGTTGGCGATGCCGAGAAATTCGAGGTCGACCTCGAAGGCCATCAGATCGGCTGCGCCGCGGCGCGGGTCATCGGCCAGTTGCGCTTCGCTTGAGGGTGACGGGGCGGGGTAGCCGAAATTCATCAAGGTGGTGAGATGCCGCGCCAGATCTTCCCCGGCCAGGGCGCTGACCAGGGCCAGGTTCGCGCCGACGGTGACGCAGCCGGGCAGATCCGGAAATTCGACGGTGTAGCTGCCAGCCTCGTTCTGGCGCAGGAAGGCGATGAAGCACGCCACGTCAAACCACGCCCGCTTCTTCCAGTTCGGCGCATTCCGCGTCGGTGAACAGGCGGGACTCCATGCGGAAGATGACGCCTTCCGTCCCTTCGAGCGACATATCGCCGCTGCGATCCCCGGGGACGACCCGGATCAGGATCTGGGTGCGCCTGAACAGTTCGTGCTGCGAAGCATCGAGGTAATAGGGCACGCCGCCGACTTCGCCGACGAGCTGGTCATGCGGTCCGACGTGGTATTCGCTCGCCTTGTAGCAGTAGGCTGAACTATGGTCGCAGCCGCCGCAGGATTGCACGAATAGCAGTGGCGAGCCATGTTTCGTCTTGAGCCTTTCGAGGAGACCAAGAGCCTCCGGCGTGGCCACGATGCGATCGACCATGGGTTCATCCTCCAGATGTGAGTTGAGTGCGACGCCGCGACAGGAGATCGCGAGCAGGGCAATCATCGCCTGAAGGTTTTTGCGAGACAGGACAAAAATCCCGCGATTCTGGTCATTTTGAGTGGTGGGATGACTGCCACCCTGTTTCCGGACAGCCCCGCGTTTGTCGGCTTCGCGACACCGCGCTCCGGAATTGGCGGGTCTGGCACGCCGGAGCGTGAGAAATGCTCGGCGCGATGCCAGCAACTTATTGATTTTTGGCCATTTTTCCGGCCGACCGTAGCGGCATGATTCTGGCTAGTCGACTGTCATTGCAATCGACAGGGAGGCAGCCCATGAAGCTGCAGATCGACCGGCCGCACATCGAGGCGATGTTGCAGGCTTTTCCGCGACTGGAATTCGTCCGTGAGCAACTGCGCTTCGGCAACCGGGTCGAGGTCTCGTTCAACCAGCTGGAGGACGGCGAGCTCGATCTGCTGCAAAGCTTGTACGCGGCAGGCGACAGCGAATTGCGGGCGCGGGCGGCGCAGATCGCTACCTTGCGTCAGGCGCTGAAGGAGGGCGGCAAGCGCTTCGAGCCGGAAGAGCTGGAAATGGCCGTGCCCGCCATCGCCCGCTACCTGTCCGAAGGCTCGTCCCGCGGCTGGATGTTTTCGGCCAGCATCACCGGCAAGCCGCTGGCCTACGTGGTGACGCGACTCGATTTCACGCCGCCGTCGGAAGAGGAAACCGGCAAGATCTTCGTCGAGCTGAAAGCCAACGCCAAGGCGCGCCTGGCGACGGCGACGCTACGCATCTCCGGCCCCGACATCGCCGGCCGGACGATCCCGGAAGTGCTTGCGACCAAGGGCTTCGTCAAGGAAACGCCGGCCCTGCTGGCCAGCTACGATGAAGGAGCCGAGCGTTATTTCGACTGGCGGGCGCAGTACGGCGCCCAGTTCTCTGGCACCGGCACCGGCTACTTCGCCGAAAATCCGACGGCGACGCACCGCGATACGGATTACTCGCGCAAGGATCAGATCATCCTGTCGTCGACCGGCAGCCCGGCGCGGCTGGTCAACGACGAGAGCATCCTCGGCGAACGAGTGCTGGCGCTCGATGCGACCGGCGACATCATGGCCAAGTTCGTGCGCCGCGTCGCCCGCAATTCGCGGCTGTCCGGCAAGGAGGAAGCCGAGGTCGAGGAAACCCAGGCCGGCATCGCCAAGGGCCTGTTTACCGAATTGCCGGTGCATTTCTACCTGCTGATGTTCCACCTCGACCTTCACCATTATGTCTGGGTGCACGTCGACGACATGCAGGCCTACGCCTACCAGCCGGAACTGAAGACCAAGCTGGTCCTGCCGCCCGAGCAGACCGACCTGATCGACATCCTGACCGCCGAGATGGACGTGCTGATGGACGATATCGTGTCCGGCAAGTCGGGCGGCACGACAGTGCTGTGCGCCGGGCCACCGGGCGTTGGCAAGACGCTGACCGCCGAGGTGTACTCGGAAATCATCCGCCGGCCGCTGTATCGTGTGCATTCCGGGCAGCTTGGCCTGAACGTCGCGGCGATGGAAACGGCGCTCAAGGAAGTGCTGACCCGTGCCCAGCGCTGGGGGGCGGTCATGCTGATCGACGAGGCCGACGTGTACATCAAGAAGCGCGACGACAACATAACAATGAACGCCGTGGTCGGGGTCTTCCTGCGCGTGCTGGAGTATTTCAACGGCCTGCTGTTCCTGACCACCAACCGCGTCGACGACATCGACGAAGCCATCGTCTCGCGCTGCATCGCGTTGATCCGCTTCTACCCGCCGGATCGTGTGGATCGCAAGAAGATCTGGGGCGTCATGGCCGCGCAATTCGGGCTGGAACTGGCACCGGAACTGCACGACCGCCTGCCCTACATCTTCCCGAATGCATCAGGCCGCGACATCAAGGGGCTGGCCAAGCTGGTCGCCAAATACTGCAGCCAGAAAGCCGTGCCGCCGAGCGAGGAGGTCTTCCGTCGCTGCTCGATGTTCCGGGCCATGGATCAGGCCGAGGTGCCGGCCTGAATTTCGATTTTGGCCAAAATTTCGGGCCGACCGTAGCATTCCGGCGGTCGGCCCGAAAAAGGCCGGAATCAGGCGGCGAGCAGGGTTTCCTCGATCAGCGCGGCAATGACCGACCCGCCGACGCCGTCCTCCGGGTCCAGCGCAAGGACGCGCCGGATCGCCGCTTCGGCCTTGGCCGGCTGGCCGTGGCGCAACTGGATGAAGGCCAGGCCCTTCAAAGCGGCGAGCGCGCTGCCCGGGGCGGACTGCCACTGCAGCCAGTTGTCGGGCAGGCCCGCCTGGCGGGCGGCGGCGGCAACCCAGGCCTGGGCGGCGCTCAGGGCCTTGTCGAATTGTCGACAGCGGTTGTAGTGTTTGACCAGGCAGCGATGGGCCGGCAGGGCATCGGGCGCCAGCGCGAGGGCGGTGAGAAAGTGGCTCTCGGCCAGCGCCGGATCGGTGAAATGGGCGGCCACGCCTTGTTGTAGAAGGTTGTCCACGGCCGGGGGCAGGTGGCCGAAGTCGAGTTTGTCGTCGTTGTCGAATGCGATCATGTTGGGTCCAGCCTGTTTGTTGGAGGATTGAGCACCGGAGTAAGCAACAAGCATGCGCAGATTTTGCCGTCCGTTTCCACAGGAGCTTCCATGTTTCTCGCCATGAACCGTTTTCGCATCGCCCTCGGCAAGGAGGACGATTTCGTTGCCCACTGGCGCAACCGCAATAGCTACCTCGCCGAGGTGCCGGGCTTCGTTTCCTTCAATTTGCTGCGTGGCGATACCAACGATGAACGCACCTTGTTCGCCTCGCACACGGTCTGGGAATCCGAGCAGGCTTTCGCCGACTGGACGCAGTCCGACGCCTTCCGCAAGGCGCACATGCAGGCCGGCCAGTCGCCGCGCGATTTCTACCTTGGTCCGCCACAACTCGAACTGTTCGAATCAGTTCTCTGATCAGTGCTCGCGGCCGTCGATGCGTGGTCGCCACAGCATCGGGACGACGCGCCAGGCGAGCAGGCCGAATGCCGCCAGCCAGCAGGTAGCGGACAGGTGGATCCAGCCGAGATAGGCGCCTGGGGCCAGTTGCGGCAGCAAGACGCGGATGAAAAGGGCGGTCAGCATGATGTAGAGCACCAGGCGGTCGAGGCGCTCGAAAACCACCTTGCGCCCGGTGTGACCCTTGGAAATGCGGATGATCATGGCCGGGATGACCGCGCCCATGGCGCCGAAGGTGAACAGGTGCACCGACACCGAGCCGACCCAGACGAAATTGACCATGTGGCCGAGTGCCTCGATCAGCAGTTGGCCGACGATGCACAGGTAGCCGACGTACATGATGCCGATGTCGATGCGCCGGAAAGCGAGATGCGGCTTCCAGAACACGAAGCGGATCATGAGCAGCACTGCGAGGGTCAGTGACAGGAAGGCGGTCAGCGGCCGGGGCAGGGCAAATTCGATGACCAGCAGCAGGCCGAGCGCCTTGATCGCCAGATCCAGTTGCGGATGGCGCAGGATCTGGGCGGCGAACGCAGCCTTCATGAAACCGGTCAGCGTCCGTTCGAGCATAACCAGGAAGGCCAGCCGGAACAGCGCGATGGCCATGCCGTACCCGGCGGCGAATTCCTCACCGGCCAGCATCAGGATCTTGGCGACGACAAAGGCCGGCAGCAGAACCAGGAAAAAGGCGTTGTCGCGATAGCTGTCCTGGCTGCGGTAGCGGATCAGCGTCCACATCAGCATGGCGATGATGCTGCCGAGGAACAGGTGATTGCTGAGCAGGAACAGCGGCCGTGGCCAGTTGCCGCCGAAGCTCATGCCTATCCGTTCGACGACCCAGGCGCCGGCTAGCAGCATCAGCGCCGGCCCGTGATAGCCGCGGATATTGACCCAGTTTTTCGTTGAAGTGAGCAGGAAACCCCCGAGCACCGCCCAGCCGAAGCCGAAGAACATCTCGTGGGCGTGCCACTGGATGGCGCTGAAGGGCGCGCTCGGCGCCGGCAGCTGACCACCGAAAATCAACGCCCAGACAATGGGCAGCGTCATGCCGGCCAGGCAGGCCAGGATGAAAAACGGGCGGAAGCCGACGAGCCAGAGAGGGTGTGTCAAGACGTGCATGGCGAACTGTTGTCCGAGTGAACGATCAAAGTTGGCAGTCTAGCGACAGACGGCATTGCCAAGTTTGATTTATCCCCGGCTTGTCACGCAAGGTTCTTAACATTGGCGTAAAATTCACGCCTTGGCCGTGATTGAGGGGAGTCGCGGACCGGCTGTATTCCATAAGGACAATGATGAAGTGCGTGGATGATTTCCGCTTGCGGCTTGGCAAGCACGAGCTTGTGCCAATCATGATCGGTGGCATGGGGGTCGATATTTCCTCGGCCGATCTGGCAGTTGAGGCTGCCCGTCTGGGGGGCGTCGGACATATTTCCGACGCGATGATCAAGACCGTGTCGGATCGGCGCTACAAGACCAAGTTCGTCAAGGAAAAGCTCGCGCTCTACAAGTACAACGTCGAGAACGAAGACAAGTCATCGGTCAAGTTCGACCTCGGCAAGCTGGTTGAAGCCACCCGCCTGCACGTTGAAGAAGCCATGTCGCGCAAGACCGGCGATGGCATGATCTTCATCAACTGCATGGAAAAGTTGACCATGAACGCGCCGAAGGAGACGCTCAAGGTCCGCATGACTGCGGCGCTGGATGCCGGTATCGAAGGCATCACACTGGCCGCTGGCCTGCACCTCGGTTCCTTCGCCCTGATCGAGGATCATCCCCGTTTCCGCGATGCCTATCTGGGCATCATCGTCTCTTCCGTCCGCGCCCTGCAGCTGTTCCTGAAGAAAAATTCGCGCACCGGCCGCCTGCCCGACTACATCGTGGTCGAAGGCCCGCTCGCCGGCGGTCACCTCGGATTTGGCATGGACTGGGCGCAGTACGATCTGGCGACCATCGTCGCCGAAGTCATCCAGTACCTGAAGGACGAGCACCTCGATATTCCGGTCATTCCCGCCGGTGGTATCTTTACCGGCTCCGATGCGACGGCCTTCCTCGAAAATGGCGCCGCTGCCGTCCAGGTTGCGACCCGTTTCACGGTCACCGACGAGTGCGGCCTGCCGACCGCCGTCAAGCAGGAGTACTTCAAGGCCAGCGAGGAAGACATCGAGGTCAACCAGATCTCGCCGACCGGCTACCCGATGCGGATGATCAAGAAGAGCCCCGGTATCGGCGACGGCATTCGCCCCAACTGCGAAGCCTACGGCTACCTGCTCGACGCCAACGGCAAGTGTGCCTATGTCACCGCCTACAACCGCGAAGTGGCAGCCCACCCTGAGGCTCGCAAGATTTCGGTCATGGACAAGACCTGTTTGTGCACCCATATGCGCAATTTCGATATCTGGACCTGCGGCCAGCTGACCTATCGCCTGAAGGACACCACACGCGTGCTTGCCGACGGTAGCTATCAGGTGCTGTCCGCCGAGCATGTCTTCAAGGACTATCAGTTCAGCAAGGACCAGAAGGTCGCCCTGCCCGATATTCCGGGGGCGTAACGCGGGGTTCCGGAGACTCGCCTCTTGACGGGTCTTCGGCGTGTTCGAATTGACAGTGCATCGGCTACAGCCCTACCCATAATTCCATGTTGATCTCCCAGGTTTTTGGCCGGCCGGCAGGCCGGTATCCAGTTTGGCGGGCGATGACGGCGACTATCGCCGCATTGATGCTGCTTTCTTCCGCCTTCGCCGATACCGGCGACGAATTCAGCCTGCAGGGCTTCGGAACATTGGGCGTGGCGCGTACGACCACTCACGACGTCGAGTTCGTGCGCGACCTGTCGCAGCCGCGCGGCATCAGCGACTCATGGAGCCTGCAGAACGACAGTGTGATCGGGGTGCAGGGGGCGTGGCGCATCAACCCGCAACTCGAAGCCGTGGTCCAGGCCATGAGCCGTTTTCGTTACGACGGCACCTTCAACCCGGAAATTTCCTGGGCTTACCTCAAATACGAACCTGCGCCCAACCTTAGCCTGCGGGCGGGCCGGCTGGGCACGGAATTTTTCATGATGGCTGACTCGCGCTGGGTTGGCTATTCGTTCCTGACGGTTCGTCCCCCGGGCGACTACTTCTGGTACCTGCCGTTCTACACGATTCACGGTGCGGATGCCGCATTGACCGTGCCGCTTGGTGAAAGCGTCCTGCGTGGCAAGGTCTTCTACGGCCTGTCGAACGGCAAAATTCCGCTGGCGGATGAGCAGTGGGATATCAGTGGTTCGCCGATGGCGGGCGGTTACCTGGAATTCCAGCACGGTTCGTGGCAGGTCCGGGGGAGTTACGCCAATATCCGCTTCGAGCGCGATCTACCGATAGCCCGGGTATTGAACATTTCGCCGGCTGTGATCTCTGATGCGCTCAATTTCCTGTCCACCGAAGGAAAGCGCACTCACTATTACTCCGTGGGCATCGTCTATGACAACGGTCCCTGGCAGGGCCAGTTCATGCTCAATCACATCGAGCAGGGAGCCAAGGCACTTGAGAATTCGGATGGTGGGTATGTGCTGCTCGGATATCGGGTTGGTCAGGTAACCCCCTATCTTGGGTATTCATGGATACGCTCGCATGAGCGGAGCCGGATGACGACGGGCGATCCATTGAACAATTCAGTTGCCACCTATGTCATGCAGGATTCGCATTCCGACCAGAAAACGACGATTGCCGGCCTGCGCTGGGATGTGGCCCGCAATGTCGCGCTCAAGGCGCAATGGGACGGTATCCGCGGCGAGGCGGCGTCGATTTTCCCTTACCGCAAGGACAATCGTGCGGCCTGGGACGGCAGCATGGATGTCTTCTCGCTGGCCTTGGACTTCGTGTTCTGACCGATGCCTTTCCGTCGCTACCTCCTCCTTCTTGCGATGAGCTGCCTGCTGATGCAGCCGGTCAGGGAGGCTCGCGCCGAACTGGTCGTTGTGGTTAATGCGCGTTGCGGCGTCGCGGCGATGACCCGCAACGAAGTGGTGAATATCTTTTTCGGTCGCAACCGGCAATTCTTCAACGGTGTCGAGGCGCAGCCGGTCGACATGGCTGATTCGCATTCGGACCGGGAGCGTTTCTACGCCGGCCTGGTCGGTAAGGATCTGTCCGAAGTCAATGCCTATTGGTCGCGTCAGGTCTTCTCCGGACGCATGCAGCCACCGCCCAAGGTGGCTTCGCCGGAAGAGGTCCTGAAGTGGGTCATCTCCCATCCGGGGGGGATCGGCTTCGTCGAACTCTCCAAGGCCGATGCGCGGGTTCGTGTGGTTTACGAACTCGGGCGATAAAATATTTTTGGGTGTCCATTGAACATTGAGCTGGTCGGCATGGTCATCATCTTTGTGGCCATTGCAGTGATTGTCATCAAGGTGATGTAATCTCCGCATGTGCGGTGTTGCCTGCGGTGAGCGGGCCGCCCGTCACGTATCCATAATACGAAGGAGACATAGATGCCAAGAAGGATGATCAGCGACATGCTGGATGGCCGCAGCCTGGTGACGGCCACCAAGGAAATGACCGTGCGTTCGGCTTGCCGCCTGATGACGGAAAAGAGGATCGGTGCCCTGCTCGTGGTTGAGAACAACCGGATTACCGGCATCTTTACCGAACGGGATGCGCTCAACAAGATTCTTTCTGCCGGCGTAGACCCGGATGCGACCAAGGTTTCCCAGGTAATGGTCAGCAACCCCCAGACGATCGGGGTGGACAAGCCATTGGCTCACGCCCTGTACATGATGGCCGAGGGCGGGTTCCGCCACGTGCCTGTCGTCGATGCGAACGGCACGCCCCTCGGCATGGTTTCCGCCCGCGATGCTCTGGGTCAGGACATGATGGAACTCGAGCGCGAAATGAAACATCTCGAGGAACTGCAGTCGTCGATCGGCTACTGAGTTTCAGTCCAGCCAAAGCGCGCCAGTGTCGCGGCGAATTCGCCGGACACTGGCGCTTTTATTTCCAGGCGTCGCCCGTCTGCCGGATGGTCGAAACACAATCGGACGCAGGCCAATAGCAGGCGGTGACAATCCAGGTGTTCCGCGAAGTAACGGTTGTGGCGCCCCTTGCCGTGTGTGGCATCGCCGATGACCGGATGGGCGATGTGCTTCAGGTGGCGCCGGATCTGATGACGCCGACCGGTGACCGGTTCCACTTCCAGCAGCGCGTAGCGGCTGGTCGGATAGCGATCGACCTCGACTGGCAGTTCGATCTCGGCCAGTTTGCGGAAGTGGGTCAACGCCGGCTGGGCTTCGCAACTGCTTTGCTCCCCCCGAAATTCGTAGGCATCACGCTGGCGTGATAGCGGATGGTCGATGCTGCCTGATGCTGGTGGGTGGCCGCGGACGACCGCCCAGTAACGTTTGTCGATGGTGCCTGCCTCGAATTGCCGACCCAGTTGGCTCGCAATTTCCGGGCTTAGCCCGAACAACAGCACGCCGGAAGTTCCTCGGTCCAGCCGGTGGGCGGGCCAGACTTTCTGACCGATCTGGTCGCGCAGGATCTGGATGGCGAAGCGGGTTTCGTGGCGATCGATTTCCGAGCGGTGGACGAGCAGACCAGGCGGCTTGTCAATGACGACGATGGTTTCGTCGCGGTAGAGGATGATTAGTTCGTCAGCCAAAGAAACGGCTCTTTGCCTCGGCCGGGATGGTCATGCCGGTCACGTGGGCACGGTCGAGCAGTTCCCAGTAATAGCGGTAGGAGGCACGGTCATGCAATTTGCCGTCGTGCTGGATCGGACCCCAGTCCTTGTCCTGGGCCGCGATCAGGATTTCAGCCGCGACCTGGACTTCGGAAAAATCGGGGCGCATGGCTTCGACGATGGGCAGAATCTGGTTGGGATGAATGCTCCACATGCGCAGGTAGCCGAATTCGGTCCGGGCGCGCCGGGCGTCGTTGCCGATGTGCTCAATGTCCTTCAGCTCGGTCGTTACGTTGTGCGAAGGCACGATGCCATTGGCCAGCGCAGCGGCGGTGATTTCGCACTTGGCGCGGGCGACCAGCGGATGATCGAACTGGCCGGGGCTCTTCATCGCGCTGCCGGGAATGGCGCCGTGATGGCCGGAGACGAAATCCATCAGGCCAAAATCCAGCGACTCGACGCCGGGCAGGGCGGCGATCTCCCACACTTCGTGCAAGGCGCCGTGCGTTTCGATCAGTACATGGACCGGAATCCTACGGTCGATGCCAAATTTAAGCTCAATTTCGCGTAGCGCCTCGATCTGGACTTGCACGTCTCCGGCGCTGCATGGTTTGGGTAGCGTGAGGAACGGCAGGCGGCTCCCGGCATGGCCGACCAGTATCTCCATGTCCTGCCGCCAGTGGGCGTGGGTCACGTCATGAATGCGGACACCAACCCGATTGAAAAGGTTGTCCTCGCTCATGATCACTGCAGCGGCCATTTCAGCATGCTCGCGCTCGGCACCAGCATGGGCGCCATCCTCGCAGTCGCAGGTGATGTCGAAGATCGGACCTAGTTCTTTCTGCAGTTGCAGGGCCTTCCGCATCAGTTTTTCCGAGCCGGCATAATGGTCGACTGCGGGCAGGACGGGAAAAGGCTTTTCGCCGGCAAAAAGAACCGCTTTCGGATGGCGCATGGTTTTCGGACCCTGAAATGAAAAAGGCCGCGGCATTTTACCGCGGCCCTTCGATGAAGCTAAGAACTAATGCCGGATTACAGCATGTCCTTGACGGCTTCGGCTTCGTCGGTCAGTTCCTTGAGCGTGATATTGATCTTCTCGCGGCTGTACTCGTCGATTTCCAGGCCTTGGATGATCTTGAAGGAATTGCCCTTGCACTCGCACGGGAAGCCGAACACGATGCCAGCCGGAATGCCGTAGGAACCATCGGACGGAACGCCCATGGTGACCCATTCGTCGGAACCGAGGACCCAGTCACGGACGTGGTCGATGGCGGCGTTGGCTGCGGAGGCAGCAGACGACAGGCCACGGGCTTCGATGATGGCGGCGCCACGCTTGCCGACGGTCGGCAGGAAAACGTCGTTGTTCCAGGCGTGATCGTTGATCAGGGCCTTGACGCTGTCACCGTTGGAGGTACAGTAGCGGTAATCCGCGTACATCGTCGGCGAGTGGTTGCCCCAGACGACCAGCTTCTTCAGGGAAGAAACATCACGGCCGGTCTTGGTGGCCAGTTGCGACAGGGCACGGTTGTGGTCCAGGCGCAGCATGCCGTGGTAGTTGTTCGGATTGGTGCGGCCGACCTTCTTGGCTGCGGCGGCGGCGATGAAGGCATTGGTGTTACAGGGGTTGCCGACGACCAGAACCTTGACGTCTTCCTTGGCGTTCTCGGCGATGGCCTTGCCCTGAACGGTGAAGATGGCGCCGTTGGCGGTCAGCAGGTCGGCACGTTCCATGCCCTTGGTGCGCGGACGGGCACCAACCAGCAAGCAGACGTCGGCATCCTTGAAGGCAACGTTCGGGTCATCGGTGGCAACCATGCCGGCGAGCAGCGGGAAGGCGCAGTCTTCCAGTTCCATCATGACGCCCTTCACGGCCTGCTGGGCTTGCGGCAGGTCGAGCAACTGAAGGATGACCGGCTGGTCTTTGCCGAGCATTTCGCCGGAGGCGATGCGGAACAGCAGGCTATAACCGATCTGGCCGGCGGCGCCGGTAACGGCAACGCGCATGGGGGCTTTGGACATATGTCGCTCCTGTATCTAACAGCGTGGTTGAAATTGTGCGGGTCTGCTCGAATGCCGGCCTGTGTTTTTCGACTTCCGTCAGTAGCTGGCACGAGAGACTATCGATGTTAGAAGTTCGGCGTTTTTCTGTCAATTCATCATCTGTCTTATATAAGACAACTTTTCGTGGACGCTCAGTCTGAAATGTGCTGAAATTTGCGCCCATGACCCGTGACGTTTCCCGTCCTGCCGCCCGTACCGCCTCGCCGACTTTCAGCCCGCTTTATCGTCAGATCAAGGATTTTCTGATTCGCAGTCTGGAGGAGGGAGAATGGGCGCCGGGTGACGCCATCCCCAGCGAGGGCGATCTCGCGCTGCGCTTCAATGTCAGTCAGGGAACGGTGCGCAAGGCCATCGACGAAATGGCGGCGGAGAACCTGCTGGTTCGCCGGCAGGGGAAGGGCACCTTCGTTGCTACCCACAGTGACCCGCGTTCCTTTTATCGCTTCCTGCGCCTGGTCTCCAATGATGGCAAAGCGATGCAGGCGGTCAGCGACCCCTTCTTTTGCGAAACCATCGCGGCGACGCCAGACGTTGCCAGTGTTTTGGGCTTGCAGCCAGGTGACCGGGTGATACACGTCAAGCGCCTGTTGAGATTCAACGGCGAGCCCGTGGTGTTCGACCAGATTTTTTTAGTGGCTGACCTGTTCAGTGGTCTGACCCTGGAAGGGCTGCGCGGTGGCGAACGCTCGCTCTACAGCCTGTTCGAAACCGATTTTGGCGTTCGGATGATCCACGCCGAGGAGCATTTGCGAGCGGTTGGTGCTGACGCCCAGAGCGCGGAATTATTGGGCGTCGCTCAGGATGACCCCCTGCTGCTAGTCGAGCGGACCGCCTACACCTACGGCAACAAACCGGTTGAATGGCGTGTGGGCTTGTATTGCACGCGGCATCATTACTACCGGAACGACCTGGGCTGACTTAGTGCTTGCGAACTAGCTCCGAAATCGCCTGCGGACGGCGCGCTCAGGCTGATTTTGAATGTATAATTATGGTTCTTTTCAAACCACGTACAAGCGGATAACCGCATCTTCACGCGAGGGATGACGTTCATGGCAGAAATGACCATCAAGAAACGTCCAAAAAACTTGGACTTGACCACAATTAAATTGCCATTGCCGGGCAAGGTTTCAATTCTTCATCGCGTCAGCGGTGCGGGTTTGTTTCTCTGCCTGCCGGCGATTCTCTGGCTGTTTGGTGCCAGCCTTGGCTCTCCGGAAAGCTTTGCAGCATTCAAGTCGGTGGCTGGTCTGCTACCGGTCAAAGTGATTCTGGCTGGCCTGCTCTGGGCTTTTGTGCATCACTTCTGCGCTGGTATCCGCTTTCTGCTGCTCGACCTGCATGTCGGTATCGAAAAGGAAGCTGCCCGCAAGTCAGCGGGTGTCGTGCTGGCTGTCAGCATACCGCTGACCCTGATTTTGTGGGGGATGCTGCTGTGATCAACCGTACTGTAGTTGGTGCCCATTACGGCCTCAAGGACTGGATCATCCAGCGTGCCACGGCCGTTATCATGGCAGTCTATTCCGTGCTGATCGCCGCTGTTTTGCTGGCTGTCCGTCCGTCAACCTTCGAAGCCTGGCAGGGCGTGTTCGCTAATGGCGTAATCAAGTTCCTGACCTTCCTGTTTTTCGTCAGCCTGTTCTACCACGCCTGGATTGGCGTGCGTGACATCTGGATGGACTACGTCAAGCCGACTGGCTTGCGTCTGTCCCTGCATGTGCTGACCGCGACCGCGCTGGTGGGTTACACCGCGTGGGCTGCTGCGATTCTCTGGAGGCTGTAAGCGTGAGTATTCCTGTTCTGAAGTTTGATGCGGTGATCGTTGGCGCCGGTGGTGCTGGTCTACGTTCCGCAATCCAGTTGTCCGAAGCCGGTCTGAAGACTGCCGTGCTGTCCAAGGTCTTCCCGACGCGTTCCCATACAGTTGCTGCCCAGGGTGGCGTCGCTGCCTCGCTCGGTAACTCCGAGGAAGATCACTGGACGTGGCACATGTACGATACCGTCAAGGGTTCCGACTGGCTCGGCGACCAGGATGCGATCGAGTTTATGTGCAAAAAGGCCAACGAGGTGGTCGTTGAGCTTGAGCACTACGGCATGCCCTTCGATCGTACCGATGACGGCAAGATCTATCAGCGCCCGTTCGGCGGCCACATGTCGAACTTTGGCGAAAAGCCGGTGCGTCGCTCCTGCGCTGCCGCTGACCGCACCGGTCACGCCATGCTGCACGCAATGTACCAGCGCAACGTCAAGGCCAACACCCAGTTCTTCGTCGAATGGATGGCTCTGGACCTGATCCGTGATGAAGAAGGCCATGTCCTCGGCGTAACTGCGATGGAAATGGAAACCGGCCAGATCGTGATTTTCCACGCCCGTGCCACCATTTTCGCGACCGGTGGTGCCGGCCGCATCTTCTACTCTTCGACCAATGCCTTCATCAACACCGGTGACGGCCTGGGTATGGCAGCGCGTGCCGGCATCCCGCTCGAAGACATGGAATTCTGGCAGTTCCACCCGACGGGCGTGGCCGGTGCTGGCGTGCTGATCACAGAAGGCGTGCGCGGCGAAGGCGGCATCCTGCGTAACAGCAGCAAGGAACGCTTCATGGAGCGCTACGCGCCGAACGCCAAGGATCTCGCGTCGCGCGACGTGGTCTCCCGTGCCATGGCGACTGAAATCAAGGAAGGCCGTGGCTGTGGCGTCAACAAGGACTACGTCCTGCTCGACATCACCCACCTCGATCCGGCCACCATCATGAAGCGTTTGCCGGGTATCCATGAAATCGGCCTGCAGTTTGCCGGTGTCGATTGCCTGAAGGAGCCGTTGCCGGTCGTGCCGACCTGTCACTACCAGATGGGCGGGATTCCGACCCATTACTCCGGCCGTGTCGTGATGCCGCAGGGCGGCGACATGAATGCCGTCGTGCCGGGCTTCTACGCTGGCGGCGAATGCGCCTGTGCCTCGGTGCACGGTGCCAACCGTCTCGGTACCAATTCGCTACTTGACCTGCTGGTCTTTGGTAAGTCGGCTGGTGACTCTGCCGTGGAAGATCTCAAATCCGGCAAGGCTCACCGTGACTTGCCGAAGGACGTCGCCGATAAGACCCTGGCCCGCATCGCAGCACTGGATAACCGCAAGGGCGGTGCCAACGTGCACGAAACCCGTCTGGCCATGCAGCGCACCATGCAGGATCATGCCGGCGTGTTCCGTTTCGGCGACATGCTGAAGCAGGGCGTCGAGAAGATTCTCGAAGTCGAAAAGGCTGCTCGCCAGCTCGAAATCAAGGACAAGTCGATGGCCTGGAATACGGCCCGTACCGAAGCGCTCGAAATGGAAAACCTGATCGAAGTCGCCAAGGCTACGATGATTTCTGCCGAAGCCCGCAAGGAATCGCGTGGCGCGCATGTCCGCGACGATGCACCGGATACCGCCGAGTTCCCGAATGGTCGCAACGACAAGGAATGGCTGAAGCACACGCTGTTCTCGCCGGTTGATAACTCGATCAGCTACAAGGCGGTCAACATGCAACCCCTGACCGTCGAGGCCGTAGCCCTCAAGACGCGCTCGTACTAATTGGAGTCCAGAATGAGCAAACGCATGGTTCAATTCAGTATCTACCGCTACGATCCGGACAAGGACGACGCGCCGTACATGCAGGACATCTCGGTTGAACTCGAGCCGACTGATCGCAAGCTGTTGGACGCGCTGACCAAGTTGAAGGCCAAGGACGACGCGATCTCCTACCGTCGTTCCTGCCGCGAAGGTGTCTGTGGTTCCGACGCGATGAACATCAACGGCAAGAACGGCTTGGCCTGCCTAACCGATATCGACAGCCTGAAGCAGCCGATCGTGCTGCGTCCGCTGCCCGGCCTGCCGGTCATTCGCGACTTGATCGTCGACATGACCCAGTTCTTCAAGCAGTACCACTCGATCAAGCCTTACCTGATCAACAACGATCCGCCGCCGGAACGCGAGCGCCTGCAGTCGCCGGAAGATCGTGAAGAGCTGAACGGTCTGTACGAGTGCATTCTGTGCGCCTGCTGCTCGACGTCATGCCCGTCGTTCTGGTGGAACCCGGACAAGTTCGTCGGGCCGGCCGGTCTGCTGGCTGCCTACCGTTTTATCGCCGATACGCGCGATCAGGCAACCAACGAGCGTCTCGACAACCTCGAGGACCCGTATCGCCTGTTCCGTTGCCACACCATCATGAACTGCGTTGACGTGTGTCCGAAGGGGCTGAATCCGACCAAGGCCATCGGCAAGATCAAGGACATGATGGTCCGTCGCGCAGTCTAATGGAACGCCAGGACTACGAACGCCTGCGCTGGCGCTGTATCCGTCGGGCGCTGCTTGAGCTTGACATCACGCTGACCCGGTTTCTTGATGACGGGTTTGATCAGTTGAGCGACGAGCAGCAGCAGGTGTTCGTGGAACTGGCAGATATGGAAGATCACGACCTCTGGTACTTGCTCAGTGGCAAGACAGAATGCGATGATCCTCGTTTGGCGCCCGTTGTGGCGTTGATTCGTAAGAGTTGAGTAAGGTTTACGTTCTATCTTTGGAACGTTGACCGCTTTTTTGCAGTGCCGTAACAATTTACACCTGAACAGGGAATACACCATGACGACCGAACGCAAGGCAATTTTGACAATCGATGGACAGGCTCCCGTCGATTTTCCGATCATGTCCCCGACGCACGGCAACGATTGCGTCGATATTCGCACGCTGGGTGGCAAGACCGGTCTGTTTACCTACGACTCCGGTTTTCTCTCTACCGCCAGCTGCAAGTCCAAGGTTACCTTTATCGACGGTGACAAGGGCGAACTTCTCTATCGTGGTTACCCGATTGAGCAACTGGCCGAGAACTGCAATTTCCTGGAAGTGACCTACCTGCTGAAGAATGGTGAACTGCCGAACGGCAAGCAGAAGGTTGACTTCGAGAACACCATCAAGAAACACACGATGGTCCACGAGCAGCTGACCAAGTTCTACTCCGGTTTCCGTCGCGATGCCCACCCGATGGCTGTGATGACCGGTGTAGTTGGTGCGCTGTCGGCCTTCTACCATGATGCGATGGACTTCTCCGATGCCGAGCATCGTAATGTGAGCTTTAACCGCCTTGTCGCCAAGATGCCGAGCATCGTCGCCATGGCTTACAAGTACAGCACCGGCATGCCGTTCATGTATCCGGACAATGATCTGGACTACACCGCCAACTTCATGCGCATGATGTTTGGCAATCCGTGCGAGAAGTACAAGCCGAACCCGGTTTTGGTCAACGCACTGGACACCATTTTCACGCTGCACGCCGATCACGAGCAGAACGCTTCCACCTCGACGGTGCGTCTGGCCGGTTCCTCCGGTGCCAACCCGTACGCCTGTATTGCTGCCGGTATCGCCTGTCTGTGGGGTCCGGCACACGGCGGTGCCAACGAGGCCTGCCTGCAGATGCTGGAAGAAATCGGCGATGTTTCCCGCGTTGGCGAGTACATCAACCGCGCCAAGGACAAGAACGATTCTTTCAAGCTGATGGGCTTCGGTCACCGTGTCTACAAGAACTTCGATCCGCGCGCCAAGCTTATGCGCAAGGTATGCAACGACGTTCTCGGCGAACTCGGCCTGGAAAATGATCGCCTGTTCAAGCTGGCCATGGAGCTGGAAAAGATCGCTCTGGAAGATCCGTATTTCGTTGAGAAGAAGCTCTACCCGAACGTCGACTTCTACTCCGGTATCGTCCAGAAGGCCATCGGTATCCCGACCGAAATGTTTACCTGCATCTTCGCGCTGGCCCGCACGGTTGGCTGGATGACGCAGTGGGAAGAAATGCTGACCGATCCGGAGTACAAGATCGGCCGTCCGCGTCAGCTCTACATTGGCGCTGCCAAGCGCGATGTCGTACCGCTTGCCCAACGCGGCTAATCAGAAAATTGGGCGGCCGCGAGGCCGCCCTTTTTTTACCTGTGGAATTTGTTGTTTCCGCAGCCCGCAGTAACAGTGGAAAAAAATACCCTAGAGGGGATGCCCATGACTACGATGAATCAACTCTTCGATAGCACCTTGTATTTTGGCGGCAACGCGCCGTTTGTCGAAGAGCTTTACGAGAATTACCTGAACGACCCGACCTCGGTCCCGGCCGAGTGGCGCGACTATTTCGACCGCCTGGCCCAGATGCCGGGTTTCGTCGCCCGCGACGTAGCCCATGCACCGGTGGTTTCCGCCTTTGCCGAACTGGCCAAGGATGGCGGCTTCCGTCCCGCGGCACCGGCCGCCGGTGGTGACAACAAGAAGCAATCTGCGGTCGGACAGCTGGTGACTGCCTACCGTTCGCTCGGCACGCGCTGGGCCGACCTTGATCCGCTGAAGCGCTTGGCTCGGCCAAAGATCGAGGAACTGGAACCGTCTTTCTACGGCTTCTCCGATGCCGATCTGAACCAGACCTTCAGCGTCGGTTCGCTGAAGGGCCTGCCGGAAACCGCCAAGCTCGGCGATATTCTGGAAACCCTGAAGCAGACGTACTGCGGCACCATTGGTGTCGAATACATGTACATGTCCGACTACAACGAAAAGGGCTGGTTGCAGTCGCGTCTGGAAACCATTCGTTCGCGCCCTACCTATACTGCCGACCAGAAAAAACGCCTGCTCGAGCGTCTGACTGCTGCAGAAACGCTGGAGCGCTACCTGCATACCCGCTACGTCGGCCAGAAGCGCTTCTCGCTGGAAGGTGGCGAGTCGCTGATCGTTTCGATGGACGAAGCGATCCGTAGCGGTGGCAAGCTGGGCATTGATGAAGTCGTTATAGGCATGGCCCACCGCGGCCGCCTGAACGTGCTGGTCAATACGCTGGGCAAGGCCCCGTCGATGCTCTTTGCAGAGTTCGAAGGCAAGAAGAAGAGCGATCTCTCGGCCGGTGACGTCAAGTACCACATGGGCTTCTCGTCCGATGTATCCACCCCGGGCGGCGCCTGCCACCTGACGCTAGCGTTCAACCCGTCGCACCTCGAAATCGTCAATCCGGTCGTTGAAGGCTCCGTCTATGCCCGTCAGGTTCGGCGTGGTGAAGAAGGCAAATCCAAGGTTCTGCCGGTGGTTGTCCATGGTGACTCCGCCGTGGCCGGCCAGGGTGTCAACCAGGAAATGCTGAATTTCGCCCAGACGCGTGGTTACGGCACGGGCGGCACGCTGCACATCGTCGTCAATAACCAGATCGGTTTCACGACCAGCGATCCGCGCGATTATCGTTCGGGTCACTACTGTACCGATATCTTCAAGATGGCCGATGCGCCGATCTTCCACGTCAATGGCGACGACCCGGAAGCAGTGGCACTGGTCACCCAGCTGGCTATCGAATTCCGTCAGCAATTCAAGAAGGATGTCGTCGTCGACATCATCTGCTTCCGCAAGCTTGGCCACAACGAGCAGGACGAGCCGATGGTCACCCAGCCGCTGATGTACAAGATCATCAGCAAGCACCCGGGTACCCGCAAGCTATACGGCGACAAGCTGATTGCCGAAGGCGTGCTGTCGGCCGAAGGACCGGATGAAATGATTGCCCAGTACCGCGAGCACTTGGACAAGGGCGAACTGCTGTACAACCCGGTGCTGGCTGGCTACAAGCATCCGATGACCATCGACTGGACGCCGTTCCTGATCAAGAACTACATCGAGACTTGTGATACCACGGTGCCGATGAAGGAACTGAAGCGCCTGGCCAAGGGGCTGACCACTTTCCCGGAAGGCTACACACTCCATTCACGCGTCAAGAAGATCGTCGAGGATCGTGCAGCCATGGGCGAAGGCAAATTGCCGGTCGACTGGGGCATGGCCGAGAACCTGGCTTACGCTTCCCTACTGGTCTCCGGCTACGGCGTACGCATCTCCGGTGAGGACGTGGGGCGCGGTACCTTCTTCCATCGCCATGCTGCTTTCCACGATCAAAATCGTGCAAGCTGGGATGAGGGTACCTACTATCCGCTGAAACACCTGCAGGAAAAGCAGGCGGGCTTCCAGTGTTACGATTCCGTGCTCTCCGAAGAAGCTGTGCTGGCCTTTGACTACGGCTATGCCTCGGCCAATCCGTATGAGCTGGTTATCTGGGAAGGCCAGTTCGGCGACTTTGCCAATGGCGCCCAGGTCGTCATCGACCAGTTCATCGCTTCCGGCGAAGCCAAGTGGGGTCGCGCCTGCGGTCTGGTCATGCTGTTGCCGCACGGTTACGAAGGTCAGGGTCCGGAGCACTCTTCTGCCCGCCTCGAACGCTACATGCAGGCCTGTGCCGAGATGAACATGGAAGTCTGTGTTCCGTCCAACGCTGCCCAGGTTTTCCACATGCTCCGCCGTCAGGGCGTCCGCATGCAGCGCAAGCCACTCATCGTCATGTCGCCGAAGTCGCTGCTCCGCCACAAGGATGCCTGTTCCTCGCTTGAGGATCTGGCCAATGGCGAATTCCAGTGCGTGATCGGCGAAATCGATGCTCTCGATGCCAAGAAGGTCAAGCGTGTGATCCTTTGCTCCGGCAAGGTTTACTACGACCTGCTGAACGCGCGTCGCGAAAAGAAGATCAACGATATTGCCATCGTTCGCCTGGAACAGTTGTATCCCTTCCCGAAAGATTCGCTCGAGAAGGAACTGGCCAAGTACCCGAAGGCTACGGAAATCGTCTGGTGTCAGGAAGAGCCGCGTAACCAGGGTGCCTGGTACTGGATCGCTTCGCGTCACCATCTCGATTCGCAGATCAGTGGCAAGCAGAAGATGCTGCTGGTTTCCCGTCCGGCATCGTCGTCACCGGCGGTTGGCTACCTGGCCAAGCACAACGAGCAACAAAAGGCACTGGTCGAGTCCGCACTGGGCAAGATCGAGTACTGATAACTACAGCAGAGTGGAGTCATCATGAGCATTATCGAAGTTCAAGTTCCGCAACTGTCCGAGTCCGTCGCCGAAGGCACGCTGGCTTCCTGGAAAAAGAAGGTTGGCGAGGCCGTCGGGCGCGACGAGATCCTGATTGATATCGAAACCGACAAGGTCGTTCTTGAAGTCCCGTCGCCGGGTGCTGGCGTGCTGGTCGAAATCGTCAAGGGCGATGGCGAAACCGTCGTCTCCGGCGAACTGATCGCCCGCATCGACACCGCTGCCACTGCGGGTGCTGCTGCACCTGCTGCCGCTGCGGCACCGAAGGCCGCCGCGCCGGCCGCTGCTGCTGCAGCGCCGGCTGGTACGGCCAGCCCGTCGGCCCGCAAGATTCTCGACGAAAAGGGCATTGCTGCCGCTGACGTCGCTGGTTCCGGTCGTGGCGGTCGTGTCACCAAGGAAGATGCAGTTGCCGCCGCGCCGAAGGCGGGTCCGGTTGCTGCACCGGCCGCGGCCAAGGCTGCCTTGCCGGCACCGGCGGTCGAAGTTGCCCTGGGCGACCGTACCGAACAGCGCGTTCCGATGTCGCGTCTGCGTGCCCGTATCGCCGAGCGTCTGCTGCAGTCGCAACAAACCAACGCCATCCTGACCACGTTCAACGAAGTGAACATGGGCCCGATGATGGCGCTGCGCAAGCAGTATGGCGAGAAGTTCGAGAAGACCCACGGCGTTCGCCTCGGCTTCATGGGCTTCTTCGTCAAGGCTGCCTGTGCCGCCTTGCAGAAGTTCCCGATCCTGAACGCTTCGGTCGATGGCAACGACATCGTCTATCACGGCTTCATCGATATCGGTATCGCTGTCGGTTCGCCGCGCGGCCTGGTGGTCCCGATCATCCGCAATGCCGACCAGCTGACCATCGCTGAAATCGAAAAGAAGATTGCCGAATTCGGCGCCAAGGCCAAGGATGGCAAGCTGTCCATCGAAGACCTGACCGGCGGTACCTTCTCGATCTCCAACGGTGGCATCTTCGGCTCGATGATGTCCACCCCGATCATCAACCCGCCGCAGTCGGCCATTCTGGGCATTCACGCCACGAAGGACCGCGCCATGGTTGAGAACGGTCAAGTTGTCGTGCGTCCGATGAATTATCTGGCCATGTCCTACGATCACCGTATTATCGACGGCCGTGAAGCCGTCCTCGGTCTGGTGACCATGAAGGAAGCGCTGGAAGATCCGTCCCGCCTGCTGCTCGGCGTCTAATCTAGCTGTCAGGATTTAGTCGCCTAGGATCGAGTGATGGAGCGCTTTCGCTCGATCCTCGATCCTATTTGCTAATTACTCTCGGAGTTTTACATGTCCAAGCAATTTGACGTGCTCGTTATCGGTGGCGGTCCTGGCGGTTACATTGCCGCCATTCGTGCCTCGCAACTCGGTTTCACGGCCGCCTGTGCCGAATCCAATCCCTATGCTGACCCGAAGGGTGAACCGCGTCTTGGCGGCACCTGCCTGAACGTCGGCTGTATTCCGTCCAAGGCGCTGCTGCATACCTCGCACCTGTTCGAAGAAGCTGGTCACAGCTTCGAAGCCCAGGGCATCAAGGTTGGCAAGGCCAGCATCGACGTGCCGGTCATGAAGGCGCGCAAGGATGGCGTGGTCAATCAGCTGACCGGCGGCATCAAGATGCTGCTGAAGAAGAACAAGGTCACCTTCCTGCCAGGTCACGGTTCATTCGTGGCCAAGGAAGGCGATTTCTGGAAGGTCAAGGTTGGCGAAGAAGATGTTCTCGCCAAGCAGGTGATCGTCGCTACCGGCTCCAAGGCCCGTCATTTGCCGAACCTTCCGGTCGACCAGAAGATCGTCATGGATAACGAAGGTGCCCTGAATCAGGAATCCGTGCCGAAAAAGCTGGCCATCATCGGCGCTGGCGTCATCGGTCTGGAAATGGGTTCTGTCTGGCGTCGCCTCGGTGCCGAAGTCACCGTCCTTGAAGCCATGCCGGACTTCCTGGCTGCCGCTGACGTCGATGTCGCCAAGGAAGCCTTCAAGCTGTTCACCAAGCAGGGCCTGAACATCCAGATGAGCGTCAAGATCGGCGACATCAAGACGACCAAGAAGGGCGTTTCGATTGCCTACGAAGACAAGGATGGCAAGGCCCAGAAGCTGGATGCCGACCGCCTGATCGTCTCGATCGGCCGCGTGCCGAACACCGACGGCCTGAATGCCGAAGGTGTCGGCCTCAAGCTGGATGCCCGTGGCTTCGTCGAAGTCAATGGCCACTGCCAGACTAACCTGCCGGGCGTCTGGGCCATCGGCGACGTCGTGCGCGGCCCGATGCTGGCGCACAAGGCGCATGAAGAAGGCGTCATGGTTGCCGAACTGATGGCTGGCCAGGCCGGTCACTGCAATTTCGACACCATTCCCTGGGTTATCTACACCTCGCCGGAAATCGCCTGGGTCGGCAAGACCGAGCAGCAGTTGAAGGCTGAAGGCGTGGCTTACAAGGCCGGCAAGGTGCCGTTCCTGGCCAACGGCCGGGCGCTGGGCATGGGCGATCCTAACGGCTTCGTCAAAATGCTGGCCTGCAAGGACACGGATCGCATCCTCGGCGTGCATATCATTGGCGCCAATGCCTCCGAAATCATTGCCGAAGCGGTGGTCGCGATGGAGTTCGGTGGTGCTTCCGAAGATCTGGCCCGCATCTGTCACGCGCACCCGACCCTGTCGGAGACCGTGCATGAAGCTGCGCTGGCTTGCGATAAGCGCACGCTGAACTTCTAAGCACGCGTCGCGAACTAACAAGGCGGGTTGCGGTTACGCACCCGCCTTTTTTATTGCGACAATACGACCTTTCCCAACGCTGAACCCTGCAACGATGCCTCACAGAAAACTCAAGGTTGCCGCCGAAGGCATGCTCGATGCCTACCGGAACCTGCTTGATGCCCGCGGCTATATCGCCGACGCTGCCCAGATGACGGCCGCCCATGCCCTTCAGGCCCTGTACACCAATCTGCTCTTTTTCAAGGTTGACCGCAGCAGCACTTTCAAGCGCCTCCTGGCGCCGCCCAAGCCGCCCAAGGGCGTTTACTTCTGGGGAGGGGTGGGACGCGGGAAGAGCTTCCTGATGGACTGCTTCTACGATTCGGTGCCCTATCGCCGCAAGAAGCGTATCCATTTCCATGCCTTCATGCAGCAAATCCACCACGATCTGGAGCAATACAAGGGCGAGCCCGACCCGGTACTGAAGGTTGCCGAGCAGATCGCCAAACAGGTGCGGCTGCTCTGCTTCGACGAATTCCACGTTTCAGACATCGCCGATGCGATGATCCTCGGACGCCTGATGAACGCGCTGTTCGGCCATGGGGTGATCATCGTGATGACCTCCAACTATCCGCCGGACAAGCTGTATCCGAACGGCCTGCACCGAGAGAGCTTCCTGCCGACCATCGCGCTGCTCAACCAGAATCTCGACGTTTTCGAGGTGGACTCCGGCGTCGATTATCGGCTGCGGGCGCTGGAACAGGTCGAGATCTACCACCATCCAGCCGATGCCAGCGCCGAGAAGAAGATGCTCGATTACTTCCAGATGGTCGCCGGCGAGGCGGGCAAGAAGGGCGGGCATATCGAGATACTGGGGCGCAACATCGACACCGTGCGCCGTGGCCATGGGGTGATCTGGTTCGATTTCCGCACCCTGTGCGGTGGGCCGCGCTCGCAGAACGACTATCTCGAAATCTCCCGTGGCTACCACACCGTGCTCCTCTCGCACATCCCGAAGATGACCATGCACCAGGCCTCGGAAGCCCGTCGCTTCACATGGCTGGTCGACGTCTTCTACGATCACAAGGTGAAGCTGATCGCCACTGCCGACTGTGCGGCCGAAGCCCTCTATACTGAGGGAACGCAGGCCGGCGAATTCGCCCGCACGGTCAGCCGGCTGACTGAGATGAATTCCAAGGAATACCTCGCCCTGCCGCACATTGCATCTGCCTGAGGAATCATTCTTGAAAAATGCCCTGAAAACACTGCTGACCGTAGCATTTTCCCTGTGGATGGGCGTTGCGGCCGCGCAGCAGATGGAAATCATCGAACTGCGCAGCAAGAGCGTCGACGAAGTGTTGCCGGCGCTGCTGCCGCTGGTCGAACCGGGCGGCACGCTGAGCGGCATGAACAACCAGCTTTTCCTCAAAGCCTCGCCGCGTAACCGCGACGAGATCAAGCGGGCGCTGGCTGCCATCGACAAGCCGGCGCGGCGGCTGATCATCCGCGTCTCGCAGAATCGCCAGGCCGAGGATAGCGCGCGCGGCGGCGAGGCGAGCGGTCAGGTCGTGCTGGGCAGTACCCGGCGCAGCAACGTCGAAGCCCGTGTCTGGGACACCAAAAGCGTGCGCGGCGAAAGCGCGGCGCAGATGGTGCAGACCGTCGACGGCGGCCAGGCCTTCATCCAGGTCGGGCGCTCGCTGGCGATTCCGATGCGTCAGGTCGTCGTAGGACCGGGTGGGGCGGTGGTCAACGAAGGCTACGTTTATCAGGATGTCGGCCGCGGGTTTTACGCTGTGCCGCGTGTCAACGGCCAGCGGGTGACCCTGGATATCAGCCAGCAGTCGGCCAGTCAGGGCGGCTACGGCAGCATCAACCAGCAGCGCCTGTCGACGACGGTATCCGGGCGGCTGGGCGAATGGATAGAACTTGGCGGCAGCGGCCGTCAGGCCAGCGGCAATCAGGGCGGCGCGCTCAGTCTTTCAACGAGCGACGCGCGTGACAATCGCTCCATCTGGTTAATGGTGGAGGAAGTGCAGTGAGCGATTTGAAGCGACATATCGGGCAAAAGGTGGCGCTGGCAACAGCGGTGTTCTGCGCCCTGCTGGCCCTGCCGGCCTTCGGCTTGTTCGTCTGGCTGTGGATGGAACGCGGGCTGGCCGATACCTGGGTGCCGAGCGCGCTGGCGGCGGTTGGCTTCCTGGGGGCCTGCACGGTGGTGCTCTACGTGATCAGCCGGCCGCAGCCGCCGCTGCCCGAGGAGAATGCTACGGTCGATGCCTAAAAAGGGCAAAAATCAAAAAACCCGGCGGCAGGCCGGGTTTTTTATTGCGCGCTAACCGGGAATCCTCGCCGGCCAGTGTTCGCGCACCAGCTCGAGCAGTGCCTGGGGGTCGATCGGCTTGGCCAGGTGGCCAATCATGCCGGCCGCCAGGCATTTCTCCCGCTCCTCGTTGAAGGCGTGTGCCGTCTGGGCGATGATCGGGAGGTCCGGGGCAATTGCCTTGATCTGCCGGGTTGCCTCGTAGCCGTCCATTTCGGGCATCTGGATGTCCATCAGCACAAAGTCGAAGGCGCCTTGTCCATCACGGGTGATCCGCTCGACGGCTTCGCGCCCGTTGTCCACCACGACAACCCGCGCCCCGTCATCGATCAGGTTGTCTTCGAGGATCATCCGGTTGATTTCTTCATCCTCAGCAACCAGGAAGGTCAAGCCGGCCAGCGGCTTGGCATCAACCGGCGTGGCCTCAATCCCGACCGGCGGCGTTGCTTCGGACGGTGTGCAGGGGATAAGGGGCAGCCGGAATTCAACGGTCGTCCCCTGGCCAGGCTGGCTGTCTACGACAATGCTCCCTTGCATCAGTTCGACGATGCGCTTGCTGATTGCCAACCCCAGACCGGTACCGCCAAACCTGCGGGTGGCAGAAGCATCGGCCTGTTGGAAGGGTTTGAACAGGTCGGCGAGCTGGGACTGGCTCATGCCGATGCCGCTGTCGCTGACCCGGAAGCAGAGCCAGTCGGGCTGACGGGAAACAGAAAGCGTGACTCTGCCTTGCTCGGTGAACTTGATGGCGTTGGACAGCACATTGAGCAGCACCTGGCCAAGGCGCAGGGGATCGCTGAGGCACAGCCCGGGCAGGTCCGGTGCCATCTCAACCTGAAGCACCAGCCCCTTCGTTTCGGCACGGTCGCGCACCAGGTCGACGGCATGATCGACGACTTCGGCGATCAATACCTCGGTCTGTTCGATAGTCAGCTTGCCGGCCTCGATCTTGGAAAAGTCCAGCACATCGTTGATGACGCCGAGCAAGCGTTGGCCGGAAGTCTGAATCTTGGCGAAGGCATTGCGTGCCTTGGCGGCATCCTCGCAATTTCGGTAGCCGATATCGGCAAAACCGAGCACGCCGTTGAGCGGCGTTCGGATTTCATGGCTCATATTGGCCAGGAATTCGCTGCGCACCCGCGCCAGATTTTCTGCCGCGCGCAAAGCCTGTTCCCGCGCCTCGGCCGCTGCCCGTTGAGTGCTCATGTCGACAACGCTGGTCACTGCGCCTATCGTCCGGCCGTCCTTGATCATCGGGTGGGTGGAGTACATGACCGGGACCGGATGCCCGTCCGCGTGCCAGTAGACTTCGTCGTCGACGCGAACCGTCTGGCCGAACTGCAAGGCGCCCAGGCTCGGACAGTCGGCTTTCAGGTAGATCGAACCATCGGCCTTGCGGTGATGGAACATTTCGTGGCAATGACGACCGATGACCTGTTCTGCCGAGTAGCCGAGCATCGCGCAGGCCGCCGGATTTATGAAGGTGATCAGTCCATCGGCATCGATGCCGTACAGGCCGTCGGCACTTGACTGGAGGATATGGCTGGCCCGGGCTTCGGTTTCAAGTAGCGCTGTCGTCCGTTGCTGGACCAGTTCTTCCAGGTGGCGCCGATGCTGCTCCAGTTCCGCCTCGGACCTCTTGCGCTCTGAAATGTCGCGGGTCAGACCGAGCAGACCGGTGATTTGGCCGGCGTTGTCGCGCATCGGTACAGCATGGGTTTCCAGCCAGCGATGGCCGCCCTTCAGGCCGACGATCTCGAAGGTCAGGGCGGCGGATTCTCCGCGTGACACCAGTGTGTTCATATTTCGAAAGGCGTCGCGATAGGCCGGCGCAACGATGCCGATCACGTTGTTGCCAATCACCTGTTCCGGGGAGTCGGCTTCGATCATCGCCAGGCCGGCTCGATTCATCTGCAGCAGCGTGCCGTCCAGGGCAAGAATTTTTACGCATTCCGGCTCGGTCTCGATGATGGTCTGCAGTTGCCGTTCGCTGGCCGCCAGTTTCTGTTGCGCCTGGTCGCGTTCCAGTGCCGAACCGACCCAGCGGGCGAGCAGGGCGATGAATTCGCGGTCGGTCTCGTCGAAAGCCCTGGTGAAGACGCTTGGGGAACTGAAATTCACCGTCCCGAATATTGCCCCGTCGACTACGACCGGCGCGCCAATGTAGGCCTCCAGCTTGAAGGCGTCGTAACAAGGGTGGCTGGCGAACGGCGATTCTCCCATGTGATCGATGGCCAAAACCTTCCCGCTGTCCAGCGTGATCTTGCAGTAGGTCTTGCCCAGCGCGAACTCCTGGCCGTCGTTCAGGGTGTCCGCCGGCGACACATGGGCGACTATACGGTAAATCTCACCGTCCACATGGCTGACGATGCCGAATTCGAGCCCGTACAGCCGGGCGCCCACCGTTAACGCTTGAACCAGCTGCTCGGCCAGCGGCAGGTGTGAAAGTGCAGCGATCTCATTCAGTCGGCGCAGGCTTTCGTGCTGGCGCTGACGGGTTTCGACGCTACGACGCAATTCCTGTTCCCGGTGTTCGGTCTTGCGCAACTGCTGAACCAGGAAGATGCCGGAGGCAATCGAGAGCACCACGAAGCCGAGAGCGATCGCAGAGGTCAGGTATAGCTCGCGCTTCCATCCGGCCAGATAATCGTCCTGGGTCCGCCCGGAAATTACGATCATCGGTGCCTTTGCCAGGCGGTGGAAAGTGAGCAGCCGCGCCTTGCCATCTGCGCTGGCCGGCGCATAGTAGGTTGCGGTCTGGACCCCCGATTCGATCAACCTGAGGAGTTGTTCGGATACCGCAGAATTCCCGACCTGGCCCACAGGGAGTTCGGGCGCCGCAGGAAAGCGCGCGATCAGGCCGAGTTCTGCATCGCGCAAGGCGACTATCCCTTGGCTGCCCAAATCGAAGCGCGAAAGGAGCTGGGCAAAGTGGCTGACTGCAATGGGCGCCGAAATGACGCCGCCGAAGCTTCCGTCCGGATAGTTGTAACGCCGCGAAAAGCCGACGATGTACTGCTTTGCAACGCGCCCGATGCGCGGTTTGGCCATGCGGAGGGTATCGTCGGCTTTTTCGCGATGATGGATGAAGTAGTCGCGGTCCGCCCAACTGGCGTGCGCTGATCGGACAACACCCTTGCCCAATATGACTTCACCTTCGGCGTTGGCTACACGTAAGGCTTCGACTTCAGGCAGGCGTTCTTCGTGGCGGGCCAAAAAGGCATTGATAGCTGAATCGTCGAATGTTTTGTCGGCCAGCCGGCGCTCCAGTTCGTCGGCAACCGTGCGCAAGGCGAGGTCAATTCTGTCGACGCTGGCGGAAACGTTCTGGTCGACTGCACTGGCGATGTTCTGGGTCAGTTGTTCCGCAGTCCGTTCATATTGCAGGCGGCTCTGGTGGAGAAAATAGCTGCAGAACGCTACGACGAGGATATTGATGCAGACCAGCCCTGCGATCAGCAGCTTGCGGAGTTGCCTGGGGGACGTCATTTTCTTGCTCTGGGGTTTTATTAGATCGACTCGGGAATCAGTCCTGTCGACCGAAGCCTGTCGTCCCTGTTCTGGTGATGTGTCACTGGTCACAATACTACGCCTTTTGTAATAGATGCGGTGTGCGGTCGAAAAAAAACCCGGCTTGGGGCCGGGTTCCATCGGGATGCCGTTCGGTCACGCAGCGTTCAGCGCCTGTTCCAGATCGGCGATCAGGTCGTCGATGTGCTCGATACCGACCGACAGGCGGATCATGTCGGTCGATACGCCGGCCTTGGCCAGCTCGGCCGGCGACAGCTGGCGGTGCGTGGTCGAGGCCGGGTGGCAGGCCAGCGATTTGGCATCGCCGATATTGACCAGCCGGGTGAACAGTTGCAGGGCGTCCTGGAAACGGCCGCCGGCAGCCAGTCCATCACCATCGGCACCCTTGACGCCAAAGGTCAGGATGCCGGAGGCCTTGCCGCCCATGTATTTCTGGACCAGCGCGTGGTCCCGGTGGTCGGGCAGGCCGGCGTAATTGACCCAGTTCACCTTCGGGTGCTTCTGCAGGAATTTGGCGACGGCCAGCGCGTTGTCGCAGATCCGGTCCATGCGCAGGGCCAGGGTTTCGGCGCCCTGCAGGATCAGGAAGGCATTGAACGGGCTGATCGCGGCGCCCATGTTGCGCAGCGGCACGACGCGGGCGCGGCCGATGAAGGCGGCGGGGCCGAGGGCTTCGGTATAGACGACGCCGTGGTAGGAAACGTCCGGCTCGTTGAGGCGCTTGAACTTCTGCTTGTGCTCGGCCCACGGGAACTTGCCGCTATCGACGATGATGCCGCCGATCGAATTGCCGTGGCCGCCGATGTACTTGGTCAGCGAATGGACGACGATGTCGGCGCCGTGCTCGATCGGCCGGCACAGGTAGGGCGACGGCACGGTGTTGTCGACGATCAGCGGCACGCCGTGGCGGTGGGCGATTTCGGCCAGCTTTTCGAAGTCGGTGATGTTGCCGAGCGGATTGCCGACCGATTCGCAGTAGATGGCCTTGGTCCGGGCGTCGATCAGCGGTTCGAAGGAAGCCGGGTCGCGGTGGTCGGCAAAGCGCACGTCGATGCCGTATTGCGGGAAAGTGTGGGCGAACAGGTTGTAGGTGCCGCCGTAGAGCGTCGCCGCCGAAACGATGTTGTCGCCGGCTTCGGCGATGGTCTGGATGGCGTAGGTGATCGCCGCCTGGCCGGAAGCCAGTGCCAGACCGGCAATGCCGCCTTCCATTTCGGCGACGCGCTTTTCCAGCACGTCCTGCGTCGGATTCATGATCCGCGTGTAGATGTTGCCGGCCACCTTGAGGTCGAACAGGTCGGCGCCGTGCTGGGTGCTGTCGAAGGCGTAGGACGTCGTCTGGTAGATGGGAACGGCGACCGCCTTGGTCGTCCGGTCGGGTGAATAGCCGCCATGGACGGCAATGGTTTCGATCTTCATGCGTGCCTCTCTCTTTGTTTTTGTGGATGAAAAAGAGAGTCTAGCAGGCGTCCGGGCCAGTTGCTCGGTCTACGCGCTGTCGTCGGTTTCAGCCGCCGGCTGGCGCGCTGCCTTGAGCAGGAAACGGCCGGGATCGAGGGCGTCAACCAGGTCGCGCTCCAGCGGCAAGGGCTCGCCTTCGAGCAGGCTGACCAGCAGGTCGGCCATCAGCGCCGACCAGACGATGCCGCGTGCCCCGAAGCCTTGCACACACCACAGCCCGGGTTGGCGGGGAATGTTGTGCAGGCGGGTATTGGGCGTCGCAGCGGCAAGGTCGGGCACGGCGCCGACGATAGGCAGGCGGTCCGGCGACATCGGCCGGAAGCCGACGCGGCCGGTCAGCGTCGCGGGGTCGAGGCCGGCCGCGAAATCGGGCAGGGTCAGGCGCAGGCGGGCCAGGTTGTCGGCGTGGTCGGCGATCCGTTCGGCGGTCTCGTCGTCCTCGTAGGACAGCGAGGCGCCGATCAGGCGGACGCCGTCAACCTCAGGCATCGCGTAGCCGATCTGGAACAGCACGGCGTTCAGCGCCGGTGCGGTGGCAGCGGGCAGGTGGCTGACCTGGCCGCGCCCTGCGCGCTGCGGCAGCCAGGCGAATTGTTCGAAGCGCGGCGCCACGACGCCGCTGGCCATGACCAGCACCGGCGCTTCGGCCAGCACGCTGCCGTCGGCGGCCAGCGCCTGCCATTCTGATTTTGGCCTTTTTAGAAGGGCGACCGTAGCATTCGTGCGAACCGTGATTCGTTCGGGAAAAGCGGCCAATGCGGCGCGGCAGACCGAGGGCGGTTGCACCCAGCCGCCCCCCGGGAACCACCAGCCGCCGATGTTGACCGCCTGGCCGAGCCGCTGGCTGGCCTCATCCTTGTCGACGAATTGCAGGAGTTCGGGCGGGAAACCGAGTTGCTCGACGGTGCGCCGCTGCTGCGACTCATGCGCCGGTTCGCGGGCCAGATGCAGTACGCCGCAGGGCGACCAGCGGGCCCCGGGCAGGCCGGCGAGTAGGGCGCGGGTGGCCATGAAGCCGGCCCGGGTCAGCCGGGAAAGACGGTTGTCGTCGGCGCTGGGCAGCGGCCGCAGCATGCCGGCCAGGTTGCTGGAGGCGCCCTGGCCCGGATCGCCGGCCTGTTCCAGCACGGTAACCTGCCAGCCGGCGGCGGCCAGCGCGTAGGCGGTGGTGCTGCCGGCGATGCCGGCACCGATGATGATCGCCCGACGATCGGTCGGCACGACATGGCGCTCCGGCCGGCGCGACCGGAAGCGGCCGACCAGCATCTGCCGCTTGTTGGCATAGCCGGGTCGTTTCTCGACGTCGAACTCGGCGTCCTTCAGCGCCTGGCGGACATGCCCAGCCACCGTCCAGGTCGCCAGCGTGGCGCCCGGCGCAGTCAGGCGGGCCAGGCCCTTGCAGAAATGCGGCGACCACAGCTCGGGGTTCTTCGGCGGCGAAAAGCCGTCGAGGAAAAATGCGTCGACCGAGGCGTCGACGGCGCGCAGTTGCGTTGCGGCATCGCCAAAAACCAGCGTCAGGATCACCCGGCCGGCGTCGAGGTGGAGGCGGTGCATGCCGGGTACCAGCGGCGGCCATTTCTGCTGTAGCTCGGCCGCCAGTTCGGCGAATTCCGGCCAGGTCTGCTGGCAGGCGGCGAGGTCGTCGGCCGTGAACGGGTGCTTCTCAAAGGAGACGAAATGCAGCCGCCGGCAGCGCTGCGGATCGTCCCGCCAGGCCTGCCAGGTGGTCAGGAAGTTCAGCCCGGTGCCGAAGCCGGTTTCGAGGATGACGAAGCGTTCCCGGCCTTGCCAGCGCTGCGGCAGTTCGTTGCCGCCAAGAAAGACATGCCGGGCCTGCGCCGGGCCGCCGAGGGCCGAGTGGTAGACATCGTCGAAGGCCGCGGAGTATGGCGTGCCGTAGGCAACCCGTTCAAGGCGGGCGGGCTGCAGTTTTTCCACTAATGCAGTCGGGAGGGGCGGTCGCCGGGCGACGGTGCGGCCGCTGCCGGCGCCGCGTAGTCGAGCGCTAGGTTCCACTGTGCCTGTTCCGCCCCAGCGCGCAGCATGGCGCAAAGCATCTGCAGCAGGTCGGGCGTCAGGGCGAGCAGGAAACTGCGCTCGCGGCCCTCACGGAAAGTCAGGTTGAAACTGCCGTCGCTCATGGTGTCGAACTTGACTTCGCTGGTCAGCAGCGGCGCGGCACCAAGCGGGTAGGTCGCCTTGTCGTCGCGAAACGCCTGCTCGAAACTGGCGGTCCCGGCCGGCGCCGCCTCGGCAGCGACCGGCAGAGGTGCTGGCTGCTGGCCGAGCAAGCCAGCCAGATGCGGCCAAAGATCGCGCAGGAATCGCCGCGTCAGCCAGATCCGGTATTCCTCGTCCGCTTGCGTGGCGACCCGCAGCAGCAAACGATCCTGCAGGTGATCACAAGCGACTTGCAGTTGGCGAATTTGCATCTTCAGAGAGCCTTGGCCGATGCGTGAGCGAGCGCCGCCAAATCAAGGCGCCGGTGGCCGCCGCATAGCAGCGCTATGCAAGGTCGCCGGCAACGCCGAGTTGGCAAGCGCAGCCACGCATCAATCATTCGGGACGCATGGAGGGGAACAGGATTACGTCACGGATAGCCGGGCTGTCAGTCAGCAACATGATCAGCCGGTCAATCCCGATCCCGCAGCCACCGGTCGGCGGCAAGCCATACTCCAGCGCCCGGATGAAATCGGCGTCGTAATACATCGCCTCTTCGTCCCCAGCATCCTTGGCCTTCATCTGTTCCTGGAAGCGCGCCGCCTGGTCTTCGGCATCGTTCAGCTCCGAGAAACCGTTGGCGATTTCGCGGCCGACGATGAATAGCTCGAAGCGCTCGGTGATTTCCGGGTTGGTGTCGGAGGCGCGGGCCAGCGGGGAGACTTCGACCGGGTAGTCAATGATGAAGGTCGGCTCCCAGCACTGTGCTTCGGCACAGGCTTCGAACAACTGCAATTGCAGGCTGCCCAGACCGCCCGGCTTGACCGGCTCGCCGAAGGCCTTGATCTTGGTCTTCAGGAATTCGGGTTCGGCCAGTTGCTCGTCGGTGAAAGAAGGCTGCTCGCGCTGGATGGCCTGGCAAATGGTCAGACGATGGAAGGGCTTGGAGAGGTCGAGTTCGCGGCCCTGATAAACGAAGACTTCCTTGCCCAGCGCCTCGCGCGCGGCATGACGGAGCAGGCCTTCGGTGAAGTCCATCAGCGTGTGGTAGTTGGCATACGCCTCGTAGAACTCCATCATCGTGAATTCGGGGTTGTGACGCGGCGAGAGGCCTTCGTTGCGGAAGTTGCGGTTGATTTCGAAAACCTTCTCGAAACCGCCGACGACCAGTCGTTTCAGGTAGAGCTCGGGGGCGATGCGCAGGAACTGCTGCATGTCCAAGGCATTGTGATGGGTGACGAACGGCTTGGCCGAGGCGCCGCCGGGAATCGGATGCATCATCGGCGTTTCCACTTCCATGAAGTGGTGGCTGACCATGTAGTTGCGGATCGAGGCGACGATGGCCGAACGGGCGCGGAAGGTGAAGCGCGTTTCCTCGTTCATGATCAGGTCGACGTAACGTTGGCGGTATTTCAGTTCCTGATCAGACAGCCCGTGGAACTTGTCCGGCAGCGGGCGCAGCGACTTGGTCAGCAGGCGGACTTCGGCGGCCTGGATGGTCAGTTCGCCAGTTTTTGTCTTCATCAGCGTGCCGACCACGCCGACGATGTCGCCCAAATCCCAGCCCTTGAAGGCCGCATAGACGTCCTCGCCGACCTTGTCGCGGGCGATGTAAACCTGGATGCGGCCGGTCATGTCCTGCAGCGTCGCAAACGAGGCCTTGCCCATGACGCGCTTCAGCATCATGCGGCCGGCGACCTTGACCTCGACCGGCAGACCTTCGAGTTCCTCGGTCGATTTTTCGCCGTAGCCTTCGTGCAGCTTGTTAGCCGTATTTTCGCGCTGGAAGTCGTTCGGGAAAGCTTTGCCCGTCTTGCGCCATTCGGCGAGCTTGGCACGACGCTCGGCGATGATGTGATTTTCGTCTTGCTGGACGGGCTGTTCGGCGTTGTCGGCTTGGGACATGGAAATATCCTTGGAAAATTGGAATGCTGCGGTCGGCCGCGTAAAACCCTGAATTTTCGCCGATTTTGGCGTGTCGGGACAAGGTTAAATTCAGGCGAAATTTGGCGGGGCGGATTTCGGGTTTCAGCAGCTGGAGGCCACCGATGGAGGAATTGCCAATATCATGCCGATCGGGGAATATTCGGCACAGGCGGCGACCGGCAAGACGTCGCGCCTAAGTTCGGGGCAGAGGGGAAATGTATAAGGTTCAGTGTTTCGACGGTTTTGCAGCGTTGCCGGCGGCTCATCGCGCGCTGGTCGATGGCGCACGCCGAGGCGACTATTTTTGCGATCCGGCGTGGTTCGCTCATGTGATGCAGCACTTTTATCCGGGGGCGCACCAGGTTCGAGTGTATGCCCTGGAGCGGGCAGACAGTGGCGAACCCCTGCTGCTGATGCCCTTGCGCGCCTGCCTTATCGACTACTCCGCATTCGGGGCGCGGACCCTGGGGTCGATCAGCCATCCCGAGAATTACGCAACGGTAGCGATGATCTTTGCGCCGGATGTCACGGATCGCGAGCATCTGCTGACCTGTTTGCTCAGCCGATTCAGAAAAAACTCGGATCAGTTGGCGGGCCTGCCGGTCGACATGCTGCGTCTGTGGCCGGTCGACACGGCCGAGGAAAACGGTGGGATGCTGCGCCGCGCCTTGAAGAAGGCCGGATTCTGGACCCAGGTCTATGCCAACTCCTACAACCGGTATGAAAACACCGAAGGGCTGAGCTACGACGAGTATTTCGCACAGCGCAGCGCCAATTTGCGCTACAGCGTCAGGCGGCGGCAACGGGCGCTCGAAAAGGCCGGCAAGCTGGAATTGGCGCTGTACGATGGAACGGACGGTCTTGACGAAGCGATTGCCGACTACACGGCGGTTTCGCTAGGCAGTTGGAAAGAAGCGGAAAGCATGGTTTCCGACGACATGATTTCCTTGATCCGCCTTACGGCAGCAAACGGTTGCATGCGACTGGGTATCTTGCGTTTCGATGGCGTGCCGGCGGCGGCGCAGTTCTGGATTATTGCCGGTGGCGTCGGACACTGTTCGCGTCTGGCTTATCGCGACGACTTCAGGCAACTGGCCGTTGGCGTGGTCCTGACCAACTTCATGATCGCCCACGCACTAGACGCCGACCACGTAAGGCGGATCGACTTTGGCTATGGCGAAGAGGACTACAAAGGGGGCTGGATGAAGGACGCGCGGGATTATTACGGCTTCCTGGCGTTCAACCCGGCCACCCGATGGGGGCTACGGCACGGCCTGAAAAATATCCTGGGTCGCCCCGTCAAGCGTCTGATCAAGGCCGTTCTGGTCGCCATTGGCCTGCGGCAGCCAGAACCCGCAGCGCCCAAGCATGGAAGGCGTGGATCAGAGAGCCGGGCGGTGGATGGCTAGCCAGACGGTCTGGCGATTCGGCGCCGTCCAGTCAACCCGGTGCCGACGCCGCGGCGCGATATCGATGTAACTGCCGGGAAGCAGGCGACGCGGCTCGGGTTCATCTTCGAAGCGGAGCAGCGCTTCGCCACTGACCAGCAATACCCACTCGGCCTCCGGCTGTTCGTACCAGAATCCCGGGGGGCTGGCCTGGCCGGTCGAGACGATGCGCCGGACTTCCAGCTCGCGTTCGGCCAGCAAGGTGGTGAATTGCTCGTCAGCGGCGCCAACGGCGGGGAGATTGGCAAACAGGTTGTCGGACATGGCGGGCGTTTACCGGTAGAGCGGCAAGGTATCCAGGCGGCGTTCGATTTCCGCGGCCAGTGCCTTGAACTGTGGACTGTCCGGGCTATCGAAGCGACGGGTGAATTCCGGCTGGTGGAGGGATTCGGGCAGGTCGGCGACTTCGGGCAGCAGGTGCTTGTCGAGGAAATCGTTTCGCATTGCCGCCATCAGTTGATCCGGATCCCTGAGCAGGGTTTCGCCAAAGCGGGTGCCGGCCCGGTCGGCAGCAAGGTCGACAAAGGAAAAACCGCTGCCCTGACGGGCGTCTTCCAGTTCCTTGTAGAGCCCGATGGCATCGGCCACCGGTTCGCCGGCCCAGGCAGCAAGGGCGGCGGAAATGACGAAGTGCTGGGCCAGATCGTGGCGCCCGGCCAGGGTGATATTCACCCAACGCAGCCGGGGCCAGTTTCTGGCAGCTGGAACGACAGCGGCGAGATCCTTGCCGGCAAGATGGCTGGCAAGAACCAAGAGCGTTGCCCGACCGCGCAGACTGGATTCGTCGGTGTTCGGTATGGTTGCCTTGAGCACCTCGGCCAGGGTCACACGGGCGCCTGGCGCCCGGTGGGCGAGCAGGGCGGCCAGCGATAGCTGGCTTTCGCGCAGGCGCTTGATATCGGCAGCCGACAGGGCAGCCGCCCGCGCATGGTCAAGGATGTTCGGCTCCCAGGCGTAGGTCAGTCTGGCGACGCCGGAGGAAGGGTCGAACGAAACTTCGCGCAGGGCTTTGCCGGCCAGTTCCCATTCCTTGTCGAAGCCGTAGGTAGCAATGCTGCGTGCAACGGCCAATTCAATCAGGGTACTCGGCAAGGGAAGGCTGCCCAGGCGGGCGCTGGCGATCCGAGGTATTCCATCGGTCGGCGTGACGACGGCGCGCAGGTTGAGGAATCGATGGGCCGGGAGGGCGACGCTCAGTGCAACCTCGGCCCCATCTTCCTTTAGCCGCAGGGTGCCACGCCCGCGCAGATAGCGGCCAGCCAGGTAATTGATTCCTTCATCGAGCAGGCTGACTGGAATGGCAACGGTGCGGATTTCGCCTCGTTGCTGTTGGCGCGGATCGTTGGCTGCGAGCAGACGCTTGGCCTGGGCAACGGCTTGCGGGGAAATGGCTTCGCTGCGGTCGACCAGCGGTGAGCCATCGGTCAGCAGAGCTGCCGCCAGAACGCCCAGCAGCAGGATGATCGCCAGCGTCTTGAGAAACCACCTCATCAACTGGCGATCACGGGATCAAACGCCCTGTTTCAGGCTGGCCTCGATGAAACCGTCGAGGTCGCCGTCGAGCACGCCCTGGGTGTTGCCGACTTCGTAGTTGGTGCGCAGATCCTTGATCCGTGACTGGTCGAGCACGTAGGAGCGGATCTGGTGGCCCCAGCCGATGTCGGACTTGGCATCTTCGAGCTTCTGCTGTTCGGCCTGCTGCTTGCGCAGTTCGAACTCGTAGATGCGGGCGCGGAGCATCTGCCAGGCTTCGTCGCGGTTGCGGTGCTGCGAGCGGTCGTTTTGGCACTGGACGACGATGCCGGTCGGGACATGGGTCAGACGCACGGCGGAGTCTGTCTTGTTGATGTGCTGACCGCCGGCGCCGGAGGCCCGGTAGGTGTCAGTGCGCACATCAGCCGGGTTGATGTTGATCTCGATTGAGTCATCGACTTCCGGGAAGACGAATACGGACGTGAAGCTGGTGTGGCGGCGGGCGTTGGAGTCGAACGGCGATTTGCGGACCAGGCGGTGGATGCCGGTTTCTGTGCGCAGCGTGCCGTAGGCGTAGTCGCCGGTGAACTTGACGGTAGCGCTCTTGAGGCCGGCGACGTCGCCTTCGGACTCTTCCATGACTTCTACGGTAAAGCCCTTTTTTTCGCCATATTTCAAATACATGCGGAGCAGCATCGACGCCCAGTCCTGGGCCTCGGTGCCGCCGGCGCCGGCCTGGATTTCCAGGAAGCAGGGCATCGGGTCGGATGGGTTGTTGAACATGCGGCGGAATTCGAGGGCGGCGACCTTGGCTTCCAGCCCGGCATTGTCGGCCTCGACCGAAAGCAGCGTGTCGTCGTCGCCTTCTTCCTTGCCCATGGCGAACAGTTCGCGGCCATCGTCAAGCCCGCCCTGGACTTCTTCAAGCACCAGCACGATGTTTTCCAGCGATTTTTTCTCGCGCCCAAGTTCCTGGGCGCGCTTGGCGTCATCCCATATCTTGGGATCTTCCATCTCCTGGTTGAGAAGGGTCAGGCGTTCGCGCTTCTGATCGTAGTCAAAGATACCTCCGCAGCTCGGCGGCGCGCTGCGCCAGGTCGTCGAGCTTGTTGGAGATGCTGTTGATGTGTTCGGCTTCCATGATGTTCGTCTCGTTGCGTGGCAAAACCGCAATTATAGCTGCTGAGCAAGGCGGGATTCGGCTGCACGGTTTGAGTGCATGGTTGTGTAACGATTGAGCGGGTGGTGGCACGTTATTGGTGCGGTGCAGCATATTTTCTATGATATACGACTTGAGAATTAGTATATTGGAATATTGGAAATATTTGGAATTTAATCCAAGTTTATGATTAAACGAGTTTAGTTAGTTGTTTCGTTGGCGTGGCAAGAGAATTGCTATTGATTTTTCAATCTCACAACTTTGTGCCTGACAGCTATGACAACGACCGAATCGGTATCTGCCTTGCGCTCTTCGATGAACTCCTTGCGCCTGCGGTTGTTGGCTGTGTGCCTGTTGGCGGCGGTAGGTGGTGCAGCACTGGCTGGCGTTGCCCTGGCGGAGCAGGCTGAGCAGTGGGCTGCCGGCGCCGTTGCAGGGCTGGGTATGGCCATGCTCATCGCGGTCAGGATGCAGCGTAGCCTGGAACTTGCGCTCGTCTCGATCGACGGCTTTGCCCTCGAACTGGCGGCCGGCCGTCTGGTCAGTCGCCTTGATGCCCCGCGCTGCGGTGCACTGGCACCGCTGGCTGAACGCCTGAACGGCATGGCCCGCTCTTTGTCCGGACTGTTCCTGACTTTTGCCCGGATGTCACAGGAGATTTCCAGCGTGGCCGGCGAGAGCAGCGCCAACGCCAGTGGTGGCGACGACGGTGTCCGCCGCCAGCGCGACATTACGATTTCTTCATCGGCAACGCTGGAGCAGCTAACCGTCAGCCTGGGCATGACCAGCGAAAGCGCGCAGGGAGCGGCCGAGGTAGCCGAGGCTTCCGGTGCGATGGCGGTCGCCGGTGCGGAACGGGTGAGCGGTCTGGCACGCAGTCTGGAAAGTCTGGTCACGACCGTCGAGCAAACCTCCGAAAGCGCCAGCCGGCTGGGGGCACGCTCGCGGGAAATCGACACCATCGTCGAATTAATTGCCGAGATCGCCTCGCAGACCAATCTGCTGGCGCTGAATGCCGCCATTGAGGCAGCGAGGGCTGGCGAACAGGGGCGCGGCTTCGCCGTTGTCGCCGACGAGGTACGCAAGCTGGCAGAGCGGACGAGCAACGCCACCCGCGACATCGGTGACCGCATCGAAGGAGTGCGGACCGAAGTCGACGGGATGATTGCCGCCATGGCGGCGACGACCGGCCAGGCTGCCAAAAGTCTGAGCGATGCTGGCGAGGCGGTCAGCGATCTGCGCCGGGTTGAGGACAACGCCGGCCAGACGCTGGTCCTGATTCGCGATATTGCTGCCGCGAGTCAGGAACAGAGCGAGGCTGGCCAGGATATCGCCCGCAGCATCGAACAGGTCGCCCAACTGGCCGATACCAACGAGCATCTGGTCCGTGAGAACAGCGAACTGTCCCGCTACCTGAGCGATCTGTCCGTTCAGCTGACCGGGGCACTGAAGAAATACCAATACGAATGAGGCTAAGATGAACTGGATCATTTACACGATGCTGGCACTGGCCATCTTCATCCTGATGGCGTTGACGATGGTTCATCGCCGTCGCAACTGGATCAACGCCGAAAAGTCTCTGGACAAGACGCTTGCTGCTTGCCGTTCGCTGCTTGCCTTGGTTGGCAATTTTCAGCAGCACCGTGGCATGAGTTCCGCCTTGCTGTCCGGTGATCAGGGATTCAAGGCTCGACTGGATGCAAAGGGATACGAGATCGAGAGGCTGATTCCGTCGTTGCGGGAAGTGGCCAGGGACGAGAGTCTCCGGGCGCACCCCTGTCTGACGCTGAATGATCTTGCACTGTTTCAGTTCAATTGGGGGCAACTCAGGGAGAAGCTGGTTGGGCTTTCTGTCGAACAAAGCATTGCCCAGCACAGCTTCCTGATCGATCAACTGTTGCATTGGCTGGCCGCGCTGGGCGAGTCCAGGGTTGAACTGCTGCTCGCCGATAGTGGCGCCCGTGGTCTGGTGCGCAACTATGCCAGCCGCTTGCCGGCCTTGACAGAGTGTCTGGGTCAGGCCCGTGCCTTGGGGACGAGTGTGGCGGCACGTCGGGGTTGTTCCGCCGTGGCGCGGGTTCGGCTGATGTTTCTGGTGGCTCGTGCCGAGGCGCTGCTCAGTCAGGCCAGCGAAGTGGGCGGGCGGGGCCCAAAGGCGGAAAAGGCAGCGCTCGCCGTCCAGGAAATGGCGCGGGTGATTCGCACCCGGATGTTGCTGAGTTCGGGCATCAGCGTCGCCGCCCAGCAGTATTTCGAGGTCGCCACGGTAGCGGTCGATAGCGTGTTTGCCTGGATCGGCGAGAGTGGCGATGAACTGGTGCGGGTTGGCAGCAGGAAGGCCAATGATCGTGCATCAACGCAACTTCAACGTGCCTAAGTCCGGCTTTCTGTCCAGGCCGGCGCAGCGAACCGGTATCGGATTCTGGTCGAGCTGTGGGACGGCGTTGGTCGGTGGCCGAAACATACCCGCCATGGCTACCCTTTTCTCCAGCCTGGATGGGATGCTTTTTCGTTGCCTGGTGGATAAGCACTGGACTCTGATGTCGGTCAGTCCGGGTTGCCGTGAACTGACGGGCTTTGTAGCCGAAGCCCTGGTCGGAAGTGCGAGCAACTCGCTGGACGCCTTGACTCATCCGGAGGATCGCGCAGCAGTGCGGGGTACCATTCTCGCGGCACTCGACACCGGTGCCCGATACCGCATGGAATACCGCATCGTCTGTCGGGATGGCGAAGAAAAGTGGGTGCTGGAGCGCGGCATCGGTCTGCGCGACGAGGTCGGGCGGCAGATTATCGAAGGCTATCTCGAGGATATTACCGACCGCGTCCTGGCCCAGATCCAGCTGGCGGAAACGGAGTTGCGCTATCGGAGCATTTCCGAGAATTCGGTCATCGGCATGTTCCAGAGTACCGAGAGCGGGCGCTATCTGGCTGCCAACCAGGCCCTGGCGACGCTCTATCGGTACACGACCCCGGAAGCGCTGATCAGCAGCCTGGAAGACATCGCCACGGGGCTTTATGTCGACCAGCGCCGGCGTGCCGATTTCAAACGCCTGATCCAGCGCGATGGCCGGGTCAGCGATTTCGAGTCGGAGGTTATCTGTCACGACGGCAGTCGGATCTGGATTTCCGAGAACGCCCATGCCGTTTGTGCACCGGATGGCAGCTTGCTTTATTACGAAGGCACGGTCGAGGATATAACCGAACGCCATCGCTACCAGTCGGTTCTGCAGCATCAGGCGACGCACGATCCGCTGACCGGCCTGCCCAATCGCAATCTGCTGCAGGATCGTCTGGAACAGGCCGTGCAGCTTGCACGGCGCCAGGCAAGCAAAGTGGCATTGGCCTTCGTCGATCTTGATAATTTCAAGGTGATCAACGACAGTCTCGGACACGCTGCCGGCGACCAATTGCTAATTGAGATCGCGGCTCGGCTTCGCATAGCTTTGCGTGGCGTAGACACCGTGGCACGCTACGGTGGCGATGAATTTGTCCTGATCATCGGCAATCAGGTTTCCAACGAAGATACGCAGCAACTGCTGGACCGGGTGCTGGTGTCCGTCCAGGCGCCGTTACAGCTGGAAGGCCACTCAGTTCGCATCAATTGCAGCATTGGTGTCAGCGTTTATCCGGACGACGCAGGTGATCTGGATAGTCTGCTGCGGGTTGCGGATGTGGCGATGTATTCCGCCAAGAAGCGGGGCAAGGGGCAGTACCATTTCTACACCCGCGACTTGAATCAGGTAGTGCAGGACCGTTTCGTTCTGGAAAGTGCGCTACAGGGCGCCATCGAGAACAACGAACTAACTGTCGTCTATCAGCCGAAGGTCGATAGTGCCTTGCAGGTCAAGGGGTTCGAGGCGCTGGTCCGCTGGAACAGTGCCGGACATGGTCTGGTGACGCCCGATCGATTTATTCCGCTGGCGGAGGAAACCGGCCAGATTCTCGCGATTGGCGAGCAGGTGCTGTATGCCGCGTGCCGGGTTGCCGCCACCTGGCCGCTGGTCAACGGCCAGGCCCTGAGCGTTGCGGTCAATCTTTCGGCTCGCCAACTCAAGGAGCCAGGCCTGCCGGCCATGGTGGCAGATGCTTTGGCCGTTTCCGGCTTGCAGCCGGAATGCCTGGAACTGGAAATCACCGAAAGCATGATCATGGGGGATGTCGAGCACACGATTGGCATACTCAATTCGATCAAGGAACTGGGCGTTAGCATCGCCGTCGATGATTTTGGCACCGGCTACTCTTCCCTGAGCTATTTGCAGCGTCTGCCGATCGATACGCTGAAGATCGACCGCTCCTTCGTTTCTGGTTGCGACCGCGGTGGAAGGGCCATGGCGATTCCACACGCCATCATCTTTCTCGGCAAGGCACTGAATCTCCATATTGTCGCCGAAGGGGTCGAAACCGAGGCAGAGCGGGAAATCCTGACGATATGTGGCTGCGATGAATTTCAGGGGTATTTGTTTTCCAGACCGATGCAATCGGCGGCTGTCAACGAGTACCTGCAGTCGAAAATTTCCTGACGGGGCAGTGCTTCGGGCAGGGGGTAGATGGCATCAGGGCGCAATAATTTTCGTCTGGCATATGGCATCTCTTTCGCCCGAGTCGGCGTAGAATGAACTTGCTGCGTCGCAACAAATAGAGGGAGGGAAGTTACCTCCCCGGGCTGCGCACATTTCAGGGCAGGACCGAACATGAACAATATGCTGACCATCGACGGCAATGAAGCTGTCGCCAACGTGGCTTACCGCGTTTCTGAAGTGATCGCCATTTACCCGATCACCCCTTCCTCCGGCATGGGGGAGCTGTCCGACGAATGGGCGGCGCAAGGCAAGACGAATGTCTGGGGATGCATTCCCCGCGTCGTCGAACTGCAGTCCGAAGGGGGGGCCGCCGGCACTGTCCATGGCGCACTGCAGGCCGGTTCTCTGGCGACGACCTTTACGGCATCGCAGGGCCTGTTGCTGATGATCCCCAACATGTACAAGATCGCCGGTGAACTGACGCCGACGGTCTTCCATGTTGCCGCCCGCGCCGTGGCGACACATGCGCTGTCCATTTTCGGCGACCATTCCGACGTGATGGCCACCCGCGGTACGGGCTTTGCGCTGCTCGCCTCCAATTCAGTGCAGGAAGCGCAGGACATGGCCGCCATCGCCTCGGCCGCGACGCTGGCCGGGCGCCTGCCGGTGCTACATTTCTTCGACGGCTTCCGCACCTCGCACGAAGTGGCGAAGATCAAGGCGGTTGGCGACGAGGTGTTGCAGAAAATGCTGCCACAGGACCTGGTCGCGGCCCAGCGTCACCGGGCCCTGTCGCCCGAACACCCGGTGCTGCGCGGCAGTTCGCAGAACCCGGACGTTTTCTTCCAGGCCCGCGAGGCGCAGAACCCCTGGTTTGATGCCTTCCCGGATGTCGTTCAGCAGGCCATGGATCAGTTTGCCGAGGCGACCGGCCGACAGTACAAGCTGTTCGATTACGTCGGCGCGCCGGATGCCGAGCGCGTCATCGTGATGATGGGCTCCGGGGCGGAAACAGCTCAGGAAACTGTCGAGCACATGAACCGCCAGGGCGAAAAGGTCGGCCTGCTCAAGGTCCGCCTTTACCGGCCATGGGCACCGGAAGCGCTGCTCGCCGCACTGCCGGCGACGACCCGGGCGATTGCCGTGCTCGACCGCTGCAAGGAACCGGGCGCCGACGGCGAGCCGCTGTTCAAGGACGTCATGGTCGCGCTGGCCGAGAATGCCGCCAGCGACTCACCGCGTTTTGCCGTGCTGCCCAAGGTGGTGGCCGGGCGTTACGGGCTGGCCTCCAAGGAGTTCAACCCGGCGATGGTTTTTGCCGTTTTTTTGGGCCTGACCGTAGCATTTCCCAAGCGCCGCTTCACGGTGGGCATCAACGACGATGTGACGCATCTGTCGCTGCCCTACGACCCCGCCTTCCGCACCGACGCGGTTCGCGAAACCTTTGGCGCGGTGTTCTACGGCCTGGGTTCGGACGGCACCGTGTCGGCCAACAAGAATTCGATCAAGATCATCGGTGACGAAACCGAGCTCTACGCCCAGGGCTACTTCGTCTATGACTCCAAGAAATCGGGGGCGATGACGGTATCGCACCTGCGTTTCGGGCCGCAGCCGATTCGCTCGACGTACCTGACCGGCGAGGGCGATGCAAAATTCGTCGCATGCCATCAACCCCTGTTCCTCGAAACCCATGACCTGCTGTCCCACGCCGCGCCAGGGGCGGTCTTCCTGCTCAATACGCCAGTGCCGCCCGATCAGGTCTGGGCAACCCTGCCGGCGGCGATGCAGCGGCAGATGGTCGCCAAGCGCATCCGGTTTTATGTCATCGACGCCTATCAGGTCGCGCTCGAAGCCGACATGGGGCGGCGCATCAACACCGTCATGCAGACCTGCTTCTTCGCCATTTCCGGCATCCTGCCGCAGGACGAAGCGATTGCTGCGATCAAGCATGCCGTGGAAAAAACCTATGGTCGCAAGGGGCGGCGGATTGCCGAACTGAACTACCGAGCCATCGACAAGACGCTGGTCTGTCTGCACGAAGTGCCGGTACCGGCTGAGTTCGCAGCCACCGACATTCGCGTTCCCGAACGCACTGCCCGGCAAGCCTCGGAATTCGTCCGCAAGCTGACGTTGCCGATGATCGCCGGCAAGGGCGACAGCCTGCCGGTATCGCTGTTCCCGGTCGACGGCACCTTCCCGACCGGCACGGCCAAGTACGAAAAGCGCAATCTGGCGCTGCAGATTCCGGTCCTTGAAACCGATTTGTGCACGCAGTGCGGCAAATGCGTTTTCGTCTGTCCGCATTCGGCCATTCGGGCCAAGACCTATCCCGCCGAACTGGGCGAAGCGGCACCGCAGTCCTTCAAGCAGATGGCCATCCGCAGCAAGGATTACCCGGCCGGCTGGAAGATGAGTTACCAGGTAGCGCCGGAGGATTGCACCGGCTGCACGCTGTGCGTCGAAGTCTGCCCGATCCGCGACAAGTCAAACGCCTCGCGCAAGGCGCTGAACATGGCCGAGCAGCCTCCGCTGCGCGTGCAGGAAGCCGAGAACTGGGATTTCTTCCTGAAACTGCCCGATTACGACCGCACGGTAGCCAAGCGCAACACCATTCCCGGCTCCATGCTGCTGCAACCGATGTTCGAATTTTCCGGGGCCTGTGTCGGCTGCGGCGAGACGCCCTACATTCGACTCGCCACCCAGTTGTTCGGCGACCGCATGCTGGTCGCCAATGCCACCGGTTGCTCATCGATCTACGGCGGCAATCTCCCCACCACGCCGTACACCACCGACGCAAACGGGCGCGGCCCGGCGTGGAGCAATTCGCTGTTCGAGGACAACGCCGAGTTTGGTCTCGGCATGCGACTGGCGACCGACAATCTGGCCGAGGCGGCACGCGTTCAGTTACGCGCCATGGCACTGGAAATCGGCGATGCCCAGGTTCAGGCCTTGCTCAATGCCGACCAGCGTACCGAGGCCGGCATCCAGGAGCAGCGCGCGCGGGTTTCTCAACTCCAGGCCAAATTGTCATCCATTGCCACACCGGCCGCCGACCGGCTGGCCGCCGTGGCCGAATACCTGATCCGGCGCAGCGTGTGGATCATCGGCGGCGACGGCTGGGCCTACGACATCGGTTTCGGCGGCCTCGATCACGTGCTCTCGTCGGGCGAGGACGTCAATATCCTCGTGCTCGACACCGAGGTCTACTCCAACACCGGCGGCCAGAACTCCAAGGCCACGCCGCGCGGTGCGGTGGCCAAGTTCGCTGCCGGCGGCAAGCCGAACCGCAAGAAGGATCTGGCGCGCATCGCGATGGACTACGAAAACGTTTACGTCGCACAGGTCGCCTATGGCGCCAAGGATGTCCATACCCTGAAGGCCTTTATCGAAGCTGAAAGCTATCCGGGTGTCTCGATCATCATCGCCTACAGCCCGTGTATCGCCCATGGTGTCGATCTGTCGAACAACCATCGTCAGCAGGATCTGGCCGTCAAGTCCGGCCACTGGCCGTTGCTGCGCTACGACCCGCGCCAGCGCGATCTCGGCAAGAATCCGCTGTCTGTCGACAGCGCTGCGCCAAGCATTCCTTTCAGCGACTTTGCCCGCAACGAGGCACGGTTCACCGTCCTCGAACGCTTGCGTCCCGATGCTTCGGTCCATTTCATGACCCAGGCCGGGAAGGACGCCCGCCTGCGCCACCAGGAATATGTCGAACTGTCGGAAATGCTGTTGCCGGAAACCGCCATCGACGACAAGGCCAGCGAGGCCGCCGACAAGAAGGAGACCCCCGATGCCTGATCTGTCCACGACCTATCTCGGCCTGCCGCTGAAGAATCCGCTGGTCCCGTCCTCGTCGCCACTCAGCCACGACCTCGACGCCATCCTGCATCTGGAAGATGCCGGTGCGGCGGCCATCGTCATGCATTCGCTGTTCGAAGAGGATGTCCGCCACGACGAGCAGATGATCGACCGCTTTCTGGTCCATCCCGAAACCTTCGGCGAAGCGGCCGGCCATCTGCCTTTCGGCCATGACTACCAGAGCCGGCTCGACGGCTACCTGGAACAGATCCAGCGCCTGAAGTCCCGCCTGGCGATCCCGGTCGTCGCCAGCCTGAACGGCTCGTCACTGAGCGGCTGGGTAGAGTTGGGCAAGGAAATGCAGGCAGCCGGGGCAGATGCGCTCGAACTGAACGCCTGGTACATGCCCAGCGACCCCAAGGTGTCCGGCGAGGCGATCGAAGACCACCACATCTCGCTGCTGCAGGAACTGAAAACCGCGGTGACGATTCCGGTCGGTATGAAGCTGTCGCCGTTCTTCTCGTCGCTGCCGCATTTCGTGCATCAGGCAGAAACGTCCGGCGCAGCGGGCATTTCACTGTTCAACCGCTTTTTCCAGCCTGATATCGACCTGGAAACCCTGAGCGTCGTCGACCGCGTCCAGCTTTCTTCGTCGGCCGATACGCTGCTGGCCATGCGCTGGATCGCCATCCTGCGCGGCAGTACAAGCATTTCCCTGGCGGCCACCGGCGGCGTGCATACGGCAGAGGATGCCCTGAAATTGCTGCTCGCCGGCGCCGACGTCGTGCACCTGGCCAGCGCCCTGCTCAAGCGCGGCCCGCAGGCGCTGAGCGAAATGCTCGTCGGCATCACACGCTGGCTGGAAGCGCGCGAATACGCCTCGGTCGCCCAGCTGAAAGGCTCGCTGAGCCAGCAGAACTCACCGAACCCCAGCGCCTTCGCCCGGGCGGCCTATCTGCACGCGCTGGATTCGTTCACGCCACCGGACGGGGTGAGGTATTGAGGCCGCCAACGGACCCCTCTGATCCTCGAGAGTTGGTTCGAGTCGGTTGACTATAATGATGATTTTGAAATGCCAATACTGTTGTTAATGGCATTTTTTGCTTGACAAATATCAAATGTCTTGCGAATATAACTAAAACGGTAGTTTTAATTGATGAGCTGCCGTGTGGTGGATGAGGGCCAGGTTTATCGCTGGCCTGTCCAGTCCGAAAAAGGCACACCCGTCCGAAAGGCGGGGCCGCAAAGTTACCGGTCTACCGGGAAAGACTACGGGTCTTTCTCCACGACAGCGGGACTGCCGGGAGTGACACATGAATTTCGTCTGTCGTTTCGTTCGCCAGGTCGTGATGTTGGCCGCCATGGGCTTGTCCGTCACCGCTTTCGCCAGTACCGATGAGCCGCCCGTCCAGGGGCCGCGCTGGGCTTGCTGGTACGCACCCTCGAATCTCACCGTTCAATGCTTGCTGAGCCAGGTGCCCACCGTCGGCCTGGACCAGCGCGCGTCCGAAGTTGCGCTGACGGTCAGTGATCGCTTGCCGATCCTGGTAAAGACCATTTTAGGAAGCCCCGAGCAGCTGGCAGGCAGTCGCATCAGCATCCCGATGATGACCATCCCGTACGAAATGGAGTTTGTCCGGCAATTGGCCAAATCGGTTATGTGCGCTGCCCGGCCGGACTGCTCCATCAGTTTCGATCCCAATCGCGACGGGTTGGCAGAGGTTCGGGCAGTGGCACTTGAGTCGGGCGCCAGTGAGACGGAGGTCATGGCAGAGATTCTGGCACAGGGCCTGGTCTTGGCGCAGGCTCCCAGCCAGGTGTCAAGCCGGGGCGGCAAGCGGAAGCGCAATATGGCTACGGCCTCCTCTGAGGGCGTTGGCCAGGCGCCTGTGTCCAGCCTCGCTTTGGCCGACATGCGCTGAGCTTTGGAGGCTCACCCGGTCAGCTTTAGCGTGTGGCCGGGTACCGATTATTCCAGGTGTTCGACCATCAACTGCGGGCTTTCGACGCCCATGTATTCGTTGATCGCCAGCCGGTAGGCTAGACGCGTGCGGTTGCCGGGCTGGGTGCTGAAGTTGAACTGGATGGCGTCGATGCGCGTGTTGCCTTTGCGTAGCCGCAGCTTCAGGTGTTTTTCCTTGAGCACGCGTTGCTGTTCGACGTCGAATTCGTCCATGAACAGCGGTGCCGGGAAGCCCTGGCCCCAGATTTCGTTTTCCAGCAGCCGGGCGGTTTCCAGCGAGATGTAGCCGCCTTCGAGGTTGCCGTCGGTTTCCAGTGTGCGGGTCAGGTCGGCCGGGGCGAGCAGTTCGCCAGCGACCTGGGCGAACAGGGATTTGAATTTTTCGAAATTTTCGGCATGGACCGTAGCACCGGCGGCCATGGCGTGGCCGCCGAAGCGGATGAGCAGGCCGGGGGCGCGCTTGGCGACGAGGTCGAGGGCATCGCGCAGGTGCAGTCCGGGAATCGAGCGGCCGGAACCCTTGACGATGCCGCCTTCGCCGGGGGCGAAGGCGAAGACCGGGCGGTGCAGCTTGTCCTTGATGCGCGAGGCGAGAATGCCGACGACGCCTTCATGCCAGCTTTCGTCGAACAGCGCGATGCCAGGGGTGGCGTCGTTGGCGTCCAGCGATTCGAGCAGAGCCAGCGCCTGTTCCTGCATGCCGGCCTCGATTTCGCGGCGTTCGCGGTTCAGGGTATCGAGTTGCTGGGCAATCGTTAGCGCACGGGTCGGGTCGTCGGTGAGCAGGCATTCGACGCCGAGGCGCATGTCGGCCAGCCGGCCGGCGGCGTTGAGGCGCGGCCCGAGCAGGAAACCGAGGTCGAAGGCGGTGGCGCGTTTCGGGTCGCGGGCGGCGGCCTTGAACAGGGCGGCGATGCCGGGCTGCATCTGGCCGGAGCGCATGCGCTTCAGGCCCTGGCTGACCAGGATGCGGTTGTTGCGGTCGAGCTTGACGACGTCGGCGACGGTGCCCAGCGCCACGAGGTCGAGCAGGTTGGCGAAGTTGGGTTCCGGGCGCTCGGCAAAATAGCCGCGTTCGCGCAGTTCGGCACGCAGGGCGAGCATGACGTAGAACATGACGCCGACGCCGGCGATGCATTTGGACGGGAAGTTGCAGCCGGGCTGGTTGGGATTGACGATGCAGTCGGCGGCCGGCAGCGAATCTGGCGTCGACCCGGCCGGTAGGTGGTGGTCGGTGATCAGCGTCGCGATGCCGTGCTGCTGGGCGCGGGCGACACCTTCGAGGCTGGCGATGCCATTGTCGACGGTGATGATCAGGTCGGGCGACTGCCCGGCGGCGACGTCGACGATTTCCGGCGACAGGCCGTAGCCGAGCTTGAAGCGGTCGGGGAGCAGGAAATCGACGTCAGCGCCGAGCGCCTTCAGCGCCCGCATGCCGACCGCCGTGGCGGTGGCGCCGTCGCAGTCGTAGTCGCCGATGATCAGCATCTTCGCCTCGGCCTCGATGGCGTCGGCCAGCAGCTGGGCGGCGTCGGTGGCATGGGTCAGCGATGCCGGCGGCAGCAGCGACTTGAGTTCGTAGTCGAGTTCGGCCTTGTCGGTGACGCCGCGGGCGGCGTAGAGGCGGGCTAGCAGCGGGTGCAGGCCCTGTTGTTCGAGTTGCCAGACGACGCGCGGCGGGCTGCTGCGGGTGGTGAGCTTGGTCACGATGCGCTTCCTTCGGTCTGCTCTTCGGCCAGGGCCTTGGCCAGATCGGCCAGCGGCCGGCTCTGGCGCCAGAATTTCCAGCGGTCTGTTCCATTCAGCGTCCAGCTCAGCTGGCCGTAGATGGTCGGAGCGACGATGGTCAGGGTATCGATTTTGCGGCCGAGTTCGGCGCGCAGCGGCAGGAACCAGTCGCGCTCCAGGGCCGCCCAGGCATTGCGCCAGTCCTCGCCGTTTTCGTAGAGCACCGGCGGCAACAGGCTGTCGAGGACGACCAATTGCGCGGTGTGTTGGTCGGCGTCTGCCAGCAGGCCGTTGAGGCCGGAGGGGCAGGGCGGCGATTCTATGCCGCTGGCGGAGGCCAGGCCGGTCGCCAGCGGGTTGTCGCTCCAGGCGGCGGCGAACTCCGGCGGCGGCACTTCGGGCAGCGGCCCGCCACCCCACAGCCACAGGCTGTTGACGGCAGGTTTGCCGGCGGCCTGCCGACGTTCGTTGACCGGGTGGCCGTGCAGGAACATCTGCACTTCGTTGAGCCAGCGTGTCAGCGGGCCGTTCTTGTCGGTCAGTTCGCTGTCCAGGCGGCGGCCGGCGATTTTTGAAATTGGCTCGGAAAAATGCTCGACCGTAGCATTTAGTTTCAGGTACCAGCGGCGGGCCGTGGCGATGTAAAAAATACCTACATCGGCGAACTGGACGTTCAGCGCGGCGACCAGTGCGTGGGCTTCGTCGTCGTCCAGATCGAAGGCGCCGGCGTCGGCGAGGATGATGCGTTCGTGGTGGAAGCGCAGGTGCACCGGGTCGGCGCACAGCCAGTGACCGGAACGGGCTTGTTCGCCGTTACCCTCGCCGAGCAGGCGCAGGGCGCCGAAGGGGGCATCGTCGAGACCGAACTGGCGGGCGAGGGCAGTTTCGAAAGGCGTTTTGGGCTGGCGCGCGAAGGCGGCATGGCTGGCCAGCCATTCGAAGCCCGGTGCCGCCAGTTTCCCGAGGGTCAGTTGGTCGTTCGGTTCAGGCCAGATCAGTTCGGGGACAAGCAGGGTGAGGCGCACGGGCAGCAGGCAGGGAATGGCGACCAAAAAGTGTACCATAGCGACTTTCGTTGCCCGGTGTTATCCGCATGGCATTGCCCTACGAGTTGTTGATCGGCCTGCGCTATACGCGCGCCAAGAAACGCAATCATTTCATTTCATTCATCTCGCTGATCTCGATGCTCGGCATCGGGCTTGGCGTGGCGGCGCTGATTGTCGTGCTGTCGGTGATGAACGGCTTTCAGAAAGAGCTTCGCACGCGCATCCTAGGCGTTGCGTCGCACATCCAGATCACCGGCATCAGCGGCGAACTGGCCAATTGGCCGCTGCTCGCCGAGCAGGCGGCGAAGCATCCGGAAGTCCGGGCCAGCGCGCCTTTCGTCCAGTCGCAGGGAATGTTCAGCGTCGATGGCGTGGTCAAGGGGGCGATGATCCGCGGCATCGAGCCCGAGCTGGAGGATCGCGTCGCCGATTTTCGCAAGACCATCCAGAGCGGCAGCCTGGACGACCTGAAGCCGGGCAGTTTCGGCATCGTGCTTGGCGCCGACCTGGCCCGTTCGCTGCGCGTCTTCACCGGCGACAAGGTGACGCTGATTGCGCCGCAGGGCACGGTGACGCCGGCCGGGGTCGTGCCGCGGCTGAAGTCCTTCACGGTGGTTGGCATCTTCGAGGTCGGCATGTACGAATACGACTCCGGGTTGGCGTTGATCAATCTGCAGGACGCCCAGCGGCTCTACCAGATGGAGGACCGGGTCACCGGCATCCGGCTCAAGGTCGACGACCTGTTCCAGGCGCCGCGCATCGCCCGCGAACTGGTCCGCTACATCGACGCCGATGCCTACCTGCACGACTGGACCAAAAGCCACGCCAATTTCTTCCGCGCCGTGCAGATCGAGAAGAACATGATGTTCATCATCCTCTCGCTGATCGTCGCGGTCGCTGCCTTCAACCTTGTCTCGACGCTGGTCATGGCGGTCACCGACAAGGAGGCCGACATCGCCATTCTGCGCACGCTGGGCGCGCGGCCGTTGTCGATCATGGGGATTTTCGTGATCCAGGGGGCGCTGGTCGGCTTCATCGGCCTCGGGCTGGGTATCGTCGGCGGCGTCGCGCTGGCGCTCAATATCGATGTCGTCGTGCCCTTCATCGAACGGCTGCTTGGCGTGCATTTTCTGTCGAAAGACGTCTATTACATTTCCGACCTGCCATCCGACCTGCAATGGGGCGATGTCTGGGGCGTAACGCTGATCGCCTTCGTGCTCGCACTGCTGGCGACGCTGTATCCGAGCTGGAAGGCATCGCGGGTCAATCCGGCGGAGGCGCTGCGCTATGAGTGAGCCGATACTGATCGCCCTTGGTGTTTCCAAGGTATTTCGCGGTGGCGGGCTGGAAGTGCCGGTACTGTCCGCAATCAACCTGGTCGTCGAACCGGGGGAAACGGTGGCCATCATTGGTGCCTCTGGTTCCGGCAAGAGCACCTTGCTGCACCTGCTCGGCGGGCTCGATACGCCGACGGCCGGCAAGGTGACGCTGATGGGCCGCGAATTTTCGGACATGGGCGAGGTCGAGCGTGGCGACTGGCGTAACCGACACCTCGGATTCGTCTACCAGTTTCACCATTTGCTGGCCGAATTCTCGGCCCTGGAAAACGTCGCCATGCCCCTGCTGATCCGGCGCATGGAGCGTCAGGCGGCAATGGACAAGGCAGCTGAGATCCTTGCTGCGGTCGGTCTCGGCCACCGCGTCGAGCACCGGCCGGGCGAACTCTCCGGCGGTGAACGCCAGCGGGCGGCGATCGCGCGTGCTCTGGTCAGCGACCCCTCCTGTCTGCTCGCCGATGAACCAACCGGTAATCTGGACAGTCATACGGCGTCAGTGGTCTTTGGCTTGCTGATTGAGCGAGTCCGCCAGCAGCAGGTCAGTCTGGTCGTCGTTACTCACGACGAGAAACTTGCCAAAAAGGCGGACCGGATATTCAATTTGGATGATGGCGTTCTGAGCGAATAGTTGTTAGTATCCAGCGGCGTTTGGTAAAACTGTCGCAAATAAGAAAATCATCATGCAGCTTTTCCGGAGTCAAGCTATGCAATCCCTGTTTTCGCCCGCCGTCGCCTTGATGAATCGCCTGCGCTACAACACCAAGTTCATGCTGTTGGGCGGTGTCGTGTGCGTGGTCATCCTGGTTCTGCTCACCTCAGTGTTTTCGTTCCTGAGTCGCGATATTGAAACAGCGCGACAGGAACTTGCCGGCTTGCAGATGCTGAAACCGATGAACCACATGGTTCAGGTAATGCAGCAACATCGCGGGCTGTCTTCAGGTGTGCTGAACGGCAACGAGGCGATGAAGGACAAGCGGGCCGCCAAGGAAAAGGACGTCGCTGAAGCCCTTGCTGCAACTGATGCGGCACTTTCTCCCAAACTGCGCGAGACAGCGAGCTGGAAGAACATTCGGCAGGATTGGGACGCCATACGGACACAAGGTCTGAGCTGGACGCCGCAGGAGAACATCAAACGTCACTCGGACATGATCGGAAAGGTCTTGCCATTCATGGTCGACGTTGCGGACGAAACGCAACTGACGCTTGATCCGGTGATGGATACCTACTATTTCATGGATACCATCGTTTCCATGATGCCTGCCATGTTGGAACCGCTGGGCATTACCCGGGCTCGCGGTACGGGTGTATTGACCAAGAAGGAATTGCCTCAGCAACTGCGGAATGACCTGGCCCTGCTGATCGCCACCATCGAGGTTACGCTTCAGGCGCAGGACAGCAACATTCAGAAGGTGATGCTCTATTCGCCAGGCTTGAGGGATGCACTGGCCGGACCGTCGAAGGAATTTTCCGGCGGCGTGGAAAAAATTCTCGGGCTGGTCAAGGACGATATTCTCGGCGAGAAATTCTCGACAGCGCCGCAGGATTATTTTGCGATGACCACGCAGGTGATCGATCTGGGCTACAAAGTCATGTTCGAAACGCTGGTGCCGCAGTTCGAGAAGCAACTGGAAGGCCGTATGAGCGATGCACGGCGGCTGCTGTTCCTTGAGGTGGGTCTGGCTGTCGTGATGGCCCTGATCGTCGGCTACCTGGGTTTGGGAACTTATTTTTCGGTTCTCAATAGCGTTGGTGATTTCTCGAAGGGCGCTCGTCAATTGGCCGACGGCGATTTGACCTCTGAGTTCCAGTCATTCGGGACAGACGAACTCCATGCGGCAGCCAGGGATTTCAACGGCATGGCCGCTGCCTTCCGTAAGTTGCTCGGCGGTGTGCAGGGCGACGTCCGGAAACTCAGCCAGGCGGCCGAACAACTGGCTTCGTCCAGCCAGCAGATTTCTTCCAGCACCGCGACCCAGAGCGATTCCGCGTCAAGCATGGCCGCGGCGGTCGAGCAGATGACGGTCGGCGTCGATCATATTGCCCGCAATGCCCAGGACGCCCAGCGCTATTCCAGGGAATCGGACGAGGTTGCGGCGCAGGGCGTCAAGATTGTCCAGGCGGTGGTCGGCGAGATCGAGGGGATTGCCCAGACGGTCAATCAGTCGGCGGTCGCCGTCGAAGCGCTGGGGCAGCAGTCGCAGCAGATTTCGGCCATTGTCGATACCATCAAGGAAATCGCCGACCAGACCAATCTGCTGGCGCTCAACGCGGCCATCGAGGCGGCGCGGGCCGGTGAGTCGGGACGCGGTTTTGCCGTCGTGGCCGACGAGGTGCGCAAGCTGGCCGAGCGTACCGCCAAATCGACGCAGGAAATTTCCGGCATGATCGACTCCATCCAGTCGGATACCACGATTGCCGTTTCGAGCATGAAGCAGGGCGTGCAGCGCGTGGCGACCGGTGTCGAGCAGGCGCAACTGGCCGGCGAGACGATCAGCCAGGTGCAACGGCAGTCGCGTCAGGTGGTCGATGCGGTGTCGGAAATTACCGTCGCGCTGCGCGAGCAGTCGGCAGCCAGTACGGAAATCGCCCAGAACGTCGAGCGCATTGCCCAGATGGCTGAGGAGAACAACGCAGCCGCCAGCGCCAATGCAGAAACGGCCGGAACCCTGCGGACGCTGGCCCAGACATTGAGCGCGGCAATCGCCCGCTTCCGGACCTGAGCGTCAGGACCTGAGCTTCCGGCGCCGCCGCCAGGCGGCGATCAGATAAATTCGCCACGCGGCCTGCGTGGCGAAATAGCCCAGCAAGGCCAGCCCGCAGGCCAGCGTGAGCAGGCCGATACCCAGCGGTTTGGCGACGGCCAGCATCCATGCCTGCATCGCCGTCGTCCAGGCAACCATGTCGGTCGGGTTGAACGCCGGTGGTGTGATGAAACCATTGCCGTCGCCCAGGAACAGGCGTCCGATCTGATAAGCCGCCAGATAGAGCGGCACGATGGTGAACGGGTTGGTATAGAGCGTCACCAGCAGGGCCAGCGGCAGGTTCACACGGAAGACCAGTGCGCAGATGGCAGCACCGAGCATTTGCAGCGGCCCGGGAATCAGCCCGCAGAACAGCCCGGCAGCGACGGCACCGGCCGCCGAATGGCGGTTCAGGTGCCATAGCCGCGGGTGCAACAGCGACGACTCGAAGGGGCGCAACCAGCGGTTGCGGCGGATCGTTTCGTGATTGGGCAGGTATTTTTTCAGGGTCCGGCGCATATGCTTATTATTGCAGCATGCGTCTGAATATTCTCGCTTTCGCCGCTGGCATCCTGGCGCTGCAGATGCAGCCGGAACTGCCTGCCTGGGCGCCATGGGCGATCGGCGGCTTACTTCTGGCGCTGCCGGGCTTACGCTGGCGGAACTGGCCGGTGCGCCTGCTGGCGGTTGCCGGGTGCTGCGCGCTGGGATTTTCCGTCGCCGCATGGCGAGCAGACATCCGCCTGACCGATCAGCTCGATGCTGCCGGGGAGGGCCAGGATGTCGAGGTGGTCGGCGTTATCGCCAGCCTGCCGCAGGATTTCAGCCATGGCACCCGCTTTGAATTCGATTTGGATTTTGGCCAAAAAAACGGGCCGACCGTAGCATTTGCCGTTCCTTCGCGTGTCATGCTCTCGTGGTACCAGGGGCGGCGGGACGACGAGCAGTTCGAGCGCCGGCCGGTGCGTCCTGGTGAGCGATGGCGCTTCACTGTGCGCCTGAAGCGGCCGCACGGCAATGCCAATCCCGGTGGCTTCGACTACGAGGCCTGGCTGCTCGAACGCAATGTCCGGGCGACCGGCTATGTCCGCCCGAACCCGCCGCAACGGTTGAGCGAAATGGTCTGGCGGCCGGATTACGCCATCGAACGTCTACGCTTCAACATCCGTGCCTCGTTCGCCCGCCTGCTGCCGGAAGAATTCTATCCGTGGGCCGGCGTCCTGGTCGCGCTGGCGGTGGGTGACCAGAAGGCGATCAATGGCGATCTGTGGACTACCTTCAACCGTACCGGGACGACCCATCTGATGTCGATTTCCGGGCTGCATGTGACGATGGTTGCAGCCCTGTTCGGCTGGCTGGTGTCATTCGGCTGGCGCCGTTCGCCGCGCCTGGCGCTGGCGCTGCCGGCCCAGAAGGCCGGCCTGCTGGCCGCCTGCCTGGCAGCGCTTGTCTATGCCCTGCTTGCCGGCTTTGCTGTGCCGGCCCAACGCACCCTGATCATGATGCTGGTCGCCGCCGCGGCAATGCTCTCCGGACGTATCGTCGCGCCGAGCCGGATCTTGGCGCTGGCCTTGCTGGTCGTCTTGCTGGTTGACCCTTGGGCGATTTTGGCGGCGGGGTTCTGGCTCTCCTTCGGCGCCGTCGGTGCCTTGCTCTATGTTGGCTCGGCACAAGTCGGCGAGGCCGCCGGCTGGCGGGCGCGTCTGCGCTCGTGGGGCGTCGTTCAGTGGGCGGCGACGCTGGCCTCGCTGCCGATACTGTTGCTTGTCTTCCAGCAATTCTCGCTGGTCTCGCCGTTGGCCAACGCCGTGGCCATTCCTGTGGTCAGCTTCATCGTCACGCCGCTCGCGCTGCTCGGTGCGCTGGTCCCGTGGTGGCCGATCCTGGCGCTGGCGCATCAGGTCATGGCGTGGCTGATGCTGTTTCTCGAGTGGTGTGCTACCTGGCCGGTCTGGCTGGCGCCGGCGCCGCCATGGTGGGTGGCTGCTGCAGCCGGTGTTGGCGTCGCTGTCTGCCTGCTGCCGCGCGGTTTGCCCGGGCGCTGGCTGGGGGCCTTCCTGATCCTGCCGGCGCTGGCCTGGCCGGTGGCCCGGCCGGCCGAAGGGGAGGTGTGGGTTGATGTGCTCGACGTCGGGCAGGGCCTGGCCAGCGTGGTGCGGACGCGCGATCACACGTTGATCTACGACCCTGGCCCGCTCTACAGCGCCGAATCGGATGCCGGACAGCGCGTGGTCGTGCCCTACCTGCGCCATCTCGGCATCGACCGCGTCGACCTGCTGATGGTGACGCACCGCGACAGCGATCACTCGGGCGGTACGGTGTCGCTGCGGGCCGCGCTGGCCGTCGACGAGGTCCGCTCGTCGTTGGCCGGACTGGGCCAGCCCTGCGTCGCTGGCCAGCGCTGGGTCTGGGATGGTGTCGCCTTCGCGGTGCTGCATCCAGCCGCCGAGGCCTATGCGGGTGAATCGAAACCCAACCATTTGTCCTGCGTGCTGCGTGTCGAGGCCGGCGGACGCAGGGTGTTGCTGACCTCCGACATCGAGGCGCCCGACGAGGCGGCACTGCTCCAGCGCTATCCCGGCGATCTGGCCGCCGACGTCATGCTGATGCCGCACCACGGCTCGAAGACTTCGTCCACACCCGATTTTCTCAAGGCCGTCGGGGCCGGCCAGGCGGTGATCCCGGTCGGCTATCGCAACCGCTTCGGGCACCCGAAAGACGAAGTGACGGTCCGTTACGAGGCCATGGGAACGCATCTCTGGCGAACCGACCGCGACGGTGCCGTGCGCATCGCACTCGACGGCAATGGCGTGAGCCTGTCCGGCTGGCGGCACGAACATCGCCGCTACTGGCACGGCCGGTGATACATTGGCGACGGAGGTGACGACATGCAATTCAAACAGCAAACTGTGCAATGTATCGGGCCGTCCGGCCTGCACCGGATGGCTTATGCCGAGTGGGGCGCCCGCGACAATCCGCGAGTGCTCATCTGCGTCCATGGCCTGACCCGCAACGGCCGCGATTTCGATGCCTTGGCCGAGGCCATGTCGGCGCACTACCGTGTCATCTGCCCCGATGTCGTCGGGCGCGGCCAGAGCGGTCGCCTGCGCGATCCGGCTGGCTATGCGATTCCGCAATACGTGGCCGACATGGTGACGCTGATCGCCCGCCTCAATGTCGACAGCGTGCACTGGCTGGGCACCTCGATGGGCGGCCTGATCGGCATGGCGCTGGCGGCGCAGGAAGGGACGCCCATCCACAAGCTGGCGCTCAACGATGTCGGGCCGCAGATCACCAACGAATCGCTGCAGCGCATTGCGACCTATGTCGGCACCGATCCGGACTGGGCGACCTTCGACGAGGCGCTGGCTTACGTCAAGCTGGTCAGTGCGCCATTCGGGCCGCTGACCGAGGCGCAATGGCATCACCTGACGGAGACGAGCGTGCTGCAGCGTCCGGATGGCCGCTGGGCCTTCCGTTACGATCCTCGCATTGCCGAACCGTTCAAGGCCGCCTTTGCCGGCCAGGAAATCGACCTGTGGCCGCTCTACGAGCGCATCGCCTGTCCGACGCTGGTCGTGCGCGGTGCCGAAACCGACCTTCTGACTCGCGATACCTGGCAGCGTATGGGCACCTGCGGTCCGCGGGCGAAACTGGCCGAAATTCCCGGTGTCGGCCACGCGCCGATGTTCATGTCGGACGACCAGATTGCCGTTGTCCGCGACTTTCTGCTCAGCGCCTGAGGACTCGGGCCGGCTTCAAGCGCCGGCCGCCTTGATTTCGCGGGCCAGCGGGTCCTGGCGGTAGTAGCGCCGGAGCAGGTCGTAGAGCTGCGGGTATTCGTCGGCCACGACATCGGGCAGCTCAAAGAAGCTTTCCGACAGCACGGCAAAGAACTCGGCGGGCGTCTCGCTGGCGTAAGGATCGATGATCGTCTCCTCGTCGGCGTCGACGCGCCCGCAGAAGTGCTCGTAGGCGGCGAAGAAGACCTCCTCCCATTCTGCCTGGCCGATGCCGCTGTGCAGCGCCGGAATGCCGTCGGCAGCGCCGTTCAGCATGTCCAGCTTGTGGGCGAACTCGTGGATGACGACGTTGTAGCCGTCGCCGGCCATCTGCACGTCGTGCCAGGAAACGATCAGCGGCCCGCCTTCCCAGGCTTCGCCGGAGAGCACGTCGGCGTATTCATGGACGATGCCGCTTTCATCCTCGACCTGCCGTGGCACGACGAACTCGTTGGGATAGACGACGATGCCGATCCAGTCCTGATAGGCGTTCAGGCCGAGCTTGAGGATGGGCAGGCAGCCCTGGGCAGCGATCGAGACGCAGATTTCGTCGCTCAGCTCCAGGCCATCGGCGGTGCTGAATTCCTTTTCGGCGAGAAAACCTTCGGCCAGTGTCTTCAGTTGCCTCTGCTCGTCAGCGGGGAGTACATCGAGAAAAGGCAGCGAGGTGATGACGGCCGCCCACAGGCCGTCGGGGATGAGGTTCGACTTTTTGCCGCGGAGCCGGTCGAGCAGTTCTCTCATTTTTTCATGGTCAGCCAGATGCCGGTGAAGATCAACCCGATGCCGAGATAGTGGTACCAGAACGGAATTTCGCCGAGGAACAGGAAAGACAGAAGAGTTCCGAAGACCGGCATCAGGTGGATGAACAGGCTGGCCTTGTTGGCGCCGACCTCGGCCACCCCCTTGTTATAGAAAATATACCCGATAAAGCTGGGAAAGACGCCGACATAGGCGAGCGAGGCCAGCGAACCCAGATGCACGTTGATGTGGCGGCCCTGCGCCAGCTCCCAGGCATAGGCTGGAACCAGTGCAGCCAGGCCGATGGCGGTGATGGTGCCGAGCATCAGCATCGGGTGCACGCCGGCCGGGCGCCAGGCGAGCGCGACGGTATAGATCGCCCAGTCGAGCACGGCGACCAGCATCCAGGCATCGCCCAGATTGAGGTTGAGGTGGGCCAGCACGGCGAAGTCGCCGCGCGAAATGATGGTCAGCGCACCGCACAGCGAGATGGCAACGCCGATGCCTTCGATCCGTCGCAGGTGCTTGCCAAGGAACAGCCAGGAAATGGCGATGGTGGCGATGGGAATGAAGGAGTTGAGCAGTACCGCGTTGGTCGCCCCGGTGTATTGGAGGGCGATGTAGGCGAAGGTGTTGTAACCGCCGACGCCAAGCAGGCCGAGGACGAGTAGCGCCTTCCAGCCTTGTTTGAGCAGTGGCCACTGGGACTTCAGGTGGGGCAGGGCAAGCGGCAGGACGAGCAGCAGGGCGATGGCCCAGCGCCAGAAGGCCAGCGCCATCGGCGGGACGTCGCCGCGGATGCCGCGGCCGAGCACCATGTTGCCGGACCAGAACAGGGCGGTCAGGGTCAGCAGCAGGTAGGGGTGGGAGAAAAGTCGTTGCATGCCCGGGCGATTATGCCTGATCGACTGCGCCCCGACGCTTAGGGAAAGTCCCCCGCACGAGGAGTTGACCCAGACCAAATGGCTGGCTGCGGACGCGGCTATAATGATCGCCTATGGTCTCCGTCGTTCATTCCGTCGCCGCCACGAGCGACTTCGAGCAGTTCCTCGCCACGCTGGGCGAAGGGCTTTCCGTTGCCGAGGCCGACAGCCTCAAGGCTGCCGTCGAATACGCCTGGCAGATCTATGGCGACAAGACGCTGGGTAGCGGCGAGCGCATCTGGTCGCACGCGCTGGGCATGGCGGTCATCATCGCCGGCCTCAAGCTCGACGTCGAATCGCGGATGGCTGCCGTGCTGTTTGCCATTCCGGCGCATGAGGAACATGGCATCGCACACATCGAGGAGCGCTTCGGCAAGCCGGCGGCGCACCTGGTCCATGGCATTTCGCGGCTCAACCGGCTGCGGCCGATCACCAAGGGCTTCGTCGCCACCAACATCGAAGCCGGCGAGGTCAATCCGGCCGAGATGAAGGCGCAGGTCGAAGTGCTGCGCAAGATGCTGCTCGCCATGGTCGAGGACATCCGCGTCGTGCTGCTGCGTCTGGCCAGCCGGACGCAGACCCTGCGCTTCTATGCCGCCAATCCGGACGAACTGCGCGTCCAGGTGGCGCGCGAGACGCTGGAACTCTATTCGCCGCTGGCCAACCGCCTCGGCGTCTGGGAACTGAAGTGGGAGCTGGAGGACCTTTCCTTCCGCTTCATCCACCCGGATACCTACAAAAAGCTGGCCAAGCTGCTCGACGAAAAGCGCAGCGAGCGTGAGCAGTTCATCGTCGATGCCGTGGCCAAGGTGCGTGCCGAACTCGATGCGGCCGGGGTCAGGGATGCCGAAGTCTATGGCCGGCCGAAACACATCTACAGCATCTGGAACAAGATGCGCAAAAAGGGCGTCGAGTTCTCTGAGGTCTACGACGTGCGCGCCCTGCGCATCATCGTCGATGACGTCAAGGACTGCTACACCGCGCTCGGCATCGTGCACAACCTGTGGCTGCCGATTCCAAAGGAGTTCGACGACTACATCTCGAATCCCAAGGGCAACTACTACCGCTCGCTGCATACGGCCGTGCGCTGTCCGGACGGGCGCAGCCTGGAAATCCAGATCCGCACCTGGGACATGCACAAGCACGCCGAACTCGGCGTCGCCGCCCACTGGCGCTACAAGGAAGGCAGCAAGCGCAGCACCGAGGACGACTACGACGAGAAGATCGCCTGGCTGCGTCAGCTGCTGACCTGGAAGGACGAAGTCGCCGACAGCTCGGACTGGGTCAAGCACTACAAGCAGGCCGCACTCGACGAGACGATCTACGTCATCACGCCGCAGGGCAAGGTGGTCGACCTGCCGGCCGGCTCGACGCCGGTCGATTTCGCCTATCGCGTACATACCGATCTCGGCCATCGCTGCCGGGGCGCCAAGATCGCCGGCCATCTGGTGCCGCTCAACACCTCGCTGGAAACCGGGCAGGAAGTCGAGATCGTCACCGCCAAGCACGGTGGGCCGTCGCGCGACTGGCTGAACCCGGCGCTTGGCTACATTCACACCAAGAGCGCCCGGGTCAAGGTCAGGGCCTGGTTCTCCAACCTGGCGCTGGAAGAAACGCTGGCCGAAGGCCGCGCCCTGATCGGCAAGGAACTGCAGCGTGCCGGACAGACCAGCGCCAACATCGAGGAACTGTCGCACAAGCTTGGCTTTGCCAAGGCCGATGACCTGTACATCGCCGCCGCCCGAGGCGATCTCAACCAGCGTCAGTTCCAGGCCGTCGCCAAGGGCGGCGACCTGCTGGCCGAAACGCAGCTACCCGATGAGGTGGTGGCCCGGCCGAGCAAACCGGTCGAAGGCAACCAGGGCATCCTGATCGTCGGCGTCGACAAGCTGCTGACTCAGCTCGCCCGCTGCTGCAAACCGGCGCCACCGGACGAGATCCAGGGCTTCATCACCCGCGGCAAGGGCATCTCCATTCACCGGATGGATTGCCCCAACTTCGCCAACCTGGCGGCCCTGCACCCGGAGCGCGTCATCGAGACCGACTGGGGCGGCACGACGACCGGCGTCTTTGCCGCCGACATCATCGTCGATGCCCACGACCGACAGGGCCTGCTGCGCGACATTTCCGAAATCTTCACCCGCGAGAAGCTCAATGTCGTCGGCGTCAACACCCAGTCCAAGCAGGGCAAGGCGCACATGAGCTTCACTGTTGAAATTACCAACCTGCCGCAGTTGCAGAAGACGCTGACGCTGATCCACGACGTCGAAGGCGTCGTTGGCGTACGCCGCGCCTGATCGTCAAGGAGTCCGCATGAAAGGCAATTTCGCCGCCATCGCCCTGGTCGTCATCGGCGCCGTTGCGTTGGGCGTCAATCTCGACCTGTTCGAACTCGACCTCGTCGCACTGATCCGAAAGTGGTGGCCGCTGGCGCTGATCGCGCTGGGTGTCGGTTTGTTCGTGACGCCGGACGAGCATAAGCGCCGCTGACTGACGTCTGCCTGGACGGGAAATCGCGGATTTTCGATTCGATTTCCGTTTAATAAGGGCTTGGGAATCGGCCTGTGTGGCTTGCTCAGTGGAATCGTCAGTTTCGGTTCCTCAAAGTTATGGTCGAATCTGATTTTGCGCAATGCCAAATGAGAATTGATGTATGCTTACTTCATTTTATTGGGGGTGAGCATGCATTCTTGGGTAAGGCATACTATTCTTCAGAGCGTCGCGATTCTTGGGTTAATTGCGAGTGCTCCGGCAAAGGCAGTCATCGTTACCGGTTTCGGGGTTGATACGGTCACAAGGCAATTCGTCATCGATGGCTCAGTCAGTTCCGTTACCCACAATCCTGGATTCAGCTTCGGTGGCCCGCCACAGTTAGCCCAGAGCTATGCCATCTCCGGTACGTTCGATGCTCATTTTTCACGCTATTGGTGGAGCTATTTCCTGGATGGGGACACCAACGGAAGCCAGGGAACGTTCATCTCTGAACAGAACTGGCTAACGTTCGGCAATGCGAACGTGGTCGGGAATATTTTCCCGGATGGATTTTCCTTGCCGGACTATTTTATTTTTGTCGTTGGATCGAGCATTTTTGGTGACAACGGCCCCTGCAATGTCCCTCAGGGTCCGGATACCTACTGCTCGGGATGGTCAAATGGTCCTTTGGCTTCAATCAACGGCCAATTCGCTAATGGCTCGATGTCAATTCAAGGCTCCCTGCCAATTTCCGGGGGGAGCATGTTTGAAAATTTTAGCTATGACATCCAGGCCCGTGCGATCCCAGAGCCTGGGATGCCGATGCTATTTTTGGGCGGGCTTGCGGCGATCTTCCTTGCAAGGCGGAGACGGTAATCGAAATACTCTCCTGGTAGACCATGAAAAACGCGGCCTTCAGGCCGCGTTTTGATTTTAGCCCTTTTTTCGGGCCGACCGCGCCCCAAAGGAAGTCCCCTTGGGGGATAGCATTTGCCCTCAGGCGCCGCCCAGCGTCACCATCAGTTCGCCCTGGGCGTTGTGCGGTTTGCTGCGCGACGAGCGGCGGCGCTGATAGCTGCCCTGGCTGTTCATTTCCCAGCCCTGCTGGTTGTCGGCCAGGTAAAACTTGAGGCCTTCGGTGATGACACGCTTTTTCAGCTTGGGGTCGAGGATCGGAAAGGCCAGTTCGATGCGCTTGAAGAAATTGCGCTCCATCCAGTCGGCGCTGGACAGGTAGACGGTTTCCTTGCCGCCGGCCAGGAAGTAGAAGATGCGGTGGTGTTCGAGGAAGCGGCCGATGATGGAGCGGACGCGGATGTTCTCGGAGAGCCCCGGGACACCCGGACGCAGCATGCAGACGCCGCGGACGATCAGGTCGATTTCGACGCCGGCCTGCGAGGCTTCGTACATGGCGTTGATGACTTCGGGCTCGACCAGCGAATTCATTTTGGCGACGACGCGTGCCTTGCCGCCGGCGCGGGCGGTTTCGGCTTCGGCCTGGATGCCGGCGACGACGTTGGGTTGCAGCGTGAACGGCGCCTGCCACAGGTGCTTCAGCGTCCGCGCCTTGCCCAGCCCGGTCAGTTGCTTGAAGACTTCGCTGGTGTCGTGGGTGACTTCCTCGTTGGCGGTCAGCAGGCCGAAATCGGTGTACAGCCGGGCGGTGCGCGGGTGGTAGTTGCCGGTGCCGAGGTGGGCGTAGCGTTTGAGTCCGCCTTCTTCGCGGCGGACGATCAACAGCGCCTTGGCGTGCACCTTGTAGCCGACGACGCCGTAAACCACGTGGGCGCCGACTTCTTCGAGCTTGGTCGCCCAGCTGATGTTGGCTTCCTCGTCAAAGCGTGCCATCAGCTCGACGACGACGGTGACTTCCTTGCCGTTCTGGGCGGCGCGGATCAGCGATTCCATCAGCACCGAGTCGGTGCCGGTGCGGTAGACAGTCATCTTGATGGCGACCACCTGCGGGTCGGTCGCCGCCTGGCTGAGGAACTCGATGACCGGCGCAAACGACTGGTAGGGGTGGTGCAACAGGATGTCGCCCCGGCGGATGCTGTCGAAGATGTTGGCGCCCTTGGCCAGGCCCTTGGGGGTGCCCGGGGCGAAGGGCGGGAACTTCATGTCCGGGCGATCCACCCAGTCCGGCACCTGCATCAGGCGGACCAGGTTCACCGGGCCATTGACGCGGTATAGATCGACCGGCTTGAGGTTGAACTGGGCGAGCAGGAAGTCGGTCATCGCCGGCGAGCAGTTCTCGGCGACTTCGAGGCGCACGGCGTTGCCGAAATGGCGTTGTGGCAGTTCGCCCTGCAGCTTGGTGCGCAGGTTAGTGACTTCCTCTTCGTCGACGAAGAGGTCGGAGTTGCGCGTGGCGCGGAACTGGTAGCAGCCGAGCACGGTCATGCCGGTGAACAGCTCGCCGACGAATTCGTGCAGGATCGATGACAGGAAAACGAAGCCGTACTCGCAGCCGGCCAGTTCCTCGGGCAGGCGGATGACGCGTGGCAGCACGCGCGGCGCCTGCACGATGGCAGCGCCGGAACTGCGGCCGAAGGCGTCCTTGCCTTCGAGTTCGACGGCGAAATTGAGGCTCTTGTTGAGCACGCGCGGGAAGGGGTGTGACGGGTCGAGCCCGATCGGTGTCAGCACCGGCACCATTTCGCGGATGAAATAATTGCGGATCCACTCGCGTTGCGCTTCGTTCCAGCTGGCGCGGCGCAGGAAGCGGATTCCCTGTTCGGCCAGCGCCGGCAGGATGATGTCGTTGAGGTGTTCGTACTGCTCGGTGACGATGGCGTGCGCTTCGGCCGAAACGAGGCGGAAGGCTTCCTGAGCCGTCTTGCCGTCGGTCGTGACAACCGGCGTGTTAGCGCGGATCTGCTCCTTCAGGCCGGAGACGCGGATCTCGAAAAATTCGTCGAGATTGCTGGAAACGATGCACAGGAAGCGCAGGCGTTCGAGCAGCGGCATGCGCTCGTTTTCGGCCTGGGCCAGCACGCGGCGATTGAAGGCCAGCAGGCCGAGTTCGCGGTTGAGATAGTTCTCGGTCGGGAAGCGGGGTTTTAGTTGTGCGTGGGTCATCGCGCGCTCCAAGTGTTTTCTTAAGTATAGGCCTTAAGTCCATCATTTTGTTGCACTTATGTTGCAACTCGATGACAGTGGAGCGGCAATGCTACGGTCGGCCGGAAAAAACGGCCATTTTCAGGCGCTGCGGCTGGTGTCGCTGTCCGGCAGCGGACCGGGAGCCAGGGCGGCGAGCAGGGTGCCGAGCTTGGCCTCGGTTTCGGCCAGTTCGTGCCGCGGATCGGAGCCGGCGACGATGCCGGCGCCGGCTTGCAGTTCGGCACTGTTGCCGTCGATCAGCGCCGAGCGCAGGGCGACCGAAAATTCGCCGTCGCCGGCCGGGGTCAGCACGCCGAATCCACCGCTGTACCAGCCGCTGCGCTGTTCGCCATGGGCAGCCAGCCAGTCCAGCGCAGCCGCTGCCGGGTAGCCGCCGACGGCTGGCGTTGGGTGCAGGGCGCGGACGACATCGAACAGCCGGGTGCCCGGCCGTGCCTCGGCCGAAATCCGGCTGCGCCAGTGGGCGAGCAGGCCGGCAGGGTGTTCCTCAATGGCGCCGACGTGCGGCGGCGCCTCGCACAAGGGGGCAATGGCGTCGCAGATGGCGCGGACGACCAGCGACTGTTCATGCCGGTTCTTGCTTTCGGACAACGCTAGCGAGCCGGGCCAGGCGGTGCCGGCCAGCGCGTCGACGTCAATGTGCGCACCGCGCAGGCGGACCAGACGTTCTGGCGAGGCGCCGAGAAAGGTCTGCTGGCCGTTGCCATGGGCGTAGATGACGCCGCCGGGTTGTTGGGCGATCAAGCGGCCGAGGATGGTGGCCGGCGCGAAGGGGCCGCTGGCCTGGAGCTTCCGGCTGCGGCTGAGGACCACCTTGGCGACGCGACCGGCCGCAATGTCGCGTAGCGCGGCGTTGACGCGGGCGATCCAGGCGCGGTCGTTGAGTGGTTCAGGCCGGCCGGGCAGCAATTGTGGCGCCCCGGTCGCCGGCGGGCTGGCCAGCATGGGCAGCCATTCCGCTGTAGCCTGGGCCAGCCGCCCGGCCGGCGCACTGAGCGTGACCGAGCAGTCGCCGTCGATGCAGTGGAGCAGGATGGCCGGGATGGACAGCAAGGCGTTGGGTAGCGGCGCGTTGCTGGCGGCATCGAAGGCAAAACCGGCGAAGGCCAGGGCGGGGCCATTGTGCCGCCAGTGCCGGCAGAAACCGGCATAGGCGTTGTCGAGCGCCGCGAAACGGTGGGTGCCGGCCGTCGCCACATGCAGCGCGTGGCCAATGGCCAGCCGGTACTCGCAGCGATCCGGTCGGGCGCGGTACCAGTGGGGCTGGTGGGCTGGCAGCAGATCGAGCCAGTCGGTGTCGCAGCGGCCGAGCGGGAGATGCAGGCTGACCGGCGCCGAATCCGGTGCGCTGGCCGCCAGCGCCTGCAGGCGCGACAGGGTTTCGGGGGCGGTGAGCTGACGGCGCAGGGTGTGGATCATCCTTGAAGCCTCATTTGGACGCGGCTGATGGTGCGTTTGGGCGGGATGGCCGGCGCGAAGGGACGACGTAGCAGGCTCGCGCCTGCAAGGAGGAACGCCAAAGCCGGACGCCCGACCAGACGTGCCAGCGGCCGCGTAGCGCCGTCACCCAACGGCTGAATCGCCTCGAAGGCACGAAGGTTTGTATTCATGCTGCTGGTCAATGAGGGATAAGTGGTCAAGTGAGGTTTCAAGGATCATTGCTTTTCCCTACCGGCGATGCGGCGCAGGGCGGGGCGATCGAACTTGCCGGCGGCGTTGCGCGGCAGGCTGTCGAGACGGTGAAAGCGCCGGGGCTGGGCGGCTGAGGGTAGCTGCCGGCGGGCGTGTTCGAACAGATCGGCCGGCTCGACCCGGCCGACGACCAGGGCGACGACGACGTCGCCCCAGACCGGGTCGGGCTGGCCGGTGACGGCAACGTCGTCGACGCCGGGGCAGGTGGCCAGGCGGGCCTCGACCTCCTGCGGGTGGACATTGCAGCCGCCGCTGATCAGCATGTCGTCGGCGCGGCCGAGTACGCTCAGCTGGCCGTCGGCATCGATGGCGCCGAGGTCGCCGGTGGTCAGCCAGCCGTCGCTGTCGACGCCGCTGCCGTCGGCGTAGCCGAGCATCACCTGAGGGCCGCGGAGGGCGATCCGGCCGTCTTCGCCGATGCGGATTTCGTGGCTGGGCAGGAGGCGGCCGACCAGGTTTTCCCGCCACGGGCCGTCGTCCGGCGTGTGCGCCGCGATCAGGGCAGCGGTTTCGCTCATCCCGTAGCTGACGACCAGCGGCCAGCCGGCCGCACTGGCCTTGTCGTAGAGCTGGCGCGACAGCGCGGCGCCGCCGATCAGCGCAACGCGCAGGCTGGCCGGCGGCCGGATGCCGAGATCGAGCAGCCGGGCCAGCATGGCGGGGACCAGCGAAATGTGGGTGACCGGGTGGGTAGCCAGATCGAAGGCGACGGCCGCAGCGACGAAGCCGTCGTGGAGCAGTGCGCCGGCGCCGGCCCGGGCGCAGCGCCAGAGGATGGCCTGGCCGCCGACGTGGTGGAGCGGCAGGCAGTTCAGCCACAGGTCGCCGGGGCGCAGGCCGAGGCGTTGGTTGGCTGCGACCGCTGCTGCATCGAGCTGGGAATTGCCGAGGAGTACGGCGCGCGGCTGGCCTTCGCTGCCGCTGGTCGAAATGATCAGCGCGGTGTCGGGGGGAGGGCGGTCGATGCTTGGCGGCAGAATGCTACGGTCGGCCGGAAAAAAGGGCCTTTTTCGCAGGCTGCAGGCGCCGGCGAAGGCGGCCAGCTGCAGGCTGTCGCCGGTGCGGATCAACGGCGTTTCGGTGCCGTCGATCTGCCGACTCAGACCTTCGACATGATCGAGCCAGTCGGCAAAGTCGTGGCGGCGACCGGCGCTGATCACGGCCGTCGCCTCCGGCATGGCGATGGCGGCGTGCTGCAGAAGTCCGGCGAGCGTGGCGGGGGCTGTCATAAGCTTTCGATTATAGAATTGCGATGTCGCCTTCAAGGCGAGGCAGATCAATAAAATGTCTTACGATAGGCGGCTTGCTGACATGCGCCTGCGGGCGAAAACCTTCAGGGAGTGGGATATGCGCCGGACAGGCGGGCTGCGATCGTTGATTGGCCGGGCCTTCGGCTGCTGGCTCCTGCTTGCCGTGCCGGCTGCGCTGGCCGGGACGCCGGGCGAAGCCCTGGTTGGAGAGCAACTGCGCGAGGCGCAGATGAACGGCATCGCCGGTGGCGGGGCCAAGCTCTCGTCGTTTCGCGGCAAGCCGCTGCTGATCAATGTCTGGGCCAGCTGGTGCGGGCCCTGTCGCGACGAAATGGGTTCGCTGGAACGGCTGGCCGGGCGCTACGCCGGTCGGGAGTTCGCGGTCATCGGCATCTCGACCGACGATGATCACGCAGCGGCGGCCCGGTTTCTCCGGCAATCGGGCGTCAGCTTCGCCAACTATATCGACCGCAATCTGGTGCTCGAAAACATGCTCGGGGCGAACCGTCTGCCGCTCACTCTGCTGGTCGACGCCGACGGTCGCGTGATCAAGAAAATCGCCGGTTCCCGGGCCTGGGACAGTCCGGAGTCGATCAACCTGATTACCCAGGCCTTCCGTCTGAAGGCCCGTTGAATCCAGGCTGTCAGTAGGCGTAGAAGACGAACATACCGCCGCCCAGATCCGGGCTGGCTTTGGAAAAACCGGTGGCCAGGTAGGCCTGGAGTTTCCAGTGTTCGTCCAGCTTGTGCGTCGCGAAAGCGGTCGCATCGCGCAGCGGCGCACCGCTATCCTGGACTTTTTGCCGGAAATCGTAGCTCAGCCCAAGCGTTGTGACCTGGGAGACCTTGTACGACCAGCCGACAGAAGTGAAAAAAGGATCCTTCAGATCGGTGCCGGCCGGATCGCCCATCTTCTTGTAGCCGAGGGTGCCGAACAGCGTGCTGCTGCCGAGCATCCGGTAGATTTCGGTCTGCACCGCATAGTCATTTTCGCCGGTGCCGAGGCCCGATGCCTTATCGGCCGTGGCCAGTTTGACCTTGGCAGCCAGTTCGATCAGCCAGGGTCCGTCCTGAAAGACATTCTTGGCGGCCGACAAAACGATGTCGCCCATACCGGAAGCCTTGCGCCGGACATTCGAACCGTTGTCGATGGTCACCCGGTCCGGGCCGCTGCCCGAGACGGCCGACGGGCCGTTCGATTCAACGTAAGGGATGGTGGCGCGCAAGGTCCAGTCGCCGAATTCATATTTGATCCCGAGCGGGACAACCAGGGTTTCGGTGCTTTTCGTTTCACCGTATTTGCCACTCGAATAGTCGAGGCCGGTGCTCAGCGTCAAAGCACTTTCGGCGTGGCAGGGCGAAATCGCCAGTGTGGCGAGCAGCGGAACAACAATCGTCTTCAAGAGGAGCCCCTTAGTTTTCTTCGTTTGACCACTTCGTTCGAGTGGTTCGCTGGATGCTACGGCAACAATCAATGCCGATTCAATGCCGTTCGACCCGTTCAGGCTTCTCGACTTTCTCGACTTTCTCGACCTTCTCGACCTTCTCGACCTTCTCGACCTTCTCGGCCTTCTCGGCCTTCTCGACCTTCTCGACCTTCTCGACCTTCTCGACCTTCTCGACCTTCTCGGCCTTCTCAGCCTTCTCGGCCTTCTCAGCCTTCTCGGCCTTCTCGGCCTTCTCGGCCTTCTCAACGGTCTCGGCCCTCTCCGCTGTTTCCGCCTTCTCGGCTGTTTCAGTCTTCAATAGCGATTCGTTTCGCCAATGAGTTTTCCGGGGCAGCAGTTTCTGGCGCCCGGTTGTCGTGTCCAATTCAAGATGTTCGACCACCAGCGTGCCGGCGCGGTTGGCCCTCGCCTCGACAAATATGCGTTGGTTGGGTACCAGCGTCTTCGCCTTGCTGGCATCGGGAATCGACATGGAAAGTCCGCCGGCCCGGATCTGGCCGCGACCATCGGAAGCCTGCACCAGGCCTTCGACCAGGATGCGGCTGGCGCCGTCCTTGAAGCGATAGGTCGGGTCGGCGGCGACGCTCTTCGCGACCAGTTCGCTGCCGTTCCAGCGACCCTTGATCATGGCCGATTCGCCGCTGACCGCACCGGCCACCGACACGCCGTTGATCTTCGACTGCTTGCCGGAGTGGTCGACAGCGCCAAGGATGCTGGCCTGTTTCAGGTCGTGGCCGGGCTGAATCCGGGTGGCAAATACGGCGCCATCGGCTCCCGTCAGGCCGCTGACCTTGACCATCTGGCCCACTGCCAGGCCCTTGCCGCCAATCCGGGTGTCGGGGCTGATCGCGATCGCCTGGCCCATGACATGGATGGTTTTGCCACCGTGATCCATGCCGGTGATCGGCCCTTCAAGCACGTTGAGGATGGCAATGTCCCGGGCGCGCAATCCCTTGGGCGAGTTGCTGGCTTCAATGGAGACGACCTGACCGACGGCGAGTTTGTCGGCCGACGAAGGATCGCCGTTTTCGCTGACCGGCGTGGCGCGGTCGAAATGCACTTCGACGCCATTGACGCATACCGAGGCGAAGCCGCTGACCACGCCGACTATGCCGATGGTTCCGTCGGCGACTGGACTACCGGTGCCGCCAATGCCGCCCGTTCCGTTGGCCACCGGAGCGCCGGTTCCACCGATGCCGTTGGCTGCTGGCGCACCAGTGCCCCCGATGCCCCCGGGATCGGACTCTCCCGCAGTTGCAGGGGCCGGACTGCCCGTGCCGCCGATGCCGCCGCGGGCCTGATGGCTTCTTCCAGGCTGTTCAGGGTCGACGCAGACCGGGGCGGACCAGGCCGTCAGCGGAATGATGGCGAGGAGCAGGGAAAGCAGGTAAGACTTCATTTCGCTGCGGGCGCGCCCTGATTGTCGGCGCTGTAGAAATAGACGCCGCAGGTGAAACGCCGGGTGCCTTCGCCCTCGTTGGTCGGTTGCTCGGCCATGGTGTGCAGTTCGGTGAGTAGCTGCATGCCCAGTTCGGCGGCCCGCACCCTCAGTTGTTCGATCTGTGCTTCGCTCAGCGAGACGTGGTGAACGCTGCGCTCGAACCACGGGCGCGGTATCCCGAGAACGTTGTCGGCTGCGGCGGCAGCGTGGTCGCCGAGGTTGTGGCCATAGTAGGCCAGCTTTTCTTCGAAGCCGTCCTTGGGCACAAAGGCGTTGCTGGTCAGGACCACTTCGTCATCGGCATTGATCTGGACGACACCGAGCCGCAGCCATTCGTCGAGAACGGAACGCGGCCGAATGTCCTGGCTGATGCTGGCAACCAGCGCTTCAAAGGAGGGACCGTTGCCCCGTTTGGCCAGCCTGGCCAATGGGCGTGGCGAGCCGTTTTCAGCCAGCCATTCCCGCCCGGTGATCCAGGTGGCAACGATTTGCGCGCTGAGCGATATCTTGGGTGGCAGGTTCGTCTCGACATCGGGCAGTTCGCGCAGGCGCTTGACGTCCTTGCGATGGACGCCGGTGATCAGGCTGATCCGGCTGTCGGTGGAGCCCTTTTTGTCGAGCCGGAAGTCGCGTTCGGCAACTTCGACGAAAACCCGCTTCAGCAATTCAACCGCCATCGGCAGCGTGATCTCATGCGCGAGCATGACGCGAACCACGGGCGACAGCACCCGATTGATTGCGGAAAGTAGAGCGGAGCGGATGGGCGAATCGGACATCG
>JAGOBB010000002.1:241027-266640 GCA_017983615.1 Azonexus sp.
CGATTGATTGCGGAAAGTAGAGCGGAGCGGATGGGCGAATCGGACATCGGCGATGGGTCGGGGAGAGCGGTCATGCGTATTTTTATACCTGGCTCGCAGTGTTGGACATGTCCAGGGGGGGTGATTTACCCGCTTCAGCAATTCAACCGCCATCGGCAGCGTGATCTCATGCGCGAGCATGACGCGAACCACGGGCGACAGCACCCGATTGATTGCGGAAAGTAGAGCGGAGCGGATGGGCGAATCGGACATCGGCGATGGGTCGGGGAGAGCGGTCATGCGTATTTTTATACCTGGCTCGCAGTGTTGGACATGTCCAGGGGGGGTGATTTGCGCCGATCACTATGCGAGCGGCGGTCGGCCAGGACCAGACCTTCTTCCGTCAGATACGGCGGCAGCAGGTTGTCGGCCAGCATTCTACGGCCCTGGCGGCGTTTGAGGAACAAGGACTGAGCCCAGTCGTCGCCCGGATTCTGCGGTGTACTCATGGGCTTGCCCTGCTGTTTCGGAATGTTTTGGTATGCATGTCCATCAAAGAGAGAGTGTAGTGCAAATTGTGTAAATTTTTCCCACATTTTTATTGGGGAATTCGCGGGGGCGCCAGCTTCGTCACCGAGCAGCCAGCTTTCAGACCGTAAACGCGGTGGTCGGTTCGCTTATTCGCCATGGCGGGTGTCGATCTGGATGCCCATCTTCTTCAGCATCGGCGTCGGCAGTTCGCCGCCGGCGCAGACGATGATGGCCTGATTGGGCCGCTCCAGCAGTTCATTGGCATGCTTGAGCACGACCCCGTCGCCACTGATTTGTTGCACGGTGCTCTCGAGTAATTGTTCGATGCGCTGGGCGGCTATGGCCTCGGCAAGGCGCGCCCGGTTTTTCGGTTTGACCCGGTCGAAGGCCTTGCCGCGGTAGCTGAGCGTGACATGGGTGCCCGGTTCGTTGGCGATGTCGAGCGCGGCTTCGAGGGCGCTGTCGCCACCGCCGACGACCAGCACGTGCTTGCCCTGGTACTGCCCGGCTTCGATCAGGCGATAGACGACCTTGGGATGCTCTTCGCCACTGACCCCGAGCTTTCTCGGTGTGCCTCGGCGGCCGATGGCGAGCAGGACGTTGGCCGTCGAGTAGCTGCCCTTGCTGGTACGCACCGTGAACATGCCGTCGACCGGGGTGATTTCTTCCATCCGTTCGCTGAAGCGGATATTGGGCGTCGCCTTGTCGAGGACGCCGGTCCAGATTTCCATCAACTCTTCCTTGCTGATTTCGCGGACCTTGATTTCGCCGATCAGCGGCAGGCGCATCGGCGCCGTCATGACCAGCTTGTTGCGGGGGTAGTGGTAGGTGGTGCCGCCCAGCGAGTCTTCCTGTTCGATGGTGACGTACTTGAGGCCAGCTTCCTTGGCTGCCAGAGAGGCCGAGATGCCGGCCGGGCCAGCGCCGATGATGACGAGATCGAGGTCGGCCTGTCCACGCGGACGGGTGGTGATTGCCCTGACCGCATGGGTGCCCTGGCGGATAGCGTTGCGGATCAGGCCCATGCCGCCGAGTTCGCCGGCGATGAAAATTCCGGGAATGTTGGTTTCGAAGTCGGGGCTGACCTGCGGGATGTCGACGCCGCGCTTTTCCGTGCCGAAGACCAGTTTGATCGCGCCAACCGGGCAGGCCGGGGCGCAGGCGCCGTGGCCGATGCAGTGAGTGGGGTTGATCAGAACCCCCTTGCCCTTGATGATGCCGAGTGCCTTTTCCGGGCAGGCGCGGACGCAGGCGCCGGAGCCCATGCACACCGAGAGGTCGACCACCGGGTGCAGCGATGGCGGCTCGGTCAGGCCGGCCTCCTGCGCTTCCTTGAGGACTGCATGATGAATGTCCGAAACCTTCTTCCTGGCCCGCAGGTGGAGGAATGCTGGAATCAGTATGAGTAGCGTCGGAGGGAGGTAATAAATTAGGTCGTACATCATTCGATGGCGTCGGCCAGTTGGTTTTCCAGCGCACTCAGTGTGCTCATCGGATCTTCACCGGCCTGGTGGCTGATGACCCGGAATGCTACGGTCGGCCGATTTTTTTGCCCAAAATCGAAATTCCCGGTGCTTTCCAAAATGCCGTTGGCGACGATCCAGGCCTCCTTTTCTGCGGTGTTGGGCAGCAGCAGAAAGAAGGTCGTCGCGCTCCAGTGACAAGCGGTGTCCGACGTCCGCAGGCGATCGGCGATGGCTTCAGCGTACTGGCACAGCAGGCGATCCAATTGCGGACCGGTTAAGGCAGGCGCAAGCCGGCAGCCGATCAGGGTGAGCGGGAAACGGTAGCGGTCGGAAATTGCCGAGACATGCGCCAGTTCGGCTTCGAAGCATTCCGGCGAAGGCAGGCCGGTCAGCGGATCGCGCAATGTCATGGCCAGCCCGCTGGTGGCTGCCTGGCGGCTGGCATAGCGTACCACCAGGGCGACCAGCACCGACAGGATCAGGTGTTGATGAAATTGTTCGTGTGCGCCGGCCAGTTGCCAGGTCAGGACGACAAAGAAGCCGCCAAGCAGGATTCCCAGCTTGCGCGGAAAGTCGCGGTAACGCCAGGCCCACCAGGCGGCGACCAGCGGCGACCAGAAGAGCAGCGTCGACGCCAGTTCGGAGCCTTTCTGCGGGCTGCTGCCGAACCTGATACCGAGGCTGGCCACGATCAGCACATAGATGGCGAGATCGACGGCCAGGCCGGCGTTGCTTTCGGCGAGCCGCCAGCCGGCCAGATGGGCAATCCAGATCAGCAGCAGCGGCAGGCAGATGGCCAGGTAGATCAGGCTGGTGCCGGACGGCCACAGCCGCTGGCATTCGGCACCGGCGATGACGAAGAGGCCGAGCAGGGCAGCCATCGATCCGGACGTATTTACCGTGCCGGCAGAGCGGTCGGGCAGTTTTGGCGCATCACTCATGTCAGCTTCTTTCGTTGTGGGCGTGCACCCCATGGCGTCATATTTTGCTATTCTTCGGCGTGTGTGAAATTTTACCTCGCTATTTGTCTGTTCGGAAAGTCTGTAGAGATTTTGGCTGCGAGGGAGTTGTGGTCCGCTACGGGCCGGAATGTCTTCAGGAACTATGAGAGCAAGCGCATTAGGCCCAATGACGGTGATTTCGATGGATGGACCGGCAAAGTCCTCCAGCGAGAAGGTATTTCGGGGTGCCTGGCGGATTTCCATCGCGCTGCTTGTCGTTCTCCTGCTTTTTCTGGCCTGGCTGGTTCGGGCCGGCAAGCTTTTCGATGCCGGGTCGGAGTTCGGCTACAACCTTGGCCTGGTCGGCGGCCTGCTGATGCTCAGTCTGCTCCTCTATCCGTTGCGGAAGCGGATACCCGCCCTGGAACGCCTGGGGAAGATGGAATCCTGGTTCAAGTTCCACATGATTGCCGGGATCACCGGGCCGCTGCTAGTGCTTTTTCATTCGACCTTCCGGACGGGGTCGCTGAATGGCGCGATGGCCCTCTATGCCATGCTGCTGGTCGCCTGTAGCGGCGTGGTCGGCCGTTTCATCTACCGCCATATCCATCAGGGGCTGTACGGCAAGGCCCTTACGCTGGCCGATGCCACGGCCGAACTGAAGGCCAGTGCCGAAACGATGGGTTCGGTCTTCACGTTGCGGCCGGATATCGAGCCGCGACTGCAGGCCTTTCATGACGAGGCCTTCACTGGTGGCGGTTCGCTGCCGGTTCGAATCTGGCAGTTTGTCACTCTCCGCTGGCGGGGCAGGCGACTGGCTGGCGAACTGCGCCGCGATGCCAAGAGCGCACTGCGCCGGCAGTGGCGCCAGCAGGGCGGTGACCGCAAGGAACTGGCGCTCAAATATCAAACGGCCAAAGAGCGCATCGATAATTACCTGGAGGCAGTGGCCAAGACTTCCCAACTGGCGGTCTGGGAAAAGCTCTTTTCCTATTGGCACATCGTCCATATCCCTTTTCTCTACTTGCTGGTCTTCAGTGGAATCGTCCATGTCGTCGCTGTCCACATGTATTGACCGGCTGCGCGGTCTTTTCGTCGGGCTCGCTGCGCTGATCTGCGTTGGCGGCGCACAGGCGCAGTCGATCGAAAAGGTCCTGATGCCCGGCGAGGTGATCGCCGGGCACGCCAAGTACGAGCAGGACTGCAAGCAGTGCCATATCCGCTTCGACAAGGAAGCGCAGAACCGGCTGTGCCTCGACTGCCACAAGGACGTTGCGGCCGACATCCGCAGCAAGACCCGGCTGCACGGCAAGCTTGACGACAATAACTGCCGCAGTTGCCACACCGAACACAAAGGGCGCGGTGCCCAAATCGCGTCCATCGACACCAAGAAATTCGATCACACCCGTACCGATTTCAAGTTGCTCGGCGCGCACAAGGAGACCAAGTGCGAGAGCTGCCATCTGCCCAAGCAGAAATACCGCCAGGCGCCCAAGCTCTGCAACGACTGTCACAAGAAGATCGATCAGGAAAAAGGCCACAAGGGACACCTGGGCAGCAAGTGCGAGAACTGCCACAACGAAAAGAAGTGGACGGAAACCCGCTTTGACCACGAGAAGACAAAATTCTCGCTGCTCGGCGGCAAGCACGCCGACGTCAAGTGCAAGGACTGTCACGAAGACAAGACTTATCAGAAGACGCCGCTGACCTGTAACGGCTGCCACAAGAAGATCGACCAGGAAAAAGGTCACAAGGGCCGCTACGGCACCAAGTGCGAGTCCTGCCACAACGACAAGGGGTGGAAGGAGATCGACTTCGAGCACGATCACGACACTAAATACGCGCTCAAGGGCAAGCACCGGCAGGCCAAGTGCAACACCTGCCATCTGCCGGAAAAAGGCCCGATCTATCAGGCCAATCTGCCGACCAAGTGCATTTCATGTCACAAGAAGGACGATCAGGACAAGGGCCACCGGGGCGACCTGGGCGAGAAATGCGAGAGCTGCCACAACGAGCGCGGCTGGAAAACCTCCAATTTCGACCACGACGACACCAAGTTCCCGCTGCGTGACAAGCACAAGGACGCCAAGTGCGATACCTGCCACAAGGGCGGCGTCAGCGGCCCGAATGCCAAGAAGCTGAAGGTCGAAACCGAATGTGTCGCCTGTCACCGTAAGAATGACGACGAAAAAGGCCACAAGGGACGCTACGGCGACAAGTGCGGGGCCTGTCACACGGCCAAGGACTGGAAGACCAGCATCTTCAATCACGACAAGGAAACCAAGTATCTGCTTAAGGGCAAGCACGTTGAAACCAAGTGCGATGCCTGCCACCTGCCAGAGAAAGGCAATGTCTACAAGACGAAGCTGGAGAGCACCTGTATCGCCTGTCACAAGAAGGACGACAAGCACAAGGGTCAGCTCGGCAACAAGTGCGAGAGTTGCCACGACGAGAAGAAATGGAAGGATGCTCTCTTCGATCACAACAAGTCGCGCTACCCGCTGACCGGGAGCCATGCCAAGGTCGAGTGCAAGAAATGCCACCTGACGCCGGCTTTCAAGGATGCGCCGCTGACCTGCAACGGCTGTCACGAGAAAGACGACAAGCACAAGGGCGGCTTCGGCAAGAAGTGCGAGACCTGCCACTACACCGGTACCTGGAAGGCGTGGGATTTCGATCATTCGACCACGCGCTTCGCGCTCGATGGCGCTCACCGCAAGACCGAATGCAAGGACTGCCACAAGGAATCGAAGGCTGGGCCGGCCAAGCTGGGTCGGACCTGCGTCGCCTGTCACATCAAGGAAGACGTGCACAACGGTGAGTTCGGCGGCCAGTGCGAACGCTGCCACGTCACGGAAAACTGGAAAAAGGTTCGCCGATAGCCAAATGAATAATTTGTGTGATAAATTCCCACAAAATTGTTTTGCTGTAGTTGGCGAGGTTGCCGACGCGGCAATTGTCAGGATGACTGAATACTTCGAGTGGATGACTCTTTCTTGACTTTATTGCGCCGTTTCCTCGCTATCTTCTTCATCGCCCTCGTTGCTGTGCTGGGGCAGTGGGGCAGTGCATTTGCGCAAACCGAATCCGCCGGCGCCCAGTCCCTGACCTTCAATCACGATACGACGGGATTCCTCCTCGACTCGACGCACAAGCAGGTCCAGTGCGAATCCTGTCATACCGCGGGTACCTTCCGCGGTACGCCCCGCGATTGCGCCACATGCCACGCAGGACCTGGATCACGCGCACCCGGCAAGCCGGCCACGCACATACCGAGCAACAACCTCAAATGCGATAGCTGCCATACGACGACCCGGTGGTCCCCGGCCAGAATGAACCATGGCCTGGTTCCGCAGATGTCTTGCAAGACATGCCACAATGGCGTCAATGCCGAAGGTAAGCCCGTCAATGGTGTGCATCCGTCGTCCTCGGCGGATTGCGGACCCAGTTGTCACAGCACGACCGCATGGCTGCCTGTTTCGTTTTCACACGTGGATGTGAGGCCGGGAAGCTGTGCTTCCTGCCACAATGGTGTCAAGGCTCCTGGCAAGGCGTCGTCACACATCCCGACGACGGCATCCTGTGACACCTGTCACCAGTCGACAACGACGTGGGCGACGGCAACGTTCGATCACTCAACGGCGGTGCCGTCCGTAAACGGTCGCTGCACGACTTGTCACAATGGTGTCAGTGCAATCAGCAAGGGTGCCAGGCATGTACCAACCAGCGCCCAGTGCGACAGTTGCCATACCAACTTCACTACGTTCCGGCCGGCCCGGATGAATCACGCCGGCATGGCCGGACAGTGCGCCAATTGCCACAGCGGCGGCTTCGCGACGCTGAATGCACAGGCCAAGCCACTGACCCATATTAGTACCACGGCCCAGTGCGACAGCTGTCATAGCTCGACCACGACCTGGGCAACCGCTACTTTCAACCATGCCGCAGCGACACCGGCTGTTGGCGGACGTTGCTCGACCTGCCACAACGGTACCAGCGCCCTCGGCAAACCGACCAACCACGTACCGACCACGGCCCAGTGCGACAGCTGCCACACCACGTTTGCCGCATTCGCCTCGGCCGGCATGAACCATACGGCGACAGCCGGCAAATGCTCGACCTGCCATAACGGCTCCTATCTGTTTGCCAATGCGCTGACCAAGCCGCCCATCCACATACCGACGACGCTCCAGTGCGATACCTGTCACATCAACGGCTTTTCGTCATGGTCGCCGGCGGTGATGAATCACAACGGCCTGCAGGGCCAATGTTCGGTCTGCCATAGCGGCTCCTATATCGACCGCAATGCATTGGCCAAGCCGCTTACCCATGTCAGCACCACCGCCCAGTGTGACAGCTGCCACACCTCGACCAACAGCTGGGCGCTGGTGAAGTATGCCCACGAGGCCAGCGCGGCCGGGAATTGTTCGACCTGCCACAACAGCAGCACGGCGCTCGGCAAGCCGGTCAATCACATTCCGACCAGTGCGCAGTGCGATAGCTGTCATACCAATTTCGCGTCCTTCCGGCCAGCGCAGATGAGTCATGCAGGAACGGCCGGGCAGTGCGCCACCTGCCACAGTGGCAGCTACAATTTTGCCAACGCCCTGGGCAAGCCGCTGATCCACGTCCAGACGACAGCCGGGTGCGATACCTGCCATACGACGACGGCCTGGAAGCCGGCCAGCTACTCGCACCAGAACGTGGTGGCCGGAACCTGCGCGACCTGCCACAACGGGACCAATGCCCTTGGCAAGCCGACCAGCCACATCCCGACCACGGCGTCCTGCGATACCTGCCACAACAACTATGTTGCCTTCAAGCCGGCACAGATGAGCCATGCCGGCACAGCGGGGCAATGCTCGACCTGTCACGCCGGCGCCTATATTTCCCAGAACGCGCTGGCCAAACCGGCGAGCCACGTCCCGGTGACCAGCCAGTGCGACACCTGTCACACCAACGGCTTCACCGCCTGGTCGCCAGCGGCGATGAATCATGCCGGTCTGACGAATTGTTCGACCTGCCACAGCGGCACCTACCTGTCCCAGAACGCCCAGAGCAAACCGACGACACACATTGCCACGACGGCGCAATGCTCGACTTGCCACAACTCGACGACGACCTGGGCGACCGGCAGCTTCAACCATACGTCGGCAGTTCCCGCCGTGGCCGGGCGTTGCTCGACCTGCCACAACGGCACGAACGCCCTGGGCAAATCGACCAACCACGTACCGACGACGGCCCAGTGCGACACCTGCCACACCAATTTCACGGCCTTCGCCCCGGCCCAAATGAACCACAGCGGGACGGCCGGTCGATGTGCCAGCTGTCACGGCGGCGCGTACCGGGCGCTCAACGCACAGGCCAAGCCAAGCACCCACGTCAGCACTACTGCCCAATGTGATACCTGCCATGGCTCCACATCTACATGGACGGTGGTCGCCTACGTTCATGCGCCAACGGCCTTCGGCACCTGTTCGACCTGTCACAACGGATCGACGGCTGTTGCCAAACCAGCCAGCCATATCCCGACTACTGCGCAGTGCGATACCTGTCACAACAATTTCATTGCCTTCAAACCGGCTCGAATGAACCATGCCGGCTTGTCGGGGCAATGTTCGACGTGCCACAACGGCAGTTATGTCGCCCAGAATGCTCAGGCCAAACCCGCATCGCACATTCCGGTCACCAGCCAGTGCGACAGCTGTCACACCAACGGTTTTGTGTCCTGGTCACCGTCGGGGATGAATCACACCGGCCTGACCCAGTGCTCGACCTGCCACAGCGGCGCCTACCTGTCGCAAAATGCCCAGAAGAAGCCAACGACGCACATCGCGACGACGGCGCAATGCTCGACTTGCCACAACTCGACGACGACCTGGGCGACCGGCAGCTTCAACCATACGTCGGCAGTTCCCGCCGTGGCCGGACGCTGTTCGACCTGCCACAACGGCACGAACGCCCTGGGTAAATCGACCAACCACGTACCGACGACGGCCCAGTGCGACAGCTGCCACACCAACTTTACGGCCTTCGCCCCGGCACAGATGAACCACACCGGCACCAACGGCAAGTGTTCGACCTGCCACGGTGGCGCCTACACGACGCTGGGCGCCGATGCCAAGCCGACGACCCATATCCCGACCACGCAGTCCTGCGACACCTGCCACACGACGGTGCAGTGGAAACCGACCAGCTACAGTCATACCAATGTAGTGGCGGGCAGCTGCGGCACCTGTCACAACGGGACCAATGCCCTGGGCAAGAACAGCACGCACATCCCGACCTCGCTCGCCTGCGACACCTGCCACAAGAACTACGTGGCTTTCGCCCCGGCGCAGATGAGCCACACCGGTACGGCTGGGCAATGTTCGACCTGCCACAGCGGCAGCTATCTGGCGGTCAATGCCCAGATGAAGCCGAGCACCCACGTCAGCACCACCGCGCAGTGCGATAGCTGCCACACCTCGACGACCACCTGGGCGACCGTTACTTTTGTCCATGCGGCTTCCGCCGCCGGTACCTGTTCAAGCTGTCACAATGGTACGAACGCACTGGGCAAGCCGACCAACCATGTGCCAACCACGGCGCAGTGCGATACCTGCCACAATAATTTCACCGCGTTCAAACCGGCACGGATGAATCATGCCGGCACCGCGGGGCTGTGTTCGACCTGCCATAGCGGCGCCTATGTCTATGCCAATGCCCTGGGCAAACCAACGACGCACGTTCCGGTCACCAGCCAGTGCGACAGCTGTCACACCAACGGTTTTGTGTCCTGGTCACCGTCTTCGATGAGCCACACCGGCCTGACCCAGTGTTCGACATGCCACAGCGGTGCATACGTGTCGCAGAATGCCCAGATGAAGCCGACGACGCACATCGCGACGACGGCACAGTGCTCGACCTGCCACAACTCGACAACAACCTGGGCAAACGGCAGCTTCAATCACGGTAGTGCGGTACCGGCCGTGGCCGGACGCTGTTCGACCTGCCACAACGGCACGAACGCCCTGGGTAAATCAACCAACCACGTACCGACGACGGCCCAGTGCGACAGCTGCCACACCAACTTTACGGCCTTCGCCCCGGCACAGATGAACCACACCGGCACCAACGGCAAGTGTTCGACCTGCCACGGTGGCGCCTACACGACGCTGGGCGCCGATGCCAAGCCGACGACCCATATCCCGACCACGCAGTCCTGCGACACCTGCCACACGACGGTGCAGTGGAAACCGACCAGCTACAGTCATACCAATGTAGTGGCGGGCAGTTGCGGCACCTGTCACAACGGGACCAATGCCCTGGGCAAGAACGCCACGCACATCCCGACCGCGCTGGCCTGTGACACCTGCCACAAGAATTATGTCGCCTTCGCCCCGGCGCAGATGAGCCACACCGGCATGGCCGGGCAGTGCTCGACCTGCCACAGCGGCAGCTATCTGGCGGTCAACGCCCAGATGAAGCCGACCACCCACGTCAGCACGACCGCGCAGTGCGATAGCTGCCATACCTCGACGACGACCTGGGCATCGGCGACTTTCGCCCATGCCGCATCGGCAGCAGGAACTTGCTCGACTTGCCACAACGGCACCACCGCTCTGGGCAAACCGACGATCCATATCCCGACCAGCGCGCAGTGCGACACCTGTCACAGGAACTACGTGGCCTTCCGGCCGGCCCAGATGAGCCATGCCGGCACGGCAGGACAGTGTTCGACCTGTCACAGCGGTGCCTACGTTGCACAGAATGCCCTCGGCAAACCAACGACGCACATTCCTGTGACCAGCCAGTGCGACAGCTGTCACACCAACGGTTTTGTGTCGTGGTCACCGTCGGGAATGAACCACACCGGCCTGACCCAGTGCTCGACCTGCCACAGCGGCGCCTATGTGTCGCAGAATGCCCAGATGAAGCCGACGACGCACATCGCGACGACGGCGCAATGCTCGACCTGCCACAACTCTACGACGACCTGGGCAAACGGCAGCTTCAACCACAGTAGCGCGGTACCGGCCGTGGCCGGGCGCTGCTCGACCTGCCACAACAGCGTCAATGCATTGGGTAAGCCGTCCAACCACGTGCCGACGACGACCCAGTGCGACACCTGTCACACCAATTTCACGGCCTTTGCCCCGGCCCAGATGAACCACGCCGGCACCAACGGCAAATGTTCGACCTGCCACGGTGGCAGCTATACGACGCTGGGCGCCGATGCCAAGCCGGGGACCCATATCCCGACCACGCAGTCCTGCGACATCTGCCATACCACCGTGCAGTGGAAGCCGACCAGCTTCAGCCATACCGGGGTTGCACCCGGAAGCTGTGCAACCTGCCATAACGGCACCAATGCGGCAGGGAAGTCGGTGCCACATATTCCGACGACGCAGTCCTGCGATGTCTGTCACCGTACTGGAATAGCCTGGTTGCCTCTGATTACGCCGTATGCGCATGCGGGCGTAGCGGCTGGTACCTGTTCCACATGTCATGTCAGTTCCTATCCGGAGATGGAGTACAAGCCGGCCAATCACATTCCGACGACGGCAAGCTGCGATGCCTGTCACAAGAAAACGACCTGGATGGGACCATATACGTTCAATCATGCCGGTGCGGTCAGTTGCCAGAGTTGCCACGACGTTCGCTACACCGGGATTGTCGCCAAGCCGGCGAACCACATTCCGACGACCCTGGCCGGCTTGCTTGGCAACGAGTGTTCGAACTGCCACTCGAGTACGACGTCCTTCACCGTCGAACGCATGAACCATGGCGCAATGCAGACCGGTTGCGCGACCTGCCACAGCTCGACGGCGACTTACATGGGCTCCATGGAGAAGATTAGAATTGGCAGCCATGAGGGATCAAGGGCTGGCAACGACTGCTCCATGGCCGGTTGTCACAAGCCACTTGGCCGAAAAGGCACGCCCTATAGCAAATGGGATTGAAGTTGAAAAAAAATACTGCTTGGTTCGCCCTCTCGTTGGGGCGTTTTTTTGTCGGCTTTGCCAAACTTGTTGGCATCCTGGTCGCCTCGTCGCTCCTTGCCGCGAATGCTTTTGCAAACGTGGTCGATTCGATTGAAATTGCGCGAATCGCCGACCATGCCCAGATCACGATCCGCTTTACGACGGAAATCCAGTATTTGCGCCATGGTCCCGAGGACGAAGGAAAGTTTCTCCGGGTTTTCTTTCGGGTGACCAAACCCGGTTTTGTCGAAAATGAAGTGATGCAGGAAACCCTGCGCTCACCCAAAAGCGATCTGATTCCCCGATTCACCGTGGCGTACCCCGAAGTGGTCAATGGCATGCTGATCAACTTTGCCAAGACGACACAGTATGCAGTGCGGCCGGGTGGCGACAATCGCAGCATCCTGATCCTGGTGCCGCTGCCTCCGGAGCAGAAGGGCAAGGGGGCTGCCGCCGCGCCGGTCAAACCAGTCGCAGCCGCACCGGAAAAACCGACCGCGGAGGCGCCAGCGGCAACCAGCGAAGTCGCGGAGCCGGCCAGCCAGATTCCGGATGCCGAAAAGGCAGAGGCGCCGCCCCAACTGCCGCCGGAAAAGGTGGAGTCCCTGGCTCAGGGCTTCCTGGCCGAGGCACGCGAGGCTTTTGACGGCAAGGACTACAACAAGACCATCAATCGCCTGAATCGCATCCTCGGCCTGCCTGCCAACCGCCAGACCGAGCCGGCCCAGGCGCTGATCGGCGAGGCCCGCGAGCAGAATGGCGAAATTGCCAAGGCCCGAGCCGAGTATGAACTGTTCCTCAAGCTCTATCCGGCCAGCGCCGAGGCGCCCAGGCTCAAGCAACGCCTCGCAGCCTTGCCGTCCGCCGATGTCGTCAGGCGGCAGGGGGCGAAGCGTCCGGTCCGTGACGACAAGCCGGCGGAATGGCAGGTCAGTGGCAGCCTTTCATCGTATTTCTTCACCGGCCGCTCGCAAATCGATTCCGGCTCGAAAAACAAGGATCAGGAATCGCTGGTTTCGTCGGTCAACCTCAATGCCCGCTTGCGGGATTCGGTGACCGATACGCGCTTCGTCTTCCGCGATACCGATTTCCGCAATTTCATGCAGACCAACCGCAACTACAACCGCATCTATTCTGCCTACGCCGAGCGGACCGACCGCGAGGTCGGCTATTTCGTCCGTGCCGGCCGCCAGAACCCCAACGGCGCTGGTGTGCTCGAAAGATTCGACGGCATTACCGGCGGCTATACCATCGGTTCCGACTGGCGGGTCAACGGCGTTTACGGCAAGGCGGTCGAGTTCAACTCACCATTCGAGAAGGATTTCTATGGCGCCAGCGTCGAAATGCTTCCCCAGCTTGGACGCCCCGGGGTCAGCCTCTATGCGATCGAGCAGAATATTGACGGTTACCTGAATCGGCGGGCGATCGGCTCCGAATTCCGTTATTTCGATGGCCAGTTTTCTGGCTATGGCACGGTCGACTACGACGTCCTGTACAAGGGCCTGAATATTGTTGCCGTGCAGGGAAATTATCTCGATTCGGCGGGCAACAACTATTTCATTTCCTACGACTACCGGAACAGCCCCTCGTATAGCCTGGTCAATGGTTTGGCTGCGTCCGGATTCAGCACTGTCAAGGACCTGGTCAACAGCGTCGGGATCAATCAGGCGCGCACCCTGGCGGGAGATTCCACTGCCGCCTCCAAGATGTTTGCGGCCGGGGTAACTGTGCCGGTGGGTGAACGCTGGCAATTCGGCGCTGACTACCGGATGTCGTCGATCGGTGCGGCCAACGCGCTGCTATCGCTCGACCAGATCTGCTCGCGCGGTGTCGAAAACCGCGAAACCAACGATCCGCGCTGCCTTGGCGGCCCGCGTGGCGACACCTCGGTGTATGACCTGTGTGCGCCCAATAGCTACGACTCGGCGACCAATACCTGTCAGGCCGGGCAGAACGCTACCGGCGATACCCACATGATTTCGCTGCAGGCCATCGGCACCAATTTGTTCGTACCCAATGCGGTCGGTGTCGCGACAGCCGGCTTCTTCTTCAGCCCCGGCAGCAGCGGCCAGAACATTGGCCTGAATTACATCTATCCCTTGGCGGAAAACTGGCGACTGGAAGGCAATCTCCGCTATTTCAGGCAGAGTCGCGACGATGGTTCGGGTTCGACCGATTTTTCGCCCAGCGTGAAACTTGCGCACCAGTGGAAGAACAGCTTCTTCCTCGAAACCGAGCTCGGAATGAATGACAATCGGAGCACTGGCACAAGTTCGAGTACATTCAGGCGCGAATACCTTTACGTCGGCATTCGCTGGGACTATCGCTAAGTAGCCCCAGAGTCACCGTAATCGGCCGGGCAGACAGTCCGGCCCCACCCTGAAGGCAGGTAGCAATTCATGTTGATCGTCTATATCGGTTTGGCCAGTATCGTCCTCTCGCTCGTTTTGCTGTTGACGCTCGGCAAGTTCGCTTCGCTACGGAATTCTTCGGGCGAGCCGCAGGTCGATGTCGCAGCCGCCTTGCGTGAATTGCTGCTGGCCAGGGCCGAAGGGCGGATCGATCAGGACGAATTCGACCGCCGGCAGGCCGCGCTCCATGCGGCCGTGCTGCAGTCGCCGGCAAGAAAAGTCTGGCTCTCGCCCCAGTTGCTGCGCGTGGGCGCCCCCGTCCTTGCCGTGCTTGTCGCGGTGGCCATGTACGCGGGCTACGCCGGCCTCGGAGGAGGCGACAAGGTCGCTGCGCCCGAGGAGGCCTTCAAGCTGCCGAGCGCAGAGCAGCCTGCCAAGGCCCCCACGGGGGGCGACCTGAATACCGTCGTCAAGCGTCTGGCCGACAAGATGGCGGCCGACCCGAACAACGGCGAAGGCTGGCTGCTGCTGGCCAAGACCTACAACGAGCTGCACAAGTACCGCGAAGCCGATGCCGCCTACGAAAAGGCCGCCGCATTGCTGCCGGCGGACGCGACCATGCTGGCCGATTGGGCCGATACCCACGTGATGGCCAACGACCGCAAGTGGGACGATGCCGGCCGGAAGATCGTCAAGCGTGCCGTAGCGGCCGATACCAAGCACGTCAAGGCGCTGGCCCTGGCCGGCAGCGAGGCTTTTGCCCGGGCCGACTACAAGGCCGCCATCGACTTCTGGAAACGCATGAAAGCGGCGGCACCGGCCGATTCTATGGACGGCAAGCTGGCCGACGCCAACATCGCCGAAGCCAATGCCATGCTCTCCGGCAAGAAGCCGGCGGCCGCCGAACCGAGCGTGCCGACTGGCGCGGTCGGTGGTGTGGTGACGATCAGCCCGAAACTGCAGGGCAAGGTAGCGGCCGGCGACACGCTGTTCGTGACCGCCAAGGCCCCCGATGGCAGCGGGCCGCCGCTGGCCGTCTGGCGCTACAAGGGTAACGATTTCCCGATCGAGTTCCGGCTCGACGACAGCTCGGCAATCATGCCGGGGCGGACGATTTCGCAGTTCCCCGAAATGCTGGTCAGCGCGAAAGTCTCCAAGAGCGGCAGCGCCGAACCGGCCAAGGGCGACATCCTCGCCGCGCCGGTCAAGACCAAACTGGGCAATACCACGCTGGCCATCGAACTGAACAGCGAGCGCTAAGTCTCAGGCAGCTGAAGCCGCTCGATACGCTCCTTCAGCCGTGGCAGGCCAGCGGGAGATGTCCAGCCGGCAAATGCTACGGTCGGCCCGAAAAAAAGGCCTTTTTCAAAAAATCTGCAGAGGCCGTTCAGGGCCTTTGCGTCCGCCGCCACGAAGCCACGCTGCGGTCAGGCAGTCTTCTGCCCGCAGCGCCGCCGAATATATCCGGGCGCAGACGGGTAAAATGGCAGCCCTATCCTTGGCCCCGGCATCCGCATGAACACCGAAATCGATTACAAGAACAACCCGCTGCATGGGGTCAGCCTCAAAACCCTGGTCACCGAAATCGTCAATCACTACGGTTACGACCTACTGTTCGCCTATCTGAACATCCAGTGTTTCAAGAACAACCCGAGCATCGATGCCAGCGTGAAATTCCTGAAAAAGACGGATTGGGCGCGCGAGAAGGTGGAAAGCTTCTACCTGTACAAGTTCAAGAGTCTGCCGCGCGCTTCGGACGAGCAGTTCGAACTGCCGCCGCGCGACCGCATCGTGCCGCCGGACCAGACGCCGGGCGAACCTGCCGAACTCAGTATGGAAGATGCCGAGCGCCTGCGTGAAAAACGGGCCAGAAAAGCGGCCGAGCACGACGCGGGAAAAGCCCGTCGTCCGTCAGCCCCCACCAGGAGGCCAGCAAGAGAATCAAACGCCCCGGCATCCAGCGATGCCGATCCCTGGGCCAAGTGGCGAAAATAAGCCCGGCAGGCTGATTCAGTTCCACACCGAATCAGCCAAAGGCCCGATTTCCAGGGTCAACCGGAAAATCGGGCCAAAACCCAAACATCAGTTGGCAATCAGTACGTCTTGTAAGGCAGGAACTTGCCGCTCATCGTGATCTTGACGCGGTCGCCCTTGGGGTCGGCTTCGCGGGTCAGGTCCATGTTGAAGTCGATGGCGCTCATGATGCCGTCACCGAATTCCTCGTGGATCAGCGACTTGAAGGTCGTGCCATAAACGCTGATCAGCTCGTAGAAGCGGTAGATCAGCGGATCGGTCGGCACGGCGGTGGGCAGCGAACCCTTGTAGGGCACCACTTGCAGTTGCGTGACGGCCTCTTCCGGCAGATCAAGCGCGGCGCCGACGGCCTTCGCCTGCGCTTCGGTCAGCGTCATCTGGCCGAGCAGGGCGGCGGTGCTCCATTCCTTGCTGTGGCCGACCACTGCAGCCAGCTGGGCCCAGGTCAGTTTCTTTTTGACTTTCTGGGTGACGATCAGGTCGGTGACTTCTTCGCGGTTCATGGTGGGTCTCCTTGAGAAATTAAGCTGCAATTGAGGTAGTAGCCGGTTCGTCTTCGCCGGGGCGGACGACCGGGGGATGGATTTCGCCAGCCGGCTTCGGGTCTTTCGAGCGGCTGACCAGAAAATCGACCAGGTGGTTGCGGATGCGGTAGAAACGCGGGTCGTGGTGCATGTCGTGGCGGGTCCGGCTGCGTGGCAGCGTCACTTCGACGATCTCGGCGATGCGCGCACGCGGGCCGTTGCTCATCAGCAGGATGCGGTCGGAGAGCAGGATCGCCTCGTCCACATCGTGGGTGATCATGAACACCGTCTGCGCCGTCGCCTGGACGATCTTCAGCAATTCGTCCTGAATCGTGCCGCGGGTCAGCGCATCGAGGGCGCCGAAGGGTTCGTCGAGCAGCAGCATCTTGGGCTGGATGGCGAAGGCGCGGGCGATGCCGACGCGCTGCTTCATGCCGCCGGAGAGCATGCTCGGCTTCTTGTGCAGGGCGTGGCCGAGGCCGACCATTTCCAGATACTGGGCGGCCTGTGCCTCGATCTGCGCCTTGCTCCAGTCCGGCCAGCGCGAGCGCACGCCAAATTTCACATTGTCGATGACGCTCATCCATGGCATCAGCGCGTGGCTCTGGAAGACGACGCCACGATCCAGCCCTGGCCCGATCACTTCGCGGCCGTCCATGGTCAGGTTGCCGTCGCTGGCCGTTTCCAGCCCGGCCAGCGCGTTCAGGATGGTCGTCTTGCCGCAGCCGGAGTGGCCGATGATGCAGACGAACTCGCCTTTCTCGATGGTGAAATTGACGTTCTCGAACACCGGCGCATCGTTGCCGGGGTAAGACTTGGCGAGGTTTTCAACTTGCAGGAAGGCCATGGCTTACTCCGTGTAGCTGACCAGCGCTTGCAGGCCGGCGAAGCAGCGGTCGAGGGCCATGCCGACGACGCCGATGACGAGAATGGCGAAGATCACGTTGGGCAGCGCCAGGTTGTTCCACTCGTTCCACACGAAGTAGCCGACGCCGGTGCCGCCGACCAGCATTTCGGCGGCGACGATGACCAGCCAGGCAATGCCCATCGAGATGCGCATGCCGGTCAGGATGGTCGGCGCGGCGGCGGGCAGGATCACCGTCAGCGCCTTGCGCAGCGGCCGCACTTCCAGCGTGCGGGCGACATTCAGCCAGTCCTTGCGCACATTGGCGACGCCGAAGGCGGTGTTGATCAGCATCGGCCACACCGAGCAGATGAAGATCACGAAAATGCCCGAGAGGTCCGAATCCTTGATCGTGTATAGCGCCAGCGGCATCCAGGCGAGTGGCGAAATCGGCTTCAAAACCTGGATGAACGGATCGAGCGCCCGGTGCAGCAGCGGCGACATGCCGATCACGAAACCGAGCGGCAGCGCCACCAGAATGGCCAGCATGAAACCCATGCCGACGCGGCCCAGCGAATGCCCGAGCTGGATGGCGATGCCCTTGTCGTTCGGCCCGTTATCCTTGAACGGGTCGGACAGGTGGGTGACGATGGCCTTGCCGATCTCCTGCGGCGGCGGGAAACCGCCGGACTTGGCGGCGCCCTTGCCCATCAGCGCCGCGTATTCGTCCTGCGCCGCGGCCTGCTGCACGCTCTCCTTCGGCTGAGTGGCAACAAACCACACGCCGACGAAGAAGGCGAACAGCACCACCGACAGCAGCAGGCTCTTCCAGTGCTCCTTTTTCATGGCGGGCTTTCGTCAGCTCTTCTTGATGGCGAAGGAATTGACGTAGGCGTCGGCCTTCATCGGGTCGAACTCCTTGCCCATGACCTTGAACTTGGCGTAGTTGTCCTTGGGCGCCGGCATGCCGATCTCGGCCATGTGCTTGCGGGCATCGGTGATCAGGTAAACCTTCTCGGCGATGTCCTTGTAGTTCACCTCGCCCTTGATGTAGCCCCAGCGCTTCATCTGGCTGAGGATCCACACCGCCATCGAATACCACGGGAAGGGGTCGAAATCGGCACGGGTCGGCACGTTCTGCACGCTGCCCAGGCCGTCGGCGAACTTGCCGGTCAGCACCTGTTCGAGCACCGTCTTCGGCTGGTTGAGGTAGGCGGCCGGCGACAGCACTTCGGCCATGATCGGCCGGTTCTTCGGGTCGCGGGCCATCTTGGCGGCGGTCAGGATGGCGCGGTAGAGCGCGGCGAAGGTGTTGGGGTTCTGCTTGACGAAATCGGTCGGCACGCCGAAAGAGCAGCAAGGGTGGCCGTCCCAGATTTCCTTGGAAAGAATGTGGATGAAGCCGACTTCGTCATAGACCGCGCGCTGGTTGAACGGATCGGGGCCGAGATAGCCGTCGAGGTTGCCGGCGCGCAGGTTGGCGACCATCTCCGGCGGCGGCACGACACGGATCTGGATGTCCTTGTCCGGGTCCAGCCCGTGTTCGGCGACGTAGTAGCGGAGCAGGAAGTTGTGCATCGAGTACTCGAAAGGCACGGCGAACTTGAAGCCCTTCCACTGCTTCGGATCGCGTTTGTCCTTGTGCTTGACGTGCAGGGTGATCGCCTGGCCGTTGGTGTTCTGGATGGTAGCGACGTTGAGCGGGATGGGGTTGGAGCCGATGCCCATGCTCATCGCAATCGGCATCGGGGCCAGCATGTGCGAGGCATCGTATTCGCGGTTCAGCACCTTGTCGCGGATCAGCGCCCAGCCGGCGGTCTTGATCATCTGCACGTTCAGGCCCTGGGCCTTGTAGAAGCCGAGCGGGTCGGCCATCAGCAGCGGGCTGGCGCAGGTGATGGGGATGAAGCCGATTTTCAGGTCTTTCTTTTCCAGCGGGCCTTTCTCCTGGGCCATCGCTTCCAGCGCGCCGAGCGGGAAGAAGCTGGACAGCGCAGCCATCGCCGTCGACCGGCCGACCGCGCGCAGGAAGCGGCGGCGCTCGCCGTCATCCGGGAAAACGGCACGCATGATCGCCGACTCGATGGTGCGGCGGTTCAGCGATTCCTCATTGGCCTCGACCGGCAAATCGACGGCCTTGGCCAGCGCCGCATCGTGCGCGGCCTGCGAGTGGTGCTTGCCGCAGGAACAGCTGCCGAGCTTGATTCCGTCGCTGAATGGGTCCTTGAAAGCAGACATGGCAATCTCCTTCTGGAAAATAAGTTAAAGGGCGGGTTCGTTGAATTCGATGTCGTGCCGGTACAGCTCATAGGCACGGTGGTATTCCATGACGCGGGCGACGTCGTTGATGAAAGCCTCGTCGTAGCCGGCCCGGCGCAGCAGGTGAAAGCCCATCTCCATGCCGGAAGCGATGCCGCCGGCCGTCACGATGCGCCCGGCATCGACCACACGGGCCCGGCTGACGCGGCAGGCCGGGGCAATCTCGGCCAAGCGGTCGATCGGCGTCTTGCCCATGTGCGAGGCTTCGAGGCGATCCGGCTCCTTGCGGTTGGTCGCCGGCAGGCCATCAAGCAGGCCCATCCGGGCGTAGATCCACGAGCCGGTGCACACGCTGGTCAGCAGGCAATCCGGCGGCAGCGCCTTGATGTAGCGGTGCAGGTTGGCGTTGTTCATCTCCTGCCGCGTGCCATAGCCGCCGGGAATCAGGAAGGCATCCATCGCCGGCTGGTCGGCGAAGCTGTAGTTGGGGATGACGGTAAACCCGGCCTGCGTCTGCACCGGCCGCATCGACTCGGCGATCAGAAAGGTGTCGAGCTCCGGGTCCAGCCGCCGCGCCACCGAAATAACCCCGGCCGGCGCCGCGTAATCGACAATCTCCGCGTCCTTGAAGACGTAAATGCCCAGCCTGAATCCCTGCTTGCGTGCCATGGAACGACTCCCGGTAGAGAAAATTCAGCCAGCCGCCGCAAGTGCCTAGCGCGACTGCCTGTTGGGAGCGATATTCGATGAACGCCGGTTTGTCGTGTATCACGACAAATGTGATTCGCTTGTAGGGGGAGCACTACAAGGACTGTTTAGATAATTGCTACGGTCAACCGGAAATTTTGGCGAAAATTGAAATCAGGGAGGTGGGGACGGTTGTTCTGCGATTCGGTAGAAGTTGCCGATGAATTGCGCCATCAGTGCGGTCAGCAATGAAGCGTGTTGCAGACAGCGTCAATCAAGGTGCCGACTCGACCTGATTCGCAGGCTTCGTTGGCGACTTGTCGAACCCGCGTCGGGCCCCAGCCCCAGCCCGCGACACAAGGGTCGAGCCCATCTTCCTCCGCGTAGTCAAGGATGCCTGCCTGGACAGTCTTGTGCTTGGTAGGAATGGTCGTGTGGAACCCTGTGGCCTGACGGACTCCGAATAGGTGGATCACCATCAGAAATGCCGTTGAGTTGCATAATAAATTGATAATTTGCGTATTTTGTGCATAATAAATATTTATTTATATTAAATGGGTGAGTGCAATGCTGGTTGAGTTCCGCGTCAAGAACTTCCGCAGCCTGCGTGATGAGCAGGTACTTAGTCTTGTTGCCTCCACCGACAAGACAACGCTGGACACCCACGCGCTAGGTACTGGGTTGAAGGCAGCCCCGCATTTGCTCAAGAGCGCGGTCGTCTACGGTGCTAATGCCAGCGGCAAGTCCAACCTCATCAAGGCCCTGCAATACATGCGTGGCGTGGTGCAAGAGTCGGCCGCCCTGCAGCCCGGTCAAACCTTTGGCCGGCTCCAACCCTTCAAGCTCGATGCCGCATCAGGTAGCCAGCCCACTGAGTTTGAAGTCACTTTCATCCTCGACGGCGTGCGCTACCAGTACGGCTTCGCCATGAACTCTCAGCGGATCGTCAGCGAGCATCTCTTGGTCTACAAGGCGTTCAAGCCGCAACGCTGGTTCGAGCGCCGCTTTGATGCGGAGAGCGGCAAGGATGTGTACGACTTCGGCGCCGGTCTGAAGGGCGCCAAAAACTTGTGGGAGGGAGCCACCCGACCTAATGCCTTGTTCTTGTCCATGGCCGTGCAGCTCAACAGTGATACCCTGCGCCCTGTGTTTGACTGGTTCATGAATCGGCTCGTGATTTTCAATGAACAGTCGCCGCTCTCATCGCAGTTTTCAGTGCAGATGCTCAAGCAGGAGGCGCAGCGCAAGGCCATTTGCGAGTTTCTGCGCGCCGCCGATGTTAGCATTGCCAATATCGAAGTGGCCACCAAGCAGGCGATGGTACACACCATCAATTTTGACCTCGCCACAGGTAAACGCGAGGAGACGGCCAGCGAGCAGCCTGTAGACGAACTCAAGTTTCACCACGTCACCGAGCACGGCAAGGCAGTCTTCGATTTGGCGGATGAGTCCGGCGGCACCCGCAACTTGCTGTTTCTGACCGGCCCCATCTTGGATATTCTGAACAAGGGCCTCACGTTGGTGGTGGATGAACTGGATACCAGCCTGCACACCCTGTTAGTGCAGGCACTGGTACGCCTCTTCCATCGCTCGGAAGTCAACACGGGCGGCGCGCAACTCATCTTCACCACCCACGATACCTCGCTGCTTGATGCCTACGGCCTGTTCCGGCGCGACCAGATATGGTTTATCGAAAAGCGTCTGGACCAAAGTTCATCGCTCTATCCGCTGATCGACTTCAGCCCGCGCAAAAACGAAGCGCTGGAACGGGGGTATCTGCAAGGGCGCTACGGCGCGTTGCCCTTCCTGCGCAATCAGGCCTTGGGAGTGAAGCACTGATGGGGCGCGACAACCAGCCCAAAGACAGGCAGTTGCGACGCAAGGTGGCCAAGGAGGCGCGCCGCGCCAGTTATGCCCGCATCCTGATCGTCACAGAAGGGAGCAAGACCGAACCGCTGTACCTGGACGAGATCCGCACTGCCTATCAACTGCATTCAGCCAATGTGGAAGTGCAGCCGGGCCAACTGGGTACCGCCCCCATTCAGGTGGTACGTTACGCCCAGCAACTGTTTGAAGAAGGCGATTTGCTCAAAGGCATCCGCCCCAAGAGCTTCGACTTGGTCTATGCGGTCTTTGATCGCGACGACCACGACAGCTATTTCAATGCCCTGAGTCTGGCGCAATCGCTGGATGGCACGCTGCGCAATGACGACAGGCAGTCGGTCAGCTTCAAGGCCATCGCCTCCATCCCCAGCTTCGAGCTATGGCTGTTGCTGCACTACGAGGACATTCAGGCACCGATTCATCGCGACGAGGTGATGCAACGCCTGAAACAGCACATCCCCGGCTATGAGAAAGGCGCAGGGGGCGCGTTTTCCACTACTCGGGACAGGCTGGAGACCTCGATGCAGCGAGCGCAGGCCTTGGCAGAGAAATTCAATGCCTACACCGCCCCCGAACCGTTTACCGCCCTCCACGAACTGGTCAAACTGCTGACTACGCTGCGCGACTGAAACCGGTCAATCCAGCGCTGGCAAGCCGAGTACATCGAGATCCGGATCGTTGACGCGAAGCTGCGCGGTAATCAGTTGGTGCGGCAGAATTATGAACAGGTCTTCAAAGTGGCTGGGCTGCCATCGGTCTCAGCTTTCCCGCCACAGCGCGCGACGCGAACCTTTGAGCAGGCTGTCGGCCAAGGCACGGGTTTGTGCCTCGACGGTTTCGCGCGAGGTGGCCTGGGCTTCCAGTGCCATGCTGTGGCTGATGGTGGCCATCTGCTGGCGTGCCAGGGCGGTGGCGCGTGCCTCCAGTGTGTCGGTCAGCGACTGCTTGGGCACCAGCGCGTATTGCAGTTCGCAGCCCAAGGCTTCGGCAGCGCGGCGCAAGGTGGCAAGGCTGATGGTGTCGTCGGCCTCCGAGGTTTCAAGGCGGGTGACGGTGGAGGTGGTGACGCCGAGCGTTTTTGCCTGATGGGTCGCCGTCATGCCGAGCGCTTCCCGGATGGTTTTCAGCCAGCCCGCCGGGGGGCGCGGCGGTAAATCGGCTGCGCGCCAGCGGCTGAGCGTGGCGTCGAGTTGGCGGAGCTTGAGTTCAGCGAAGTTGGAAGCCATTTTGTTGCACCGGGATGCAAGGTTAAGTTATTTGTTATTGCATTATAGAGCAATAAAAATAATTTCAGTATTGCGTTATGGTGCAATATATTGGCTTCCCGCGGTGAGGTAGCTTTTGTTGGGGGCTTCCTTGCTTACCAATTTCCCCGTGTTTTTAGCGGTGTGGCGAGAAGGTGGTTTTCGACGGCTGGCTTGTCGCCCGCTTTGGCGGTGGCTGCTGGTGTAGCTTGCACCAGCGACATGTCGACATCGAGCAGGCGCAGTACGGTGAATACGCGCTCCAGGTTTGCTGTCGCCGGATTGGCTTCGAAGGCGGCGTAGCTTTGCTGGGTGATGCCCAGTTTTTCGGCCAGTGCTGCTTGGGTCACACCTCGTTCCTTGCGAAAGGCCTTGAGGAGCAGCGGCAACTGGGCCAGCGTCTTGATCGGGAAAATCATAGTTGCCTCCGCGAATTGGCATTTGCGAAAAACAAGGGCCGTCTTGTCGACGGTATCAACAGCACGCAGCCTGCATTCCAAAAGTACAAACGACAGGCTGTAAATCAATATTACAGGTTTTGCTCTGTAATTGGCGAGGCCGTTTCTTCAGTGACTGGCGCTTCGGCTGGAATCGCTGAGTTAAGTCTAACTCGCGCCCTGTCCGCCAATGCGCTGCGCCGACTGCGTGATCGCCAGAACGCAGGGGTGGGTCAGGCGGCGTTCGACGGAGATGGCGTAGTAGCTGGCGGTGACTTCGCGGGTGCGGCCGATGACGGTGAGGCTGCCGTCGGCGGTGAATTCTTCCTCGACGATGGTGGGCACCGGGAAGGCGCCGGTGCCGGCGCGGGCGAAGGCGGCCATCAGGGCGGTGTCGTCGAATTCGCCGACGATGCGGGCGCGCAGGCGTTTGCGTTCGAACCAGGGTTCCAGGCTGCTGCGGATGGCGGAGTCTTCGCCGGGCAGGAGCAGCGGCAGGGCGTTGAGGCAATCGGGGAAGGGCGGCAGGTCGTCGGCGAGCAGGGCCGGGGCGGCGAGGAAGCTGAGTCCGGATTCGAGCAGGCGGTGGTTGTAGGCGCGCACGCTGTACGAGGCCGGGATGGGGGCGTCGGAGATGACGAGGTCGAGCTGGTGCACGGCGAGCTGGCCGAGCAGGCGGTCGAGTTGCCATTCGCGGCAGACGATGCGGGTCGGCTGCTCGCCGCCGATGGCCGGTTGCAGCAGCTGGCAGGCCAGCGATTTGGGGACGGCATCGGAGACGCCGACGCGGAATTCCGTGGGCCGGCCCTTGGGGTGGTGCTTGATCATCACTTCGAGCTCGGCGCTCAGGGCGAAGAGTTCGTCGGCGTAGTCGAGGGCGAGCTTGCCGGCTTCGGTGAGGACCAGCGAGCGCCCCTGCTTGGCGAAGAGCTCGGTGCCCAGGCTTTCTTCAAGCAGGCCGATCTGGCCGCTGAGGGTTTGCGGCGTGATGGCGATGGCTTCGGCGGCGCGGGCAACGCTGCCGGCCTTGGCCACTTTCCAGAAATAGAAGAGATGCTTGTGGTTCATCATGCGTCGAATTTCTCGATTGATTGACTGAATTAAATCGAATTTATTTTACGGTTTGCGTGCGTTATTGTCGTCGCTTCTTTTGCCCGCTTTTCCTGAAGGCCCTGACATGCTGACTGCACTGGTTGTCGTATTCATCATCGCGTATGCCGCGATTGCGCTGGAGCATCCGCTCAAGATCAACAAGTCCGCTTCGGCGCTGGTCGGGGCTGGGCTGTTGTGGACCATCTACGCGCTGGCCACCGGCGATCACCATCTGGTCAGCGAGCAGCTGGGCGAATCGCTGATGGGCACGGCGCAGATCGTGTTCTTCCTGATGGGGGCGATGGCCATCGTCGAGGTGGTCGATGCGCACAACGGCTTCGAGGTGATCACCCAGCGCATCCGGACGACCAAGC
>JAGOBB010000032.1 GCA_017983615.1 Azonexus sp.
CCTTGCACACTCGCGGCAGGCGCCTGCTGCAGGCCAGGGTGGATTTGCGCCGGCTACCCGAGCCTGGCGATCCGGAACGTGCAGCGGCCGTGCCGGCATCGCTGCCGCCGGGGGCGCGCGGTCTCGAAACCCTGGGCAGCGAAGACCCGCGTATGGCGGCGGCCATCCGGCGGGCCGGCTGCATTGCCGGCAACGACATCCCGCTGCTTATCGAAGGTGAAACCGGTACCGGCAAGGAGTGGTTCGCGCAGGCCTTTCATCACAGCAGCAAACGCAGGAAGGGACCTTTCGTCGCGGTCAATTGCGCTGCCATTCCGGCGAGCCTGATCGAGGCCGAACTCTTCGGCTACCTCGACGGCGCCTTTACCGGCGCCCGGCGAGTCGGCGCCCTCGGCAAGATTCGCGAGGCGCATGGCGGCACGCTGTTCCTCGATGAAATCGGCGATATGCCGCTGGCGCTGCAGGCGGTGCTGCTGCGGGTGCTGGAGACACGCCGCGTGATTCCCCTCGGCAGCAGGGTCGAGGAAGCGGTGGATATCGGGCTCGTCTGTGCCAGCCATCATCCGCTGCGGCAACTGGTGAGCCGGGGAATGTTCCGGGCAGATCTGTTTTTCCGTCTTTCCGGCATGACGGTTGTTTTGCCGCCGCTGCGCGAGCGCAGCGACTTCGAATGGGTGGTGCGCCGCATGCTGGCCGAGGAGGGCCGGGGGAAAAACATATGCATCGTGCCGGAGTCGTTGCGGTTGCTGCGCGGTTATTCCTGGCCCGGCAACCTGCGCCAGTTGCGCAACGTGCTGCGCCTATGCGTCGCCATGCTCGGTGAAACGGGGGTTCTGACGTCCGATTTGCTACCGGCAGAAATCTCGGAGCCGCAGGCTGGCGCGGAACACGGCAGTCGCCGGCTGCAGGCGGTCCAGGTGCAGGCCATTCAGGCGACCTTGGAGCGCCACGGCGGAAATGTCTCCGCCGCCGCCCGCGAACTCGGCATCACGCGCACCACGCTCTATCGCAAGCTGGGGGCGGAAAAACCGATCGCCTTAGCTCGTTCCTGATCGGGCCTGTTGCGGTCGACGGCCTTAAAGGCACAAAAATCATCCGGTCGCACCGCTCCTGGCGAAGACGAAGCCCGCGGGAGACGCAGGCTGAGGCTGTACGATAAGATGCTTCAATTATCGGTTCAGAACGACTACCGTTGATCTCGCCCGGAGTTTAGAAATTACTGCTCCATGAAGACCTTGCTCATCGTTTATCACTCAATGACCGGCGGAACGCTTCAGATGGCGCAAGCTGCGAGAGCAGGCGCCGCCACCGAGGCGGCGGTCGCGGCAAGATTGCTGCATGCATCGGAAGCAGGGCCGGGCGATCTGCTGGCGGCCGATGGTTATATCTTCGCCACCCCGGAAAACCTTGCCGCGATTTCCGGGCAGATGAAGGATTTCTTTGATCGTTCGTATTACCAGGTTCTTGAGCAGATCAATGGAAGACCTTACGCGACCATGATCTGCGCAGGCAGCGACGGGCAGAATGCCGCTCGACAGATCGAGCGTATTGCGACCGGCTGGCGCTTGAAACCGATTGCGCCGCCCTTGATCATTTGCACTCACGCTCAGACGAAGGATGAAATCCTGAGTCCAAAGCATATCGGCTCGGCTGAGCTTGAATTGTGCTCTGATCTTGGGGCAGCCATGGCTGGCGGTCTCGCGATGGGCATCTTTTGATGTTCCAGCCTCTCGTTCGCCACGCTTTCTGGAAATCCGGACCGGTATGAATTGCGCGACAAAAATGACCACACTATTCCGGCTTCACGTTGATATCGACGCGCGCGTTCAAGCCATCCGCGAGGATCGCCCGGACTGGCTGTGCGGGAAGGGCTGTGACAGTTGTTGCCGGCGGCTTGCCGAAGTGCCTCGACTGACGGCGGCGGAGTGGGAGTTGCTGCGGGTGGGGCTGGCCGCGCTGCCGCCCGAATGCCTTGAGGAAATCGGTCGGGACATGATGGCCCTGGCCGGCCAGCGCTCGCGCCCCGTCGTCTGCCCGCTGCTGGACCGGTCTTCCGGCGCTTGCCTGGTCTATGGGCAGCGTCCGGTAGCGTGCCGCACCTACGGTTTCTACGTGCAGCGCGACCTGGGGCTATATTGCCGCGACATCGAGTCCCGCGTCGCTAATGGTGCCCTGGCCGACGTGGTGTGGGGCAACCACGATGCCATCGATCACCGGCTCGCCGGCCTGGGCGAAACCAAGGCCTTGACCGAATGGTTCGAAAGCTGGGAGAGTGGAAGGCATCCCCGAGCGGTGACCGCATGACGCAATCCATATTTCCTGGCACGCCTTTGTTGGCAGGTTCTGACGTCGAACTGAAGCGCCGGCAGATTCTCGATTATTTTCACGCCACCTTCGATCGCTATGAGCAGCTGTTCGAAGTGCTGACCTGCGACGAGGCGTATTACGTCAAGCCGATCGCGCTGCGTCACCCGCTGATTTTCTATTTCGGCCATACCGCAACATTTTTCATCAACAAGCTGGTGCTGGCCGGCCTGATCGAGCAGCGCATCAATCCGGGCTTTGAATCGATGTTCGCCATCGGTGTCGATGAAATGAGCTGGGACGACTTGAACGACATGCGCTACGACTGGCCGGGCGTCGATGAAGTACGCCGCTATCGCCAGGCCGTGCGTGCTGCGGTCGACCGGCTGATCCGGACAATACCGCTGAGCCTGCCGATTGCCTGGGACGATCCGTGGTGGATCATCCTGATGGGTGTCGAGCACGAGCGCATCCACCTGGAAACCTCGTCGGTACTGATTCGCCAGCATCTGCTGAAGTATGTGCAGAAGCATCCGGCCTGGGCGCCTTGTCGGGACAGTGGAAGCGCGCCGCAGAACACGCTGGTCGCTATTCCGGCTGCCGAATTCCGCATCGGACGCGAGCGGAGCGACCCGAAAATCTACGGCTGGGACAACGAATTCGGGCGCCATGACGCGTCGACCGCAGCATTCCAGGCCAGCCGTTATCTGGTTTCGAATCAGGAATTTCTCGCCTTCATCGAAGCCGGCGGCTATGCCGACGATTCTTTCTGGCAGGAAGAAGGCGCAGCATGGAAAAGATTCGCCCGCGCCGAGCATCCGACATTCTGGGTGAAAGACGGCCTGCAATGGCGCCTGCGCCTGATGCTGGAAGAGGTCCCGATGCCCTGGGACTGGCCGGTGGAAACCAATTGCCACGAGGCCAGAGCGTTCTGTCTCTGGAAGGCGCAGGCCACCGGCCAGGCCGTGCGCCTGCCGACGGAGGATGAATGGCAGGCGCTCCGGCATTTCGCCGGGGTCGGCGATGTGCCCGGTGATCCGCCGGTTTCAGCCAACATCGGGCTGAGCCATTACGCATCCAGTTGCCCGGTCACCCGGTTTGCGCACGGAGCCCTCTTCGACGTTGTCGGCAATGCCTGGCAATGGCTGGAAACGCCCACTTATCCGTTCGACGGGTTCGCAGTGCATCCGATCTACGACGACTTCACGGCGCCGACTTTCGATGATCGCCACAACCTGATCAAGGGCGGTTCCTGGATTTCCTGCGGCAACGAAGCGTCGCCGATGTCGCGTTATGCCTTCCGCCGGCATTTCTTCCAGCACGCGGGTTTTCGCTACGTGGTTGCCGATGCGCCGGCGACTCAGCCGACCTCGCATTACGAAACCGACCGGCTGATTTCGGAATACATCGAATTCCACTACGGTGCCGAATACTTCGGTGTCCCCAATTTCCCGCGCACCTTGGCGCAACTGGCGATCGCCGCGATGGGCGACCGGCCGGCATGCAGGGCGCTGGATCTCGGCTGCGCCACCGGCCGCGCCACCTTCGAGTTGGCCAAACATTTCGATCACGTAACCGGCCTCGATTTTTCTGCACGCTTCATTGGCATCGGCACGCAGTTGGCGGAGCAGGGCCGACTGCGCTACACGCTGACGGAGGAAGGCGAACTGGTCAGCTACAAGGAATGTTCGCTCGCCGAATTGGGTCTGGCCGATGTCACGCAGAAAATCGAATTTTTCCAGGGTGACGCCTGCAATCTCAAGCCGGTTTTCTCAGGCTACGACCTTGTCCTGGCGGCCAACCTGATCGATCGTCTCTACAGCCCGGCCCTGTTCCTTGAGACCATCCACCAGCGCCTGAATCGCGGCGGGCTGCTGATGCTCGCTTCGCCCTATACGTGGCTGCCGGAACATACCAAACGCGAAGAATGGATCGGCGGTTTCAAGAAGGATGGCGAAAACTTCACGACGCTCGACGGCTTGAAAGCGATGCTTGGCGGGCACTTCCGATTGATCGGCGGCCCCGAGTCCGTGCCCTTCGTCATCCGCGAAACCAGGCGGAAATTCCAGCATAGCTTGTCTGAAGTCACTATCTGGGAGCGCATTTGACCGGTTCCTGCCTTGCGCCAAAGCAGCGTTCGGCCAGCCACGGAATTCGCGCTACTTCGATTCGCCAGCCTTTGCGGGCGAGCAAAACCAGAGCTTGTTGCCCTCGCTGTCAAGAAAACTGCCAACGTAAAAGTCGCCATAGACTTCCACTTCATTAGCAATCGTGATGTCGCGCGCGCGCAGCGCTTCCTGAGTTGCCGGCGCATGGTCGGTGGCGAGCGTCACCCGTGGGTTCGGCGTAGCGGTCGGCGCCGCCCAGTCCGGCTTGAGCATCAGGATCACCTGGCCGAGCCACCATCCCACTTGTTCAGTTCCCTCGAATGCCGGTTCGAGGGCCAGCTTCTCCTTGTAGAACCGATTCGCCCGCGCAAGGTCGGTTACCGATACTGCGACGACTTTTACGCGCTGGATACCCAGGGGCGGCAGTGTATCGCTCATGATATTCCTCCTCGCAATGCAGTGTTTTCGGTCGGGTCCGGTCCAGGCGCAATGCAGCCTTGGGCGAATATTTCGCTATCTCTTTATGGACAATATCAAGCCAGTTAGATTCCAGCTTTTCAAACGCTTCGGATCGAGCGGATTTCTTCGAGATATCAGCGAGTTGCAGTGCTGCCCCGATGCATTGATCGAAAAGACGTTGGGCATAAAGCACTGAACGCAGTTCGCAGGCATAAAAAAACCGGCCACGCAGGCCGGCTTCCCGGGCTGCTTTTCCTTACTCGGTATAGAAACCGACGCCGATCAGGCTACCGTTTTCGCGGCGCACGAAGCTGCGCTTTTTCTCGACGGCGTTGGTCACCGGGTTGCGCCAGACGTAATCGACGGTGCCTTCGCCCTTGCGCTTTACCTGCTCGATCATGTCCTTGACCAGCGCTTTGCCTTCGACGTCATGAAGTGCGCTGGCGTCGGTGCCGGTCCATTTCGGATTCATGCCATGTGCCTGAAACTTGCCGGTGTCCAGGTTGATCGCAAAGACGTAGAGATCGTCATGGACGAAGCGTCCATTGCTGTCGTTGAAGCTTTTGCTGGCACTGGTCATCCCCTGTTTTTTTGCCAGCGCGACAGCTTCGTCGAGGAGCTTGCGCGCGTCGTCGGCGGTGGCGCGCGGCGCGTAGTGGCCGACACCGAGGATGTAATCGCCGTCACGATGCAACCACGCCACCTTGGGTTCGACATGGTTCGTCTGACGGTTGAGCCAGACATAGCGGATGCGCGCCTCGTCCTGCTTTTCGGTGACGGCGATCATCTGGCGGAAGAGGGGGTTGCCGGCCGCATCGACACTGTCGAGAACCTTGAGACCGACCAGTGTGTCAGGCGCCGCGCCGTTGGCCACATAGGTGCCCTGGCGGTCGATCACATACACGTAGAGGTCTTTCCTGACGAATGGCCCCTTGCGATTGTTGAAGGCAGCCCAGGCCTTGTCGGTGCCGTTGGCTTCGACGTATTTGACGGCCTGATCGAAAAAGGCGCGGGCTTCGCGCGGGGTGGCGCGCTCGCTGGCGCCGGCGACGCTAGCCACGGCAATGGCCAGGCCGCCCAGGATGCTGCGAATGACTCGGTGGTGCATCAGATTCTCCTCTCGGTCTTGTTGGAAACCGCGACAGGCGGGGCATTTGAAAACGGCCCCGCCTGAGCGGCAATCACATCATCAGGACTTGTGCAGCTTGAACACCCACACGGAACCACCCTGTTCAAGGAAGTTCACGCGCTTGGCGACGTCGCCGCCCCACAGCGGCACGGCGCCGCCCCAGCCGGTAGTGACGGCGATCATCTGCTCGCCATCCTGTTCCCAGGTCACCGGCGGTGCGACGATGCCGGTGCCGGTCTGGAACGACCACAGTTCCTTGCCGGTCTTGGCGTCGACCGCCTTCAGGAAGCCTTCCGGCGTTCCGTAGAAGACCAGGCCGCCGGCCGTGGTCAGCGCACCGCCCCACAGCGGCGCGTAATTCTTGTTTTCCCAGACGATCTTGCCGGTGGCCGGATCCATCGCGCGCATCACGCCGATATGGTCGTCGTTGAGCGCCTTGATGGTGAAGCCGGCGCCGAGGTAGGCGGCGCCCTTCTTGTAGGAAACCGGCTCGTTCCAGATGTCCATCGACCACTCGTTGGCCGGCACGTAGAACAAGCCGGTCTGCGGGCTGTAGGCCATCTGCTGCTGGTTCTTGCCGCCGAGGAAGGACGGAGCGGAGAAGACGACCTTGCCCTTCTTGCCGTCGGCATCCTGCGTCGGGTCGCCGGGGCGGCCTTCCTCGATGTAGTTCGGGCGGCCGGTTTCCATGTTGTAGCCGCTTGCCCAGGTGATCTTCTTGACGAAGGGGAAGGCGTTGAGCAGCTTGCCGTTGGTCCGGTCGTTGACGAAGAAGAAACCGTTGCGGTCGGCCTTGCCACCGGCCTTGACGATCTTGCCGGTCTTCGGATCCTTGAAGTCGAAGGAAACGAATTCGTTCACGCCGTCGAAGTCCCAGCCGTCGTGCGGGGTGTTCTGGTAGTGCCAGACGATCTTGCCGGTGTCGGCGTCGATGGCGACGGTGGAGGACGAGAAGAGGTTGTCGCCGGGGCGCAGGTGGCTGTTCCACGGGGCCGGGTTGCCGGTGCCGGCGAAGATCAGGTTGGTTTCCGGATCGTAGGTGGCACCGTTCCAGGTGGCGGCACCGCCGGTCTTCCACAGGTCGCCGTCCCAGGTGGCGTTGGTGGTGCCGGAGATGCCGATTTCGCTCTGCTTGCCTTCCTTGTCGTAGGCGTAGCCCATGTGGCCTTCGACCGTCGGGCGGGTCCAGATTAGCTTGCCGGTCAGCGGATCACGGGCATCGATGCGGCCGACGATGCCGAACTCGCCGCCGGAAACGCCGGTGATCAGCTTGCCCTTGGCGATGATCGGGGCGGCGGTGGCGGAATAGCCGGCAGCGTAGTCGCCGAGCTTTTCCTTCCAGGCCACCTTGCCGGTGTCGCGGTTGAGGGCGACCAGTTGCGCGTCGAGCGTGGCGAAGATGACCAGGTTGCCGTACAGCGCTGCGCCGCGGTTGATCACGTCGCAGCAGGGCATGATGCCGTCGGGCAGGCGGTGCTCGTACTTCCACAATTTCTTGCCGTTTTTGGCGTCGACCGCGAACAGGCGGCTGTACGAGGCGGTGACGAACATCTTGCCGTCGCTGATGACCGGCTGCGATTCCTGGCCGCGCTGCTTCTCGCCGCCGAAGGACATCGACCAGGCCGGCACCAGATTCTTGACCGATTTGGTGTTGACCGCGGTGAGCGGGCTGAAGCGCTGACCCTGGGTGCCGAGGCCGAAGCTGACGACGTCGCCGCCGGTCCTGGCGTCATTGAGGATGTCGGCGTCGGTCACTTCCTTTGCCATCGCGCCGTTGCCCGCGAAAGTCGCGGCGACGAGGATGGCGAGGACGCTGGCGCGCTGCCGATGCTTGCTGGGTGTGTGCATGGA
>JAGOBB010000007.1 GCA_017983615.1 Azonexus sp.
GCTGGTGTCGATTGCTTTGTAGCGGGCCATGGCGCCTCCCTGAATTCAACTTCAGCTTGGAGTCTTGTTATTCCATATGGTTCACGGCACGATGCTGGCATGAATATACTTTTTCTACAGCGTCGTTAGGCGTCATGACAGAACTCGTCCTACTTCTGACATTGCTAGGAGCTGCACTTGCGGCGGCACTTCTGTATCGCAGCCGAAAGCAAGAACAGCCGATTCGACCAGTGAAGCCTGAACTCGCGTGCGCACACGAAGTCGGCCGGCAAGTGGCTGAGGCAGTTGCTGAACGGCTTGAGAGAGGCGACACACTCGCCTATTCGCATCGTGACTACTGCGGTGTTGGGTTGCGCTATGTCGATGGTGAGTACATCTGTGGCGAAGTGGCAGATGGCGAGTTGCCCTCATCACAGCAACTCCGAACGTGGCGCCAAGATGAACGAAGCAGAGAGTGGAAGGCCTTTACTAGTCGCAGGGAGTTCATCGAGTGGCTGTCTCAACAGACAGATGACTCGCTGAATGGCAATGACCTGTCGGATACATGGCTGATCGGCAACCAACGCTTGACCTTAGTGAGATTGCTTGCCTTTGCAAAGGGTCAACCGGTTCCCTACGCATGATGACGCCTAACCCCTCGCTCAACCGGACCCGCTACGGCAAGCGCCGTAAGCCCGAGCTGAGGCACATGGTGCATCATCTCAGCTCGGGCTTACGGTGCTTGCCTCCGCGGGCCGGTTAACTCGAACGTTCGGCGTCACCACAATGAAGCGCGGATTCCTAATGGCCAGTCTCTTCTCTTTCATAACCCACTGAATAATAGGGGACAGACCACGGTTTTGTGCTAATCTGGCCCTCTGATCTTTCAAGGAGCCTCCCATGCCGCGCCGTCCCCGCCTGGCTCTGCCGGGCGTTCCGCTGCACCTGATCCAGCGCGGCAACAACCGCCAGGCCTGTTTCTTTGCCGAAGAGGATTACCGCTTCTATCTCGAGTGGTTGGCCGAGTATGCCGGCAAGACCGGCTGCCGCGTCCATGCTTATGGGTTGATGACGAACCACGTGCATCTGCTGATTTCGGCGGATAACGCCGGGGGGACGGGGGCCTTGATGAAGGCGCTGGGGCAACGTTATGTGCAGTATGTGAATCGCGTCTATCGGCGCAGTGGCAGCTTGTGGGAAGGTCGCTTCCGCTCCTGCCCGATTCAGGAAGAAGCTTATTTGCTGGCGTGCCAGCGTTACATCGAGCTCAATCCGGTACGGGCGGGAATGGTGGAGCATCCAGGCGAATACCACTGGTCGAGCTACCGCGCCAACGGGGAGGGCGAAGAGAATGCGCTGATCCGACCGCACGGGCTTTACGAGGCGTTGGGGCAGGAAGCAACGAGCCGGCAGGCAGCTTACCGGGAGCTGTTCCGGTACGAACTGGAACCGGGGTTGGTGGATCAGATTCGACGGGCGACCAATGGCAACTTTGTACTGGGCAATGAGCGCTTCGCAACGGAGGTTGCGGCGGTGATCGGCCGGCGGGTGTTGCCGGGCAAGTCGGGTCGGCCGCGCAAGGTGGTGGAGCCGGAGTCTGGTGAGTTGTTTGATGGATCGTGAAATGTAAAACCGTGGTCTGTCCCCGGGTTCCCCGGTTTCCTTTGTGTCCCCGGTTTCCGTTTGTGGTCTGTCCCTGGTTTCCGTTTGCGGAGGCACCTTACGGATTGGTGGTTGCGCTCTTGGAGCCTGCTCAGCGGCAGAGCCTTGTTGACCGACTGTTAGCAAGTCCCTGGCTGATTGTCTGTGCAGTTGCCGTTGCAATCGCATCCGGTTTGCTTGTCGGGTGGGTTGGTCATCGGATTGGGATTGGTGATTGAATAAATGATCTACAGGAGTGTGCCTTTGCCCGAATTGATTCGCGGCGTCGGGAGGAATGTGGCGGAATATGTGCTCTACATGGCGGCGCTGCTTGCCATGACCGGCCTTCTGCCCCTGTCGCTGGATGGGCGGCTGGGCGTTGGGTTACTGCATTCTGTCGCAGTGCTTTTTGCCAGCTCTCGCTGGCCGGTGTTTGCTTGGCGCTACCTGTTGATTTCGACCGGTTTGCTTGGCGTTGCGTACGGAATCATGATGTACGTGAGGGGGCCGGCAGTCGTGCTTGCACGAACGTTTGGTCTGGCATGAGTTCGCTGCTGAACTTAGGCGAAGGGCCACGTTTGGCTGTTAAGGGTTGATTTCCATGTCGTCTTCATTGCTTCGACATTTTGTCGTACCGCTGGCGGTCATGATGATCGGGGTGACGTTATTTATTGCCTCTGTCTCGACCAGAACGCATCACCGTGCGTGTCAAGAATCGTGCAGTGCCAACGGACAGCGTTATGAACGGGGGTTTGCCTTCGCGCCTTTTTATGCGCCACCCTGTCAATGCATCGGCAAGGATGCAAAGGAACTGTCTGGTCGACAGTCGGTGAAGCCAGGGCGCGCTGGGGAATGACAGGGAGCGACAGTGGGGCTCGATACGGTTGAAACGGTGCTTTGGGCCGAGAAGACGTTTGGAATCGATATTCCGGATTCCGATGCAGCGGGCATTCGCACAGTTGGGGCGTTTTCCGCGTATATTCATGCGCGGCTTGTTGCGCTCAATGTGCCCGATCCTCCGTCCGAGTGCGATGTCTTCGAGGGGTTGAAGACTTACCTGGTGAGGTACCTGAAGGTTCGTCCAGAGTTGATTCGCCGGGAGGCGAGCTTTGTCCAGGATCTGGGCCTTGATTGAATGTGCGTCCGTAGCTGCTGGCGTGGAGGCGGTGAGTTTGCCGCCATCGGTCGCCCAATGGCCGGTCGCCCTTATTAACTGCTAGATTCATCGCTTATGTCCGAGCACGAAATCCTTTGCGAGAGTTGTGGCCAGCGCCTTACCGGTCCGGATGCCGTGTGCCCGGTTTGCGAGGCCCAACTTGAAAGAGAGATCGCGTTGGCCGCAGAGGGGGCCTATCGTTGCCCCGAGTGCTCCAAGCGATTTGATCAACCACACTTTGAGCCTTGGCCGCGCGGAGCAAAGTGGTACACCCCAAGACAGGTCAAGCCGATTTGTCCTCATTGCCGGACTTTTTTGTGGGACCGGGAAAATCCGCGCCTGCCGGCCACATTCATCTGGATATTGGCTGCATCATCGCTAGTGGCCTATTTCATGGTTCCGTCAGGGTACGAAAAGCCCTTGATTGCAGGGCTGCTGGGCATTTACTGCGTAGCTTTGATCCGCTACCGTTGGCGGTACAAGGACGCCTCTCGTGAGCGCTTTGCGAGAGATGAGAACTGAATTGCAACGGGTGGTGGTGCCCCGCTGACTTTTGGCCTTGCCGTGACGATGCTGCTGTTGCCTTTCGCCTCGATGCACGTTGGGATGCAGCGCAGTCGTGGCCGGGGTAAATGCTAGGGTCGGCCTCAAATATGGCGCAGGTTTGATCTGCGCCATTTTTCATTTTTGGCTGTTTTTGAGGCCGACCGTAGCATTTACAGCTTGGCCCCCTTGATCGCGTGGGGGCCGGCATGGTCAGGCGGGGGATCGGATCGCTAGCGTCCGAGCAGCCCCTTGAGGCTGTCGCCCAGTTGCTCCTTGGCCTTTTCCTTGAGCTTTTCCTTGACCACGTCTTCGACGACGCTGCCCAGCTCCAGGGCGTAGGAAATCTGCGTGTAGGGGCCGCGCATGCGGAGCGGCACGGTGACGCCCTTGAGGTTGGTGAGTTCCTTGCCTTGCTGGCCGGTCGTGGTGTTGACCACGCTGATCTTGGCCAGGTAGTCGACCTGGTCGTTGCCGATGTCGATGTCGCCGTTGCCGGTCAGGCGGAGCAGGGGGGATTTCATTTGCAGGTCGTCGTTGTGGGCGACGCCGCCAGCGATGCGGAAGCTGGCGGAGAGTTCGGAGAAGTCGGTTTTCTCCGAACCGCTGGCGGCGACGGTCGTTTTCTTTTGGGCACCGAGCACGCCCTGCAGTTCGCGCAGCGATTTGGCGATGTTGATGCCCTTGACGGCACCGTCGCGCAGGTTGAGCGCGGCTTGTCCGGCCAGGGCTTTCTTCAGTGCCGGCACGGTGTCGCCCCGGGTCGTTACGTCCACCGAAACCGAGCCGCGGCCTTCCAGGGGGTCCTTGTCCATCAGGTCCTTGAGCAGCGGTGCGATCTGGATGTCGGCGAGGTTCTGGCGGATGGCGAACTGGTTGCTGTTGGCGTTGATGCCGATGCTGCCGGTCATGCTGCCGCCGTAAAGCCCGGCCGACAGCGGTGCGATGTCGAGATGCCCGCCGGCCGCCGCAATGCGTGCCGACAGCCTGGTGACGTCGATGCGGTGTGCCGTCAACTGGCCGATGTTGATGCTGCCCTTGAGGTTGAGCGTCTTCAGCGCGGCAAGGTCGATCTTCGCTTCGCCGCCAGCAGGCTTGGCGGCCGGTTTCTCGGCGCCGGCCGGGGCAGGGGGCAGGTATTTGTCGAGGTTCAGGCGGTCGATGTCGAGCGCGAATTCGAGGCCGAGGGGGGCGAACTTGCTGACCTTGGCTTGCAGGCCGATTTTCGATTCGTCGAACGCCGTCGCCAGCTTGAGGTCGGCCGTCTGCTGGGTCAGATCGGTGCGCAACTGCCCGGAAAGCGGCAGCTTCAACTGCTTCATTGGCAGTTTCGGGTTGGCCACGTCGATGGCGCCGGTGAGCTTGTCGAGTGCGATGACCCGGGCTTCGCTGTCGACGGCGACCGGCGAAGCCAGTTGCGCCTTGATCGTTGCGTCGCCGGATTTGGCGTCGAGTTCGAAGCGGAAGTCAGCGACTTTGAGGGCCTTGGCCGAGCCGGCGATGCCAGCGAACCCGAGGCGCGCCTCGACTGCCCGGCCGGTGCCGCTCAGCCTGGCGGTCAGGTCGACGGCCTTGCTTTCGAGCGCTTCGCCTTCGAGGCTGAGCAGCGGTGCCGCCAGCTTGAGTTCGAACTTGTCGGTGCCGCTGCTGCCGGTGGTGGCCAGCGTCAGCTTTTCGATGCGGAAGTGGCGGGTGGCCATGTCGCCGACCAGGCGGCCGCTGGCGAAGTCGAGGTCGGAAATGGTCGTCGTCGTGTTGGCCATCTCGTCGCGCCAGGTCAGCCGGGCGTTGCGCAGTTCCACGCCAGCGACGTCGATCTGCAGTGGCGAGCTGGCGGCGGGCTTGTCGGCGCCTTCCGGCGCTTTTTTGTCGCCGGCCAGGTCGTCGATGTTGAGGCTGCCATCCTTTTTCTTGAGTAGATTGAGGACCAGCCCGTCGACCTCGATGCGGCGAACCTCGACGCGCCTGGACAGCAAGGGGAGGACCGCCACGGCCAGACGGGCCGAACCGACGGTGGCGAACGGCTTGTCGCTGTTGCGTTCGGTCAGCGTCAGCTGGCCGACCCGGACGCCGACATCGGGCCATACGGACAGGGCCAGTCCGCCATCGATGGTCAGCTTGCGCTGGGTGCTGGCGTAGACCTTCTCGGTCAATTGCGCCTTGATCTTGTTTTCGTCGAACAGCGCAAACAGGGCGGCAACGCCGATCCCGAGGAGGAGCAACAGCCCACCGGCAACGAAGGCTAGACGACGTAGGATTTTCATGTTCCCGGCATCCCAAAAAATGCAGCGATGCTAAAGCTTAGCAAACCCTTTCCGGCGGCGCTGCCCAATTTTCCCCGTTACGAGCAATGGCATTTCGAAAGCGGACGGATAGAATTGGAGGTATCTCAACGAAAGCCATTTTCCATGAAATACGTTCTTATCGGCGCCGGGCCGGCCGGCGTCAGAGCTGCTGAAACGCTGCGCCAGCAGGATGCTACGGGCGAGATCACGCTGATCAGCGGCGAGCCGGGCGAGCCGTATGCGCGCATGGCGATTCCCTACATCCTGACCGGGCGCATCGACGAAGCCGGTGCGGCGCAGCGCAAGACGGCCGGGCACTTTGAGAGGCTCGGCGTTCGCTACCTCAACCGCAAGGCGCTCAAGGTACATGCCGGCGCGACGGGCGGGACGGTCGACCTGGATGACGGAAGCAGCCTCGACTACGACCGCCTGCTGGTGGCGACCGGCTCTTCGCCGGCCCTGCCGCCGATTCCCGGTACCGACCTGCCGGGCGTGGTGACCTGCTGGACGCTGGAAGACGCTCGCGCCATTGCCGAAAAGCTCAAGCCGGGCAACCGGGTGGTCATGCTGGGGGCGGGCTTCGTCGCCGGGGTTTGCATGAAGTCGCTGGTCCAGAGCGGGGTGCAGCTGTCGGTGATCGCCGGCCGTGCCGGGCAGATCCTGCGCTCGATGATGACGCCGGTGGGCAGCACGATGCTTCAGCGCTGGCTGGAGAGCAAGGGCGTCGAGGTCATTACGACGGGCAAGGTGGAACGTATCGAGCCGGGTCCGCGTCTGGTCATGGACAGCCGAACAATCGACGCCGACCTGATCATCCTGGCCACCGGTGTGCGCCCGAATATCAGCTTCCTGGAAGGAACGGGCGCGGAGATCGACCAGGGCATCGTGATCAACGAGTACATGGAAACGACGGTGCCGTGCATCTACTCGGCCGGCGACGTGGCCCAGGGGCGGGACTTTTCGACCGGCGAGTGGGTTGTTCACGCGCTGCAGCCGACGGCCACCGAACACGGTCGCATGGCGGCGCTCAACATGGCCGGCACGCGCACGGCCTATCGCGGCAGCCTGAGCATGAACGTGCTCGACACGGTCGGTCTGATCTCCCATACCTTCGGTCTGTGGCAGGGGCGCGAAGAGGGTGACATCGTCGAAAAGGTGGTTGGCGAGCACTATCTCTACACCCGCCTGTGTTTTGACGACGACGTGCTGATCGGTGCAGTGACCATCGGCCACACCCGCCACGTCGGCGCCATCCGCGGCCTGATCCAGACACGGCGCAAGCTCGGTAAATGGAAAAAGCGCCTGATGGACAGCCCGCAACTGGTCATGGAGGCATTTGTCGAACTGAGTTCCGCCCCATGAAACTGCAGCATCTGGCAATCGGCGCCCGTTTCGAATACGAAGGCCTGGTTTTTGTCAAAACCGGGCCGCTGACCGCATCGTCGGAAGAAGGCGGGCAGCGCATCATTCCCCGCTACGCGATTCTGAAGCCGCTGGATGTCCCGGCGACGGAAGCCAGCAAGTCGCCAGTCAAGGGGCGGCTGGAAGCAGTGCGGGTGCGCACGGCCTTCGAGCGCTTTTACGAGTCCTGCGAACGGCTGGTGCCGGAGGATGGCCGGGGCGAACTGGCCGAGGCGCGTCAGCATTTTTTCGAATCGATCAAATAGCAAATGCTACGGTCGGCCCGAAATAAAGGCCAAAATCAAAAACGGGGAAGGCAGTTGCCTTCCCCGTTTCGTTTGTGTCTGGCCGGATGCCTACTTCTTCAACAGCGCGTCCTGGACGGCGTCGAGATCGGCCGTTCTGACGAGCCCCATTTTCTTCTGGATAACGTTGCCGTTACGGTCGATGAATAGCGTGTAGGGCAGGCCGCCCTTGCTGTTGCCGAGCGCCTGCATCAGCGGGATGCCCTGTGCCTTGGCGACGAAGACAGGGTAGTCCATGTCGTAGGCCTTGGCGAACTCCTTGGCCGGTTCGGCCTTGTCTTCGATGCCGATGCCAAGGACTTCGATCTTGCCCTTGTGGGCGTTTCGGAACTTGATCAGCTCGGGGATTTCAGCCCGGCAGGGGCCGCACCAGCGGGCCCAGAAATTGACCACCAGCGGCTTGCCCCGGTAGCGCTCCAGCGCCACCGGCTTGTCGTCGAGGTCGTTCAGCGTCGCGGCGAACAGCGGTGCCGACGACGGTTGCTCATTTGCTACGGTCGCCCCGGAAAAAAGGGCAAAAACGAAAATCGCAAACAGCTTTTTCAAGGCAGGTCACCGCGGCGGAACAGGAAGTAGCCGATGGTAGCACTGAGCACGCCGAGCACTGCCGGGTAAACCAGCGCGAAGACCTTGTAGCCGGCGGTGCCGAACAGGTCGAGGATGACGTAGGCCGACGGGCCGAGGACGATCAGTTGCGGGTCGAACAGGGCCAGCGCGGCGGTGCGGAAGACCTGCAGCGGATTGGCCAGGGCCAGCGTGACGGCGATTTCCGGGGCGACCTTGCCCTGGATCATGATGCCAAGCAGGATCAGGTCGAGGAAAAGAAGCAGGAACAGCCAGACCATGAAGGCGGCGCCCTGGGCCATGTCGGTGGTGCGGGCGACCGAGGAGATCAGCATGCCGATGCCAAGGAAGCAGGCGGCCATGACGGCGAGCAGCGCGGTGTAGTAGCCGAACATCTCCCACGGTACCTCGATGCCGGTGATCGTCGCCCAGATCACGGCGCCGAGCATGGCCAGGAAGACCGGCGCGAAGACGACGATGTAGCGGCCGACGATCTTGCCCCAGAACCAGGCCGACAGCGACACCGGCAGCGAAAGCAGGTATTCGAAGACGCCGGCCTCGCGGTCGCCGGCCACCGAGCGGACGGTGGTGATCAGCACGAAGATGGGCAGGATGGCCATGGTCAGCTGGATGTAGGTGACCAGCAGGCGCGACAGGCCGATGAAGCCAAGCACCCGCGATTCGGTCAGTCCGAAGACGAAAAGTAGCGCGACGATACCGCCGAAGACCAGCGTGTAGATCTGGAACCAGCGGGCGCGCAGCGATTCGACGATGTCCAGTTTGGCGGTCAGCCAGAGTTGTTTCATTTTAGGATCGAGGAGTTAGGATCGAGGATCGAGTTGGTGGATGGACGGAGTAAGTGCAGGGTTTTGATCGCTAACATCTCAAACTCCCTAATAACTAACAACTACTTGCCCTTGGCCAGCGTGTGCTGGCGCATGTCGGTGAAATCGAGGGCGCCGGCCAGGGGGGCGGCAACGGCGGCAAAGTTGTAGCCCATCGGCGAGGTGCGCGTCACGTAGTAGGCGCGGCGCGGGTCGAGCCAGACCATCTCGTCGCGGCTCTTGCTGTTGAAGTCGGCGACCCACATCTTGGTGGCGGCATCAGCCAGCCATGGATACTTGTCGGCCTTTTCCTTCAGCCAGAAGGCCAGGCAGCCGGGGTCGTCGAACTTGAAAACGGTGTTCTCCGGGCCGCCCCGAATCTGGCCGACGAAGCGGCGGTCTGAGATGACCATGCTGCAGCGTACGCAGGTGTCGCGGTCCCACTTGATCTCGGCCATGCCGTCCGGCCACTTGCCCTTGCTACCGCAACCGGAGAGCGCTGCGGCGAGCGGCGTCAGCAGCAGGCCGCCGAGGCCGAGCCGGCCGATGAACTGGCGGCGGTGGCTGTCGCACATGGTCAGCTTTCGGACAGCGATAGATCGCTGACCAGCGCCGTGTAGCGGGAAACGATGCCGAGGAAGCGCAGGCGATCCGGGCCGGCGATCTCGCCTTCCCAGATGCGCTTGTCGTCGCTGCTGCGCAGGTTCCAGCCGTCGAGCGCCTTGGCGAAGGCCGGTTCGAAGCGGCTGAGCACGATGCGGCAGGCCAGGCGGGCGGTCAGCGTCACGGCATCGGCCACCTTGTCGTCGAGGACGACCTTGCCCATGTCCATTTCAATGACGCGATTGACCAGCGCCGAGACCTCGTCGAGGCGGTGGCTGGAGATGATCATCGTCGCGTCGTCGAGGCGTTCGGCCAGCAGGTCGAAGAAAATCTTGCGCGCTTCCGGGTCGAGGTTGGCGGCCGGTTCGTCCATGACCAGCACCTTGGCGTCGCGGCCGAGCGCGATGGCGATCAGCAGCTTCTGCTTCATGCCGCCCGAGAGGCGGACGAACTGGCGCGACAGGATGCCATCGACGTCGAGGCCGAGGCGCCTGGCAATGGCGTGGATACGTTGCGGATCGGTGCCGCACAATGAGGCCGAAAAATCGATCAGCTGACCGACCGGCATCTTCAGCGGCGGCGGCAACTGCGGCACGAAGCCGATGGTGCCGAGCACGGCCGTACGGTTGCTGCGCGGGTCGAGGCCATTGATGGCGACGCTGCCGTCGTGCGTGTATTCGCCGAGCAGGCAGCGGATCAGGGTGGTCTTGCCGGCGCCGTTGGAGCCGATCAGTGCGACGCGTTCGCCGAGGCCGATGTTCAGGCTGATGCCATCGAGCACACGGGCTTTGCGGAAGGTCTTGGCGACGTTGGTGAACTGGATCATGGGTCCGGATTATAGAAGGGGCCGCCGGACCGACATTGAACTTCGATCAAAAATCCGCAGCCTCGTGGACTGGCCGCGATGCCGCGCGCTGCTGGTACTGGGCTAGGGGCCTTGCCGGCTGCCCAGCGCCTTCTGCAGGCCGCGCATCAGGAGGCCCAGGCCGGGCAGCTTCATGTACAGCTCCTCAGCCGCATCCCAGTAGTCGCGGTGGAAATTGACCTTGCCGTCGCCATCGAATTTCAGGTGCGAGACGCCGCGCAAGGTCAGCGGCTCGCCGCACCACGGGCGGATGCGGAAATGGAAGCGCCACACCAGCATGGCCCCGTTGGCACTGACGATGCGTTCGTCCACGACGAAACGCGGTTCCGCGACCTGTTTGAACATGTGAGCGAAGATGTGCTGGATGGCGCCAACGTTGCTGACCTCGTTGAACGGATCCTTGAAGTAGGCGTCGTCGGCATAGAACTCGGGAAAGCGGGCGACATCCGCCGGGGTCAGGGTTTCGTAGAAACGAACCAGTGCGTCGATGCTCATGTCAGCCTCCGGTCAAACGGCGGATCAAGGGGAAATACCAGCGGTAGGGCAGGATGGCCAGAAGCTTCATCAGGCGGGTAAAACGCTTCGGGAAATGGATTTCGAAATTGGCCGATTTAAAGCCGTCGACCGTAGCATTTGCCGCCTGCTCGGGCGTTTGCAGCGCCGGCATGGCGAAATCGTTCTTCGCAGTCAGGGGCGTGGCGACGAAGCCGGGGTTGATGACCCAGACGCCGATGCCCTTGGGCGCGAGGTCGAGATGCAGGACCTCGGCAAAATGGATCAGCGCCGCCTTGCCCGGGCCGTAGCACAAGGCTTTGGGCAACCCGCGGTAGCCGGCGACACTGGCCACGAAGGCAATGCCACCGCCGGGCTGAAGGTCCGGGAGGACAGCTGCGGTCACATGCATGGCGGCGGTGAAATTGACCTTGATGACGCGCTCGGCGACGGCCAGGTCGAAGTTGTCGGCGCGCATCGGCACGTAGTCGCCGGCCAGGTAGACCACCAGATCGATGCCGCCCAGGGCGGCGAGCACGGTGCTGCGGGCCGCGGCCAGGCTGTCGGTGTCGGTGACGTCGCAGGGCACCGGCAGGGCGCCGCTCAGGGCGCCGCGCTGCAACTTTCGGGCATTGCGTGCCGAGATCGCCAGGCGCGCGCCACGCCGGGCCAGTTCGCGGGCCAGCGCCGCGCCGATGCCGCTCGACGCGCCGATCAGCCAGACGCGCTTGCCTTTCCAGTCGGTGATGGTCGGGTTCATCGCTTGACGAAGGTCAGGGTGACTTCGCCGAGGTGGAAGCCCCATTTGGACATGGCCGAGCGGTTCATCATCACCTTGTCGTCCATCAGGAACATCCAGTCGTCGAAATCGACGTGATAGACCTTGCCGTCGACCGGCAGGGCGAGCACGTAGCGCCAGCGCAGGGCATTGCCAGCCACCTCGCCGATCGCCTCGCCGACGACGTCGTCGGCCGTGCCGCGGAAGGTGCCGTCGGCTTGCCGGGTCAGCGTCCAGACCCGGCGCGAAGTGGTTCCGTCGGACCACTGGAAGCGCTCGTCGAGCACGCCGGTATCGCCTTTCCATTGGGCATCGATGACGACATGGAAGCGTTTCTTTACCTCGCCGGAGCGGCCCTGGAACATGCCCCAGGCGTCGAGCGTGCCGTTCATGTAGGTTTTCAGGTCGAGCGCCGGCTGTTCGGCGCGGTACTGTTCGACGCCGGTGGCGGCACAGCCGGCGAGGCCCAGCGACAGGGCAGCAGCGAGTATTAGTTTCATTTAACCTTGATACCTCAGTTGGACGCGCCCGATGGCGCGTTTGGACGGGATGGCCGGCGCGAAGCGACGACGCTGCAGGCTCATGCCTGCAAGGAGGAGCGACAAAGCCGGACGCCCGGCCAGACGTGCCAGCGGCCGCGTAGCGCTGCCAGCCAATGGGTGAATCTCTTCGAAGGCACAAGAGTCGGTGGTCAGGCGGCTGGTCAAGGATGGGTAAGCGGTCAACTGGGGTTTCAAGGTTGATTGGTCTCCAGGGAATGGCGCCAGCGCCAGAGCAGCAGGCCGGCCAGCGCCTTGAAGGCGAGCGGCAGCAGGGCGTAGGCGAAGGTCAGGGCGGTCAGCCCGCTGCCGCTGCCCGGGACGTAGCCGAGGCTGCCGAGCAGGGGCAGGGACAGCCCGGCGGCGATCGCCAGGTTGAGTTTGGCGACGAAGTTCCAGACGCCGAAGCAGGCGCCTGCCTGCCTCTGGCGTTCGCCAAGGTCGGCGGCCATGGCGGCGGGCAGCGTCAGGTCGGCGCCGAGTGCGAGGCCAGAAGCCAGGCAGATGGCGGCGAAGGGCCAGAGGTCGCCGGGGCCGAGCAGGCTGGCGCCGGCGAAGGCGGCGATCGACAGGGCCATGGCCGCCAGCCAGGCGAGGACCCGGCCGTGGCGCGCGGCCAGGCGCACCCAGAGCGGCAGCGAGGCGGCGCCGGCAATGAAATAGAGGGCGAGCAGGGCGCCGCTGGCCTCGGTCAGCTGCAGCACATCGGCGACGAAAAACAGGAACAGCGTGGCGGGTAGCGCGGCGGCGATGCCGTTGGCGACGAAGACCCAGAGCAGCCGGCGGAAAGCGTAGTCGGCGAACACCCGGCGCAGGCTGGGCAGCAGCGGCTGGCTGACTGCTTCGACGACCGGGCCGGCGGCGACCCGCGAAAATGTGGTCACGGCGGCGATCAGCAGCAGGGGCGGCAGCACCCAGCTCAGGCGGGCGATGCCTTCGTCGAGGCGGCTGGCGAGCAGGCCGGGCAGCGCGGCGGCGAGCACGACGCCGAGCAGGCCGAAACCTTCGCGGGCGGCGGTCAGCCGGGTGCGCTGCCCCGGTGTGTCGCCGATGTCGGCGCCCCAGGCCTGATAGGCGACGGTGGCGGCCGAGAAGCCGAGATAGGTCAGGGCCAGCGAAGCGAGCAGCCAGAGCGCGGGGGCGCTGTCCGGCGGGTTGAGCAGGGCAACAAAGCCGATGGCGAAAGGCACAAGCGCGAAGGCCACCATGCGCCGGCGCGAAACCCGGTCGGCCAGCCAGCCGAGCCAGGGGTCGATGCCGGCGTCGAGAAGGCGGGCGCCGAGCAGGATGAAGCCGAGCAGGGCCAGCGACAGGCCGGTGGTCTCGGCGTAGAAGCGCGGCACATGGACGTACACTGGCAGCGCGGCAAAGGCCAGCGGCAGGCCGAGCAGGCCGTAGGCGAGGACGCGGCCGGTGGTCATCTCAGGCGTCCGGGCGCTTGAGCAGCGCGGCGCGCAGGTCGGGGGCGCTGGTCTTCGGATCGAGCCAGATGGCGAAAAAGGCGCGGGCGAAGGCCGGGTCGTCGATGCTGCCGAGCGGCCGGTCGTTGAAATGGAATTGCGCGCCCTCGGCTCGGTAGTGGCCGGTGATGTGGTCGCCCGGCTTGACGTTGGGGAACAGCGCGGTCATCTGCTGCCCCCAGCGCAGCAGGGTGGCTTCGTCGGCGATGCCGAGCTGGCGGATTTCCTTGACGCTGGCCTCGGCGATGGCCTGGCCGGCGATGGTGCGCCGGTAGGTCAGCTTCAGCGCCAGCGGCGGGCGTTGCGGGTCGTCGCCGGCCCACAGTGTGGCTTCATAGACGAGAAAGCCGAAGCGCCGGAATTCGCCGCTGCCCCAGCGCGTCAGGCCGGCCATCGGGTCGGTGCTGGCGAAGGCCGACCAGGGGTGCGCAGCCAGGGGCAGGCCTGCCAGGGCAAGCAGCAGCCGACGACGCGGGCCCGAGAACATTTCGGTTTTGGCCATTTTTTCGGGCCGACCGTAGCATTCACTGGCAGGATGGCCTGAAGCCAGCCGCTTAGCGATGGGTAAGTTCGAACTGGACGACATCGACGTTGCCGGCGAGGAAGCCGGCCTCGCAATAGCAAAGGTACATGCGCCAGAGGCGACGGAAGTTTTCGTCGAAGCCCTGGGCGGCAATGGCCGGCCAGTTGGCTTCGAAGGCGTGGCGCCACTCGGCCAGGGTGCGGGCGTAGTCGAGGCCGAAGGCGTATTCGTGGCGGACGGCCAGCCCCTGCCGGGCGGCGGCAGCGCGGAAGGCGCTGCGCGACGGGAGCATGCCGCCGGGGAAGACGTATTGCTGGATGAAGTCGGTGCCCTTGCGGTAGCTGGCGAACAGGTCGTCGCGGATGGTGATGCTCTGGATCACCGCCCGGCCGCCCGGCTTCAGCGCCTTGGCCACGGTCTTGAAATAGCCCGGCCAGAAAGGCTCGCCGACGGCCTCGAACATTTCGATGGAGACGACGTGGTCGAATTGCTCGGTGGTGTCGCGGTAGTCCTGCAGGCGCAGGTCGGCGGCGGGAACGCGCCGTTGCGCCCAGGCGAGCTGGGCCGGCGACAGCGTCAGGCCGGTGACGGCCAGGCCCTGTTCGACGGCCATTTCCGCAAAGCCGCCCCAGCCACACCCGATTTCCAGTACGTGCTCGCCGGGCTCGGCCTTCAGGCGCTGCAGGATGCGGCGGTACTTGGCGTGCTGGGCGGTTTCCAGCGAGCCGTCGTCTCCTTCGCGGTAAATCGCTGCCGAGTAGCTCATGCTCGGGTCCAGCCAGAGCTTGTAGAAATCGTTGCCCAGATCGTAGTGGGCCATGATGTTACGCTGGCTGCCTGTGCGGCTGTTGCGGTTGAGCCAGTGCCGGACACGGGCGGCCAGCAGGCTCGGCCACGAGCCATAGACGGCCTTGCCCAGCGCGTCGCGATTGCGGGCGAGCAGTGTCAGCAGGCCGGTGATGTCGGGGGAATCCCAGAGGCCGTCGAGATAGGCTTCGGCCAGGCCGATGTCGCCGCGGGCCAGAACCCGGCCGAACATGGCTTCGTCGCGCACCTGCAGCGTGACGCCGTGTTCGCCGTCGCCGAACAGGGCGCTGGAACCGTCCGGCAGGCGGATCTCGAGCAGCCCGCCACGAAGGTTTTCGAGCAGTTCGAAGGTCAGGCGGGTGTCGCGGGCCAGGCGTTCGCCGCCGCGCAGGATCATCGTGTTGTTCATTTGCTTGATTCCCGGAGAGGTTGAGGAACACGGGCGCCGCGGAAGGGCACCCCTTTGAGCCAGAGTTTCAGGGCCTGCCAGTGGATGCGGAAAATCACGCCGGCCGTCATCAGGGGCATGCGCAGGAAGGCGCCGAATAGCGCGGCGGCGCTCCATGCCCGCGGCTTGCCGGCGATGGCGGTGCGCAGCAATTCGCCCTCGGCGTCGTCGTAGTCGATGCGGGCCAGCTGGGCCGGCCGGTCGAGGTGGAAGCGGAAGCGGTAGCCGCCGGTGATTTCGTTGAACGGCGAAACATGAAAAAGCTTGTCCGCGCGCAGTTCCTGCCCGTCGCGCAGCGGTGCTCCGCCGGGGTTGTGCAACAGGTAGGCGTGCGTGCCGCCGAAGGTGTTGTTGACCTCGGCCAGCACGGCGATCAGCGCCCCGGCGCGGTCATGGCAGAACCAGAAGCTGACGGGATTGAAGACGTAGCCGAACAGGCGCGGGAAGGTCTGCAGGATGATCTCGCCGTCGTCGGGCAGGCCGCGTTCGCGCAGGCGGGCGGTGATCCACGGCAACAGCGGGCTGCCGTCGCGTGGGCCGTGGTCCTTTTGCTGGAAACTGAACAAATTGCTACGGTCGATGCTGAAAAACAGGCAATTTGCCGCGGCCAGATCGCGCAGCGGCAACTGGATGTAGAAGACCGGATAGACGAAGGCATTGACCGCCGGCCGCAGGCGGTGGTGCATCACGTTACCGAGGAAGAGGCGCGGCTGGGCGGTCATGATGGTTTCAGGCCAGGGCGGCGGCAGATTGCGAGGCGCCGGTCTGCCAGGGGGCCTGGATGCCCATGCCGCGTGCGACGCGCAGCGCCGATTTCAGGCCATCCTCATGGAAGCCGTAGCTGCCCCAGGCGCCGGCCAGCCAGATGCCGCCAAAGCCCTGGATGTCGTTGCCCGGCGCGCGCAGGCGTTGCTGGGCGGCGATGGCCGGACCGTCGAAAATCGGGTGGGCGTAGTCGAATTCGGCCAGCACCTTGGCCGGGTCGGGTTCGCGGGCCGGGTTGAGGGTGACGACGACCGGCGTTTCAAAGGGCAGCGGCTGCAGCTTGTTGATCAGGTAGGAGACGCCGACCGGCTGTTCGCCGGGCTGACCGGCCGCAGCGAAGTAATTCCACGCCGACCACAACTTTCGGTCGCGCGGCAGCAGGGCCGGGTCAGTGTGCAGGATGGCACGGTTGGGCTGGTAGCGGATGGCCGACAGCACGTCGCGCTGAGCATCGCTCGCCGTGAAGCCGAGGATGGCCAGCGACTGGTCGCTGTGGCAGGCCATGACCACCTGATCGACATGCTCACTGCCGGCGGCGTGGGTGACGCGCAGGCCGCGTCCTTCGCGGGTGACTGCGCTGACCGGGCAGGCCAGCCGGCAATGCGAGCCGTTGGCCGCGATGTCGGCGGCCAGGCGGCGGACGTATTCCCGACCGCCGCCTTTGACCGTGCGCCACATGGGACGGTCGAAGACTTGCAGCAGGCCGTGGTTCTGGCAGAAGCGGATGAAGGTGGCGAGCGGCATGTCGAGCATCTGGCCGGTCGGGCATGACCAGATGGCGGCGGCCATCGGCAGCAGGTACCAGTCGGCGAAGGCGGCAGAGTAGCGGCCCTCGCTCAGGAAGTCGCGCAGGCTGCGCCGGTTGTCCGGGTGGGTGATCAGCCAGGCAGTGCTTTCACGGTTGAAGCGCAGGATGTCGGCGAGCATGCGCCAGAATTCGCGGCGAACCAGGTTGCGTTTCTGGCCGAAGATGGTCGCCAGATTGCTGCCGGCCCATTCGAGGCGCGGATTTTCCAGGCTGACGGCGAAGGACATTTCAGTTTCGACGCTGTCGACGCCGAGGTGCTTGAAGAGCGCGATCAGGTTGGGGTAGGTCTTTTCGTTGAAGACGAGAAAGCCGGTATCGACCGGGTGGGTCTGGCCGTCGAGTGGCACGTCGACGGTGTTGGTATGGCCGCCGAGGTAGGCGCCAGCCTCGAACAGGGTGACGTCATGGTGGCGGCTGAGCAGCCAGGCGCTGGCCAGGCCGGAGATGCCGGCGCCGACGACTGCGATGCGTTTTCTGGTCATGGCTGTCTCCTTATTGGGCCAGGAAGCGGTCGATGGTCTTCAGCAGATCCTTGTCGTCCGGCCTGGTCAGACTGCCGTAGGCCACGACCTGGCTGGCGTCGCGGCTGATCAGGTACTTGTGGAAATTCCACTTCGGGCGACTGTCGGTGATCTCGGCCAGCTTGAGGTAGAAGGGATGGGCGTTCTTCCCCTTGACCACGGTCTTGCCGGCCATCGGGAATTCGACGCCATAGGTCAGACGGCAGAATTCGGCGATTTCCTTCTCGGTGCCGGGCTCCTGTTCGCCGAAGTCGTTGGACGGAAAACCAAGCACGACCAGCCCCTTGTCCTTGAGACGGGCGTAGAGCTTTTCCAGGCCGTCGTATTGCGAGGTGAAGCCGCAGTAGCTGGCGGTATTGACGACCAGGATGACCTTTCCAGCGTATTGGCAGAGCGGCATCGGCTTGCCGTCCTGCAGGCTGGTCAATTGATGATCGAGCAGCGGCGGGCAGGTCGCGGCGCCGGCCGGCAGGGCGGTCGCCGCAATGATGACGGTGGCGAGTGCGAGGCAGCGGGTCAGTCGGATGATCATGTTGAAGCTCCTGTCTTGTTTTGTCCTGGACAAAATGCGTCTTTGTTCGTAAGATAGACATCAAAGAAGTGTTTGTCAATGGTTTGTCTAACATTTGTCCAGGACAAATATGAATACCACCCATTTCAATATCACCGCTGTCGAGCGCGATACCGGGCTGTCGAAGGATGTGTTGCGCATGTGGGAACGCCGCTACGGCTTTCCCGTGCCGGCGCGCGACGCCAACGGCGAGCGCTGCTATCCACTCGAGCAGCTTGAGCGGCTACGTCTGATCAAGCGTCTGATGGACGCCGGGCATCGTCCCGGCAAGCTGATTGCGACGCCTCCCGCCGAGCTGGCGATGCTGGCACCCCGTCGCAAGGACGTCGCACGGCCGGGCGATTTGACGGCGGCTGCTGAACTCGAAGATCTGTTGTCCCTGATCAAGCAGCACGATATCGCCGGCTACCAGCAGGCCATGCAACAGCGCCTGGCCCGCCAGGGATTGCAGGGTTTTGTCCAGGACACCGTGGCGCCGCTGACCAGTCAGGTCGGTGAATACTGGGAGCGTGGCCAGTTCGAGGTCTTTGAGGAACATCTGTTCACCGAGCTGACCAAGCGGCTGCTCCGGCAGGCTGTTGCCACCCTGCCGGCTGGTCCGCGGGCACCGCGCATCCTGTTGACCAGCGTGCCGGACGAGCAGCACGTGCTGGGGCTGTTGATGGTCGAGGCCTTGTTCGCACTGGAGGGGGCGGAGTGCGTTCCGCTGGGCACGCAGATGCCGCTGCTCGAGATCAGCCGCGCGGCGGCAGCGCATGGCGCCGATATCGTCGCGCTCTCGTTTTCGGTGGCCTTCACGCAGCGGCAGATACCGGCGCTGCTCCAGCAGTTACGGGCGGCCTTGCCGGAAGGAGTGGCGCTCTGGGCGGGCGGCGCCGGTGTCCGCCGGGTGGCCGATGTGCCTGGCGTTAAGAGGCTGCTGACGCTGGACGACGCCGCGGCCGCGCTGGCGGCCTGGCGGGACGGGCAGCGCTGAGGCGCTACCCGGCCGGATTGGTCAAATGCTATCCCCCAAGGGGACTGATGATGCTCCTGCCCAGCAAGACGGCCAGCACAGCTGGCTCGTCGCTGCGCATTCCTTCGGGGCGCAGTTGGCCCGAAATTTTGGCCAAAATCACATGATTTTCGACAGGCCCTTGACCTCGAAGCTCAGCGAGCCGGTCGGGCAGGTGTCGACGCACAAGCCGCAGCGGGTACAGTCGGGGCCGATCGGTACTTCGGTCTCGACGGAGCGGCCTTTGATCACCGTGTCCAGCACGTGGGGTACCAGGCAGACCTTGCGGCAGTCGCCTTCGTGGAAGCAGCCGTCGAGCTTGTACTTGATGCGCAGCGGCGAGACGATGCCGACGACGCCGTAGGTGAGGCCGATCGGGCAGGCGTAGCGGCACCAGGCGCGGCGCGAGAAAAAGACTTCGAAGAAGAGCAGGGCAAGCACCCAGAGCACGGCCAGTCCAGGGCCGTAGATCAGCGCACGGGAGAGAATGCCGGTCGGCGAAATGGCTTCGAACACGGTGTAGCCGGTGGCCACCGCGAGCAGCGCGAAGACAATCCAGAAAACGGTGCGCAGGCGGCGATCCATGGTCTGGTCGGTGACCAGTTTCTTCCTGGCCAGGAAGAGGTGCAGCTTTTCGGCCCACTCGGCCAGCAGGTGGTAGGGGCAGATCCAGGAGCAGAAGCTGCGCCCGCCAAGCAGCACCCAGAGCACCAGCACGGTGCCGGTGCCGATCAGCAGGTTGTTGATGATGTGCTTGTGGGCGAGCATGACCTGCAGCGCGGAATTGAGGTCGATCAGGTGGAAGCCGACGAAGCGCGAGGCGGTCAGCGCACCTTCGAGAATCTGGATGTCGAGGGCGAAGGACAGCACGAAAAGCAGGTTGGCAAAGATCAGCGTTGCCCAGCGGCGGTTGCGCCATTTGTTGCTGTGCTCGGCATGGGCGCGGGCATGCAGTTTCTCGGCGATCAGGTCGCGGTTGCCCTTCTTGTAGAAATGAATCTTCTGCGCGGCCGGGCTGATGTCCTCGGGCTTGGTCGGCTTGGTCGGTTCCCAGCCGAAGAGGACCTTGATCTGGTCGACGAAGCGGCGTTTGAGGAGTGTGCTCATACCTTCCAGACCTCCCGGGCTTCGATGGCGATGGCCGTCGGTTCGACCGGGCAGACCATTTCGCAGACGCCGCAGCCGACGCAGGGTTCATGGACGACCGGCGATTTGCGCTTGCTGCCGTCTGGGGCGAAGACGGTTTCGATGGAAATGGCGCCCTTGATCGGACACTCGCGGGCGCAAAGGTCGCATTCGGCAACGTCGTAGGGATGGTCGGCGACCTTGATCGGCTTCCAGCGGTCGACGTCCATGTAGCGCATCTTGCCGGTGAATCCGGGGCCGCGTGTCTGGCCCTTGAAGCCCTTGCCCTGGACGGCCAGGCAGGCTTCCGGGCGGACCAGGCGGGCGACGCCGATGCGCTCGTGCATGTTGAGCGTCGGTTCGGCGTCCTTTTCCTTGGCGAGCAGGATCGGCTTGGCGGCCAGCGCGGCGCCGGGGCGCACGGGCAGGAAGGCCGGCTTGTGGTAGGTCAGCGAGCCGGTCGGGCAGGCGAGGACGCACTGCACGGCATCGCAGGAAAAATCGCAGGCCTGCTCGCGGGCGTCGATGTAGGGGACGCCGACGCCCATGCCGTCGATCAGGTCGGCCAGCTTGATGGCCGAGACCGGGCAGACCTGGACGCACTGGCCGCACTTGATGCAGCTGGACAGGAAATCCTTTTCGTCGAGCGCGCCGGGCGGGCGCAGGCGCTTCTTCTGGGCGTAGACCAGCGGCAGGAAGCCGGACATCGCGGCGCCGAGCACGCCGCCGGTGAGCAGAATGGTGCGCAGAACGCGCCGCCGGTTGGTCTGCCGCTTGGCGATAGATACGGCTGGCTTGTTTTCGGCGACCGGCTTGCGGTCGTCATCCTGGTCGCTCATGATGCGGCGGTCCTTTCCGGTCTGGCGAAACGCGGCTTTTCGTCGCGCAGGATCAGGTCCGGCGTCGAGAAGGGGGCGAGGCGCTCAAGGAAATCGAGCAGTTCGAGGACGGGCGAACTGCGGAAGAAGCGGGCCATCGGCAGTTCGATCCAGATCTGGTCGGCGTAGGAATAGAGTTCGTGCTTCTGGTCGCCGACACCGTCGTTGTTGCGGTCGAAACCCTGATAGTCGTCCCAGAAATTGGCCGACCAGGAATTCTTGGTGGCGTTGTCGGCGCCGCCGCGGCTACCGTAGCTGACCTGGGTCAGGTTGCCTTCGAAGGTGTTGTCGCGCAGGTTGTTGCCGCCGGTTTCCGAGTTGAACAGGATGCCGATGCCGTTGTAGGCGAAACGGTTGCCCCTGAACTCGATGGTCGAGTCGGGCTGGAAGGGCGAGAGGTCGGAACCGACGCCGATGCCGCAGTAAATGATTTCGTTGTTCTCGACCAGCGTTCCCGACGACTCCTTGAAGCCGATGCCCATGCCGGTAGCACCGGTGGCATGCGAGATGACGTTGTTGCGCAGGACGCCGCCCTCGGTGTACATGAAATAGACGCCGACCGCGTTGTCGTAGAAACGGTTGCCTTCGACGATGTTGTCGTTGGCGAACATGAAATGGATGGAATAGCGGCTGCGCTTGCCGAGGTTGTTGCGGAAGGTGTTCTTGTGCGAATACCAGGCGACCATGTCGCGCGAATCGATGATCTCGTTGCCTTCGATCAGGTTGTTGTTGCTGTACCAGAGGCGCAGGCCATCGCCGCGCACGCCCAGCTCACGATCCTTGGAGCGGATCTTGTTGTTGCGGACGACGCTGTTGCTCGACTGCTTGAGGTCGATGCCGAACAGGCAGTTGTCGGCGATCACGCCTTCGATGACGTTGCGGTTGCCGCGCACGTCGAGGCAGGAATCGTCGGTGTCGTGCGAATCGCCGGAACCGCTCAGGTGGATGCCGCGGATCGTCGAGTCGTCGGCGTTGAGCACCATCACCGTGCCGCGGTCGCCGGCATCGATGCTGACCTTGCCGTCGCCTTCGATGCTCAGTGGCTTGTTGATGACGACCGGCCCGGCGTAGTGGCCGGGGGGCGGCCGAAGTACGCTGCCCGGTTCGGCCTTGTCGACGAGTTCCTGGAAGGGTTTCAGGCCGTGCACGCGCTTGTCGCGCTCGTGCAGCATGAAGGTCGGCTTCGGCCGGTCGACATCGGCGCGGGCGCCCATGCCGGCAGGAACTTCCGTCTGCGTTTCGGAAATGCCCTGGCTGATGACCAGCAGGAGCGACGTGGCCAGGCCGAAGCGGGCGAGGTGGTGCAGGCGGATCACGGGCTTACTCGGCGCCGCTTTCGCGCAGCTGTTTGCGGCGGATCAGCAGGGCCAGCATCATGCAGACGAAGATGATCATCAGCAGGCCGTAGCCCCAGTACGGGTAGGAAAAGGTCGAGAACTGGGCGACCTTGCCTTCACCGAAGACGGTGGGCATGAAGGGCTTGACCGTGAAGGCGCCCCACGGATGCAGGTTGTGGCCGAAGAACCACAGCCAGCCGGCGTAGGTGATCACGAAGAAGACCGGGAGCAGGGCCGGGACCAGCGCCAGCAGAAGCTGGAAAGGGCGGACCAGGGCAGTGCCGGCAATGACCACGCCCATCACGGCAATCAAGCCAAAGATAACGATTTTCGAGACATTGAGCACATTGCCGCCCCAGTCCTTGATTCGCTCGGGGTCGCGGAAGAAGGTGCCGGATTCGGTCATGTAGTCCTGAACATGCTTTTCAAGATGGCCGAGCAGGAACTGGTCGGCGAGCATCCAGGCTGCAACGGCGGCAAATCCTACGGTCAGTGCCAAAATCCGGGCCTTTTTGCGGGGCAGCGCAAAGGCCACCATCATCACCGCAAAGAAACCGAAGAAGAACTTGGCCAGCGGCTTTTCGACCGGGGCGCCGGTTGCAATCGGGAACATGCCGACGTAGTGGTTGATGGTGTTCATCTCATGAACGCAGTCGAGACCTTCGGCACCCTTGTCGACATTCTTTGCAGCATCGGTAATCGGGTTGTAGCGTTCGTCGTCGTGGGCGAGATCCTTTTGAATGATCTCGTTGGCCATGCGGGTGCCCTTGCCGGCGACCTTGCAGCCGTTATAGACACCGTCGAAGTGAAAATGGATGCGGATGCCATCGGGGAAGGCGTCGGCTGGGTAGTTCGGGGCGGTGAGCGATACCCACCAGATCGGGGCGAAGTAGGCGGCAACCAGGCAGATCAGCGAGATCAGGGTCAGGCCACCGATGATTTTGTTTTGTTTTTCCATGTTGCTGCTCTCTGTCTGAAACATCCGGTGCGGGACCGGGAGTGGTTGCCCGAAGCCGGTCCGGGCAACCAGTTTGCTGCTTGTTCGCTACGCGCTTACTTCTTCTTCGCTGCCTTCGGCTTGCACATGTTGCCCGGCATCTGCAGGCTGGCCTGGTAGGCGGAGATGGAAATCAGCTGGTCATCAGAGTATTTCTTGATGATCTTGACCATGTCCGGATTGGCGTTGCGGCGGTGACCGTTGCGAATTTCGGTCATCTGGCGCAGCAGATACTTGTAGTGCTGGCCAGCGATAACCGGGTAGAACTTTTCCTTGTTGCCTTCGCCGTTCTTGCCGTGGCACTCCAGGCATTCCTTCTCGTACAGCGCCTTGCCTTCGGCGATGCGCTTGTCGGTGTCGGCCGGGGCCTTCCAGTTCTTGTCGGTATTGTCGCCCGGCTTCGAGTCGTAATGACCGTGATCGGGCGGAATGCACAGGCTTTCGATGTAGGCGGCGACGTCGGCCAGTTCCTGGGCGTCGGTCAGCGTAGCTGCAAACGGGTACATCGTCGGGTTGTCGCGCAGACCGGCTCGGATGTCGGCCATCTGCTTGATCAGCACGGTCGTGTGCTGGCCGGCGAGCTGCGGGAAGGTGCCATCGGGGCGACCGGCGCCGGAGGGCAGGTGGCAGGCGCCGCAGGTTTCATAACCTTCTTCGCCGCGCTTCTTGTCACCCTTCTTGGTCAGTGCTTCAACCTTTTCGCCGGACTGGGCATTCCACTTGTAGTCCTTGCCTTCGATGCCTTCGGATTTCGGGGCCGGGGGGCCGGCAAAAGCGACGCCTGCAGAGAGCAGGGCAATCAGCAGAAATGATGCTTTCATGTTTTGTGTCCTTTGTCTTTGGATGATTCGGAACGCTGAAGGCATTTTCGAACGGCCTATATCAGTATTCCTTGATGTGGGTCATAAGCCCGGCAAGCCGGGCTTTTCTGCCTTATTTCAGCTTCGAAACGTATTCGGAAATTGCCTTGATTTCCTCGTCGTTGACCAGGTGCATCACACCCTTCATGGCGGCGGTCTGGCCGTTGTTGCGGGCGCCACTCTTGATGTCCTTCATTTGTTGCTCAACGTACTTTGCATTCTGCCCAGCGATTTTCGGATAGTCCGGCATCAGGGGTTTGTCGCCCTTGGGGCCGTGGCAGGCGTTACAGGTTTTCTCGGCATACAGCTTGGCACCGTCCGGGGCGGCGATGACAGGGCTGGCAACAAGCGCGGCGGCGAGCAGAGACATTACAAATTTCATGGTTATTCCCTCCTGAAATGAAACGAGGGGCAGATTGACTCTGCCCCCCGGAAATTGCCTTAAGTCAGATCAAGACTTTATGGCGACGTGTTACTTGACCTTCTTGGCACCGTTCTGCTCAAGGTAGGTCTTGGCGCGCAGACCGAGGTCGGCTGCCTTGACCTGGTATTGCCAGACTTGCTCGGCCCACAGGTTGGCCTGTTCCCAGTCCTTCTTGGCGGCTGCAGCTTCGTGCTTGGCCTTGGCATCCTTCATCTTGCCCAGCTGGTCGGTGGCGTCTTCAACCATGGCCACGACATCCGGGAAGTCCTTGAAGTTCACGCTGGTGATGTAGCCGACCACGGAATCGATGACGACCTGGGTGTCAGCAACCTTCTTGATGGTCGCCTTGTAATCCGCTTCCGTGTAGTTCTGCTTGGCCATCTCGGTCTTGGTCGGCTTCCAGCCCTTCGGCTTGACGAGCAGGTAGCCTTGCATTTCGAGGTGCAGCGCGGAGCAGAATTCCGTGCAGTAGTACGGATAGACGCCTTCCTTGTCAGCCTTGAACTTGACCGAAACGGTCTTGCCCGGTTCGACGGAGGCATGAACGTTGTAGGTCGACACGGTGAAGCCGTGGGTTTCGTCCTGGGCGCGTTCGAGGTTGGTCAGGTGGATGGTCACTTCGTCGCCGACGTCGGCTTCGATGGTTTCCGGCGTGATATGCGAACGGATAAGGGTGCCATAGACGGTGATCTTGTTACCCTTCTTCTCGGTACGCTCTTCACCGGCGCGAACCATGCCCGGGTGCGGCTTGTCGGTACGGGAGTCGGTACCGACCTTGTAGCGGACGCCCGGCTTCAGCTTGGTGGCATCGATAGCGACGGCGTAGTGCGGCTCACCCAGCGGCAGCGGCATGTCGTACAACAGTTGCATCTTGTCGTTCGAGATGTCGATCAGCTGGTGGTTCTGCGGATGCAGCGGGCCGACTGGGACGAAGCGGTCGATGGCCAGCTTGTTCAGCGCAACCAGGTAGCGGCCCTTCGGATCCATGGAATCGCCTTCCATGGTCATCAGGTGACCGATGTTGTAGTGCACCGAGATCTTGTCGAGCACCTTGCCTTCGCAGTAGTTCCACTTGGCGACCTGGGAGTCTACGTACAGCGAGGTGTAGGCGACGCAGGACTTGGAATCATACTGGGTGTGCAGGGGGCCGAGGCCGAGCTGGACCTGCTTGTCCAGCGCATCCTTCATGCCGATGACCGGAATGCCGTACGGATCCTTGGATTCGAACTTGCCGGCCTTGATGGCGGCCTGGATCTTCTCGAAGGAGTAGACGGACACGTGGGTGTCCAGCTTGCCGGAGACGATGATGTACTTGCCGTCCGGGGTCACGTCGGCGCCGTGCGGGGACTTCGGTTCCGGAACCAGGAAGAGGATGCCTTCCTTGATCGAAACATCCATCGGCAGGACCTTGTGACCGTTGATGGTCTTGGCCTTGCCGGCGGCGACCAGTTCGGCGGCCTTCTTCCAGTTGATCACGTGCAGATAGTCGGTGTCCTTGGCGGAGCAGCCGGCTTCATACGGCGGACGGCCCTTTTCGATGCCACCGACGTAACGCTCGGAACAGAAGGAGTTGGTGAAGGACCAGCCATCAGACGGGCCTTTACCGGCATCGGACAAGTCCTGCGAGTACGGCGGCAGTTCGAGCGAGAAGGATTCCTTCGGATCGATGCGGCCTTCCTTGCGGTCGAACTTCCAGTAGGTGACGCCACCGCGATATTTTTCGTTGAACTCTTCGAGCGGGTAGAACTTCTTGTTTTCCAGCGGGGCGGCGTACTGGGCGGCTTCGATCACGTACTCGGAGTTCGGCGTGACAAAGGCGCCGCCGTGCTCGGACTTGTAGATCGGATTGACGACGATCTGCTTGGTTTCGAAGTCACGCAGGTCGATCACGGCGAGGCGCGGGTTGGCCTTGTCGTTGATGAACAGGAACTGGCCGTCGTACTTGCCCTGGGTTTCGGAGATGGCCGGGTGGTGGGTGTCGCCCCAGGTGATGGTCTTGCCATCGATACTGCCCTGGTTCAGCACGGCCTTGGAGTTCTCGTCGAAGCCGTAGCCCTGCCACGGCTCCGGCGTGAACACGCCGATGTACTTGAGGATGCGCATGGACGGAATGCCATACACGATGACCTGGCCGGACTGGCCGCCAGAGCTGAAGACGACGAATTCGTCGCGCTTGCCGGTCGGGACGTAGGTCTTGGACGCGGCCAGCAGATCCTGCTGGCTGAGACCGCGACGCTTCATCACGTCCTGCAGCGATTCGGCGGACCACGCCGTGGCGGCAAAACCTGCGGCCAGCAGCAGCGCGGTGGATTTCACTGCAAATTTTTTCATCTCGATATCTCCCATGATTACCAGAAGTCAGAACTTCCATTCCCCCACTGCCGCCTGCGACAAAATGCCACTGCGACAATTTGCCGCACACTGTATGCCTCGCAGTCTGTGAAAGAATTGATGTTTGTTAAATCTGAAAATGCTTCTTCGGCGAAAATGCAGCCTTCCCAGCCGCCCCATGCCTAGATCCCGACTTGTGAACAAGAAAATCCTGATTGATTTGATTGGCATGGAACTGATTGCGCTGGTTGTGGTGGTCGGCTACAAGCTGTCGCCGATGCTGCTGCCCAAGGCAGACGTGACCGTCCAGCCCGATCCCGTGTGCAACCTGCAGCAGCAGGCCTGCGCGGTGAAGCTGCCGAATGGCGGTCAGGTGGAGCTGAGCATGGGTACGCGGCCGATACCGCTGGTCAAACCCTTTGCCGTCGAAGTTACCACCCGAGGATTTTCCCCGGCGCGGGTCGAGGTGGATTTCGCCGGTATCGACATGAACATGGGGCTCAACCGCCCGCAATTGCTGGCCGCTGGCGATGGCCGATTCTCCGGCGAAGTGACCCTGCCGGTGTGCATTACCGGGCACATGGACTGGCAGGCGACAGTGCTGATTGAAACCGGCAACGAGCGGATCGCGGTGCCGTACCGCTTCGGGACGGGGGAGCACTGATGTCCGAACGAATTCTGGCGACAATCGCCGGCTTGCTCGCCCTCGTCGTGCTCGGCGTCGCATTCTTCTGGCAACCCGAACTGCCGGAGCGCCCGATTCCCAAGGCAGTCATCGCAGCGGGTGGAGATTTCACGCTGCAATCGGCGGCCGGCCCGGTGTCCTTGAAGGATTATCGCGGCAAACTGGTGCTCGTCTATTTCGGCTACACCTATTGTCCGGACATTTGCCCGACGTCGCTGGCCGCTACGGCGGAAGGCCTGAAGCAGCTGACGCCCGAGGAGCTCGCCAGGGTGGCGATGATCTTCGTCTCGGTCGATCCGAAGCGCGATACGCCGGAACGCCTGAAGGAATACGCCGAGTTCTTCCACCCGGGCATCGTCGGCGTCACCGGCACTGCCGAGGCCATCGCTGAAATCGCCAAGCGCTACGGCGTGTTCTATGCCGAACAGAAGGTCGATACGGCCGGGGGCGGCTACGTTGTCGACCACTCGTCAGATACTTTCGTCATCGCCCCGGACGGGCAATTGGTCGGCAAGATCGCCCATGCCACGCCGCCCGATCAGGTCGTCGTCGCCATCCGCAAACATTTGCAACAACCCTGAAGGAGATCAACCATGAAGCACCTGTCCCTGTTTGCTGCTAGCCTGCTGTTCTCGGCCGGCGTTTTCGCCGGCGCCGCCGACAATGTTGCCGTGCAGGATCCCTATGTCCGCCTGGCACCGCCCAACGCTCCGGCAACCGGCGCCTTCATGGTGATCAAGAACAACGGCGACAAGGACGTCAAGGTGCTCAAGGCCGACAACCCGGTCTCCAAGGTCACCGAACTGCACACTCACCTGAACGAGGGTGGCGTCATGAAGATGCGCCCGGTGCCGGCCATCGACATCAAGGCCAAGGGCGAAGCGGTACTCAAGCCGGGCGGTCTGCACGTCATGCTAATCGACCTCAAGGCACCGATGAAGGAAGGCGATGTCGTGCCGATCACGCTGACCTTCGATGACGGAAGCAGCAAAAAGGTCGACGCCAAGGTGGTTCGCCCAATGTCGGCAGGGGCGCCGGCCATGGAACACAAGCACTGATAGATGCCTGTTTTTTAGGGCTGACCCTGCATTCTGGCTGAATGCTACGGTCGGCCCCGAAAAAAGCTGGTTTTCAGCGCCGATGGGCCGGCATTTCAAGGGGCCTGGGCAAATTCGCGGGCCACAACGTCAACTTGCCTGGGCTGGACTCGTTAGGCGTAGCGCTTCAGAATTGATACGGGCTCGTTGAATTCCCTTTCCCTCGCATCCCTGCGACGGATTCTTCGGCGATCAGCGCAGACCGAACGGGCCGAGGGGGCGCGCTGATCGCGCCCGCTCGCAACGTCGCAAGATTCCATTGAGGCCAATCGGCATGTCCGAAGAATCCACGAATCGCGTCAGGGCACTCTACGACGCATATCCCTATCCGAACCCGGTCGCCGGTGATGGCCTGATCAGTGACACAGCCAACATGGCAGCATTTCTCTTTGCTGCACAGTCTTTTTCCGGCTGGAAGATACTGGACGCGGGGTGAGGAACGGGGCATCGGCTGCTGGGATTCGCGAAACGCTTTCCCGAGGCGAGCTTCTGCGGTATCGACGTGGCCGCTGAGCCATTGAAGGTCGCACGCGAACTGGCGGCCAGGCACCAGATTGAGAACGTTGAATTTCGGCAGGCCGATCTCCTGGCCGGGAGTCCCGCGGAGAGGTTTGACCTGATTGTTTCCACGGGTGTCATTCACCACCTGCAGGACCCGGAGAGAGGCTTGCGCAATTTGTGCGAATGCCTGGCACCCGGCGGCAGCATCGTTTTGTGGCTATATCATCCTTACGGGGAATTCGATCGGCTCCTGGAGCGCGAGCTGGTTCATGCGCTATGGGACAGAGAGACCATGTCGATTGGCGAAGGCATCGACACAATCCGCGAACTCGATTTCTCTCTGGCAGCGGAACGATATTCCGGTGCCTATGCCAATCGGGACAATCGCCTTCTCGACCAGACCGCGATCGATGTCGATGCCTTTCTACACCCTGTCGTCAATGCCTATCGGCTGGGCGAGTCGCTCGACATGCTCGGGCGATGCGGCATGGACTGGGGCGCCATTCACAGCATCAGTCTGGGCGCTGGCAGCAAGTTGATCGATCTCGAGCAGGTCAGCACGCCCGGTATGTCCGCATTCTGCCTGAAGCACAGTGAGTTGTTCGCCTCGCAGGCCATGCTGAAGCGATTCCGGGAGCTCGACACGCGCAGGAAACTCCAGGCAATCGAGGCAATAGCGCGGCCCAACGGCTACGCCGTGGTTGCCGGGAGAAACGACGCGCGTGCGGATTTCGATGGAAGAATCCAGGGCAACGCCGTCGCGCTCAATCCCTGAGCCCCCGGTCGCCAAATGCTACGGTCGGCCCAAAAAAATGCCGATTTTCAGAATTTACCGGTCGCTTTCAGCAGTGTCGGCCGCTCGCCCGGCTGAAGCCGAATCCGCCGCCGGAGCCGGCCGGACGGATGCAGATGGTCATCGTCAGTGATCGGGCCGACTTGTCGATGTCGGCCGGGAAGGGCGCGAACGGGATCGACCGTTCGACGACCGAGCGGATGAAGGCGATTTCCGCGGCCTGATCGGCTTCGTTCAACACTTCGAACGATTTCAGGCTGCCATCCGGGTTGATCCTGAATTGCACGGAGGCCGTTTTGACCCCCTTGCTGCGCGGATCATTCCTGACGAAGGCGGCGCTGCGATTCAGGCGCTTGAGCAGGCCTTCGACGTACATCGACAGGCTGAACGGATCGGGCGGCGCGGCGTTCGGCCGCAATTCCAGGCTGGCGGCGCCGGCTTCGTCCTGACGCGCCATTTCCTGCGCCTGTTCCCGTGCCATCGCCATTGAACGCTGGGCCAGCGTCGGTCGCGGCGCTTTGTCCAGTTCTTCGAGAAAGCGGTTCATGTCGGTCTTTTCGGCCGCCGACCATTGCCGTTCTGGGGCCACGGCGACACGCGACGGAGATTGGGTAGTCAGGATCTTCGGCTGCTTCGGTGGGGTCTTGGCAGGCCGGGGGGCAGCCTTGGCTTCGGGCTGGACCTTGATCTCCGCACTCGGCACTTCATTGCGCGGGGCGAGTCGGGCTTGCAGCCGGGGCGGTGGGCTTTCAACTACCGGCTGCTGGTCAGGGAAAAGCAGGACCAGCGCATGGACGAGCGCGGAAACGGCCATCGACCAGGCCAGCGAGCGTCTTGCGGGAGCGTTGGGGTGAAAAAACATCGCCAGCATTGTACGGGGACAGGTGGCAGTCCGGCCGGCCAATCGGTCGGGAAATCGCCTTTCCCGACCGATTGGAAACAACTTGTTGCAATTCAGCTGCCGCCCCCGGTGGCCGGCACAGTCGTCAAGTCTTGACCGGCCGCTTTGACAGCTTGCGCTGCAATGTGCGCCGGTGCATTTTCAGGGCGCGGGCGGTGGCCGAGATATTGCCGTCGTTTTCATTGAGAACCCGCTGGATATGCTCCCATTCGAGGCGGTCGACGGACAGCGGTTCGTCCGAGGCGGGCAAGTCGAAATCCGGGCTGTCGTCATCGTCGAAGGCGGACAGGATGGCCTCGATCTCGACCGGCTTGGCCAGGTACTGGATGGCGCCCAGCTTGACCGCATCGACCGCCGTGGCAATGCTGGCGTAGCCGGTCAGCACGACGATCCGGCAATCCGGGTTGATGGCCAGCAGCTGCGGAATCAGGGCCAGGCCGGAAGTGCCGTTCAGGTTGAGGTCGAGGACGATGCGTCCGGCCCGGGTCTCGCGGGCGGTATCGAGCGCTGAGGCGGCATCGTGGGCGCCGCGCGCCGGGTGGCCTCGGCGTTCCAGCGTGCGGACGAGGATGGCGTTGAAACTCGGGTCGTCGTCGATGATCAGCGTCAGTTCGCTCATGTTTGTTTTCTTGGCAGTTCGATGCGGGCGAGGGCGCCGCCGTCGTCGGGATTGCTCAGGCTCAGCGTGCCGCCGAGCTGTTCGATGGCAGCGCGGGTCAGCATCAGACCGACCCCGCTACCGCGCTCATGGGCCGGAAAACTGGTCTGTCCGCCGAGGGCGAGGACGTTGGGCGGAAAGCCCGGGCCGCGGTCGCGGATGTCGATGCAGACTGTGTCGGTGCACCAGGCGAGGCGGATTTCCAGCGGGCTCGGTGTGGCATTGGCGGCGTTGTTCAACAGGTTGAGCACGGCTTGTTCCAATCGCGGGTCGGCGACCAGTTCGGGTGCCGGCCCGTCGCTGGCGATCACCAGCCGGCTGCTCGCCTGCGGCCGGGCGGCGTGCCAGCGCTGGCGCAGGCTGTCCAGCCAGCGGTCGGCCGCCAGCAATTGGGCGTTTTCCAGCCGCTCGGCGCCGGCCCGACGCGACAGGCCGGTGATGATTTCCTTGCAGATGCCGATCTGCTGGCGGAGCAGGGCGATGTCCTCGCGCACGGGCTCGCTCAGGCTGTTGTCGTTGGCCAGTTCGCCGGCCAGCAGCGCCATCGTGCCGAGCGGCGTGCCAAGTTCGTGGGCGGCACCGGCGGCCAGCGTACCCATGGCCATCACCCGCTCGTCGCGCAGCGCCTGTTCGCGGGCCGCCGCCAGTTCGGCATCGCGCTGGCGGATCAGGCCGGTCATGCGGACGATGATCCAGCCGATCATCGCGGCGGAAACGACGAAGATCAGCCACATGCCGCCGAGGTGCAGACGGGTGGCGCGAGTGGCGTCCGGTAGCGGCAGCGGTACGAAGAGGAACATCAGCAGCGAATAGGCAGCGATGGCGGCGGCGGCGACGATGACGACAAAGCGTGCTGGCAAGGTCAGTGCAGCGATGGCCACGGGCGGCAGCAGAAGCGAGACGAGCGGGTTGGCGGCGCCGCCGCTGAAGAAAACGATGGCACTCAGCGTGCCGATGTCGAACAGCAACTGGACGAACAGTTCGCAGGCGCTGGCGGAGCGCGCCCGGGCAACGCGCCACTGGGCCAGACCATTGAACAGCCCGGCGATGGCGACAATGCCGAGGAGCGGCACCTGGGGGACCGGAATGTCGAGCAGGCCGGGGCCGACCATGACAAGCTGGGCAAGGATGGCGAGGACGACCCAGCGGCCGCCGACCAGTCGGCGCAGGGTGGCCAGATGGTCGGGGGTTTCAGTGGTGCACGGGGTCGATACCATGGGACGAATTATGCGTGATTTGTGTCAATTTTCAGTCGCTTGAGAGGTGCGACAATTCGCCGCATCGATCTTCGGAGTTACCCTGCATGTTGCGTCGTCTGCGCTTTTCAATGTTTGCTGCCTGTCTGGCGGCCTGCTATCCGGCGCTTGCGGCCGACCTCGACAAAGGCAAGGAAATCAACGGCACCTGCGCAGCCTGCCACAGCGACAACGGTCAGGGCGGCAAGAAGGGTGAATACCCGCGTATCGCCGGCCAGCAGGCCAAGTACATCGAGAGCCAGCTGAAGAGTTTTCGATCGCGGACGCGGGTCAACATCCCGATGTTCCCCTACACCCAGGAACGCGAACTGTCGGACGACGACATCAAGGACATCGCGGCTTATTTGTCCGGCATCGTGCTCGATACCAAAATGCCGACCTACACCGGCAACGAGGATGCGCTGACCAAGCTGCTGATGGCTGACAAGGTGATGATCATCCCGCGGGCCGAAGGCGACCTGACTAACGGCGAGGCCCTTTACCAGAAACAGTGTGCCGCGTGTCACGGCAAAACGGGCAAGGGGCGCGGCATGTTCCCAATGCTGGTCGGCCAATACACCAATTACCTGCTGCGTCAGGTCGATCTCTACCTGAAGGGCGACCGGCCGCACGACGAAGAGGGCACGGTCGGCCGGCTGAATGCGCTGAAGGCGCAGGACATTCAGGACATCATGGCCTATCTCACCTCGATCCAGGAGCCCAAGGAATGAAACGTATAACGCTGACCCTGATCGGTCTGCTCGCCGTATCCGGCGTCTGGGCGCATGGCCACGCCGGTCAGATCGACGACAGCATGCCCGACGCCCAGAAAATCCGCTTCTGCGAACGCGTTCGCGATCACGCGCTGCAGGCTTTTTACAACCGTGACCGCGGCCGGCCGATGAAGCTGTTCGATGAAGACGGCAGCGACGGTGCGCGCATCACCAATCACATCATCAAGCGCATCTACGAGGAACCGCAGATTTCCAGCCCGAAGAAGGCCGAAACCTTCGGCCGGGCTACCTGCAACGAAATGATGGGAACGAAACAGCCGTCAGAGTAGGAAGGGAATGAAGCGCCTGGTGCGCCGCATGTAGTCGGCGTAGGCCGGGCCGAAATAGGCCAGGCATTCCCGCTCGTCGGTCCGCGCGGTCACCCACAGGAAGATCGTGGCCAGGCCGGCGAGCAGTGCACCCAACAGGCCCGGATCCTGCAGCCATGCGCCCCAGGCCAGCGCCAGCAGCGAGGTGTACATTGGGTGGCGGATGTAGCTGAAGATGCCGCCGGTGACCAGTTGTGTGGTCTTTTCGAACTCGTAGAAGGAGCCTTCGCCGCGCCGCGTGTCCGGCTTGCCGAGGACGCGCAGCGTCAGCAAGCCGGTGAGCGCCAGAATCACGCTGAGCGCCAGCAGGATTCCCCCCGCCATCTGGTGCGCCGAGTCCGGAAAAGCCCCCCATTCCTGGCGATTCAGCACGACCAGGCCGAGAATCGCCTCCCAGGCGAAGAAGCGGTAGAAGCCGTGGCTGCCGGGCTGGCGCAGCGGTTTACGCGACAACCAGCCCAGCCCCGCCGAACCGGCGGCGAAGGCGGCCGGGTCGGAGAGGAATTCAACCATCGAAGGCGGCGCTCAGGGCGGCAATCATGTAGGCATGGTCGAGCACGCCGGCGCTTTCACGGATGCTGTGCATGGCCCACATCGGCGAGCCGACATCGACCGCCGGGATGCCCAGCCGGGCGGCGACGATGGGGCCGATGGTGCTGCCGCAGCCGAGGTCGGTGCGGTGCGCATACTGCTGGCAGGGCACGCCGGCCCTGTCGCAGAGCGCCATGAAACGGGCTGCCGTTTCGGCGCTGGTGCTGTAGCGGTGGTTGGCGTTGCTCTTGATCACCGGGCCGGCATTGACCAGCGCATGGTGGCAGGGCTCATAGGCCGCCGGGAAATTCGGGTGCCAGCCGTGGGCCATGTCGGCGCTGATGAAGAAACTCCGCGCCAGCATCCGTCGCTGGTCTTCGCCGTCCAGACCTGCACCGGCGGCCAGACGGGCGATGACGTCCTGGACGAAGCTGCCGCCAGCGCCGGTAGCGCTTTCGCTGCCGACTTCCTCGTGGTCGAAGAAGGCGCACAGGCAGGTTGCCTCAGGTTCCTTTACGGCGAGCAGCGCGCTCAACGCGGCATGGCAGGAGGCCAGGTTGTCGAGCTGGCTGTTGGCAATGAATTCGCCGTCGACGCCCCAGAACGACCCTTTTTGCGTGTCGTAGGCGTTCAGTTCCCAGGTCAGCAGGGCCTCCGGTTCGACGCCGAGCAGTTTGGCGATTGGCTGGCGGAAACGCGCTTCTGCCTTGGTGCCGTCTTCGGAAACGCCGAGCAGCAGCGGCAGTTCGGTCTGCTTGTTGAATTTCAGGCCGCTCTCGTTGACCTCGCGGTTCATGTGGATGGCCAAGTTGGGCAGGCGCAGCAGCGGGTCGGCGAAGCGCACCAGCCGGGTCTCGAAACCGCCAGGAACTCGGACATTGACGCGCCCGGCCAGCGACAGGTCGCGGTCGGCGAAGGTGGTGAGGATCGGGCCGCCATAAACCTCGACGCCGAGGCGGACCATGCCGGCGGCGTCCTCGGCCGGTTTCGGTTTGAGGCGCAGGCCGGGCGAATCGGTATGGGCGCCGATCAGGCGCAGGCCGGCCTCGGCGGGCGGCTGGCTGCCGACGATGAAGGCAATGATCGACGAACCGCCGCGCACGACGTAATAGCGGCCGCCGGCGGCCAAAAGCCAACGGTCGGCCTCTTCCAGGCGGCAAAAACCGGCCGCCTGCAGGCGGGCTTCGCAGGTGGCGACGGCATGCCACGGGCTGGGGCTGGCGTCGATGAAGTCGAGCAGGTCCTGGGCCTGGGCGCGAGTGGCGGCGGGAATGTTCATGGTCGTCTTTGTTTCAACTGGTCAAGCAGCCGGTCGGCAATGCGGGAATCATAAAGCATGGCGAGATGGCCGGTGGCCGGCAATTCGATGTCCGTGGCGCCGGGCAGGCGCTGGTTGTCCTGTGGCATGGCGTAGTTGTCGTAGGGGTTGCGCAGGCTGATCACCGGAATCTTCAACGGCTCGGCCGCCATGTCGGTCAGCCACAGCGAGCCCGGCTCCATTTCGCGGGCGTTCTGGCCGATGCCGATGCGGGCCAATGCCGTTCCCTGATGCGGGGTGGCCAGCGTCACCAAGCGGTCGATGCGTTCAACGCCATGGCGGGCCAGGTAGGAGCGGCAGATCAGGCCGCCCATGCTGTGCGCGATCAGCGTTACCTGCTTGCTGCCGGTAACGGCGCAGACTTCTTCGATGCGCTGATTCAATTGCGGCACCAGCTTGCCGAGGCTGGTGTAGGGCGGCACCAGGCTTACCGTGGCGACCGTGTGTCCCGCCGCTTCCAGCCGCCGGCGGAGCAGCCACCAGATGCCTCGGCTGACGCCGTAGCCGTGGACGAGCACGACGGGGCGCGGCCGCGCTTCGCGCCGCAGGCGGTCGGCAGGCATCCATAACCGTTCGAAGGGCAGCACGAGCAGGAAGTTGAGCAAGAAGACGGCATATTCGACGGCCATGATGCGCAGTCGTTTGGCCCAGCCGAGCGGCGGTGCCGGCGAGGCGTATTTGATGCCGTAGAACCAGGTCACTGCGTTCATCCAGAAACGCAGGCCGAGCACGCAGTTGATGGCGCCGACGATGGCCAGCGGCCAGTCGAGATGCATGAAATGGCGGCCGATGTAGAGATAGCCGCTGACTTCCAGCGCGATCCAGATGAGCAGCGAGACGGGAACCATTCGCTCAGATCGCTTCGGCTTCGGGCTTGGGCAGCCAGAGGCAGGCGCCTTTCGACTCCTTGTCGATGGCTTTCAGCACGCGCTCGTGTTCGGCCAGCTCCTCGGCCGAAGCGTGGCGGACGACCAGCGGCTTGCGCTGGCGGACTTGGCCGTCAGCGCCGATGTTCGGGCGCGGTGCGGCGTCGGGTTCGATCATCAGGCTGTTCTGGCCGCGGGTCATGGCCAGGAAGACCTCGGCCAGCAGCTCGGTGTCGAGCAGGGCGCCGTGCAGCGTGCGGCTGGAGTTGTCGATCTCGTAGCGTTCGCACAGCGCGTCGAGGCTGTTGCGCTTGCCGGGGTGCAGGTCTTTGGCCATGCGCAGGGTGTCGATGACGCCGTTGCAGATGGTGCCGACAGGCACGCGGCCGAGGCGGTCGAGCTCGGCATTGAGGAAGCCGATGTCGAACGGCGCGTTGTGGATGATCAGCTCGGCGCCGTTGATGAATTCCAGGAACTCGTCGGCGATGTCGGCGAACTTCGGCTTGTCGGCCAGGAATTCGAGGCTGATGCCGTGTACCGCCTGGGCGCCTTCGTCGATCTCGCGCTCCGGATTGACGTACTTGTGCAGGTGGTGGCCTGTCAGGCGGCGATTGACCATTTCGATGCAGGCCACTTCGATGATGCGGTGGCCCGAGCGCGGGTCGAGGCCGGTGGTTTCGGTGTCGAGGACGATCTGTCTCATTTTTTGGTCGCTAGTCGTTAGTAGGGGAGTTGTTAGCTGGTTTTGTGCTAGTAACAAATGACTAGCGTCTAACCACTAGCTCTTCAATACCGCGATTGGCCAGAGCGTCGGCGCGTTCGTTTTCCGGGTGGCCGGCGTGGCCCTTCACCCAGACCCATTCCAGCTTGTGCAGTTTGACCTGGGCCTCGAGTTGTTGCCATAGGTCGGCATTCTTGACCGGTTTCTTGTCGGCGGTTTTCCAGCCGTTTTTCTTCCAGCCGTGGATCCACTCGTTGATGCCCTTCAGGACGTATTGCGAGTCGGTGTAGATCTTTCCGGCGACCGGGCGCTTCATGGCTTCGATGGCGCGGATGGCGGCGGTCAGCTCCATGCGATTGTTGGTCGTTTCCTTCTCGCCGCCCCACAATTCCTTCTCGTGCGGGCCGAGGCGCAGGATGGCGCCCCAGCCGCCGGGGCCGGGGTTGCCCTTGCAGGCGCCATCGGTAAAGATTTCTACGGTTTCTTCTGTGGCCATTGGCCTTCCTTTTGTGCGATGGGGCGCAGCGCCTTGGCGCGCACTCCCTGGGTTTTCCATTTGGGGGTGATCAGGCGCATGCCGTGTGTGCGCTTGATGGCGCGCAGGACATAGACGCCGCCGGAGAAATGCCACCAGCGGTGACTGGCGTTTTCAATGAAGCGCCAGTTCTGCAGCCATTTCAATTGGTCGACGGGCGGCACGTAGCAGCCCAGCTTGCCGCGGTCGACCTCGAAGCCGAGCAGTTGCAGCCAGTCCTTCAGGCGGTTCAGTGACAGATAGCTGCCGTTCCACGGGAATTCGCCGCTACGGTCGAGCTTGCGTTTCATACCCCACAGCGACAGCGGATTGAAGCCGACGACAATGACCTGGCCTTCCGGAATTAGGATGCGTTCGACTTCGCGCAGGATCTGATGCGGTTCGTCGCTGAATTCGAGAACGTGCGGTAGCACGACAAGGTCGGTGCTGTTCGAGGCGAAGGGCAGGGCGGTGGGGTCGCAGAGGACGTCGACGATCCCCTGGCACCCCGCCTTCTGGCGCAGTGGAATGCGATTGGCGCGGAGGAAGTCACCCTGCGGCAGGCCGATCTGCAAGGCGTTGAAGCCGAAGATGTCGGCGACCACGGCATCGAGCTGTCGCTGCTCCCAGTCAAGCACGTAGCGGCCGGGGGCCGAGGTCAGCCACGCCTCCAGTCCGGGAATTGACATCCGGGGCGTGTCGCTCGATAGTTCCGGCATGTTTGACGTGTCGTTCATTCCCGCATTCAAGGACAATTACATCTGGCTGCTGACCCGGGGCAAGCGCGCCTTCGTCGTCGATCCTGGCGATGCCGCGCCCGTGCTGGCGCGCCTTGAAGCCGAAGGGCTGACGCTGGAAGGCATCCTGATCACACACCACCATGCCGACCATCAGGGCGGTATCGCCGAGTTGAAAGCGCGCTGGCCGGTGGTGGTCTATGCACCGGGCAATGAGTCTATCACAGGCTGCACCGACCCCCTGAGCGGTGGCGAGCGCCTGGAGATTCTCGGCGCGCCGGTGGACGTGCTGGCCGTTCCCGGTCACACGCTGGGGCACCTTGCCTACTCTGCGCCGGGCGTGCTGTTCTGTGGCGATACGCTGTTCGGGGCTGGTTGCGGCCGGCTGTTCGAAGGGACGCCGGAACAGATGTCGGCATCGCTGGATGCCATCGCCGCCTTGCCCGACGATACCCTGATCTACTGCGCGCACGAATATACCGAGATGAATCTGCGTTTCGCGCTGGCCGTCGAGCCGGACAATCCAGTGCTGCAACAGCGGGTCGCCCGAGTGGCCGCGCTGCGGGCTGCCGGCCTGCCCAGCGTGCCGTCCATGTTAGGCGAGGAGAAAGCGACCAATCCCTTCCTGCGCTGCACGGTGCCGGCGGTGATTGCAGCGGCGCAACGGCAGAATGCTACGGTCGGCAGCAAAAAAACGGCAATTTTCAAAACGATCCGCGAGTGGCGGAACAGCTTCTAGCTAGCTCGCCGATGGCTTGCGCTGGAGTATCCGTCCACCGACCTTTTCCAGTGTGTCGAGCACGCGGGCGGCGTTGAAGGGCTTGATGATGAAGCCGCTGGCGCCGTTCTGGATCGATTCCTGGACAGTACCGGGATCGGAGTTGCTGGTCACCATGATGACTTCGGTCTCGGGCAGCTTGGCCTTGATTTCGCCGAGCGCCTCGATGCCGTTCTTCTCCGGCATGATGACGTCCATGCAGACGATGTCGGGCTTCAGTCGCTCGACCATCTCGACGGCAGACAGCCCGTTGCGGGCTTCGCCGACGACGTCGTATTCCTCGCCGCGCAGCATGCCGCGCAGGATGCTGCGCATCATGTCATTGTCGTCGGCGATGATGACGGAAAGGCGTCTTTTGCTCATGTTCGTTAGAAGTTAAGCAGCGTCGGCGCGACAGACACGATCCCGGCCTTCCTCTTTGGCGCGATAAAGCGCCTGGTCGGCAGCATGGATCAGGTCGTCCGGCGGATTGTCGAAACCGGGAGCGGCGGAGGCAATGCCGATGCTGATCGTGACCTGCTCACCGGGTGCCGAGGCATGCGGGATGTTCAGTTCGTGGATGGCATGACGGATTTTCTCGGCGACCATCAGCGCACCGCCGATCGTCGTTTCGGGCAGCACGACGGCAAACTCCTCGCCGCCGTAGCGGGCGACGAGGTCCGAGGGACGTTCGGTGTTCTGGCGGATCGTTGTCGCGATCTTGCGCAGGCACTCATCGCCCGCCAGGTGCCCGTAGGTGTCGTTGTAAAGCTTGAAGAAATCGACGTCGCACATCAGCACGGCAAGGCTGTTCGAATGGCGGCGGGCACGGCGCCACTCGACGGAGATGGTCTCGTCGAAATAACGCCTGTTGGCCACGCCGGTCAGACCGTCCAGGGACGAAATGCGCTTCAGCTCCTGATTGGCGGCATCGAGCTTGCGGGTTAGGGCCAGCAGCGAGGCGCGCATCAGCACAATGCGTTGCATGGCGCGAATTTTGGCGCCGAGCACGATTTCGCTGACCGGCTTGGCCAGATAGTCGTCGCCGCCGGCGGCAATGCCTTGCTCAATGTTCACATCTTCGCCGAGCGAAGACAGGAAAATGATTGGTGTCCAGTCGCCAGGTATTTCCAGGGCGCGGATTTTCTGCGCGACTTCGAAGCCGCTGATGTCCGGCAGGACGACGTCGAGTAGCACCAGATCGGGCCGCTCGCGCGAAAAGGCGTCAAGGGCGCTCGCACCGTTCTCGGCTGAAATGGCCGTTGCGCCGAAGTGCTTCACATACTGGAGCAGCACTGCAAGACTGGAGCGGCTGTCTTCAACGACGAGGATTTTCATGGTGGCAGACGGGGAGCGGTCGGTGCAGTCTAACGGCAATATTGATTGAAGAATACCAGCGCAGTCATGGCAATCACAACGGCTGCGCATCCCCAGAAAATGCCCCAGCGCAGGGCCTGTCTGGCCTGGTGATAGGCCGTGCGCTGCTGGAAATCAAAAAAGCGTTGCAGTTCGCCCAGGGTCAATACAGCGGTGAACATAAAGAAGATCATTCCGCAGAACATGAAGATAATCGACCCGTTGTTAAGTTCTCGGCATGAGCCGACCGTGCGATGGAGGAATATCAGGACGGCATCGGTCCGGAAGGCGTAGCCGCCGACCAGGTAAGCCAGCCCGGCAAATAGCGCGAGAATCCCTAGAACCAGCCAGGTTTGCCAGAGCTTGAGCTGTTCTATGGCCCGGGAAATGTCTTCAATGATCCATTTCATATATTTTTTGGTGAGTTTGGTGTGGTGCCAGTGTGCTAAATTTAACCGATGTATAGCAATCAGGGCAGAATATCATGGCAGAGCAGATGGCAAGTAATCCAGTAACAATGTCACGCCTTTCTGCGGCGCTGAAATCCCCTCGCAGCGTCAAAATCGGCAAGTGGCTGGGTGGAATTTTGGTGTTTTTTGGCCTTTTTGGCTTTTTTGCTGCGCCACCCCTACTCAAATCCATTTTGCAGACGCAACTCTCGGCTGAGTTGCATCGTCAAGTCAGCATCGATGGCATCGATATCAATCCCTACGGACTGACTGCCAGGATCAGTGGTTTCACGGTCAAGGGCGACGAGGGCAAGGAGGTCGTTGGCTTCGATGAGTTGTTCGTCAACCTGTCGTCTGCTTCAATTTTCAAGTTGGCAGTCGTTGTGGACGAAGTTCGCTTGCATGGGCCGCGACTTGCGGTCAGTCGCGTCGCCGACGGGCGCTACGACATTTCCGATCTGCTCGACGAATGGATGAAGCCCAAGGATGAGCCGGAGAAGGAAACGCCGCGTTTTTCTGTGAACAACATCGAGCTGGTCAACGGCAAGATCGTTTTCGACGACAAGCCCGAGGGGCAGGTGCACACCATCAGCGACATCAATCTTGCGTTGCCTTTCGTCTCCAGTCTGCCGTATCACGCCCATATCGTCGTCCAGCCGTCGTTTTCCGCCAGCATTAATGGTTCGCCGCTCGTTCTCAAGGGCGACAGCAAGCCCTTTTCCGAGACTCATGAAAGTCAGTTGAGTCTCGATCTCGATCGCTTCAATCTCGGCAGCCTGCAACCCTATGTGCCGGATTCGCTACCTTTGCAACTGGCTGCCGGTACCCTGGATACCGAAATGAAAGCCGTGTTCAAGGAAGTTTCAGATCAGGTGTATTCGGTGTCAGTGGTCGGAGCGGCCCATGTGTCCGGACTGGCAGTGAGCGAAAGCGATGGTCAGGCGCTCGCGGGCTGGAAGCGCCTCGATGTCGAACTGGAGAATGCCGACCCAGTAAATCGCAAGGTCGCCATCAAGCGGGTCGCTCTGGATGGGCTCGATATCTCTCTCGCTGTCAATCGCCAGGGGGAATTCAATGTCCTGCGCGTTGCCGAAAAGCTGGGTAAACCAGCTTCCGAAACGCCGGCATCGAAGACGGCGCCTGGCAATTCGTTCACCTGGTCGCTCGGTGAGTTTGCGCTGACCAACGGCTTGATTCGCTGGAAGGATGACTCCGGTCCGCAGCCGGTGGATGGCCAGGTGCGCAATCTTCAGGTGAGTGTCGGCAAGGTCGACAGCGCGCTGGTCGAGCCCATCGTGATCGGCGAAGTGAGCTATCAGGTCGATCTCGGCGAACGTTTCCGCGTTGACCGAATGGCCTTCAAGGGGATCAGCGTCGACTTGCCGGCGCATCGCGTCGAGATTGCCGAAGTGGTCAATAGCGGCACACGAGCCCGCATGCTGCGCAACAAGGAGGGCAAGATCGAATGGGTCAGCTCGCCGGTCCTGCGTACCGTCCGGGCAACGAACGCGCGGGCTGATAGAAAGGCCAAGGCGGCTGCTGATGCCGCGGGTACGCAGGAATGGGTTGGCAAGGTAGGCAAGCTGAGTATCGACGACCTCGGTTTCCGCTTCGAGGATCAATCCACGCAACCGGCCGCGGTTCAAGAGATTGAAGGCTTTAATCTGCTCGCCCAGGGCTTGACCAACGAGCCCAACAAGAAAGGCACGATTGCGCTCAAGACCAGGATCAACAAGAAGGGAAGCCTGAATGTCGATGGCAGCCTCCAGATCTATCCGCTCGACGTGGCTGTCAAAGTCGATACGGTATCAATCCCGCTCCTGCCGCTGGAGCCGTATTTTGGCCAGTTTCTCAATGTTTCACTGACCCGCGGCCTCGTCTCGAACAAGGGTGAAGCAACAGCCAAACTCGATACGGTGGGCCTCAAGGCGGGTTACAAGGGGTCGTTCACGCTGGGCGATCTGGTGGTGCTCGACAAGCTGAACAGCGCCGATTTTCTCAAGTGGAAATCGCTCTATTTCGGGGGGGTCGATTTCCGTCTTGAACCGCTGGCCGTCAATATCGGCGAGATCGCGCTGACCGATTTCTACTCCCGTCTTATCCTGAACAAGGAAGGCCGCTTGAACGTGGCCGACATCGTCAAGAAGCCGGCAGGCGAGGCCGTGCCGGTCAATGCAGAGCCCAAGCAGGCCGAAGTATTGCCTGCCGAGACCAAGGTGGCTGATGCAAAGCCGGCCGGGAAGGATGCATCGCCGGCCAAGGCGCCAGTGCCGATCAAGATTGCCAAGATCACGTTGCAGAACGGTACGGTCAATTTCTCGGATTTCTTTGTCCAGCCCAACTACACGGTCAATTTGACCAAGCTCGGCGGGCGGGTCACCGGCCTGTCGTCGGTGGCAGATACCGTAGCCGATATGGAAATCCGCGGAAAATATGCCAATTCCGCGCCGGTCCAGATCCTGGCCAAACTGAACCCGCTGGCTGCCAAGTCCTACCTTGATCTCAAGGCCGACATCACCGGTGTCGACCTCGTGGGCTTCTCGCCGTATTCCGGTAAGTACGCCGGCTACGCGATCGAGAAGGGCAAGCTGTCGCTGAATGTGGCCTACAAATTGGAGAACAACCAGCTGGCTGCTGAGAACCGGCTATTCATCGACCAATTCACCTTCGGCGAGAAGATCGATAGTCCCGATGCCACCAAACTGCCGGTCAATCTGGCCATTTCGCTGCTCAAGAACAACCGCGGAGAGATTGACCTCAACCTGCCGATTTCCGGTTCGCTCGATGATCCGCAGTTCTCGATCGGTGGGCTGGTCATCAAGATCATCGTCAACCTGTTCGTCAAGGCGGTGACTTCGCCGTTCGCGCTGCTCGGTTCAATGTTCGGCGGTGGTGACGAGCTGTCCAACGTCGAATTTGTCGCCGGGTATGCGGCGATCAACGAAGCGGCTACCAAGAAACTGGAATCGCTGTCCAAGGCGCTGGCCGAGCGCAATTCGCTGAAGCTGGAGATCACCGGCCGTGCCGATGCGGAAGCCGACAAGGAAGGCGTCAAGCGCGCCGCCATCGAACGCGCCATGAAGGCCGAGAAGCTGAAGGATCTGAAGAAGGCTGGCGAAGGCAAGTCGCTGGACGACATCGAGATATCGCCGGAGGAGTCCAAACTCTACCTGACGCGGGCCTACAAGGAAGCCAAGTTCCCAAAACCACGGAACATGATCGGTATGCAGAAGGATCTGCCGGTCGAGGAAATGGAAAAGCTGATGCTGACGAATTTCCCGGCGAGCGACGACGATCTCAAGGCGTTGGCGACGCGTCGCGCCGAGGCGGTGCAGGCCTGGCTGGTCGATCAGGGCAAGGTGCCGCCGGAGCGCGTCTTCCTGCTGCCGCCCAAGGTCGAGGCGGAAGAGAAGGCTGAAGGCAAGGCCAAGGGCAGCCGTGCCGATTTTTCTTTAAGGTAACTCCCGATGAGCGAAACGATGGGGCTGGCCGTATTGGCTGGCGTGGTGGTGGTCATCCTGTTGCAGGTGGCCGTGCTGATGCGCGGCAACCGCAGAGCGGAGGACGACGAACGTTTCCGGGCGTTGCAGGAGGCGCAGGAAAAGGGATTGATGCGCCTGGAGCGCGAACTGCGCGAGGAGCTGGCGCGCGGTCGCCGCGAGGACGCCGAGGAGGCTTTTCGCGACCGCGAGGAGCGGGCGCAGTCGTCTAACCTGCTAAGCCAGGCGGTGACGACCCAGGTCGGCCAGTTCGGCACCCTGCAGGCCGAACGGCTGGAAGCCTTCGCCAGCGAGCTGAACCGTTTTTCGCTCGGCCTCGACGAGCGTTTCGAACGGCTGAAACTGACTGTCGAGGGGCGCCTGACCGCCATCCAGGCCGACAACGCCGCCAAGCTCGAAGAGATGCGGCGGACGGTTGACGAGAAGCTGCATGCGACGCTGGAGCAGCGTCTGGGCGAATCGTTCAAACTGGTTAGCGACCGGCTGGAGCAGGTCCATCGCGGCCTTGGTGAAATGCAGACGCTGGCCGCAGGCGTTGGCGACCTGAAGCGGGTGCTGACCAATGTGAAAACCCGCGGCACCTGGGGCGAAGTCCAGCTGTCGGCGCTGCTCGAGCAGTTGCTGACGGCCGACCAGTTTGCATCCAACGTGGCGACGCGGCCGGGCAGCAACGAGCGGGTTGATTTCGCCATTCGTCTGCCGGGCAAGGACGACGGCGCCGTGGTCTGGCTGCCGATCGACGCCAAGTATCCGATCGAGGACTACCAGCGCCTGCTCGACGCCCAGGAGCGGGCCGATCCTGCTGCTGTCGAGGAGGCGTCGCGGGCCATCGAAACGCGCCTGAAGAACGAGGCGAAGAGCATTCACGAGAAATACGTCGCGCCGCCGCACACCACCGATTTCGCCATGCTCTACCTGCCGCTCGAAGGTCTGTACGCCGAGGCCTTGCGCCGGCCGGGGCTGGCCGAAACGCTGCAGCGCGATTTCCGGGTCAGCATTGCCGGGCCGACGACGCTGGCGGCGCTGCTCAACAGCCTGCAGATGGGTTTCCGTACCTTGGCCATCGAGCAACGCTCGGCTGAAGTCTGGGCCGTGCTCGGCGCTGTGAAGACCGAGTTCGGCAAGTTCGGCGAGGCGCTGGCGCATACCCGCAAGAAGCTGGAGGAGGCGAGCAACAGCATTGCCAAGGCGGAAACGCGGACGCGCCAGCTGTCGCGCAAGCTGAAGGAGGTCGAGGCGCTGCCGGTGGCGGAGTCAGAACAATTGATCGGGGTGGCGGATTTCGATGGCGAAGACGAGTGAACTGGAAAACGCCTACCGGGCAACGACTTACCGGGTATTCCTGCCCGGTGGCATCTGTGAACTGAGGCTGGACGAGCCCTGCGAGGCTCTGCGCTGCTGGCTGGAAGCGGCCGGTTGTGATGCCTTTGCGATCATCACCGCACACAATCCCGGTTCGCAGCCGACTGCCGAGGCGATCAACGCCGAGCGTCAGGCGCAGCTGGAATGCGACCTGATCGAAGGCAACTATGAACCCTATGCCGGTCAGAACGTGCCGGATGACGGTGACTGGCCGCTCGAGGAAAGCTGCTTCGTACCCGATCTGGCGCCGGAAGATGCCTGTGCACTGGCCTTGGATTACGGGCAAAATGCAGTGGTCTGCGGTGGCCCGGATGGTGTGCCGCATCTGGTCTGGGTCGAAGAAACGGAATAATGGCGCGCTACATCGGTCGTTTTGAAGTTCGGGGGGAACTGGGGCGCGGAGCGCAGAGCGTCGTCTATCTCGGTTTCGACCCGCAACTGCAGCGGGAAGTCGCCATCAAGACGATGCACTTCGCCCACCCCGATCCAGCGCAGAATCGCGTCCTGCTCGGCGAGGCGCGGACGGTCGGCAAAATGCGTCATCCGAACATCGTGCCGATCTTCGATGCCGGCGAGCAGGGCGGTGACCTTTATCTGGTCTTCGAATACGTACCGGGCAAGAACCTGGCGGAATTCCTGCAGCAAAGCGGGGCATTACAGCCGGTCAAGGCAATCGCGATCCTGCGTCCCATCCTTGATGCCATCGCCCATGCCCACGCCCAGGGGATCATCCACCGCGACTTGAAACCCTCGAACATCCTGCTCGACGACAACGGCACACCGCGGGTCATGGACTTCGGCATCGCCGCGCGGGTCGACGGCACGCCCGACGGCATGGAGCGGATCAACGGGACGCCGGCCTACATGGCGCCGGAGTATGTGCTGCGCCGCGAGGCGGGTGAGCGTTCCGACGTATTCGCAGGCGGCGTGATCCTGTTCGAGATGCTGACCGGCCAGCGGGCCTTCGTCGGCAACGATATCAAGGCCATCATGCAGCGCGTCGCCGATGAAGATCTGGTGTTGCCCGAGAATGCTACGGTCGATGGCAATTTGGGGGCAATTTTGCAAAAAGCCGTGGCCCGCGATCCGGCGCTGCGTTTCCAGACCGCGGCGCAGTTCGCCGAGGCGCTGGACAATTTCCTGGAACCGGAAGAAGCACCGGTGACCGGCAGCGGCCGGCAGGCAACGCTCGAATTCCTGTTGCGGCGGATGCGCCACAAGAGCGATTTTCCCGCACTCTCCGAGTCGGTCAGCGCGATCAACAAGATTGCCAACAGCGAGACGGAGAGCATCGAGAAGCTCTCCAACACCATCCTCAAAGATTTTGCGCTGACCAACAAGCTGCTTCGCCTCGTCAATTCCGCTTACTACCGGCCAGCCGGCGGCGGGTCGATCAGCACGGTGTCGCGCGCGGTCATCGTTCTCGGCTTCGAGGCGGTGCGCAATATCGCGATTACCGTGCTGCTCTTTGAGCACCTGCAGAACAAGGGCAACGCCAACCAGTTGAAGGAGGACTTCCTGCGCGCCAACCTGGCTGGCGTGCTGGCCAAGGATATCGGCGCTACGGCGAAGATGCGGGAACTGGAACAGTCCTTCATCTGCTCGCTGTTCCACAGCCTGGGTCGCCTGCTGTCGCAATACTATTTTCCGGAAGAGTCGGACGAAATCCGCTTGGTCATGGCCCAGAAAGCGTGCGGCGAAGAAGCGGCCGCCCTGCAGGTGCTGGGCATCTCCTTCGAAGAGTTGGGCATTGCCATTGCACGCCAGTGGGGCTTCCCGCCGCTGATCGTCAGTACGCTGCGTAAACTGCCGGCCGGGCCGGTCAGGAAACCGGCGCAGCAGGAAGATAGGCTGCGCGTGCTGTCCGGCTTTGCCAACGAATTGTGCGATGTGATTGCCCAGGCGACGCCCGAGGTCCGTGACCGCGAATTGAAGAAAGCCATGGCCCGTTTTGCTGACGCAGTGTCGCTCGACCAGAAGGAATTCCAGCAGACCGTGCAGCGGGCAGTTGAGGAAGTGGCGGATTTCGCCCGGGTCATCCATCTCAATGTGCAGCAGACGACCTTTGGCAAGCAGATGCGTCTGTTCGCCAGGAACGGCGGTGCCGAGAGTGGGGCGGTCGATGCTGAACACAGCGCGGATTTCGTCGATGTGACCGTGCTCGGCGATGATGGTCCTTCAGGAAACGGTGATGGGCCTGATGCTGCCGGAGAGCAGGTCGACGCGCAGGACATCCTGACCGCCGGAATCCAGGACATCAGCAATACGCTGGTCGAGGGCTTCAAGCTGAACGACATTCTGCGCATCATTCTCGAGACGATGTATCGCGCGATGGGCTTCAAGCGCGTGGTGCTGTGCATCCGCGATGCCAAGGCCGGCGTCATGCAGGGGCGGTTCGGTTTTGGGCCCGATGCCAACGACATTGCGAAGGGCTTTCGGTTTCCGCTCAGCTTCACGCCGGACATCTTTCATGCGGCGACCTCCAAGGGCGTCGACCTGCTGATTACCGACATTGACGATCCGAAGATCGCCGGCCGGATTCCCGATTGGTATCGCAGGGCGGTGCCGGCGCATTCCTTCGTGCTGTTTCCCTTGAACATCAAGGGCAATCCGATTGCGCTGATCTATGCCGACCGCGACGAGCCGGGCGGCATTTCGATTCCCGACAAGGAGTTGCAATTGCTGCGCACCCTGCGCAATCAGGCCATTCTCGCCATCAAGCAGGGGTCCTGAAGGCACTCAGAAAAAGAAAATGCCCACCGAAGTGGGCATTTTTTGCATTCAGGCAAGGCTTGGTTACCAGAGTTGCCACCAGGCCTTCTTGCGCTCCAGTCCTTCCGCATAGAGGCGGCTCTCCGGATAGTTCTTCTTCATCACGCGCTCGGTGTCGTCGCGCAGGTCGGTCATGCCCAGTTTGTCGTAGGCCGTGATCAGGATGTACAGCGCATCCTCGATGACCGGGGCGTTCGGATAAGTCTTGATCGCGAACTGGGCGCGGTTAGCGGCGGCAACGTACGCGCCGCGCTTGAGGTAGTAGCGGGCGACGTGGACTTCCAGCGAAGCCAGGGCGTGGACCAGATAGGTCATCCGCTGCCGGGCATCGGGCGTGTATTTGCTGTTCGGGAAACGGGTGACCAGTTCGCGGAAAGTGTCGAAGGCTTCGCGGGCTGCCTTGGGGTCGCGCTCGGTCGGATCCTGGGTGCTGAAGTACGCGACGTAGCCCAAGTCTTCGTTGAAGTTGATCAGGCCCTTCAGGTAATAGACGTAATCGACTGTCGGGTGGCTGGGGTGCAGCTTGATGAAGCGGTCGCAGGCGGCAAGGGCCGAACCCGGCTCGCCGGCCTTCCAGTAAACGTAACCCAGTTCGAGCTGGGCCTGCTGGGCGTAACGGCCGTAGGGATAGCGGGACTCCAGTTTTTCCAGATATTTCGCAGCCTTGTCCCAGGTACCGTCGGCCTGGGCATCCTTGGCTTCGCTGTAGAGCTTCCCGGCTGACCAGCCGATGGTCAGGTCCGTCGGGTCGGTGACGCTGCCGCAACCGGCAATGAACGCGGCAACGAAAACTGCGGCCAGCAGACGGAACAGGGCAGGGAATGACCGGAATGCGGGTAAACTTCGCATCATGAACGATGATCCTATTGAAGATGCCGGCGATTATAGCCGAACTGAACCGGTCCGCCTGACCGTTCCCGAAGCTTGCACCGGCCGTCGACTCGACCAGGTGCTGGCCGAACTGCTGCCCGAGCATTCCCGCAACCGCCTGCAAGGCTGGGTGCGCGACGGCTGTGTACAGGTTGATGGCAAGCAGGAAACAGAACCGAAGCGCAAGGTGATGGGTGGCGATACGCTGCTCGTTGCCGAGCCGGAAGATGCGCGCCAGCACGCCGAGTTGCCGGAAGATATCCCGCTCGACGTTGTCTACGAAGACGAAACGCTGCTCGTCATCAACAAGCCGGCCGGACTGGTTGTCCATCCCGGTAGCGGCAACTGGACGGGCACGCTGATGAATGCGCTGCTCCATCACGTGCCCGGCATCGAGGCAGTGCCGCGGGCCGGTATCGTCCATCGGCTGGACAAGGACACCAGTGGCCTGCTGGTTGTCGCCAAGACGCTGGAGGCGCAGACCGATCTCGTCCGCCAGTTGCAGGCGCGTACCGTGCGCCGCGTCTATCTCGCCCTGGCGGCCGGGGCGATGAAGCACGAAGGGACGGTCAACGAACCGATTGGCCGCCATCCGTCGCAGCGCATCAAAATGGCGATCGTGCCCGAGAACCGGGGCGGCAAGCCGGCGATCACCAACATCCGCATCCTCGAAGCCTTCACCTACACGACCTTCGTCGAGTGTTCGCTGGAAACCGGCCGGACGCACCAGATTCGCGTGCACATGGCGGCCATCCATCATCCGCTGGTTGGCGATCAGGTGTACGGCAAGCACAATCCAAAACTGCCCGAATTTCCCCGCCAGGCGCTGCATGCAACACGCCTCGGGCTGGTCCATCCCCTGACCGGTCTGAAGGTGCAGTGGGAAGTGCCGTTGCCGGAAGACATGCGCGATCTGCTCGATCACCTGCGCTATGGCTGACGTGCTGGTGCCGGACTGGCCGGCGCCGGCCAACGTGCGCGCACTGCAGACGCTGCGTTCCGGCGGTTGCAGCCCGTCACCATGGAACAGTTTGAATCTCGGTGATCATGTTGGCGACTCTCCGGCCAACGTCGCCGCCAACCGGGCCGCGTTGCGCGACCATTTGCCGGCCGAGCCCCTGTGGCTGGTGCAGGTGCACGGCAATGCTACGGTCGATGCCGAAAAATGGCCAAAATCGAATACGGCCGATGCTTCATATTCCAGGCAGCCAGGGGTGGTTTGCGTTGTGATGACCGCCGACTGCCTGCCGGTGCTCTTCTGCGACCGGGCTGGGACCGTCGTCGCCGCCGCCCATGCCGGCTGGCGAGGGTTGGTTGGCGGAGTGCTCGAAGCGACGATCGCCAGCATGGCCGTGCCGGCTGACCAGCTGCTCGCCTGGCTGGGGCCGGCCATCGGTCCGCAATGCTTTGAAGTCGGCGAGGAGGTGCGTGCCGCATTCATCGCCGATGATGCCGGGGCGGCCGCCTGTTTTGCACCGAAACTGCCGGGCAAATGGCTGGCCGATATCTACGGATTAGCTCGTCGTCGTCTGCAACGGGCTGGCGTGGCCGCCATCTACGGCGGTAGTTTTTGCACTGTCAGCGATCCGGATCGCTTCTTCTCCTACCGGCGCGACGGTGTCACCGGTCGCCAGGCTTCGCTGATCTGGCTGGCGAACCGAAGCGTATAATCCGCGGCTTTTCATCGAAGCGAATGCCGTGAGCACTCTTTCCTGGATCATCGCCGTATCGCTCGCCGGTGGCGCGCTCAGCGTCCTCGCCGCTGCCGCCCTGAGCATTTCTGTCGGCACTCATCGTGTCAATATGTTGATTTCCTACGCAATTGGCGCGCTGCTCGGTGCGGCCTTCCTGGAAATCCTCCCGCACGCGCTGGAACATGGCGATCCGCATCGCATGGCAGCAACCGTCCTGTTCGGCATCATGGTCTTCTTCGTTCTGGAAAAACTGGTCCTTTGGCGGCACTGCCACCACGATCACTGCGAGGCGCACGACGCCCATGCCCCGGCCCACGATCACGGACGTTCCGGCCTGCTGATCCTGGTCGGCGATACCTTCCACAATTTCGTCGACGGCATCCTGATTGCTGCTGCCTTCCTCGAAAATACCGAGCTCGGCATCGTCACGGCGCTGGCCATCATCGCCCACGAAATTCCGCAGGAGGTCGGTGATTATTTGATCCTGCTCCACTCCGGCTACAGCAAGCTGCGGGCGCTGGCCTTCAACCTCCTGTCCAGCCTGGCGACGCTGGTCGGCGCGATGCTGGCCTATTTCGCCCTCTCAGAACTGACGGGATGGATTCCATCGCTGCTCGGCCTGGCTGCCGCAAGCATGATCTATGTCGCCGTTGCCGACCTGATTCCCGGACTGCACAAGCGCACGGAGTTGAAGGCGACCGTCCAGCAGGTGCTATTGATCTGCGCCGGCATCGCCTCGATCGCCATCGTCCGGGCGCTGGTTGGCGAGTGATTCGCGATGCGCCCGGCGTTGTCGCCGGGCCTTGCTGCCGCCGAGCCATAGCAGCAGCGAGCAGGGCAGTAGGCCGTAGAAAAGAAATGAAACGATGCCGGCGACAATGCCGGGTTCGTTGACGGCGACCAGCAAGGTCACGTAGAGCCAGCCGATTGCGATGATGTACATGTGCGGGTCCTGTAGAGCGCCCTAATTATGCATGCAAATGCATTGACAGCGCCGAAGCGGGTATGGAGAATCCAAAGGCTCAAACCCCCACAACAACAGATACGAGTTTTCCCATGGCGCAGGGATCGCACAATAACGATGCATTCATGGGTTCGGCCGCGCAGTTCATGCAGGCCGGCCAGAACATGATGCAGCAGTTCATGGATTATCTCGGCAAGGCCGGTGGTTCGACCCCGGCAGCGCCTCTTCCCCCTGCCGATCCGCAAGCGCTGACGGCGTTGCAGAAGCAGTTCATGGATCAGCAGATGTCCTTGTGGCAGGCTATGCTGGTCAAACAACAAGGCCAGGAGCCGGCTTTCAATGTCGCCCCGGAACCCGGAGACCGCCGTTTCTCGGCGCCAGAGTGGAAGGAAAGCCCGATCTACGACTACGTGCATCAGGCCTATCTGCTCAATACCCAGTATCTGAAGCAGATGATTGAGGTGCTTCCGGCACAGGACGAAAAAGCCAAGGAACGCATGCGTTTCCTCGCCCGCCAGATGGCTGATGCCATGGCACCGTCGAATTTCGCTGCGACCAATCCCGAATTCATCAAACTGGCCTTGGAAACCAAGGGCCAGAGCATCACTGACGGCATCAACAACCTGATCAAGGATTTCGAGAAGGGCCGTATTTCGATGACCGATGAATCGGTGTTCGAGGTCGGCAAGAACATCGCCAACACCGAAGGCGCCGTCGTCTACGAAAACGACGTGATGCAACTGATCCAGTATGCGCCGCTCACCGCTAAGGTCGGTACGCGGCCGCTGCTGGTTGTGCCGCCGTGCATCAACAAGTTCTACATCATGGACCTGCAGCCGGCAAACTCGCTGATCCGCTTCATGGTCGAGCAGGGAAATACTGTTTTCCTCGTTTCCTGGCGTAATCCGCAGGAAGGGCAGGGGCATCTGGGCTGGGACGACTACCTTGAGAATGGCCCGATCACTGCGCTGCATGTCGTTCAGGAAATCACCAAGGTCAAGCAGGTCAATGCCCTGGGTTTCTGTGTCGGTGGCACGATCCTGACTTCGTCTCTGGCCGTGCTCAAGGCGCGTGGTGAAAGTCCGGTTGCCTCGCTTACCCTGCTGACCACGCTACTTGATTTCTCCGATACCGGCGAGATCGGCCTGTTCATTGATGAGAATGGCGTTTCGACCCGCGAAGCGACCATCGGCAAGGGCGGCCTTCTGCCGGCGCGCGACCTGCAGAACACCTTCTCCTTCCTGCGCGCCAACGATCTGGTCTGGAACTACGTTACCGGCAACTACCTGAAGGGCCAGAAGCCGCAAGCCTTCGACCTTCTCTACTGGAATTCCGATTCGACCAACCTGCCGGGGCCGTTCGCTTGCTGGTACATGCGCAACATGTATCTGGAAAATAACCTGCGCGTGCCGGGCAAGCTGGCGATGTGCGGCCAGAAAGTCGATCTCGGCCAGCTCGACATGCCGGTCTACCTGCTGGCGACCCGCGAGGACCATATCGTCCCCTGGCAGTCGGCCTACCAGAGCACGCGAATTCTTAGTGGCAAGGTCCGCTTTGTGCTCGGCGCTTCCGGCCACATCGCCGGGGTTATCAATCCGGCCAGCAAGAACAAGCGCAGCTACTGGCTCAACGATGATTTGAAAAACGATGCCGAAGGCTGGCTGACCGCAGCCGAAGAAAGGAATGGCAGCTGGTGGACCGACTGGGCTGCCTGGCTGAAACCGTTGTCAGGAGAACAGCGGGCACCGCGCAAACCGGGGAACGTCAAATACAAGCCGATCGAACCGGCACCCGGTCGTTACGTCAAGGAACGCGCGGTATAAAATTTCTCAGTGAGGGGATCAAGATGTCGCGAGTGGCACTGGTTACAGGGGGAATGGGTGGTCTCGGCGAGGCAGTCTGCATCAAGCTGGCTGCCTTGGGTTTCCGGGTAGTTACGACGTATTCACCGGGTAACGCCAAGGTGGATCACTGGCTCAACTCGATGCATAACCTGGGCTACGGCTTCAAGGCCTACCCGTGCGATGTCACCGATTTCGAGTCGGCCCGCGAGTGTATCGAAACGGTGACCCGTGAGATTGGACCGGTCGACGTGCTGGTCAATAACGCCGGCATTACCCGCGACATGACCTTCAAGAAAATGACCAAGGCCGACTGGGATGCGGTGATGCACACCAACCTCGATTCTGTCTTCAACATGACCAAGCAGGTCATGGATGGCATGGTAGAACGCAAGTGGGGCCGGGTTATCAATGTGTCATCGGTCAATGGCCAGAAGGGCGCTTTCGGGCAGACCAACTATTCGGCTGCCAAGGCCGGCATGCATGGCTTCACCAAGGCCTTGGCACTGGAAGTGGCCAAGCAGGGCGTCACCGTCAATACCATTTCTCCGGGGTATATCGGCACCAAGATGGTGACGGCGATCCCGCAGGAAATCCTCGATTCAAAAATTCTTCCGCAGATCCCGGTTAACCGACTGGGTAAGCCGGAAGAAATCGCTGGCCTCGTTGCCTATCTCGCTTCCGATGAGGCGGCGTTTGTGACAGGGGCCAATATTTCCATCAACGGCGGTCAGCACATGTATTGACTGGCGTTTTTTACCCCGCTGTATATATCAACAACAGGAAGGAATATTTATGACGCAACGTGTTGCTCTCGTTACCGGTGCCATGGGTGGTCTTGGAACCGCAATCTGCCAGGAACTGGCCAAGGCCGGCCACAAGGTCGTCGCTTCTTATCATCCGCAATTTGACAACAAGGATGCCTGGCTGGCCGAAATGTCTGCCGCCGGTTTCAATGACTTCGTCTGTGTCGCCGGCGATGTGTCCTCGCTGGAAGACTGCCAGAAGATGGTTGCCGAAGCTGAAGCCGCTTGCGGCCAGGTCGATATCCTGGTGAACAACGCCGGCATTACCCGCGACCGCATGTTCGCCAAGATGGAACGTGATGGCTGGGATGCCGTGATCGCCACCAACCTGACCTCGCTGTTCAACATGACCAAGCAAGTCTCCGCCAAGATGGCTGAGCGTGGCTTTGGCCGTATCATCAACATCTCCTCGGTCAATGGCGTCAAGGGTCAGGCTGGCCAGACCAACTACTCCGCCGCCAAGGCTGGCGTGATCGGCTTCACCAAGGCACTGGCTGCCGAACTGGCCGCCAAGGGCGTGACCGTCAACGCCATCGCCCCGGGCTACATCGCCACCAAGATGGTCATGGCCATCAAGCCTGAAGTTCTGCAGACCATCATCGACTCCGTGCCGATGAAGCGTCTGGGCAAACCGGAAGAAATGGGCGCTGCCTGCGTCTATCTGTCTTCCGAAGGCGCTGGCTTCATGACCGGTGCCACGCTGAACATCAACGGTGGCCTGTACTACCAGTAAGCAAACGTTTGTATGTTGTTCAGTGCAAAAAATATTGAACTTTTTGCATTGCAGCACGAAATGGGCGCCTCAGGGCGCCCATTTTTTGCGCTATAATGTTGCACTGCACTAAAACTGTATTGAGGATCGCTGCATGTCGGAACCGGTACGCCTGATCAAGAAATACCCCAACCGTCGTCTTTACGATACGAAGACGAGTGCGTACATCACCCTCGGCGATGTCAAGGATTTGGTGCTGAAGTTCGAGGAATTCAAGGTCCTCGACGCCAAGACCGGCGATGACCTGACGCGCAGCATCCTGCTCCAGATCATCCTCGAAGAGGAAACCGGCGGCATGCCGATGTTCTCCAGCGAGCTACTTTCCGGTTTCATCCGTTTCTACGGCAGCACCATGCAGGGTATGCTCGGCAAGTACCTGGAAAACAACATGCGTACCTTTGTCGATTTCCAGGGCAAGCTGCAGGAGCAGTCGCGCACCATGTACGGTGCCAACAGCGGCGAGAACGCCCACATGCAGGCGGATTTCTGGAACCAGTTCCTGAACCTGCAGCAGCCGGCCATGCAGAGCATGATGACGGCCTACATGGACCAGTCGAAGAAGATGTTCCAGTCGATGCAGGGCCAGATGCAGACCCAGACGCGGACCATGTTCACCGGTTTTCAGTACAACCCGGAAAAGACCGACAAGTAAGTTTACGGGCCGCGATCAGGCGGCCTGGTTTATCGGCATTCCCAGCGACTTTATCCAGTCGCGTTGTGCTTCGCGGCGGCGCTTGTCGCTCAGCCGCTCGATGATCTTCTCCCGTACTTCGGCAAACGGCAGCAGACCACTCGGTAGTATTTCGTCACAGCGCAGGATGTGGAGGCCGATCGGCGATTCGAGCACGCCGCTGATCTCGCCTTCGCTCAAAGCAAAGGCTGCTGGTTCCAGCTCAACGTAGAGTTGCTGGCGCTTGACGACCCCAAGCTTGCCGCCTTCCATGGCGGTTGGGCACTGCGAATGACGCAGCGCAGCCTGGCCGAAATTTTCGCCATTTTTCAGGCTCGACCGTAGCATTTCCAGCGTGGCGCTCGCCTTGGTCTTCTCCTGGGTATTGCCAAAGGTGATCAGGATGTGGCGCAGGCGGCGTGCCTCTGGCCGGTCGAAAGCTTCCGGGTGCAGGCGGTAGTAGATCTCGGCATCGACGGCGCTGACCGGCGGAGTGGTCGAGGCGATCTTTTCGAGTACCGATTCGACGCGCAGGTCGCGCTCGACTGATTTTTCCAGCTCATCCCGGTCGAGACCGATACGCGCCATGTCCTGGGCGAACTCGTCGTCAGATGGGTAGCGCTTGCGGATTTCGGCGAGCCGGTTCCGCAGCGTTGCAGCGGGAACAACGACATTGGCCGCATCTGCGCTGGCCAGGATGCGTTGCTCGATGCCGTCCTGCTTGCTGGCGATTTCGTCGAGGCGGCCGCGCTCCGGTTCGCTCAGCGTTTCCGGAGCCTTCTTGAACAGCTCCCAGGACAGTTTCAGTTCGAGGTAAGCGTGCTGCATGATGTCATTCCCTGGTTTCGGTCGCGCTGGCCAGGATACCTTCCGGAATCTGCAGGACGCGCCCCGGCAGGCTGTCGAAATGGATGTGGTAGGCGACGCCACCGGGTGCATCGCGTATCACCTTGATCACCTCCCCGACGGCACCCATTTCGATCAGCACTTCGCCGCCAACCGAGAGGCCCTTGACCGCCACGACCTTTTCCCGGAACTCGAATTTCGATGGCGTCCATGGATCGTCGGCGCCGATCAATTCCTCTTCGCGGCACCCGACAATCTTGCCTTCTTCGAGGAAGTTTACCGAGTAGATGATCTGGTCCTGCAGGAAGGTGCCGACATCAACGACGTAGCCGATGCTGCCGCGGCGGACCAGCGGTGCACCAGGATCGAGGCCAGGGTAGGTGCCGTCGTTGCGGACGTTGCGGGTGAGACGCACGGCCTCACCGTACTCCCACTGAGCGTTCATCATTCGCGGAATACCTTGTCGAGGGAAACGAAGGAACTGAACCCGCCTTCCGGCTTGGCCTGGTTCTGGAAGACCGCGAAGACCTTCTCGGTGATCGAATTGGAGACCACGAAATCCTGATAGGCGCGTTCCAGCCACAGACGGTAGATGCCGCGCTGCTGGGCTTCCTCGGGCGGCAGGTTGGGCGCCTGCCGGGTCAGATAGTCGTGGAAGCGCTGCAGGATGTGCAGGCGGTTCACATGAACGACGGACGGGTCGTAGGGAACCTCGAAATAGTCCAGGAAATCTTCGGCCGAGACCAGGTCTTCCATGGCTTCGGCAAGGCTAAGAGTGTCTTCCATGATGGCCTCCTCAGGCTGCGACAAGGGTTAGTGACGGGTTTTCGGCAGGCGTCGCGTCTTCGCTCTGGAATTCATCGACGACTTCAAGCAGTTTGGCGGCGCCGAGATGGTCTCGGCTGTCCAGCGCGGCCAGCTTGCTCAGACGGTCGCGCGATTCGGCGATGCGGCCGAGACGGAGCAGAACGACGCTTTCGGCCTTCAGCGCCAGCAGGTAGAAGCGCAGCAAGCCGAATGAAGTGGCCGCGGCAGAACCGAGCTGGGCTTCGTCGATCTGCCGCCAGTCTGCCGGGATGCCGAGGTGGCGGGCCGAGACGCGCTTGGCGTGGTCGGCGACGATCAGCACGTCTTCAAGCCGGTGCTGGTAGAAATAGTAGCGGTAGAGGCTGACCAGCACGGTCAGATGCTCAGGGGCCAGCAGATGGGCGCGGAGCAGGGCCAGTTCGGCGGTCGGGTTGCCGTAATCCTCGGCCGCCTGGGCGATCAGGCGTTCGGCCTCGGCGGGCAGGGCATCCTCGAAGTAGAGCTTACAGTCGGAGAAGTCGAGCAGGTCCATGTCAGTGCATCGCCTCGTGCATATCCGCGTTTTCGCAGCACAGGTCGCCGGCGCTGCAGGTCCGGCATTCGCCGGTGTGGTCGGCCGGGGCCGGTTCGTGGCGCAGTTCCGCGAGCTCCTTTTCCAGTGTTTCGATGCGCTCGATCAGGCAGGCGATCGACTTGGCCACTGGGTCGGGCAGGACGTTGTGGTCGAGGCTGATGCCGTTCGCCGGGCGTGCCGTACCGACCCGGGTGTCGACGATCCGGCCGGGTACGCCGACGACGGTCCGGTCGGCTGGCACGTCCTTGACGACCACGGAGTTGGCGCCGACGCGGACGCGCTCGCCGATGCTGATCGGGCCGAGAATCTTGGCGCCGGCGCCGACGACGACGCCGTCGGCCAGGGTCGGGTGGCGCTTGCCCTTGTTCCACGAGGTGCCGCCCAGCGTGACGCCGTGGTAGAGCGTGACATCGTCGCCGACTTCGGCGGTTTCGCCGATCACAACGCCAGCCCCATGGTCGATGAAAAAGCGGTGGCCGATGGTGGCGCCGGGATGGATGTCGACATTGGTCAGCGTCCGGCTCAGGAAGGACAGGAAGCGGGCCGCGAAGCGCCAGCCGTTCTGCCATAGCCGGTGCGACAGGCGGTGGGCAAGGATGGCATGGACGCCGGGGTAGGTGGTCAGCACCTCCAGCGTCGAGCGGGCGGCCGGGTCGCGCTGAAAGACGCAGGCCAGGTCTTCCTTGAGGGTTGCCCAGAGGCCGGGTGCTGCCATCGTGCTTGCGGTCATGGTCATCGCTTCAGACATGGAGGTGGCTCCGGGCGGAAGCCAGAAGGTCGCGCAGGTCGGACACTTCCGGCGGGTGCTTGTGTTCGGCGACGAAGTTGCGGACACGCGGCAGCATGGCCTGCGCTTCGGCCTCGCCGAGTTCGAAACCGAGGCCGGCATAGACGACCTGCACGGCGCGCGAACCGGAATGCTTGCCGAGCACGATGCGGTGCGCCTGGCCGACTTCGCGCGGATCGAAGCCCTGATAGTTGTCAGGGTGCTTCAACAGGCCATCGACGTGAATGCCGGCTTCGTGGGTGAAGGCGCCGGCGCCCACGACGCTCTTCTGCCACGGAATGGCGCGACCGGAGGCGCTGGCCACCTTGGCTGACAGCGAAGGGAAGCCCTTGAGACTGACGCCGGTCTCGATGCCGTGCAGCTTGGTCAGGCCGAGCACGACTTCTTCGAGTGGGGCGTTGCCGGCCCGCTCGCCGAGGCCATTGACCGTAGTGTTGACGTGCGTCGCGCCGGCCTTGCAGGCGGCCAGCGTGTTGGCGGTGGCCAGGCCCATGTCGTCGTGGGCGTGCATTTCGATCTCGAGGCCGGTATTACGGCGCAGCGTCGAGATGCGGTCGAAGGTGCCAAACGGTTCGAGGATGCCCAGCGTGTCGGCGAAGCGCAGGCGGCGGGCGCCGGCCCGTTCGGCTGTCTCGGCCAGGGCGCAGAGGAAGTTCAGGTCAGCGCGCGAGGCATCCTCGCAGCCGAGGCCGACTTCGAGGCCAAGATTCAACGCGGCGCCTATGAACTTGGGCAGTTCGCGCAGCAGCCAGGCGCGCTCCTGCTTCAGCTTGTAGGCCAGATGCTGGTCGGAGGCGGGCACCGAAATGTCGATCAGGTGGGCACCGAGACCGGCGCAGGCGGCGATGTCGGCCGGGTGCATGCGGCTCCACACCATCAGGCGCGGGGCGAGTTGGAGGTCGGCGACGGCGCGGATCGAGTTGCGCTCCTCGACGCCCATCGCCGGGATGCCGACTTCCAGTTCAGGCACGCCGATGGCGGCCAGCTGGCGGGCGATGTCCAGTTTTTCGTCGAGCGAGAAAGCCACGCCAGCCGACTGCTCGCCATCGCGTAGCGTCGTGTCGTTGATTGTGACAAAGGGCGTGGTGGTCATTGGTTTCTCCTCGCAGCTTATCTAGCAAAGGTGGTGCCAATGTTTAAGTCATTGAAAAAATTCTTGTTTTTTATGTCGTATCGGTGCAATGTCGCGGCAATGTCGAGAATGCGACAATGCCTGCAGGCGCCAGGAGGGTTTGGCGCCGTAGCTTGCTGTCATGCAAAAGAAATTCCTGGAGTGCTGCCATGCCCGGACTGTTTTCTCCCATTCGCCTTGGGGCCATCAAGCTCAAGAATCGTGTCGTGATGTCTTCCCTGACCCGCAATCGGGCTGGTGCAGGGAATGTGCCGACCGATCTGGTCGCCGAGTATTACCGACAGCGGGCCAGCGCCGGCCTGATCCTGACCGAGGCTTCTCCGATCTGCGCCGAGGGCCACGGCTATCCGCGCACGCCGGGCATCCATACGCCGGAACAGGTCGCCGGCTGGCGCAAGGTCACCGATGCCGTGCATGAGGCCGGTGGCAAGATTGCCATCCAGCTTTGGCACGTCGGACGCATCTCGCATCCCGATTTGCAGCCCGGCGGTGTATTGCCAGTTGCGCCGTCGGCCATTCGCGCCGCCGGTCAGGTGTTTACCGGCCAGGGCATGAAGGATTTCGTGACGCCGCGCGCGCTGGAACTCGATGAAATTCCTGGCCTGATCGCCACTTATGTGCGTGCCACAAAAAGCGCCATGGACGAAGCTGGCTTCGACGGCATCGAGATACACGCCGGCAATGGCTATCTGCTCGACCAGTTCCTGCGCTCGTCTACCAACCTTCGCACTGATGCTTACGGCGGCAACAAGGCTAATCGCGCCCGTCTCCTGCTCGAAGTGATCGAAGCGGTGTGCGAGGCTATCGGCAACGACCGCGTCGGCTTGCGCCTGTCGCCGGTAACGCCGTTCAACGACATCGGCGACGAAAATCCGCAATCGACGTTTGAATACGTGGTCAGCCAGCTCAATGAATTCGACCTTGCCTTCCTCGACCTGCTGCAGGGCACCGGCGGCGCGCCCGTGGACCAATGGCAGCCCTTCGACTACGACAGCCTGCGGGCGATCTGGCGCGGCAAGCTGATCCGCAACAATGGCTACGACTTCGCCAGCGGCAAGGCGGCAGTCGAATCGGGTGCCGCCGATGCCATCGCATACGGCCGGCTTGTGCTGGCCAATCCCGACCTGGTCGAGCGTTTCCGCCGCGGCGCGCCGCTCAATGCGCCGAACTACGACCGGCTCTACTCGGGCGAGGAAAAGGGCTATACGGATTACCCGACGCTGTGAACGGTATTTGAAAATGGCCGTTTTTTTGGGCTGACCGTAGCATTCACCTGGGCAACTGCAGGCATCAATAGCAAACCTACAAAACTCTGATTGGGGTTTGTTTTGGCTTTGCTTCGTACCGCTGCGGCTAAATTCGTGAACAAAAAAAGGGCGACTACTGTCGCCCTTTCTGATTCGGTAGAAGACCGATTAGTTGTACTTGCGGCGGCGCAGGGAGGCGAGGCCAGCCAGACCGAGGCCGAGCAGAGCCAGCGAACCCGGTTCCGGAACGTTGTTGCGCTGAACGAAGGCGTAGTTGACGCAGGCGCCAGCGGCACACCAGTCGCTGATGAAGGCCGAGGTGTCACCCGTCAGAGTCGGGAAGCTGCCGTCGTAGTAGTCGTAAAAACCATTGCCGGCACAGGCGGAGTCATCGGTGCAGGAGAAGCCGTCGTCCTGAATGAAATTCTGGGCGACGATACGACCGGAGGAGGAGCCAACGGCATAACCGTTAACGTAGGCCATGAAGTCGATCAGGTTTGCGTCCTTGCCGACCGTGGAAATCGCGTAGTCGGTATAGTTGCCGCCGAAAACCAGGGCAGCCGCTTCGCGGGCCGACATGACCGGCTGGGTGCTGGTCCAGGACGGGCCATCGTTGACGTCCCAGGAGCCGACGAAAACCCAGTCAGCGGAAGCGCTTGCGGAAACGCCCAGTGCCAGCATGGCGGCGATCAGTGATTTTTTCATTTTTGTTCCCCAGAGAAAGTTGAAATTACTGCTGACGACGTAATAGCAAGGTTTGGGCCATTGTTTTGAAGTGTCGGATTTAAAGGTGTATTAGTTCCTATGTATGCATCATTTGTAAAAAAATCCGACACATTTTTGGTTTGGCAGGAAATTGAAGAGGCACCCGGATTGCCCGACGCTGTGGGCAGATTTTGCAAATTGGGTATATTTTCGAGGAGACCGTAGCATTCGGCGTTACAACACGATCTGCGCCCCGAGTTCGACGACACGGTTGGACGGAATCTTGAAGTAGGCCGTGGCGCTGCCGGCGTTGCGGAACATGGCGACGAAGATCAGTTCGCGCCAGTAGGCCATCTCCGATTTCAGCCTGGGGATCAGGGTTTCTCGGCCGAGGAAAAAAGAGGCGTCCATCATGTCGATGTTCAGGCCAGCGTTTGCACACAGGGCGAGGGCGGCGGGGATGTCCGGTTCGTCCTTGAATCCGTACTGGACGGTGACCTGGGCGAAGTTGCCGGCCAGCTTGCGGACTTCGACGCGGTCGATGTCAGGCACGTAGGGAACGTCGAAGACCGAAACGCTGAGGACGACGACCTGTTCGTGCAGGGTCTTGAAGTGCTTGAGGCTGTGCAGCAGAGCGTGCGGCACGACGGCCGGGTTGGGCGTCATGAAGATGGCGGTGCCGGGGACACGCTCGATGCCGTTGTCGGCGATGTCGGCCACGAAGGGCGCGAGTTCGAGGGCATCGGCGGCCAGCCGGTCGTGCAGCAGTTCGCGGCCGCGCTTCCAGGTGGTGAGCAGGATGAAGATGCCGAGGCCGAAGGCGAGCGGGAACCAGCCACCGTCGGGGATCTTGACCGAATTGGCGAGGAAGAAGCCGAGGTCGATGACGATGAAGGGCAGGGCGCCGAGCACGGCGCGCCACGGGCTCCACTGCCAGAGACGGACAGCGACGGCGATGGCCAGCAGGTTGGTGATCAGCATCGTGCCGGTGACGGCGATGCCGTAGGCGGCGGCCAGGTTGGACGAGCTGCCAAAGCCAATGACCAGGCCGATGATGGCGATCAGCAGCAGCCAGTTGATGGCCGGCAGGTAGATCTGGCCGATCTCGCGGTCGGAGGTGTGCTGGATTTCGAGACGCGGCGTGTAGCCGAGCTGGATGGCCTGCTGGGTGATCGAGAAAGCACCGGAAATGACGGCTTGCGAGGCGATGATCGTGGCTACCGTGGACAGGATGACCAGCGGGGAGAGTGCCCAGTCCGGGGCGAGCAGGTAGAACGGATTCTGGACCGCTTCCGGGTTGTCGAGCAGCAGGGCGCCTTGGCCGAAGTAGTTGATGACCAGCGCCGGCAGCACGTAGCCCAGCCAGGCGTACTGGATCGGCTTGGCGCCGAAGTGGCCCATGTCGGCGTAGAGCGCCTCGGCGCCGGTGATGCAGAGGACGACGGCGCCCAGCGCGAAGAAGCCGAGGACGGAGTTGCCGAGCAGGAAATTGAGGCCATAAACCGGATTGACCGCGGCCAGCACGGCCGGATGCTCGACGATGGCTAGGGCGCCGAGGGCGGCCAGCACGGCAAACCAGAGCACCATGATCGGGCCGAAGAGCGCGCCGACGCTGGCCGTCCCGCGGCGCTGGATAAAGAACAGGCCGATCAGGATAACCAGCGTGATCGGCAGTATGTAAGGCTTGAAAGCCGGGGTGATCAGTTCCAGGCCCTCGACCGCCGAGAGCACCGAAATGGCCGGGGTGATCACGCCGTCGCCATAGAACAGCGCGGCGCCGAACAGGCCGAGGGCGATCAGCAGACGCTGGCGTTTCGAAGCCGGGTCGCCGTTGTGCAGGGCCAGCGTCAGCAGCGCGATGATGCCGCCTTCGCCTTTGTTGTTGGCGCGCATGATGAAGGAGACGTACTTCAGCGTGACGACGACGAGCAGCGACCAGAGAAACAGCGACAGTACGCCGAGCACGTTGTCCGGCGTGATCGGCACCGGGTGGTGTGCGCCGCCGAAGACTTCCTTGATGGCGTACAGCGGGCTGGTGCCGATGTCGCCATAGACGACGCCGAGGGCGGCCAGGGTCAGCGTGGCGAGACGCTTGTTGTCGGTGATTTGCATGGAATTTCCTCTACGGCATGAAACGGTAGCCGACGCCGGTTTCGGTCAGGAAATGGCGCGGCTGGGTCGGGTCGTCTTCGAGTTTCTGGCGCAGGTGGCCGACGTAAACCCGCAGGTAGTGGCTGCTTTCGACATAGGACGGGCCCCAGATCTCGCGCAGCAGGTTGCGCTGGGTCAGCACCTTGCCGGGGTGGCCGAGCAGGGTGGACAGCAGGCGGTATTCGAGCGGCGTCAGGTGCACCGTTTCGCCGCCGCGTACCACCAGGCGTCGGGACAGGTCGACCGTGACATTGCCGAATTCGACCACCGGCGTCACCCCTTCGCCGCTGCGCAAGCGGCGGCGCAGCAGGGCACGAACGCGGGCGCGCAGTTCGCCGACGCTGAACGGCTTGGTCAGGTAATCGTCGGCGCCGGCATCAAGGGCATCAATCTTGTCGTTCTCCTGCGCGCGGGCAGAGAGGATCAGAATGGGCACTTCCGACCAGCCGCGCAGGTCGCGGATCAGGTCGATGCCGTTGCCGTCGGGCAGGCCGAGGTCGAGGATCAGCAGGTCGGGTTTCTGGACACCGGCCTCGATCAGGCCGCCGGCCAACGTTTCCGCCTCGACCACAGCGCAGCCTTCTTCCTCGACGGCGACGCGGACAAAGCGGCGAATGGTCTTTTCATCCTCGATCAGCAGCACGCGGGGTTTCGGCGTACTCATACGCGTTCCTCCTCGACGACCGGCGGCGTGCCGCGCGGCAGTGTGAAGCTGACGTAGCCGCCACCGTCCGGGCGGTTGCCGGCGGCAATCGTTCCGCCATGGGCTTCGACGATGGCGCGGCAGATTGCCAGGCCGAGGCCGGTGCCCGGCTTGCCGGCGGTGCCGTCACCGCGTACGAACATGTCGAACAGCGGCGCCTGGTCGGCAGCCGGGAAGCCGGGGCCGCGGTCGCAGACCCGTACCTCGACATCCGCGCCGGCGTCGAGCGCGACGATGTCGATGCCACCGTTCGGCGGTGAATATTTGGCGGCGTTTTCCAGCAGGTTGCAGAACACGCGTTCGAGCAGCACGGCGTCGAATTCGAGCAGCGGCAGGCCGGGTGGCAGCGAGACCTTGACCGGGTGGGCGACCAGTGCGCTCTCGATCAGCTTGATGCTGGCGCCGATCACTTCTTCGAGTGGCTGCCATTCGCGGCGCAAGGTCACCTCGCCGGCATTGAGGCGTGCCATGTCGAGCAGGTTGCCGACCAGGCTGGCCAGGCGGGCCGCCTGCTCGTGGATGGACTGCGCCGTCTCCAGCGCTGTGGCCGGGAGTTCGGGTTTGACCAGGAACAGCGAATCGGCAAGGCCAACCAGCGCTGTCAGCGGCGTCCGCAAGTCGTGGGAGAGCGCCGACAGGATGGAACTGCGCAGGCGCTCCGAGACGACCTTGAGCTGCGAGTTTTGCGCCACATCGACGTAGTGCAGGCGTTCGAGCGCAATAGCGACCAGCGAGGCCAGCGCTTCGAGCAGGGCGAGGTTTTCCGCGGGCAGTTCTGGCGAACCATCGGCGAAGGCGACGGCGAGGACGCCCCGGGTGCGGCGCGAGGCGCGCAGCGGCAGGTAGAGCGAAGCGTGGCCGTCACCGGAATATTCGTCGCGGCGCACGGCCTCGCCGCTATCGCTGGCCATCCGGGCGAGCAGGGCGTCGACGCTGAAATCCGGCACGGCGGGCGTGCCTTGCAGATGCACGTATTCGTCCTGAAGCAGGAGCGCCGCATCGGCGGCGAACTGCCGGCGAATGAACTGCCGGGCGATGTCGGTCACCTGTTCCAGCGTCAGCGCGCCGGCCAGATGGCGGGCCGATTCGTACAGGGCCTGGGTACGCTGCTCGCGAAGCTCGGCTTCGTGGGCCTTCCGCTTCAGGCCGGCGGCCAGTTGCCCGGTGATCAGCCCGGTGGCCAGCATGACGGCGAATGTGACCAGGTACTGGATGTTTTCGACGGCCAGCGAAAAGCGCGGCGGGACGAAAAATACGTCGAACAGCAGTACGCTGAGCACCGAGGCAAGCACGGCAGCAGCGCGGCCGAGTTTCACCGCGATCAGCAGCACGGTGAGCAGGAAGAGCATGACGATATTGGCCAGGTCGAGACGGCCGATCAGGGGCGTGGCGAGCAAGGTCGTGCCGACGCAGGCCAGAACGGTCAGCAGCATGCCTTGCCAGGGCCTGAAACGCTCCGGGGCATGAATCCGCAAACGGCTTTCGCTTTCCATGATGCCTTCCCTTTCGACGACACTTTCAGCGTATGTCACGCGCCGTAAAGATGATGAAGATTCTCGTTCGGTCGGCGTAAAAATGTCGTAAAGATTGCGCTTGCGGCGCCCACGCGGCCTATTGCCGGAAGTGCTCGAACAAATGCTACGGTCGGCCCGAAAATATGGCAAAAATCAAAATTTTTTGGCAGGGAATCTGATTTAATACGCCTTTCGATATACATTCAGGCGCCATATGCACCATCGTGGGTCTGTTTAACCGCTGTCACGTCGATAAAACCAAAAATGGCTGCTGACTGGAAAACTGAATACAGCGTCGGTCACCCGATTCTGGATGAACAACATCAGGGCTTCTTCGCGCTTTGCAAGCAAGCCGAAGCCTGCCGGAAAGATCGTAGCCATGAGGGACGGCAGCGTTTTCATTCCCTCCTGAATGAACTTGTCCTCTATGCAAAAAGGCACTTTTTGACCGAGGAAGGCATGCTTGCCGTGCACGACTACCCGCTGCTCGATCAGCACAAGGCCGAACATGAGGCCTACAACGAGAAACTGACTGATTTCGTGCTCCAGGCAACGTTCGGTGAGCTGGATCGGGATGGGCTCTTCGATTATCTGACCCATTGGTGGAGTCGGCACATTCTCGAATCGGACATGAAATACCGGGATTTTCTGCGGCAACGGAACGGCCTCAGATAGGGCAGAGAAGGGGCTGCTATCGCCATCCCGAATCGCCAGTCGACGGTGCGGATTGGCCGGTAGTAGTCTTTGCGGAACAAGAATGTCGGGTGGATTCGCTGAAATTCGACTCGCCGGCAAGCACTGCTGACCTTGCCCGCCGGTTGCACCATGGCCTGCAACGTCCGCGGAACGCGGTTTGTACCGGGGCTGACTTAGGCGGCCCGCAAGAGGCACCAAATTGTCGCGCCAGCTGCCTGGTGATCTCTGCCTTGGCAGCTTTCAGGCCGCGTCCGGGGCGCTAACGGATCTCGCCGGCCGGGGCAAAACCGAAGACATAATCGGTGTTGTAGGTCCGCACGTAGAGTTTGTCGGCACGGAGTACAAGGTTGTCGGGGCCGCTCTTTACCGGCAGGCGCTGGATGACACGGCCATCCGCCTTGTTGATCACGTACATGAAGTCCGGTTCGTCGGTGAAACCATAGCCGCAGATGATCGCATCCTCCCGGATAACGAAGTTACCTGCATTGCAGACCAGGGGCTGGGTGCGCCACAGTATCCGGTTTTCCGGCACGCGGATGGCCGTGATGTAGGCGTTGTAGCCCTTGGAAGAACGGGCGTAGGTCGAATGGCTGTGGGCGACGTAGAGAATGTCACCCTCCAGTTGGGCCCAGTTCGTGGACATCTGGACGAACTGCTTGTCCGCGCGTTCGAAGGTTTGCGGCCATTCGTAAAGCGAGAAATCGAAGGCGAACAGCTGCCGGCCGGTTTTCGGGTCGATGGCCAGCAGATAGCGGCCTTCGGAAAAATTGCTGCCGTAGATGGCAAATAGCGGATCGCCGCGCAGGGCCTTGACGACCATCAGGCCATTCAACGAAGTCGGCACCGCTGCCGGCAGGTTGCCAACGCGTTGCTGAAAGGGGTTGGGAACCTCGTAGGTCGGCTGTTCCAGGCCATTGCCGACCCACCAGTCGGCGTCGTCGGTGATCTGGTTTTTTGCTTCCGAAATCCTGGCGAGGCGGACGGGGCTATCCGGCTGGCGGCCTATCGTCGGCAAAACGAAGTAATCGGCGGGGGGCGGCTCGGCCGCCAGCAGTTTGACACTGGGCGGCGCGCCTGGGGCCGGTGTTCCGGCGACGGGGGCAACGGCTTCCGGCGCGGGCGGGGCTGGATCATGTTGGGTCGTTACGCCGATGAGCCAGAGGATCGCCAGTATCCCACCACCGACTGCGCCCAGGCGCTTGGCCGTCCAGTTGCCAGGACGGGTCGGGGCGGGCGGGACGTTGATGCCGGGCTCGGTGGCCGCTGGTTTGGTGCGTTTTGGCAGGACGGGGGGCGGGTCGGTTTGTGGCTTCGCGGCCGAAGTGCCGGGCCCGGTTGTCTTGCCGGGCAGCACATGGGCAATGTCGTCGAGCAGCCTCCGGATGGCCGGGTCGTCGGCATCGTCGTGCCAGTGGGTCAGGTTGGCGGCCTGGATGCTCCGGAATCCCAGGGGCGGTGCGATATCGTCGAGCAGGACGGGCACCAGGATTTCGCGCCGCAGGCCTTCGTCGGCTTCTTCCTGGACCCACTTCGAGGTGATCGAGTCGCGTGACCAGAGCACGACCACACAACGGGCATCGGCGATACCGCTTTCGATCAGTTGCCGGAAGCTCTTGCCGGCCGGAATCGTCCGGTCCCACCAGACCGACAGGTGGTTGGCTTCGAGAACAGCAACCAGGGCGCGAACGCGCTCAAGGTCTTCGTGGGCGTAACTGATGAAAATGTCGGTCATGGCGTATCCGCGAAGCGAGGGGCCGTCGGCCTGGTAGCCTTTACAGGAAGGCAGTTTGTGACATTGCCATGCCAACGTCAAGGGCGTGGCATTGATCGCCGTGGAATGCTACGGTCAGGCTGAAAAGAAGGCCAAAATCAAAATCTGACGCGACCATGGCCGGTATGAGCATCGAAAAAATGGCCCCGGAATTTCTTCCGGGGCCAAACCGAGGTGCTGCAGAGAGAGACTGTTCGCGCCCACCGGACTTTGCCCGACTTGTCGACTTCGCCTTGCCGTGCTGTTCGCACTGTCTGCGGCTCGTCTTCGCGTCGGGCGTCGTCCGGCGAGCGCTCCTGCTGTCAGGCGTAAGTCGGGGCGAAAGCTGCGTCGGGATTGGCGACCGGCCCCTTGTCACTCCAGTACGGTGAAAGTTTGCGCAGTTGCGCGACGATGGGCGGCACTGATTCGATGACGCGATCCACCTCGGCTTCGGTGTTATAGACCGACAGCGAGAAGCGGATCGTGCCGTGGGCGGCGGTGTAGGGAATGCCCATGGCGCGCATCACGTGCGATGGTTCGAGCGAGCCCGAGGTGCAGGCTGAGCCGGAACTGGCGGCGATGCCCAGCTTGTTCAACAGCAGCAGGATGGCCTCGCCCTCGATGTACTCGAAAGCGATGTTGCTGGTGTTGGGCAGGCGGTTGGTCACGTCGCCGGTCGGGAAGCAATGCGTGATCTGGCTCAGGATGCCGGCTTCCAGCTTGTCGCGCAGGCGCTTGACCGTGGTGTTCTCGGCTTCCATGTGTTTCATCGCCAGTTCGCAGGCCATGCCGAGGCCGACGATGGACGCCGAATTCTCGGTGCCGGCGCGGCGACCGCGTTCCTGGTGACCGCCGCGCAACAGCGGGCGGAAACGACAGCCGCGGCGCAGGTAGAGCACGCCGATGCCCTTGGGCGCATGCAGCTTGTGGCCGGACAGCGACAGCATGTCGATCTTGGTGCTCTTCAGGTCGATGGGAATCTTGCCGACGGCCTGCACGGCATCGGTGTGGAACATGATGCCCTTGGCCGAGGCCAGTTCGGCCATCTCGACGACCGGGAAGATGGTGCCCGTCTCGTTGTTGGCCCACATGGCCGAAACCACGGCGACGCGGTCGTTCAACAGGGACTTGTACTCGTCCATGTCGATCCGGCCCTTCTTGTCCACCTTCAGCTTGTGGACGATGTAGCCTTCCTTCTCCAGCCATTCGCACAGCGTCAGGATGGCCGGATGCTCGACGTTGGTGGTGATCACCGTGTTGCGGTCCGGCTGCGCCTTGAGCGCCGAGAGGATGGCGGTCGAGTCGGACTCGGTGCCGCAGGAGGTGAAGATGATTTCCGAGTCGTGCTCGGCACCAAGCAGCGCCTGCACCTGGCTGCGCGCCTTCTTCAGCGCCTTGCCGACTTCGCTGCCAAAGGCGTGGATCGACGAGGCGTTGCCGAAATGCTCGGTGAAGAAGGGGAGCATGGCCTGGACCACGGCGGGATCGCAGCGCGTGGTGGCGTTGTTGTCCAGATAGATCGGTTCCATGGCGTTTCCTTTAGCTGCTAGTTGTTAGTTATTAGGATCGAGCAAAACCAGCCCACTCGATCCTAATAGCTCGATCCTCGATCCTAAATCAGGCCTCGACCGGCATGTGCGATGACGGCAGCACCTGGACCAGTTCGCCCAGCGCTTCGATCATCTTCTGCTGGATGCCGCCCAGGGTGGCCGCTTCCATCATGCAACCGGAGCAGGCGCCCTTCAGGTGCACATAGATCTTCTTGCCCTGGACATCAGCCAGTTCGACGTCGCCATGGTCGCGCTGCAGCATCGGACGGACCGACTCGAGCACTTCCTGAATCTTGGCGATCTTTTCGACAATCGACAGCTTCTTGCTCGGCGGCTTCGGCGCTTCCGGCGTGGCCGGGCAGGCGGGCGGCGGCGAGACTTCGCCGGGGCCGGCGCGTTCGGCCATCACCTTGGCGAGAATTTCCTCGATGCCTTCGTGGCAGGCGGCGCAACCGCCACCAGCCTTGGTGTAGAAAGTCACTTCCTCGACGGTATTGAGGTTGTTGGCCTTGACCACGTCCTCGATCATTACGGCGTCGATGGCGAAGCACTTGCAGATCAGCGCGCCTTCTTCGTGGTCATCGGACCACTCTTCGCCACGATAGTTGGCGATGGCGGCCTGCAGCGCTTCGCGGCCCATCACCGAGCAGTGCATCTTTTCCGGCGGCAGGCCGTCGAGATAGTCGGCGATGTTCTGGTTGGAGACTTCCAGCGCCTGGTCCAGCGTCATGCCCTTGATGATCTCGGTCAGCGCCGATGACGAGGCGATGGCCGAGCCGCAGCCGAAAGTCTGGAAATGCGCGTCCTGGATGATTTCGGTTTCCGGATCGACCTTGAGCATCAGACGCAGCGCGTCGCCGCACTGGATCGAGCCGACGTCGCCGATACCGTTCGCTTCTTCCAGCGGGCCGGAGTTGCGCGGGTTGAAGAAGTGTTCGCGGACCTTGTCAGAATATTCCCACATGATTTATGCCCTCAGACCGAGAAAGAAGAGCCGCAGGAACACTGCGCGCTGGCGTTCGGGTTGTCGAACTTGAACCCGGTGTGGGTCAGGGTGTCGACGAAATCGACGGTGACGTTGTCGATCATCGGCATGGTCATCGGGTCGACCAGCAGCTTCACGCCTTCGATCTCCAGTTCCCAGTCGTCATCGGCCTTCTCGGCTTCCAGCTTCATGCCGTACTGCAGGCCGGAGCAGCCGCCGCCGGAAATCATCAGGCGCAGGCCGGCAACCGGCGTTTCGGAACCGCGGATAAAACGTTGAACGGCCTTAACGGCAGCGGGGGTCAGATTGATCATGGCGATTCTCCCAGGGGTTGATGCCTGACTTATCGCAAGGGGCGTGCCACGCTACCAATAAATATTTAATCGATATTTTTCAAAGACTTGGCGTATTTTTGGATGTCCGCCTGTCTTGTCGTGTTTGCGACAAAAGCAGAACTGAAACATTGGCCCGCTATGTTTCCTCCCGGATGAACAGGGAACCAAAGCCTCGTTCCGATGATCTATTGCTTGCCAAGACGCTTGTGCCACGGCATTCTCCGCGGCCCTGCCCGGGCAATGACCAATGCACGGCGAGTTCCGGAGATCGGCAGGTACGGTCCCTGCTAATACAGGTTAAACCAACGACAGCGATAACAAATGACAGCCCCCTGGCAGAAAACCTTCCGCGCCTTCGCCGGCCCCGGCATCGACCACCCGTCCGACAGCATGCGGGTGAGCGACGACGAGGCCGCGGCCCGGCTGGCCGATTTCGGGCGGCTTGAATGGTCGGCGCCGGTTTATGTCGGCGCTGGCCGCCATGCCGGCTATGCGATTCATCACGCCCGTGATGCCTGCGTCACTGCGTTGTTCGATGCAGACGGGGTCGTCGGCTTCTATGCCGGCTCCTACCTGTGGATCGCCGGGGATCATCGCGGGGCAGGGCTGTCGACACCGCTGATTCTGGCCGCCGCGGAACATCGGGGCGGGAGTGTGCTGCCGCCCGGCGTCGTGGTGCAGGGTTATAGCCGGGCCGGACTGGTTGCCCACCGGACGGCACATCGCCACGCCGTTACGACGGCTATCGCCGCCGGCTTGCCGGTGGCGGCGGATGTGCGACAAGACTATCCGGCCGGCAAAACCGCAGGCCGTTTCGCCCGGCACCTTGCCGGCAGCGGCGGACTCGCCGGCTGATACCAGCCGCGATCAGGCGACGGCCAGCCTTTCACGCAGCTGCGGTACCGCCCAGTCGACAAAGGCGCGGATGCGCGGCGACAGCAGCCGGCTGTGCGGATAGACCAGGCTGACCTCGATCGGCGGTAGCTGCCAATCGGACAGCACGCGCACCAGCTGGCCATCGGCCTCCAGGTCGCGCACCTGATAGCCGAGAAAGCGGCCGCAGCCCAGGCCCTTGCGACAGGCATCGAGGGCGACATCGACCTGGTTGGCGGCAAAGACGTCGGTGACGGTGACGCGCTGCGTTTCGTTGCCGCGGGCAAACGTCCACTCATTGCCGTCGCTCAGCGCCGTGAAGCGGATGACCCGGTGCTCCGCCAGATCGCGCGGGTGCTGCGGCACACCGTGGCGGGCAAGATAATCCGGGCTGGCGCAGATGATCCGGCCGGTGCTGCCAAGTGGAATGGCGACCAGCGACGAATCGGGCAGCGGGGCGATGCGGATGGCGAGATCGATGCCTTCTTCGAGCAGGTCGATGACTCGGTCGAGGAGCAGTAGTTCGGCGCGCATCTCCGGGTAGGCGGCGAGAAAGTCCGTGACCACCGGCGCCACATGCAGGCGGCCAAACATCACCGGCGCGGTGATCGCCAGCCGGCCGGAGGGCGTCAGGCGACGGTCGGTCAGCGCGTTTTCTGCCTCTTCTAGCTCGGCCAACAGGTGGCGGCAGCGTTCGAAATATTCGCGCCCCTCGTCAGTCAATGCGATGCGGCGCGTCGTGCGGTTGAGCAGCCGCACGCCCAATTCCTGTTCGAGCGCCGCCAGGCTGCGCACCACTGCGGTCAGCGAAATGCCGAGCCGCGCCGCCGCGCCGGTCAGGCTGCCGGCATCGACGATGCGCACGAAAGTGGTCATGGCCTTGAATTTGTCCATTGATCGATATTAAACCGATAGCAGCATCAATTAAATGCAATCGTGTCTATTTATTGCCATGGATGAATCTATCACCATGGCATTGTCACCAGATAACGAGAGCGGAGTTGCCATGTCAGGACATTTTGCCAAGCTCGCCTACACCCCCGGCGTGCGCGCCATGCAGCGGCACTACAACGGTTACGAGGCCTCTGCCGGCGGTAGCGAGATCGCCGACCTGGGGCGGCGCGAAAGCCAATTCATCGCCGACCGCAACAGCTTCTACCTGGCCACGATCAGCGCCACCGGCTGGCCCCACGTCCAGCACCGGGGCGGTGCGACCGGCTTCCTCAAGGTACTCGACGCCACCACGCTGGCCTTCGCCGACTATGGCGGCAACCGGCAGTTCGTCAGCGTCGGTAACCTGCAGGACAACCCGCGCGCCGCACTGATCCTGATGGATTACCCGAATCGCCGGCGCCTGAAGATACTCGGCAGCGTCGACGTGCTCGCCGCGGCATCCGCCGATCCGGAAATGCTGGCCGCTGTCAGCAATTGCGGCGAGCCTGTTGCCGAACGGATCATGCGCATCCACGTCGCCGCCTTCGACTGGAACTGCTCGCAACACATCACCCCGCGTTACACCGAAAGCGAACTGGCCGAAAGTGGCCTGACGCTGACAGAATCCCACCCAAGCCAAGGAGAACACGATGAAACTGTATGACCTTTCCCTGTCCGGCAACTGCTACAAGGTTCGCCTGCTGGCCGCGCTGGCCGGCATCCCGCTGGAAATCGTCGCCGTCGATTTCATGGCCGGCGAACACAAGAAGCCGCCGCTGATCGACCTCAATCCCTGGGGCGAAATCCCCATCCTGGTCGATGGCGACGTCGTGCTGCGCGATTCGCAGGCCATCCTGGTTTACCTGGCCGCCCAATACGCCGGCGAAGCTTGGCTGCCCAAGGACGCCGTGGGCATGGCAACGGTCGTGCAATGGCTGTCGACGGCCGCCAACGAGATCCAGAACGGACCCGGCGCCGCCCGGCTGGTCGACAAGTTCGGTTACGGCCTCGACAAGGCCGACACGCTGCGCCGTTCGGCCCGCATCCTGCCGCTGATCGAAGCGCATCTGGCCGGTCACCGCTGGCTGGCGCTGGATCGCCCGACCATCGCCGACTGCGCCGTGATGCCCTACGTTGCGCTGGCCCCGGAAGGCGGCGTTTCGCTTGCGGAATTCCCGAACATTCTGCAATGGATCGCCCGCATCAAGGCATTGCCCGGCTTCGTGCCGATGCCGGGGATCTAAGGGCAGGGCAGGAATATTTCGAAATTGCCCTTTTTTTGGGGCCGACCGTAGCACTTGGCGGTTTTGCCCCGCGCTGCGGAGTACAGAACGGCCGGTTTCGCAAATTGCGAAACCGGCCGTTTTTGTTTCAGCTCCCGGAATTCCAGAACTGCCGAGAAGCGCAGTATTCCCACCGGGAAAGCCGGATAATGGCGGCCAATTCGTTTTGAACGCTATTTTGGAAGCGCCGCATGGAAATCAAGGTCAATTTTCTCGACAAGCTTCGTCTTGAAGCCAAGTTCGACGACTTCACGGTGATCGCCGACCAACCGATCCGCTACAAGGGCGATGGTTCGGCGCCGGGGCCGTTCGATTACTTTCTGGCTTCATCGGCCCTGTGTGCGGCTTATTTCGTCAAGTTGTACTGCGACACGCGCAACATCCCGACCGAGAACATCCGCCTGTCGCAGAACAACATCGTCGATCCGGAAAACCGCTACCAGCAGATTTTCAAGATACAGGTCGAGTTGCCGGAGGATATTTCCGACAAGGACCGCCAAGGCATTTTGCGTTCCATCGACCGGTGCACGGTCAAGAAGGTCGTGCAAGCCGGGCCGGAGTTCGTGATCGAAGAGGTCGAAAACCTCGATGCCGATGCGCAGGCCTTGCTGACGCTGAATCCGGACTCGGACGCCAGCACCTATATCGCCGGCAAGGACCTGCCGCTGGAGCAGACCATCGCCAACATGTCCGGCGTTTTGGCCGACCTGGGCATCAAGATCGAAATCGCTTCGTGGCGCAATCTGGTGCCCAACGTCTGGTCGCTGCATATCCGCGACGCGCACTCGCCGATGTGTTTCACCAACGGCAAGGGCGCGACCAAGGAAAGCGCCCTGGCCTCGGCGCTCGGCGAATTCATCGAGCGGGCGAGTTGCAATCACTTCTACAACGACCAGTTCTGGGGCGAACACATTGCCAACGCGGCCTTCGTGCATTACCCGAACGAGCGCTGGTTCAAGCCCGGCCGCAAGGACGCGCTGCCGGCAGAAATACTCGACGAATACTGCCGGGCAATTTACAACCCTGATGGCGAGCTGCGCGCGTCGCATCTCTTCGACACCAACTCCGGCAATACCGGGCGTGGCATCTGCACCTTGCCCTATGTCCGCCAGTCGGACGGCGAGGTGGTGTATTTTCCGACCAACCTGATCGACAACCTGTTCCTCAGCAATGGCATGAGCGCCGGCAATACGCTGGCCGAAGCGCAGGTGCAATGTCTGTCGGAAATCTTCGAGCGGGCGGTCAAACGCGAAATCCTCGAAAGCGAAATCGCGCTGCCCGATGTGCCGCAGGACGTGCTGGCCAAATACCCCGGCATCGTCGCCGGCATCGAGGAACTGGAAAAGCAGGGCTTCCCGGTGCTGGTCAAGGATGCCTCGCTGGGCGGCGAATTCCCGGTGATGTGCGTGACCCTGATGAACCCGCGCACCGGCGGCGTGTTTGCCTCCTTCGGCGCCCACCCCAGCCTGGAAGTCGCGCTCGAACGCAGCCTGACCGAGTTGCTGCAGGGGCGAAGCTTTGAAGGCCTGAACGATCTGCCGCGGCCGACCTTCGAGAGCAACGCCGTCACCGAGCCGAACAACTTTGTCGAACACTTCATCGACTCCAGCGGCGTCGTCTCCTGGCGCTTTTTCAGCGCCAAGGCCGATTACGAATTCGTCGAATGGGATTTCTCCGGCCACGGTGAAAACTCCAATGCCGACGAAGCTGCCGCCTTGTTCGGCATCCTCGAAGCCATGGGCAAGGAAGCGTACATGGCGGTCTACGACCAACTCGGCGCCACCGCCTGCCGCATCCTGGTGCCTGGGTATTCCGAGGTGTATCCGGTCGAGGACCTGATCTGGGACAACACCAACAAGGCGCTGGCCTTCCGCGAAGACATCCTGAATCTGCACAGCCTCGACGAAGAAGCCTTGGAAGCACTGCTCGTCCGTCTGGAAGACAGCGAACTCGACGATTACACCGACATCATCACTCTGATCGGCATCGAGTTCGACGAGAACACGGCCTGGGGTCAGCTGACGATTCTGGAGTTGAAGCTGCTGATCAATCTCGCCCTGCAGGATTTCGAAGCGGCCAAGGAACAGGTCGAAACCTACCTGCAATACAACGAAAATACCGTCGACCGCGGCCTGTTCTACCAGGCCCTGAACGTCGTGCTGGAAGTGCTGCTCGACGACGACCTGGAACTGGAAGATTACGAGGTAAATTTCCGCCGGATGTTCGGCAACCCGCGAATGGACGCGGTCATCGGCTCAGTGGACGGCAGCGTGCGCTTCCACGGCCTGACGCCGACGAGCATGAAACTGGAAGGGCTGGACAGACACCAGCGCCTGATCGACAGCTACCGGAAACTGCATACGGCGCGGGGCAAGGTGGCGGCCTGATTCAGTTGGCGCTGCGGGTTATAGCGTGCTTGTCCGCATTTCGGTTTTTGCCATTTTTTCGGGCCGACCGTAGCATTTGCTTTTTGGCACCCTGGCCGGGGTAAGCAAGGAAAACAACACGGGTCAGACCCCTATTGTTTTTTATAGCATGCTTGTCCGCATTTCGATTTTTGCCCTTTTTTCCGGCCGACCGTAGCATTTCAGCGCTTTCATCACCGAAGCAGCAGACTGCCAACTAACCCAGCACGTGCTCGTAAGCCCGCCTTAGCAGATTGCGCTCGACCTCGCTCAACCGCCGCGATTCGGTGATCGCGATGAAGCGGCTGTTGGTTCGTTCGGCGGCCGAGAAGGGTGGGTCGGTCGTGGTGAAGGCGGCGAGCAGGACCGGGACGTCGCCTTCCGGGGTGTCGACCCAGGCCGAGAATTCGGGTTCCGGTTCGATGGCGCCTTCGGGCAGGCCGAGGTGGATTTCGGCTTCGCGGACGACTGCGGTTGGGTGAAACTTGATTTTCGGCGAATAGTCCTCGTCGCGCAGCGCCGATAGCGCAGGCAGCGGGCTGAAGGCGACGATGCCAGCGCTGAAGCAGAGGAAGCGGACGCGGCCGCTGGTTTTCTGCTTGTGGAGCAGGATCAGGCGCGGTGAAACGCTCATTGTCTACTTGGCGTACTCGACAATCAGGGCTTCGCCGCGCAAATGCTGCGGTCGGCCCCAAATCTGCACCGAATCCACGTAGCTGTCGGCTTTGTCCGGATGCGCCAGCAGCACCTGGTATTCGGCGAAGACGCGGCCGTCCGGGAAGAAGGTGGCCTTGCCGAAGCGGGCCTTGCCGCGCCAGTAGGCGACGACGCTGACTTCCTGCGAGAAGGGATCGAGCGCTTCCTCGAAGGTCGCCTCGGCCCACACCGGCTCGTCGCCGATGGACAGGCCGAGTTTGCTCACCTGGCCGCGCAGGGCGGCGCAGACGGCCTCGCCCAGCGTGGTATCAGGTGCTTGCGGCATGATCAGGCCGGCGTGTAGGTGTAGCAGTCCTTCGGACAGACGCGACCGCAGGAGCCGCAACCGATGCAATCCATGGGGTTGGCCAGGGACATCACCATCATGTTGTCGTCTTCGTTGTCATCGTCGTCGTCGAGTTCGCGTTCCACCAGATCAAGGACGTTGCGCGGACAGACCTTGTAGCAACGGCCGCAGCCGATGCACTTGGACTGGTCGAGGTTGGTGGCGAATTGCGGCGTCCATTCGACGCCGCCGCGGGTCAGGCCGGTAATCATGCGGGTTGTCCTTTCTGGGCGGCGGACAGGCGGGCATTGGCTTCGGCCCAGGCCTGGCAGGCGTCAAAGGTGGATTGGGCGATGCCCGGGATCTCCTGGTAGGCCGCCGGCAGGCGGTCTTCCACGAGGTCGTGCATCTGGGATGCCCACTCGGAAGCGATGCGCTTGAGCTTCTTCACTTCCTTGTCGAGGGCGGCGATTTCTTCGGCGGACATGATGCCTCCCGAAAAATTACAGGCCGGCGACGGCCGGGTGCTGGCCGATGCGCTCGATGGCGACGCCGAGGATCTTGTCGGCTTCGTCCTTCATCTTGGACAGGCTGGCAAAGCCGAAGCGATGCACGTCGCGCAGGGTGCGGTCGACGGCGACCAGCTTGCCGACGGTGATCAGGGCGCGGCCGAAGCCTTCGTGCGTCAGGTGCACCAGCGGCACGGCGAGCAGCTTGCATTCCTTTTCGATCAGCACGGCGATGGCGTTGTAGAAGGCCTTGACGCGGGAGATGGTCTCGTCGTCCGGATCGCCGATCAGCGGGATGGCCGCCTTGCGTTCCTTGGTCAGCACGTAGGGATCGAGAATCTTCTCGACGCTCCAGCCCTGATAGGTGCCGTAGGTGTCGAGGGCGCGCATCTGGCGGGCCATCTCCTTGACGAAATCGGTTTCGAAGATGGGATCGGCGGCAATGGCTTCGGTCATGGTGTTACTCCTTGGGGAATGCGGGGGGATCGTTGGTAATTGGCATCAGTTGCGGGGCCGGCATCAGGCCGGGGATCAGGCCGATGACGACACGGGCGATGGCCAGCGCGCCGAGAAAGCCGGCGATGGCGCCGAGCGCCGTACCGCCGTCGGTGCCTTCCAGCGTGGCGCCCAGCCAGGCGCCGAACAGCATGGCAAAGGCCGGGAAGAGATAGCCGAGCAGGGCGGAAAGGGTCAGCTTGCTCTCGGGCAGGCCGATCAGAACGAAGTCGCCGGCCCGGATGTCGCCGGATGTCGGGATGGTGATCAGGGTGGCCGGGCGGCCGCTGGCCATCTTGCCGATGCCGCAACTGCTGCCCTGGCCACAGGAGCTGCAGCCGGCGGTTTCCATGGCGACGATGGCCTTGCCGCCTTCGACGCGCTGGACGATGCCGCGATGTTCGATCATGCCGGTGCTCATCATCCTTCCCAACCTTCCTCTTCCATGCTGGCGAAGCGGTCCTCTGACTTGGCCTTGGTCTGGGTGGCCAGGGCGCGGTCGATCCAGGCGACGCCGCCTTCGGTCATGGCTTTTGAAATTTGCAGCAGCAGGTCGTCGATGCTGTCAATTTCGTCGACGCGCATCGGCTGGATGCCCTTGGCCATCAGCTTCTTGATCGCCGAGCCGCCGATCGCCATGACGTAGACCGCAACGCAGCCTTCGAGGAAATCGATCTTGGCGCCCAGCTTGTCTTCGTTGCCGTCCATCGCCTCTTCGGCGAATTCGGCGACGCCGACCAGCGTTGCCTTGTCCGGCGTCACTTCATAGACGGCGAAGGCTTCGGCAGAACCGAAGTGTTGGTTGACGCGGGTCCGGTCGGTGGAGGCGAAGGCGACCTTGATCACGGCTTCCGGCTCCTGCTTAATGGACCAGACCAGCTGCAGCCGACGAGATGACATGTTGTTTGCCGGCACCGTGGTCGCGGTCGTCGGCCCAGTAGATTGATCGATAGGGTTCGAGTTCATGGTGTTGGCTCATCATCAGGTTGGCGAGATCGAACAGGGCCTGCCGCGTGCCGCGGTAGCCCACCCAGGTGCGGGCATAACCGCCCACGTGGTCGTACTGCGGGAAGCCGGCGCGCAACAGCGGCAGGCCAAGTCGTTCAGCGGTCTGGACGGCATGGGAGTTGGCGATGACCAGTTGCGCATCGGCCGCCTTCGCTTCCTTTTCCATGTCTTCGAGGTCGCCGATGATGACCTTGGGGATGGGCAGCGCCGCCAGGCTGTCGTGCTTGTGCGGGCTGACGGCGGCGACGATCTCGGCGCCCATGCCGGTCAGGTAGCGGGCCTGCATGCCGAGCAGGTCAGGGTCGGCGGCCAGCGCGATGCGGGCGAAACCGGCCATGAAATGGCAGTCGACCATCGCATCCTGCAACTGGGCGCGGTGGCGTTCGATCTTTTCCGGCACCGGCTTGCCGGAAATCTCGGCCAGCGCCTGGGTGAAATCGTCGCAATCGTCGAGGCCCATCAGGCCGGCGAAGCGGTAGTCGGGCACGGCGGTGCGTTTGTTCAGGATGTCGGCCGCCTTGGTCAGCGAGGGGCCGATGACCAGCGTCGCGGTCGACTCGCCCATGATCTCGATTTCCGAGCGTGGCGTGCCGCCCAGCGTCAGCGCCGAGTATTCCGATTCGGTCAGGTGGCCGTCCAGCGAATCGCCGATGTCGGGGACGACGATGGGGCGCAGGCCGAAGGCCTCGATCCACTCCTTGATCGCCTCGATGTCGCCCGGCGTCAGCATCGCCGAGGCCAGCACATTGACCTGCTTCGGCCGCTTGCCGACGGTGGCGCTTTCCGGCACCAGCGTTTCGATCAGCGACTCGATGGCCAGCGCGTAGCCGCTTTCCAGGCAGCCGACGTAATCCGGCGTATTGACCGGGATCACCGCGACGTGGGCGAATTCGGGATGGGCGGCGCGAAAATCGCCGACCGCGCGGCGGATGTCGGTGCCCTGCGTTTCGGACAGGCCGGTGGTGACCAGGCCGATGATGTCCGGCTTGCTCTTGTCGGAAAGCGTACGCAGCGCCTCGATGATGTTCTCGTCGGCGCCCATGATCGTCGACACCTGATCCATCGCCGTCGTCTGCAGCGGAATCGGCTCGCGGAAGTGGCGCACGAAGAACACCTTGCCGAAGGCCGTGCACCCCTGCGAGCCGTGCATCAGCGGCAGGCTGCGGGCGAGGCCGAGAAAGGCCAGCGAAGCGCCAACCGGCTGGCTAACCTTGAGCGGGTTAACCGCCAGCGCCTTCTTGGATTGGATGATTTCGGCCATTTTGCTCGGCTTGCTAAAAGGGTACGCATACCCTTTAGCAAGGACCGAGCCAAACTAAAAACGTAATTTATTCAGCGAGTTGGCGTGTTTGTGTCGTGTGGCAAATCCGACAATGCGGGTTCCGGCCTAGGCCGCGAAGGGCTGAAAGCCGAGGCCGGCGACCGTCGGCAGTTGCAATCGGCCGCCGACGATGGCCGGTGCCGGCCCCGTATCGGCGGTCAGCCAGTCGGCCGTCGCCAGACCGTGCACCGCTTCCGGGGCCACGGCGGCAGCCAGGTGGGCGCAGGCGAGCAGCCCGCAGGCGCTTTCCAGGCTGGAGGTGACGATCACTTCGAGGCCCGAGGCGCGGGCGCGCAGGGCCAGTTCGACGCTGGCCAACAGGCCGTGGCGGGCCGGTTTGATGACCAGACGGCGGACCGGCGGGTGGCGGAAGAAGTGGGCGTCGAGCAAATGGATCGATTCGTCGATGGCGAGCGGGAATGCTACGGTCGCCTGCAAATTTTGCAGAAAATCGGAATTGGGTTCGGCCAGCGGTTCTTCCAGTCCGTCGATCGGCAGGCCGGCGCAGGCGGCGAGGAAGGTTTGGGCGTCGTTGAAATTCCAGGCGCGGTTGGCATCGAGGCGCAGGCTCAGCCCCGGCGGCAGGTCGGCGGCGAGTCGGTGCAAATTGGCGATCTCCTCAGCCACCGGGCGCACGCCGACCTTGAATTTGACGACCGAATAGCCCGCTGCAAGGGCATTTTCCAGAATGCTACACCCCAAGGGTGCTTCCTTCGGGGCGCGCTCGGCCCCAAAAAATGGCCAAAATCCACAATTGACCGCCATGCTGCTCACCGGCGGTTCGCCGCTCAACCAGGCATGCAGCGGCAGGCCGGCTTTCTGGGCGACCAGATCGAGATGGGCGGTTTCGTCGGCAAAGGCAGCGGCGGCGGCATCGCTGATGCCGAATTCGGGCAGCGGCGCGCAATCGCCCCAGCCGATCAGGCCATCGGCCGTTTGCAGCCGGAGCAGGCGGCCCTGACGCTCGCCGATCTCGCCCTGGCTGGTTTGCCACGGGCGCTTGAACGGCAGGGCGTAGGGCAGCCAGTCAGCCGCAACTATCTTCACGGCCGCTTGCGGTACTTGCCGAAGTCGGGCGGACGGCGTTCGAGCCAGGCGTTGCGGCCTTCCTGGCCTTCTTCGCTCATGTAGAACAGGCCGGTGGCGTTGCCGGCAAGTTCCTGGATGCCGGCCAGGCCGTCGGTGTCGGCGTTGAAGCCGGCCTTGATCATGCGCAGCGCCATCGGCGACAGCTTGAGCATGTCGCGGCACCAATTGACGGTTTCTTCTTCCAGTTTTTCGACGGGCACGACGGCATTGACCAGGCCCCAGTCCAGCGCGGTGGCGGCGTCGTATTGCCGGCAGAGCAGCCAGATTTCCTTGGCCCGCTTGAGGCCGATGGTCCGTGCCATCAGCCCGGCGCCGAGGCCGGCGTCGAAGCTGCCGACGCGCGGCCCGGTCTGGCCGAAGCGGGCGTTGTCGGCGGCGATGCTCAGGTCGCAGACGAGGTGGAGCACGTGGCCGCCGCCGATGGCGTAGCCGGCGACCATGGCGACCACCGGCTTGGGCAGGCGGCGAATCTGCATCTGCAGGTCGAGCACGTTGAGGTGAGGCGTGCCGCCTTCGTCGATGTAGCCTTCGGCGCCGCGCACCTTCTGGTCGCCGCCCGAGCAGAAGGCCTCGCTGCCGGCGCCGGTCAGGATGATGGCGCCGATGGCGTTGTCGCGGTGGGCGCGGTGAAAGGCGTCAATCAGTTCATTGACGGTTTCCGGCCGGAAGGCGTTGCGGCGTTCCGGGCGGTTGATGGTGATCTTGGCGATCCCCTCGGCGGCGTCGTAGAGGATGTCGGTGTAGCTATGGGCGCTCTGCCAGCGGATGCTCTCGGTCATGATTCGGCGTCGGATTGCGATGGGCCGAAGTATAGCCCCGGCCGGCACGGGGGGATTTGATGTATGCCCCCTACCGTCCCCAAAGCCCGGTGTCGTTCCGCTCGATGGCAACGCCCTGCAGGGCGATTTCCAGCGCTTCGATCAGCGGTTCGAGTGCGTTGGCCAGCGCCGTCCCGAGTTCGGCAACATTCGTCTGGCCGAGGTATTCGGCAGCCAGAATGCTCTTCGCCAGTTCCGTGATGGCAGGAGCCCCGATGTTGTCGGTCCCCGCCTTGAGCACATGGGCCATGCGCTGGATGGCAGTGTGATTCCCTTGCGCTACGTGGTGGCGTAGCAATTCCGGATCGTCCCGGTGTCGTTCGAGGAAGGTGGTCAGCAAGCGGACATAGAAGGGCTGTCGATTGAGGGCCATGGCCATTCCGTGCGCCAAGTCGAGTCCGTCGATGCTCGCCAGTCGTTCCAGTAGTCCGCCGTATTGGTCGGCGCTCTCGGCTGTGCCGGCGCGCGGCGTGGCGTCCCTGCTTGGCAGCCACTTCAGCAATACCCGGTAGAGGTCTTCGGGATCGACCGGCTTGGCAACGAAATCGTTCATGCCCGCATCGAGGCAGCGTTGCCTGTCCTCGGCGAAGGCATTGGCGGTCATCGCAAGGATCGGGCGGTTTTCCCAGCCGGGCAGGTCGCGGATTTCCTGGGTCGCGGCGACACCATCGAGGCGCGGCATCTGCATGTCCATCAGGATCAGTTCGAAAGGCTGGGCAGTAGCCCGGTCCACCGCTTCGCGCCCATCGTTGGCGATGGTGATATTCAGGCCCACGGCACGCAGGATTTCGGTCGCCACTTCCTGGTTGATCTCGTTGTCCTCGGCGAGCAGGATGCGTGCACCGGCACGGGTCTTCGCCAGTTCGGTGGCGGGGTCGACAGTCGCTTCCTCGACAGCGGTCTGCGTGGCATCGTGTCCGCGCTGCAGACGGGCGGTAAACCAGAAGGTGCTCCCTTTGCCCAACTGGCTGGTGACCCCGGCATCGCCCCCCATCATCCGGGCCAGCCGCCGGGTGATGGCCAGACCGAGCCCGGTGCCTCCATACTTGCGGGTCGTCGATGTGTCCGCCTGCTCAAAGCTGGTGAACAACCGGGACAACTTGTCGGGGGCAATGCCGATGCCCGTATCTTCAACTTCGAAGCGGACCAGCAGGAAATTCTCGTCTTCGCCTTGCAACCGGGTGCGCAGCGCGATTCTGCCGTGCTCGGTGAATTTCACCGCATTGCCGGCAAAGTTGAGCAAGCCCTGGCGAACCCGCGTCGGATCGCCGCCCAGCCACATCGGCACGTCGCCCGGATCGACTTCGACGACCAGCCCTTTCTTGCCAGCCGCTTCGGCAATCAGGGTGCGGGTGTGATCGAGGATCTCGCTCAGCGAAAAATCTGTCTTTTCGAGCTGCATGCGCCCGGCTTCGATTTTTGACAGGTCGAGAATGTCATTGATGATCGCCAGCAGGTGGAAAGCCGCCGTGTCGATCTTTTTCAGGCGTTCCAGTTGTGCGATAGAAAGATTGCTCTGGCGCAGCAGGTGGGTAAGGCCGACGATGGCATTCATCGGTGTCCGGATCTCGTGGCTCATGTTGGCCAGGAACTGGCTCTTTGCCGCGTTGGCAGCGTCGGCCTGTGCCCGGGCTTCGCTCAATTCCGCCGTGCGACTGGCGACCAGTTCCTCAAGGTGGTAGCGATGGGCGTCCAGCTCGCGGGCGATCTGCTTCTTTTCGGTAATGTCTTCCTTGATCGCCACGTAATGCGTGATGCAGCCGTCAGGCTGACGGATCGGGGCGACGATGGCGAATTCGACAAATTCGCTGCCATCCTTGCGCCGGTTGTAAAACTCTCCATGCCAGGGCTTGCCATGAGCCAGCGCATCCCAGAGCGCCACGTAGTTTTCCTTAGGCGTCAGCCCCGATTGCAGGATGCGCGAGTTCTGGCCGATGACCTCTTCGCGGGCATAGCCGGTGACGCGAAGGAAGGCCTCATTGACGTATTCGATATTGGCCCGGATGTCGGTGATGACGACGCATTCCGGGCTTTGTTCGACGGCCAGCGACAGCTTGCGCAATTGCTCCTCGGCCTGCTTGCGAGCGGTGATGTCGGTGGCGACCGACATCACACGCCGGGTGCCGTCGATGACGACGGCGCTGATCGTTACGTCGAGCCAGAAGTGTCGGCCATCGATTGCCTGGCTTTGCCATTCGAAATGCTGGGTTCCTTCGTGAATGGCACGATGAATCCAGCGAACCATCTCGGCGCGATCGTACGGAGGCGCCAGCCACAACGCATGTTCGCGTATCTGTTCGAGGGTTTCATAGCCGTAGCTATCGAGGGCATGTTGGTTGGCATCGACCGGTGCGCCAGTTTCAGCGTCATGCACCATGATGGCCACTGCGGCGTTGTCGAATAGGGTACGGAAACGCTTTTCACTGGCCAGCAAGGCGGCCTCCGTCGCCTTTCGGTTGGTAATTTCGCGGGAAATGCCAAAAATCCCTGTCACCCGGCCTTGTGCATCATGCAGCGGCCCCTTGGTGGCAAGGAATACGCGGTCGCCACCTGGGGTGCTGAGTGCCTCTTCGTTGGTGTGGAACCGGTTATCGCGGATGACCTGCTCGGTAATCTCCATCAGCATGGCTGCCTGATCGGGCGGGAAAATGGCGCGGTCGTCACGGCCAATGACTTCGCTGGCCGGTTTGCCGACGAAATTGCAGGCGGCCCGGTTGAACAGGATATAGCGCCCCGCCAGATCCTTGGCGAAGATGGCATCGTCGGAGCTTTCGGCTATGGTTTCGATCAACTGCAGGGCGCGCATTTTTTCGGATTGCGCTGCCTTTTCACGCTCGGCGGAGGCAAGCAGTCTGGCCTGCATGCGACTGACCAGGCCGTAAAGAATGGCCGAGGTCACGGCAACGAACAGCCAGCCCTTGATCATGCTGGCTCGGACCAATTGCGCCGGGTCGTTGAACATTGCCTCGACCGCGGTGTCTGAGAAAAGAATCCAGAGTGCGGCAAACAGCGCGTAGATCAGGACGATCCGGAGTACGGCGCCTTGAGGATGATTGGCCGGGCGGGTGTTGCTCATGGGTTGCTGCAATCGAATGCGTATTTCATTGCTTTCTCCCGCGGTCGAATATCCATTGCAATGCAACGGGTTGATTCTGCCAGGGAGGCATGGTCATGCGATCTTTGCGTCGCACGGCTTGTATATTAGGCAGTTCCGATAAAAATACCAATTATCGGCGATGTCAAGACGCTTGTCTCTAAGGATTTTTTGCATAATCGAATACCGATATTACCAATTGGTACGTATTGTTGCTCATGAAATTGGAATATGGTTGCAAGGGCTTTCGGAGATGGCTGTCAGTGCTGTCACGCCATGGATCAGGCGTTTCTGGGTGGGTCATTGATTGTCGGAATTTGAAATTCTTTATCCGTGCATGGCGGGGTGGACCGTGGGAAAATATTCGTTTGATTGCTTGCTTGGGATTTTGTCGTGAGAGAACGTCGCCGTGCTCCCCGTGTCTGCCTGCAAGGCCATGTCTACCTGAGCCTGGGGGGACAGAATCTGGATTTACCGGCAGCGGACATTTCGGTGTCCGGGGTCGGGGTACTGATTGATGCTGCCGTGCTCGGCACCAGACCGAGCGGCGAAGTCGGCATCTGCCGGATCGAATCGACCGAACTCGGTGGCTCGGTCGAAGCTTACGTCAGCATCATGCGCATCCGTCGCCTTGGCGAGCGCAGGCTGGTCGGGTTGCGCTTCGAGTCGATCAGCGACGACGAACTTGAGCTGATCCGCGAATACAAGCGGAAGCGCCGGGATAGTCCGGCGGCTTCCTGATCGTATACTTCAGGGCTGGAAGAAGCTCTCCAGGTCCTGAAACACCGCGTGGTCGGCGTTGTGCCGGCGCAGCGCGATGACATCTTCCAGCTTTTCCACCTGCTTCATCATCTGCGCCAGGCGCAGGTCTTCGTTGACCAGCAGCCAGATTCGGCTGCGGCTACCGTCGCCGACCGGCAGGACGAGAATGCCTTCGACGTTGTAGGCGCGACGGGAGAAGAGGCCGACGACGTGGGACATCACGCCGGCGTGGTTGTTGACGTCGATTTCCAGCACGGCGCGGGAGAGGGCCTGTTGTTCGATGCGGTTGGTGGCGTTCATCTCAGGCTCCAATCATGTCGCGGTTGGCGGCGCCCGGCGGCACCATGGGATAGACCTTCTGTTCGGCATCGATGCTGGCGTGGATCAGGCAGGGGCCGGGGCGGGCGATGGCCTCCATCAGTGCGGCGCAGGGATTGGGCGCGGCGTCGAGGTCGATGGCCGCGATGCCGAAGGCCTGGGCAACCTTGACGAAATCGGGCATGCCCTTGAACTGCGAGGCGAACAGGCGCTCGCCGTAGAACAGCGTCTGCTGCTGGTGCACCAGGCCGAGCACGGCGTTGTTCATCAGCACGATCTTCAGGTTCACGTTTTCTTCAGCGGCGGTGACCAGTTCCTGGATGTTCATCAGGATCGAGCCGTCGCCGGTGAAGCAGACCACGGTGCGCTGCGGTTCGGCCAGCGCGGCGCCGATGGCGGCAGGCACGCCGAAGCCCATGGTGCCCAGCCCACCGGAGGTCAGCCACTGGCGGGGACGGCGCAGCGGGTAGGCCTGGGCGACCCACATCTGGTGCTGGCCGACGTCGGTGGCGATGGTGGCTTCGTTGTCAAGGCAGGCGGCGACGGTGCGGATCAGGCCGAAATGCGAGCGCGGGTTGTCGGCGTCCGGCATGGCGAGCGGAAACTGGTTTTTCAGCGCAATGCTACGGTCGGCCCATTTTTTTCGCTGATTTTCAACAACGGCAGGCAGCAGTTGGGTTAGCGCTTCCTGCACGTCGGCGGTAATGCCGATGTGGGCGTTCTTGATCTTGTCCAGTTCGGCCGGATCGATGTCGATGTGGATGATCTTGGCCTGCGGGCAGAAGGCGGCGACCTTGCCGGTGGCGCGGTCGTCGAAGCGGGCGCCGATGGCGATCAGCAGGTCGCATTCGTCGAGCAGCAGATTGGTGTAGCGGGCGGCATGCATGCCGAGCATGCCGAGCGACAGCGGGTGGTCGACCGGCATGGTGCCGAGCGCCATCAGCGTCATCACCGTCGGCAGGCCGGCCTTTTCGGCTAGGGCGACGGCCGAGGCCGAGGCGCCGGAATGGACGACGCCGCCGCCAAGATAGAGCAGCGGGCGTTCGGCGGCGTTGATCAGCGCGGCGGCCTCGGCGATCTGTGCGGCGTCGGCAGCCGGCGGCGGCACGGCACGGCCGGGTTCGGGCCAGGTGGCTATCTCGATGGCCTGGGTCTGGACGTCCTTCGGGATGTCGATCAGCACCGGGCCGGGGCGGCCGGAGGCGGCGATTTCGAAGGCTCGGGGAATGACTTCAAGCAGTTCCTCGGCCGAGTTCACCAGGAAGTTGTGCTTGGTGATCGGAATCGACAGGCCGTAGGTGTCGACTTCCTGGAAGGCGTCGGTGCCGATCATCGCCTTCGGCACCTGACCGGTGATGGCGACCAGCGGGATCGAGTCGAGCTTGGCGTCGGCGATGGCGGTCAGCAGGTTGGTTGCGCCGGGGCCAGAGGAGGCCATGCAGACGCCAACCTCGCCGGTGGCGCGGGCCATGCCCTGGGCGATGAAGCCGGCACCCTGTTCGTGGCGGGCGAGCACGTGACGGATGACGGTCGATTGGCCGAGCGCATCGTAGATGGGCAGGATGGCGCCGCCCGGGTAGCCGGTGACGATGCGGGTGCCCTGGCGTTCGAGCAGGCGGATGGTGATCTGGGCACCGCTGAGAGTTTCGGTCATGGAAATTTCCTTTGGGTTGGTGGTGCAACCGGCGGGCTCCAAAACAAAACCCCCGCCGGTTTGCGCCGGCGGGGGTTGGGGTGTTTGGTCTTGCTTCTACTTACCCGGTCCGCGACGGCGCGTGCGTAACGACGCCTACTACGACCACGCGTACGACAACCGGTTCCACTGCAAATGCAGCGGTGGCGCGGAAGGGTCGGGGTGCGTTCATCGGATATCCGGGAAAAGGGGGAAACAGGCTGCGAACTATGAACGAGGCGACGGACAAAATCAAGCCATGGCGATGGCGCAACAAAAGCGCGAATTACATGATTTTACTGTGCTTATGCTTGACGGATATGGCGGCAGGTCGCTTAAACTCTGACTTTGGTGGTAATTGGAAACAACTGTATAAAACGGTTGATGTGTCTGGTGGAGATATGACAATTAAACGCAAGATCCTGGTCGCCGATGCATCGAAGGTGGTGAGAGCATCGCTGGCCAAGCAGCTGGCGGATGAATTCGAGGTGCGCGAGGAATCGAGCGGCGAGTCGGCGTGGCAGACGCTTGTCCTGGATAGCGCCATTGTCGCGGTCGTTTCCGGACTTGGCCTGAGCAAGCTCGATGCCTTCGGCCTGCTCGAACGCGTGCGCGCCAGCAAGCTGTCACGGCTGAATCGCCTGCCTTTCTTCCTCGTCGTTTCCACGTCGTTTTCCGACGAAGATCGCCGGCAGGCCCTTGAGCGCGGGGTGACGGATTTTGTCGTCAAGGGCAGCAATGCGTCGGTCGATGTCGTCGTCTCGGCTCTGCTCGAATATCGCGGCGATGTCACCGAGCTACGTGGCCTTGTACCCGATTCGGCCGCCATGCGGCTGGAGCAGCCGCCGGCCGGCGACGACGGGCTTGACGAAGTCGGGGTGCAGACCGATGTCGGCGTCAGCGACATCATGGGACGGCTGGGCGAACTGGCCGGCCTCTGCGATACAAACCGGACCGACGTCGAGGTGCCGGAGGGCAGTTGCGGCAACGAAGATGCAGTACAGGTCCGGGAAACGGTCGAGGAGTATCTGGCCAAGAATGTTCCCCATGCCGCCGAAGGGAAGGGCGTTGGTGTCATTGCCTTTGGCATCGACGGTTACGACGATCTGCTCGCACGCTATGGCAGCGATCTGGCCATCCGGACCGCCGAGAAATTTTCCTTCATGCTGGCCAGAAAGATTCGGCCGGAGGACTGTATCGGCCAGCTTCCCGATGGCCTGCTGGTGATCGTCGCGGCGGCCACCTCTTTCGATGCCTGTACCCATTTTGCGACGCGTATCTGCAAGGCGATGGCGGCGGCGCAGGTTTCGGTGCGTGGTCAGCGCCTTGATCTGACGGTCAGTGCCGGTGTTGCCGTGATGCCGGATGATGGCATGGAGCTGACCGGCCCGGCACTGCTGCAGCTGGCGCACGACCGCCTGGCCGTCGCCCGCAAGGCTGGTGGCAACCGGGTGGTGGCCCGCCCTGATTACCAGGGGTCCGGTCTTGGCAATTGCGAGACTTTCGTGCCGATGCTCAAGGAGCTGCTGGCGAATACCGACCCGGCGGTGTTGCGTCCCTGCCTGGGAACCATCGGGATGGAGCTGATGCCGCTTTTGCGCGAACTCGATAAGAGCTTCCGCTTCGGTTTGCCCATTGACGACATGAACAAGCGCCTGTGGGACAGGGCCCGGGCCGAGCGCATGGTGACCTGAGCAGTCGCGTGGAATGGCTGCAAGCCGGCGCGATGCCGGCTTTTTTGCAGCCGGCCGGCTGTGGCCGGCGGCCAAATTGTTGGATACTGCCTGGCAGTCGAAAAAAACAGAACGTGATGACCAGCACAGACGGGGAAGGCGCAATGGCAGACAGTCGAGACGATACAGGGGAGGCGCGCGTTCGTCTCTTTCACGCCAGCCTGGTCTGGCCGCTGCAGCTCGAATCGCTGGACGTCGACGGCGGCGAGGGGCGGCACTGGGAGATGTTCGAAGCGCGTTCGGGCGACCATCCGTGGCAAAGGCTGGATGACGAATTCACCGAGGACGCCAGCCAGTTCAAGGAACGTCACTACCGGGAATTTGTATCCTTCCTGCCCTATGTTCAGCGTTTCCTGTACGGCGAAGGACGTTCGCGCCATGCTTCGCCGGACGATCCGCCGGGCAATTCGCCGATGCATGTCTTCCGTCGCCATGACATCGCGCAGCTGCGGCTGACCCTGCGCAAGGGCCAGGTGCCGGTCGTGCTGGACATTGTCCATCTCGATCTCTACTTTTTCCACGACCTCGACCTGGTGCAGTTGAACCTGGAGGTGCGGGCCGAGAATCTGTCGCTGGACACCGCGCGCGACATCCTTTTTCGTTTTGGCCGGGCTTATCCGTCGGGCTGGGAGGAGGGGGGCGAAGGGCTGCATAACGTCTATCTGGCCGAGTGGATCGGTGTCGATGGAAAGGTCGTCGCCCGCTCGGATGCCGAGCGGCGGGAAAAATATCTGAGCTATGTCTGCCGGCATCGCAGCCCCTGCATTTCCGAGCATTGGGCCTGCCTGCTACGGCCACTGGTCCTGACCCATTCCGACGAAACGGGCGACCTGCGCTACCGCCTGATCGAGTACCAGCGCATGCCGGTGATGGCTTATCTGGCCGTCGACCGGCCGCGCGAATTTACCCGCGAGCAATGGATACGCCTCGGACTGGCGACCATGCTGCATCCGGATGAAACGCTGCCGGTCAATGAGCCGATGGTCATCGAGTTTGAAAAGAATTTCTGCCACGACCGTTTCTGGACCGACACCGAGAACGGGCCAAATACCCGCTTCATGTGCACCGGCAATGCATTTACGGTGGTGGGCGACGCGAAGTTTTCGTTCTTCACCGACGGTGACCGCGGGGTGCTGGCCCAGTTCCGCCACCAGTATTTCCTGGTCTTCCTGATCGCCCACCTGCATCGGGCGGCCTTGCTGGTCTTTTCCGAGGTGCTGGCCGATGCGGTCAATGACCTGGATATCCGCAACGATGTGTCCGTGCGCCGTTTCAAGCGGCGTATCCGGGCGAATTTCGAGACCTTCCTGCGTTTCACGCACCGCTACTGGTTCCACGAACTTTCCGAGCGGCCGCATGTGCAGGCGATGTACCGGCTTTGTTCCAATCACTTGCACAACGATGCGATGTACGACGACGTGCACGACGAAATCCGCGAGATGAGCCAGTACCTCGACAGCGATTCGCAGCGCCGGCAGTCGAATACCGTCGTCAGGCTGACCGTGATCACCATCCTCGGCCTGATCGCCACGGTGACCACCGGCTATTTCGGCATGAACATCATCGCGTTTGGCGAGGGACCTATCCTGGAACGCGCGCTGCACGGCCTGCTGGCGACGTCGGTGTTTGTCGGCCTGGTGCTGTTTGCCGTTGCCAAGTCCAAGCGCCTGTCAGATTTCCTGGAAGCCCTGTCGGACGAAAAACTGACGCTGGTCGGCAAGTTCCGGGTTCTCTGGGGGGTGGTCCGCAAGACAGAGCGTTAGGCGACCCAACCCGGAAATTTCAATTTTGGCCGTTTTTTTGCGCCGACCGTAGCATTCCGATTTCCCGGGCGGTTTCCGGCCCGATCAGGGTCTCGGCGAGGCTGAACGGGATTTCGGAGGTCCGTTCGTCGATCGGCGTCCGGCCGCCCATGATCTCGGCCATTTCCTGCGGCAGGCGCGGCTCGCGCTGCGGCTCGGCGTAGCCCTGCGGATAGATAGGCTGCAAGGTGGCGAGATCGTATTTGTCGGTGGCGCCGAAGGTGTGCAGCATTTCGTGGGCGATCACCACGCTGTTCTGGCGGCGCTGCTTGCGGCTGGCGAAGGCGTGGATGAGGCCGATCTGACCCTTCGACAGGCCGGTCGAATGGGGAACCCGGTCTGTCCGCTCCGGATCGTGGAAAAGCACGAACAGCCGGACATGCGGCTTCGGCCCGGCAATGGCGTCGTGCTGCGATGCCCACCAGCGCAGCTTCAGGCTCCACAGCATGGCGTCGAGCGCAGTTGCGTGGGGCGGTGCCAATGGTGGCAGCTCGGCCAGCGGCGGGGCGACATTGATGGCGACCGGCTGCAACACCGCCAGCCCCTGGCGTTTCGATTCGGCCTGCAGCCATTCCCCGATGTCCTCGAAACTGTCCTTGCCCAGGCTGCGCACGTAGGAGGCCGTGGCCGGCGAATCGTCGGCGGCAATCGGGTAGATGGCGACGTGGATGGTGTGCTCCCATGCGGTTAGTCGGGAATTGGAGCGCCAGGCGCCGAGGCCGACGGTGGCGAGGACGAGCAGCAGGATCAGGATGCGGAATTTGCGGAACATGGGTACTGAGGAAGGTGGTTAATCTGCCTGGCAACGGATGCCGACGACGGCATTGACCTCTTGCCGGGCCCAGTCGGTCGCCCGCCAGCGATAGATGCCGGGCGCAACCACCGTCAGCTCCCATTCGACCGCTTTGCCCGACATGGTGACGCGCTGTTCATTGTCGTAGCGGATGATCAGCGAGTTGGGCGTGGCCGCGAGAATCTGCGCCGAATAACGGTCGGCGGCCTCGCGATCGCCCAGTTTGCGCAGGCGATCGAGGCGGAATTCGATACGTTGGCGGGGAATGTCAAGCCCGATACGGATCTGCATATTGCCCGGCGCACAGGCAAGGTCGTTGCTGGCGCTTTCTGTCCAGGTGCCGGCGAGCTGCGCCGGATCGAACGCGAAGGCTTTGGGACCGAGCGCAGCCGAGGCCATGGGGCTGGCGAGCAGTAGCGTTGCGGCCAGCAGCCGGGAGAGCAGTGTGCGCATGAGGGTGATCCAGGAGGGCTTGGGGAGGTGGCTTTCGCCATCCGATGCAACCGGCCAGCGAGAGCCCGCATCATTGCATGCGAGCCGCATGGCGACAAGCATCCGGCGGGCGAAAAAAACCCGGCCGGAGCCGGGTCTGTCTTGCTGCCAATGGCGTTCAGGCCACGGCGACCGGAATCTTGCCGATCTTGGCCTGCCATTCCTTCGGCCCGGTGTTGTGTACGCTGACACCCGAGGAATCGACAGCGACGGTCACCGGCATGTTCTCGACATCGAACTCGTAGATGGCTTCCATGCCGAGGTCGGCAAATCCGACGACCTTGGCCGACTTGATTGCCTTGGCGACCAGGTAGGCGGCGCCGCCGACGGCCATCAGGTAGGCCGACTTGTTGTCCTTGATCGCCTCGATGGCGACCGGGCCGCGCTCGGACTTGCCGATCATCGATATCAGGCCGGTCTGCTCGAGCATCATCCGGGTGAACTTGTCCATCCGCGTGCCCGTGGTCGGGCCGGCGGGTCCGACAACTTCATCGCGCACCGGGTCGACCGGACCGACGTAGTAAATGACGCGGTTGGTGAAGTCGACCGGCAGCTTCTCGCCCTTGGCCAGCATGTCGGAAATGCGCTTGTGGGCGGCATCGCGGCCGGTCAGCATCTTGCCGTTCAGCAGCAGCTTCTGGCCGATCTTCCAGGAAGCGACTTCTTCCTTGGTCAGGGTGTTGAGATCGACGCGGGTCGCCGACTTGAGGTCCGGCGTCCAGGTGACGGCCGGCCAGTCTTCGAGCTTCGGCACTTCCAGCTTGGCCGGGCCGGAGCCGTCCAGGTGGAAATGGCAGTGGCGGGTCGCCGCGCAGTTCGGCACCAGCGCAACCGGCAGGTTGGCGGCGTGGCAGGGGTAGTCGAGGACCTTGACGTCGAGCACGGTGGTCAGGCCGCCCAGGCCCTGGGCGCCGACGCCCAGCGCGTTGATCTTTTCCATCAGTTCGAGGCGCAGTTCCTCGGCGCGCGTCAGTTTGGCGCCGGTGGCAGCCTTGGCTTTCAGTTCATGGATGTCCACCGGCGCCATGATCGATTCCTTGGCCAGCAGCATGGCCTTTTCCGGCGTGCCGCCAATGCCGATACCGATGATACCGGGCGGGCACCAGCCGGCGCCCATTTCCGGGATCTTGTGCAGCACCCAGTCGACCAGGTCGTCGGACGGGTTGAGCATGGCGAACTTGGACTTGGCTTCCGAACCACCACCCTTGGCGGCGCAGATCACCTCGACGTGGTCGCCTTCGACGATCTCGAAGTGCACGACGGCCGGGGTGTTGTCCTTGGTGTTCTTGCGGGCGCCGGCCGGATCGGCCAGCACCGAGGCGCGCAGGGGATTGTCCGGGTTGTTGTAGGCGCGACGGACGCCTTCGTCGATCATCTTCTGGATGCTCATCGTCGCATCTGGCCAGGTGACGTTCATGCCGACCTTGATGAAGACCATGCCGATGCCGGTATCCTGGCAGATCGGGCGGTGGCCTTCGGCGGACATGCGCGAGTTGGTCAGGATCTGGGCGATGGCGTCCTTGGCCGCGGGGGATTCCTCGCGCTCGTAGGCTTCGCCCAGCGCCTTGATGTAATCCAGCGGGTGGTAATAGCTGATGTACTGGAAGGCATCGGCAACGGACTGGATCAGGTCTTCTTGTTTGATGGCGGTCATGCGCAACTCCGGGCTAGTGGTTTTTTTGATGTTGCAGTGCAAGGGTCTGGGTCATGGTTTTGTCGACCATCGCCATGGCCAGGGCGGAAAAGAGGAAGACGACGTGGATGACAACCTGCCAGAGCAGGGTATGCTCGGACAGGTTGGCGGCATTGATGAAGCTCTTCAGCAGGTGAATCGACGAAATGCCGATGATGGCCGTCGAAAGCTTGATCTTGAGCACGCCGGCATTGACGTGGGACAGCCACTCGGGCTGGTCGGGATGGTCTTCCAGGTCAAGACGCGAAACAAAGGTTTCGTAACCGCCGACGATAACCATGACCAGCAGATTGGCAATCATCACCACGTCGATCAGGCCAAGGACAGCCAGCATGACGTCAACTTCGGTCAGGTGGGCGGTGTCGATGGCACGATGGACCAGATGGCTCAGTTCGACCATGAACAGCCAGCAATAGACGACCTGGGCGATGATCAGGCCAATATAGAGCGGCGCCTGAATCCAGCGGCTGGCGAAGATAAACGATTCCAGATGTTTGATGGGCGTGCGCATGTTTTTCGTTGCGGATTGGGGAATGTGAATTTTATCACGGCAGCGGAGCGTCTCCGGATTGTGACCAAATGTTGCGCTGCAGCGTGATTTCGTAAGCGGTTTGTAAGAATATCTTCGTCTAATGCCGCCTGAACGCTGGTGAGGGGGTATGCAGGTCACCAGTATGGGCGGCTTTATTTTCCCGGGGCCCCACCCGGGACCATCGGTTGTTTCAACATGATTTTGCGAAGTAGCGCAGAGGAGAAAAATATGTCGAATGAGTCCGTGCAGATGATTTATCCGTCCGAGGAAATGGTCAAGAACGCAGCAGTTTCCGGGATGGACGCCTATCGGGCGCTGTGCGCGGAAGCGGATGCTGACTATCCGGAATTCTGGGCCAAGCGTGCCCGTGAATTCATCACCTGGAAGCAGCCGTTTACCCAGGCGCTGGATGAATCCAATGCCCCCTTCTTTAAGTGGTTTGCCGATGGCAAGCTGAATGTTTCCTACAACTGCCTCGACCGCCAGGTCGAAGCCGGTCTCGGCGAAAAGGTCGCCATCATTTTCGAAGCCGACAACGGCGAAGTGACCAAGGTCACCTACAAGGAAATGCTGACCAAGGTGTCCAAGTTCGCCAATGCCCTGCGCGGCATGGGCGTCAAGAAGGGCGATCGCGTCGTCATCTACATGCCGATGACCATCGAAGGCATCTGCGCGATGCAGGCCTGTGCCCGTATCGGCGCCATCCACTCCATCGTTTTCGGTGGCTTCTCTGCCCAGTCGCTGCGTGACCGTATCAACGACGCCGGCGCTGTTGCCCTGATCACCTCCGACGGCCAGTACCGCGGCGGCAAGGCCATTCCGCTCAAGCCGATCGCTGACGAAGCTTTCGCCATGGGCGGCTGCGAATCGGTCAAGAACGTCATCGTTTTCAAGCGCACTGGCGGTGAAGTTTCCATGACGGCCGGTCGCGATCAGTGGCTGCACGACGTGGTGGCCAACCAGTCCGACGTTTGCGAACCGGAATGGGTCTCTGCCGAACATCCGCTGTTCCTGCTCTACACCTCGGGTTCCACCGGCAAGCCGAAGGGTGTCCAGCACTCCACCGGCGGCTACCTGCTGCACGCCATCATGACCATGAAGTGGACCTTCGACATCAAGCCGAACGATGTCTTCTGGTGCACGGCCGACATCGGCTGGGTCACCGGCCACACCTACATCACTTATGGCCCGCTGGCCTGTGGCGCGACCGAAGTCGTCTTCGAAGGCGTGCCGACCTATCCGGACGCCGGCCGTTTCTGGAAGATGATCCAGGATCACAAGGTCTCCATTTTCTACACTGCCCCGACCGCCATCCGTTCGCTGATCAAGGCCTCCGATACCACCCCGGCTGTCCATCCGAAGAGCTTTGACCTGTCTTCGCTGCGCATCCTGGGTTCGGTCGGCGAGCCGATCAACCCGGCCGCCTGGACGTGGTATTACGAAAACGTCGGCGGCGGTCGCTGCCCGATCGTCGATACCTTCTGGCAAACCGAGACTGGTGGTCACATGATCACCCCGCTGCCGGGCGCAACGCCGCTGGTGCCGGGTTCCTGCACCCTGCCGTTCCCGGGTATCCAGTTCGCCGTGGTCGATGAGACCGGCGCCGATCTGCCGTGGGGTCAGGGCGGTATCCTGGTCTGCAAAAAGCCGTGGCCGTCGATGATCCGCACGATCTGGAACGACGACGAGCGTTACGTCAAGTCCTACTATCCGCAAGACTTCCAGGGCAAGTACTACCTGGCTGGCGACGGTGCAATCCGCGACAAGGACACCGGCTACTTCACCATTACCGGCCGTATCGACGATGTGCTGAACGTTTCCGGTCACCGCATGGGTACGATGGAAATCGAATCCGCGCTGGTTGCCAACCCGCTGGTTGCCGAAGCCGCTGTGGTTGGCCGTCCGGACGACCTGACCGGTGAAGCCATCGTCGCCTTCGTCGTGCTCAAGGGCCAGCGCCCGACCGGTGACGACGCCAAGCGCATCATCAAGGAACTGGCTGACTGGGTGGGCAAGGAGATCGGACCGATCGCCAAGCCGAAGGATATCCGTTTCGGCGACAACCTGCCGAAGACCCGTTCCGGCAAGATCATGCGTCGTCTGCTGCGTGGTCTGGCCAAGGGCGAGGAACTGACGCAAGACAC
>JAGOBB010000008.1 GCA_017983615.1 Azonexus sp.
GCTGGTGTCGATTGCTTTGTAGCGGGCCATGGCGCCTCCCTGAATTCAACTTCAGCTTGGAGTCTTGTTATTCCATATGGTTCACGGCACGATGCTGGCATGAATATACTTTTTCTACAGCGTCGTTGAACGACCGCTTTCCCAATCTGGCTTCGTCCGCAAAGGGCACTTAGCCGAAATTCATTTTCTCGAAATTTTTCGGGTTGACCGTAACCACTCAGCTACCGATGCGCAGTCCGGTCTTTTTCAGGATGCGGGTCGAGTAAAGGATGTCGCTGGCCCGGCAGGCATCGCCGAGCAAAGCCCGGATTTCTTCCGCCTTCACCGAGCATTCGTCGCGCGAGGCGCCGTGGACCATGGCGAACAGGTTGTATGGCCAGATTGGCAGGGCGCGTGGGCGGCGGTAGCAGTGGGTGACGAAATCTAGGGCGCCGATCTTTGCGCCGAGTTCATCGACCTGATCGTCGGCGACATCCCAGACGGTCATGCCGTTGGCGGTCCAGCCGATGGCGTAGTGGTTGGGGACGGCGCCGATGCGGCGGATGACGCCCGATTCGAGCATGGCGCGCAGGCGCTGCATGACCTCGTCGGCGCTCAGGCCAAGCTGTTCGGCGATGGCATGGTAGGGGCGCGGGACCAGCGGCAGGCCGCCTTGGGTGGCGACGATAATTGTGCGGTCGATGTCGTCGATCACAGCCGCGCCTCCAGCTTCATTTCGACGAAGAATTCGCGTTCCTTGGGGAAGGCATGGACCGTCAGGCCGCTATCGCGCTCGATGCGGGCGATGGCCTCGGCAATGCCGTCCGGTGTTTCGGTGGCCAGCACGAACCACATGTTCAGCGTGTGCTCGCGGCGGTAGTTGTGGGCGACCTGGGGCAGCGCGTTGACCAGCGCCGTGACCTCGTCATATCGCTCCTCGGGCGCTGCCAGTGCGGCGAGCACGAAGGCGCCGCCCATCGCCTCGACCTGGAACATCGGGCCGAAGCGGGTCAGCACCTTGTCGGCGAGCAGGCGTTCGAGGCGCTGCAGCAGTTCGTCCTCGGCGATGCCCAGCTGTGCGGCGGCCTCGGCGTAGGGGCGCTCGCAGATCGGGAAATCGCCCTGCAATCGGGCCAGTATCTGGCGGTCGATGGCGTCGTTCAGGCCGCCTTTGGGGGCTGCCGACTCACGCATAGCGGGCGCCGTTCTGCTTGAAGCGAGTCAGCGAGAACAGGGTTTCGTGGGCGCTGGCTTCGAGTCCATGGCGCTGGCGCAGGTCGGCGATGGTCGCCTCGACTTCGGCACGTTCGCGGCCGTGGATCATGCAGAACAGGTTGTACGGCCAGTCGGGAAGGCGGCGCGGGCGGCGGTAGCACAGCGTGACGGCCGGCTCCTCGGCGAGGGCGCGGCCGATGTCGCTGACCCGCTCGTCGGGAATGTCATGGACGAGCATGGCGTTGGCCCGGAAGCCCAGTTCGTGGTGACGGACGACGACGCCGAAGCGCTTGATCGCGCCCTCTTCCAGCCAGCGGCCGATGCGGCCGAGGACGTCGCCTTCCGAGGCGCCGATGCGTTCGGCGATCAGCGCGAAGGGGCGGATGAACAGCGGCAGGCCTTCCTGCAGCACCGAGACCAGGCGGCGCTCGGCTTCGTCCATCGGTGCCGTCGGCTGGACCGGCTGGGCGGTGGCGACGCATTTCTGCTTGCCGCCACTGAGGCAGAAGCCGAGATCGATGTGAAACTCTTCGAGCAGGGGTAGCGCCATCAGCGGGTAGCCGGCGGCCTGCTCGATGGCGCCCAGGCTGGCCTGCAGGCGCCCTTCGCTGGCCGCGGTGACGACGAACCAGAGGTTATAGCGGTGCTCGCGTTCGTAGTTGTGATTGACCTCGGGGAAGCGGTTGACCGCGGCGGCGACGGCGGCCAGTTTTTCCGGGGGCACGGCCATGGCGGCCAGTGTCGAGGCGCCGATGCGCTTGGGCGCGAAGACGGCGCCGACGCGGGAGATCTTGCCTTCACGGCGCAGGTTTTCCAGCCGGCCCAGGACGACCTTTTCGCCAACGCCCAGACGCGAGGCCAGTTCGGCGAACGGCGCCGGACAGAGCGGAAAATCGCGCTGGAAGTCGTTGAGCAGCTGGAAGTCGAGCGTGTCGTCCATCAGAAGCCTATGCGCACGGCGCGGGAGGTGAAGAAGATGCCGGACGGGCTGTCGGCCGGGATTTCGCCCAGCTTGGCAAAGCTGTCGGTGTTGTAGATGACGACCTTGTTGTCGTCGCGCGCCGAGAGCCAGACGTTTTCGCCGCGCGGCGCGAATTCCATGTGCAGGATGCCCTTGCCCGGCTCCATGCGGTGCACGACGGCGCCGGCCAGCGTGTCGATGACGTCGACCTTGGCGTTGTCCGGGAAGGCGAAATTTACCCAGATCTGGCGGCCATCGGGCCGCGCCATCACGAAGACCGGCTGGCCGCGCACGGGGATGCGGCCGACTTCCTTCCAGGTGGCGACGTCGACCACCAGCACCTCGTGGCGGCCGATCGCCGGCAGGTAGGCCTTGCCCTGCGCCACAGACCAGCCGCGCAGGTGCGGCATCTTGAACACCGGCAGCTTTTCCTGACCCTTGCCATAGTTCTCGAGAATCTTGCGGGCGCCCTTTTCCGGCTGCCAGAGGTCGAGCATGGCGACGCCGTCCTCGCCGAACAGGCCGGCCAGGAAATACCGGCCGTCCGGCGTCACCAGCCCGTCGTAGGGCTGGCTGCCGGCCGGGAAGCGCTGGGTTTTCGGGGCCTTCGGATCAGAAAAGTCGCTGACCCAGATTTCGCCGCCGTCGAACAGCGCGTAGGCGAATTTGTTGCCCCCCGTGTCGGCCAGGCCGACGACCTTGGAGAACTGGCCGGGCGCGTATTCGGCCGGCACTTCGGAGAGCAGCTCCAGCGTCTCGGCGTCGAAGGCCTTGATGCCGCCCGGCGTGTAGTTCTGGGCGACGACGATGCGGCCGTCCTGCGAGATCGAGCCGCCGATGGCGTTGCCGGACTGCATGACGCGCTTGACGATCCTCGCTTCGAGCAGGTCGATCTTGGTCAGCCCGCCGTCGCGACCGAAGATGAAGGCGTAGCGCCCGTCGCGGGAATAGACGGCGGAGGCGTGCGAGAGGTCGCCGAGGCCGCCGATGCGGGCATAGGGCTGTCGCGCCGAGGTGTTGATCAGTGTCACGTAGCCGCTGGCGCGTTCGATGATCAGCCCAAGATCGCCGGTGCCGCGCAATTGCGGGGTAGCGCAGGCGGTCAGCACCAGGGCGAGGAAGAAACTTAGGAGCAGGCGCATGACGTTCTCACTGGGGGAATCCGTTCAACAGTTTAGCGGCAATCCAGGCCGCTTCGGCCTCGGACAGGAAGCGGTCCCAAGGCGGCATCGGCGTACCCGGACGACCATAGTAGATCGTCGCCGCCAGGCCGTCGACCGGCTTGTCGCGCAGGTTTTCCGGTAGCAGGGCCGGGCCGAGCCCGCCTTTGAGCGTCATCCCGTGGCAGGAGCCGCAATCCTGGCGGACCAGGTGCACCAGCTCTTTTTGCCGCGCCACGTCGGGTTCAGCGCCAAATGCTAGCTCTGCACTTCCGATGGTCGCGGTCGGCAGCAAAAAAAGGGCAAAAACGAAATTATTCGCTGACAACGACAACTCCCGTCATTTCCGGATGCGGGCCGCAATGGTATTCGTGGCGACCGACCTTGTCGAAGCGACGCTGGTAGCTTTCATCAGGGAAAAGGCGATCAGATTCCAGTCCGCCTTCAGCCGGGAAGACCACCGAATGGCTGGTCCGCTTCTCGTGGTTGGTCCACCGCACGCTGTCGCCGGCCTTGATCGTCACTGCCGGCGGCTGGAACTTGTAGCCTTCGATGCGCACCTCTGCCACATTGTCGGCCAGCGCAGAAAAAGAAAGGAGCGCCAGCACGAGCGGCGCTCCTCTCAGCAATGGCCATCCGGGGGGGTACGAATTTCCGGATGGCATGCGGGTTTACTGCTTGGCAGCCTTCACGTCGCCATCGGCGCCCAGACCAATGGTGTGGCCGAAGGAAACGTGATGGAAACGACCGCCGGAGTTGTCGGCGTGGATGGCGATGCCGAAGGGCACGGCCTTGCCCGGGGCGAGCACGGCATTGCCGGCCAGCTTGCGGGTAAAGGTGACGGTGTAGGTGTCGCCTGCCTTGGCGCCTTCAGCCGTACCACCGGCCTTGCCGCCTTCCATGCTGCGCTTGTCGGCCACGTAGCCATCAGCCGACTTGCCGCTGCTCTTCCACTGCACCAGGTCCATGGCGCCGGCGCTGACATACTTGGTCTTGTCCTTGCCGTTCGGCATGCCCTTGGAGTCCTGGTGGCAGGCGGCCCAGCAGGCGGCCTGGTCGCCCAGCGGCACCTTGTCGTTCGGGAACATGATCGTCGCCTTGACCTCGTTTTCCTTGTCGGATTTGTCGAAGCCGCCGGCCGGGGCCTTGAAGGTCAAACGAACGTAGAGGTTGGTGGCATCGAAGGCAGCCTGTACGCCGACCGGGTAGGTCAGTGTCTTCGGAGCGCCCTTGGGTTCCATTTCCTTGCTGCCCAGACGCTTGGTGTCGAGGCTCAGCTTGCCGTCCTCGACGTGGCAACCGGCGCAGGTCTCGCCCTTCTTCAGGCCGCTGGCCCCGCTGTGCTCGCCCTTGCCCTGGATCCACTCGATCGGCGCAGCGCCCGGGTGGAAGACGTGGATGTCGCGCTTGGCGGCCTTGCTCCAGTCGGGCGAGGCCATCGCGGCCGAGGAACCCAAAGCCAGGAAGGCGCCACAAACGGCCAGGGAAACAAAATTCTTTTTCATCGTGGTGTTCTCCACATAAAAAGTGATTTGTGCATGGATCAGTCTAGCCCATCGCACTCAATCCATTGCTGCTTCATATGCTACGGGGGCTTGCGCCCCCGTAACCTTGCGTCAAATCAAACAATCAACAGTCGATCAATAGATGTCGTGCTGGGTGTTGTAGACGTTGAACTTGCCGGTCGGCGTGATCATCTTCGGATCGGTGATGACCTTCTTGACCTTCAGCGTCGCATCGTCATAGACAACGATGGCGGACTGGTCGGTCTTGCCGCCCCACAGGGAGATCCAGACTTCCTTGCCGTCAGCCGAGTATTCCGGATGCACGGCGCGCTTGACGGCCTTGGTCGCCGGCATGCCGGAATCCTTGGCCACGTTCAGGATAGCCTTCGGCTTGGACAGATCAGCCATGTCCCAGACGGCGACCGATTCGGCCAGATCCTTGTCCGGGTTCTGCGGCGAGTCAGCCCACAGGTTCTTGGACTTCGGATGGGTCTTGACGAACAGGTTGCCCGGCACGTGCTTGATTTCCTGGACGACCTTCCAGTTGTACTCCTTGAACTTGGCGTTCTTCTTGTCGTCGGAAGCCGTCGAGATCAGGGTAACGACATCGGCACCGAGGTGACCCGTCGCCCAGACCGGACCGAACTTCGGATGGACGAAATTGGCGCCGCGACCCGGGTGCGGGATCTTGGCGACGTCGATCAGCGCAGCCAGCTTGCCGAGCTTGGTATCGACCGCAGCGATCTTGTTGGAGGCGTTGGCCGCCACCAGGAAGTAGCGCTTGGAAGCATCCCAGCCGCCGTCATGCAGGAACTTGGCGGACTCGATGGTCGTCGTCTTCAGGTTCTTGATGTCGGAGTAATCGACGAGCAGGATCTGACCGGTTTCCTTGATGTTGACCACCCATTCCGGCTTGATTTCAGACGAAACGATGGAAGCAACGCGCGGTTCCGGATGGTATTCGCCATCGACCGTCATGCCGCGGGTGGAAACGACCTTCAGCGGCTTCAGCGTGTCGCCGTCCATGATCACGTACTGGGGCGGCCAATAGGAACCGGCGATGGCGTACTTGTCGTCGTAACCCTTGAACTTGGAGGTATCGACCGAGCGGGCGTCGAAGCCGATCTTCAGTTCAGCCACAACGGCCGGTTGTTCCATCCACAGGTCGATCAGGCTCAGGCGACCATCGCGACCGATCACGTAAACATAGCGGCCGGACTTCGACAGACGGGAGATATGCACCGCATAGCCAGTCTTGACGATGCTGCGGATTTCCTTGGTATCGCCGTCGATCAGGGCGACTTCGCCGGTATCGCGCAGGGTGACTGAGAACATGTTCTTCAGGTTGTACTTGTTCATCTGCTTGGTCGGACGATCCTTGACCGGCACGATGACCTTCCAGGAATCCATGGTGTCCTTGAAGCTGTACTCAGGCGGCACATCCGGGGTGTTCTGGATGTACTTGGCCATCAGGGCGATTTCTTCCTTGGTCAGGATGTCGTCGAAATTCACCATGCCGCCATCGGTACCGTAACCGATGATCTTTTCCAGACGATTCTGGCCGAGCTTCAGCGTACCGCCTTCGGTCACTGCGCCATCCTTGCCCTTCTTGGTCCAGTGCGGCTCGAGATTCTTGCCGGTGGCGCCCTTGCGCAGTACGCCGTGGCAGCCTGCGCAACGTTCGAAGTAAATCTTCTTGGCCTGCTCCTTTTCGGCCGCGGTCATGTCCGGACCCTTGGCGACTTCCTGAGCAAAGGCCGAACCCATGGCAACGGCCATGGCGCTAAGTGTCAGCATCCCCATTACAGTTTTTTTCATCTTTCCTCTCCTAGAACGAAATGAAACGCGCCAAATCCCCACCACGCGATGTCCGCTAGGTTGAACCTGCCGCACCGTCGCATCCTTGATTCTCGTCAATCTTTTCCCCAAACGAATTTGTTTATATTCAACGACATATAGTTATTTATAACTATCGCACTAGTTCTTTATGCCTACTCCTGTCAAGTCTTTTGCCGCCCGCTATTGGCAGGCGCTTCGTCCGGCATTAGGATGGCCGCCCAAAGGCAGGGAGAAAGCATGAACACACCGAAACAACTGCAGGGCGGCAAGGTCTGGCTGGTCGGCGCCGGCCCTGGCGACCCCGATCTTCTGACCGTCAAGGCAGCGCGCCTGATTTCCCTGGCCGACGCCATCGTCTACGACCATCTGGTCGGCAAAGGCATCATGGACCTGGCCCGCACCGATGCCCGCCTGATCTACGCCGGCAAGGAATCGTCCAAGCACACCCTGCCGCAGGACGACATCAACCAGCTGCTGGTCGAACTGGCCCGCGAAGGCCTGTCCGTGGTCCGCCTCAAGGGCGGCGACCCGTTCATCTTCGGTCGCGGCGGCGAAGAACTGGAAACCCTGGTCGCCTCCGGCATCCCCTTCGAAGTCGTCCCCGGCGTCACCGCTGCCGCCGGTTGCGCCGCCTACGCCGGTTTCCCGCTGACCCATCGCGACCACGCCCAGTCGGTCACCTTCGTCACTGGACACCTCAAGGACGGCACCGTCAATCTCGACTGGCCGGCGCTGGCCCGCCCCAAGCAGACCGTCGTCTTCTACATGGGCATTGGCGCCGCCGAGGAAATCTGCCGCCAAATGATCAATCACGGCCTGCCGTCGATGACCCCGGCCGCGGTGATCCGCAACGGTACCCAGGCGGATCAGCAGACGCTGCTCGCCACGCTCGGCACCCTGCCCCACCGCATCGCCGAAACCGGCATCAAACCGCCGGCGCTGATCGTCGTCGGCAGCGTCGTCGGCCTGCACGAAAAGCTCAGCTGGTTCGAGCAATGATCAAATACCTCGCGCTGCTCGCCGCCCTCGTCTCGCCACTGGCTCACGCCTACACCACCGAAGAACTGCTCGGCGACTGCCGGGCGGCCGAGGAAACCCAGGCCGGCAAGAAGAATTCCGACCCCTTCCACGCCATCCGCAGCGCCCGCTGCATCGCCTATGTGGCCGGTTTCGCCGACGGCTATGCGGTCAGCGACTTCCTGGCCGACAAGGTCGGCGTCAAGCTCAACGCCTTCTGCCTGCCGAACGATCCCGATCTGTCCGTGCGCCTGGTTCGCGCCGTCGTCATCCATGTCGAACGCGTGCCACCGAACACCACCGTCGGCACCGCGACGCTGGTCGCCGGCGCGCTGGCCAAAGCCTTTCCCTGCACCGACACGCTTGAACCAAAGAAGTGATTCGTGGATAATCCGCCCTCCGATTGCCCCGGTGGCGGAATCGGTAGACGCAGCGGATTCAAAATCCGCCGCCGAAAGGTGTGCCGGTTCGAGTCCGGCCCGGGGCACCAGAAATAACCAGTAACGACAAATCGGCTTTCCCTGCGGAAAGCCGTTTTTGTTTCTTCAGCGGATTCCTGCCATGTCGTTGACCGTCGACGACTTCGACTTTCCCCTCCCGCCCGAACTGATCGCCCAGCACCCTGCCGCCGAACGGCGCGGCAGCCGGCTGTTGCATGTCTACGGCCGCCAACTGGTCGACCGCCAGTTCGCCGATCTGCCCGGGCTGCTCAAGGCAGGCGACCTGCTGGTCTTCAACGACACTAAGGTCATCAAGGCCCGCTTTTTCGGTTGCAAGGAAACCGGCGGCCAGGTCGAGATCATGCTCGAACGCATCGTCGATGCGAACCACGCGATCTGCCAGATTCGCGCCAGCAAGGCGCCGAAGGCGGGGTGCCTGCTCAAGCTGGCCGACGCCTTCGAAGTCCGGATGACCGGCCGGGCAGGCACCGACGGCGATTTCTTCGCGCTGGAACTGGTCGCGCCGGGCGATTTCTGGGAACTGGCCGAGACCTACGGCAAACTGCCGCTGCCGCCCTACATCGAGCATCCGGCTGAGGGTGCCGACGAAACCCGCTACCAGACCGTCTATGCCCGCGAGCCGGGCGCCGTCGCAGCGCCCACTGCCGGCCTGCATTTCGACGAGGCGATGCTGGCCACGCTGCAGGCGCAGGGCGTCAATACCGCCTTCCTGACCCTGCATGTCGGCGCCGGCACCTACCGGCCGATGCGCGTCGAGAAGATTGCCGACCACCGTATGCACAGCGAGCGCTTTGAGATTTCGCCAGCCACCGCCGATGCCATCGCCGCCACCCGCGCCGCAGGTGGCCGGGTCATCGCCGTCGGCACGACCAGCCTGCGCGCTTTGGAATCGGCCGGCAACGAAGATGGCACGGTACGCGTCGGCGCCGGCGAAACCGACATCTTCATCACGCCCGGCTACCGCTTCAAGGTGGTCGACCGGCTGATCACCAATTTCCACCTGCCAAAATCGACGCTGCTGATGCTCGTTTCGGCCTTTGCCGGCTACGACGAAATCCGCGCCGCCTACGCGCATGCGGTCGGCGAGCGCTACCGCTTCTTCAGCTACGGCGACGCCATGCTGCTGGAACCGGCCGGTCGCTAAGCGGCTCGGCCGCTCGCCGCTTAGCGCATCACCGCCCGCGCCTGCAGCGGCTTTTTGCCCGGCCACTGCAGGTTGATCAGCAGCTTGGCGCCGCTGGCGATGCTGCCCTGCCCTTCGAGACGATCGCCGCCGGCCGGCTTCAGCTCGACCTCGCTGCGGCTGGCGCCGGACAGCACGGTCAGTTTGGCGCTGGCGCCGCTGACGTCGACCGGGTTGCCGTGATTGCTGACATGGACGGTGATCTTGCCATCCTTGGCGACGATTTCGCACTGCACCTCACCGGCCTCGGCAACGACGCCGCCGAACTGCGGCTTGCCGTGCTCGGCATGGGCGTGGGCCGCCGCCATCGGCAGATTCAGGGCGAGCAGGGCAAATGCTACGGTCAGGGTGTTTTTTCGGGTCATTTTCAAATTCCTTTCACAAGAAGAAAAATTCACAGGGCATCGTCGCCGGCTTCAGCCAGCAGGCGTTCGGCAGCTTTGCGGCCGAACAGCCAGAACAGCGCGGGGGTAACGAAGGTATCGAGCAGCGTCGAGCTGATCAGGCCGGAGAAGATCACCACGGCGACCGGATGCAGGATCTCGGTGCCCGGCTGTTCGGCCTCGAAGAGCAGCGGCGCCAGCGCGAAGGCGGCGACCAGCGCGGTCATCAGCACCGGCGTCAGGCGTTCCAGCGAGCCGCGGACGATCATCGGCACGCCGAAGGCCTCGCCTTCGAGGCGCATCAGGTTCAGATAGTGGCTGACCTTCAGAATGCCGTTGCGGGTCGCGATGCCGGCCAGCGTGATGAAGCCGATCAGCGCCGCAACCGACAGCGGCTGGCCGGACAGCCACAGGCCGAGCACGCTGCCGACCAGCGCCAGCGGGACGTTGGCCATGATCAGCCCGGCCAGCAGCGCCGAACGGTAGCGGCTGTAGAGCACCATGAAAATCAGCGCCACCGAGCCGAGGGCGAGCCATGAAATCAGGCGCGCCGCCTCTTCCTGCGCCTGGAATTGGCCGCCCAGCGTGATGAAATAGCCCTCGGGCAGCGGAAAATCGGCGACCGCCGCGCGCAGGTCGGCGACCACCTCGGACAGCGCCCGTTCCTGCGCGTTGGCCGAGATGACGATACGTCGCCGGCCATCGTCGCGGGTGATCTGGTTCGGGCCGTCGGCATCCTCGATGCTGGCCAGCTTCGACAGTGGCACGCGACCGCCGGGTGTCTCGACCAGCAGGTTCTTCAGCCCTTCCAGCGAGCGGGCGCCTTCCGGCAGGCGGACGACGAGATCGAAGCGGCGGTTGCCTTCGACGATCTGCGTCACCTTCTCGCCATCGACCAGCGTCTGCAGCGTCCGCGTCAGCTGGGCGGTCGAGATGCCGTAGCGGGCGGCGGCGTCGAAATCGACACGGACCTTGATCTGCGGCGCCAGCACCTGCTTTTCGATGTCCAGGTCGGCCAGGCCGGGGATTTTGGCCAGCCGCTCGCGGAGCAGGCCGGCCTGGGCCCGCAGGGTATCAAGATCCTCGCCGAACAGCTTGATGGCGATCTGCGCCCGCACGCCGGACAGCATGTGGTCGAGGCGATGGGCAATCGGCTGGCCGAGGCTGAGACTGGCCGGCAGGTCCTTCAGACGCTGGCGGATGTCGGCATAGACCGCTTCCTTCGGCCGGCCGTCGGGTTTCAGGCGGATGTCCATCTCGGTCACATGCACCCCCTCGGCGTGCTCGTCGAGTTCGGCCCGCCCGGTGCGCCGGCCGAGATGCTCGATTTCCGGCAGGCCGCGCAGGGCTGCTTCGGCCGCATCGGCGATGCGTACCGACTCGGACAGCGTCGCCCCCGGATTGAGGCGCAGGCCGAGGGTGATCGAGCCTTCGTTGAAGGGCGGCAGGAAAGTGGTCGGGAAGAAGGGCACGGCCGCCACCGCCAGCACCACGGCGAGGCCGGCCAGCGCGATGGGCAGGCGCGGCGCGGCGAGCACTTTCTCCAGTGCCGCCCGGTAATGGGCTTTGAGCCAGCGCACCAGCTGCGTCTCGCCGTGATCGTGGGCGACCAGCGCCGGCAGCAGGTAGGTGCAGAGCACCGGCGTCAGCAGCACCGACACCGCCAGCGAGGCCAGGATGGAAACGATGTAGGCGATGCCGAGCGGCACGAACAGCCGCCCCTCGATGCCGGGCAGCGCGAACAGCGGGACGAAGACCAGCGCGATGATCAGCGTCGCATAGACGATGGCGGTGCGCACCTCCAGCGAAGCGGCGACCACCGTCCGGAAAACCGAATACGGCTCGCCTTGCGCCGCCTTTTCGCGCAGCCGGCGCAGGATGTTCTCGACATCGACCACCGCGTCGTCGACCAGTTCGCCGATGGCGATGGCCAGCCCGCCCAGCGTCATGGTGTTGATCGACAACCCGAGCCACTTGAAGACCAGGATCGCGGTCAGGATCGACAGCGGGATGGCGGTCAGCGAGATCAGCATCGTCCGGAAATTGCCCAGGAAGAAGAACAGCACGCCGGCGACCAGGCAGGCGGCGAACAGCAGCTTGCCCTGCAGGTTGCTGATCGAAGCCTCGATGAAATCGGCCTGGCGGAAGATCACCTGCGGCGCCGTGATACCTTGCGGCAGGCTGCCTTTCAGGCCGTCCAGCGCTGATTCCAGGCGTTTTGTCAGGTCGACCGTATCGGCCGTCGGCTGCTTCTGGATGCTCAGGATCACCGCCGGCACGCTGCTCTTGCCATCGCTGAAACCGCCGTCGCCGCGCTTGATCGCCGCCGCGAAGCCGACTTCGGCGACCTGGCGGAGCAGGATTGGCTGCCCGGCCCGGGCCGTAATGGCCAGATTTTTCAGATCGTCGAGCCGGGCGCTGCGGCCGAGGTGGCGGATCAGGTACTCGCGGCCGTTCAGCTCGAGAAAGCCGCCCGAGGTATTGGCGGCAAAGCCCTTGACCGCCGCCTCGATCTGCTCGAGGCCGATGCCCAGTTCGGCCATGCGCTGCGTATCCGGCTGGATCTGGAACTGGCGGACCTCGCCGCCGATCGGGATGACCTGCGAGACGCCGGCGATGGCCATCAACCGCGGCCGCAGCACCCAGTCGGCGTACTCGCGCGCCGCCTTGGCGTCGCCGGCCGGCCCGGCAATCGGGATGGCGACCAGCATGATCTCGCCCATGATCGACGACACCGGCCCCATGCGCGGCACGCTGCCCGGAGGCATGGCCGACTCCATCGCCGTCAGCCGCTCGCCGACCATCTGCCGGGCACGATAGATATCGACGCCCCAGTCGAAGGAAATATAGAGAAAGGACAGCCCGGCACTCGACACCGAGCGGATGCCGGCGACGCCGGGCAGGCCGCTCATCGCCGTTTCGAGCGGGAAGCTGATCAGCTGCTCGACCTCCTCCGGCGCCATGCCGCCGGCTTCGGTCATCAGCGTGACGGTCGGTTTATTGAGATCGGGAAAGACGTCGACCGGCAGGCGGGTCGCCTGCACGCCGCCCCAGATCATCAGCGCCACCGCCGCCGCCAGCACGAAGAGCCGGCTGGACAGGCTTTTTTCTACGAGCCACTGGAACATGGTTTTGTCCTCAGCGAATCTGCGAAACCAGGCTGGCGCCCTGCACCACCGCCCGCTCGCCGGCCTTCAGGCCGCCGGTGACGACGACCCGCACGCCATCCAGCGGCTGCGTCTGCACCGCCCGCGATTCGAAGCGCTCGGGCGCCGTCTTGACCCAGACCACCACCTGATTGGCCGTGTTGCGCGTCAACGCCACCATCGGCAGCGGCAGGCCGCGCACCGTCGCCTTCAGGCTGACCTGCACCTTGACCGGCTGGCCGAGCGGCAGCGTCAGGCCGGCGCCCGTCGCGTGGGTCTCGAACATCAGCGGCAAGGCCTGCTCGCGCAGCCGGCGGCTTGCGCCGATGTACTTCAGCGGCACCGAACGCTCGCCGACCGCCACCGTCGCCGAAACCACCTGATCGAGCGGCAGCGGCTCGTAGGCGCTGGCTTCGATGTGCAGGCTGTCCGGGTCGATAACCTCGAAGATCAACTCCTTCGGCTCGACGACCTGCCCGACCACGGCATTGCTTGCCGCCAGCACGCCGGAGACCGGCGCGACCAGCGGCTCGCGGCCGGAGAGGCCGGCGCCGACTGCGGCGATCCGCCCCTTCAGGCTGGCCACTTCGCTCTCGGCCGCCTCGATCTCCTTCTTCGGCACCGTATCGGCCAGCTCGTGCAGACGGTTCAGCCGCTTTTCGGCCAGCCCCTGACTTGCTTTCAGTTCGGCCAGCAGCGCCGACTGGTTGGAACGCTCGATGGCCCCCGACGACGGCACGACCCAGGCCAGCACCTCGCCCTTCTTCACCTTGCTGCCGGCGGCCGGCAGGCCATGCGGCCCGGCCGTCTCGATGCGGCCGGGAATCATCGCCTGGACACGACCGCCCAAATGCGGGTCCATGATCACCCGACCGGCCAGTTCCAGGCTTTTCGGCAAGTCGGCCTCGGCCGTCTTCACGGTCAGCACACCCATGCCGCGCTGCGCCGACTTGGGCAGGAAAACGCTGCCGTCGGGCAGGCGTTGCGGCGTGTTGCCGGGCGCCACCAGCGGCTTCTTCTCGTCGTGATCGTGGCCTTCGTGCGCCGCCAGCGGCAGGCTCAGGCCGGCCAGCAGCAGACTCAACAGATGAACGCGCTTCATGCCCGGCCTCCTTTCCGCCCACGCCACCAGAGCAGCGCGGCTCCGAGCAGCAGCGGCAGGACCAGCCAGACGGCCCGCCCGCCATTCCAGCCGCCGCCGGGGGCGGCCGCCCCCGGCTGGACGGCGAAGTCGGCGCTCAGCAGGTCGCTGTCGGCACCGGCCACCAGGGTTATCGCCAGCAGGTATTCGCCCGGCTGGCGCAGCGGTTTCAGCCATTCGGCGTCGGCGATCAGGTAGTCACCGCGCTCGGCACGAAATGTTGCCTTGGCCGCCTTGCCGGCCGATTCGACCTCCAGTGTCGCGCCGAGCACCGGCGCATTGCTGTCGGCCCGGTCGATGTAGAAGACAAAACCTTCATCTTCCAACCGGCCGACCACCTCGAAGGCCTCACTCTCCGCCACCGCCACTGGAATCGGCGCCGGAACGTCAGCAGCCAGCGCCACCGGAACCGCCAGCGCAAATGCTACGGTCGCCCCGAAAAAATGCCCAAAATTGAAATTCATCATGTTCACTCCGGCAGCAGGCCAAGACTCTGGCGCAATTGCGATATGCCCAGGGCCAGCGCGATACGCGCCCGGCCCAATGCCCGCTCGGCCTCGAAAGCTTCGCTGTCGACGCGCAGTCGCGTCGGCAGGTCGCTTTCGCCAAGGCGGAAGGATTTGTCGTAGAAACCGCGGTTTTCCCGGGCCAGCGTCGCCCGCTGTTCGGCTGCTGCCAGCTGCTGGCGGGCGGCCCCGAGCTGGGCGCGAACAGCATCGGCCTCGCGCGCCAATCGTTCGCGTTCGCGTTCGAGCAGGACCGTCGCCTCAATGGCCTCTGCATTGGCGGTCGCCACCCGGGCATCCTGGCGCGGCCCTGCGGAAAAGGGGATGCGCAGGGCCAGCGCCCAGGTCTGCTCGGTCGGCTCGCCGTGGGCGGCGCGGTCGGTCCGCGTCGACAGCGTCAGTTCCGGGTTGGCCCGGCCTTGCGCCCGCGCCAGATCGACCTGGCGCCGGGCTACCTCGACGTGCATCGCCAGCTCGCGCAGTGCGGGATGCTCGACTACCGCCGCGCCCGGCTCCGGTTCGGCCCGCACTTCGGCGTCGCCGACCGGGCGGCCGCTCAGGCTTTCCAGCTGATAGCGGAAGCCCAGCTCGGCGGATTGCGCCTCGGCCTGCAAAGCCATGCCTTGCGCCAGCGCGCCTGCGGCCTGGTTGAGATCGGCCCGCGACAGGTCGCCGGCGGCAAGGCGGCGCGCCACGTCGTCGCGCAGACGCGTTGCCGCAGCCACCCGCTCGCCGGCCAGCGCCACCTCGTTGCGGGCACTCTGCCAGGCCCACCAGGTTTCGCGGACGGTCCGGGCCAGACGCAGCCGGCGCGAGGTATTGTGACCGTTCATTTCTTCCACTTCGGCCTCGGCCAGCGCCTGACTGCTGCTGCGTTCACCGGGCAGCCAAAGCGGCAGGACGAGGCCGATTTCGTTTTCCTGGGCGCCGTTGCGGCGATTGAAACGGTCGCTGCGGGTGGCGACTTCGAGACTGGGCGGCGCCGCCGTCCACGCGTCAGCCGCGGCGCGCCGCGCGGCGACGGCAAGGTGGCGCTCGCCATGGGCGGCCGCTGCCGGCTGGCGCTGCGCGGCTTCCGCAAAAAGGCGGGCGAGCGCAGTTTCGCCCTGCGCCGAAGCGCTGGCGAACAGGCTGACAAAAAGAATTGAGGCGAGGCCGAAAACGGTTCGCATGGGGTTTCCTCCGGTTGCTGGACAACATCAACCGGCGGCATGCCGCACCAGCCCGCGTAGCAACGCGGACGTTCAGGGAATCAGGGACGAGGCAAGCCGCCGCGGATCAGGCGGCTGCTCTGGGCGGGCGTTCGAGCCCTTCGGGAATGCGCGAGGAAAATGCCAGTTGGGGGGCATCGACCGTAGCATTGCTGCCATCAGGGGCTGGCAGTTGCAGACCGGCGGCCAGCCCACCGGGCATATGACCGAGGATATGGCCCGGGCAGCAATGATGCTGGGCGTCGTCGCAGGCCGCCTGGGCGTGGTCGGCATGAGCGGGACCGTCGTCGCCGTGGGCATCATGCCCATGATCGTGGCCGCCGCCGTGGTCAATTTCGTCGACCTGCACCGCCGGATGCTCGTGCGCCGCCATGCCGCCGGCCGATTCCCAGCCGAAACTCGGCGAGAAGACAGTCAGCAACATGATCATGATCAGCAGGCGGGAAACGAGTCGGGGCAGCATCTTGATTCAACGTTGGGGTGGACTAACTATACAATCACGGACCCCGCGTGAGAATAGCCACGTAAGAATAGTTCTCAAAAACCAGACCCTTCATGCAATTCGATCTTCTGAAAACCGACGGCGCTGCCCGCCGCGGCACCCTGACCCTGGCCCACGGCCAAATCCAGACGCCCGTCTTCATGCCGGTCGGCACCTACGGCACGGTCAAGGCGATGACGCCGGCTTCGCTGCACGAGATCGGCGCCCAGGTCTGCCTGGGCAACACCTTCCACCTCTGGCTGCGGCCGGGGCTGGAGGTCGTCGCCGCCCACCAGGGCCTGCACCGCTTCATGAACTGGGACAAGCCGATCCTGACCGATTCCGGCGGCTTTCAGGTCTTTTCGCTGGGCGCCCTGCGCAAGATCACCGAAGAAGGCGTCAAGTTCAGCTCGCCGCACGACGGCGCCAAGCTCTTCCTGTCGCCGGAAATCTCGATGCAGATCCAGAAGGTGCTCAATTCCGACATCGTGATGATCTTCGATGAATGCACGCCCTACCCGGCGACGCGCGAGGAGGCGGCGAAGTCGATGCGGCTGAGCATGCGCTGGGCGCAGCGCTCGCGCGACGAACACAACAAGCTGGAAAACGGTAATGCGCTGTTTGGCATCGTCCAGGGCGGCATGTATGAAGACCTGCGCGACGAGTCGCTGGCCGGGCTCGACCAGATCGGCTTCGACGGCATGGCCATCGGCGGCCTCTCGGTCGGCGAGCCGAAGGAGGACATGGCGCGCATCCTCGACCACGTCGCGCCCCGGATGCCGACCCACAAACCGCGCTACCTGATGGGCGTCGGCACGCCGGAGGATCTGGTTTTCGCGGTGAAACGCGGCATCGACATGTTCGACTGCGTGATGCCGACGCGCAACGCCCGCAACGGCCACCTGTTCACCCGCTTTGGCGACGTCAAGATCAAGAACGCCCGCTACAAGACCGACACCGGCCCGCTCGATCCATCGTGCACCTGCTACACCTGCCGCGAATTCACGCGCAGCTACCTGCACCACCTCTTCCGCAACGGCGAAATCCTCGGCGGCATGCTGAACACCATCCACAATCTGCATTTCTATCAGGTCATCATGGCCGAGATGCGGGCCGCCATCGAGGCCGGCACGCTGAACGACTGGGCCGACGAGTTTGTCCGCAAACGGTCATCCGGCCAGTGATAGAATCGCGCGTTCTGTATTTTCTTGGTAATCCGGAGTTATAAAAATGATTAGTCTCGCCCACGCCCAAACCGCCGCGGCCGCCGATCCGACTGGTGGCTTCATGCAACTGCTACCGATGATCCTGATGTTCGTCGTGCTGTGGTTCCTGATGATCCGTCCGCAGATGAAGAAGGCCAAGGAACACAAGGCCCTGCTCGCTGCGCTGGCCAAGGGCGACGAAGTCGTCACCCAGGGCGGTATCGTCGGCAAGGTCGTCAAGGTCGGCGACAGCTACGTGACCGTCGAAATCGCCGCCAACACCGAAGTCGTCGTGCAGAAGCCGTCGATTGGCCTGGTTCTGCCGAAGGGCACGCTGAAGTCGCTGTAACCACCCCAAAAGGCGGCCCCAAGCCGCCTTTTTCGCTTTGAAGCCGCTATGAATCGCTACCCACTCTGGAAGTACATCACCATCGCCATCGCGCTGGTGCTGGGCTTCGTATATACCCTGCCCAATTTCTTCGGCGAATCGCCGGCCGTGCAGCTGTCCAGCGCCAAAGCCACGATCAAGGTCGATGACAAGGCCAAAAGCCGTGTCGAGGAATCGCTGAAGGCCGCGGGCATCGCCCACAATGGCATCCAGCTCGACTTCAACGGCGTCAAGACCCGCTTCAAGGACACCGACACCCAGCTGAAGGCCAAGGATGCACTGGAAAAGGCCTTCAATCCGGATCCGGCCGACCCGCAATACGTCGTCGCCCTGAACCTGCTGACCGCCTCGCCGCAGTGGCTGACTTCGTTACATGCGCTGCCGATGTACCTCGGCCTCGACCTGCGCGGCGGCGTGCATTTCCTGCTGCAAGTCGACATGAAGGGCGCGCTGACCAAGAAGCTCGATTCGACCTCGGCCGACCTGCGCACCGTGATGCGCGACAAGAACCTGCGCCACGGCGGTGTCGGCCGTGAAGGCGATCGCATCGTCGTCCGCTTCCGCGATGCCGAGACCCGCGACAAGGCCCGCAACCTGATCGCCGACAGCCAGCCCGACCTGCTGATCGCCGACGCCGGCGATGCCACCGAACCGCGCCTGGTCGCCACGCTGAAGCCGGAAGCCCAGAAGAAGATCGGCGAATTCGCGCTCAAGCAAAACATCACCACGCTGCACAACCGGATCAACGAACTCGGCGTCGCCGAGCCGGTCATCCAGCAGCAAGGCTCGGACCGCATCGTCGTCCAGTTGCCCGGCGTGCAGGACACCGCCAAGGCCAAGGACATCCTCGGCCGCACCGCGACCCTCGAAATCCGCATGGTCGACGACTCGCCCGGCGCGCTGGATGCGGCGCTGGCCGGCAACCCGCCGTTCGGCACCGAGGTTTACAACGAGCGCGGCGGCCAGCCGCTGCTGGTCAAGAAGCAGGTCGTACTGACCGGCGACCGCCTGACCGACGCCCAGCCCGGCTTCGACAACCAGACGCAGGAACCGGCTGTCCATTTGACCCTCGACTCAGCCGGCGCCCGCATCTTCCGCGACGTCACCCGCGAGAACGTCAACAAGCGCATGGCCATCCTGCTCATCGAAAAGGGCAAGGGCGAAGTGGTTACCGCGCCGGTCATCCGCGACGAAATCGGCGGCGGCCGCGTGCAGATTTCCGGCCGCATGACGACCATGGAAGCCAACGACACCGCCCTGCTGCTGCGCGCCGGCTCGCTGGCCGCGCCGATGGACATCATCGAGGAACGGACCATCGGCCCGTCGCTCGGCGCTGAGAACATCCAGAAGGGTTTCCACTCGACGATGTGGGGTTTCGCCGCCATCGCCGTCTTCATGATCCTTTACTACCAGATGTTTGGCGTCGTTTCGGTGCTGGCGCTGGCCTCCAACCTGCTGTTCCTGGTCGCCATCCTGTCGCTGCTGCAAGCCACGCTGACCCTGCCCGGCATCGCCGCCATCGCGCTGACGCTAGGTATGGCCATCGACGCCAACGTGCTGATCAACGAACGCGTCCGCGAGGAACTGCGCGCGGGCATGCCGCCGCAGGCCGCCATCTCCGAAGGCTACGAACGCGCCTTCGGGACCATTCTCGACTCCAACATCACCACGCTGATCGCCGGCCTGGCGCTGCTCATCTTCGGCTCCGGCCCGGTGCGCGGCTTCGCCGTCGTCCATTGCCTGGGCATCCTGACCTCGATCTTCTCCTCGGTCGTCGTCTCGCGCGGCCTGGTCAACCTGATCTACGGCCGCCAGAAGAAACTCGCCAAGGTCGCCATCGGCCAGCTGTGGAAACCGGGCAATGCTACGGTAACCGGCAAAAATTAAGGAAAAACGAAAATGGAATTTTTCCGCATCAAAAAAGACATTCCGTTCATGCGCCATGCGCTGGCGTTCAATGTCATCTCCTTCGTCACCTTCCTGCTCGCCGTCTTCTTCCTGGTCACCAAGGGCCTGCACCTGTCGGTCGAATTCACCGGCGGCACGCTGATCGAAGTGAAGTACGAACAGTCGGCCGACCTTGAGAAGATCCGCGGCGCGCTGGGCAAGGCCGGTTTCACCGATTACTCGGTGCAGAACTTCGGCTCCTCGCAGGACGTGATGATTCGCCTGCCGCTGAAGGGCGACCAGAACACCAACCAGATCGGCGACGCCGTGATGGCGGCCCTGCAGGCCGACGCCCCGGGCGGTGCCAAGCAGCGTGTCGAGTTCGTCGGCCCGCAGGTTGGCAAGGAACTCGCCGAGAACGGCGCCATGGCGCTGCTGCTGGTCGTCATCGGCATCGTCATCTACCTGGCGTTCCGCTTCGAATGGCGCTTCTCGGTCTCGGCCATCATCGCCAACCTGCACGACGTGGTGATCATCCTCGGCTTCTTCGCCTTCTTCCAGTGGGAGTTCTCGCTGTCAGTGCTGGCCGCCGTGCTCGCCGTGCTCGGCTACTCGGTCAACGAATCGGTCGTCGTCTTCGACCGCGTCCGCGAAACCTTCAAGAAGGTGCGCGGCCTGACCACGCCGCAAGTGCTCGACCACGCCATCACCAGCACCATCAGCCGGACCATCATCACCCACGGCTGTACCCAGCTAATGGTCCTGTCGATGCTGATCTTCGGCGGCGAAACCCTGCACTACTTCGCCATGGCCCTGACCATCGGCATCTGCTTCGGCATCTACTCCTCGGTCCTGGTCGCCAGCCCGCTGGTCATGTGGCTGGGCGTCTCGCGTGAGCAGTTCATCACCAAGACCAAGGTCATCGAAGGCGCCAACGAGGACGGCGCCGTCGTTTAAGCAAATGCTACACCCCAAGGGTGCTTCCTGCGGGGCGCGGTAAGCCGTAAAAAAGCCGCCAAATTGAAATTTGGCGGCTTTTTTATTTTGGGCGGCTGCTGCGTGCCCTCAGCGGTCGCTAGGGCGAACAACAAAATCCCATTCTTTGAACCCAAATTTATCGAAGAGTACGTAGGCCGATCCAAAAGCACCTATGCCCATCAAAGGTAAGCTTTGCACCCATACCATTGGCCCTATCGTGCCGAACTTAACAATGAACCAGACAGCAAGCCCTGTTGCAGCCAGAAAAGCGAGCACACCAAATGCAACATAGCCTCTTCTCTCCATCAAGCCGCCTAGCGCCATACCAATCCCGGCGGATAGACATCCAATCGCCATTCGCCAATCAATTGGGTGAATTAGCATGGATAGGGCAACGACAACGCCTAAGGCGACACACGTTATGAGTGCATCGCCTCGCTTTGATTGAAGCCGATCCACAAGTGATGTTGGACGTGGATAGTTAACTTGGTTTAAAGGCGGGGTTACGCCTGCACTCAAGCGATTGACTGCCTCTTCCCTTAGAGACTTGGCCGCCCGATGTATCTCTGCTTCAGTTAGAGGCACCTTATCCATAAAAATCCTTGGCATGCAATTGAAATCGATTCTACATGCCATATGCAATTTCGGCTCGTAGCCAATTCCGAGCCCTACCTGAATCAATCAGCCCTAAAGCCGCCCCCCATCAATCACCAGCCCGGCGTCTCCACCGCCTCCGCAGGTGGCTCGGGCAGCCACGCGCCGCTGGCACCATATACCACCGCGCCGGCAATGACGACTGCGACGACCAGGGCCACCATGCCGCCCCCCCTGGCCGGCTCGCCGCTGGCGCCTTCCTTCCAGCCAGTCAGCATCGGTTTGATCAGGTCGTCCTTGTTGACGCGGCCATGGAAGATGACGGCGCCGACGTGCAGGACGACGAAGGCGATCAGCGCGTTGGACAGCAGTTGGTGGATGCCACTCAGGCGGTCGCTGAGGGATTTGCCGATCAGCCCATAGAGCGGGCCGGTGAAGGTGATGTCGTCGTTGGCGAACAGACCGCTGGCGACTTGGGCGGTCAGCAGCAGCAAAAGCGTGAACACGGACAGGCCGCCGAGCGGGTTGTGGCCCAGGCCGCGCCATTCGCCTTTCAGATAGGCCCTGATCCGGGCCGGCGTTGGCAGGAACTGGGCGAAGCGCGCATAGGTCGAGCCGGCGAAGCCCCAGACGATGCGGAAGGCGACCAGGCCGACGATGGCGAGGCCTATCTTGCCGTGGAGGTCGATCAGCTTGCCGCCGATCTGCCCGCTGACGACGGCGGCGACGACGGCCAGTACGAGCAGCCAGTGAAACAGACGGGTGGGCAGATCCCAGAGGCGGATTCGTTGGCTGTTCATGGTCGGTTCTTGTCGTTGGCTTGGTAAAAAAACAGGCACCCGCGGGTGCCTGTGCTGGTGACGCAAATTATCTTACTTCTTGGCCTTGTAGTCGTCGTGACAGGCCTTGCAGGTGTCGCCGAGCTTGCCGAGCTGGGCGCCGACGGCCGCGGCATCGCCGGTGGCGGCGATTTTGGCCATTTCATTGGCTTCCTTGTTGAAGGCCATAGCGAGCTTGCCGACCTTTTCCTTGTCGGTGAAGATGGCCGGCTTGGCGCGGGTGGGCTCCCAGCCGGTGCCCTTGTCGCTGCCCGGCACGTAGAGCGCGCCCATGCCGGCGTTGGCGATGGCCTGGATGGCGTTGGCTGCCTTGACGACATCTTCCTTGTTGTACTGGCCACCTTCGACGTTCATCTTGATGCGGCCCATGTTCCAGGCCATGAAACCATAGCCGGACTGGCGGAACTTGATGGCGTCTTCCGGCTTCAACTGGGCGGAAGCGGCGCCGGCAAAGGAGAGCGAAAGGAGGGCGAGCAGCAGTTTGATCTTCATTATTGGATTCTCCATTTAGGTTGGGAATGGCGGGAATGCAACGGGTAAACGCAAGCTATCCCCGGTTTATTCCATGAAGATGAAACCGGGCTGACAGCCCCCGCGACGCGAGAGACTGTAAGCCCCTGCCCGGCTGGTGTCGGTGACCTGAGTCACCGACAGCCGAGGCGATTCAGACCGCGAAGACGTGCTTGGCGCGCAGCGCAGGCTGGCCGCCTTCGATAGCGATCAGGCGGGCGATGTTGGGGTGCTTGCCCGGGTTGGTGCGCTCGTCTTCGGTGTGCTCGGCGAAAATTTCCAGGCCTTTCTTCGCGGCCTCGATGTTGATCGAGCCGTAGGTCTGCGCCAGATGGTTGTAGACGGCCAGCGAGCCCTGGCTGCCGGCCTTGTTTTCGATGGTGGCGACGATGTTACCGTCGGCGTCGAGCAGGTTGATTGCGGCCAGGTGGGAGATGCCGGGCAGTTTTTTAAGGTTTTCAGCAAAAGACATGGTGGGGTCCTCGTCAAAAAGGACGGGCGCCTGAGGCGCCCGCCGGAATTATTTCAATTTTGGGCAAAATTTCGGGCCGACCGTAGCATTTGGCCCGGCGGCTTACTTCCAGTCGCGCTTGGCCTTGACCATGCCGATGATCAGGCCGGTGGTGAAGGTGGCGACCGGCACGGCGAAGACGATCGCCTTGATGCCGCGTTCGGCGCCGAACTGGTAGAGCAGCCAGAGCGCCGGCAGCAGGCCGAGGAAGAGGCCGATCGCCCCACCCCGGATGCCGCCACGGATCACGTCGCGATCCGTTGTCTTGCGGTCGCCGGTGCAGTGCGGGCAGTAGATGGCGTCAGCCGGCACTTCCTGGCCGCATTGGCTGCATTTCATCAGGGACCGCCGCTTAAATCCGCTTGGCCAGTTCGGCCGCTTTGCCGGTGTAATCCCACGGCGTCAGCTTGAGCAGTTCGGCCTTGGCGGCTTCCGGAATCTCCAGCGTGGACACGAAGGCCTGCATGCCGTCGCGCGACACGCGGGTGCCGCGAGTCAGTTCCTTGAGCTTTTCGTAGGCGTTGGGCACGGCATAGCGGCGCATGACGGTCTGGATCGGCTCGGCGAGCAGTTCCCAGTTGGCGTCGAGGTCGGCCTTCATCAGGTCGGCATTGACTTCCAGCTTGCCCAGGCCCTTCAGCAGCGAATCGTAGGCGAGCAGCGTGTAGCCGAGGCCGACGCCCATGTTGCGGAGCACGGTCGAGTCGGTCAGGTCGCGCTGCCAGCGGGAAATCGGCAGCTTTTCGGCGAGGTGCTTGAGCACCGCGTTGGCCAGGCCGAGGTTGCCTTCGGAATTCTCGAAGTCGATCGGATTGACCTTGTGCGGCATGGTCGACGAGCCGATTTCACCGGCCTTGACCTTCTGCTTGAAGAAGCCGAGCGAGATGTAGCCCCAGATGTCGCGGTCGAGGTCGATCAGGATGCTGTTGGCGCGGGCGAAGGCGTCGAACAGTTCAGCCAGCGCGTCGTGCGGCTCGATCTGGATGGTGTAGGGGTTGAAGACCAGGCCGAGCGATTCGACGAAACGCTTGGCGAAGCCTTCCCAGTCGTAGCCCGGGTAGGCGATCAGGTGGGCGTTGTAGTTGCCGACCGCGCCGTTGATCTTGCCGAGCAGTTCGACGGCGGCGATGCGGGCGCGGGCGCGCTGCAGGCGGTAGGCGACGTTGGCCATTTCCTTGCCGAGCGTCGTCGGGGTGGCCGGCTGGCCGTGCGTGCGGCTCATCATCGGCACTTCGGCGTTGGCGTGGGCCAGTTCGACCAGCCGGGCGATGACCTTGTCGAGCGCCGGCAGCATGCCCTGCTCGCGGGCGCCCTGGCACATCAGCGCGTGCGACAGGTTGTTGATGTCTTCGGAGGTGCAGGCGAAGTGGATGAATTCGCTGACCTTGACGACCTCGGCATTGCCCTTGGTCTTGTCCTTGATCCAGTATTCCAGCGCCTTGACGTCGTGGTTGGTCGTCGCCTCGATAGCCTTGACCTCGGCGGCCTGCTCCGGGCCGAAGTTGGCGACCAGCGCATCCAGTTCGGCGACGGTGGCCGGCGAAAAGGCGGCAATCTCCGCAAAATGCGGCTCGGCAGCCAGCGCCTTCAGCCATTCGATCTCCACCTTGAGGCGGGATTTGATCAGGCCGAACTCGGAAAAATGCTCGCGCAGGGCATCGACCTTGCCGGCGTAGCGGCCATCGAGCGGGGAAAGGGCAGTCAGGGGATTGAAGGTCATGAGGACATCCTTTTCGGTAAGCCGGACATTTTACCTCCCGGACGAAGCCCTGCCCATACGCTATAATCGGAGTCCCCAAATCAGAGAGCTCGCGATGAAGCTTATCGGCTCGCATACCAGCCCGTTCGTGCGCAAAGTACGAGTCGTGCTGGCCGAAAAAAAAATCGAATACGATTTCGTGATTGACTCGCCCTGGCTGGAAGACAGCAAGGTGCCGAACATCAACCCGCTGGGCAAGATCCCGGTGCTGGTGCTGGACGACGAAACGCCGCTGTTCGACTCCAGGGTCATTGTCGAATACATCGATAACGTCACCCCGAACAACAAGCTGTTCCCCGCCCCCAACCGCGAGCGGACCGAGGTCAAGCGCTGGGAAGCCCTGGCCGACGGCGTCTGCGATGCGGCCGTCGCCGCCCTGCTCGAAGGCAAGCGGCCGAAGAAGGAACAAAGCGCCGACTGGATTGAACGTCAGCGCGGCAAGGTCATGCGCGGCCTGGAATTCATGGCCGTGGAACTGGGGGAGAAGAGCTTCTGCATGGGTACCCATTTCTCGATGGCCGACATCGCCGTCGGCACCGCGTTGGGCTACCTGAATTTCCGTTTCGCCGAAATCAACTGGCAGGAAAGCCACCCCAACCTGGCCAAGCTCTACGACAAGCTAATCCAGCGCCCGCCCTTCGCGGATACCGTACCGCACGACTAAGGCCGACGCCGGCCCAGACTACAGGGATGCCCGCGGGCATCCCTTCTTTTTTCCTGATCGCGCCCGCCTTCGCATCACTCCCGATGAACCTCCCGAGCGCAACTCGGGTCTATTGTTCACGATCCGACAACAGGTGAGAGGCATATGGCTGTAAAACCCATTCCCGACGGCGTACCCATGGAAAAGGTCGCGCTCTCGCTGACCACCGCACTGGGCGCGCGCGACGTTCACACCCGCGCGCATTCCGACCGCGTCGTCCAGCTCTCCACCGAGCTTGGCCAGCACATCGACCTTTCCAAAGAGGAACTGGAAATGCTCGCGCTGGGCGCGCAGTTCCACGACCTGGGCAAAATCGGCATTCCCGACAAGGTCTTGCGCAAGCCAGCAGCGTTCGAACAAGACGAATGGAATTGCATGAAGGAGCACGCCGTGATCGGCGAGCAGATCATTCTTGCGATCAATGGCGAAAAATCACCAGCCATCGCCCGCACCGTGCGCCACCACCATGAGCATTTCGATGGTTCAGGCTACCCTGACGGACTGCGCGGCACGGAAATTCCGCTCTTCTCGCGGATCATCTCGCTCGCCGACAGCTACGACGCAATGATCGAAACCCGGGCCTACCACAAGCCGCGCCTGCACCATGAAGTCATGGCCATCCTGAACAGCGAGGCCGGGAAGAAACACGACCCCGACCTGTTGCATGCCTTCTGCGCAATCATCGAAAAGTCATCGATGCGCGGCCCCGACGCCTGAACGCGTTCAGCGGATGACCCCGCCTCCCAGGCAAACACGACTTTCGTAGAGCACCACCGACTGCCCCGGCGTAAGCGCCCACTGCGGCTCGGCAAATCGGATTTCGCAGCTTTCGCTATCGACACGCTCGACTTCGCAGGGCTGGTCGGCCGTCCGGTAACGCGGTTTGGCGGTATAAACCCAGTGCGTATGCGGCGCCCGCCCTGACACCCAGGACAACTGCTCGGCCACCAGATCGCCCTTGAGCAGGGCCGGATGATCATGCCCCTGGACCACGTACAGCACGTTCTTGTCCATGTCCTTGCCGGCGACGAACCAGGCGTCGTGATCGCCGCCACCCGCCTGGCCCTTTTCCTTCAGGCCGCCGATATGCAGCCCCTTGCGTTGGCCCATGGTGTGAAACATCAGGCCATCGTGCTCGCCGAGTACCTTGCCGTCGTCAAGACGGCGGATCTCGCCCTTCTTCGGCGGCAGGTAACGCGCGAGAAAATCCTTGAATGGCCGCTCACCAATGAAGCAGATGCCGGTCGAATCCTTCTTGGCCGCGACGTGCAACCCGGCTGCCTCGGCCATCTTGCGCACTTCGCGCTTGTAAAGGTCGGCCAGCGGAAACAAGGTCTTCGACAGCTGCGCCTGGTTCAAGCGATAAAGGAAATAACTCTGATCCTTGGTACCGTCCTCGGCCTTCAGCAGCTGAAATTCGCCGTTGAACTCGCGCACGCCGGCGTAGTGCCCGGTGGCGATCTTGTCGGCACCCAACTGCATGGCATGATCGAGGAAAGCCTTGAACTTGATTTCGGAGTTGCACAGGATGTCCGGATTCGGCGTCCGCCCGGCCTGGTACTCGCGCAGGAATTCGGCAAACACCCGCTCGCGGTATTCGGCGGCAAAATTGACCACCTCGACGTCAATGCCGATGCGGTCGGCGACGCTCATCACGTCGATCAGGTCCTGGCGCGACGAGCAGTATTCCTCGGTGTCGTCGTCTTCCCAGTTCTTCATGAACAGGCCGATCACCTTCCAGCCCTGTTGTTTCAGCAGCAACGCCGCCACGGAGGAATCGACCCCGCCGGACAGGCCGACGACCACGGTTTTTTCAGACATCGGGCCCAGCCCCTTTCTTCCACTCATCCAGCGGCAAAATCACCGCCGGGAAGCCATTATCCACGAACCAGCTATCGACCACGAAGCGCGCCGCCTCGCCGGCCTCCAATTCTTCGATCACCGCCGACCAATGCACCGGAATCAAGCCGGCGAAATTCCGCGACTCCGGCTCCAGAACGCGATGCCAGCGCAGGTAGCCGCGATTTTCGAGCAATCTGAGCAATCGCGTGGTCGACGTCGAATGATCGATGCAATCCATCTTGCCGGGCACATTGTCGTCAGCGTAGTTGCCGCCGCGATCATTGTGAACATCCGACTGATCGCCGGCCCACCCGTAAAGCAGGCCAACGGCATTGGCCAGCGTTTTTCGCTCATTTTCGGCATCGACCGTAGCAAATAGCATCCGGCGAATGCTCCCCAGCTGCCCCTCGGTGTAGCGGATGCTGGCCTCTGTAAGACAGCCGTAGCCAGAACAGACCGCCACCGTTTCGTCGGCCCGTGCAGAAGCCAGCAGGCCAAGACACAAGGCAAACAAACACCAACGCATCAATCGTAATGCACCAGCAGATCGAGCGGATAGCGCTTGCCGGCCAGCATGTCCTCAATGCAGCGCAGGATCAGCGGGCTGCGATGGCGCGCCTGCGTCGCCCGGATTTCATCGAGCGTCAGCCAGTGCGCGGCGACAATTCCCTCATCCAGCGGACGATCCGGCTCGAAGCCGCGGAGTTCGCCGGCAAAGGCGAAACGCAGATAGGTTTTGTCGTCCTTGTCCGGATGCTTCCAGTTGTAGACACCGACCAGATGCGTCGGCACGAAATGGTAGGCGGTCTCTTCCAGTGCCTCGCGCACCACGGCATCAAGCAGCGACTCCCCTTCCTCCAGATGCCCGGCCGGTTGATTGAAGGCCAATCCGGCATCGGTTTCCTCTTCGACCAGCAGGAATTTTCCGTCGCGCTGGACGACAGCGGCAACGGTAACGTGGGGTTTCCAGACCATGGCAAAGCTCTATCGGCAAAGGCGTTATTTTACCCGCTGATTTCGGCTAGAATTATGGGCTTTTACAGACGGTTACACGGAGAATCAGCATGTCCATGTCGGATCGCGACGGTTTCATTTGGCAGGATGGCAAACTCGTGCCTTGGCGCGAAGCCACGACCCACGTCCTCACGCACTCCCTGCACTACGGCATGGGCGTCTTCGAGGGCGTCCGCGCCTACAAGACCGAGCGCGGCACCGCGATTTTCCGTCTGAAGGAACATACCGAGCGCCTGTTCCGTTCGGCCCACATCTTCCAGATGCAGATGCCTTTCTCCGCTGAGGAACTCAACGAGGCCCAGAAGGAAGTCATCCGCGCCAACAATCTCGAATCCGGCTACCTGCGTCCGCTCGCCTTCTACGGCTCGGAAAAGATGGGCGTTTCGCCCAAGGGCGCCAAGGTACACGTGATCATCGCCGCCTGGCCGTGGGGCGCCTATCTCGGCGAGGAAGGCATGCAGCGCGGCATCCGCATCAAGACCTCGTCCTACACCCGCCACCACGTGAATATCACGATGGTCCGCGCCAAGGCCTCGGGCAACTACATGAACTCCATCCTCGCCAACAACGAGGCTACCGGTGACGGTTACGACGAAGCCCTGCTGCTCGATCCGGAAGGCTACGTCTGCGAAGGCGCTGGCGAGAACATCTTCATCGTCCGCAACGGCAAGCTGTACACGCCGGACCTGACCGCCTGCCTGGAAGGCATCACCCGCGCCACGGTCATCCAGCTGGCTGGTGAAATGGGCATCGAGGTCATCGAAAAGCGCATCACCCGCGACGAAGTGTATTGCGCCGACGAAGCTTTCTTCACCGGCACCGCCGCCGAAGTGACGCCGATCCGCGAACTCGATGGCCGCCAGATCGGCGTCGGCCATCGCGGTCCGATCACCAAGGCGCTGCAGGAAAAATATTTCGACGTGGTCTATGGCCGCTCCGCTGCTCATGCCGACTGGCTGGCCACCGTCTAATCCAGGGAGAACAATATGTCCGACAAAAACGCCATTGAAGTCACAGCCCACGACCTGCCCCTGCACTGCCCGACGCCGAATGTCGCGCTGTGGAGCCAGCATCCGCGCGTCTTCCTCGATGTGTTGAAAACCGGTGAAGTCACCTGCCCGTACTGCAGCACCAAGTATGTCTTCAAGGGCGAAGCCCCCAAGGGCCATCACTGACCTGATGCACTTTCCATTCCGGACCGGCCGTTAGGACTCGCTCCGGAAGCACCTCAATCCGGAGTACGCTGACGATGAGCAAGCCGGCCAGTTTCGCCTCGCCGGACGATGTCGAGCATGCCTTCTACGACGCCGTCGCCCAGGGCGATGCCGACCTGCTGATGCTGGTCTGGGCGGAGGACGAGGAAACGCTCTGCGTTCACCCCACCGGCGTTCGCCTGCAGGGCGAAACGCCAATCCGGGAAAGCTGGCGCAGCATTTTCTCCAACGCCCGCCTGCGTGTTCAGGCCGAGCCGTTTACCCACTGGCAAGGCACGGTCATGGCCATCCACCACCTGACCGAAATTCTCTTTGTCGGCGACGACCCCAGCCCGCACGGCCCGCTGCACGTCACCCACGTTTACATGCGTGGAGCACATGGCTGGCGACTGGTCAGCCGGCACGCCTCGGCAGCCGACGATGGCCATCAGGCGATGGCTGAAGCCGTGCCGCACACCCTGCATTGAAACCCTACCAGGCTCCCGCATGGCTGCCTGGCGGGCAGGCGCAAACCCTGTGGCCGCTGCTGATCAAGCCACGCCCAATCAAATTGCGCCGCGAACGCTGGGAAACCCCGGACGGCGATTTCATCGATGTCGACCATCTCGACGGTCCCGCCAACTCGCCGCTGCTGGTCTTGTTTCACGGCCTGGAAGGCAGTGCGCGCAGCCACTACGCCATCTCGACCGCCCGCGCCTGCAAAGCCGCTGGCTGGCGCCTGGCCCTGCCCCATTTCCGCGGCTGTTCGGGCGAACTTAATCGGCGGCCACGCGCCTACCACTCCGGCGATTCGGCCGAAATCGACTGGATACTGCGCCGCCTGCACGCCGCCAATGACCAACGTCCGCTGCACGCCGCCGGTATCTCGCTGGGTGGCAATGCCTTGCTTAAGTGGGCCGGCGAACACGGATCGACAGCCGGCGAACTGGTCAGCGGCGTTGCCGCCATCTGCGCCCCGCTCGACCTTGCCGCCTGTGGCCACCATCTGGCCACCGGTTTCAACCGGATCTACACGCAGCATTTCCTGAAGACACTGAAAACCATCTCGGCCGCCCGCCTGCGCCAGCATCCAGGGCTATTCGACGGCCAACGCATGCTGCAGGCCATCAACCTTTTTCAATTCGACGATGTGGTGACCGGCCCGATCCATGGTTTTGCCGGCGCCGCCGACTACTGGCAGCGCGCCTCGGCCAAACCCTGGCTGCAGGCCATCGCCATGCCGACACTTGCGGTCAATCCGAAAAACGACCCTTTTTTGCCGGCTCGCCACCTCCCGACAGCAGCCGAAGTCAGTTCTTTCGTGCGCCTCGAACAACCGGCCACCGGTGGTCACGTCGGATTTGTCAGCGGCCCCTTTCCGGGAAATCTGGACTGGCTGCCGCAAAGGCTCTTACACTTCTTTCTTCTTGAAACGTCATAAGCATCCATCATGAGCCAACTTCCTGCTGAAATCTTCAAGGCCTACGATATCCGTGGCATCGTCAACAAATCGCTGACCGCCGATGTCGTCCGCCAGATCGGCCACGCTCTAGGCTCGCTGGCCGTCGAACAGAGCCAGAAGGCCATCGCGGTCGGTCGCGACGGCCGCCTGTCCGGCCCGGAACTGGCCGGCGCGCTGATGGATGGCATCTGCGCCGCGGGTGTGGATGCCATTGACGTCGGCTGCGTACCGACGCCGGTTACTTACTTCGCAGCCTACGAACTGGGCTGCAATTCCTGCGTCTCGGTGACCGGTAGCCACAACCCCCCCGACTACAACGGCCTGAAAATGGTCGTCGGCGGCACGACGCTGGCGCTGGAAGCCATTCAGGACCTGAAGCGGCGCATCGAAGCCGGCAACCTGAAGCACGGACAAGGTCAGCGCAGGTCCGCCGATGTCCTGGGCGCCTACGTCGACAAGATCGTCGGTGACGTCAAACTGGCCCGCCCGATGAAGATCGTCATGGATTGCGGCAACGGCGTCGCCGGGGCAATTGCGCCGGAACTGTACAAGCGCCTCGGTTGCGAGATCGTGCCACTGTTCTGCGAAGTAGACGGAAATTTTCCGAACCACCACCCGGATCCGTCCAAGCCCGAGAATCTGGCCGATGTCATCCGCGCCCTCAAGGAAACCGATGCAGAAATCGGCATCGCCTTCGACGGCGACGGTGACCGCCTGGGAGTGGTCACCAAGGACGGCGAAATCATCTACCCGGACCGCCAGCTGATGTTGTTCGCCGCCGACGTCCTTTCGCGCGTCCCTGGCGGCACGGTCATCTACGACGTCAAGTGTACCCGCCTGCTCGCCCCGTGGATCAGACAACACGGTGGCGTGCCGCTGATGTGGAATACTGGCCACGCGCTGGTCAAGGCCAAGCTCAGGGAAACCGGCGCCCCGCTGGCTGGCGAGATGTCCGGCCACACCTTCTTCAAGGAACGTTGGTACGGCTTCGACGACGGTCTCTACGCCGGCGCCCGCCTGCTCGAAATCCTCTCCCGCGCAGCCAATGCCAACCCGGTGCTGAAAGGCCTGCCCAACTCGCCATCCACCCCTGAACTGAACATCAAGATGGCTGAAGGCGAGCCATTTGCCCTGATCGACAAGCTCAAGGCTGAAGGAAGGTTTGAGGGCGCCCAGGAAATCATCACCATAGACGGCGTACGGGTAGAATACGAGGATGGTTTCGGTCTGGCCCGACCTTCGAATACCACACCGGTCGTCGTGCTACGCTTTGAAGCCGACAACAACGTTGCGCTGGAACGCATCCAGGCGGGTTTCCGGCAGGCACTCATCGCGGTTTGGCCGGGCATTCAATTGCCGTTTTAAGGGTATTTCGTGAGCGACTCCGCCACCGACCAGCTATTCCTAGGACGCCAGCCCATTCTGGACCGTGACCAGCGGCTGTTCGCTTACGAACTGCTGTTCCGCAACGGCAGCCAAAATTTTGCCGAAGTGACCGATGGCGTCCAGGCGACCGCCACCGTGATCGCCAACGCGTTCACGGAACTGGGAGTCGAGGCGGCTCTTGGCAGTTGCCGAGGCTTCATCAATGTCGACGAGCAGTTTCTGTTCAGCGACATGCTGGAGCTGTTGCCGCGCCATGCCGTCGTTCTCGAAATTCTTGAAACCGTTCCACCTACAGCGGCTGTCATCGAGCGCTGCATCGCCTTGAAAGCTGCTGGCTTTACCCTGGCTCTGGACGACGTCATTCAACTTGAACCGGAATTCGCCGAACTACTGTCGCTGGTGGAGATCGTCAAAGTTGACATCCAGCCGCTTTCCCGCGTCCAGCTGATGCAACTGGCCATGAAACTTAAGCCTATGGGCAAACAGTTGCTGGCTGAGAAAGTAGACTCCCGGGAACAGATGGAGCAATGCCTGAAGCTTGGCTTCACCCTGTTCCAGGGCTATTTCTTTGCCAAGCCAACGATCATTTCAGGTAAAAAGCTCGATCACTCCCAGCTATCCTTGATGAAGCTGATGGGCCTGCTACTCAGCGATGCCGCCACTGCTGAACTGGAAGCCGCACTCAAGCCGGAGCCCGGCCTTACGGTTAACCTGCTGCGCATGACCAATTCCGTCGGCGCCGGATGCACCGAAAGAATCACCTCACTGGGCCATGCGATCACGGTTCTCGGCCGCCGCCAGTTGCAACGCTGGCTGCAACTGCTGGTCTTCGCCTCTGGCGGCCAGAATGGCACCAGCAACCCCTTGCTGCTGATGGCGGCCACCCGCGGGCGCCTGATGGAGTTGCTGGCCGCCGAATTGCGCCCCGGAGACGTGGCCCTGGCCGACCAGGCGTTCATGGCCGGCATCATGTCCTTGATGCCTGCGCTGGTTGGCTTGCCGATCACCGAAATCGTCGCGCCGCTCGGCCTGATGGCTAACGTCCGCGATGCCCTGTGTGCGGGTACCGGCTCCCTGGGCGCCCTGCTCCGCATCGCGGAAAGCAGCGAAGATGGCGACATGCTTCGCCTGACCCAGGCTCTCACCGAACTGCCGGGCCTCGGCCCCAAGGCCATCAACCGCGCCCAGACCCAGGCCTTGCAATGGGCCAACGATATCGGCCAGGAACAGCCGGGCTAGCCTTACCTGCCGTTACACAAGCAGAACAAGCACTGAACACTTCGGCCAGCCTACCCGACTACAATCGCTTCACTCCCCTGCGAACTTCATAGGCAATGCATAGCGACCAGCAGCCCTCTTCTCCCCGGCAAGGCCAAAATTTCAAGCGGCCCCCACACGCCGGCCCCTTCGCCAAACTGCTCGCCTTCGTGCTGAGCGCGCTTTTTCTGGTGGTTGCCTTCATGTTCTCGCTCATCGCATTGGCCGTCGTCGCGGTAGGCGGGCTAATGCTCTGGGGCTGGCTATCGTGGAAAACGCGAGCAATTCGGAAGCAGATGCAATCCAGCTCCATGAGCGACCCGCGCGTCATCGAAGGCGAGTTTGTCCGCGATCAGAATGAGCCGCGGGACAGCCTGCCGCTGAAATAAAAAAAGGCGCCACAGGGCGCCTTTAGGATGAAATCCGGAGGGTGTTTTCAGAAGCGATAGCCGATGCCAATGCCGGCAGTTATCGGATTCAGATCAAGCGTACCCTGCTTGGCTCCGCCCACTTTCACATCTGTATTCATCTGAATATATTTCACATCAAGATTAAGGGAGACATTCTTGGTAAGCATGTAATCGAAGCCAACCTGAGCGGCCAATCCGAAGCTTGAATCCTCAATCGTAGCAGCACCACCAGCAAGGTCATCCTTCCTCGTGAATACCGTGTAATTCAAGCCTGCACCGACATATGGCTTGAATGCACCGAACTGCGTGAAGTGGTATTGCACCAAAAGGGAAGGTGGCAGCGCTCGGATATCACCGATTTTTGCGCCATTGGCCGTGATGTCCACCTTTTGCGGATAGGTCAGCACCAGTTCGGCGGCGATATTCGGGGTAATGAAGTAACTGAAATCGACTTCCGGAATCCAACGATTGTCTGCCTCAACCTTACCTGCGACTGTTTGAACGCTCCCGGTAAAGGCGACGTTTACAGCTCGGACACGCACCATGAACGGGCCATCATCGGCCTGGACAGTAGCGGTAGACGACAGGCCAACAACGGCCAGTGCAGCGACTAGAATTTTCTTATGCATGAAGCGCTCCCTCTTATCTAGTTGAAAAGAAGGATGCTAGCGCCGCCGTATCTAGTTATTTTGACCTATGTCAATAATTAACCACTTTTAAATTGTGGTTAATTGCTCAGCGTGTCTTTGGATTGAGGGAGCCGCGGTTGTAATCCTTGTCGCCAGGCATGATGGTCCGCCCAAACCCGCCAAACAACCCACCTTGCGCCTCGACCGGGCGGGTCTTGTTTTCCGGATACTCGGCGGCGACCTTCTGGGCGGCCGCCGCCTTGGCGGGGTCGGCGAACTCCCAGCGCCCGTTGGGGAAGAGGCGCACTTTTTGACCGTCGGCGGTTACCGCCTCAGTCGGCGTCCTGTCCAGATCGGCGGCGAGGCATGGGCCCGCCGCCAGCGCCAGAATCAGCGCCCAGGCAGCTCTCACAACTTGCCTTCGACCCACGCCGGTACCGATGCCAGCGCCGCCGGCAGGTTTTCCGGCTGCGTACCGCCGGCCTGCGCCATGTCCGGTCGGCCACCGCCCTTGCCGCCGACCTGCTGGGCGACCAGGTTGACCAGTTCGCCGGCCTTGACCTTGGCGGTCAGGTCAGCAGTGACGCCGGCGATCAGCGTGACCTTGCCGTCGACCACTGAAGCCAGCACGATGGCCGCTGACTTCAGCTTGTCCTTCAGCTTGTCCATGGTTTCGCGCAGCGCCGTGACATCGGCGCCTTCTAGCGTCGCGGCGAGCACCTTGGCGCCCTTGACCGCGACGGCCTGATTGATCAGGTCATCGCCCTGAGTGGCGGCGAGCTTGGACTTCAGGCGGGCCAGTTCCTTTTCCAGCGCCCGTACGTTGTCCATGATGCTGACGACGCGCTCGGCCATCTCGTCCGGCGTCGTCTTGAGCAGCGCCGAAATGCCGTTGACGCGGTTTTCCTGGGCCTGCACGTAGGTCAGCGCGTTGGCGCCGGTGATCGCTTCGATCCGGCGCACGCCGGCAGCGACGCCGGCTTCGGAAACAATCTTGAACAGGCCGATGTCGCCGGTGCGGCCGACGTGGGTGCCACCGCACAGTTCCTTCGAGGAACCGATGGCGACAACACGGACCTCGTCGCCGTATTTTTCACCGAACAGCATCATGGCGCCCGATTTCTGGGCGTCGTCAATGGCTATCACGCGGCTGTCAGTTGCCGCATTGGCGAGGATCTCGGCGTTGACGATTTCCTCGACCTCACGGATTTCCTCGGCGCTCATCGGCTGGGCGTGGGCGAAGTCGAAACGTGTCTTGTCCGGATCGACCAGCGAGCCCTTCTGTTGCACGTGCGCACCGAGCACCTGACGCAGCGCCTTGTGCATCAGGTGGGTGACCGAGTGGTTGCGGGCCGTCGCGGTGCGCGAGGCGACATCGACACGGGCCGCGACTTCCTGGCCGACGGCCAGCTTGCCGGTCTTCAACACGCCGTGATGGCCGAAGACGGCGGCCTGGATCTTCAGCGTGTCCTCGACGGCGAAGATGCCGCCAACACCCTTCAGTTCGCCGCGGTCGCCGACCTGGCCACCGGATTCGGCGTAGAACGGGGTGTTGTCGAGGACGACGACGCCGAGGTCGCCTTCGTTCAGTTCATTGACGGCGGCGCCGTCCTTGTACAGCGCCAGCACCTTGCCCTTGGCTTCGAGCGACTCGTAGCCGTGGAAGGCAGTTTCCTGGCCGGCGTAGTCGAGCGCGGCGGCCATCTTGAATTTGCCGGCGGCGCGCGCCTGTTCCTTCTGGCGGGCCATGGCGGCATCGAAGGCGGCGCCGTCGACGGTGAAGTCGCGTTCGCGGCAGATGTCGGCCGTCAGGTCGAGCGGGAAGCCATAGGTGTCGTGCAGCTTGAAGGCAGTTTCGCCGTTGAACACGGTCACACCCTTGGCGGCCATGTCGGCCAGCTCGCCTTCGAGGATGGCCATGCCGTGCTCGATGGTGGCGAAGAAGCGGTCTTCTTCCTGCTTCAGCGTGGCGACGACCTTGCTCTGGTTCTCGACGAGCTCCGGATAGGCCATGCCCATCTCGGCAACCAGGTCGGGCACCATCTTGTGGAAGAAGGCGGCGCGGGCGCCGAGTTTGTAACCGTGGCGGATGGCGCGGCGGATGATGCGGCGCAGCACGTAGCCGCGGCCTTCGTTACCCGGGATGACGCCGTCGGCGATCAGGAAGGAACAGGCGCGGATGTGGTCGGCCAGCACCTTCAGCGACGGGCTGTCCATGTCGGCGTCGCTGGTCTCGCGGGCAGCGGCCTTGAGCAGCGCCTGAAAGAGGTCGATCTCGTAGTTGGCATGGACGCCTTGTAGTACCGCCGAAATGCGCTCCAGACCCATGCCGGTATCGACCGAGGGCTTGGGCAGCGGGTGCATGACGCCGGCTTCGTCGCGGTTGAACTGCATGAAGACGTTGTTCCAGATTTCGATGAAACGGTCGCCGTCTTCTTCCGGCGATCCCGGGGGGCCGCCCCAGTGCTTTTCGCCGTGGTCGTAGAAGATTTCGGTGCACGGGCCGCAGGGGCCGGTGTCGCCCATCATCCAGAAATTGTCCGAGGCGTAGCGGGCGCCCTTGTTGTCGCCGATGCGGATGACGCGCTCGGCCGGGACGCCGATTTCCTGGGTCCAGATGTCGTAGGCCTCGTCGTCCTCCGCATAGACGGTGACCGTCAGCTTGTCCTTGGGCAGCTTATAGACCTCAGTCAGCAGTTCCCAGGCGTACTTGATCGCGTCGCGCTTGAAGTAATCGCCGAAGCTGAAGTTGCCGAGCATTTCGAAGAAGGTGTGGTGGCGCGCGGTGTAACCGACGTTTTCGAGGTCGTTATGCTTGCCGCCGGCGCGCACGCATTTCTGCGCGGTCGTCGCGCGCGTGTAGGGACGCTTGTCGAAACCGAGGAAAACATCCTTGAACTGGTTCATCCCGGCATTGGTGAACAGCAGGGTCGGGTCCTCGTGCGGCACCAGGGAACTGGACGAGACGATCTGGTGACCCTTGGAGGCGAAGAAGTCGAGGAACTGCTGGCGGATTTCGGAGCTTTTCATAAGCTGGCGGCCCTTGCGGCGTGGAATTCGAAACCCGTGATTTTAAATGAAAGGGCGAAACGGCGGGATTTCGATTTTGGCCGTTTTTTCGGGCCGACCGTAGCATTTGCCATTCGCACGCCAGAAAGACGAAACCCGCCGGTTGGCGGGTTTCGGGCGGGGGCCCAACGCGCTTAGCGGCGACGATCGACGCGGCCGTTGTGGTTGTAGTCGTGCTGGCGATCATGCTTCTGGCGATGGATACGGGCGCTCTGCACATCCTGCGCCTGATGCAGGCGGGCACGTTCGCGGGCGGTCACCACACCGTCGGACTTGGCACGGTTCTCCATGTTGTCGACATGCTGCTGGCCGCGTTCCATGCGATTGGCTTCGCGCTGAGTCAGGCTGCCGGAAGCGACGCCCTGATCGATACGCTGCTCCTGGTTGGCCTGGCGCTGGTCGACACGCGGCGTGTTGGCCTGGGCAAATGCCAGGGCCGGAATAATGAGAGAAATAGCAATAACGGTCTTGATGGCTTTCATGTTTTCCTCCTGAGATTTAGGGCGAACTCCCTGAAGCGCATTAGAAGGTAAAACGGGGTAAAAATCAGCCGGGTAAATGCAAGCCTTTGTAAGGACTTGTTTCCGGCGCGAACAGGTCGAGGCGATCGGTGAACACCGCCGCCACGCCGCGCCCGAACAGCGTCGCCGCCATCTCCGGCGCGTTGACCGTGTAGCACAAAATCGGCATACCCATCGCCTGTGCTTCGGCCAGCACGGCATCGCTTACCCCCCTTGCCGAGCAATGCAGGCTGAATGCCTGCAGGCGACGCGCCGTCGCCGGCCAGTCCGCCGGCACCTGTTCATAGAGCAGGCCGCGAGGAATACCCGGGGCCAGATCGCGGGCGATTTCGACGGCTTCTACGGAAAAGGAGGAAATCAACGGCTGGATATCGGCGCCCTGCCAGAACTCCGCCGCCAGACTGGCCACCATTTCAGCGGTAACCACCTCGAAGCCGCGCGCAGGCTTGATCTCGACATTGGCCAGCAAGCCGAGACTGCGGCACAGTTCTGCCGCTTCGGAAAACTGCGGAATGCGCTCGCCGTTCCCGGCATCGAGCGAAAAAAGAACGGCATCCGGTGTTTCGCAGACACGGCCGGCGCCATTGATCGTCCGCTCCAGCGTTTCGTCGTGGATTAAAACCGGCGTGCCATCGCCCGAGAGCATGACGTCGAACTCGACGGCTTTGTAGCCCATCCGGGCCGCCAGCCGGATGCCAGCCAAGGTGTTTTCCGGGGCCAGCGATCCGCCGCCGCGATGGGCTATCCAGCGCGGCAGCAGCAGCTTCATCAGAAGGGCTGCGCCTTCTTCAGGTTGGGCTTGGCAGCCAGCAGCGCGTTACCACGACTGACCGAGGCATCGAGCGCCGCCTTGGCCGGCTTCTTGTCAGCCCAGACGGCCTCCAGTTCCTCGTTGGTCACAATCCGCACGGCATCGATATTGGCCACCCGCACGGCCGGCTTGCTGCCGTTGCCGCTGAGCGAGGCATAGGCGATGTCCAGCGTCTTGTCGCCATCCTGCAGCAGCTTGCTGCGCGCTGCCAGGCGAGCAACCGAGGTCAGCGGCAGACCGCCATAAGCACGGACCATCTCCAGTTGCATTTCCGGCGACAGCATGAAGGACACGAACTTCGCCGCCTGCTTGTACTGGGCTGCGGAATAGCCGGCACCGATCCACAGCGAAGCGCCATCGGCCAGCGACGACTGGCGGCCGCCATAGACGTCATCGTGATAAGGGAGCGGCGCGACCCCGAGCTCGACGCCCTTGGCATCGCGGAAATCAATGTGCTCACGGGAATCGGTGGTGATCATCGCGCACTCGCCTTCGTGGAACTTGGCGCTGGCTTCGTTGCGGCGGCCGAATAGCTTGAAGTAGTTGGCCTTGGTCCACGTCGCCATCATCGCGATGTGCTTGACCTGCGGCAGACCGTTGAAAGTCAGCTGCCCCTTGTCCGTCGCAGCCGGCGCACCGGAAACGGCGCTGACGTTGTCGATGTGCACCCAGACCGGCCACGACGACGTGTAGGGGCAGGCATAGCCGGCGTCCTGGAGCTTGTCGAGCATGCCCTGCATTTCAAACCAGGTCTTCGGCGGCTGTTCGGGATCAAGCTTGGCCTTACGGAAGGCGTTCTTGTTGTAAAACAGCACCGGTGTGGAAAAAAGCACCGGCAACGCAACCAGCTTGCCCTTGCCGTCGACGACACCGGCCTTCAAGTCGCCGGACAATTCGCCAAACTTCAGCGGCGAACCGGCCTTGGCCATCACTTCGTGCAGGGGCAGGAACTGCTTGGGCTGGCTCAGCACCTCGCTGACGTCATAACGCCGCATCAGGTTGAGCGCCGCCGGCTTGTCGCCCTTCTCCAGACGCACCAGCTTCAGCGTCGCCCCGGACTCTTTGTTGAAGCGATCAACAATGGCCTGCAACCGCTCCTCGCCCATCGAACCGAGATTGTGGGCCAGTTCGACTTCAGCCGTAGCGGCAGGCGTCGGCGCCGGCTTGGCGGCAGGTTTGACCGGCTTGGCAAGGATGGAAGACGACGCCAGTGCTAGAACAAGGGCGACCACGGAGGGACGAATACGGTGCGACATGAACACTCCAAGCAATCCGGAAAGGGGCAAATTATAAAGCCGGCGAACCCTAACCACGCCCACACATTTTTCGCAAATATGCGAAAATCCCGGCCATGATTACTCGCCTAATCCTCATCGCCATCCTCTTCGGCCTGACCGCCTGCGATCAGGTCAACCAGAAACTGGGGCTGGAAGATCCGGCCAAGAAGGAAGCTCGGCTGGAAGTCGAAGCCAAGGCCGTCGGCAGCGGTTGCCGCCAGTCCGGGCGCGCCATCGAAGATTGCTACTCGATCTACGGCTGGCTTCCTAAAGCTGGAATCTTTGCCGGCTGGCGCGAGATGGACGAATACATGCGCGAAAACAAGCTGGAGACGGTCGAGCCGCAACTGCCTCCCCCTGAAGGCCCCGGCAAGAAAAAGAAGAAGGCCGCGGCCGACGATGCAGCGCCGGAAGGCGAAGCCAAGGCCGCCCCGGACAGCCACGAGAAGTCGGCCAAGGAAGCCGAACCCAAGGCTGCCCCTGAAAAGAAGTCGGACAAGCACTGAACAGCCGTGGCTAACCGACTCGCCACATACCCTCCGGAAACCGCATGAAACTCCCGGCTTTTCTCGGCGGCATCCGCGGCAAGCTGATCTCCATCTTCGTGCTGATCAAGGTCGTGCCACTGGTGCTGATCGCCTGGTTCGCGTGGCACGCCACCAGCAGCCTCGGCGAAAGCATCTCGACCAAGGCCGGCGGCATGGCCGACTCCATGCTGTCGACGATCAAGACGCTCGGCCAGACGGTCACCGACGATTCGATCCGCGCCCTCGACCTCCGCTCGCGCGAAGCCATCGAATCCCTGACTACCGACGCCGCCAAGGAAATCGCCGATTTTCTCTACGACCGGGACGGCGATATCCGGCAGGCGGTCGCGCTTGAACCTAGCGAGGAGGCCTTCCGCCGCTTCCTCGGCCAGCACCAGCGTCCGGTATACCAGCACGCTCCCTGGAAACTGGCCGAGGACGGGAAGTCCTGGGTTCCTGAAAACCCCGTCACCCGGGAAGCGAAAGTCACCCGCCCCGTTCTGCCCGACAACGCCAAGGATTTCCATGCCCGTCCGCCGGAATATTTTGGCGAAGCGGAGCGGCGACCGCTCTATGTCGAGATGACCTACGTCGATCTCGAAGGCAACGAAAAGATCAAGGTAACAACCGGTAAGCTGTCCGAAAAAGGCCTCAAAAATGTGGCCGACCGTAGCAATACCTTTGTCCGGGCCGAAACCTACTTTGCCGAGCTAAAGAAGTTGAAGCCTGGCGAAATCTACGTTTCCGACGTGATCGGTGCCTACGTCCCGACACACGCCATCGGCCCCTACCTGCCAGCCACACTGGAGAAGGCCGGCAAGCCGTTCAAGCCTGAAGAATCGGCCTACGCCGGCACTGAAAACCCCGTCGGCAAGCGCTTCCGCGGGATCGTCCGCTGGGCCATGCCAGTCGTCAAGGGCGGCAAGATCACCGGCTATGTGACGCTGGCGCTGGACCATGACCATATCCGCCAGTTCTCCGACCGGCTGATGCCGACTGAGGATCGCTACACGCCGATCGCTGACGCCATCAAGGGCAACTACGCTTTCATCTGGGACTACAAGAGCCGGTCGATTTCACATCCGCGCGACTATTTCATCACAGGCTACGACCCGCAGACCGGCCTGCCGGCAACGCCCTGGATGGACGCCGAGCTGTACGCCGAGTGGCAGCAGAGCGGCAAACCATCGCACGAATTCCTCGCCGGCATTCCGGAATTCCGCGACCAGAACCTCAAGCGCAAGCCAGCCAAGGAACTGATCAAGGCCGGCACCGTCGGCCTCGACTGCCGCTACCTGAATTTCTCGCCGCAATGCGACGGGTGGAAGGCCGTCACCGAACACGGCGGCTCCGGCTCTTTCGTCATTTTCTTCTCCGGGCTGTGGAAACTGACCACCGCCGCAGCCATCCCCTACTACACCGGCCAGTATGGCAAATCGCAGCAGGGCTTCGGCTTCGTGACCATTGGCGCCAACGTCGACGAATTCCACAAGGCGGCGACAGAAACAGCTGATCGGATCAACCGGCTGGTCGAAGAAAAGGACATCAGCTTCAAGGCCCAGCGCGGCGAACTGCTCGACCACATCGCACAAAGCCTGACTGCAACGGCCTTCGGCCTGTGGGGCTCGACCCTGCTGATGGTAGTCGTCGTCATCGGCATTGCCGTCTGGATGGCCGGACTGCTGACCGGCCGGATCACCGGAATGATCTCGGGTATACACGCCTTTCAGCAAGGCGACCTGAAGCGCCGCCTGGATGCGAACTCGACCGACGAGATGGGTGAACTGGCCCACTCCTTCAACCGGATGGCCGATTCGGTCGAGGAATCGTTCAAGCGCCTCGAAGAAGCCCGGGAGAAGGCAGAGGAAGCCAGCCGCCAGAAATCGGCCTTCCTGGCCACCATGTCGCACGAATTGCGCACACCGCTCAACGGCATTCTCGGCTTCGCCGAACTGCTCAAGTACGAACTCAACGACCCCAGCCAGCAGGAATACGCACGTGTGATCCAGCAAAGCGGCGAGCACCTGCTCAACCTGGTCAACGAAATTCTCGATCTAGCCAAGATCGAATCGGGCGAGATGAACTTCAAGCGGATCGCCATACCGCTCGCCGGACTGGTCGAGGAATGCGCTTCGATTCACCGCGTCACCGCCGAGGGCAAGGGTGTGCGCTTCGCGCTGCATCTGGCCGACGACCTGCCCGCCGAGTATTCGACCGACCCGACCCGCCTGCGCCAGATCCTGAACAACCTGCTAAGCAATGCGGTCAAATTCACCGCAGCTGGCGAGGTCAGCCTGGAAGTCTCCCGCCATGATTGCCACATCGGCTTCGCCGTGCGCGACACCGGCCCCGGCATTCCACCTGAAAGCCGCGAAACGATTTTCGAAAAATTCAAGCAACTGGAAAATTTCCTGACCCGAGAGCACGGCGGCACCGGCCTCGGTCTGGCGCTCGTCAAGCAACTGGCGGAACACATGGGCGGCCGGATCGAGATGGAATCCGAAGTCGGCGTCGGCTCGACATTTACGGTATACCTGCCGCTGGACGGAACCCATGACTGATTCCCGCAATGCCCTGGTCGTCGATGACAATCCGACCAACCGCCTGATCGCCGCGACCCTGCTCCGCAAGCTTGGCTGGACGGTCAGCGAAGCGGACTGCGGCGAAGGCGCGCTGGCCAGGGTCGATGTCGAAACCTTCCGGCTGGTCCTGCTCGACATCAGCATGCCCGGCCTGTCCGGCGAAGAAACCTGTCTCCGCCTGCGCGAGCGCCAGTCTGCGCCGCCGCTGCACATCCTGGCCTACACGGCACACGCCTTTCAGGAAGACACCGACCGCCTGCTCGCAGCCGGGTTCGACGCTGTCCTCGTCAAGCCGATCAGCCGCCAGCGCCTGGAAGAACTGGTCGCCAGCCTGTAAAGCCACAAGTTCGGCCAAATGCTACGGTCGCCGGCAAAAAACGACCAATTTCAAAAATCGCCGCCGGACATATCCGGCCCCTCGCGAGCTGGGTGGCGTATAATCCCGGCCCATGTCTGAAATCAATACCTTAGCCGGCGACAGCGCTGGCACCCTCGCTGCCGAAGCAGCCCCCGAAATCACCTTTGCCGACCTCGGCCTGGCACCCGAACTGCTGCGCGCAGTACTCGACGAAGGCTACACCAAGCCGACCCCGATCCAGGCCCAGGCCATCCCGCTCGTCATCAGCGGCAAAGACATCATGGGCGGCGCCCAGACCGGCACCGGCAAGACGGCCGCCTTCACGCTGCCCATCCTGCAACGTATCCTGCCCTTTGCCAGCAGCAGCCCATCGCCAGCCAAGCACCCGGTGCGCGCCCTGATCCTGGCCCCGACCCGCGAGCTGGCCATGCAGGTCTACGAGTCGGTCAAAACCTACAGCAAACACACGCCGATCCGCGCCATGTGCGCCTTCGGCGGCGTCGACATCAAGCCGCAGATCGCCGAACTGAAAAAGGGCGTCGAAATCCTCGTCGCCACACCGGGCCGTTTGCTCGACCACGTCGAGAACAAGAGCGTCAGCTTCAATTCGGTGCAGGCGCTGGTACTCGACGAAGCCGACCGCATGCTCGACATGGGCTTCGTACCCGACGTCACCCGCATCCTCAACATGCTGCCGGCCCAGCGCCAGAGCCTGCTCTTCTCGGCCACCTTCTCGGAAGAAATCAAGAAACTGGCCGACACCATGCTGAAGTCGCCGGTGCTGATCGAAGTCGCCCGCCGCAATCAGGTCTCTGACACCATCACCCACCGCGTCCATCCGGTCTCCGAATACGGCAAGCGCGGCCTGCTGACCAAGCTGCTGCGCTCCGGCGAAATTCGCCAGGCCATCGTCTTCATGCGCACCAAGCAGGGCTGCTCGCGGCTGACCCGCGAACTGCAGCGTGCCGGAATCAAGGCCGACGCCATCCACGGCGACAAGAGCCAGCTCGAACGCATCAAGGCGCTCGAAGCCTTCAAGGGCGGCGAAACGCACGCCCTGATCGCCACCGACGTCGCCGCCCGCGGCCTGGACGTCGACGACCTGCCCTACGTGATCAACTACGAACTGCCGCACACGCCGGAAGACTACGTACACCGCATCGGCCGTACCGGCCGGGCCGGCAAGATGGGCAACGCCATCTCGCTGGTCAGCGCCCGCGAGGTCTGCTACCTGGTCGATATCGAAAAGCTGATCAAACGCCCGATCGAGCAGGTCGAAGTTGCCGGTTTCGAGCCGGAACCCGAATACGAATACCCCCCGGGCAACAAGAAAAAGCGCAGCGCCCCGCCGGTCATCGCCCCGGTCGCCCAGCGCCCGGAACGCGGCGAACGCCCCGAGCGCAGCGAACGTTCCAGCCGCCCGGATCGTGGTGAGCGCAACGATCGCCAGGAGCGTCGCCCGCGCCGCAATCCGATGATCGCCGCCGACGGCTTCGATTTCAGCAAGCCCTACGAAGACAACTCGCCGCGCGGCGAAGTGCCGGATTCGCCGCAGGCACCCGCCAAGGTTGACCCGCACAAACCCAAGCGCGTCGTCGCCGCCCTGCTCGGTGGACTCGGTCGCAAGTAGCTTGCGCTGCACACCATAAAAAAACGGCGCCCGATGGGCGCCGTTTTTTTATGGTCCGCGTACCGCTACTCGGGCAAACGCGGCACGAATCCGGCCGGCAGTTTCGGCTTCTTGGGCAGCGCCTCGACCAGCTTGATGATAGCCAGCGACAGGTTGTCGCCGCTGCCCTTGGCGCGTTCCCTGGCCTTTTCGATCAACTGCTCGCAAGCCTGGCGAGCCGAATTCTCGGCGACCAGCGCCCCGAGCTCGGCGTCATCGAAATACGCCCACAAGCCATCCGAGCACAGCACGAAGGCATCGCCGGCAACCAGGCTGTCGGTCGCATCGACCGTGATTTTCGGGTCATCCTGCCCGCCCAGCGATGCAAGCAGGACGTTGCGATTAGGATGAGTGAGCGCCTGTTCGGCCGTAATCTTGCCATTGGCGATCAGATGCTCGACGTAGGAATGATCAACGCTGCGCTTGACCAGCGTCTTGCCGCGAAAATGATAGAGGCGGCTATCGCCGCAATGCCCCCAGGTCACCCGTCCAGGCTGCAGTAACAGCATGACGGCCGTACTGTGCGGGTCCATTTCGTTCATGAAGCGCGACGCCTTGATCATCGTATGCGCTTCGCGCATGCTCCCCTCCAGCAACGACTGGGCGTTCTCGTCGGAGGGTGCGTAATGGTCGAGGTTATTCTTGGCCGTATGCACGACCTGCTCGGCGGCCAACGCACCGCCAGTATGGCCTCCCATACCGTCGGCGACGACCGCCAGCGCAACGCCGTTGCGACGGGCATGCGGCAAAATTGCAACGCGATCCTGCTGTTCCTTGCGATCCCCCTGGTGCTGCGCTGCACATGCGTCGACTGCTATCGGCATCCTTCCTCCCTTATGGCAGAAAGGTTATCACGAATGGGGGACCGGGTAACACTGTTGCGGCAGTCTGGCGCTGCTAGCATCAGGCCGCATCGCCGGTAGAAAAGCGTTCGAGCACGATATCGATGAACTCCGGCAAGGCATCCTCGCTCAGCCCCAGCTCCGGCAAGACTTCCGCCTTCAAGCCCTCCCACTCCGGATTCTCGACGCGCTGGTCGCGGTAATAAATATCGATGGCCAACTGGATGATGGCCACCATGGTGCGCGCCTCGTGCATGCCGAGTTCACCAATCGCCTGGTGGTAACGGATGGCGTCGCAGATGAATTCCGGCAGGTGCCAGTGGCGGGCGACCAGATAGCCGACCACACAATGATCGGTATTGAACTTGCGGTCCTCCTCGGCCAGGTCGATCCAAACCCCTGGCGAACCAAGCCGCATTTCGGAGCAATAGGATGGAAAGCGCTGCATCAACAACGGTACGCCGCAATCGTGGAAGATGCCGGCGAGATAGGCCTGATCCGGAAAGATGTTGCAGACGGCAATCCGCTCATCGGCAATCAGCATGGCCAGCTGCCCGACCGCATGCGAGCGCGCCCAGAAGGCTTCGTACACCTGGCGATTCTTCTTGATCTCACCGAGGCCCGACAACGAGATGGCCTGCACGATATTGAAAGTCTGCCGGACCCCGACCGCATGGAGGATTTCCTCGACCGAGTTGAACGGCTGATGCTCTCGGTAAGCCGAATTACCAACGACCTTGAACAGCATCGCCGTCAGCCCCGGGTCCTGGTTGATCACCTTGGCCAGCAACCTGACGTCAAGTTCGCTGCGCATCATGTGCTTGCGCAGGTCCTCGACAACCCGCGGCTGCGCCGGAATTTTCACACCTCCTTCGAGGAGGCGCTTGATGCGCCCGGCGTCCTCGGCGCCCAGTTCCTTGGTGATGTCGAAAACGGATGTTGCCTTGCTGCTCATTCAAAAACCTCGTCGATCAATTCAATCCAGTGCCTTACAGGAAGCGGCGAACCGGCCTGCAGGTGGGTCAGGCAGCCGATATTGGCGGTGGCGACCAGGGCCGGCCCGCCGGCGTTCAGCGCGGCCAGCTTGTTGTCGCGCAAGCGGCCAGACAGTTCCGGCTGGAGGAAAGAGTAGGTGCCAGCCGATCCACAGCACAAATGGCTGTCGGCGACGGCGGTCAGTTCGTATCCGGCGGCCAGCAGCATCTCTTCGATCGCGCCGCGAATCTTCAGGCCATGCTGCAGCGTGCAGGGCGAGTGAAAAGCCAGCTTGCCGCGCTTTTTGGCGCCAGCCGCCGGCAGAGGCTGTAGTTCGGCCTTCTCGGACGCCAGGACTTCCGACGGATCGCGGCAAAGCAGACTGATCCTTGCCGCTTTTTCGGCATAGTCCGGGTCGTCGGCCAGAAGGTGGCCGTAGTCCCGGACCTGTACGCCACACCCCGAGGCGGTGACGACGATGGCCTCGACACCGGCTTCGACATGCGGCCACCAGGCGTCGATGTTGCGCCGCATGTCGTTCTTGCCGGCGGCCTGGTCATTGAGGTGGAAGCGCACAGCGCCGCAACAGCCGGCCTTGGCCTCCTCGAACAGCGCGATGCCCAGGCGGTCGAACACGCGGGCCGTTGCCGCATTGATGTTCGGCGCCAGCGAAGGCTGGACGCAACCGGCCAGCGCCAGCATGCGCCGCGGGTGCCCGCCGGCAAGCGGCCAGGGGCGGCCCTGGGCTTGCACCGGCGGCAGCTTGTCGGCCAAGGACGAGGGCAATAGTGGGCGAAGTGCGCGGCCCAGCGCCACGGCCGCCCCGAACAGGGCCGGACGCGGCAGCACGGCCTTGAGCAGGGCGCGCGGCAATGCCTCGCTGACTGGGCGAGGCAAGCGCTCCTCGACGACCTGACGCCCGACGTCGAGCAGATGGCTGTACTGGACGCCCGACGGGCAGGTCGTCTCGCAGGAGCGGCAGGTCAGGCAGCGGTCGAGGTGGGTGCGCGTCTTTTCGGTAACCGGCTTGCCTTCCAAGACCTGCTTGATCAGGTAGATGCGGCCACGCGGGCCGTCCAGTTCATCGCCGAGCAATTGGTAGGTCGGACAGGTGGCCGTGCAGAAGCCGCAATGCACACACTTGCGGAGGATTTCCTCGGCAACCTTGCCGGCGTGGGTGACGCGCAGTTCGTCGGTGATTTTAGTATCCATCGGCGCTGTTCCTAAAACTCCGCGTAGAGGCGGCCGGGGTTGAGGATGCCGCGCGGGTCGAAGGCCTTTTTCAGCCGCCGGGGCAGGGCGAGCAAGGCCGGCGACAAGGGGGCGAACGCTCCATCCAGGCAACGCTGCGACTCGGGCGCCCGGTAGAGCACGGCATGGCCGCCAAGGCGGGCCGCCACCTCGCGGATCGCCGCCGGCTCGTCGGCGTACCAGCGCTGGGCACCGCCCCATTCGATGGCGCGCAGGCCATCCACACCGAGTGCCGGCACTGTCGATGGCAGCGACAAGCGCCACAGGGGTTCACCGGCGAAGGCCGGATGCGTCTGCTCGCGGATGGAAATCCATGTTTTTTGGGCATCGACCGTAGCATTTGGCCCCAAACGATGCGCCGCTGCCTCGACGGCGGCCCGCGCACCGGAAAGGCGCAACCACAGCTGGCCATCGTGCCAGAATGAAGCCGAAATCGGCAGCGGCTGGCCGCCCCACTGGTTGAGCTTCGTCAAGGCCTCGCCTTCGTCCATCGCAAAGCGCAGCGTCTGTTCGGCGACCGGCATGGGCAGCACCTTCAGCGTCGCCTCGACGATTACGCCCAACGTCCCCATGCTGCCGGCGATCAGGCGCGACACGTCGTAGCCGGCGACGTTCTTCATGACCTGGCCGCCGAAATTCAGCACCTGCCCCGTGCCATCGACCAGCTTGACGCCGAGCACGAAATCACGGACCGCCCCCGCCTGCTGGCGCCGCGGCCCGGCCAGGCCGGCGGCGATGCAGCCGCCGACGGTGGCGCCGCCGAAATGCGGTGGCTCGAAAGCCAGCATCTGTCCCTTCTCGGCCAGCGCCACTTCAATCTCGGCCAGCGGCGTGCCACAGCGGGCAGTGATGTAGAGTTCGGTCGGCTCATAGGCGACGATGCCGCGATGACGGGCGACATCGAGCACCTCGCCGGAGAGCAGGCCGCCGTAGAAGTCCTTGCTGCCGGCGCCGCGAATACGCAAGGGCGTGCGTGCATCGTGCGCCGCCTTGACGGTTGAAATGATCTCGTCGAGCGTCATCAGAAGCGCTCCAGTTCCGGGAACTTCATTTCCCCGTGATGCACGTGCATGCGGCCGTATTCGGCGCAGCGGTGCAGGCTGGGCACGGCCTTGCCGGGATTGAGCAGGCCGCGCTCGTCGAAGGCCGCCTTGACGCGGTGGAAGGCCTCCAGTTCCGGCGTCGCGTACTGCACGCACATCTGGTTGATCTTCTCGATGCCAACGCCGTGTTCGCCGGTGATCGAGCCGCCGAGCGCCACCGACAGTTCGAGGATTTCGGCGCCGAAAGCTTCGGCCCGCTCCCAGTTGCCCGGCTGTGAAGCGTCGTACATGATCAGCGGATGCAGGTTGCCGTCGCCGGCGTGGAAGACGTTGGCGCAGCGCAGGCCGTATTTGCGCTCCATGCCGGCGATGGCCGACAGCATCTCGGCCAGCCGCTTGCGCGGGATGGTGCCGTCCATGCAGTAATAGTCCGGTGTGATCCGGCCGACGGCGGGAAACGCTGCCTTGCGCCCGGCCCAGAACTTGAGCCGCTCGGCTTCCGACTGCGAGACGCGGAGGTCGCTGGCCCCGGCCACCGTCAACACCTCGGTAACGCGGGCGACTTCCTCGGCGACCTCCTCCGGCGTGCCGTCGGCTTCGCAGAGGAGAATGGCCTCGGCGTTCATGTCGTAGCCCGCCTTGACGAAGGGCTCGACCGCCGCCGTCGCTGCCTTGTCCATCATCTCCAGGCCGGCCGGGATGATGCCGGCAGCGATGATCGCCGCCACCGCGTCGCCGGCCTGCGCCACGTCGGCAAAAGAGGCCATGACGACCTGCGCCAGTTCCGGCTTGGGTACCAGCTTGACGGTCACTTCGGTGACCACGCCGAGCATGCCTTCGGAGCCGATCATCAGCGCCAGCAGGTCGTAGCCCGGCGCGTCGAGCGCTTCCGAGCCGATCTCGAAAACCTCGCCCTCGATGCTGACGACGCGGATGCGCAGCACGTTATGGACGGTCAGCCCGTATTTCAGGCAATGCACGCCGCCCGAGTTCTCGGCGACGTTGCCGCCCAGCGTGCAGGCGATTTGCGACGAAGGATCGGGCGCGTAATAGAGGCCGAGGGGCGCCGCCGCTTCCGAAACGGCAAGGTTGCGCACACCCGGTTGCACCACGGCCAGCCGGGCCTCGCGGTCGACGCGCAGGATCTTGTTGAAGCGGGCCAGCGACAGCACGACGCCCTGGGCGTTCGGCATCGCCCCGCCGGAAAGACCGGTGCCGGCGCCGCGCGCGACGACCGGCACGCCGAGATCGTGGCAGGTACGCAGGATGTCGATGACCTGGCCTTCAGTTTCCGGCAGGCAGACGACCAGCGGCAGTTCGCGGTAGGCGGTCAGGCCGTCGCATTCGTAGGGACGCAGGTCTTCCTCGTCGACCAGCAGGCAGTGGGCCGGCAGGAACAAGCGCAGGCGGCGAAGCAGTGCCGGCAGGTCGGTGCGAGCATCAGGTTTGTCGTTTGTCGTCATTTTTGCCATTTTACCCTATCAGGACGGCCCGAAAGTCATTGACGTTGGTTCGCGTCGGGCCGGTGACCAGCAGGTCGCCGAGCCGGGAAAAAACAGTCCAGGCGTCGTTGTCGGCCAGATGGCCCGGCACATCCAGCCCGGCCGCCCAGGCCCGGGCCAGCGTGTCGGGTTCGATGAAGGCGCCGGCGTTATCCTCGCTGCCGTCGATGCCGTCGGTGTCGGCGGCCAGCGCATGGATGCCCGGCGCCCCGGCCAGCGCCTGCGCCAGGGCTAGCAGGAATTCGGTGTTGCGCCCGCCGCGCCCCTGGCCCCTGACGGTCACCGTCGTTTCGCCACCCGACAGCAGCACGCACGGCCTTTTGGCCGGAACACCGTGCCGGGCACAAGATTGCGCAATGCCGGCCATGACCTTGCCAACCTCACGCGCCTCGCCTTCCAGCGCGTCGCCAAGGATCAGCGGCGCGATGCCCAGCCGGCGCGCCTCGGCCGCCGCCGCTTCGAGCATCTGGCGCGGGCTGGCGATCAGCCGGAATTCGCTGCGCGCCAACCGCGGATCGCCGGGTTTCGGCGTTTCCAGCTCACCGCTGACTAGGCGCTGGCGCACAGCGGGTGGCACCTCGATGGCGTAGGCGTCGAGGACGCGCAGCGCATCGGCGCAGGAGCTCGGATCGCCGACCGTCGGACCGGAAGCGATGACCGCCGGATCGTCGCCCGGCACGTCGGAAATCGCCAGAGTCAGCACACTGGCCGGATAGGCGGCGGCAGCAAGGCGTCCGCCCTTGATCGCCGACAGGTGCTTGCGCACGCAATTGATCTCGCCGATGCTCGCCCCCGACCTGAGCAGCGCCGAGGTGAGCGCCCGCTTCACCTCCAGCGTCACACCCGCGGCCGGTGCCGCCAGCAAGGCCGAACCGCCGCCGGAAAACAACGCCAAAACGCGATCTGCTACGGTCAGCCCGGAAATTTGCCCAAAAATGGAATCTGCCGCTGCCGCCCCGGCCGCATCCGGCACCGGGTGCGCCGCCTCGACCACCTCGATGCGTTGGCAGGGCACGCCATGGCCGTAGCGCGTCACGACCAGCCCGGCGAGCGGCCCCGACCAATGCCGCTCGACCGCCTGCGCCATCGCCGCCGCGGCCTTGCCAGCCCCGATCACGATCAGCCGCCCGCCATCGTCCGGTGGCAGATGCGGCGGCAAGCAGTGCGCCGGATCGGCAGCGGCGATCGCCGCATCGAACAGGCGGCGCAGCAGTTCGCGCGGCGTCAAATCGGTCGCCAGCCCAGCCCCGCTTCGGTTGTCGTCAGCGGCTTGTATTCGCAACCGACCCAGCCGGCGTAACCGAGCCGGTCGAGCACTGAAAAAAGGAAGGGGTAATTGATCTCGCCGGTGCCCGGTTCGTGCCGCCCGGGGTTATCGGCAATCTGGACGTGACCGATGTGCTGGAAGTTTTCCTCTATGGTCCGCGCCAGATCGCCCTGGATGATCTGGGCGTGATAGAGATCGAGCTGCAGCTTCACATTGCTACGGTCTATGCTCTCCAGCAGGCGAAAGCCTTTGTCGACGTTGTCCAGCCAGTAGCCCGGCATGTCGATCCGGCTGTTGATCGGCTCGATCATCACCGTCGCCCCGATGGTCGCGAAACGGTCGGCGGCGAACTGAAGGTTGGCGATGTAGGTCGCCTCCAGCTCGGCCTCGGAAACGCCCCACGGACACAGCCCGGCCATGCAATGGACGCGCTCGCAGTCGAGCACCATTGCGTAGTCCAGCGCCTGCTCAACGCCCTCGGCAAACTCGCCCTGGCGGTGCGGCAAGCAGGCGATGCCGCGCTCGCCGGCCGCCCAGTCGCCCGGCGGCAGGTTGAACAGCACCTGCTCAACATCGGCCGCCTTCAGCCACTCGGCGACATCATGCGCCGGCCAGTCGTAGGGAAACAAGTATTCGACCCCCTGAAACCCGGCCGCCGCTGACCGCTGGAAGCGGTCACGGAAGGCCACGTCGGTGAACAGAAAACTGAGATTGGCGGCGAACTTTGGCATGGCAGCGACAGTCTGTTACGCGGCCCCTCAGTATAATCCCGGCCATTCAAGGAGAGACACCGTGAGCAACACTGAAAATGAACGCAAGGGCAACCGCCTGTCGAAAATCGTCACCCGCACCGGCGACGCCGGCACCACCGGCCTCGGCGACGGCACCCGGACGACCAAGGACAGCCTGCGCATCGACGCCATCGGCGAAACCGACGAACTGAATTCGACCATCGGCCTGCTGCTCTGCGAGGAAATGCCGGACGACATCCGCAGCGCCCTGCTCGACATCCAGCACGACCTGTTCGATCTCGGCGGCGAACTCTGCCTGCCCGGCATGAACATCATCAAGGACACCCAGGTAGCGCGACTGGAAGAACTCGCCGAAGCCTTCAACGCCGACCTGCCAATGCTCAAGGAATTCATCCTGCCCGGCGGCACCCGTGCCGCCGCCTTCGCCCACCTGTGCCGCACCGTCTGCCGGCGCGCCGAGCGCTCGATGTGCCGTCTGCACGGAGCCGAACCCTTGTCCGACGCCGCCCGCCGCTACATCAACCGCCTCTCCGACCTTCTCTTCATCCTCGGTCGCGCGCTCAACCGTGCCGGTGGTAGTGGCGATGTGTTGTGGCAAAAGGGCAAGACTGCCGCCTGAGATTGCTCCGCAGCTCTTGATCGAAAAGCGTTTGTGACGCGATAATTTTCGCCTGCATCGAGGCAACCATCTTGTACCGCGTCGTCACCAAATACCGCAACGGCACCGCCCGCCCCGTCGTCGAGCGCGGCCCTTGGCACGTCTCGCACAAGACGGCCGACTACTGGGCCGACCTGCTGCGCGGCCAGGGTTACGACACCAGTGTCGAAGGCGACAACGGCTTGATCGCCGGCCCTGCCGCTGCCGATGACAACCGCGCCCTGGCCGACGCCCTTTCCAGCATGGCCTGAGCGCAGCGCTGAAATTACTCGGCGGCTTCCGCCACCCGCCTTGCCCGGACGGCGGCGGCCAGCTGCTCCAGCACTTTCAGGCTGTCTTCCCAGTTGATGCAGGCGTCGGTGATGCTCTGTCCGTAGGTCAAGGGGGTATCGGGCGACAGGTCCTGGCGGCCTTCGACCAGGTGCGACTCGACCATGACGCCGACGATGCGCTCTTCGCCGCCGGCGATCTGCCCGGCGACGCTATCGCAGACTTCCATCTGCAGCTTGTACTGCTTGCGGCTGTTGCCGTGCGAGAAGTCGATCATCAGCCGGGCGGCGAGGCCAGCCTTGGCGATTTCGGTGCACGCCGCGTCGACGCTGGCGGCGTCGTAGTTCGGCTCCTTGCCGCCGCGCAGGATCACGTGGCAGTCCTCGTTGCCGAGCGTCGACACGATCGCGGTGTGGCCGGACTTGGTGACCGACAGGAAATGGTGCGGTGAGTTGGCCGAGCGGATGGCATCGACGGCGATTCGCATGTTGCCGTCGGTGCCGTTCTTGAAGCCGACCGGGCACGACAGGCCGGAAGCCAGTTCGCGATGGACCTGCGATTCGGTGGTACGCGCGCCGATGGCGCCCCAGGCGATCAGGTCGGCGGTGTACTGCGGGGTGATGGTGTCGAGGAACTCGGTGGCGCAGGGCAGGTCGAGTTCGTTGATTTCGAGCAGGATGCGCCGCGCCAGGCGCAGGCCTTCGTTGATGCGGAAGGTGTTGTCGAGGCGCGGGTCATTGATCAGCCCCTTCCAGCCGACGGTAGTGCGCGGCTTTTCGAAATAGACGCGCATGACGACGATCAGGTCATCGGCATATTTGTCGGCTTCCTTGGCCAGCTTTCGGGCGTAATCCATGGCTACGTCGTAGTCGTGGATCGAACAGGGGCCGATGACGACCAGAAGGCGGTCGTCGGCACCATGCAGTACGCGGTGGATAGCCTGGCGGGCGGCGTAGGTGGTCTGGGCCGCCCGATTGGTCACCGGATACTCGCGGAAAACGTGGGCCGGCGGTACCAGCTCCTTGATTTCCTTGATGCGGACGTCGTCGGTATTCGGCTTGTTTTGCGGCGTCATGGCCTGCCCCATTCAAAAATTGCTGGAAACGGTGCATTCTACCGGATGCCCATGGAAGACTTCGACCCTGCTCCCTCTGCGAAAATTCCCGCGCAGCCCTTCAAGGGACGGGGCGCGGCGGGCAATGTCGCGAATCGCTTCAGCACAGACACCCGCCAGGCCGAGGCCGATGGCTGGGAGCCACCGGAACCCTCCCTGCCGCAGACGCGCCTGCTGGTCGACAGTGCAAAAAGTATCATCAGCCGCAACGATTCGCCGGATCTCGGCTTTGATCAGTCGCTGAATCCTTACCGGGGCTGCGAGCACGGCTGCATCTACTGCTACGCCCGGCCGACCCACGCTTATCTGGGCCTGTCGCCGGGGCTGGATTTCGAAACGCAGATATTCTCCAAACCCGATGCCGCCCGCCTGTTGCGCGAAGAACTGGGCAAGCCGGGCTACGCCTGCTCGACCATCGCGCTCGGCACCGCGACCGATGCCTACCAGCCCTTCGAGCGTCAGGCCAAGCTGACCCGCGCGGTGCTCGAGGTGCTGCTCGAAACGCGCCACCCGGTCAGCGTCGTCACCAAGTCGTCGCTGGTCGTCCGCGACATCGACCTGTGGTCGGAACTGGCCCGCCTGAACCTCGCCCAAGTGGCGATTTCGCTGACCACGCTGAACGGCCCGCTGGCCCGCCAGCTCGAACCGCGCGCCAGTGCGCCGCATGCCCGCCTGGAAGCGATGGCGAAGCTGGCGGCAGCCGGGGTGCCAGTATCGGTTTTCGTGGCGCCACTGATTCCCGGCATTAACGATCACGAGCTTGAAAAGCTGCTCGCCTCAGCCCGCGAGCATGGCGCCGGCAGCGCCAGTTACACCCTGCTGCGCCTGCCGCATGAAGTGGCCGGCCTGTTTCGCGAGTGGCTGGACTGGCATGCTCCCGAAAAGGCAGCGCGGGTCATGTCGGTGCTTTATGACTTGCGCGGCCAGCGCGCCAACGACGCCCGCTTTGGCAGCCGAATGACCGGGCTCGGCCATTTTGCCGAACTGCTGCGCCAGCGCTTCGACCTCGCCTGCCGTCGCTGCGGCCTGTCGCAGGCACTTCCCCGCCTCGATAGCAGCCAGTTCACGCCACCGCGCCGGGCGGATGCCAACGAGGACCGACAACTCAGCCTGTTTTAAGCAAGGCGCGCCGGAGACGGCGCGTCGCCGGTCGAGGAAAAGCCAAATGCTACGGTCGGCCGATTATTTGGGCAATTTCTCGTACAGGCCGACAACGCCTTCCATTTCTTCCAGGATGCGCTCGCTGGTCGTCGCCACGGCCAGTTGCGGCCGCTTGTCGGCACCGCTTTTCTGTCCCAGCGCGTTTTCGAAGAAAAACCACTGCTGCTTGACCAGCTCCAGGCTGTCCTTGATCGGCGAAGTATTGGCCGGGGCCGTAACGAGTTCCTGCAGGGCCTCGGCAAACTCCTTGCGCGCCTTGTCGAGATTGGCCGCGCTCTTGTCGTCGGCGATGCCCCAGGCCCGAGCCTGGTAAAACTTGGCCATGCGTTGCGACAACATGCGCTGGCGACCGGAAATATTGACCAGCCGGGCCGCGTTGGAAGCCGAGTGCTTTTCCAGCTGAACCGTGCCCTGATGCGCCAGCGCCAGGACGTCTTCCGAAAGTTCAAGCACCTTCCGGCCATTGTCCGGCGACGGCACGGCGCCGAGCAGCAGGTCCTTGTAGGCCAGCCAGGACGTTTCGAGCTTCAGGTAGGTTGCCTTGATTTCCGGCGTCGGGGCGTAGTTTTTCAGTTCGACCAACTGGCGGTCGAAGACAGCCACAGACGCGTCCAGGACCTTCTTGCTGCGGTCGACGTCGATTTGCTGGCCAATCTGAAAATAGGCTTTGGCAATGCGCTGCGAGAGCATCCGCTGGCGACCGGCCTTGTTAACCGCGACATTCGGATCGCTGATCTGCGCCTGTGCATCGACAAAGGAAAACGCAAGCGCGAAGGCAACGATGATGCCGAAAATGGATTTCATGGGGGGTCTCCGATAGCAGCCTATTTGCAAAGGCAAAATAGCTGCTACACGGCCTGACAACCATGATACGCATCAACATTGTCACGCCACCGTGACAGGCGCCGCTCAGGGCAGTTGCGTCAGATAGCTGGCTACAGCGACGATGTCCTCGTTTTTCAGCGTCGCGGTGGCGATGGTCATCAACTGGTTGTTGCGAACACCGGTGTTGTCGCGATAGCGGGTGATCGACGACTTCAGATAGGAGAGCTTTTGTGCCGCAAGGCGCGGATAGAGTTCATTGCCCCGCGCCTGCTCGCCATGACAGCGAGCGCACAACTTGCCGAAAAGCACCTTGCCTTGCGCAACCTGGGCCGCATCGGCCGGCGTGGGCGCAACCGGCACACTGGCGTAATAGAGGGCGATCTGCACCCGCTCCTCGTCCTTGAGGACCTTGATCAGGCCCTGCATGAACTGATCCTTGCGCTCGCCGCTACCGAACTTGCGAATCTGCTCAAGCAGATAGGCCGGATTCTGGCCGGCCAGATTGGGAATTTCTGGCGCCTTGCTGATGCCCTCGTCTCCGTGGCAATTGACGCAGAAAAATGTGGCTTTCTTACCGGCGTCAACCGCGACCTTCAGGGCAGCCTGATCGGACTGGACCGCTTTAAGCCGCTCCTGCAGGTTTGTCTGCGCTTGTGACAGCGCGGAAACCGCCAATCCCAGCAATAACCAAGCATGACGCATAATTATTCATTTCCTGACAGTGTGACGGCATTATGCCGTACCTCCCACCGTCAGTCCATCAATCCGCAGGGTCGGCTGACCGACGCCAACCGGCACGCTCTGTCCGTCCTTGCCGCAGGTGCCGACGCCCGGATCGAGCTTGAGGTCGTTGCCGATCATCGACACACGGGTCAGCGCATCCGGACCGTTGCCGATCAGCGTGGCGCCCTTGATCGGGCGGGTAACCTTGCCGTCTTCGATCAGGTAGGCCTCGCTCATCGAGAACACAAACTTGCCGCTGGTGATGTCGACCTGTCCGCCACCGAAGTTGGCCGCGTAGATGCCCTTCTTGACCGACTTGATGATCTCCTGCGGATCGTGCTCGCCGGCCAGCATCATGGTGTTGGTCATGCGCGGCAGCGGCAGGTGGGCGAAGGATTCGCGACGCCCGTTACCGGTCGGCGCGACGCCCATCAGACGGGCATTCAGGCTGTCCTGCATGTAGCCCTTGAGGATGCCGTCCTCGATCAGCACATTGCGCTGGGTCGGATTGCCTTCGTCGTCGATGTTCAGGGAACCGCGCCGGTCGGCGATGGTGCCGTCGTCGATCACGGTGACGCCCTTGGCCGCGACGCGCTGGCCGAGGCGGCCGCTGAAGGCGGAACTGCCCTTGCGGTTGAAGTCGCCTTCCAGCCCGTGGCCGACCGCTTCGTGCAACAGGATGCCCGGCCAGCCGGAAGCCAGAACGACGGTCATCTGTCCGGCCGGCGCCGGATCGGCATGGAGGTTGGTGATCGCCTGATGGACGGCTTCCTTGGCATAGCGCTGGAGGATCTCATCGTCGAAATAGCCGAAGTCGAAACGCCCGCCGCCGCCGGAACCGCCCTGTTCGCGCTTGCCGTTCTCCTCGACGATGACCGATACCGAGCAGCGGACCAGCGGCCGGATGTCGGCGGCCAGCCGGCCATCGGAACCGGCAACGAGGACCACCTCGTATTCGCCGGCCAGCGAGGCCATGACCTGCACGACCCGCGAGTCGAGCGCGCGGGCAAAACCTTCCAGGCGCTCGAGCAGCTTGACCTTGGCGTCGGCCGGCAGCGAGGCGATCGGGTCATGCGGCACGTAGAGTGCATTTGCTACGGTCGAAGGCAAAAATTGCCCAAAACCGGGATTTTGTCCGAGTGCACCGATGGCCCGCACGGCGTTGGCAGCATCCCCCAGCGCCCGCGCACTGATGTCGTCGGAGTAGGCAAAGGCAGTCTTTTCGCCGGACAGGGCACGGACACCGACGCCCTGGTCGATGTTGAAGCTGCCCGACTTGACGATGCCTTCGTCGAGACTCCAGGCCTCGGAACGGGAATACTGGAAATAGAGGTCGGCATAGTCGACCTGATGCGTCAGTATCTGGCCGAAAGTCCGCGACAGGTCGCCCTCGGTCAGCGAGAAAGGGGCCAGCAGCAGGGATTCGGCTTGCGCCAGTGCGCTGTTCGGATTCATTGAAACTCCATCAAAGTTTGCGGTGGGCAAGAGCCGGCAGACTCTCGCGAATTTCGGCGATACGGTCGTGGTCGAGGTCGGCGATGACAACGCCCGGCCCCTTCAGCTTGCGGTCAAGGATTTCTCCCCACGGGTCGATGATCATGCTGTTGCCGTGGGTCAGGCGGCCGTTTTCATGGCGCCCGCCCTGTCCGACAGCAAGAAGATAGCACTGGTTCTCGATGGCCCGGGCGCGAAGCAGGATTTCCCAGTGCGCCCGGCCCGTCGTTTCTGTGAAGGCGGCCGGCACCAGGATCAGGTCGACCGGCGCCAGCGCCCGGTACAACTCGGGAAAGCGCAGGTCGTAGCAGATCGACAGGGCGACCTTGCCGAACGGCGTGTCGACCGCGACCAGTTGATTGCCCGGCTCGATGAATGCGGCCTCGTCGTAGGCTTCGTCGCCCTTTTTGAAGCCGAACAGATGCACCTTGTCGTAGCGCGCCACGCATTCGCCGGCCGGATTGTAGGCGAGGCTGGCATTGCGCATCTTGTCGGGCGCATCGGCCGTCAGCGGCAGGGAGCCGGCAAATATCCAGATGCCGTGGCGGCGCGCCGTCGCCGCCAGCCAGTCCTGGACCGGCCCCTGGCCGAAGTCCTCGCGGGCCCGCACACGATCTGTGTCGGCGGCGCCGATGATCGGAAAATACTCGGGCAAAACGACCAGTTGCGCGCCCTGCCCCACAGCTTCTGCAATCAAGTGACCGGCCGTTGCCAGGTTGTCGGCAACACGCGGCCCGGAAACCATTTGCAACGCAGCGATGCGGCAGTTCTGCTTGGTCACGGCTTGCTCTCCTTTTCGGTATCGGCCGGCGGACTGAGCTCCTGAACGGACTCACCGGCCTTGTTGACCAGAGGGTCGGCCCAGGTGCCGGTGACATGATAGCGGTAGCTGAACAGACGGTTGAGCGGCTTCTTGAGCACGGTATTGGCGACCAGCGCAGCAGCACCGACCACCGGGTTGATCAATGCCGCAGTGCCAACGGCCGCCAACCCGCCAAGCTCAGGCCGGACCACCACCTGAAGATCCTGCGTCTCGGCCTTGAGATCGGTTTCGCCCTGCATTTCAACCTGCGCCGCCGGGCCATAGATGCGCAGCGGCTCGGTCGTCCGCATAACGCCTTTCCGGACGGAGAGCTTGCCCTCGATACTGTCAAACGCCAGCCCGTCGCTGAAGATGTCGCGGAAATCGAGCGTCAGGCGTCGTGGCAGGGATTGCAGCGAGATCAACCCGAGCAGCTTGCCGACCCCGGGCTCCAGCTTGTTGAACTGGCCCTTTTCGGCCTCGACCGACATCTGGCCGCTCAACGAAGGGTAATGAATACTGGTCAGCGGTCCATTCCACTGCAAACCACCGACCAGCTTGGCACTGCCGCGGCGAACCGCATCGACGTAGCCAAGACGGCCAAGCAGTTTGCCGGCGTCCTTGGCCGTCAATTCGAAATCCAGTTTCGTCTGGTGATTGCCGACATTGATCCAGACCCCCTTGCCTTTCAGACCGCCATCCGGATTCTGCAGGCTGAGTGCATCGAGATTCCAGGCGCCTTTTTCGTTGCGCGCTTTCAATTCGAGTTTGCCCAGCGCCATGTCGCCCAACTGGAAATCCTCGACCACCAGATTCATTCCAGGCAGCGTATTGATCAACGATGTGGACACCCCACCCGCCTCCGCGGCGGGACGGATCGTCAGGCGCTTGAAATTTCCCTCGATCCAGCCTTCGCCGGCGCTGCGCCAAAATACGTCGCCCACCGCCTCGCGCGTGTTAAGAGCGATCTGCCAGCCTCCATCGCGCGGCCGCAGGCTGACGTCAACCTGGTTGTAGTCACGTTCAAAAAGGCGCAGCACGGGGGTTTTCAACGTAACGACATTAAGCGCCAGACCGTTGCCATCACCGTTGGTTGCGCCATCCGGCAAGAAGTTTCGCCAGGCATCGGCATCGATGCTCGGCGTAGCGACCCGCACGGCCAGCCCCTTTTCCGGCAGGCGCAATTCGCCATCGCCGACCGCGAAGACAGCCCGCTCCCAGTTCTCCTGACGCCTGACGACCAGCCCCTGGGCGACCTTGCCGAGCGTGATCCGGTACTGTTCGCGCGTCGCGTCGGGCGCGGTGCGCTCGATGCGCAGCGGCAGCGGCGTCGTCGCCGTCTTGTTCAGCGGATCGGGCAACGGCGAACTGATGCCGAGCAGGTTGGATTCGACAACGACATCGGCGTTGCGCTTGCGGATGGCGATGTCGGCCTTCCAGTCGGCGCTACCGCTCAGGTGGTTGATCAGCGGCCAGCCGAAGTGACGGCTGACCTCACCGATGCTGGCCGTCCCGGAGGCCTGCACCCCGACCTTGTCGCCAGTGCTCTTGACCAAGACCTTGAGCGGTCCGCCAAAGGCGCGGCCGTTGATATCCTGCCCGGCCACCGTGCTCTCGGTCAGCAACAGCCGGCCATTCACCTGCGTCAACGGCGGCAGGCCGGCCACTGGCTGCAACTGGTTATTCAGGAAGCGATAGTCGCCACGCAGCTTGGTGTCGTTGGCATGGCGCAACGGGATATCGAGCTCCAGGTTCAGGCTGCCGTTGCCGTTCGCCTTCATGCCATCGGTAAAACGGTCGATGGTCTCGGCCACCGGGCTTTGCTCGATGAAGCGCAGGAACTCGCTGGTCGGCCCCTGGGCCACGCCGCGGACGAACAGCATTTCCTCGAACGACTCGAAATCCGGCAGCTCGACCGTCACCCCCGACAGGCTCGCCCCGAAAATCCGTCCCTTGCTGGCGGCGATCTTCATGCCGATGCCGAAGGTCATGTCGGCATCGATCTCGTCGATGGTCGGCCAGCCCGCGGCGTAATCGACCTTGGCGCCGGCCGCCTTGGCAGTCACGATGAACTGGCCGCTCTTGCCGTCGCGGAACGGAAAGTCCTTGAGGTTTCCCTTGAGCACCAGGCGACCGTCATAGCCACGGCCGCCAACGATACCGCGCCGGATCCAGGCCCGTGCCGTGGCGTTAACCGCATGCGGCATGTAGCGCCAGACCGCCCGCCCGTCGGCTTTCTCGATACCGGCGGTCAGGTCGATTTCGCCCGGCCCGTCGCCTGTGAAGCGATAGCTGCCCTGGGCCGATCCCGTCGCGTCCGGGCCGGAAAACTCCAGCCGCTGCAATTTGATGTCGATGGCCTCTGGTGAATTCTTCCAGGTCGCCCGCGCCTTCAGGGTATCCAGCGCGATGTCGGGCTCGGGAAAGACGGCCGGCAGCGACAGGCTCGCCGTGGCGCCGTCGAGCCCCAGTTCGCCGCCCTTCTCGGTCAGATCGACCTGCCCGGACAATCCACTGGCCCCGGGAAAATAGCCGCCGGCCTCGATCCCCAGCCCCTGAAATCCGGCCTTCAGGCTATAGCGCTTGAGCACCTCATCGTCCAGCACCCAGCTGGCGCGCAGCTCGAAAATTCGCCCCTGCGGCCGATGTTTCAGCAGCAACTCCCGGCTGCGCTCGTCCAGCGGCATGTAGGAGGCCAGCTTGGCCAGCACCGACAGATCGAGCAAATTGGCACTTGAATTGCCATGGACCGTAGCATTCTGCGGATTCTGTCGCCATTCGAGCTGGAAATCGGTCGGCGCGATCCGAATGCCATCCTGGGTCAACAATTCCACCTTGCGCCCGGCCAGCGCCCATTCGTCGGCCTTGTAGCGTGCCTCCAGGCGACCGCGCATGCTGGCCAGATCGAGTTCGGGCAACTTGCGGCCGAGGCGCAGACGCAATTCCTCCAGCGCCACGTCGGCCGTCAGCGTACCGGCGCCATCGTCCAGATCGCCCCAAATGCGCAAGGCGCCACGCCCCTGCGGCAGATGCACCGGATAGTCCACCCAGGCTCGCCAGCCGGCCAGATCGGCATAATCCAGCTCGACAAAAATCTTTCCTGACAGGTGCTCCAGCGCGTCGCCCAGATCGCCCTTGACCTCACCGCGGATGTCGATCCGCGATGCAAGATTATCCGGCGGCGCCGCGGACAGGCCGAAACGATGCCGCCGACCGCTATTGTCCAGCGCCAGCTGGAGATCCTCGAGGACCAGCGGCGGTGCGTTGCGCAGCCGGTCTTCCCAGACGACGGTCGCATCGCGGATGCGAATGCGCTTCTGTTCCAGCACCCACTCGGCAAAGGCCGGATCGCCCTCTGCCTCGGCCGACACGCCGGCCACCGTGATCTTGCCGTTGGTCTCGCGGCGAACACGCAGCACCGGGCCGTCAAAGGCGAGCAGCGCCAGCGTCGGACGCAGGCGCCAAAGCGTCTGCCAGGACAGTACGCCCTCGACCCGCGTCAACGAAAAGGCCGGCACGCCGTGGCGATCTTCAACCACCACGTCATCGAGCACCAGATCCGGGTTCAGCCCCCGCCAACGCGCCTCAAGGCGCCCAATCCTGACCGGTTGCCCGACGGCCTTGCTCGCCGCCTGCTCGACCGCGCTCCGGTATTCGCCGATTTTGGGCAGTACCGCGAAGCGCAGCGTCAGCAGCAGGATCACAAACACTAACCAGGCGCCGAACAGCCCCCAGCCCAGCAGCCGGATGCCGCGAGCGACCGCGGGCCGGGCCAGCACGGGCCACAAAAAATGCAAGCGGTGATAGAGCGCAACGCGAACCTCCGGTGGAATCACCGGGGATTGCTGGCTTTTTGGCTCATTCACGGGCAATTCCGCTTTGCCTTGGGGGAGAATAGGTCACTACAATCGACTATCAGCAAAACCTCTATTCTACCTTTTCGGCCATTCGGCCGACCGAAGATCATGGACACCACTCTCGACCCCCGCTGGCAAAACGCACTTGCCCACAGCCGCTATGTCGCCCAGTTGCTGCAGGCCCACCCGGAGCTGATTCCGGAACTGGCGGCCACCTGGCAGCAGCCACTCGGTGAAGACCTTCTGCTCGCACCGCTGCAACGCGAATTTGCCGACGATGAAGCAGTCCGTACCGCCCTGCGCCGTCTGCGCCAGCGCGCCATGGCCCATATCACGCTACGTGATCTCTGCGGCCTCGCGCCGCTGGCCGAAGTCGTCGAGAGCATGACCCTGCTCGCCGACGTGACGACCAATTTCGCGCTCGACCACTACCATCGGCAACTCGTCGCCACGCACGGCGAACCGCTGGACAGCCAGGGCCGCCCGCAGCGCCTGTTGATCATCGGCATGGGCAAGCTGGGCGGGCGCGAGCTCAACGTTTCGTCCGACGTCGACTACATCTTCATCTACCCGGAAGACGGCGATACCGCCGGCCCGAAAAGCATCGAGAACTTCGATTTCTTCAACCGTCTCGGCAAGCGAATCATCGGCGCACTCGGCGACCTGACCGCCGACGGCCAGGTCTTCCGTGTCGACATGCGTCTTCGCCCGAACGGCGATTCCGGTCCGCTGGTCTGCTCGCTCGACGCGCTGGAAAATTATTTCATCACCCAGGGCCGCGAGTGGGAGCGCTACGCCTGGATCAAGGGTCGCACCATGAACACCGGCGACAACCTGCAACCGGCCTGGGTCACGGCCATGCAAAGCGTCGCCCGCCCCTTCGTCTTCCGCAAGTATCTCGATTTCGGCGCCATCAACGCCATGCGCGACCTGCACGCACAAATCCGCCGCGAAGTGGCGCGCAAGGACATGCGCGACCACGTCAAGCTTGGCCCGGGCGGCATCCGCGAGATCGAGTTCATCGCCCAGGTTTTCCAGCTGATCCGCGGCGGCCGCGACATGGCCCTGCAGATCAGGACGACGCTCTCCGTCCTCAAGCTGTTGGTCGAGCGTAAGCTGATCCCGGCCGAGACCGAGCAGGAGCTGCGCGAAGCCTATGTCTTCCTGCGCCGCCTCGAACACCGCCTGCAATACGTCGATGACAAGCAGACACACATGCTGCCGGTCGACAACGACGCGCGGCACACGATCGCCCTCAGCATGGACTTCCCCGACTGGCCGGCGATGCTGGCCGTACTGGACGACCACCGCAACAAGGTCAGCCGGCATTTTGAAGCTGTCTTCTCCGACCCTGAAGCCGGCGACCATCCGCTGACCGGGCTCTGGCAGGGCCAGATGGATGAGGAATCAGCGCTCGAAGCGCTTGGCAAGCTCAATTTCCGCCATCCCCACGAAGCCCTCACCCGTCTCGCCGAACTGCGCACCTCAAGCCGCTACCAGCAGCTGCCGGCCAGCAACCGCTCCCGCCTCGATGCCGTCGGGCCAAGGCTGATCGAAGCTGCCGGCGCGACCGGCGCTCCGGACACCACGCTGGTGCGCGGCCTCAATTTCCTCGAAGGCATCGCCCGTCGCGGCTCCTATCTGGCACTGCTGCAGCAATACCCGATGGCCTTGCGGCGTGTCGCCGACATGGTCTGTGCCTCGAACTGGGCGGCCGAATACCTGAATCGCCACCCACTCCTGCTCGACGAACTGCTCGACCCGCGCCTCTACGAGATCGCCACCAACTGGACGGGATTCCGCGAAAGCCTGCGCGAGAATCTGGCCCAGCACGCCGGCGACACCGAGCGTGAAATGGACATCCTGCGCGAAATGCACCACGCCCAGGTCTTCCGCCTGCTCGCCCAGGATCTCTCCGGCCTGCAGACCATCGAAAGCCTCTCCGACCACCTGACCGAACTGGCCGACACCATCGTCCAGGAAACCCTGCCACTGTGCTGGCAGACGATCAAGAAGCGGCACTGCGAGACACCGAAATTCGCGGTCATCGGCTACGGCAAGATGGGCGGCAAGGAACTCGGCTATGCCTCCGACCTCGACCTCGTCTATCTGTTCGACGACGACGCGATGGACGCAGAAGAGAACTACACTCGCCTCGGCCAGCGCCTCAATACTTGGCTGTCCAGCCAGACGCCGGCCGGCATCCTGTTCGAAACCGACCTGCGCCTGCGTCCGAATGGGGACTCGGGCCTGCTAGCCGTTTCAGTTGACGCCTTCCGCGACTACGAATTGAAGAACGCCTGGGTCTGGGAGCACCAGGCCCTGACCCGTGCCCGCTTCTGCGCTGGCGACCCTGCGGTCGGCGCCCGCTTCGAGGAAATTCGCGTCGAAATCCTGCGCCAGACGCGCGATCTCGCCAAGCTGAAGGAAGAGGTTGTCGCCATGCGACGCAAGATGATCGATGCGCATGCATCGAACAGCGACAGCGAATTCGGGCTCAAGCACGACCCGGGCGGTATCATCGATGTCGAGTTCATCGTCCAGTACCTGATCCTTGCTTACTCGCACGGACATGCCAGCCTGACCGGCAATCTCGGCAATATCGCGCTGCTGCGCATGGCCGGCGAACTCGGCCTGATCGACATCGGGCTGGCCGAGTCGGCCGGCAACGCCTATCGCGAGTACCGGCGACTGCAACACGCCAAACGGCTATCGGCCACCCCGAAAGCGGCCATCCCGCGCGAAGGCATCGAGCCCCATATCGCAGCGGTCAGGAAACTTTGGGAGGCGGTTCTGGGCGCCTAGGCGCTCAGCGGTCGTCGTCGCCCCGGCGGCCGGAACGTCGATTTTCCCGCTGCCGGTCGTCGCGACCGCGGCTCTCCGGCTCGGCGCGAGGCGGCGGTGCAGGCCGAACTTCGCGCTGCTGGCGCCCGGCATCCGGTGCCTGCCGACGCTCGTAGTCCCGTCTTGGCGGCTCAACCCTGGCCGGCGCCTGCGGTGCTCCGCCAAAGACCGGATGCAAGGTATGCGTATCCGTCTCGCCACGGTTCGGTGGCGGCGGTGCAGCTCGTTCCTGACGGTAGCCCGGCGCGGGCGGCGGGCGACGTTCGTCATAGCGGTCGTCATTGCGCGGGTAACGCCGCGGCTCGAGCGGCTCGGCCGGGGCCGAGTTTCCACCGAAGACAGGGTGCAAGGTACGGCCATCGGTTTCCTGCTCCCAGCGCCCGGGGCGCTGACGCCAGTGTCGACCATCCCGTTCCCAGCGCGGCTCTACCCAGCGATGTCCATGCCGCGGCGCATCCCAGCGTCCGGGGACCCAGACATGTTGATGCCCGCTCCAGTTCCAGTAGCCGCCGATCCAGACATAGCCTGCGACCGGCGCGTAGCCCGGATACTCGACGCGCGGGGGCGGCGGATCGACATAGACCGGACCGTCATAGTAGGAGTAGGGCTCTGGGGTGACGACACAGCCTGCAAGCAGCAAAGCTGCAGCCAGTGCGGAAATGAACAATTGTTTTTTCATGGCGATTGCCTTGATGGTGGTTGCCGTACCTAGGTTAACGCAGCGCCGAGGGTTTGGACATACCGTTTTCGCTGCCTGTTACGCAATGTTGCATTTCGGGCGGATTCGGCCCGCCAATAAAAAAGCCGCCCGCAGGCGGCCTTGCAAACCCGGCATCGCGGCTTATTTCTTCAGCGAATCGCGAATCTCGCGCAGCAGCAGGACGTCTTCCGGGGTTGCCGGTGCTTCCTCCGGTGCCGCCGGCTCTTCGTTACGCAGACGATTCAATTGCTTGACCATCATGAAGATGATGAAAGCGAGGATGATGAAATTGACCACGATGGTCAGGAAGGAACCGTAGGCGAAAACCGGGATGCCGGCCTTCTTGAGGTCGGCCAGCGCAACCAGATTGCCCGGGTTGTCGCCGAGGATGACGAACAGGTTGGAGAAGTCGAGTTTGCCGACGACACGGCTGACCAGCGGCATGATCAGATCACCGACGATGGAGTCGACAATCTTTCCGAACGCGCCGCCGATGATGACGCCGACCGCCAGATCCATTGCATTGCCCTTGACCGCAAATTCCTTGAATTCCTGGACCATTCCCATGGGGTTCTCCTTTGATGTGTGATTTTGATGGGCGGATTATTCGCTTTGGCTAGCGGGCAGGTCAAGCAATTTTCATATTTTCAGGTTTCATTACAAAGCTTTACAAAGGCGCTCGGCGGCGGCGCGCAGGGTGGCCTCCTGTTTGGCAAAGCAGAAACGGACAACGCGGTCGTCGCGGCCGTCGGCATAGAACACCGAAATCGGGATGACGGCAACGCCGACCTCGCGGGTGAGCCATTCGGCGAATTCGCGGTCCGGCCGGTCGGAGATGCTGTCGTAGCGCGCCAGCTGAAAATAGGTGCCGCGGCAGGGCAGCAATTCGAAGGGCGTGGCGGCCAGCAGGTCGCGGAAGAAATCGCGCTTTTGCTGGTAGAAGGCGGCCAGCCCGAGATGTCGCCGCGCATCCTGCATGTATTCGGCAATGGCCAGTTGCGACGGGGCATGCACGGTGAAGACGTTGAACTGGTGCACCTTGCGGAATTCAGCCATCAATGCTGCCGGGGCGACCACATAGCCGATCTTCCAGCCGGTAATGTGATAGGTCTTGCCGAAGCTGGAAACGACGATGCTGCGTTCGGCCAGTTCGGGATGGCCGCACAGGCTGGCGTGCTGTTCGCCGTCGAACAGGATGTGCTCGTAGACCTCGTCGGAGAGGATCACGATGTCGGTACCGCGCACCAGTTTTGCCAGTTTTTCGAGGCCGACCGTAGCATTCACGCTACCGGTCGGGTTGTGCGGCGAATTGACGATGATCATCCGCGTTTTGGGCGAAATCAGGCCGGCGACCTGTTCCCAGTCGGGCTGGTAATCGGGAAAGTGCAATTGGGCGTAAACGGCCTTGCCGCCGACGGTTTCGATGGCCGGCACATAGCTGTCGTAGACCGGCTCGAAGACGATCACCTCGTCGCCCGACCGGACGAAGGCGGCAATTGCGGTGAAGATCGCCTGGGTCGCCCCGGCCGTGACCGTGACTTCGGATTCGACGTCGTAGCGCGGACCGTAAAGGGTGGCGACCTTGTCCACAATGGCCTGGCGCAGTTCCGGCAGGCCGGTCATCGGCGCGTACTGGTTGCGGCCGGCGAGCATGTGCCGGTGCATGGCCTCGAACAGCGCCGGTTCGGCCTGGAAGTCCGGGAAACCCTGCGACAGATTGACGGCACCGCACTCGGCAGCCAGCCGGGACATGACGGTAAAAATCGTGGTCCCCATCTGCGGGTACCGGGAATCGATGCGAATGTTTGTCTGCATGCTGCGCGGCCGTTGGAAACAGCCGAATCATGCGGCAGCGCCGCACGCAGGACAAGTCTTGGCGGGGACGGCCTTAAAGTTTGGAGGCCATCCCTTGCAGGTGATCAAGCCGGCCGAGCAGTTCGTTCAGCGTCGCCATGCCGCGCGTCAGTTCATCGACATTGGACAGGCTCTGCGTCACCTGGGCCTGTTCGCGGGCGGCATCGGTGGTCATCTGCGAGATTTGCGCCGAGGCTGCTTCGCTGCGTTCGATCAGTTGATTGATCGAGCGCAGGGTTTCCTCGGCGATGCCGCGGATACCCGAAATGGTCTGCACCGCCTCGCGGATGCTGGATGCCGTGGCGTCGGCCTGATTCTTGGCCGATTGCGCCAGCTTTCGTACCTCGTCGGCGACCACCGCAAACCCGCGCCCCGCCTCGCCGGCCCGCGCTGCCTCGATGGCGGCGTTGAGGGCCAGCAGATTGGTCTGATCGGCGATGGCGCTGATCCCGCCGGTAATCGAACCGATGGCCTTGGAGAGACGCTCCAGATCGTCCAGCCCCGCCCCCAGGCTGGCCTGGGAAGTCTGCGAGGTCTTGGCCGATTCGCCGACGGCGAACATCAGCGTCATCGCCTCGTTCAGCGTCGCCGCCTGCTGCCGGAAACCGGAAGCCAGCGACGGCAGGGTATCGATGACCGGCTGGACACTGCGCTCGTAGTTGAGCACCTGCTCGACCATGCCGCGCTGGATGCCGTTCAGCGTGATCCAGCGCTGCAACGCGCGCTGCCCGTAGTGGTTGGAAAACGCCGCGTAGGAGACCGGGAAGGCGTTCATGAAGGGGTCGGAGAATCCCGGCCCGTCGCGGAAGAAGACCAGCGCAGACAGCGTCTGGTTGATCGGAATGCCCAGAATCTCGCCAAAGGTCGAAAAGCCAGCCGCCGGCGTATCGGCAAAGAATGCTGCGCGACCGAGCACGGCGGCATTTCCCACCCGGCGCAGCACACAGTCGTTGAGCAGCATGGCCAGCGGCGCGCCCTTGCCAGCGAGGAATTGCTGCCAGTCGCGTTGCGTGGTGGCGACGAAATCCTCCTGCTTCAGCAGATGCAGGCAATCGCCGAACTCGATGTCGCAGAAGAAAGCCGTCTTGTCAGCGCCCAGCGCCGCCACCGAGCGGATGAACATCTCGCCATCGACGGAAACGGCAAAGGTATGGTTGCCAAGATGTTTGCCGACATCGCTTTCCGGGCAACGGAAGTGACTGGCCAGCGCGGTCAGGAAGCCAACCGTCCTCGGCGAAAACGCTGCTGACTGTCCGCGCCACCGGATCGGCCTCGGCGACCAGCCAGCTCTTGCCGGCCGGAACGAAATTCTGCGATTTGAACGGCGAGAAGCGGATGCCGGGCTTGACCTTGCAGAAGATCAGCATGGCCTTGCCAGTCAGCACCTGACGACCGTCGTGCATGTAGGTGCCGGAAAAATCCAGCTTGCCACCGGCCGAACCGCCGACGGCCAGGCAGGGGAAGCGTTTGCTCTCATACCAGGCGCGCATCAGGAAGCCTTCCGAGGCGGAGAGGCCATCGCAGAAAATCAGCGCGAAGGTATCCTGGGCGTTGATCTGGAAGGAGGGATTGACCTTGCCCAGTTCCTGGGCGATGCGGCTGACGCGCTCGGTAACGGTAGCGCCCTGGCCCATGCGCAGGTCCATGCTGTGGATTTCGGCCCGCTCGACGATCTCGTCGGACAGCCAGAGGTAGCTGCCTTCGCGGTCATGCGCTTCGGCGCCGCAATAGGTCGAATCGCCGCCGCTGCACAGGGCGCCGGTTGAAGAGAGCGCGGCGAAGGTCATGTTGCCGGCACCAGCCACGGCGCGACTCAGGCCGTCGGCAACCCCGGGAAAAGCGGCATACGGCGGTACAAAACCGATGAACAGGCCGCCTGCGGATTCCGGCAAACCCAAGGCCTGTCGGTTGGCTGGCAGGCGGTCCGCGTTATAACGCCCGCGGTGTGCCAGTAGCTGATCGGCAGATTGACGGTTGGCGGCGTCCGCTGGTTTTGACTTGAAAAACGAAAACATCTTTTGTCCCCCCAGTATTTAGGGCTGTGGCCGTATTTCAGAATACTTGGCCGATATTTTTTGGCGACCTGCGAAAACGGACGCCGATGTTCAATTTTATCATTTTTCTAAAAACTTAAAAAGCATCTGCTTATTTTGCCACTTATTCTCTCGACGTCGCGAGAATTTATCCTGCCCGGGCTTCCTTGACGACAGCGTGGCCGTCACAATGACGGGCACAGCGCCATCAATAATAAACATCATCCCCCCGCCCGTTCAAAGATACAACCCATGAATATCGACGGCATTCCTACCCGTACCCTGCGTCCCCAGCCCGAGCGGCGGGCCATTGACGTCATCGACCAGACCCGCCTGCCGCACACCCTGCACTGGGTTCGCATCGATACGCTGGAAGGGGCGGCGCACGCCATCCGTGCCATGCAGGTGCGCGGCGCCCCGCTGATCGGCGCCACAGCTGCCTATGGGCTGGCCATCGCCCTCGACTTCGAAGCCTCCGACGCCCGACTGGCCGAGGCCGCCGCCCTGCTTCGGTCGACGCGCCCGACCGCCGTCAATCTGCACTGGGCGCTGGCCCGCATGGAAAGCGTGCTTCGCCCCTTGCCGGCCGATCAGCGCAGCGCCGCCGCCTGGGCCGAAGCCGCGGCCATCGCCGAGGAAGATGTGGCGCAGAACGCAGCCATCGGCCAGCACGGCCTCAAGCTGTGGAATGAGCTGATCGTCGCCGACGGCCAAACGCTGAACGTGATGACCCACTGCAACGCCGGCTGGCTGGCTACCGTCGACCACGGCACCGCCCTGTCGCCAATCTACGCCGCGCACGATGCCGGCGTGCCGGTACATGTCTGGGTTTCCGAAACCCGGCCGCGCAACCAGGGCCTGCTCACCGCCTGGGAACTGGAACAACACGGCGTGCCGCACACGCTGATCGCCGACAATGCGGCCGGGTTGCTCATGCGCGCCGGCAAGGTCGACGCGGTGATCGTCGGCGCCGACCGCATCGCCGCCAATGGCGATGTCGCCAACAAGATCGGCACCTACCTCAAGGCCCTGGCGTGCGCCGACAACGGCATTCCCTTCTACGTCGCCGCACCGCGCTCGACGCTCGATTTCGCCTGCGCCGAGGGGGCCGACATCCCGATTGAGGAACGCGATGGCGATGAATTCCGTTTCGTCCATGGCCTCGACAATCACGCCCAACCCTCGGCGCTGCGCCAGTTAGCGGCCGGCGAGGATGTCGCCAACCCGGCCTTCGACGTAACGCCGAACTGGCTGATCAAAGCCATCATCACCGAGCGCGGCGCCTGCCCGGCCAGCCGGGAAGGCCTGCTCGGCCTGTATCCGGAGGAAGCCCATGGCTGACCCGCGCAGCGAACTGATCGCCACCGCCCGCGCCATGCAGCCGGCCGGCCTCAACAAAGGCACCGCCGGCAACGTCAGCGTCCGTGACGGCGACGGTTTCTACATCACGCCGACCGGCATAGCCTACGCCGACCTGCGCGAAGACGACATCCCGCTGATGCACCTCGACGGCTCACACGTCGGCAAGCGCCAGCCGTCGTCGGAATGGCGCTTCCATGGCGACCTCTACGCCAGCCGGCCGGAAGTCGGCGCGGTGCTGCATGCCCACTCGCCATTCGCCGTCAGCCTGGCCTGCCTGCGCCTCGACATTCCGCCCTTCCATTACATGATCGCCCGCTTCGGCGGCGACACCATCCGCTGCGCCGACTACGCCATTTTTGGCTCCCAGGAACTATCGACCGTAGCATTGCAGGCCATGGCCGGCCGCAAGGGCTGCCTGCTCGCCAACCACGGTCTGCTCGTCGCCGGCCGCGACCTGACCGAGGCGCTGGCCCTGGCCATCGAACTCGAAGAACTCTGCGAGCAATATTGGCGCGCCTGCCAACTCGGCACCCCGGTCCTGCTCTCGGCCGGCGAAATGGCCGAGGTGCTGGAAAAGTTCAAGGGCTATGGACAGCAATGAACGCTGATCACGATCTCTCGCGCTGGACCCACGACCACCGCTACGCCATCGGCAATGCCGCCGCCGAACGCGGCACGCGACTGGTCATGTGGATCACCATCGCCACCATGCTGGTCGAAATCGTCGCCGGCTGGTGGTTCAACTCCATGGCCGTGCTCGCCGACGGTTGGCACATGAGCTCGCACGCACTGGCCATCGGCCTCTCAGCCTTCGCCTACAGCGCCGCCCGCAAATACGCCAGCGACCCCAGCTTCGCCTTCGGCACCTGGAAAATCGAAGTGCTAGCCAGCTACACCAGCGCCATCTTCCTGCTCGGCGTCGCCGCCGCGATGGTCTTCGGCTCGCTCGAACGCCTGTGGTCGCCGCAGCCCATCCACTACGCCGAAGCCATGGGCGTCGCCGTCCTCGGCCTGGCCGTCAACCTGGTCTGCGCGCTGATCCTCGGCGGCGCACACGACCACCACGATCATGACCATCATCACGGGCATGACCATGCGCATGATCATCACCACGACCTCAATCTCAAGGCCGCCTACATCCACGTCGTCACCGACGCGCTGACCTCGGTGCTCGCCATCGCCGCGCTGGCCGGCGGCTGGCTCTACGGCTGGGCCTGGCTCGACCCGGCCACCGGCCTCGTCGGCGCCGTGCTGGTCGCCCTGTGGGCCAAGAACCTGATCGTGCAAAGCGGCCGCGTGCTGCTCGACCGCGAGATGGACCACCCCGTCGTCGCCGAAATCCGCGAAGTGATTTCAGCGCTGCCGGAAAGCGGGCAAACCCAGCTAACCGACCTCCACGTCTGGCGCATCGGCAACGGTGCCTACGCCTGCGCGCTCAGCCTGCTCACCCACGACACGGCGCTGACCCCGCTGGATATCCGCGAAGCGTTGTCGGTGCATGAAGAAATAGTCCATGCGACGGTGGAGATTCATCGCTGCGACGTCTGCTGACTATGGTCGGCCCGAGAGGAAGGCAAAATCATCGCTTTTCGATTTTGGGCAAAATTTCCGGCCGACCGTAGCATTTGCCGCCCGCTGCCGGAAATATGCTATTTTGCTAAACGGTCGGGTTAATTCATGGCCCGAGTTAAATAGGGAATAGTGGTCTGACCCCCATTAATCTGTTGGCCCTTTTTTCGGGCCGACCGTAGCATTTGCCCGAAGCAGGTGCTCAGGCGCCGGAATCCAGAAGTGATAGCGGGGCAGACCTCGGATTTTGTGGATGCCACTATCGGCATCCCCCGTTGCGCGATTTGCCAGCCGGCCGCTTTTAGCTAGCAGCTACCGACTAACAACTAGCAACTAGCAACTAAATCAACTCATGCCGCTCGCGTTCGAGGCGGGCGATGTAGCGCTGGATGCGGTTTTCGGCGTTGCCGGGCAGGTCGGCGAACTGCAGGCCGATGCGCCATTGGCGGATGCCGGCTCGCGACTCGCAGGCCGTGATGTGGCGGACCGAGGCCCTGAAGAACACAGCTAAAGAAAGCTAAAGGGGCCAGGCTCGAATTAAATTCACGTCTGGCGGATTAGGTACCGGATGTGGCACGGCGTTTTGCCACTGGCTTTCGAGATGCCTTGGCGGTCGTGTTCGGTTGCTCGGCAAGGCGACCAGTAACGTACTTGTGCAGGACGCTGGCGATGAGCGTTTGATACGGCACACCTTCTTCCAGGGCCTTGACCTGAATGTCGCTCAGGTCGCCCGAAGACAGACGGATGTTTACGCGGCGATCCTTGATGGCCGTAGCGCGCGCTGCTGCCTTGAACTTTGCGAGTTCCGCCTTGGTGGCGACAGACTTCAACTGGCCTTTGTCGAAGGCCGTCAGAATTTCAAGTTCATAGTCATCAATCTTCGGCATCTAAGTCACCTTGATCTAAGTAGTCTCGAGTCGCCTTGCGACTTGGTATCACGGTCTTGAGAAAGAAATAGTCTTCCTCTTCCACAAAAGGCACCAAGTAGGCGTAGCTGTCACATGCGACGACCAGCACACGCTGTCTCGGATACTTTGTTTGGTTCGGATGAGCAAGGACATCCAACAGGCCACCGGCATCGACGGCGACGACAATGCTCTCAAACGAAATCCCCCGCTCCGATCTAAGGGTTTCATTCTTTTCTGCGCTCCAGCGAAATGGCTTCATGGGTGAATCCTACTCCGCTGTGTGCCTAATGTCACCACGCCGATGGCAGGCGAAATTTAAGACACCCAACGGAAACAACAGGGGGCACCTGTTTTTCTTGCCATCTACGGCAACCGACTACCAACTCCCCACTAAATAGTGCCATTCGGGTCAGACCACTATTTCCCCGCTCCCACTCTTCCCCAGCCATTTTGATTTTGGCCCTTTTTTCGGGCCGACCGTAGCATTTGCCCGAAGCGGGTGCTCAGGCGCCGGAATCCAGAATCGTTAGAGGGGCAGCCCCCCGATTTTGTGGATGCAAGTATCGGCATCCCCCGTTGCACCATTTGCCAGGCGGCCGCTCTTGGCTAGCGGCTACCGACTAACAACTAGCAACTAAATCAACTCATGCCGCTCGCGCTCGACGCGGGCGATGTAGCGCTGGATGCGGGCTTCCTCGGCGCCGGGCAGGCCGTCGAACTGCAGGCCGATGCGCCACTGCATGTTGCCGGTCCGCGATTCGCGGGCGGTGACATGGCGCACCGAGGCCCGGAAGAACAGGTCGCGCTCGTCCTCAGGCAACGAAAAATGGCAGTTTTCGAGTTTCATGCCGGTGACCAGCCCTTCCGGCTGGGCGCTTGCGGTCAGGGCGATACCGGCCACTGAAATGTCGTGCGCCGGCAGGGTCAGCAAGCCGGTGGCGGCTGCACGGCCGAAGAACTGGAGCGGGCGGAGGTGCGGCGTCTCGATCCGGAAATACTCACGGCGCTGCAGACGCAGCAGGCGTTTCGGCACGCTGACCGCAAACGCCTTGCCGCCTTCGTACTTAACCTCCCGAGCCGGCCCGGTCACGAACTGGACATGGATGCCCGCCGGCCGGCCGACGAAGACGTTGCGCTCGCTGCTCAGGAACTGTCGGTTTGTCTCGTCGCTGCCGCTGCAATCGAAAATCAGCACCCCGCTGTGTGGCTCAACGCTGAGCAGCGTGGTCAGGAACATGTTCTGACCGCCGCCGAATTGCACCGAGAACGGGTCGCGCTCGCGGGCGAAGCCGGTCAGCATGAAGGCCACCGGCAACGTGCCGACGACGTGAAAGCGTTCCTCGATCTCGGCTTCGGTCAGCTGGGCGATCTGGCTCACTGCAACTCCAGTACGCGCAGCAGCGAGGCGGTGTCGTCGCGCCCCCAGCCCTGCGCCATCAGGGCGTTCAGTTGCTGGCCGACGACGGCGGCCAGCGGCACGGGCACGCCGCTTTGCCGCGCCGCTTCCATGACCAGCCCGAAATCCTTGTGATGCAGCCGCGCCTCGATGCCGGCCGCGAAATCGCGGCGGACCATACGCTCGCCCATCACGTCGAGCACGCGCGAGGCGGCGGAACCGCCAGCCAGCGCCTGCTTGACCTTGGCACAATCGACACCGGCCGCAGCAGCCAGGCGCATGGCTTCGGCTGCCGCCTGGATGGCGGCAACCATGATCATCTGGTTGCAGGCCTTGGCGACCTGCCCGGCGCCATTCGGGCCGACATGGACGATGCGCTTGCCCAGGCAGTCGAGCAGCGGGCGGACGCGTTCCAGCACCGCCGCGTCGCCGCCGGCCATGATGGCCAGCGTGGCGTCGATGGCGCCCTGGGCACCGCCGGACACCGGCGCGTCGAGCATGTGGATGCCCTTGCCGGCAAGCTGCGCAGCGATCTTGCGCGCTGCCTCCGGGGCGATGGTCGAGCAGTCGACCAGCACCGAACCGGGCGCCATGCCTTCGATCAGACCGTTCTCGCCGAGCGCGACGCCTTCGACATCGGCGCTCGATGTGATCACCGTGAATACCACTTCGCAGCAGCGGCCAAGTTCAGCCGGCGTGGCGCAGATGCGGGCCGGCAGGTCGCCAACGCTCTCTGGCCGGCGCGCCCAGACGGCCAGTTCATGGCCTGCACTGTGCAGATGCAGCGCCATCGGGCGCCCCATGACGCCGAGTCCGATGAAACCAACTTTCATCATTGACCCGAGAGGCATTCCAGCAGCTTCAGCACGGCGATGGAGTCTTCCTCGCCGTGGCCGGAACCGACCATGGCGTTGAACATCTGCGCGGTCGCCGCTGAACCGGGCAGGCAGAGGCCAAGTTCATGCGCCGTCTGCATGACGATGTTCAGATCCTTTTCGTGCATCCAGCTCTTGAAACCCGGCTTGAAATTGCGGTCGAGCATGCGCTGGCCGTGGTTTTCGAGAATCTTGGAGTAGGCGAAGCCGCCGAGCAACGCTTCGCGCACTTTGCTACGGTCGACCCCATTTTTGGCGGCAAAAGCAAAAGCCTCGGCCACCGCCAGCACGCCCATGCCGGTAACGATCTGGTTGGCTGCCTTGGTGACCTGGCCGGCACCGCTGGCGCCAACGTGGACGACGTTCTTGCCCATGCATTCGAAGGCTGGCCTGGCCTTGGCAAAGGCAGCTTCGGAGCCGCCTGCCATGATCGACAGGGTGCCGGCGATGGCGCCGACCTCGCCGCCAGAAACCGGGGCATCGATAAAATCGACGCCGGCCGCGGCCAGTTCCTCGCCGATCTTGCGGGCGGCGGCCGGCGCGATGGTGCTCATGTCGACAGCGACCAGGCCGGGCGCCGCGCCGGTGGCGACGCCGCGCATGACTTCGGCGACGTCCGGCGCATCGGCGACCATGGAAATGACCAGCTCATTGCCGCGGGCAGCATCAGCGGGGCTTGCCGCGGCTTTGGCGCCAACGTCCAGCAGCGGCTGCATCGATTCGGCGCGCCGCGCCCAGACGGTGACCTCGTGGCCGCCCTTGATGAGATTGAGCGCCATCGGGCGCCCCATGATGCCGAGGCCGATAAATCCGATTTTCATGCTGAACTCCGCGTCGAGAAGGCTGGAATTTTAGGCCCCCGCGCCCCGGGGTCAAGTCGCATCAGGCCAGTTGCGGGGCCATGTCGTGAAAACGACCGACGCCAACGACCTCTTCGGCCGAAACCGGCTCGTAGAAGTGGAAGCCCTGGACGCGCTCGCATTCAAGGGTGCGCAGGAACTGGGCCTGGGCGAAGTTCTCGACGCCCTCGGCAACCAGTTGCAGGCCGAGCGAACGGCCGAGCAGGACGATGGAGGTGACCAGCGCCGCAGCATCGCTGTCGGTATCGACATCGGCCAGGAAAGAACGGTCGATTTTCAGGCGATCGATCGGGAAGCGGCGCAGATAGGCCAGCGAGGAATAGCCGGTGCCGAAATCGTCGATGGCGAGCCGGACGCCCATGGCCTTGAGTTTGGCCAGCGTCTGGATGGCCTCGTCGACGCCATGCATGACCGTGCTTTCGGTGAGCTCCAGTTCCAGTCGCTCGCCGGGGATGCCGGTTTCAGCCAGCACGGCCTGGACCGTCTGGGCAAAATCGGGCTGGCGGAACTGGTGGGCGGAAATATTGACGGCCATTTCGCCCATGTCGATGCCGGCATCGAGCCAGGAGCGCACCTGGCGACAGGCGGTGTGCAGCACCCACAGGCCGAGCGGCAGGATCAGCCCGCACTCCTCGGCAATCGGGATGAACTCGGCCGGCGCAACCAGGCCGCGCTGCGGGTGCCGCCAGCGGACCAGTGCCTCGACACCGACCACCTCGCCGCTCAGCAGGTCGATTTGCGGCTGGTAATGGAGGACCAGCTGATTTTCCGACAGCGCCCGCCACAACTCACTTTCGAGGTGCAGGCGCTTGTTGGCGGCAGCATTCATCGGTTCGGCAAAGAACTGGTAATTGTTGCGCCCACTGGCCTTGGCCGAATACATCGCGGTATCGGCATTGCGGATCAGCGCCAGGGCATCCATGGCGTCCTCCGGATAGAGGCTGATGCCGACCGACGGCGTACAGTGCAGGACATGCCCGTCGATGTCGCAAGGCTCGCCGATGGCGCGGACCAAGCGTTGCACCAGTTCGATGACGGCCTTTTCGCCGGACAGGCGATCGATGACGACGACAAATTCGTCGCCACCAAGCCGGAACAGCCGCTTGTTCACGTCCATCTGCGCACCGAGCCGGCGCGCCAGCTCGGAAAGCAGGCGGTCGCCGGCATGGTGGCCGAGCGAGTCGTTGATGGTCTTGAAATTGTCCAGATCGATGATCATCAGCGCCTTGCGGTCGATGCCGGGCACGGCGCCTTCAAGCAGGCTGGCGAGATGCGTGTCGAGCGCCAGACGGTTGGGCAGGTTGGTCAGCGGATCGTGATGGGCCAGGTAATCGAAGCGGTCGGCCTGCGCCTTTTCTTCGCTGACGTCGGTGAAGACAGCGACGAAATGCGAGAACTGCCCGGTCTTGTCGGCAATCGCATTGATGCGCATCTGTCGCGGATAGATCGTGCCGTCCTTGCGCCGGTCCCAGACTTCGCCGCGCCACTGGCCATGCTCGGCAACGTAGTCCCAGATCGCCCGGTGGAAGCCCAGGCCATGCAAGCCGGCGCTGAGCATGGTCGGCGTCTTGCCCAGCACATCGCCGGCGCTGTAGCCGGTGATGGCTTCGAAGGCTGCGTTGACCGACAGGATGCGCTGGGCGCCGTCGGTCACCATCATGGCTTCGGAAGCATGGTCGACGATCAGGCGCTGCAGGGACAGACGGGTATCGATGCCGGAGAACTGCCGCCAGGCCTGGACCACCAGCCCGGTCAGGATGACGCCAAGAAGCAGCACCAGCAGCTTGCATTGCGCCAGTCCGGCCAGGTTCGCCTCATCCGGCAACAGCGGAATCTCTGCCTTGCCATGGCTGCTCGCATGCCACAGGTCGACGGCAATCATGCACCAGACCAGGGCCAGTGCAACAACAGAAAAATACGCGAATTTTCGGCCGGCGACGACCGGGCTTCGAATCAAGATCTGATTGCCGGAAAAAGGATATTGCCGGGAGTTTAACCGAGACAAATGAATGTTTGATTGAGTTTTTTGAAGCCCACTCTGAAAACCATAAGATTTATATTTAACAAGCGCTTAGAGAAACTTGCTAATCCTTGATCTTAAAGCGGATTATTACCTTTGGCCTATTTGCAACAAGCACTGCCATCGCCGCGCTTGACGCCCATTCTGGCGAGCAGTTTTTCCGGCGGACAAAAGCCGGTGAAACCGCTCTGCAGCAGGTTCAGGCCGACGAAGGCGGTGAAGGCGAGAAACCATTCGGAGACGAAAATCGGACTGCCGTGGTAACCGAGGGCCAGGGAGAGCAGGACGAAGAAGCCCGCCATGATGCGGATGATGCGTTCGATGGTCATGGATGTTCCTTTCGGAAAGCGGAGAAGTAGAGGACAGGAATGACGACCAGCGTCAGCAGCGTGGACACCAGGATGCCGAAGATCAGCGCCAGGGCGAGGCCGTTGAAGATCGGGTCGTCGAGGATGAACAGTGCGCCGAGCATGGCGGCCAGGGCGGTCAGGGCGATCGGCTTGGCGCGCACGGCGGCCGACTGGATCACCGCGTCGTGGAAGTTCATGCCGGTGGCGACCTGCTGCTTGATGAAATCGACAAGCAGGATGGAGTTGCGGACGATGATGCCGGCCAGCGCGATCATGCCAATCATCGAGGTGGCGGTGAATTGCGAGCCGAACAGCGCATGGCCGGGCATGACGCCGATGATGGTCAGCGGAATGGGGGCCATGATGATCAGCGGCACCAGATAGCTGCCAAAGTGGGCGACGACCAGCAGGTAGATCAGGATCAGCCCGACCGCGTAGGCAATGCCCATGTCGCGGAAGGTTTCATAGGTCACCTTCCACTCGCCATCCCATTTGACGCTGTAACCGGCGTAGGGGTCAGCCGGCTGGCGGATGAACCATTCGCCCAGCGTGCCGCCTTCGGCCAGTGCCATGCCGTTGATCTTGCTGCGAATGTCGAACATGCCGTAGAGCGGCGAATCGAGCTTGCCGCCCATGTCACCAACGACATAGACGACCGGCAGCAGGTCCTTGTGGTAGATGGTCTTTTCGCGCGCCGCGTCGCGTACCTCGACCAGTTCGGACACCGGCACCAGTTGGCCGTCGCGGGAGCGGACGCGCAGCTTCAACAAGGCGTCGAGCGACGACTGCTTCTCGGCCGGCAGCGTGATGCGCACCGGAATCTCGAATTTCGATTCGGTATTGCGCGCCGGCGTCACATCCATGCCGGCCAGCCCCATGCCGACCACCTCGACGATGTCGCTCTGCGCCACGCCCAGTTGCGCCGCCTTGCTCTGCAGCACGTGCAGCACGAACTTGCGGGCATCGGCGTCGATATAGTCGTCGATGGCGACGATGTCTTTCGTCTGGTCGAAAGCCGCGCGCACCTGCTTGCCGACGCTGATCTGGCCCTTGTAGTCCGGCCCATAGACTTCGGCGACGATGGGCGAGATGACCGGCGGCCCGGGCGGCACCTCGACGACCTTAGCGACGCCGCCGTTCTTCTTGCCAATGGCCTCGATCCGCTCGCGCAGCGCGGCTGCGATTTCGTGGCTTTGCCGCGAACGCTGATGCTTGTCGGCCAGGTTGACCTGGATATCGCCCTTCTCCGGCGCAGCGCGCAGGTAATACTGGCGGACCAGACCGTTGAAGTTGATCGGGCTCGCCGTGCCGGCGTAGGCCTGGTAATTGATGACATCCGGCTCCTTGGCGAGCTCGCTGCCGATTTCGTGCAACACGCGGGCGGTTTCCTCCAGCGGCGTACCGACCGGCATATCGACGACGATCTGGAATTCGCTCTTGTTGTCGAAGGGCAGCATCTTTAGGACGACCAACTGGAAATACGCCAGCGACACCGAACCGAGGATCATCAGCACGACAACGACGGCCAGCTTGAAGCGGGCCTTGCCGCCGTTCAGCGGATCAAGGAAAGGCGTCAGCAATTTGCGGAAGGTGCGGTCAAGTTTGGCATCGAGCTTCGAGGGCTGATGTTCACCATGGGCGCCGCCGTGCGACTTCATCAATTTGGCGGCCAGCCACGGCGTGACGACGAAGGCGACGGCCAGCGAGATGGCCATGCCCATCGACGAGTTGATCGGGATCGGGCTCATGTACGGCCCCATCAGGCCGGTCACGAAGGCCATCGGCAGCAGCGCGGCGATCACCGTCAGGGTGGCCAGGATGGTCGGCCCGCCGACTTCGTCGACGGCGCCGGGGATGATTTCGAGCAGCGTCTTGTCGGGGTGCAGGCCCTGCCAGCGGTGGATGTTCTCGACCACCACGATGGCGTCATCGACCAGGATGCCGATCGAGAAGATCAGCGCGAACAGCGACACCCGGTTCAGCGTGAAGCCCCAGGCCCAGGAGGCGAACAGCGTCGCGGCGAGGGTTAATGTCACAGCGACGCCGACGATCACCGCCTCGCGTCGGCCGAGCACGAAGAAAACCAGCGCGACGACGAAGGCGGTGGCGAAGATCAGCTTGCCGATCAGCTTCTGCGCTTTCTCGGTCGCCGTTTCGCCGTAGTTGCGGGTCACGGTGACTTCGACGCCTTCCGGAATGACCGTGTTTTTTAGCGAATTTATCCGGCCGACCGTAGCATTTGCCACATCGGCCGCATTGACGCCCGGCTGCTTGGACAACTGGATGGTCACCGCCGGGAATTCGCCTTCCTTGCTGCCAAACCAGGCATAGCGCCTGGGCTGGTCGGGGCCGTCCTCGACCGTGGCGACGTCGCTCAGGTAGATCGGCTTGCGCGCTTTTTCGTCACCGCGGACGGCCACTACCAGGCGCTTCACGTCGGCGGCGGTTTCGAGGTAAGTGCCGGTCTGGACCAGTACTTCGCGATTACCGGCAGTCAGGCTGCCCGACGATTGCAGCGCATTGGACACCTTCAGTGCGCCGGCGATGTCCTGCGGCGTGACGCCGAAGGCGTTCATCCGCTCGGCATCCATCAACACACGGATGGCGTGGTCAGGGCCGCCCAGCGTCGATACGTCGCGCGTTCCCTTGATCCGCTTCAGTTCGATTTCCAGGGCGCGCGCCACCTGCTGCAGGTCGTAGGCCGAGCGTGTCGGGTCGGTGGTCCAGAAGGTCAGCCCGACGATAGGCACATCGTCGATGCCGCGCGGCTTGATCACCGGCTCCTGCACGCCGAGGTTGGGCGCCAGCCAGTCGCGGTGCGAATGCACGGTGTCGTAGAGGCGCAGCACCGCGTCGTTGTATTTGACGCCGACGTCGAACTGGACGGTGATCACTGCCATGCCGGGTCGCGCCATCGAGTAGACATGCTCGACGCCATGCATCCGCGACAGCACCTGCTCGCCCGGACGGGCGACGAGGTTTTCGACATCCTTGGCCGAGGCACCCGGAAAAGCAATCAGCACGTCAGCCATGGTCACGTCGATCTGCGGCTCTTCCTCGCGCGGTGTGACCAGGGTGGCGAAGACGCCCATCAGGAAGGCGACCAGCGCCAGCAGCGGGGTCATCCGCGAGGACTGGAAGGCTCGCGCGATACGTCCGGAAATGCCGAGGTCGGTGCTGCTCATAATCCTGGATACCGCAGTTGGACATGCCCGTTGGTGCGTGCGGGCGGGATGACTGGCGCGAAGCGACGACGCAGCAGGCTAGCGCCTGCAAGGAGGAGCGACAAAGCCAGGCGCCCGCCCGGATGCGCCAGCGGGCATGGAGCGGCCGCTGGCGCCGCGTAGGTATGATTCATAGCGATCATCTTCGTATTCAACAGATTTCCCGGAACTCGACTAGAGGCCAACTGCGGTTTCCAGGATGTACCTTACTTGCCTTTCAGTTTCATGATGCCGAGCGCATCCATGACAATCTTTTCAAAGACGGTCTCGGTCGTACCCTTTTTCATCTTGTGCATGAAGTATTTTTCGAAGGCCACCTTGGCCACATGCACCCATTTGCCGTGGGCGAACCAGTTGACGTTGCGCGGCGGGATCTGCGGCAAGGCCACGAAGGCGGCGCCGCTGTCACCGAAATCGGCCAGGCAGACGGCATTCCAGGTCGCCTTTTCGCTCGGCGGCTTGCCGTCGAGTACGGCACGGATGTTCCTGGCGGTGGCGGTGACCATCGACTCGATCATGTAGCCGGTCTTCGGCGTGCCGGTCGGCACCGGCGTCACTTCCACCGGCGGAATCGAGACACAGACGCCGACGGCGAAGATCTCCGGGTACTTGGGATTACGCTGGTGCTGGTCAATCAGGATGAAGCCGCGCGGATTGGTCAGCCCCTCGATGCCGAACACCGCCTCGACGCCCTTGAAGGCCGGCAGCATCATCGAGTACTTGAAGGGCAGTTCATGCTCGCGCTTAGGCTTGCCGTCCTCGTCATGCTCGGTGACGAACATCTTGCCGGCCTCGACGCGGCTGACTTTGGCGTTGCAGATCCACTTGATGTGCTTGTCGCGGAACATCGACTCCATCAGCCCCTTCGAATCGCCGACCCCGCTCAGGCCGAGGTGGCCGATGTAGGGCTCGGAAGTGACAAAGGTCATCGGCACGCGGTCGCGAATCTTGCGCCGACGCAGGTCGGTTTCCATGATCATCGTGAATTCGTACGCCGGGCCGAAGCAGGATGCTCCCTGCACGGCGCCGACGACAATGGGGCCGGGATCAGCGACAAAATCTGCCCACACGCCGCTGGCCTTGGCCGCATGGTCGACATGGCAGATTGACTGGGTATGGCCCTGCGGCCCGAAGCCCTCGATTTCGTCGAAGGCCAGCCGCGGGCCGGTAGCCAGGACCAGGAAGTCGTACTCGACGCTGCGCCCGTCGTCGAGTTCCAGGCGCTTCTCGTCCGGGTGGACGCGCTTGACGCCGACCGGGATGAAGCCGATGTGATGCTTGCCGAGCAGCGGCTCGATCTCCAGTTCGATCTCCTCGCGCTGGCGCCAGTTCACGGCCACCCACGGGTTCGAGGGGACGAAATGGAATTTCGTGGTGTTGGCGATTACGGTCACCCGGTCGCCCGGGCGTGCTGCTTCCCGCATCTCAAAGGCCATGGGCATGCCGCCCAGTCCGGCGCCGACAATCACGATGTGAGCCATTGCTATCTCCTCCTGACACAGTGCCCCGGCGGGGCAGTTACAGCATCGCTCTCCGGCTGCGGCCGATATTGTTGTGGGCTTACTTGCGGTCGGCCTGCGGCTTTTCAGCCGATGCCTTCAGGGCGATGGCCGCCTTGACCGGATCGGTGACCACCCGGTCGCCGGCCGCCAAGCCGGCCAGCACTTCGATCTCGCCCGACCCGACCGCATCGCCGAGACGCAACTGGCGCAGGCTCAGGCGGCTGTCAGGCAGCTGCAGATAAACGGCGGCCACCTCGCCACGACGAACCACGGCAGTGGCTGGCACGGTCAACTTTTCGGCCCGGCCGGTCACGAAATGGACACGGGCGAACATGCCCGGCGTCGCTTCCGGCACGTCCGGCAGCGTGACGCGCACCTGCGAGACGTGAGTGGCGGCGTCGGCGGTCGGCAGCAACTGGACCTTGACGGCATCGACCCACTTGCCCAGTTCGGGGAATTCGACGCGGGCCGTCGTCACGGCGCGCATGTCCTTCAGCCGGTATTGCGGAATGCTGGCGGTGACGCGCAGGCTGCCCGGCTGGTAGATGGTGAATAGCGGCGCGCCGGGCATCGCCATGTCGCCGAGCTCGGCGTGGCGGCGGGCGACGATGCCGGTCATCGGCGCGACGATGGTGGCATGGCTCTGGCTGGCGCCGGCGGCAGAACGATTGGCGGCGGCGGCATCGAGGTCGGCCCTGGCCTTGTCGAGCGCGGCGGCGCTCATGAACTTCTGGCCGACCAGGCTTTTCGTGCGATCGTAGGTCACCTTGGCGTTGGCGTACTGCGCTTCGGCCGCCCGCGCCGCTTCGGCTGCCTCGCGGGCATCGATGCGCATCAGCAGATCGCCCTTCTTGACCGTCTGCCCGGCATCGACCTTCACTTCCAGCACCCGGCCAGCGACCTGGGCGCCGACCGTCGTCTGCTGCACCGCCTCGACCAGCGACTCGGCCGGAAAGGCCACGTCGACGGCATGCGGCTTGACGGTGATAACCGGCAGCGGCTCGGCGGCGAATGCTACGGTCGATGCCAAAAAAAGGCCAAAAACCGAAAAGCGAAGTATGTTTGCGTCCATATATATAAGCATACGCTAATTTATAAGAGAAGCACAAGGCGTTTAGTTGGTAGTTGTTAGTCGCTAGTTTTTAGCAAAAACAAGGGCGCCCAGGCGCCCTCAAACCCCGCCAACAACTACCGACTACCGACTAACAACTAGCCTTCCAGATGTTACGGCAGCGTGTTTCCTTGATCCACCAGCCGGATACCGCGCCGAGGATGGCGCATACCGTGACCACCAGCACGCCGTGCTGCCAGGTCTGCACGTCGTACACCCGCGCGCCGCCAACCATTTCGCCCTGCCAGCCAAGGTCCATGACCCAGCCGACGAAGGGCTGCAGCAAGGCCGCGGTCAGGAATCCGCCCATATTGGCGACGCTGGTCGACATGCCCGACAGCAGCGGCGGATTGACCTCCTTGGAACAGGCCCAGGTCAGGCTGAAACCGGCCGTGGACAAGCCCATCAGCGCGAACAGCGCGTAGGAAACGGTAAGCGGCATGGTCACGCAGGACAGCCAGACCAGCCAGATCGCCCCATAGACATGCGAGGCGGCGATCAGCACCGGCTTGCGCCGGCCCAGGCGGTCGGACAGGCCGCCGATGAACAGGCAGCCGACGGCGAAGCCGCCGAACCACAGCGACAAATGGGTGGTGGCCACCGAACGCGCCATGCCATGTACCTGCATCAGGTAAGGCGTCGCCCACAGCCCGGCGAAGGTGAAGAAGGCGCCGGACATGCCGGTATTGACCAGAACGGCTGGCCAGGTGTCGCGGTTGCGAACGACCGACAGCAGGCTGCTCAGCACGGCAGTGCGGTCGAAACGCGGCCGGGCGGCGCTCTCCGCCGACTCTGGCGCATCGCGGACGATCAGCCAGCACAGCGCGCCGAGCACCAGCGAAGCAACGCCGACGCCGATGAACACGCCGCGCCAGCCGGTCGCCTGGGCCATGGCCGACAGCGGCGCGCCGGCCAGCACCGAGCCGAGGTTGCCGATCAGCATGCAGATGCCGACGATGGTCGCAAAGCGGCTTTCCTCGAACCAGACGGCGACCAACTTAAGCATGGCGATGAAGGTCACCGACACCCCCAGGCCGATCAGCGTCCGTCCGAACAGCGCCATGTCCAGCGTCGGCGCCAGGCCAAACATGAAACTGCCGGCGCCGGCGATCAGCCCACCCATGGCCAGAATGCGCCGCGGCCCCAGGGTATCCGCCAGGATGCCGGTCGGGATCTGCATCAACGTATAAACGTAGAAATAGGTCGCCGCCAGCACGCCGAGCGAAGCGGCCGAAGTCTGGAAGGCCGACGCCAAATCGGGCGCGACGCCGGCCGGCGCAAAGCGCTGGAAGAAGGACAGGATGTAGGCCAGCGCGACGATGCCTAGGGCAATCCAGCGCCGGCGCATCTGTTCCTGGGTGAGTGCTTTCATGCTCTCTCGGTTCGTTTTATCGTGGGCAGGGACTTACTTCTGGCTGAGAACCCATTTTGCCAGCGTCGCCGCTTCGGCATCGGTCACGTTGTTGGCCGGCATCGGGACATTGCCCCACTCGCCCTTGCTGCCGTTCTTGATCTTGGCGGCCAGCGCCGCTTCGGCGCCCTTGTCGGCGGCCCGCTTGGCGACGATGTCCTTGTAGGCCGGCCCGACGATCTTCTTGTCGACGGCATGGCAGGTCATGCAGTTCTTGGCCTTGGCCAGTTCCGGCGAGGCCTGGGCGAAACCGGAAAGTAGCAGGCAAGCTCCTGAAATCACGATCATTTTGTTCATTATCTTCTCCATTGAAAAATTGTTGCCGGCCGCCTGGCAGCCATGGGTGAGATGCATCGCCTGCCGCTCAGGTGGCCATTTCGATCAGCAGCGTCTCGATTTCGGTACGACCGACCGGACTGGCCATGGCGATCAGCATGAACCCCGGCTTGAGCATGAAATCCTTGTCCGGATTGAACTGCCAACTGCCGTTGCGCTCACGCACGGCGAGGAAAACATAATTGGCGCTGCGCAGCGTCAGGGTGCCAAGCGGTTTTGGAATGAAGCCAGCTGGGACCGGGACCTCCTCGATGCGCAGGTTCTTTTCGGATTTCAGCATCTCGTCGAGGAAGGAGACCACGTGCGGCCGGATCATCGCCGAGGCGATGCGCATGCCGCCGGTGAAGTCCGGCGAGACGATGGCATCGGCGCCGGCCTTGCGCATCTTCTCGATGTTGCGTTGCTCGGTGCAGCGGGCGACGACACGCAGCGCCGGCTTCAACTGCTTGGCGGTGATGACGATCATCAGATTGCGTGAATCGTCGCCGGTCACCGCGAACAGGCCCTTGGCATCCTCCAGGTCGGCAGCGAGCAGCATGTCGTCGTCGCTGGCATCGCCATGCAGGTACAGGAAGCCGGGGTTCTTTTCCTTGTACTCTTCCAGGAAGTGCAGTTCCTCGTCGATGCCGACAAAGTGGCGGTTGGTCGCTTCCAGCTCGTGCGCGATGTTGCGCCCGACCCGGCCAAAGCCGCACAGGATGTAATGCCCCTTCAGTTTCTTGATCGCCTTTTCCATGCGTTTTCTCCGCAATGTTCCATTGAGGTCGGTTTCGAGCAGCGCCACGGTCACCACCGAAAAAAGCAGCGACAGGTTGCCGGCGCCGAGGATGCCGATGACCACGGTCAGTATCCGCGCGGGCTGGTTGCTCGACATGTCGATGATTTCGCCGAAGCCGATGGTGGCGACGGTGATGAAGGTCATGTAGAAGCAGGTGAACCACGAATACTTGCCCTCGGTCAGCACCATGTAGCCGATGGTGCCGAACAGGTGAACGGCGAACAGCAGGCCAACGGCCAGCCAGACAAGGCGGACGATGTAACCGGTCTGCGAGGGCTTGATGACGGACAAGACGGCCTCGCCTAATCTGCCAGCGGCACCGACTGCGTCATGAAGACGACGGCCTTGCCGCCATCCATGTTCGCGTGCAGCGACTCGACCAGCGGCGGGTTGACTGGCTGTTCGGCGTCCCACTTGAGAATGAAGTTGGCGCCAGAGCCGCCGGAAGCGTCGTTCAGTTCAACGAACAATTCGAGTGTACCGAGTGGCGGCACGACGACTGCTGTCGGCACGCGCTCGCCGAGCTGTTTGCCGTAGGTGTCGAAATACTTGGCAGTCAGCACGCGGATCGGCCGTTTGGCATCGGTATTGCGGATGGAGACCAGCGCCGAGAGGAGCACGTACGACGCTTTGCCACTCTTGCCGAGGTTGCCGTACAGCATGTGGGAGTAGATCGGCAGGTACAGCGTCTGCCCCCGGGTGAGCGGGCGCGCCTCCTGGCCAAATGCTACGGTCGATGCCAAAAAAAGGGCAAAAACAAAAAACTGGCACCTTTGCCGCCAAGAATTTCGATATCGCATGAGCCCCCCTGTTCGTACCGCGCGCCTGGCATTGTCGCCACTTTTCCCGATTCTGCCACAACCGGCCGGGTGGCACCGCGCGAAACGCCGGGATCAGGCGCCGGAAGTCCTCAACAGGCTGCGCAAACGCTCCGCCAGCGACGCCCAATTCACCGGCTTGACGATCACTTCGGCGGAAAGCGAAAGTGCCCGGACCAGAAAATCGGGATCGCTGCGGCCGCTGACCAGAACGACAGGAAAGGCTGGCCCGTGGCTCTGGCGGATCGCAGCACAAACCTCGAAACCATCCAGCCCCGGCATCTCGACGTCGAGCAAGGCGATGTCGAAGCTTTCCCTCTGGAATGCCGACAGCGCCAGATCGCCGCGGTCAACAATGGTCGGCAGAAAATCGTCGCCGGCCAGCGCGGCCCGCGACAGCAAGGCCGCTGTCGGATCGTCGTCGGCAACCAGCACGCGCCAGGGGGCTCGATTCATGACGGCAAAGCCGCCAACACGCTACGCAACGCCGCCTCGACACGCCGCCACTCAAGCTGCAAGGCATCGACCCGGCCGAGCAAACGACGCATCCGTCCTTCGCGCCCCAGTTGCTCGACCTCCTGGCACAGCGACGCAAAGGCATTCGCCCCGACATTGAAACTGCTCGACTTGAGTGCATGGGCCGCATTCGCCAGCAGGGCGGCATCGCCATCGGCCAATCCCTGGTCGAAACGGGCCCATTCCCGTTCGGCAGCCTTCAAGTAAGCCTCCACGACCTGACGGACCAGAGTTTCGCCCCCCTCCGGCGACAACGCACGGATTTTGTCGAAGGCCGCGAGATCGAGCGGCGGAGCGGCCTGGTCGACCTCAGCCACCACCTGAACCGGAGACGGCCCGGGGGTCGGAGGCGTCTTGCGGCGCTCGGCCGGCAACCAGCGCGCGAGGACTGCAAGCAACTCCTCGCCGGTATAGGGTTTCGACAGATAGTCGTCCATCCCCGCCGCGTGGCAGCGTTCTCGATCGCCCTTCATGGCGTTGGCGGTGATCGCGATGACCGGCAGATGACGATCGGTTCCCGCCTCGCGCTCGCGAAGGGCGGCAGTCGCCGCAAAACCGTCGAGCTCAGGCATTTGGCAGTCCATCAACACCAGATCGACGGCATCGCTCGCCAGGATGTCGAGCGCCTGCCGGCCGTCGCCGGCCGAGACGACGTCCAGCCCGATACGTTCGAGCTGAACGCGGGCGACGATCAGGTTGCTTTCGTTATCTTCGGCAATCAGGACCCGGCCGCGCAGGCGACGCGGCAGTGCTCCCGCGTCCTCTCCGCCAGGCTGCACAACGCGCTTGCCGAGCGCCGCCTCGATGGCAGCAAACAGGTCAGCCTGGCGAAATGGCTTCGGCAACCACGCCGCCACATTCAATCCGCCCACCTCCCCCGTGTTGCCTGGCGACTCGTGGAGCGGCGCAAACAAAATCACTGGCGTCGCTGCCAGCCCAGCATCGGCTCGCATGGCGCGCACTAGATCCACGCCGGAAATATCCGGCATCTGCATGTCGATCAGAAACAATGCGTACGGCTCACCATCGGCGGCAGCACTCCTTGCCGAGGCCAGCGCCGCCACGCCGGAACCCGCCTGGTCGGCAGCCAGTCCACGGCTGCGAATCTGCTTGAGCAAGATCTCGCACTGAGTCGCGTTGTCGTCGACGACCAGCAGCCGCCCCTGCCTGGCATCGGTCTGCACGGCTACCTCCGCGGCCTCAGGCAGGCGGCCCGGCGGCAAACAAAGCTCGACGGTGAAACAGGCCCCTTGCCCCGGACGACTATCGACGCCGATCGTCCCGCCCATCATGCCGACCAGGCTGCGGCAAATCGCCAGGCCGAGACCCGTTCCGCCATAGCGGCGCGTCGTCGAACTATCCGCCTGGGCGAAATCCTCGAAGATCTTCTCGTGCGCGTCGAGCGGAATGCCAATCCCGGTGTCCTTGACGATCAACGCGAATTTCAAGCCGCTTTCGCTGCGCTCGCGGATTGCCAGCTGCAGCAGGATCTCGCCCGTTTCCGTAAATTTGACGGCATTGCCGAGCAGGTTTGTCACCACCTGCCGCAGGCGCAACGGATCGCCGCGGACAACCAGCGTCTCCTCCGGGGGCAGGTCGGCCAGCAACTCCAGCCCCTTCTTGCCCACCGGTTGCGCGAAAAGCTCCAGCGACTCCTCGAGCAGGCTGCGCAGGTCGAAATCCTGCACATCGAGTTCCAGCTTACCCGACTCGATTTTCGAAAAATCGAGAATGTCGTTGATGATGCCAAGCAGATTCTTGCCCGACCGCTCGACGGCTTCGACAAACTGCCGCTGCGTAGGCTCCAGCGCCGTAGCAAGCAGCAGTTCGGTCATTCCCAGCACGCCATTCATCGGCGTCCGTATCTCATGACTCATCGTCGCCAGAAATTCACTCTTCGCCCTGCTGCCCGCCTCAGCCGATTCCTTGGCGAGACGCAGTTCGCGCGTCCGCTGCTCGACAATCTGCTCGAGATTGCCGAGATGCGTCGACAGCCAATGGTCGCGCTCGCGAATTTGTTCGATCATCTGGTTGAATCCCGACGCCAGCCTGGCAATTTCGGTAACCCCGCCTTCATCCGCGCGGATATCGAGACGGCCGAGCGATACCTCGGCCATGTGGTGATTCAGGTCCTGCAACGGGGCCATCAGCCTTTCCACCTGGCGCGCCTGCAGGCGCAGGGCAATCGCCAGCGCTGCGGCGATTTCGAGCATGATCAACCCGAGATAGCCAAGTAATTGCCCGTAGATCGTCGTCAGATCAAGGCTCAGGCGCAGCCAGCCGGGCGCCTCGCCAGCCAGCGCCAGGGGGGCGTAGAAATCGATCCGGCGCCAGGAAAACACGTGCCCGGCCTTGGGCTCAGCAACCAGCGGAAACGAACCCGCCCCAGGCCGGCCGTCGCTGCCATAGGCCGCCAACGGAGAAAGATCAGCGCGGAATACCGCCACCGAATGCAAATGCGGCATGGCGCGCAGCAGCGCCAACCGGCGCCCGGCAGCCTCCCGGCCTTTTTCCGCCAACGTCTCGGGCAGCTCCTCCTTGAGCAGGTTGAGATGCGCGTAACCCTCTCCCACATGCTCTTCGACCATCACCCAGCCTGAGGTCAACAGGACGAAGACGGCCACGAAGGCCATCGCAGACGCCAATGCGAAAAAATTGATGCGCGCCAGACGGGAGCGCAAGGAGACGGTCGGGCCCAGCGTCATGCCCGCCCCCCCGGTCCCGGCCGGTTGGTCTGCCAGGCGTTTGCAGCGGACCGCCAGGCATGCTGAAAAGCATCGCGCAACCCAGCCCGCAGACTCTCCGTATCCCCGGCAGTCTCGCCGGCCATGCGTTTGAGCAAGACATCCTCAAGCCGTCCGGCCGCATTTGCCAGTTGCAAGGCACCGACGTTCGCCGCAGCGCTGCGTACGGCATGGACACGTTTTCGCTCCAGCATGTCGTTGCCGATACATGCCTGCCACAGGGCATCCCAGTCGGCAAAATGTTCAACGAACAAACCGACTGCCTGCCACCAAAGTTCCGGCTGATCGAGCATGCGCTCGACCGCGCCGATCACGTCGAAACCATCAAGCGAACGGGGAACGGACATCGGACAAGAGAAGTATGGAAAAAAACAGAAATTTGGGAACACCTCGAAATAACGATTCTCTCTCGATATTGCGCCTCAATGTTAAAGAATCGTAAAACATTTCCTTTTCTTTACATTGGATTACAATCAAAGCTTCGCTGCATTTCCGAAACAGAAACCATGCGCCAGACCGCGCTCATTGTTGAAGACGATCCAGGTACCCGCCATGTGCTCGGTTCGACCCTTGCCACGGCAGGGATCGAAAGTATCTTCGCCGAAAACGGCGCCACGATGTGGCGCCGACTGGAAGAAAAGCCCGACGTCATCATTCTTGATCTGAGCCTGCCCGATGTCGACGGTCTTGAACTGCTACGCCAGTTGCGACAAACATCCGAAATCCCCGTCCTCATCCACTCGACAAGATCCGACGAAATCGAGCGCATCATTGGCATCGAAATCGGTGCCGATGACTTCCTCCCCAAGCCCTGCAACATGCGCGAGCTGCTTGCCCGCATTCGCGGTCTGCTGCGCCGATGCCAACGACCGACCGTTTCGCGAAGCGACATGCGACGACTGGTTTTCGGCGACTGGACCCTGGACACTGCCTCGCGCGAACTATCCCGCCCCGGCAGTACACCGACATCCCTTGGTGTCTCCGGCTACGCCCTGCTCGCCGCTTTTCTTGAACATCCCTTCGAGCCGCTCTCCCGCGAGCAACTCTCCCGCGTCCTGAAACGCGAATACATTCCTTACGACCGGATCATCGACGTCCATGTCAGCCAGATTCGGCGCATCCTGGGCAAACAGGTCGACGGCACCGGCTTCATCAAGACGCTGCGCTCGCAGGGTTATGTCTTCATCGCTCCGGTCGAGATGGCCAGCTGACTTTCCCCATCCGAATGCACAAAGGCCATGCCTAGCGGCATGGCCTTTGTCTTTTACGGAAGATTCCTGACCGGGCTCAGCGGGTCACGCCCTTGCAGCCGCCCACCGTATTGCCGGCACAAGGCACCGAGCTTTCGCGGTTGATCAGCCATTTGCCGCCCACCTTGATCAGCTCCAGCGTCTTCTGCGTCGTGTCGCTG
>JAGOBB010000022.1 GCA_017983615.1 Azonexus sp.
TCCCGAACAGGACCGTGAAACAGCAACGCGCCAATGATAGTGAGCATCTCGCTCGCGAAAGTAGGTCAACGCCAGACTCCCATTCCAAACCCCCGTTACCATCAGGTAACGGGGGTTTGTCGTTTACCAAAAAGAAACAGGCGCCTGGCGCTGGATGCTTATTTATTGTTTAGCAATCTGATTCATCGCTTGCGCGGCTGCGGCCATGCCGAATACCGAGGTCACGCATACGGAAGAGCCAAAACCCGCGCAGTTCAGTCCAGTTGGCCCACGGTCAGCCTCGCAAGCCGCATCGCTGGCCGGATAGCGAAGGGGTTCGGTTGAGAAAACGGCTGGGACTCCAAATTTCTTCCTCCCATCTCGCGGGAAGCCGTATTCCCGGCGCAGCACGGAACGTACCTTGGCGAGGAGCGGATCCTGAATCGTCTGGCTGAGATCGGCGACACGAATCTGGGTTGGGTCGATTTGTCCGCCAGCTGCACCGGCGACAATGATTGGGGTCTTGTTTCGTTGGCAGAAGGCAATCATTGCTGCTTTTGCCCGTACCTGATCAATCGCATCTACAACTACCGAATACTCTTCCTTAAGGATTTCGGTCACGTTTTCTGGCGTGATGAAATCCTCGATACTGGTTACTGCGCAGTCGGGGTTGATGGCGCTTACACGTTCAGCCATGGCCTCGACCTTGGCCTTGCCATAGACATCGCCAAGGGCATGTATCTGCCGGTTGGTATTGGATTCGGCCACCATGTCGAGGTCGATCATGGAAATCCGGCCAACGCCGGAGCGGGCAAACGCTTCAACGACCCAGGATCCTACACCGCCGATGCCAACAACGCAGACATGGGCTTGCAGAAGGCGTTGCGCGCCTTCTGCGCCGTAGAGACGGGCGACCCCGCCAAAACGACGTTCGTAATCTACTAACATCAGCTTTCGATCGTCTTGCGAATCACGGTATTGAACGGCGCGATCCATTCAGGCGCAAATTGATTGTCGCAAGCGTTGATTTCGGCAATGGCGCGCAGCACTGAACGGTTTTTCCCTCGATGAATATGCTTGAGCATCACAGCCTCGAAAGCATCTACGATGGCAAGTATTTTTGCGCCGGCACAGATGTCCGCATTGCGTAGTTGATTCGGATAACCAGCTCCATCAGGCATTTCGTGATGCTGGGCGACCATTTCTGCTGCAGCTTCCCAGCCGGGCATCCGCTGCAACAGGCCTCCCGCGAATCCTGGATGGTTGCGAAGAGCGATTTTGTCTTCGGGGGACATTTTCCCAACCTTGAGCCAGACCGATTCGGGCAGCAACATCATCCCGATATCGTGCAGATACACTGCTGCTTCCAGTTGAACAGGATCTACTGCATTGCCGCTTGCCTTGTTGGTCTCCAGTGCCAGGCGGAGGATGCGCATGGTTCGTCCCTTGAACAGAGGGGAGCGACTTTCAAACTGCAAGGCCAGGGAACGGAAGAATTGCAGATCTACCGTCGCGTTCTTTTGTTCTGGCTTGGGAGTCGACACCTTTGGTGCACGAGTGGAAATGTCCGGAATGACCGGCGGAAATCCGGTGACTGACTCGATCAGTTCGGCACAGCCCGCTTCCACGTCCTTCACTTCGGCCTCGGACACTGCGTCCAGTCCCTGAACAAGGGCGAGCAGATGGAGATTTTCTGCCGACTTGTTGGACAGCAGAGCATCCGTTGCCAACTCGAGGCGATCCACCGCGAGCAAGATCATTTCAGCCAGCAAGTCGGAAAAGGGAATTTCTCCGTCACGGAAGCGTGACATCAAGGATTCAATCGGGTGGGCAACGGCAACGCCAAGGTCGAATTTGCAGAGGGCAGCATCGCCCTTTATGTTGTGCACTGCACGGAACAGGCTGGCAGTGATCTCGCGATCTCCGGGAGACTTCCTCAGGCGGGCTATGTCGCGTTCAATCTCGTGCGCCCGTTCGTTCAGGGCATCGGCGAATTCCTCGAGCGCTTCACGATCCTGAATGACCGGTGCAATGATCGAACGAATATCCATGCCTTCTTCCCCCCGATTTTTTGATCATTGGAGTTTAACAAACTGTCACCAGAACAGAGTGTATCCTTGTGCATTCGGCCTTGACTGGCCTTCTTTCGCCACCTAAGATTCCGCGCTTCTTCAAGGAATTCCCGCCGTGACTCTGGAACAGCTCTATGCCCTGATTGGGCCCGATATGAAGGCCGTCGATGCGGTCATCCGCGATCGCCTGTATTCCGAGGTTGTTCTGGTTCGGCAGGTTGCCGAATACATCATTGGTAGCGGTGGAAAACGCATGCGTCCGGCGCTGGTATTGCTGGCCGCAGGGGCGTTGAACTACCAAGGGACTCGCCATCACGAAATGGCAGCAGTCATCGAATTCATCCACACTGCCACGCTGCTGCACGATGATGTGGTCGACGAGTCATCGTTGCGGCGTGGTCGCGATACGGCCAACGCCATGTTTGGCAATGCCGCCAGCGTTCTCGTTGGCGATTTTCTGTATTCACGTGCCTTCCAGATGATGGTCGCCGTCGACAACATGCGGGTGATGCAGGTGCTGTCGAACGCCACAAACGTCATCGCCGAGGGCGAGGTGCTGCAGTTGATGAACTGCCACGATGCAGACGTAGACGAAGCGCGCTACATGCAGGTCATCCACTACAAGACCGCCAAGTTGTTTGAAGCAGCGGCGCAGCTTGGGGCCATTCTTGGCCAGGCGGCACCCGAGGTTGAAAAGGCGCTCGCTGCATATGGGATGCATCTAGGCACGGCTTTCCAGTTGATCGATGACGTGCTCGACTATTCGGGCCAGGAGGTCGAAACGGGCAAGCACCTGGGTGACGACCTCGCTGAGGGCAAGCCTACCTTGCCGCTGATTTACGTGATACAGCATGGTACGCCGGAACAGGCGGCCTGTGTCCGCAAGGCCATCGAAGAAGGCGGTCGGGATGACTTTCCATTGGTCCTCGATGCGATCCGAAACAGCGGTGCGCTGGAGCATGCCAGAGCAAGGGCTGTCCATGAGGCGGAGCAGGCGAGAGCGGCAATTCAGTGCCTGGGGGATTCAAATTATAAAAAAGCTCTGCTACAATTGACGCTCTTTGCAGTTGAGAGAAATCATTAGCTCTCTCAGCAGCCATCGGAGTGTAGCTCAGCCTGGTAGAGCACTGCGTTCGGGACGCAGGGGTCGCATGTTCGAATCATGTCACTCCGACCAAAAATCAACAGAAGCTTACGGAATTCCCGTAGGCTTTTTTTGTTTCTGGGGTGGCCGATGAAATACCTGCTGTTGTTTGCATTTCTGGGGGTGGTCTGGTGGGTGTGGTCCAAGCGCAGCGCGCGGGGCGACGAAACACCAGCAAAGCCGTCAGTCCCTTCGCCCGAAAAAATGCTGACCTGCGCCCATTGCGGGGTCTATTTTCCAGAGAGTGACGGCCTGATCGAAGCCGGTCGAGCCTATTGTTGCGAGGCACACCGGATGGCTGCCCGTTCGGCAGACCATTGATGACGGACTGGCTTTCGTCGACATGGGAGGCCAACTGGCGTTCCTTTCAGTATTTCAACCTTTATCGGCTGGTGCTGGCGGCGCTTTTCTGTCTCGCCATCATCTTCCCGCACGACTGGACTTCGCGCCTGAATCTGGTGCCGTCGCCGATGCTCTTCGGCCTGACCGGAGCGTACATGGTGGCGACCATCTCAGGTCTGCTGCTGGCGACGCATTGGCAGCATCGTTTCAATCGCCAGTTGTCGACCCAGGTCATGGTCGACATCGCCGTGGTCGGCGCCCTGATGTTCCTGAGCGGGGGAGTGGGCAGCGGGCTGAGCGTCCTGTTGCTGGTTTCCCTGGCGGCTGCCAGTTTGGTCGGGCGCGGCAGGTTGGTGCTGTTCTATGCAGCAGTGGCTACGGTTGCCATCCTGCTCATCCAGTCCTACGGCATTGTGGCGCACGGTTTCGATCCTGCTTCGATTGTCCAGGCTGGAATGATTTCGGCGGGCTTCTTCGCCACGGCGATTCTTGCCCGATTACTCGGTCAGCGAGTGATGATCAACGAAGACCTGGCGCGGCGCCGCGGCGTGGCGCTCGAAGACCAGATTCACATCAGTCAGCGCATCGAGGAGAGAATGTTGGATGGGGTGCTGATCGCTGCTGGTGGTACTTCCGTGACCCGCTTCAATCCGGTGGCGAAGCGAATGCTGGCTTTGCCTGACGGGAGGCAAATGCTTGACTTGGCGGTGCAGGTGCCCGTTTTGGCTGAAGCGCTGACCAAGTGGCTCGATGGGGCAGGCGACGACAATTTGTTCTTTGGGGGGCCGGATGGCCGGGAATTGCGTGCCCGCTTCGAAAGGACGAATAGTTCGGCCGGCGAAGTGCTGGTATTCCTTGAGGATGTTGGACGCATCAAGGAGCGTGCGCAGCAGTTGAAACTTGCCTCTTTGGGGCGGCTGACGGCCAGCATCGCTCACGAGATCCGCAATCCGCTCTCGGCGATCGGTCATGCCGGTGAGTTGTTGCGCGAGGAGCGTCGGGTCGAGATGCAGGAGCGCTTGCTGCGTATCCTGAACGACAACGTGATCCGTCTTGATCGCATCGTCAAGGATATCCTTGAATTGGGCCGGCAGAACCGGGCGGAGCCGGAATTGCTGCGCGCGGACGAATTCTGCGCCGGTTTTGTCGAGCATTTTGTGTCTGCCGAGGGGCTGGGCCAGGATACTGTTGTACTGGATGCGCCTTTGCCTCTGACCCTATGCTTCGACCGTTCGCATCTGCATCAGGTGTTGTGGAATCTGGTCAGCAACGCCCTGCGTCACTCTTCCAGGGGGCTAGGGGCGGTTCGTGTTGCGGTGGGTGTCGGCGTGGGTGGCGGGCGGGTAGAATTGCATGTCATCGATGATGGCCCGGGGGTTCCGGAAACGGTGCGCGAGCAGATTTTTGAGCCTTTCTTCACGACGCATACGCAGGGAACCGGTCTTGGGCTGTTCATCGCCCGCGAGTTGTGCGCGACCAACGGAGCGAGCCTGGAGTTGGCCGCCTCGGTGTCTGGCGCACATTTCATTGTTGCAGGGAGAAACGACACGTGTCAGTTGCCAGAACCGAACGGCGCCCACGCGGCGAATTGAGCCGGGTCCTCGTCGTCGATGACGAGGCAGATATCCGCGAACTGATCGATTTGACGCTGGCCCGGATGGGACTGGCGACCGAATGCGTTGGCTCGGTCGGTGAGGCGCGGGCGGCACTGGCGGCAGGGGACTTCCAGCTCTGTCTGACCGACATGCGCCTGCCCGACGGCGAGGGGCTGGAAATTGTCCGGCTGATCACCGAGCATCATCCGCAAACCCCGGTTGCCGTCATTACTGCCTACGGCAGTGCAGAGAATGCGGTGGCCGCGCTGAAGGCGGGTGCGTTTGATTATCTGGCCAAGCCGGTCGGACTCGAACAGCTGCGAGCACTGATTAAGTCGGCGCTGCGCTTGCCGGGCGGCGCTCCGGATAGCGAAGACCCCCTGCAGTCGCTGATCGGCGATTCGCCAAGCATGCAACAAGTGCGGGCGATGATCGAGAAGCTGGCGCGCAGCCAGGCACCGATCTATATCTCGGGCGAATCCGGTAGCGGCAAGGAGCTTGCGGCGCGCCTGATCCATAGTCGCAGCGCGCGTGCCGCGGGGACGTTTGTGCCGGTGAACTGCGGCGCCATTCCGGAAAACCTGATGGAGAGTGAGTTCTTTGGTTACCGCAAAGGCGCATTTACGGGGGCAGACAGCGAACGCGAGGGTTTCTTCCAGGCGGCGAGTGGCGGGACCTTGTTTCTCGACGAAGTGGCCGATTTGCCGTTGGCCATGCAGGTCAAGCTGCTGCGCGCCATTCAGGAAAAGCGGGTGCGCAAGGTCGGCAGCGTCACTGAAGATCCAGTCGATGTGCGCATCATCTGCGCCACGCACCGCAATCTTCGCGAACTGGTCGACAAGGGCGCTTTCCGCCAGGACTTGTATTACCGGCTGAATGTCATCGAACTGCGCATGCCGCCATTGCGCGAGCGTCTGGAAGATATCCCGCCGCTGGTTGATGCCATCCTGCGCCGAGTATTTGGGGCAAATACCCCCAAGCTGTCGACGGGCGCCCTGAAGGCGCTGGAGTTCTACTCCTTCCCCGGTAACGTCCGCGAACTGGAAAACATTCTCGAGCGGGCGACCGCACTGTGTTCGGGTGAAACCATCGAGGTCGATGACCTCCATCTCGGGCCCGAGGAAATGCCGGGCGGCGAGGCACCCGGTCGTGGCAGTGAGACACTGGATGACTACCTCAACCGCCTGGAGCGTCAGGCCATCCTGGAAGCGCTGCAGAAGGCAGAGGGCAACCGGACGGCTGCGGCGCGTCTGCTCGGTGTGACCTTCCGCTCGATGCGCTATCGGCTAGAGCGCCTGGGTATCGAATGACCCAGTGGTCGGCGGATGGCTGGCTGGCTGGCGCCGAATGGCTGCCGTCGCCCAACTTTGGTGAGCGGCCGGCTGACGTGCCGGTGTCGCTGGTGGTCATCCACAACATCAGCCTGCCGCCGGACGAGTTCGGTGGCGAGTGGGTCGAGGATTTTTTCCTGAACCGGCTGAATGCTACGGTCCATCCTTATTTTTCGACAATTTCGGAATTGCAGGTCTCGTCCCATTTTTATATTCGTCGCGACGGTCGGGCCATCCAGTTTGTTGGCTGCGACAGGCGGGCCTGGCATGCCGGGCAATCGTGCTGGTGCGAGCGCGACAACTGCAATGACTACTCGGTGGGCATCGAGCTGGAAGGTTCAGACAACCAGCCCTACACGGCAGAGCAATATGCGGCGCTGTGGCCGTTGCTCGACGCCTTGCGCGAGCGCTACCCGATCACGACCATTGCCGGCCATTGCCATATCGCGCCGGGCCGGAAGACTGATCCCGGTCCCTATTTTGACTGGGCGGCCGTACGCGCCCACGCTCCCGGGCTGGATTTACCGGCCGAAGTAGCGGGCTAGGCGGTCGACGGCTTCGGCCAGCCGGTCCACACCGGTGGTGTAGGCAAAGCGGATGTGCTTTTCCGGCTGGTTGTTGCCGAAATCGAGGCCAGGCGTGGCGGCGACGCCGGCCTTCTCCAGCAGATCGACGGCCAGTTTGAAGCTGTCGTCGGCCAGCCCCGAACAGTCGCAATACAGGTAGAACGCGCCTTCCGGCCGGGCCGTGACGCGAAAGCCGATCTGCTCCAGCGCCGGCGCAAGGAAGTCGCGGCGTCGGCGGAATTCGGCACGCCGGCTTTCGAGGATGGCGATGGTTTCCGGCTCGAAGGCTGCCAGCGCGCCGTACTGGGCCGGAGTCGACGGACACAGCGTCAGATTCTGCGCCAGCTTTTCGACGTCGCGCACGTAAGCCTCAGGAACGACCATCCAGCCCAGCCGCCAGCCGGTCATCTGGAAATATTTGGAGAAGCTGTTGATGACCCAGATGTCGTCTCCCGCGGCGCAGGCGGTAGGGGCGTCGGTTTCATAGGTCAGGCCGTGATAGATCTCGTCGACCAGGAAATGGCCGCCTTTCTCGCGACACACTTCGGCTAGCCCCGTGATTTCCGGTAAAGACAGCAGGGTGCCGGTCGGGTTGGCCGGGGAGGCGACGAGCAAGCCGGCGGTCGTTGGCTTCCAGTGCTGTCGCAGCAGTGCTGGCGTCGGCTGGAAGTTCGTGTCGGGGCCGACCGGGATGTTTTGCGGCCGCCCTTCGAAGGCGCGCAGAATGTGGCGGTTACACGGATAGCCGGGGTCCGTCAGCAGCCATTCCCTGCCCGGTTCGGCCAGGCAGGCAAAGGCCAGGTTCAGCGCGCCGGATGCGCCGTTGGTCAAGGCGATGCGGCTGGCTGGAACGGTCACGCCATAGCGCTGGCCGTAGAAGTCGCAAATTGCCTGACGCAGTTCCGGCAAGCCGAGAGCCTGGGTGTACAGCGTTTTTGCCCCTTTTATGGCATCGACCGCAGCATTTGCGATCGGCTCGGGCGTCGGGAAGTCGGGCTCGCCGACTTCCATGTGAATGATGTCGCGGCCCTCGGCTTCCAGCTGACGGGCGCGGGTCAGCAGTTCAACCACATGGAAGGGTTCGATGTCGGCAAGGCGGCTGGCGGGGCGATACATGGCGTTCTCCAAAACAAAACGGCCACCCGCAGGTGGCCGTTCGATTATCGCTCAGGCGCGGCTTATGCAGCGTCCTTGAAGATGCCCATTTCGAACAGTTCGCGCTTGAGCACGAGTTCGCGCGGCATCTTTTCGCCCATCTTGTCGAACCACTCCTTGTGGCCGGCCAGTTCGGATTTCCAGGCATCGGCATCGATGGTGCTCAGGGCTTCGAAATCAGCCTTGTTGATGTCGAGGCCGGTCCAGTCGATGTCCTCGAACTTCGGCATCCAACCCAGGACGGTTTCCTTGGCAGCGACGGTACCCTTGCAACGCTGGACGATCCACTTCAGGACGCGCATGTTGTCGCCGAAGCCCGGCCACATGAATTCGCCCTTTTCGTTCATGCGGAACCAGTTCACGCAGAAAATCTTCGGCGTGGCATCGACGGTCTTGCCCATCTTCAGCCAGTGGTTGAAGTAGTCACCCATGTGGTAGCCGCAGAACGGCAGCATGGCGAACGGGTCGCGACGGACGACGCCCTGCTGGCCGAAGGCGGCAGCAGTGGTTTCGGAACCGAGGGTGGCCGCCATGTAGACGCCGTAGTTCCAGTTGAATGCCTGGTAAACCAGCGGCACCGTGGTGGCGCGACGGCCGCCGAAAATGAAGGCAGAAATCGGCACGCCAGCCGGATCTTCCCAGGCGCTGTCGACCGACGGGCACTGGCTGGCCGGGGCGGTGAAGCGGGAATTGGCATGAGCGGCCTTCTTGCCAGCCTTGCCATCTTCCGGTGTCCAGTCATTGCCCTGCCAGTCGATCAGGTGAGCCGGGGCTTCCTTGGTCAGGCCTTCCCACCACACATCGCCGTCGTCGGTCAGCGCGACGTTGGTGAAAATGATGTTTTCCTTCAACGTGGCCAGCGCGTTGAAGTTGGTCTTTTCCGAGGTGCCCGGAGCGACGCCGAAGAAACCGGCTTCCGGGTTGATGGCGTAGAAGCGGGTGACACCGTCCTTATCGACACGCGGCTTGATCCAGGCAATGTCGTCGCCGATGGTGGTGATCTTCCAGCCATTGAGCGGCTTCGGCGGGATCAGCATGGCGAAGTTGGTCTTGCCGCAGGCCGACGGGAAGGCGGCGGCGACGTAGGACTTTTCGCCTTCCGGCGATTCAACGCCGAGGATCAGCATGTGTTCCGCCAGCCAGCCCTGGTCGCGCGCCATGTTGGAGGCGATGCGCAGTGCGAAGCACTTCTTGCCGAGCAGCGCGTTGCCGCCGTAGCCGGAACCGTAGGACCAGATTTCGCGGGTTTCCGGGTAATGGACGATGTACTTGACGGTCGGGTTGCAGGGCCACTTGGCATCCTGCTGGCCCGGTTCGAGCGGGGCACCGACGGTGTGCACGCAGGGAACGAACTCCCCATCGGCGCCGAGTACGTCGAACACCTTCTTGCCCATGCGGGTCATCGTGCGCATATTAACGACCACGTAGGCGGAGTCGGAAATCTCGACGCCAATGTGGGCGATCGGAGAACCGAGCGGACCCATCGAGAAGGGGATCACATACATCGTGCGGCCCTTCATGCAGCCCTTGAAGATGCCGTTCAGCGTCTCACGCATGACGGCAGGCTCTTCCCAGTTATTGGTCGGGCCGGCGTCTTCTTTTTTTGCGGAGCAAATGTAGGTACGGTCCTCGACGCGAGCGACGTCGGACGGGTCCGAGAAGGCGAGGTAAGAATTCGGGCGCTTTGCTTCGTTCAGCTTGATCAGGGTGCCGGCCTCTACCATTTCGGCGCACAGGCGGTCATACTCTTCTTGCGAACCGTCAGCCCAGTGAATACGATCAGGCTGGGTCAGGGCGGCGATTTCGGCGACCCATTTCTTCAGGCCTTCATGTTTAACGTAATCGGGCGCGTTCAGCGGTGCGGTCATGGCGATGTCTCTCTCCAAGTTACTGAAATAGATAAACTTTACGCCAGTCGCCGGGAGCTGCCACCAAGACTTCGAGCGGCGAGGGGCCGTCGGCTGGGAAGCGCGTAATTATGCATCAATTCAGGGTAAACATCTACTTGACTTTGCGTGTCTAAGTGTTTTCCGGGGGTGGTGGAAGCGGTTTTGCGTGCTACCATATTCCGTGATTCGAGATGTGATTTCATAATACGAAATGGAGACAAACATGGATTCCCGCCAATTACGCGAAGCCGCGCTCTACTACCACCGCGAACCCAAGCCCGGCAAGATTTCAGTTACCCCGATCAAACAGCTGACCAACCAGTACGACCTGTCGATGGCGTATTCGCCCGGCGTGGCGTTTGCCTGCGAAGAAATCGTCGCTGATCCGCGCGAAGCCAGCACGCTGACCTCGCGCGCCAATCTGGTCGGTGTCATCACCAACGGCACTGCGGTCCTTGGTCTCGGCCCGATCGGCCCGCTCGCGGCCAAGCCGGTCATGGAAGGCAAGGGGGTGCTGTTCAAGAAGTTCGCCAACATCGACGTCTTCGATATCGAAATCGACGAACGCGATCCGGACAAACTGATCGACACCATCGCCTCGCTGGAGCCGACATTCGGCGGTATCAACCTGGAAGACATCAAGGCGCCGGAATGCTTCTACATCGAGAAGAAGCTGCGCGAACGGATGAAAATCCCGGTCTTCCATGACGACCAGCACGGTACGGCCATCGTCGTCGGCGCCGCCATCCTGAATGGCCTGCACCTGATTGGCAAGGACCTGGCCAAGGTCAAGATCGTCACCTCCGGCGCCGGCGCTGCCGCGCTGGCTTGCCTTGACTTGCTGGTCATGCTCGGTGCCCCTGTCGAGAACATCTGGGTCACCGACATCAAGGGCGTCGTCTATGAAGGCCGCGTCGAAGAGATGGACGAGATCAAGGCGCGCTACGCCAAGAAGACCGAGGCCCGCACACTCGGCGAGATCATCGAGGGCGCCGATGTATTCCTTGGGCTCTCGGCTGGCGGCGTGCTGAAGCCCGAGATGGTTGCCAAAATGGCTGCCAGCCCCCTGATCATGGCGCTCGCCAACCCGACCCCGGAAATCACCCCGGAGCTGGTCAAGAGCGTGCGCGACGATGCGATCATCTGCACCGGTCGCTCGGATTACCCGAACCAGGTCAATAACGTCCTCTGTTTCCCGTTCATCTTCCGCGGCGCCCTCGATGTCGGGGCGACGACGATTACCGAAGAAATGAAAATGGCCGCCGTCAGGGCCATTGCCGAACTGGCTCGCGCCGAACAGTCGGAAGTCGCAGCTCGCGCATACGGCGAGAAGGTGGCCAGCTTTGGTCCTGAATACCTGATTCCCAATCCCTTCGATCCGCGCCTGATCGTCAAGATCGCCCCCGCGGTTGCCAAGGCTGGTATGGATTCAGGGGTGGCGACCCGGCCGATCAAGGACTGGGATGCCTACATCCAGGGCCTGAACGAATTCGTCTACCACTCCGGCATGATCATGAAGCCGGTCTTCTCGCAGGCCCGGCTGGCGCCCAAGCGCATTGTCTTTGCCGAAGGTGAGGACGAGCGCGTCCTGCGCGCCATCCAGGTCGTGCGTGACGAAGGCATCGCCTGGCCGATCCTGATCGGCCGACCGGACGAGATCAATCGGCGGATCGAGACGGCCGGTCTGCGTATCCGCGAAGGCGAGGATTTCGAAGTGGTCTATGCCGATGGCTGCGACTTCTTCGATGCGCATTACGAGGAATTCTGGACGACCTATCACCGGATCATGGAGCGCAAGGGCGTTTCGCCGGACTACGCACGCCGGGAAGTGCGTCGCCGGGCCACGCTTTACGGCGCGCTGATGGTCCGTCTGGGTTACGCCGACGGCCTGATCTGCGGCACCTTTGGACGCCACGAGACGCATCGCGAATACGTGCAAAGCGTGATCGGCACTCAAGCCGGGCTGGATCGCTACTACGCGATGAACCTGCTGATGCTGCCGGGGCGCACGGTCTTCATCGGTGACACCTATGTCAATTACGATCCGACGGCCGAGCAACTGACCGACATGACGCTGCTCGCCGCGGAGGAGATCCGCAACTTCGGCATTCAGCCGAAGGTGGCCCTGCTCTCGCATTCGACGTTCGGCACCGAGGACACGCCAACTTCGCAGAAAATGCGCGAAGTCCTCACTCGCTTGAACGAACGGGCACCGGATCTGGAGGTTGAGGGCGAAATGCATGGCGACGCAGCGCTCGACGAGCGTATCCGTCAGGCTGCTTTCCCGAATTCCCGCCTCAAGGGGCAGGCCAACCTGCTGATCATGCCAACCCTTGATGCGGCGAACATTTCGTTCAATCTGCTGAAAGTGGCGGCCGGTGACAACCTGACTATCGGCCCGATCATGCTGGGTGCTGCCAAGCCGGTCAATGTCCTGACGCCGACGGCCACCGTGCGCCGCATCGTCAACATGACGGCGCTGACTGTGGTCGATGCAGTGTAAGTAGTTGCTTTAATTTGATTTTCTATCTATCTATTTTTATTGAATTTTCTTCATCTCCTGCTAAACTGGGATAAAATCCGGGCACGTTGGCAGGAGATGTAGAATGAAACAGAATTTGAAGGCCGCCCTGTTGGTTGGCGCCTTGTTGGGGCTGGGTTTGAATGCGCCCTTGTCTGCTGCGACCAAGAAGGTCGACCAGCAGAGTGCCAGCAAGAAGACCGCTGCCAAGGCCGCCAAGAAAGCACCTGTGGCCGCCAAGTCAGCAGATCGCCGTAGCGTATCCGCCGCCGGCAAAGCCTCTGCCTCGAAGAAAATTGCGAATTCCCGCGAGTCGCTGGGCGTGCACGCCAAGGCCACGCCGTCCCGGAAAGCCGTTCGCCATGTGGCGATGATGGATATCGACCCGGGTCGTCTGGCACTCTATTCGGCGTCGGCGCTGGTCATCGACCAGAACACCGGTCAGGCCATCGTTGAAAAGCAACCGGATCTGGTCGTGCCGATCGCCTCCATTTCCAAGCTGATGACCGCCATGGTGGTGCTCGATGCCAAGCTCGATCTGCAGGAAGTGATCAGCATTGGCGACGAGGATGTCGATGGCCTCAAGGGCACGCGTTCGCGCTTGCCGGTGGGGACGACGATGACGCGTGAAACGGCCATGCTGCTCGCTCTGATGTCGTCCGAGAATCGCGCCGCGCACTCGTTGGGGCGACATTATCCGGGCGGTATGCCGGCCTTTGTTCAGGCCATGAACCGCAAGGCGCAGGCGCTCGGCATGGTCAACTCCAGTTTTGAAGAGCCGACCGGCCTGTCCAGCAACAACGTTTCGACGGCCCACGATCTGGCACGCATGGTGGCCGCCGCCGCGCGATATCCGGAAATCCGGCACTATTCGACGACGGCTGAGGCCAAGCTGGAACTGAACGGCCGCATCCGCGACTTTGGCAATACCAACGCACTGGTGCGCAACGACAACTGGGAAATCGGCGTCTCGAAGACGGGCTACATCTCGGAAGCCGGGCGTTGCCTGGTCATGCAGGCCCGCGTGGCCGATAAGCCGGTGGTCATCGTGCTGCTTGACTCGAACGGCAAGATGACCCGGGTCGGTGATGCCAACCGGATCAAGCGCTGGATGGAAAGTGCTGGTCTGGGCTCGGCGCAGACCCGGCGTTCGGCCTGATCGGACGAACCCACCTCAAAAGGCCGCCGCGAGCGGCCTTTACTTTTTGGGGCCGAGGTAGCCGAGGGCCTTGGAGACGGCGTCGGCTGTCTGCTTGACCTGCCGCGCCCAGTCCGGGTCGTGGCGGTCGGCCGGGGCGGAAACCGACATGGCGGCGATGACATGGCCTTCGTCGTCGTGGATCGGCGCGGCAACGCACTTGAGGCCGAGTTCGGCTTCCTCGTCGTCGTAGGCGATGCCGTGGCGGCGAATCTTGTCGAGTTCCTTTTCCAGCGCTGCCAGGGTGGTCATGGAATGCGGTGTCTTGCCGGGCAGACCGGTGCGCTTGGCGTAGTCACGGACTTTCTGCGGGCCTTCGGCAGCCAGGAAGAGCTTGCCGAGCGAGGTCAGGTGCAGCGGGGCGCGGCCGCCGACCAGATAGACCACGCGGACCAGGGCACGGCCGGACGAGGTGCGTTCGAGATAAACGATTTCGTCGTCGTGGCGGGCGCCGAGGTTGATTGCCTCACCGATTTTTTCGTGCAGTTCCTGCATGTAGGGCAGGGCCACTTCGCGGACGCTGATCCGCGATTTGACGATGTTGCCGAGTTCGAGCAGGCGGATGCCGAGGCGATAGGTGCCGGCGTCCTGCCGTTCGACGAAGCGGGCTGCGCTCATCGCGGCCAGGATGCGGTGGGCGGTCGATGGGTGGAGTTCGGTGGCCTGGGCCAGTTGCTTCAGGCTGGCTGCATCCGGGGAGGCAGCGAGGGCGTCGAGCAGCGACATCATGCGCTCGATGACCTGGATGGTGCCGGGCGCTTTGGCCGGCCCGCTGGCAGCTTCGGACAACTGATTTCCTTTATGGGTGGGGTTTGAGTAGCATTAGCCACTTCGTTTCTTGTGCGCCGCAATATTAGCATGCGCTTGGCCCTCTACGTTACCTGCCTGGTCGACCTGATGCGCCCGTCCGTCGGCTTTGCCGCCTTGCGCCTGCTCGAAGCGACCGGCGCCGAGGTCGTTGTGCCGGAGGGGCAAACCTGCTGCGGACAACCAGCCTGGAGTGCCGGAGACCGGCCGCTTGCCGTCGAGCTGGCGATGAAGGCGATCAGCGAGCTGGAGGGCTACGATGCCGTGGTGATTCCGTCCGGTTCCTGCACCGACCAGATCCGCAACATCTATCCCCGATTGCTGGCCGACGACCCCGTCTGGGGGCCTCGTGCCGCGGTGCTTGCCGGGCGGGTCAGTGAATTAACCGCCTTTCTGGCCGAGGTGGCGAAAGTATCTGCGGTGGCGGCGGCGTTCGATGGCACGGTGACCTACCACGATTCCTGCAAGGGCCTGCGCGGGCTGAGCATCAAGGACCAGCCGCGCGAGTTGCTGGCCAGGGTGCGCGGGCTGACGCTGAAGGAAATGGCCGACTGCGAGGAATGCTGCGGCTTTGGCGGCGCTTTTTCGATCAAGTTCGGCGCCGTGTCGACGCAGATCGTCGACCGCAAGTGCGACGCCATCGCCGCCGCCGGGGCCGATGCCGTGGTCGGCGGCGATCTCGGCTGCCTGATCAATATCGAAGGCCGTTTGCGCCGCCGGGGCGACGAAACGACCCGTGTGCTGCACATCGCCGAAGTGCTGGCCGGCGAGGGCGAATCCTGATGGGCCAGGCACGCACCTGGCAGGCGATGCGCTTCCATGCGCGGGCCGGCGAAAAGCTAAAGGATGTCGTGCTCCAGGGCGCCTTGCGCAAGGCGCGACCGCTGTTCGTCGCCAAGCGGCGCAAGGGCCTGGACAGCCTGGCCGAAGATGGCCTGGAATTCGAAATGCTACGGTCGGCCGCCAAAAACATCAAAAATCGAATTTTGGCCGATCTCGATGTCTGGCTGGCCATCTTCGAGGAGCGTGCCACGGCTGCCGGCGCCGACGTGCTGTGGGCGCGCGACGGCGCCGAGGCGGCTCGGCTGGTCGTTGAAATTGCACAACGCGAGGGCGTGACCAAGGCGACCAAATCCAAGTCGATGCTTTCCGAGGAAGCAGACCTCAACGCGGCGCTGGCCGCCGCCGGCATCCGGCCGGTCGAGACCGATCTCGGCGAATATATCGTCCAGCTGGCCGGCGAGAAACCCTCGCACATCATCGCCCCGGCCGTGCACAAGACCATCGGCGAAGTTGAGGCCTTGTTTGCGAAAGAGCATGGCCGGCCCATTGAAACGCGCACTTCGGCCGACATCCCCGACCTGGCCCGCGAAGCCCGCGCCGTGCTGCGCCAGCATTTTCTGAGCGCCGAGATGGGCATTTCCGGCGCCAATTTCCTGATCGCCGAAACTGGCAGCGCGGCGCTGGTCACCAACGAAGGCAACGGCCGCATGGTGACGACGCTGCCGCGCGTCCATGTCGTGATCACCGGCATCGAGAAACTGGTCCCGACGCTGGAGGATTTTGCGACGCTGATGCGCTTGCTGCCGCGCTCGGCGACCGGCCAGGCGATCTCCAACTACGTCTCGCTGCTGACCGGCACCAAACGCGACGGCGACCTCGACGGCCCCGAAAAGACAGTCTTCATCCTGGTCGACAACGGCCGTGCCAAGCTGCTCGGCTCGGACTGCGAAGCCATGCTGCGCTGCATCCGCTGCGGCGCCTGCATGAACCACTGCCCGGTCTATTTCTCGCTCGGCGGCCACGCCTACGGCTGGGTCTATCCCGGCCCGATGGGCTCGGTGCTGACGCCGCTGTTGACCGGACTGGACAACGCCCTCGACCTTCCGCACGCCAGCACCGGCTGCAACCAGTGCGGCGTTGTCTGCCCGGTCGATATCCCGCTGCCCGACCTGATGCACCGCCTGCGCGAAGAACAGGTCGTGCGCCGCCTGCGCCCGCGGTCGGAGCGCCTCGCCCTCAAGGCCTGGGGCTGGCTGGCCGCCCGGCCGGCGCTGTATCGCTGGCTGGCCCGCCGCGCCGCCCGCTACCTCACTTGGCTGGCCGATGGTCAAGGCCGCATCCGCGTTTTCGGGCTGCTTCCCGAGTGGACCGCCGGACGCGATTTGCCGGTATCCTCCGCCCGCACGTTTCACGAACTTTACAAAGCACGAAAGAGAGCTTGAGCATGGAATTCGCCCCCGAAGGCCCGCAGGCCATCCCGATGTGGATCAACGGCCACGCCTTTTTGACCGTCACCGACGCCTTCTACACCGTGACCAATCCGGCCACCGGCGAAGCCATCCGCCGCGTGCCGCTGTGCGGTGCCGGCGAAGCGGCCGAGGCCGTCAAGGCGGCGCTTGCGGCGCAACCCGGCTGGGCGATGATGGGCATGCCGGCACGCCGCGTCTGCCTGTCCGGTCTGGCCGACGCGCTGGACAATTACGCCGGTCATTTCGCCAAACTGCTGACCCAGGACTGTGGCTTCGACGACGAGCGGGCGAAGGCCGAAGTGGCGGCGGCCGTGGAGGCATTGCACGGCGCCAGCGTCGGGCAGACCGGGGTGTTCGGGCTGGTGCTGGACGCCACGCGGCCGCTCGCCGGCTTTGCCGAAACCATCGCGCCGGCCCTGATGGCCGGGGCGGCCGTGGTCGTCAAACCGAGTCCGAAGGCTCCGTCGGCCATCTATGCGCTGTGCGAACTCTCGGCCCGGGCCAACTGGCCGGCCGGTGTGCTCAACCTGCTGCAGGGCGACACGGCGGCCATCGAAGGCCTCTGCGCGGCCGGCATCGACCGGCTCGTCTACCACGGCCAGCCGGCGCTCGGCGTCCAGGTCGGCGCCATTGCCGAGGCGGCCGGCGTGCCGTTCGAGCTGAAAGCGGCCTGATGCTGCGCATCGTCCAGCTCGAAAGCGAATCGGTCGTCGCCGACATGCGGCGGCCGTCCTTCGCCCACGAGTGGGTCGATTACCCGAAAACGGCGGCCGCCCAGGTCGTCGAGCGACTGGCCGGGGCCGACATCGCGATCACCAACAAGGTGCCGCTTGGAGCCGCCGCCATCGCCGCGCTGCCCGCCCTGAAAATGGTCGCCATCTCGGCGACCGGCACCAACAACGTTGATCTGGAAGCCTGCCGGGCGCGCGGCATCGTTGTCTCCAACATCCGCGGCTATGCCGAACACACTGTGCCCGAACACGTCATGGCCCTGCTGCTGGCCCTTTCGCGCAACCTCGTTGCCTGGCGCGAAACGCTGCAGGCCGGTGCCTGGCAGCGCGCCGAACAGTTCTGCCTGTTCGACCACCCGATCCGCGATCTGCACGGCGCGACGCTCGGCCTGATCGGCAGCGGCACGCTCGGCAACGGCGTGGCGCGGCTGGCCGAAGCCTTCGGCATGCGTGTGCTGCGCGCCGAACACAAGGGTGCGGCCGTCGTTCGTCCCGGCTACACCGCCTTCGCCGAAGTGCTGGCGACGGCCGACGCGATCAGCCTGCATTGCCCGCTGACGCCGGAAACCACCGGCCTGATCGGCGAGCCGGAACTGCGCGCGATGCAGCGTTCGGCCCTGCTGATCAACACGGCGCGCGGCGGCATCGTCGACGAGGCGGCGCTGGTCCGCGCCCTCAAGGAAGGCTGGATCGCCGGCGCCGGTTTCGACGTGGTCACTGTCGAACCGCCGCCGGTAGGGCATCCGCTGCTCGATCCAGATTTGCTCGCCCTGCCCAATTTCCTGCTCACGCCGCATGTCGCGTGGTCCAGCCGGCCGGCCATGCAGACGCTGGCCGACCAGTTGATCGCCAACATCGAAGCCTTCGCGGCCGGCTCGCCGCAGAACCGGGTGGCATGAGCGCCCGCGACGAAATCCTCGGCCGCGTCCGCGCCGGTGTTGGCAAGGCCGATTTCGCCGGCCGCCGGGCGGTGGTCGAAGCCTGGCTGAACGCCCGGGCGGCCGGGCCGCAACCGTCTCGGGCGGGCGATCCGGTCGACCGTTTTCGGAGCAAGGCGGAATATCTGGCCAGCACCGTCGCGGCCGTTTCCGCGCTGGCCGACGTGCCGGCGGCAGTGGCCGACTACCTGTCGGCCAACGGCCTTGGCCGGCAGGCCGTGGCGACGCCTGAACTCGGCGGGCTGGACTGGCCGGCGGCTGGCCTCGACGTGGCGACACGGGGCGCCGTCGATGCCGACATGGTCGGCATTTCCGGCTGTTTTTGCGCCATCTCCGAAACCGGCACGCTGCTGCTCCTGTCCGGCCCGCAAACGCCGGCCACGGTCAGCCTGCTGCCGGAAACGCACATCGCGTTGGTCCCGGTGGCGCGCATCGTCGCCACCATGGAAGACGCCTTCGCGCTGCTTCGCGCCGAGTGTGGCGACCTGCCACGCGCCGTCAATTTCATCTCCGGGCCATCGCGCACCGGCGACATCGAACAAACCATCGTCCTCGGCGCCCACGGGCCCTGCCGGGTGCATCTGATCCTGATCGGAGAATTATCGTGAGCATCACCTTTGCCGTGCGCGGCGAGTACATCCAGCTCGACCAACTGCTCAAGGCCACCGGCCTGTGCGACTCCGGCGGTGCGGCGCATGCCGCCATCGCCGAGGGGCGGGTGACGGTGAATGCTACGGTCGATACCCGAAAAAGGGCAAAAATCAGACCGGGTCAGGTCGTCGGCTTTGCCGGCGAAACGGTGGAAGTGGTCGCCGAATAAGGCGCACGCAGGTCAGTTGCGCGCCCGGTCGAAAACGTCTGCCGCGGCCTCGCTTTCTGCTGCCGTGTCCGTAGTGGGCGCCGCGGCGGCGCGGTTGCCGAAGTAGCGCTCCCAGTCGTCCTCGGAAATCGCCTGTTCCCTGATCTCGGGAATCCGCCGTTCCGTCCGCCGGCGCCTATCCTTCCAGCCGTGTGGCGGGCCGGCGTCGTCATTGCGGCGGTCGCAGGGTGCGCGGCGTTCGTTCATGTTGGTCATCGGATTCCCCCCTCGGCGAATTGACCTTATGCCCAGTTCGACTGCGAACCGTCATCCGCGTTCGGCGTCGATGTTGATTTTATCCGCGCAGCAGGTGTTTTCCAGTAAGGCTGGCGGGGGCTGATGCTGCCGTCGCCGCGATGGAAGACGGCGCGGCGCTCATAGACGTAGGCCTTGTGGCTCTGGCCGCCGCTGCGCGGCTTAACGTTCGCTCTGCTCACGTTAGCCGACCCCGAAGCTGCGCTTTCCCGCGTGTCTTCACAGGCTGGCTTGGGGGTGGTCACCTCCACTTGGGCGCAGAGGTCGGCGATGAAAAGCTGGTAATTGGCGCGCTCTGAGCCGCCGGCCGCCCGCCAGCGGGCAAGGAAGGTGTCGATTTGCATGATAACGGGATTTTAGCCGGGCAAATGAGGGCTGTGGCGGAATGCTACGGTCGGCCGGAAAAAAGGGCCAAAATTGAAATTGATTTGAGTTGCCTGCTTTGGCTCAGTCCAGCCAGCGGATCGGCGCGGCGAGCTCGGGGTGTTTGCCTTGCCGGTCCTTGTAGTGCGCGGCGATGGCGGCGATGTCGGTGGCTGGGTCGGCGGTCATCGTCAGGTAGGTGAGAATGCCGACTTCACGCCTTGAGTAATCGATGAATGCGAGTGCGACGGGTACCTTGGCGGCCAGAGCGATGCGGTAAAAGCCGCTTTTCCAGCCGGCAGTCAGGCTGCGCGTGCCCTCCGGCGCGATGACCAGCAGGAAGTTCGGGTTGGCGGCGAATTGCGCGGCCATCTCGGCGACAAAGCCGTTACGCACGTCACGCCTGATCGGGATGCCGCCGAGCCGGCGAAATATCCAGTCCAGCGGCCCGCGGAACAAGGAGCTTTTGCCCACCCAGTGGGCGTCGAGGCCAAGGGCCAGTTTGGTGAACAGGGCGATGAAGCCATCCCAGTTCGAGGTGTGCGGGTAGCCGACGAGCACGGCGCAGGCTGGCCGTTCTGGCGGTTCGATCACGGTCCAGCCGAATAGTTTGAGCAGGCCGCGGGCGACGGTTTTCAGCATGGTTTCAGCACATCTTGACGACAATGTCATGCAGCGTGTTGGCGCAGTTGGCCATGCGGTCGGCGGCGTTGGACAGGTGGCGGTAGATTTCGCGGCGCTTGAACATGTGGATGTAGTCGTCGCCGACGAAGAGTTCGGCGATAGCGCGGCGGTAGTTTTTTTCGACCCGGCGTTCGGCCTTGCGCGCGGCGTCGGCGTCGGCTGCGGCGGCGGCCGGTTCCTTGGCGAGCCGAGAATAGCCTTGGGACAGCGCATCGGTGCCGAGCTTGATGTGCATGGCCATTTCCAGGCAGTGCTTGTCGGGGGCCAGGCCGAGGACTTCCATTTCGCTGACCGTGGTCTTGCAGTAATTGACGATTTCGTCGAGGTCGATGATGGCTCGGTAGAGGTCTTCGCGGTCGATCGGTGTCGAGAAGGCTTCGTTCAGCGTGTGCAGGTTGCGAATCTTGACGCGGTCGGCTTCGTGTTCGTCCTGGCGGATCAACTGGCCGACGGTGGCGTCGCCGGTTTCCATGAATTCGACGAGCCGCCCGGCGGTGACGCCGACGTGCTGGCATTGCTCGGTGAGCAGCGAGAAGAAATCCGGCATTTTCGGGAAAACGCGGTCGAACAGGCGGCGGAAGACCGAGGGGCTGGGTGCTTCGCTCATGGCGTGCCTCCGAGGAAAAGATGGACCAGGGCGTAAGCCTGGATGGCGACGATGGCGGCGCCGGGAATGGTGATCAGCCAGGTCATCGCGATGTCCTTGGCCTTGGCCCAACGCACGGCGCGCGGGCGCTCGGAGGCGCCGATGCCCATGATCGAGGTGGCGACGACGTGGGTGGTCGAGACCGGGGCGCCGCCGATGGAGGCGGCCATGATCACGGCCGCCGAGGTTAGTTGCGAACCAAGGGCGTGGATCGGGCGGACGCGGTAGATCGCGAAGCCGAGCGTGCGGACGATGCGCCAGCCGCCGGACATTATGCCGAGCGTAATGGAAGTGGCGCAGGCGAGCATGACCCAGAAGGGCACTTCGAAAGTCGGGATGAAGCCGCCGAGCAACAGCACCAGGGTCAGGATGCCCATGCTTTTCTGGGCGTCGTTGGCGCCGTGCGAGAAGGCCAGGCCGGCGGCGGTGACGTATTGCAGGCCGCGCAGCCGGGCGTTGGCGGCCGGGTTGGCAGCGACGAGCAGGGCGGTGAGCAGGCGGTGGACGAGGTAACCGACCCAGAAGCCGATCAGCGGCGACAGCACCAGCGCGGCCAGTACCTTGACGATGCCGGTCAGATGGCCGTCGGCCAGTTCGGCGAAGCCCCAGGCGACATGATCGGGACCGACGGCGACGACGACGGCGCCGATCAACCCACCGACCAGCGCGTGCGACGACGACGAGGGAATGCCGAAGTACCAGGTGCCGAGGTTCCAGACGATGGCGCCGATCAGCCCGCAGAGCAGAATGGAGAGCGAGAGGATGGGGGCAACGCCGTCAAGGGCGACGAACTTGCCGATGGTGTTGGCGACCGCCGTGCCGCCGAGCAGCGGGCCGAGGAATTCGAAGACGCCGACGATGATCACCGCCTGGGCCGGCGTCATGGCGCGCGAGGCGATCACCGTGGCGACGATGTTAGCGGCGTCGTGGAAGCCATTGGTGTAGTCGAACACCAGGACGATGACGACGGTGGCGACGGCGAGCAGGAACAGGGCATCCATGCGTGGTGGCCCGCGCGGCGGGCGGTCTCCGTTTCGGTATGTCTTGTTTTAGGTCAGTATATCGCCGAACGGCGGGTGTTTTGGGCGGCCGGAAGTCAAATGCTACGGTCGGCCCGTTAAAATGAGCAAAAACGAATATACAAGGAACGGCCCCATGACCTACCCCCGCTTCGTCGATATCGCCCGCACATTTGCCCCCGGCTGGTTCGCCGCCGTGATGGGCACCGGCGTGCTGGCCCTGACCACCCATGGCCTGGCCCTGCGCTGGCCAGTACTGGCGCTGCCGGCCGAAGCGCTGCACTGGTTCAACAGCGTGCTTTTCGCGATGCTCGCCGTGCCCTGGCTGACCCGCTGGTTGCGCTTCCCGGCAGCGGCGATGCAGACGATGCGCCATCCGGTGCAGGCCAATTTCTACCCGACCTTCTCGATTGCGCTGCTTGTGCTGGCGGCCCAGTGGCTGACCTTCACGCCCCATGTCGAGGTGGCGATGGTGCTCTGGTGGTTGGGCGTGATCCTGCATTTCACCTTCAGTTTCGCGGTGCTGTTCATCATGTTCAGCGGCGAGCATGTCGCCGCCGAGCACGTTACGCCTGCCCAGTTCATCCCGGCCGTCGGTCTCGTCGTCATGCCATTGGCCGGCGGCCCGCTGCTCGCCCACATGGACGGCGCGCTGCGCGAGTGGGCGCTGACCATCAACGCCATTGGCCTGGGGGCGGGCAGCATGATGTATCTCGGCCTGCTCGGCCTGACCCTGCACCGCAAATACCTGCACAAGCCGGCGCAGGGCATCCTGACGCCGACCGTGTGGATTCATCTGGCGCCGATCGGCGTCATTCCAGTCAGCCTGATGAACGTCGCCGAGCAGCTGCCCTATCCTGCGGCCCGCGAGGTGGCGACGGTGCTGATGCTGCTGGTCTGGGGCTTCGGCGTCTGGTGGCTGGTCATGGCCAGCCTGCTCACGCTGTCAGCGCGGGCCGCCGGGCAACTGCCCTTCGCGCTGTCGTGGTGGGGGTTCACCTTCCCGATCGGCGCCTTCGTTGCCGAAAGCCTGCGCCTCACCAAATTGCTCGGCTGGAGCAGCACCTTCGCCATCGGCGTCGCCGCCTGGCTGCTGCTTTGCTTCTTCTGGACGATGACGCTTTACCGGACGGCGCGTGGCGTGGCCAGCGGCGCCATTTTCCAGCCGCATCCTTGAGTCAGGACGTCGGGCGCGGACGAAAAAAAGGCGGGAGACCGGCTCCCGCCCAAGCGGAGTCTGCCTCGATTTACTGAGGCAGGAGGAAAGCGGCTTTTTCGCGGACCTTGATGTCAGGGTTGTCGACCGCTGAAATCTCGAAGTGAATCTGGTTGGAGCCGGTCTTGCCGGCTTCCGGTGGCACGCTGACGACGGTGTTGAACGAAGTCAGCCCGGCTGCGGCCGCGTCGACTTCCGGAATGCCGGCGATTTCGGCACCTGGCAGGCCTTCGACTGTGATCCGGTAGCGGTGCGGACGTTCTTCGGTGTTCATGATCTGCAGCATGTAGACGTTCTCGATCCGGCCGTCCTCGGCCTCGCGGGCGAGTACCGAGCGGTCGCGGATGATGTCCACCTTGAGCGGGATACGGTGGGCGAGGAACCACGTCGCCAGGCCGGTGATGACGACGAGGATGGCCGTGTAGAGCAGGATGCGCGGGCGGACGATGTGGGCGAGGATTTCCTTCTTCGTCAGGTGGCGCTCCATGGCGTTTTCGGTCGAGTAGCGGACCAGCCCCTGCGGCAGGCCGACCTTTTCCATTACCTGGTTGCAGACGTCGACGCAGGCGGCGCAGCCAATGCACTCGTATTGCAGGCCATTGCGGATGTCGATGCCGGTTGGGCAGACCTGCACGCAGAGTCCGCAATCGACGCAGTCACCGAGGCCTGCTGCCATGGCATCGACGCCCTTCTTGCGTGCCCCGCGCGTTTCGCCACGCTCCGGGTCGTAGGTGATGATCAGCGTATCGGGGTCGAACATCACGCTCTGGAAGCGGGCGTAGGGGCACATGTACTTGCAAACCTGCTCGCGCATGAAGCCGGCGAAGAGGTATGTAAAGCCGCCGTAGAAGAATATCCAGAAGGTCTCCCAGGGGCCGAGGTTGCCGGTACGGATGTTGTTGATCAACTCGTTGACCGGCGTGAAGTAACAGACCAGCGTGAAGCCGGTCCACAGCGAAAAAATCAGCCAGAGGGCGTGCTTGGTGCCCTTGATGCGCAGCTTGTTGGCGTCGAGCGGGCCCTTGTCGCGCTTGATGCGGGCGTTGCGGTCGCCTTCGACCCAGTTTTCGATCCACATGAAAATCTGCGTATAGACCGTCTGCGGGCAGGCGTAGCCGCAGAACAGTCGCCCGGCGACGGCGGTGACCAGGAACAGCGCGTAGGCCGAAACGATCAGCAGGGCAGAAAGGTAGATGACGTCCTGCGGCCAGAAGACGACGCCGAAAATGTAGAACTTGCGTTCAACCAGGTGGAGCAGGATGGCCTGGCGCCCGTTCCATACTAGCCAGGGGCTGACGTAGAACAGGAGCTGGGTGAAGATGACGAGGGCGATCCGCCAGTTGTCGAAGTAGCCGCGGATGCCCTTGGCGTAGATGATTTTGCGTTTTTCGTAGAAGGAGACGGGGGCAGCGCTGGCGGGCTGCGTACTGGCTTCGGGCTGGCTCATCGGTCCTCGATCGGGTGGTTGACGGTTGGAAACCGGCGCGGCTGCCATGGCATTGTCTGTCGGCATCAAGCAGGCCTGCGGGGCGAACTAAGGGGGGAAATGTCGCCAGACAAGGTTGGTCGGCCAGTATTTGCCCATTCGTCAGGCAAGGAGAATGCCTTGAAAGGAGCAGGGGCCGCCGGTTTCCTCGTTAACTGTTATCAAGATGCGTGCCTGAAATCATTTTTAAAAAAAGATGATTTAAATCAGTGTGTTGTTGATTTGTCTCGGCGGGCGTGTTGCAGTTTGGCGATGCTTGGTGACAGTATTGGCACTGACGAATGGCATTCTGGACAAAATAGACATGACCGCGCACTTCCTGAGCGAACTGATTTCTTTCCTCGACGGCCTGCCCGAGCCACGTATCGTGATGGACCTCGATTACCGGATCGTCGCCGCCAACGCCGCCTACCTTCGCGAGTTCGGCGATGAGCGCCCGGTCGCCGGCCGGACCTGCTACGAGGTCTCGCATCACTTCAGCGTGCCCTGCGACCAGGCCGGCGAGTCCTGCCCGCTCAAGCAGAGCCTCGAAGCCGGTGCGCCGCAGCGCGTGCTGCACCTGCACCACACGCCGCGCGGCGAGGAGCATGTCGCCGTCGAAACGACGCCGATCCGCGACGATCAGGGGAGCATCGTCTATTTCGTCGAGACCATGCGTGTTGTCCGCCAGGCCAGCAGCCGGGCCGCGGCGCAGGGTCTGGTCGGCCGCTCGCCGGCCTTCATGGGCATGCTGGAAAAAGTGCTGCGGGTCGCCAATTCATCGGCGTCGGTGCTGTTGCTCGGCGAAACCGGCACCGGCAAGGAACTGGTCGCTCGCGCCATCCATGAGGCCAGCGCCCGCGAGGAGGGGCCTTTCGTTGCAGTTGATTGCGCCGGGATGACCGAAACGCTGTTCGAAAGCGAATTGTTCGGCTACGAAAAGGGCGCCTTCACCGGCGCCACCCACCGCAAGCAGGGTCTGGTCGAAGCGGCAGCCGGCGGCACGCTGTTCCTCGATGAAATCGGCGAACTGCCGCTCGCCCAGCAGGTCAAGCTGCTGCGCCTGCTGGAAACCGGCACCTATCGCCGCGTCGGCGGGCTGGACTGGCTACCGGCCGATTTCCGCCTGGTTGCCGCCACTCACCGCGACCTGCGCGCCATGGTCCAAGCCGAGACCTTTCGCCGCGACCTCTATTTCCGCATCAATACCTTCCCGATCCACATGCCGGCGCTGCACGAGCGGGTCGAGGACATCCCGCTGCTCGCTGCCTCGCTGCTCGAACGCGTCGACCGCAAACCGGGCCGCAAATTCACGCCGGCGGCGCTGGCCTGGATGTCCGGCCGCCGGTACAGCGGCAACATCCGCGAACTGCGCAACCTGATCGAACGCGCCACCTTGCTCGCCGACGGCGACAGCATCGACCTGCCGCAGCTGCTCGACATGGCCGACGACATTCCGGCGGCGCGGCCGGGCGATGATGGCGCTTTCAGGCTCAACGAGATCGTCGATCTCGGCACGTTGGAAAAACGCTATCTGGCCTGGGCCCAGCAACGTGCCACGGCGGATCAGGCGGGGCTGGCCGAACGACTCGGCGTCAGCCTGCGCACCTTGTACCGCAAGCGGCAAACCGGCCGCGGGGCATAGGCAAGGTTTCGGTTTTTGGCAAAAAAACAGGCCGACCGTAGCATTTGAGTTTTTGGGCAGCGGGACAGGTCGTCAGGCGACCGGCGGGTTCCGGACGTCGCCGGAAAAGGCTGCAAGGGGAAACTGGAGCGGCAGAAGAGTCTCGAACTCTCGACCTCAACCTTGGCAAGGTTGCGCTCTACCAACTGAGCTACTGCCGCTTTTGGCTCCTCGACCTGGGCTCGAACCAGGGACCTACGGATTAACAGTCCGGCGCTCTACCGACTGAGCTATCGAGGAAAAGGCGCGCATTATAAATCGCCTTGGCAGCTTTGCAAGTGCCCCGGGC
>JAGOBB010000003.1 GCA_017983615.1 Azonexus sp.
CCTTCCCTTCCCGAACAGGACCGTGAAACAGCAACGCGCCAATGATAGTGAGCATCTCGCTCGCGAAAGTAGGTCAACGCCAGACTCCCATTCCAAACCCCCGTTACCATCAGGTAACGGGGGTTTGCCGTTTACGCCACCAAAAAGCCCTGGTCGGATTACCGACTGGGGCTTTTTTTGGCAGGAAAATAAAGGCGTACCGTAGCAGTCGAAGAATGCCGACGAATTCGAGGCGGCAGGTAATGCCCTGTGTTAGAATTCGCCTCGGCGGGTCTCCCCGCATTGCAGGGTGGTGAACCTGGTCAGGTCCGGAAGGAAGCAGCCACAGCTACTTACTGCAAGTGCCGGGGGTTAGGCTCGCCACTTTCATTTTCTGCATTGGTGTGGAGCGCATGAGTTATCAGGTTCTTGCGCGCAAGTGGCGACCGCGCAATTTTTCTACGCTGGTTGGGCAGGAGCATGTCGTCCGTGCGTTGACGCACGCGCTCTCCGAGCAGCGCTTGCACCACGCCTATCTGTTTACCGGTACGCGGGGGGTCGGCAAGACCACCCTGGCGCGCATCCTCGCGAAATCCCTGAATTGTGAGGCCGGAATCACGGCAACGCCCTGCGGTACTTGTTCGGCTTGCCAGGAAATCGATAGCGGCCGCTTTGTGGACTTGCTTGAAGTCGACGCCGCCACCAATACCCGTGTTGATGAAATGCGGCAGTTGCTCGAGAACGCCGTGTATGCGCCAACACGCGGCCGCTTCAAGGTATATGTGATCGACGAAGTCCATATGCTGTCGAATTCGGCATTCAACGCGATGCTGAAGACCTTGGAAGAGCCCCCGGAACACGTGAAGTTTATTCTCGCGACGACCGATCCTCAGAAAATACCGGTCACTGTGCTCTCGCGTTGCCTGCAATTCAATTTGAAGCAGATGCCCGCGGTGGCAATTACCGGTCATCTTGCGCACATTCTGCAGGCCGAGGCTATCCCGTTCGACGCGGCGGCGCTGGGACTTGTTGCGCGCTCTGCAGCGGGGAGTATGCGCGATGCGCTTTCTCTGCTCGATCAGGCGATTGCTCACGGTGCGGGTCGTGTCGAGGAGTCACAGGTGCGGAGCATGCTAGGCTCGGTCGATCAGGATTACCTGTTTGCGATACTTGAGGCCCTGCAGGCTGGCGATGCATCGTCATTGATGCAGGTTGCCGCCGACCTGGCCATTCGTAGCCTCTCGTTTTCCGCGGCCCTCCAGGACTTTGGTGCCTTGCTGACGCGTCTTCAGGTGGCTCAGTGCGTACCTGGTGCGATCGATGAGGATGAGCCTGAAAGAGATCGTTTGATGGCGCTAGCTGCAGCGTTTTCCCCGGAGTACGTGCAGTTGGCTTACCAGATCGTCAATGTGGGGCGGGCTGAATTGGCAACCGCACCCGACGAGTATGCCGGGTTCGTGATGACCCTGCTTCGCCTGCATACCTTTCGTCCCAGCAGTGTGGCGGATGTAGTGAATGCCGTTGCTCCACGTACCAAGTCGCGGATTCAGGCTACAGCTACGGTATTGAGTGCGCCGCCGGTTGCAGTCCACAAGGAGCCGCCTGTTGCGAACGAGGCAGTTGCCGCCGTGCCCATGACTGGCTCAGACCCGGAAGCGAGTTGGCACCAGATCGTCGCGGCACTTCCTTTGAGTGGGCTTGCAAGGGAGTTGGCGCAGAATTGTGAGTTGAGACAACTTGGGGAAGCGCAATGCCTGTTGCGGCTTTCGCCCGGGCAAGGGCATCTTCAAATGAAGCCAGGGCCGGACAGACTGCAGCAGGCTTTGAGTGAATACTTCGGACGCCCGCTCCAGCTGCGCATCGAGTTGGCTGAAAACGAAATTGATACACCTGCAGTGACTGTGGGTCGTCAACGTCATGAGCAGCAGGAGCGCGCTGCAACGGCGATCGCCCAGGACACGTTTGTACGCGAGGTCATTCAGTCCTGCGATGCATCGCTCGTCGAATCTTCCATTAAACCAATCACCTAACGGAGAAATCAATATGATGAAGGGTGGCTTGGCTGGCCTGATGAAGCAGGCTCAAGCAATGCAGGAAAATATGAAGAAAGCCCAGGCTCAATTGGCAGACACCGAAGTCGAAGGAGTCGCCGGAGCCGGGATGGTCAAGGTTTTGATGACTTGCGCCCATGAGGTTCGTCGGGTCAGTATCGATCCGTCCGTTCTGGATGACAGGGAAATGCTCGAAGACCTGATTGCAGCGGCAGTGAATGACGCTGTACGTCGCGGCGAGGCGCTTAGCCAGGAGAAGATGTCCGGTTTTACCTCAGGTCTGAATCTGCCCCCGGGTTTCAAGCTGCCGTTCTGAGTCAGTGAATCCCTCGGGTCTTGAATCGCTGATCGAGGCATTGCGCTGTCTGCCCGGTGTGGGGCCGAAGTCCGCGCAGCGCATGGCCTACCATCTGCTGCAGCGTGACCGTGCCGGCGCCCAGCGCCTGGGAGATTCGGTCTTGCACGCTTTGCAGGCGATACGGCATTGCCAGCGCTGCAACACCTTTACCGAGGCGGATATCTGTGAGCGCTGCTTGTCGCCGCGTCGCGATCCAAGCCTGTTGTGTGTGGTCGAGACCCCGGTGGATATGAACATGATGGAGCAGACCTTGAGCTATCAGGGGCTCTACTATGTTCTGATGGGCAGGCTCTCGCCGCTCGATGGCGTCGGTCCGCGCGAACTCGGGCTCGATCGCCTGATGAACAGGGCCCTTGATGGGGTGGTCAGGGAAGTGATTCTGGCGACCAACTACACCAATGAAGGCGAGGCGACGGCCCACTACATCACTGCGATGCTCAAGCCCAAGGGGGTTGGTGTGACGAGAATTGCGCGCGGTGTTCCGGTTGGTGGCGAGCTTGAATACGTCGATAGCGGTACGCTGGCACAGGCCCTGCGAGAGCGCAAGGCCTGCGGCACGTGACTGCGGCCTTTTATCGGCGGCTCCGATATCGTATAATTTAGCGTTTATTTTTCATCCCATCCAATTCCTTTAGGGGTCAGCGTTATGAGCAATCAAGGAAAAGTGGACTGCGGACGGCGACGTCTGGTCGTCGCGACCGCGGCCGTGGGCGGGGCGGGTGCGGTTGCCGCGCTCGTGCCGTTCGTCTCCAGTTTGCTTCCATCCGAACGCGCCAAGGCAGCAGGCGCTCCGGTCGAAGTCGATATCAGCAAGCTCGAGCCGGGTCAGATGATGACCGTCGAGTGGCGCGGCAAGCCGGTGTGGATCATCAATCGCACCAAGGACATGCTCGATACGCTGCCCAAGTTGGCCGATGCCGTGGCTGACCCGAAGTCCGACAAGGATCAGCAGCCAGCCTACGCCAAGAACGATACCCGTTCGATCAAGCCGGAAGTCATGGTTGTTGTCGGCATCTGTACGCACCTTGGTTGCTCGCCTTCCCAAAAGTTCAAGAAGGGCGCCGAAGAAGGCATGCCGGGCGAATGGCAGGGAGGCTTCCTGTGCCCCTGTCACGGTTCGACCTTCGACTTCGCCGGCCGTGTTTACAAGGCGAAGCCTGCCCCGACCAACCTTGAAGTGCCGCCGCACGTGTATCTCGCCGATACCCGTATCCTGATCGGCGAAGACAAGAAGGGAGCATAAGAAATGGCTGCTGGCAATTTCGAAAAATACAAATCCGACGGCTCGCTGGCCGGCAACGCGCTGGAGTGGGTTGACGCCCGTTTTCCGGCGACTTCCTTGTGGAAGGGCCACCTGTCCGAGTACTACGCCCCCAAGAATTTCAATTTCTGGTATTTCTTCGGTTCCCTGGCCCTGCTGGTTCTGGTTATTCAGATCGTCACCGGCATTTTCCTGGTCATGCACTACAAGCCGGACGCAGCGCTGAACGCCAACGGCGTGCCGGTGGCCTTTGCCTCCGTCGAGTACATCATGCGCGACGTACCGGGTGGCTGGCTGATCCGCTACATGCACTCAACCGGCGCTTCGGCTTTCTTCATCGTGGTCTATCTGCACATGTTCCGTGGTTTACTCTACGGTTCCTACCGCAAGCCGCGTGAATTGACCTGGCTGTTCGGTGTGGCCATCTTCCTGTGCCTGATGGGTGAAGCCTTCTTCGGCTACCTGCTGCCCTGGGGCCAGATGTCGTACTGGGGCGCCCAGGTTATCGTCAATCTGTTCTCTGCGATTCCCGTCATTGGTGGTGATCTCTCCCTGATCATCCGCGGCGACTTCGTGGTTGGCGATGCGACCCTGAACCGCTTCTTCTCCTTCCACGTGATCGCCTTCCCGCTCGTGCTGATCGGTCTGGTTGCTGCTCACGTGCTGGCCCTGCACGAGACCGGCTCGAACAATCCGGACGGTGTCGAGATCAAGGCCAACAAGGACGAGCACGGCATCCCGCGCGACGGCATCCCGTTCCACCCGTACTACACGGTCAAGGACATCGTCGGCGTTGTCGTCTTCCTGATGGTCTTCTCGGCCGTGATGTTCTGGGCACCGGAAGGAGGCGGTTACTTCCTGGAAACGCCGAACTTCTACCCGGCTGACCCGCTGAAGACTCCGCCGCACATCGCGCCGGTCTGGTATTTCACGCCGTTCTACTCGATCCTGCGTGCCATGGTCTGGAATTTCTTCGGCCTCGACGCCAAGTTCTGGGGCGTGGTTGCGATGGGGGCCTCGGTCGTGATCTTCGCCGGCCTGCCCTGGCTGGATCGCAGCCCGGTCAAGTCGATCCGCTATCGCGGCCCGATCACCAAGGCGATGTACACCATTTTCGTGATCTGCTTCTTCATCCTCGGCTATCTGGGCACCCTGTCCCCGTCTCCGATGGGCGAACTGGTCTCCCAGGTCTGCACGGTGTTCTATTTCGGCTTCTTCCTGGGCATGCCCTGGTGGTCCCGGATGGACAAGTTCAAGCCGGTCCCTGACCGCGTGACGATGAAGTGAGGATGCACAAAATGAAAAAATTCCTGATCGCATTGCTCTTCGCGCCGATCATGGCATTTGCCAGCAGCGGCAACGTCCACGTCGACAAGTGGCCGGGTTCGGTGAGCGATAAGGCGGCATTGCAGAACGGCGCCAAGCTGTTCGTCAATTACTGCCTGAACTGCCACGGCGCTTCCTACATGCGCTACAAGAACCTGATGGATCTTGGTTTGACCGAACAGCAGGTTCGCGAAAACCTGATGTTCACGTCCGACAAGATCGGTGGCCTGATGGCGGTTGCTGCCCGTTCCGACGAGCAGAAGCAATGGTTCGGCGCAACGCCGCCGGATTTGACCATCGTCGCCCGAGCCCGTGGCGAAGCCGGCAATGCTGCCGCCGGCGCTGACTGGCTCTACACCTATCTGCGTTCCTTCTATCGTGATGCCAACCGTCCGACCGGCTGGAACAACGTGGTGTTCGAAAACGTCGGCATGCCGCATATCCTCTACGGTCTGCAGGGCCAGCAAGTGCTGAATCACGAAACGCACAAGCTGGAGCTGGCTGTTCCGGGCTCGATGGCGCCGGCTGAATTCGACAAGGCGGTTTCCGATCTGGTCGGCTTCATGGTCTGGATGGGCGAGCCGCAGCAGGAGTTCCGCCGGACTCTGGGCTGGTTCGTTCTGGCCTTCCTGGCTGTTCTCTTCGTTGTCGCCTACGCGCTGAAGAAGGAATACTGGAAAGACATTCACTGATCCGTTAAGGATCGGCTAACGGCATCGCGGGTTTGGCTCCGGCCAACCCCCCGGTGCCGAATCTCATTTTGAGGGTTACCACAAATGATGAACCTCTACTCGGGTACCACCTGCCCCTTTAGCCATCGCTGCCGTATCGTCCTGTTCGAAAAGGGCATGGACTTTCAGGTCATCGATGTCGACATGTTCAACAAGCCGGAAGAAATGGCCGCGATCAACCCGCACAACCGCGTGCCGGTTCTGGTCGAGCGCGATCTCGTCCTGTTCGAGCCGAACATCATCAACGAGTACATCGACGAGCGTTTCCCGCATCCGCAACTGATGCCGGCCGACCCGATCATGCGCGCCCGCGCCCGCCAGCTGCTGGTCGGCATGGAGCGCGAAATCTTCTCGTTCATGGAAGTGATCGAGAAGAACGGCAAGACGGCCGACAAGGCACGTCAGGAAATCCGTGCTCGCCTGACCGAAATCGTGCCGATCTTCAACAAGCAGAAGTTCATGCTGGGTGACGAATTCTCCATGCTCGACGTGGCCATTGCCCCGTTGCTGTGGCGTCTCGACCATTACGGCATCGACCTTGGCAAGGCGGCTGCACCGCTGATGAAATACGCCGAGCGGATTTTCAGCCGCCAGGGCTTCATCGACGCGCTGACGCCGTCCGAAAAGGCGATGCGCAAGTAAGGCATGGAACTTCCGTCCACCAAGCCTTACCTGCTGCGAGCCCTCTGGGAGTGGTGCTGCGATAACGGCTTTACGCCGCATATAGCAGTTGAGGTTGACGAGCGTACCCGCGTCCCGCGCGAATTTGTGCGTGATGGGCAGATTGTACTCAACCTCGGTCCGAGCGCGACCAACAAGTTGCAGATCGGCAACGATTACATCGAGTTCCAGGCCCGCTTCGGCGGCGTGGCGCGCGACTTGTCGGTGCCGGTCGAGCGGGTCTCGGCGATCTACGCCCGCGAGAATGGCGCCGGTATGGCCTTTGAGATTGATGGCGAGGCGGTGCTTGCCGATGAGGACTATTTGGCGCCCGAAGTTGCAGATGACACGCCTGACGATCCGCCGCCGGAACCGCCGCGCCCAGAAGGAGGGCGTCCCAAGCTGCAGCGCATCAAATAGGGACGAATGCTACGGTCGATGCACCAAAAAGGGGAAATTCCAGTGATGGATTTCCCCTTTCTTCATGCAAGTCCATGATTTTTCGTTATGGCATAGGTGTTGCTCAAGCCCTGCCGGAAGGAAAATCATGAAAACTGAAGTCAAATCCACCTGTTGCTACTGCGGTGTCGGTTGCGGCGTGCTGATCGAAACCGAGGATGGTGTCATCACCGGCTTGCGCGGCGACCCCGACCATCCGGCCAATCGCGGGCGTTTGTGCACCAAGGGCGCGACCCTCAACCAGACGGCCAACCCGACCTATCGCCTGCAGTATCCCGAACAGCGTCCGTTGCGCGGCCAACCCGGGCAGCGCCTGAATTGGGACGAGGCGCTCGACCAAGCCGCCGAGCGCTTTGCCGAGACGATCCGCCGGCATGGCCCGGATTCCGTCGCCTTCTACATCTCCGGCCAGTTGATGACCGAGGACTACTACGTCTTCAACAAACTGGCCAAGGGCCTGATCGGTACCAACAACGTCGATACCAATTCCCGCCTCTGCATGTCGTCGGCTGTCGCCGGCTACAAGCAGACGCTCGGCGCCGATGCGCCGCCCTGCAGCTACGCCGACATCCTGCAGGCCAAGGTGATCTTCATCGCCGGCGCCAATCCGGCTGTCGCCCACCCCATCGTCTTCCGTTACGTCGAGGATGCCAAGGCGGCCAATCCCGATCTGAAAATTATTGTCGCCGACCCGCGTCGCTCTGAAAGCGCCGAGTTCGCCGACCTCCACCTGCCCATCAAGCCCGGCACCGACATCGCCCTGTTCAACGGCATGCTCAATGTCCTGATCAACGAGGGGCTGATCGATGAGGACTACATCGCCGCGCACACCGCCGGCTTCGACGCCCTGCGCGAGATCGTCAAGAACTACCCGCCGTCGATCACCGCCGACATCTGCGGCATCGCCACGGCCGACCTGCTGCAGGCCGCCCGCTGGTTCGGTTCCAGCGGCGCGGCACTCTCGCTCTATTGCCAGGGTCTGAACCAGTCGGCGCACGGTACCCACAACAACGCCGCGCTGATCCACTTGCACCTGGCCACCGGCCAGATCGGCAAGCCCGGCGCCGGGCCGTTTTCGCTGACCGGTCAGCCGAATGCGATGGGTGGCCGCGAGGTGGGCGGCCTGTCCAATCTGCTGTCGGCCCACCGCGATCTGGCCAACCCGGCGCATCGGGCCGAGATGGCCCGCTTCTGGGGCGTGCCCTTCGTGCCCAGCCAGCCCGGCAAGTCGGCGGTCGATTTGTTCAAGGCGCTGAAAACCGGCGAAATCAAGGCAGTCTGGATCGCCTGCACCAACCCCGCCCAGTCGCTGCCCAATCAGGCCGCCGTGCGCGAGGCACTGCAGGCGGCCGATTACGTCGTGCTTCAGGAAGCCTATGGCAACACCGATACAGCCGACTATGCCGACCTTCTGCTGCCAGCCAGCGGCTGGGGTGAGAAGCACGGCACGGTGACCAACTCCGAGCGTTGCATAACGCGCGTCCTGCCCGCCGTCCAGGCCCCCGGTGAGGCGCGTCACGACTGGGAGATCGTCGTCGATTTCGCCCGCCGTCTGGGGAAGAAGCTCGATCACGCCGGCGTCGATCGCCTGTTCCCATACGCCGACGCCGAATCCATTTTCGACGAGCACCGTGAGAGCACCCGTGGTCGCGACCTCGACATCACCGGCCTGTCCTATGCCCTGCTCGAAACGCAGGGGCCGCAGCAGTGGCCGTATCCGGAAGGTGCGGCTGGCGGCAAGGTCCGTCTCTACGAGGACGGCGTTTTCCCGACCGCTGACGGCAAGGCGCGTTTTGTCGCCGTCGAGCACAAGCTGACCGCCGATGTGCTGGTTCCCGAACTGCCGATCAGCCTCCTTTCCGGCCGCATGCGCGACCACTGGCACGGCATGAGCCGGACTGGGACGGTGCCGCGCCTGTTCAACCTCGAAGATGAACCGCTGCTTGCCATGCATCCCTGCGACATGCGCCATCGCGGTCTGGAGTCCGGCGATCTGGCCCGGGTGACCAACGGCCGTGGTGAAATGATCGTCCGCGTCGCCGAGCGCGCCGGGCTGGCCAAGGGCAGGGCGTGGATGCCGATGCACTGGGGCAATCAGTTCATGACGACGCCGGGCGCCAATGCGCTGGCCTGCGATGCCACCGACCCGTATTCGAAGCAGCCGGAACTCAAGCACGCCGCGGTGCAGATCGAGAAAATCAACCTGCCGTATCCGCTGGCCGTCGTCCGCCGTTGCGCCGATCAGTCGGCAGCGCTGGAATTGCTGCAACAGGCCCGCGCCACGCTGGCCGACTATCCGTATGCCACGGTCGGTCTCTACGGCCGCAGCAGCCCGCTGGTCGTCTTCCGCGCGGCTGCCGCCGGGCCGGTCGGCGACGACGTGGTGGCTGAGCTCGACCGTTTGTTCGGGCTCGACGGCACCGAAGGTGCCATCGTCTACGCCGATGCCGTGCGCAAGATCAGCAAAAAGGCGATTGCCGCCGACGGCCGTCTGCTCAGCGTCCGCCTGGTCGGCGAAACACTGGCCCAGACCTGGTTGAAGCAGGCGATGGCCGAGGACGAACTGGATGCCAGCCTGATCCGCTTCGCGCTGGCGCCGACCGCCAAGCCGCCGGTCACCATGGCGCCGCGCAACATCGTCTGCAAATGTGCCGACGTCAGCGACGTGCAGATCCGCAAGGAACTGGCTGCCGGCGCCGATCTGCCGCAATTGCAGAACAAGCTGAAGTGCGGCACCTTCTGCGGCTCCTGTGTGCCCGACATCAAGCGCATGGTCGCCGAGCAGGCAACTACAACCGCAGCGGCGGCCTGAACGGGACTGGAGGCGATATTGAGCTACGCACAGTACATCAAGGAGATCGGTCGCGGCGCTGATGGCGCCCGCGATCTGCCGCGCGACGACGCACAGCAGCTCTACGCCGCCATGCTCGACGGCGGCGTGCCCGATCTCGAAATGGGCGCCATCATCCTCGGCCTGCGAGTCAAGGGCGAATCGCTCGACGAGATGCTCGGCTTCATGGATGCCATGGACAACCGGACCAACCGGCTCGACATGCCGCACGGCCGGGTCCGGCCGATCTCCCTGCCGACCTACAACGGCGCCCGCAAGGAAGCCAACCTGACGCCGCTGCTGGCCCTGCTGCTGCAGCGCTTTGGCGTGCCTGTCCTGGTCCATGGCCTGCTCGAAGGCTACGGGCGGGTGAATAGCGCGCAGGTTTTTCGCGAACTCGGCATCATGCCGATGGCTTCCACGCATCAGGCGCAGGTCGCCCTTGACGAGAGCGGCCTCGCTTTCCTGCCGCTCAGCGCCCTCAGTCCCGGCATGCACAGCCTGCTTGCCCTGCGCAGCCGGATGGGCGTGCGCAACAGCGCCCACAGCCTGGTCAAGCTGATCAATCCCTTCGAGGGCGACGCGGTCAAGGTCGCGCCGGCGACGCATCCGGATTTTCTCGACCTGATGCGCGACATCCTCGCCGCCCGCAACGACCGCGGCCTGCTGCTGCGCGGCACCGAAGGCGAGCCGTTCGCCAATCCGAAACGGCGGCCGCGTCTGGAGTTCATCCACGACGGCGTGGTCGATGTGCTGTTCGGGGCCGAGCACGAAAGCCTGCGCGCCCTGCCCAACCTGCCCGATGCCGCGGATGCGGTCAGTACCGCGAAATGGATACGCCGCATTCTGGACAAGCAGATTCCGTTGCCCAAGCCAGTCGCCAATCAACTGGCCTGCCTGCTGTTCGCCAGCGGCTACGCCGAGGATTTCAACCAGGCCAAGGCCATCGTTGCCGTCGAAGCGACCGGACTGCTGGTCGGTGGCAACTGAGGCCGGAATTGCACCGGGTTGGCGTCGGCTGCACCGTTGTGGTGCGCAAGTGCTACGGTCGGTGGCAAAAAATGACTAAAAATCAAAGAAGTAGTCCCTTGGCACGCGGATTGCAATAAACCTGTCTGAAGCAGCGAATCAACCGTCAACGGGGACGGTTAGATGGCAACGACGTCATGCGCTGAAATAAATTTGCACCGCAAGGTGCGCGCAACGTTGGAGCCCTAACATGAGCAAACCCCGTCTCGTCCTGATCGGTAACGGCATGGCCGGTGTCCGCACCGTCGAAGAACTGCTGAAGATCAAGCCGGATCACTACGACATCACCATCTTCGGCGCCGAGCCGCACCCCAACTACAACCGCATCCTGCTTTCCCCGGTGCTGGCCGGCGAAATGACCATCTCCGAGATCGTCCTCAACGAACTGGATTGGTACAAGGACAACAACATCAAGCTGCACACCGGCAAGCAGATCAAGACGATCGACCGCGTCAAGCGCAAGGTGATCGCCGAGGACGGTACCGAAGAAGAATACGACCGCCTGCTGATCGCCACCGGCTCGACGCCGTTCATGCTGCCGATTCCCGGCAACGACCTGCCCGGCGTCATCGGCTACCGCGACATCAAGGACACCGACGAGATGATCGAGGCCGCCAAGCTGCACAAGCACGCGGTCGTCATCGGCGGCGGCCTGCTTGGCCTGGAAGCCGCCAACGGCCTGAAGCTGCGCGGCATGGACGTCACCGTCGTCCATCTCGGCCCCTGGCTGCTCGAACGCCAGCTCGACGAAACCGCCGGCAAGATGCTGCAGAAGTCGCTCGAAGACAAGGGCCTCAAGTTCCTGCTCGAAACCCAGACTGAAGCGCTGATCCAGGGCGAATCCGGCCGCGTTGCCGCGATCCGCTTCAAGAGCGGCATGCAGATTCCGGCCGACCTGGTGGTGATGGCCGCCGGCATCCGCCCCAACTATTCGCTGGCCGAATCCTCCGGCATCTACTGCAACCGCGGTATCGTGGTGAACGACACCATGCAGACCTACGACCCGAAGGTGTACGCCGTCGGCGAGTGCGTCAGCCACCGCGGCATCGCCTACGGCCTGGTCGCCCCGCTGTTCGAGCAGGCCAAGGTCGCCGCCAACCACCTGGCCGGCTACGGCATCGGCCGCTACACCGGCTCGGTGACCTCGACCAAGCTCAAGGTCACCGGCATCGACCTGTTCTCGGCCGGCGACTACATGGGCGGCAAGGACACCGAGGAAATCGTCCTCAACGACCCGCACGGCGGCGTTTACAAGAAGCTGGTCATCAAGGACAACAAGCTGGTCGGCGGCGTCATGTACGGCGACACGGCCGATGGCCCATGGTACTTCCAGCTGCTCAAGGACCAGCGCGACATCCACGAGATTCGCGACTCGCTGATCTTCGGCCAGAGTCTGGTCGGCGACGTCGGCCACGCCGGCAAGAGCAAGGCTGCCGAAATGGCCGACAACGCCGAAGTCTGCGGCTGCAACGGCGTGACCAAGGGCACCATCGTCCAGGCCATCAAGGCCAATGGCCTCTTTACGCTGGACGAGGTCAAGAAGCACACCAAGGCAGCGTCCTCCTGCGGTTCCTGCGCCGGTCTGGTCGAACAGATCCTGGCCTCGACCATCGGCGGCGCCTACACCCCGGCGGCGCTCGATACCAAGCCGATGTGCGCCTGTACCGACCACTCGCACAAGGCGGTCCGTGAAGCCATCGTCGCCCAGCACCTGACCTCCAAGGAGGCCGTCTTCAAGGCACTGGAGTGGAAGACGCCCGATGGCTGCGACAAGTGCCGCCCGGCCATCAACTACTACCTGATCTCCAGTTTCCCGCACGAAGCGAAGGACGATCCGCAGTCGCGCTTCATCAACGAGCGCGCCCACGCCAACATCCAGAAGGATGGCACCTACTCGGTCGTGCCGCGCATGTGGGGTGGCCTGACGACGCCGTCCGAACTGCGCGCCATTGCCGATGCGGCTGAAAAATACGAAGTTCCCACCGTCAAGGTTACCGGCGGACAGCGGATCGATTTGCTCGGCGTTAAAAAAGAAGATTTGCCCGCAATCTGGGCCGACCTGAACGCCGCCGGTATGGTGTCCGGACACGCCTACGGCAAATCGATCCGCACCGTGAAGACCTGCGTCGGCGCCGAGCACTGCCGCTTCGGTACCCAGAAGTCGATGACCATGGGCATCAAGCTGGAAAAGATGCTGTTCGACATGTACTCGCCGCACAAGGTCAAGCTGGCCGTCTCCGGCTGCCCGCGCAACTGCGCTGAAGCCGGCATCAAGGACGTCGGCGTGATCGGCGTCGATTCCGGCTACGAGCTGTACATCGGCGGCAACGGCGGCATCAAGACCGAGGTTGCGCAGTTCCTGTGCAAGGTGACGTCCGACGAGGAAGTCATGGAATATTCCGGCGCCTTCCTGCAGCTCTACCGCGAAGAAGGCTGGTACCTGGAGCGCACCTGCCACTACATGGACCGCGTCGGCCTCGACTACATCAAGGGCAAGATCCTGGAAGACGAGGAAGGCCGCAAGGCTTACTACCAGCGCCTGCTCGACTCGCTGAAGGATGCCAAGGACCCGTGGCAGACCTCGCGCGAAGAGAAGCCGATCAAGCAATTCATCCCGATCAAGCTGGAAGTTTGAACGCAGGATCGAGTTATTAGGATCGAGGATCGAGTGGGCCGGCATCCGGCATCGGCCGCCCACTCAAACCACTAACAGCTAACCACTAGGCAACTAACATGAACTGGAAACTGATCTGCAAGCTGGACGACATCCCGCAACTGGGCTCCCGCGTCGTGCAGCGCCAAAGCGGCGGCGACATCGCCGTCTTCCGCACGGCGACCGATGAAGTCTTCGCCATGCACGACAAATGCCCGCACAAGGGCGGTCCGCTGTCGCAGGGCATCGTGCATGGCAAGCGGGTAACCTGCCCGCTGCACGGCTGGAATCTGGAACTGGCCACCGGCCAGGCCGTCGCGCCGGACGTGGGCGGCTGCAAGACCTTCGAAATCAAGGTCGAGAACGGCGAAGTCTTCATGGCCGCCTGAGCGGCCACCGCAGTACGCACCAAAAGGGCCGGCAGCGTAGCCGGCCCGGCCAACCCCAATGGTGGGGTTCCGGCTCCCCGGTCTTGAGAGCAGATCAGGGCGCTTCCAATCAAATCAAACTCCAATAAGGAAACCACCATGGCCTATCTGGCACCCTCCGAATTCGTCACCAAAATGATCGATGCCGGCGAATCCAAAATTTTCATGTCCACGCGCGATACCCTGATCCGCGCCTACATGGCCGGCGCCATCCTGTCGCTGGCCGCCGCCTTCGCGGTGACGGTGACCGTTCAGACCGGCCAGCCGCTGGTTGGCGCCATGCTCTTCCCGGTCGGTTTCATCCTCCTCTACCTGCTTGGCTTCGACCTGCTGACCGGCGTGTTCACGCTGTGCCCGCTGGCCCTGATCGACAAGCGTCCGGGCGTCACGGTAAACGGCATTCTGCGTAACTGGGGATTGGTATTTACCGGCAACTTTGCCGGGGCGCTGACCGTGGCCGTGATGATGGCCGTCATCTGGACCTTCGGCTTCACCGAGGCGCCCAATGCCGTCGCCCAGAAAATCGGCACCATCGGCGAAGGCCGCACGGTGGGCTATTCCGCCCACGGTGCCGCCGGCATGCTGACCCTGTTCATCCGCGGCGTGCTGTGCAACTGGATGGTGTCGACCGGCGTCGTCTGCGCGATGATCTGCACCAACGTGACCGGCAAGGTCGTCGCCATGTGGATGCCGATCATGGTCTTCTTCTACATGGGTTTCGAGCACTCCATCGTCAACATGTTCCTGTTCCCGTCCGGCCTGATGCTCGGCGGTAATTTCACGCTCTACGACTACTTCATCTGGAACGAACTGCCGACCGTCCTCGGCAACCTGGTCGGCGGCCTGGCCTTCGTCGGCCTGACGCTGTATTCGACGCACGTTCGTACCGCCCCGAAGCGCAAGCCGGCCTGATCGGCGCGCACCGAACAGCCCCCGTCCAATCCGGTCGGGGGCTTTTTTCAATTTTGGCCAAAATTTCGGGCCGACCGTAGCATTGCGGTCCTCGCGCCGCGTTGCACAATGGAACACAGATTCCATCGGGGGGAGAGGTTGTCATGAGCCGTCATCTGCAAGTCGCCGTCGGGCAGTATTCCGACAAGGGGCGCAAGGAACTCAACCAGGATTTTCACGGGGTCAACATTCCCCGCGAGCCGCAGTTGTCGGCCAAGGGTATTGCCATCGCGCTCGCCGACGGCATCAGCAGCAGCGACGTCAGCCAGGAAGCGGCGCAGTCCGCCGTCACTACCTTTCTCGACGACTATTACTGCACCTCGGACGCCTGGTCGGTCAAGACTTCCGGCGAGCATGTGCTGACCGCCACCAATTCCTGGCTGCATTCGCAGACCCAGCAAAGCCAGCACCGCTACGACCGCGAACGTGGCTACGTCTGCACCTTCAGCGGTCTGGTCATCAAGTCGACGACGGCGCACCTCTTCCATATCGGCGATGCGCGCATCTACCGCCTGCGCGGCAAGGAGTTCTCGCAACTGACCGAGGATCACCGCGTCTGGGTATCGTCGCAGCAGAGTTACCTGGCCCGCGCCCTGGGCATGGATCGCAAGGTCGAGATCGACTACGTGCAGGCGCAGGTGGCGGTCGGCGACCTGTTGGTGCTGGCCACCGATGGCGTCTATGAATATACCGATGCCGACGTCGTCCAGGCGGCCATCGCCGCCGGCCCCGACCTCGACGCGGCGGCCAGGGCGATTGCCGAGGAATCCCTGCGGCGCGGCAGCGGCGACAACCTGACCGTCCAGTTGATCCGCATCGACGAACTGCCCGATCCGGAAGCCAACGAAGTATTCCGCCAGATCTCCGACCTGCCTTGTCCGTCGCTGCTGGAGGCCCGCGACGAGTTCGAGGGTTACCAGATCGTCCGCGTCATCAAGCGCAGCGCGCGCAGCCACATCTATCTGGCGGTCGACAAGGACAGCGGCGAACGCGTCGTGATCAAGACCCCGTCGGTCGACATGCAGGCCAACCCGGCGGCGCTCGAGCGCTTCCTGCTTGAAGAGTGGATTGCCCGCCGCATCAACAGCGCGCATGTCCTGAAACCCTGCGTGCAGACGCGGCAGCGGCAGAGCATTTATGTCGTCACCGAATACATCGAGGGCCAGACCCTGGCGCAATGGCTGATCGACAATCCGAAGCCCGACCTGCCGACCGTGCGCGGCCTCCTGGAACAGGTCGCCAAGGGCCTGCAGGCCTTCCACCGGCTGGAAATGGTCTATCAGGACCTGAAGCCGGACAACATCATGATCGACAGCACCGGCACCGTGAAGATCATCGACTTCGGCGCCACCCGCGTCGCCGGCCTGGAGGAGGTCGACACGCCGATCGAGCAGATCAACCTGCTCGGCGCGGCGCTCTACGCAGCGCCCGAGTACTTCCTTGGCGAGCAGGGCACGCAACGTTCCGACATCTATTCGCTCGGCGTCATCGCCTACCAGATGCTCTCCGGCGGCTTTCCGTACGGTACGCAGGTCCCCAAGTCGCGCACCAAGGCGGCGCAAAAGAAGCTGGCCTACCAGAGCGTGCTCAGCGAGGAACGCGAAATCCCGGCCTGGGTCGACGACGCCATCCGCAAGGCGGTCGAACCCGACCCCTTCGCCCGCCACGAAGAGCTCTCCGAGTTCGTCTTCGACCTCCACCACCCGAACACGGAATTCCTGAACAAGACCAAGCCGCCGCTGATCGAGCGCAACCCGGTGATTTTCTGGAAGAGCGTGTCGTTCGGGCTGATGCTGGCTTTGATCGTGGTCAGCGTGGTGCGCTTTCACTGAACCAGCCGGTTTGGCGACCAGAAGGCAAATGCTACGGTCGGCCCGAAAAAAGGGCCAAAATCAAAATGGCGGCGGTCGGAGCCTCTCAGCCGGCATCGCAAAGGCGCCGCAACAAGGCCCGCAGCGACTGATCCCCAGTACCGAGCGGGTGCAGCCCGAGGTCGGACACCAGCGCCGACCGGTTCGGCGATTGTGCCGGCATTGCCTGCCAGGCGGCTTCCAGCGTCTGGCGAAGGAACGCCTGGTCGGTAGTGTCGTCGACGACCAGCACGCATCGTTGCAGCGGCACGTAGCCGACCAGATGCTGCAGCTCATGCACGCAGCCGGCGTTGTCCGCGGAGAAATTCCGCAAATCCATCAGCACCACGGCGCCGCCTTGCACCAGACGCGGCAGCGCCCGCTCCCAGGTGTCGGCGTGGCAGAAAAAGTTATTGACGCGAAACCAGCCGTCGCGGTCGGGCGCCGTGTCGCGTTGCCGCATGCGTTCGTCGAGCGTGCCGGCGCTGGCGACGAAATGCGTGGCCAGGCGCCCGGTCAGGAAGTCGAGCAGCTGGTGGGGTTGCACCGTGCTGTGGGCGATGTCCGGGCCGGTGATCAGGTCGATGCTGCCGATGTAGCGCCAATAGCGGGCAACGGCATCAAACAGGCGATCGCTGCGCGCACCGAGCGAGAAGACGCGCAGGAAGACCAGTCCGCGCGGCGGCACGGGGGAACTGCCACCGCCAAATCGCCGGCCGGCCCACCTCATTGTCATCTTGCCGGCGGCAAACGCCAGCACACCGGCCAGCACCCAGCCCAGCCCGGCCAGCGCCAGTGCCATCGCATACCAGCTGGCAAACAGCAGGCCGAGCGCATCGAGCGTCAGCGACCGGTCGTTGACCTGCTTGCGCAGATAGGCGCTCCGAACCCACTTCAGGAAGCGCCAGCCGAGCAGGCCGGCGACCAGCAGCGTCAGGATCGCCACCGTTGCCAGGGTGGCGAGCGTCGACTGGCCGGTCTGGTGGGCGGCAAGCTCCAGCCAGCGCCCGCCGGCCGGCGTCAGTAGCAGCAGGGAAGCCGCCATCAGGCCACTCGCCAGCGCGGTGGCGAAACCGAGCACCAGCGGGCCGATGGCGCGCACCCGGCGATTGACGAACAGCCACAGCAAAACCGTCGGCGGGCCATTGGCGATCAGCCAGTAGGCCAGCATTTGCGGCGGCGCGATGTGGTTCAGATAGCTGGTGTCAGACCACAGCATCGCCACTTCCGACAGGCCGGCGCCGACCACAAACAGCGCGAAATAGCCGGCCACGGCACCAAGGCGCAAGTGCTGAGAGGGCGGCGTCGCCAGGATCAGCGCCAGCACGGTCGGCCAGCCGGCGATCCACAGCGCCAGCGCAAACAGGGTCGCCGTCGGCAGTCGGGCAAAAGCCACGCAGCCGGCTGATGCGATGACCAGCGCGAAGGCCAGGCCGCCCAATTCGATGCGCCAGGCCGCTCCCCGTGCTGCCAGAAGCACCCGTTCGTAGCGTGCCGCGCCGGCCGGCGGCGACGGTGGGGCGAAATCGACCACGCCATCGGCGCTCGGCGAAGCCTCCGGCTCGGGCGCAGCCGATTCACCGGCCCGCTGCACCATCGCACCCAGTACGCGGCGGCGATAGGCGGCAAGCACCAGCGCGGAAATCAGCAGGCTGAGGATGGTCGAAACAGCGATGACCAGCAACATGCTGGTCGTCAGTACCTGCGGCGTCAGTTCTTCAATCATGCGCGGCGCCGCGACTGGGCCGGCGAGACGGGCACGGCGTCACGGCGCGCGGCGCACGGCCACGACTTCCTGTTCGAGCAGCACCTTGCCCAGCCAGTTCTTGGCAATCGATTGGCAGCGATGTGTCCGATCGTCAGGCAGCACGCAACTGTATTCGTAGGAGCCGAGCAGATTCGGCGGACTCTTCCAGACCATGGTCCGCTTTGCTTCGTTCCACTCTCCGGACGGCAGGGCAAAGACAACACCGGTCGAGAAGAAAATCCACAGCGGATAGGCGCCCGTCGTCGGGTCGTAAGTCATCATGCTCAGGTCGTGAGTTCCATCGGATTTGATTCCGCTGTCGCCCTGCAGATAGCGGTTGCCCAGCACCCAGGCATTCCGCTGCACCGAGGTGACGACCGGCTTCTCCGGCTGAAGCGCATTCTTGATCGTGACGTTCCAGGTGCCGCGAAACAGATCGAGCACCTTGAGCTTCTCGGCCAGCCTGGCCTGATCCTCGGGCGACGTTTGCGCGCAAGCGGGCTGAATGGCCACGGCAAGCACCAGGCCAAGGGCCGCCAGGCGCGAGTGGCGCAGGGACTGCACGATGGTTGCACGCCAGTTGATGTCCATGGTCCGCTCCCAGGATGTTGCGGAAAAAGTGGCTCCGGTGGTGCCCAGACGCCACGGCCAAGCTTGCTATAAGCATAATCGGCTGGCCGGCAAAGGCAAGCCGGGCGAAGCTAGGGGCGGCTTCGGGCGAGCTCGGCGCTCAATCTGTCAAGGTTCTGTTCATTGGCCGGCTCGACGATGTGGCGCACGGCGCTGGCCACCGCCGCGTCGGCAAATGCCTGCTGCCAATGCAGCAGCGTGCCGCCGGCTGAAGGCTCCAGCGTAATGGTCAGCGTAAAGAAGGGCTGGCAGACGTGCCGGATGACGACCCGGCGATCCGCCTCGATGGCATCGAAAACGGATTCATTGGGATAAACCTTGCCGTCCGGGCCAATCATCTCGAAGACCCACCGCCCGCCCGGCTCAAATTCGAACACCTCGAACCGGTTGCTGAAGCCATCGGGCCCCCACCATTTTGCAAGCCGGGCGGGGTCGCTGATTGCCGCAAAAACCGCCGAAGGTTCGGCGCGCAATGTCCGGGTAGTGCTGAAAGTGCTCATCGGTGCTGCCCTCCACATTGATTCGGTCATGTTCGCCGTCAAGCGGCCAGACAGGCGAATGCGATATCCCAAGGGTACTTTCTTGGAGCTAATGTCGACCTGAAAAAGGCGCAAAAATTGCAATGACGGAAAGATCGATCAGCCGGGAATCTGAGGTCTGTCCCCAGTGACTCTCTGGACGTGCTGCTGGCCAGAGATCGCCCGGAATAACTCGTCCCCACCGGGGCCAGCAGCGCATTGATGACTGCGCCAAGCAGGCGGCAAAGGCAAATGCTACGGTCGGCTGGAAAAATGGGCAAAAATGGAAATGAGCAGGGGGCAAAACCGGTGCTTGTTAGCGGCTGATGCTTGTCGCGGAGCGCCGTGGGAATCATCGGTCAGATGGCCGATGGCGAGAAGCAGTCTGGCGTCTGTAACTCGGCCTTGGCCAGATTCATCGGCCGCGTGGGGCAAAGAAAAGCGACACGAGTTGGACGAACAGAGCGAGTGCCTGAAGCGCCCGGGATCTGTAGATTCGTCCGGAGGCCGGGGCCGTGTCGCCGGACAGGGTGATGTCGAGCGTCCAGCGGATTGGCGGGCCGCCCGGTGTCCTTTGCAGGCGGGAGAGCCGTGCGGTGACGTCTGAAGCGAGCGGGTCCAGGCCTTTGCCAGCGGCGTGGAGCAGGATGGGCGTAAACTGCCGTTTCGCGCCAAGCAGGTCGAGTTGCACCGCGCCGGGGAGTTCGTCGCCGCCATGCAACAGGTAAGTGGCGGCGACGACAAAGCTGCCATAACCCCCTGCCGGCGGCACCTCGTCAGCGGGCGTGACGAAGGATTCGTCGGTGCCTTCGCCCCCCTCGTCGTCGTGCAAGTAGCGCCAGACTGGGAACTGCCGAAGATTCTCGGTCGTGAGCGTATGGACGGGAACAGGCGAAAGGCTCATCGGGCTGGCGTGTCAGGTAGCGGGATTTGCTCGGAAGCATACTCGATATGCATGCTGGCGGTGGAGCAGGCCATGGACAAGACCGCCGAAGGCTCAGCGCGCAAGTTTTGGCGTCTGGTTGGTTCGAGCGTGTTGGGCGTCAAGCGGCCAGAACGGCAAATGCTATACCCCAAGGGTACTTCCTTCGGGGTGCGGTTGGCCGGAAAAAGGGCAAAAACCAAAATGGCGCTGGAGCGATGGATTGGCGGGGAAGCTTTGGTAAGCCACCCGTTGTTCTACGCCACGGCAGCGCTGGCGGGCTATTTCAGCAACGGGGCGCCGCGTCCGGAAAAATCGTCGCTCATCCGGAAGACAGCGTCGGTGAACGAGGATTTGGCGTGTTCCTGACAGAAGCGGGTGACGTAGCCTTCGATGGTGCCGCTGGATACATCGGTGACCTGCTGACGCTGGTTGGCGTAGTTGTGGCCGCTGAGGAAGCCGCGGGCCCAGGCGATGTATTTCAGGCGTTCTTCGGGTTCGCCCTTGCTGGCGATCCAGGCCTGGCAGGACATGTCGTCGAGGCCGAGGAGCTTGATCGGTGCGGCATCGGCGTGCGCCGCGAGGAGGGCGCAGAGCAATCCGATCATCCTCAGGGCAGGGGTGTTGCCGTGCATGCTGCCTCTCCATCTGATCGCCGATGCCGACAGGATGCCACAAACGGCAGTGCCGGGGCAGTTGTCAGTCCCGGTGTGGAGTCTGACCCTGAGGTTTCCCCTCGTTCAAAGCGGCCAGAAAGGCAAATGCTACGGTCGGCCGGAAAAAAGAGCAAAAATCAAAATGGGTAGGGAGGGGCCGTGCAAAAGGCCGTGGCCTCTTTTGTGTGCGCTAGCGTACTGATGCGATCTGCGGCGGCGCATAGTCTGGCCGTATCCCCAACCCCGAGGAGCCACAGATGGACACCGCAACCTTTCAACCTACACCGGAAAATGCACAGCCGACCTGGAAATGCGAGGACTACAAAGGCAAGCAAATGCATGTCTGCACGCAACGTCGCAGCCATGAAAATGCAAGCCTTTCCGGACACGGCGAGCAATGGGCCTTCACGGTCAAGATTACCGATCAGAGCAACAACCCTATGCCCTACAAGAATGCCAGCGCCACGTCGGACCCCGCACTTTTGTACAGCACGCAAGTAATTGCCGAAGACATGGGCTTCCTGAGAGGCCGCGAATTGATCGACGGTGCCTGACGGATTTCACGGCCGTTTGATAACGAGAACAAAATAAGAACAATAGGCCGACGTGTATGGTCAAAATTGTCGCGGTAGTTGCTGAGGTATGCCGGCGCCATCAGTTTCCGTAGCCGCTGCATGCCGAAATTGCTGCACCGCAATGGCGTGCCATGCCTTGTTTTGGTGCGTGCTAGGAGCGCCGTGCCGGACATAACTTCGGTAAAACAAGGCTTTGCCACCCTGGCACGTAGCTTGCGAAAAGAGGGGCATCACAGCGATTTATCCGCCAACGGGGGCGGTTTCATGGCAACGACGTCATGCGCTGAAACAAGCAGCCCCCTTTAACGACCGTTTCAACCCAAAGGCATTGCCTGCGGGACGCGGTCCACCCGGAAAATCGACCATCATGGACAAGAAATCATTCCTGCAGGCCGGCCATACGCCGACGCTGCTCGCTGCCTTCCTTTATTTCGACCTCGCCTTCATGGTCTGGGTCATCCTCGGCCCGCTGGGCGTCGGCATCGCCAAGGACCTTGGCCTGTCGCACGCCGAAAAGGGCCTGATGGTCGCCACGCCGGTGCTGGCCGGTGCGCTGCTGCGCATCATCATGGGCATCCTGGTCGACCGCCTGTCGCCGAAGAAGGCAGCCATCATCGGCCAGGTCATCGTTATCGCCGCCATGGCCTACGCCTGGCTGGCCGGCGTTCATTCCTACGCCGAGGTGCTGATCCTCGGCTTGTTCCTCGGCGTTGCCGGTGCATCGTTTGCCGCCGCGCTGCCGCTGGCCTCGCGCTGGTATCCGGCCGAGCATCAGGGTACGGCGATGGGCATTGCCGGCGCCGGCAACTCGGGCACGGCGCTGGCCGCCTTGTTCGCGCCCGGCCTGGCCGCTGCCTTCGGGTGGACCAACGTCTTCGGCATTGTGTTGATTCCGCTGGTCATCGTTCTGGTTGTCTTCTGCTTCATGGCCAAGGATGCGCCGGACGCGCCGCCGCCGAAGACCTTGGCCGAGTACCTGAAGGTGCTCAAGGACAAGGATGCCTGGTGGTTCATGTTCTTCTACTCGGTGACTTTCGGCGGCTTCGTCGGCCTCGCTTCCTCGCTGGTCATCTACTTCAACACCCAATACGGCCTTGATCCGAAGATGGCCGGCTTCTTCACCGCCGGCTGTGTCTTCGCCGGTTCGCTGGTCCGTCCGATCGGCGGCAACGTGGCCGACCGCATCGGCGGCGTCAAGTCGCTGACCGTGATGTACATCTTCGCCGCCATTTTCCTGGCCATCGTCAGCTTCGACCTGCCGGAAGCCTGGATGGCGCTGGTCGTCTTCGTCTGCGCCATGCTGGCGCTGGGCATGGGCAACGGCGCGGTGTTCCAGCTGGTGCCGCAGCGCTTCAAAAAGGAAATCGGCGTCATGACCGGCCTGGTCGGCATGGCCGGCGGTGTCGGCGGTTTCTACCTGGCCTCCAGCCTCGGCTATTCGCGCCAGCTGACTGGCAGCTACCAGATGGGCTTCCTGATTTTTGCTGCGCTGGCTGTGCTTGCCCTGGTCGGCCTGACCGGCGTCAAGACACGCTGGCGTACCACCTGGGGTGCCAGCCACCTGACCTCGGCCAAGATTTGAACCTTGCTTTTTACGGATATGCAGAGACGACATTTTCTATTGTGCGTTGCCGGGGGCCTTCTGGGTTCCCCGGTGTTGGCGGCGGACGCTACCCTCGGATTCGGGGCGGCGATCAACAAGGCAGGGCGCCAGCGTATGCTGACCCAGCGCATGGCCAAGGCCTATGCGATGCAGTCAGCCGGCGTGATGCCGGACCGGGCAGGGATGCTGCTGGACAGCTCGCGTCGTCTGTTCGAGGCGCAGCTGACCGAGCTGAAGTCGTTTGCCCCGACGGACGCGATTCAGACGGCCTTGCAGACGCTGGATACGGCGTGGCGCCTGTATCGCGAAGTGTTGACCCGGCCGCGTACGTCGGAAAATGCCCGGCTGGTACTGGCCGAATCCGACAATACCCTGCGTGCGGCACATGTCCTGACCGGTCTCTACGAGAAGCAGTCCGCCAGCGGGGCAGGCCGCCTGGTCAATCTTTCCGGGCGCCAGCGCATGTTGTCGCAGCGTATGGCCAAGTGCTTCCTGTTCGAACAGTCGGGCGTCGCTGCTGGCAACCTGAAGGCGGAAATGGAGGTTGCCCGCGGCGAGTTCGTCGCGGCACTGGCGGAGTTGAATGCCGCGCCGGCGAACAATATCGCCATCCGCCAGGATCTCGATCTGGCCAATACCCAGTGGCTGTTCTTCGAGCAGGCGCTGAATGGCCGGGAGTCGAACCGTGAAATCGCCGCCCGCAATGTGGCGACCACCAGCGAGCGGATTCTCGAAGTCATGGACAGCCTGACCGGCCGCTACGAAAGCCTGGTGCGCGGCTGATGCCTGGCGGCATGGGCGAGGAGGCGTAACATGGCGGCCATGGATAATCCCGCCAAGAACCGCCTGAGACTGGCCATTGGCCATGCCTCGCTGACCGGCCCGCGCGAGCGGAACGAGGACTATTGCGGCGTCGCCACCCCGGAAGGGGCGGAACTGGAGAACAAGGGCGTCATCGCCGCCGTCGCCGATGGCATCGGCGGCCACAAGGGCGGGCGGGAAGCGGCCGAATATACGGTGCGCGGCCTGCTTTCCGACTATTTCGCGACGCCGGACACCTGGAGCGTGCCGCGTGCCATCGAAACGGTGACCACGGCGCTCAATCGCTGGGTCATTGCCGAAGGCAGCCGCAACGCCGAACTGTCCGGCATGGCGACGACCTTGTCGGCACTGGTGCTGCGCGGCCGCCGCTACTACACGGCGCACATCGGCGACAGCCGGATCTACCGCCTGAGCGCCGGCCGTTTGCAGCAACTGACGGTCGATCACGTCTGGGAACACCCGGAACTCAACAACGTGCTGTCGCGGGCCATCGGCCTCGACCCGCGCGTGCTGATGGATTTCGCCGACGGCGAACTGGCTGCCGACGACCGTTTCCTGCTGGTTTCCGATGGCGTCTGGGGCGTGCTGCCCGATGCGCTGATCACCGAGGTACTGCTCGACCACCCCGAGCCGCAGGGCGCGGCGGCCGCGCTGACCAGTCTGGCATTGGCGCAGGGCGGTCATGACAACGCGACGGCCGTGGTCGTCGATGTGCTCGGCGTGCCGCCGGCCGGCCTGCGCGACAGCCTGGAAAGCTCGGCCAGCCTGCCTTTGCCGCACCGCCTCAAAATGGGGCATGAGCTGGACGGCCTGATCGTCGAGGAAATCCTGCACGATTCGCGCGAGACCTTGCTCTATCGCATGCGCAATCCGCGCAACGGTCAGCAGGTGGTGCTCAAGACCCTGCAGCCGGGCATGGAAGGCGACCAGGGGGCCAGTGCCGCGCTGCTGATGGAGGAATGGCGCGCCAAGCGCGTCGTTTCGCCCTTTTTCCCGCAAGTCGTGCCGGCCGAGCAGCGCAGTTGCCTGTATTACCTGATGACCTGGCATGCCGGCGCGACGCTGCAGGCGCGGCTCGATGCCGGCCAGCATTTCCCGGCCGGCGAGGCGGTGCGCCTGGGCATTCCGCTGCTCAAGGCGATTGCGGCGCTGCACCGCCTCGACATCGTGCACCGCGACATCAAGACCGACAACATCCACCTCGGCCAGGACGGCGTGCTGCGCATTCTCGACCTCGGCGTCGCCATCAGCCTCGGCGAGCGCAAGCCGGATGACCTGATCGGCCAGGCCGGCACACCGTCCTACATGGCGCCTGAGCTGTTCGACAACCCCGAGCCGCAGTTCGGCTACGACCTTTACGCCGCCGGGGTCACGCTTTACCACCTGCTGACGCGCAAATATCCGTACGGCGAGATCGAGCCCTTCCAGACGCCGAAATTCGGCGAACCGGCCCGGCCGACCCGCTGGCGGCCGGAAATTCCTGGCTGGCTGGAGAACATCCTGCTCAAGGCGGTGGCCCGCGAGGCCAAGGATCGCTTCGAGACGGCCGAGGAATTCCTGCTCGCCCTGGAGCGCGGCGCCGCCCGCCCGATTGCGGCGCCGGCCCGCCAGCCCTTGGCCCAGCGCAACCCGCTGCTGATGTGGAAGATCGTTGCCGTGGCGTCAATTGCCGTGAATTTTGTGCTGCTGCTGGTGCTCTTGCGGTAAAGTTCGCCGCATGAACACCGCACTGATCCTCTTTGCCCACGGGGCGCGCGATCCTGAATGGGCCGAGCCGATGCGCCGGGTGCAGGCGGCCATCCGCCAGCAGCAACCCGATGTGCCGGTCGAACTGGCTTTCCTCGAGTTCATGGCGCCGACGCTGCCCGATTGCATCGCCGCGCTGGTGGCTTCCGGCGCGCGCAAAATCGTCGTCATGCCGATGTTTATCGCGCGCGGCGGGCATTTGAAGCGGGATGTCCCGGAATTGTTGGAAAAGCTACGGTCGGCCCATCCGGAAGTGCAATTTTCACTGGGCGGCGTGATCGGCGAGCAAGAGATCGTCGTTCAGGCGATGGCCACGGCGACGCTTGAGGTGGCTGGCCTGACGCTTGCTTGAAGCACAGCATGCTTACCGTACTCGTTATTGATGAATCCAAGGCCCGGGCCGGCGAAATCTGCGCCGGGCTGGCGCTCGCCGGCTATCAGGTGGCGGCTATCCTGGCCGGCGCCGACAATCTGACGGCCGAAGTCGAAAAACTCCAGCCCGACGTGATCCTGATCGACACCGACAGCCCCAGCCGCGACACGCTGGAGAATCTGGCGGCGATGAACAAGGACATGCCGCGCCCGGTCGTCATCTTTACTCAGGAAGACGGCCAGGAAACCATCCGCGATGCCGTCAAGGCGGGCGTTTCGGCCTATATCGTCGACGGTCTCGATCCGAAGCGGATCAAGCCCATCGTCGAGGTGGCGCGTGCCCGTTTCGAGGATACCCAGGCCCTGCGCCGCGAACTCGACGAGATTTCGCAGAAGCTTTCCGACCGCAAACTGGTCGACAAGGCCAAGGGCGTGCTGATGAAAGCACGCGGCCTCGACGAGGACGCCGCCTACCACGCCATGCGCAAGCTGGCCATGGAACGCGGCCAGTCGATGGCCAAGGTGGCGCGCGACGTCATCGACATGGCGCGGGTGCTGCTCTAAGCCTGTGCAGAAAGGCCGCCTGTTGCACCGCAACAGTGCATGATTTTTCAGATGGCGGCCTCCTGAGATGAGATTCCAAGTAATTGAAAATTAACTAGTTATTCGGTACTAGTACCAAATAACTACCCCTGGCACGGCCATTGCAATAGTCCTTTTAAAACGCACGGTCAAAGGCGGCCGGGCGAGAGTCGAGCGATAGCCGATTCAAAGGACAAGGGCGTCCATCCCAGCTGCCACCGGCGGCCGGGATGTGACGCCCATTTTGTTTTTTCGATTCTCATGTAATCAAGGAGCAAGCAATGGAAGACAAGAAACTGGCCCCGCTGGATGTCGCTACCGACAAGCCGAGCTTTTCACGTCGTGATTTCGTTACAACTGCTTTGGGAGCCTCACTGATGGCCATGGTCCCCCCCGGCGTTCGCAGCGGTGCATGGGCCGCTGGTTCCGACGCCCCCGAAAAGAAGGAAGTCCGCATCGGCTTCATCCCGCTCACCGACTGTGCCTCCGTCGTCATGGCCTCGGTCATGAAATTTGACGAGAAGTACGGCATCAAGATCATCCCGACCAAGGAAGCGTCCTGGGCGTCGGTGCGCGACAAGCTGGTCAATGGCGAACTGGACGCCGCTCACGTGCTGTACGGCCTGGTCTACGGCGTGCAGCTCGGCATTGGCGGTCCGAAGAAGGACATGAACGTACTGATGAACCTGAACAACAACGGTCAGGCCATCACTCTCTCCAACCAGTTGAAGGACAAGGGCGCCACCGATGGCCCGAGCCTGGCCAAGCTGATCGCCAAGAAGGAGCGCGAATACACCTTCGCCCAGACCTTCCCGACCGGCACCCACGCCATGTGGCTGTACTACTGGCTGGCCGCCCAGGGCATCGACCCGTTCAAGGACGTCAAGACGATTACCGTGCCGCCCCCGCAGATGGTCGCCAACATGCGCGTCGGCAACATGGATGGTTTCTGCGTCGGCGAGCCGTGGAATAACCGCGCGATCATGGACAACATCGGCTTCACCGCCGTGACGACCCAGGACATCTGGACCGACCATCCGGAAAAGGTGCTTGGCACCACCGCCGACTGGGTCAAGCAGAACCCGAACACGGCCCGCGCCGTGGTCGCTGCCATCCTCGACGCCGGCAAGTGGATCGATTCGTCCATCGCCAACAAGCAGAAGACGGCCGAAACGATTGCCCAGAAGTCCTACGTCAATACCGACACCGAAGTCATCGTCGCCCGCATGCTCGGCCGCTACCAGAACGGTCTGGGCAAGAGCTGGGACGACAAGAATCACATGAAGTTCTTCAACGACGGCGCGGTCAATTTCCCGTACCTCTCGGACGCCATGTGGTTCCTGACCCAGCACAAGCGCTGGGGCTTGCTGAAGAGCCATCCGGATTACCTGGCCGTCGCCAAGCAGGTGAACCGCATCGACGTCTACAAGCAGGGTGCCGCCGCCGCCGGCGTCGCGCTGCCGAAGAGCGAGATGCGCAGCCACAAGCTGATCGACGGCGTGGTGTGGGACGGCAAGGACCCGGCGAAATACGCCGACAGCTTCAAGATTAAAGCCTGATCAGTCGATTGAGTCGCCATCGCTCCCGCTTCGGCGGGGGTGGTGGAAAACCTCTGGAGAACGACATGAGCGCAGTGACGATGAACGGTGAATTTGGGGCGAAAAAACCCATTAACCGCGCCCCGAAGGAAGTGCCCTTGGGGCATAGCATTACAACCAGCAAACCGGTCGCGGAAGTTGTCGCAGAGCCGGTCAAGGAAAAGAAAATGGAAAATACAGCCCCTGCTGCCGTCGGTACCCCGATCGGCGAGAAACTCGCAGCCGTCGGCCGTGCGGTGATGCCGCCCGTCCTCGGCATGTTGATCCTGCTCGGCATCTGGTATGTCGCCACCCACAAGGGCGGCAGCATTCCCGGCCCGGGCCAGACCTGGGATGCCGCCGTCGCGCTGTTTGCCGACCCGTTCTATCGCAACGGGCCGAATGACCAGGGCATCGGCTGGAACGTCCTGTCCTCGCTGCAACGCGTTGGCATCGGCTTCGGCTTCGCTGCGCTGGTCGGTATTCCGCTCGGCTTCATCCTCGGCCGCTCGGCCTTCCTGTCGGCCATGATCAACCCGATCATCAGCCTGCTGCGCCCGGTCTCGCCGCTGGCCTGGCTGCCGATCGGCCTGCTCGTGTTCAAGAAGGCCGACCCGGCGGCGACCTACACCATCTTCATCTGCTCGATCTGGCCGATGATCATGAACACCGCCCAGGGCGTCCAGCGCGTGCCGCAGGATTACCTGAACGTCGCCCGCGTGCTGGCGCTGTCCGAGTGGAAGGTCGTCACCAAGATCCTCTTCCCGGCCGTGCTGCCCTACATGCTGACCGGTATCCGCCTGTCCATCGGCACCGCCTGGCTGGTCATCGTCGCCGCGGAAATGCTGACCGGCGGCGTCGGTATCGGCTTCTGGGTGTGGGACGAGTGGAACAACCTGAAGGTCGAACACATCATCATCGCCATCTTCGTCATCGGCATCGTCGGCCTGATCCTCGAGCAGGCGCTGATCCTGCTGGCCAAGAAGCTGACCAAAGAATCGTCGTAAGGAGCCAACATCATGGAAAAGTTCGTCCAAATCGAGCGTGTCGGCCAGACTTTCGACACCAAGAAAGGCAAGTTCGTCGCCCTGCGCGAAATCGACCTGACTATCAAGCAAGGCGAGTTCATCGCCCTGATCGGCCACTCCGGCTGCGGCAAATCGACGCTGCTCAACCTGATCGCCGGCCTGACCAAGCCGACCGATGGCGTGCTGCTGCTGGAAGGCCGTGAAATCAACGGGCCCGGTCCGGAACGCGCGGTGGTTTTCCAGAACCACAGCCTGCTGCCCTGGCTGACCTGCTTCGAGAACATCTACCTCGCCGTGGAGCGCGTCTTCGGCACCAAGGAAGGCAAGCCCAAGCTTAAGGCACGCACCCAGGCTGCGATCGAACTGGTTGGCCTGGCCCACGCGGCGCACAAGTATCCGCATGAGATTTCCGGCGGCATGAAGCAGCGCGTCGGCATCGCCCGCGCCCTGTCCATGGAACCCAAGGTGCTGCTGATGGACGAGCCCTTCGGTGCGCTGGACGCGCTGACCCGCGCCAAGCTGCAGGACGAGTTGATGAAGATCTGCGAGAAGACCAAGGCGACCGTCGTCATGGTCACCCACGATGTCGACGAGGCAGTGCTGCTGTCGGATCGCATTGTGATGATGACCAATGGCCCGGCGGCAACCATTGGCGAGATTCTCGAAGTCAATTTGCCACGCCCGCGCCAGCGCCTGACCCTGGCTCACGATCCGGCCTACATCAACTGCCGTGCCGCAGTGCTGGAGTTCCTTTACGAAAAGCAAGCCCACGTCGAGAAGGAAGCCGCATAACCCGTTCCTGTCTGTCAGTTTCATCGTCGCGCTCTCTCCAATTGCGACTTTCGCCCGCCGGCTGATCCCGGCGGGCTTTTTTCTTGATGCAGGTGCTTTGCGTTTCCAGCGGCGGGGCGCTATGGTTCGTCATTTTCTGATGGATGGAGTCGGATGCTAGCCAATACGGGCAAGCTGTCGCGCAAGATCGTCGGCATGCTGGTCGTCTTCTTCGGCGTGGCCACCGTGGCCATCGGCCTGACGCTGGTAATTTTCTGGCAGCTGGAAGGCGTTGCTGCCGCGATCAACGATGCTGGCAGCCAGCGCATGCGGACCTACCGGATGGGCCACCTGATGGCGCGCGGGCTGGAGGCCAAGGCGCAGGAAATCAATGTCACCCAGGTCCTGGGCGAGGAGATGGGGCGCTTCGACAAGGTGCTGCGCGACCTGCAGCTTGGCGATCCGGCACGGCCGCTGTCCTCGCCGCGCAACGAGGACGTGCAGCATCAACTGCATGAGGTCAGGGTCGCCTGGCAGGGCAAGGTGCAACCGCTGGTTGCCCGCTACCTGGCCGGAGACGCGGCTGAGCGGGAGCGGGCGCTGGACCGCTTCGATGCCGAACTGGAACCCTTTGTCAGCAGCATCAATGAGCTGGTGCTGGCGATGGAACGCAGCTACACCTACGATACCAATTTACTGCGCACCGTCCAGGCTGCGCTTGTCCTGCTGGCCGTTCTCGGCACGGCAATCCTGATCCGTTTCTTTGTCCGTCTGGTCATCCGTCCGGTCGGGGAAATCCATGCCGGCATGCAGCGGATGACTGGCGACGACCTGACTGTTCGGCTGCCGGTCGCCAGCGATGACGAACTCGGTGGCCTGGCCCGCGGTTTCAACCGGATGGCCGAGCACCTGCAGAGCGCCTACAGCACCCTCGAAGAGCGCGTCGAGGCGGAAACCAGCCGCCTGGCCCAGCGCAATCACGAACTGGGCATTCTCTATTCCGTCACGGCTTTTCTGAGCGAACCGGCGCCGCTGGAAAGCTTGTGCGAAGGCTTTCTCGATCGCCTGATTTCGGCGCTGGGGGCCGATGCGGGGGCGGTCCGCCTGTACGTGCCGCCTTCGGACAAGCTTTGTCTGATGACCTGTCAGGGCTTGTCCGAAGAATTTATCGAACGCGAGGCGGAAATGGATTGCGGCGACTGCCTGTGCGGTGACGTTTTCCAGAGCGGTGGATCGACGGCGTTTGCTACGGTCGCCCCGCCACCGGGCATGAAATTGCGCACCTGCATCCGCGAGGGCTTCGCCACGGCGACCGCTTTCAGCATCCTGTGCGACAAGCGGAAACTCGGCGTCTATAACCTCTATTTCCGTCGTCCGCAGGCGCTGTCCGATCAGGAAATGCACCTGCTGGAAACGCTTGGCCATCATCTTGGCGTGGCCATCGAAAACCAGCGCCTGAAATCGCGCGAGAAGGAACTGGCGGTTTCGGAGGAGCGCAACCTGCTGGCTCAGGAACTTCACGATTCGATCGCCCAGGGCCTGGCCTTCCTGAACATTCAGGTTCAGTTGCTGCAGGATTCGCTGCGCAAGGGCAATGCCGAGGAGGCGATGCAGACGGCCGGCCAGTTGCGCGAAGGCGTCCAGGAAAGCTACGACGACGTGCGCGAACTGCTGGTCCATTTCCGGACGCGCGTCCATCAATCCGATCTCGACTCGGCGATCAACGCGGCATTGGAGAAGTTCGAGGGGCAGACCGGCATCAAGACCGCCTTCGAGCGGATGGGTAGCGGTGCGCCGATGGAGCAGACCGATGAAATCCAGATCATGCACATCGTCCAGGAGTCGCTGTCCAACATCCGCAAGCACGCCGGTGCCAGCCATGTCCGGGTGGTCGTCAAACGGAATTTCGGGACCAGCCTGATCGTCATCGAGGACGACGGGCGCGGATTCGATCCGGAAAACGATCCGAATTGCTTGTCTGACCGGCACGTCGGCTTGAAGATCATGCGCGAGCGGGCGCACCGTATCGGTGGAGAATGTCGGATTACATCAAAGCCAGGGTCGGGGTCATGCGTTACATTGACCTTGCCGAAGGAAAACAGGGAGACCGTCTGAAATGAGCGAAAAAATCCGGGTATTGCTGGTCGATGACCACACGTTGTTCCGCAGTGGCATCAAGTCGTTGCTTCAGCGCAACGACGATTTCGAGGTGGTTGGCGAAGCCGGTGACGGGCTCGAAGGCATCAAGCGGGTGCGCTCGCTGAAGCCGGATGTTGCCCTGCTCGACCTGCACATGCCGGGTGTTTCCGGGCTTGAGGCGGTCAAGGTCATCGCCGAGGAAATGCCTGAGGTGCGCGTCCTGATGCTGACCGTTTCCGAAGACGCGCAGGACCTGATGGACGCCCTGCGCGCCGGCGCCAGCGGTTACCTGCTCAAGAATATTGAGACTGATGCGCTGGTCGATGCCATCCGCCGGGCGGCGCAGGGCGAGTCGGTCGTTTCCCAGCAGATGACCGCCAAGCTGATCCAGGGCGTGCGCAATCCGCCCAAGGCCGAAACAGCGGCTGTCGAGCGCGACCGCTTTTCGCCGCGCGAGCGCGATATCCTGGCTTCGCTGGCCCAGGGCGAGAGCAACAAGGAAATTGCCCGCAAGCTCGATCTGGCCGAAAGTACCGTCAAGATCCATGTCCAGAACATCTTCAAGAAGCTGAACATGAGCAGCCGCGTGCAGGTTGCGCTATACGCCGTCGAAAACGGCTACGGGCATATCAAGCACGGCTAGCGGGGCCGGGGCGCCGAATGCTACGGTCGCCCCGTTTTTTTGGCCAAATTCGAAAAGCGACGCCGGCTTAGTGCGTCGCCTCAGTCGGCAGCGGATGGCTGCGCTGCAGGTGTTCGTAGGCTTCGGCCAGTTCCTGGACGTGGTCGAAACGACCAGCATCGAAAGCCTGCTGCATGTTTTCAAGAAACATCAGGTGCAGGCGGCAAACGCCTTCCGGCGTGCACAGCAGCGATTCGCTCATTTCGGCGGCCACGGTCAACGGCAGATGCTCGTGTTCGGCAATCGCCTCGATCTCGCCACGATCAAGGTCGCAATAATCAATAACATCCTGAATCGACAGCATTTGCTCCTCCTGGGATGGGAAAAAATAAAAGTCAGGCTGAAACCCCTGCTTGTTATTTTTTATGCCGCCTTGTCGTTGTAATAGGTGGAGGGCAACACTATTTCTAGCCCATCCGGGCAGGAAATCAAGGAGCGAATTTGCTCTCAGATGTGGAAGCGGCCATCGGGCAAGGGATGGCTCAACTGCAGCCGGCTGATGGTTGGCAACAGGTCAAGGCGGGTGTCCTTCTTCAGCTCCGTGGCTCGGGCCCGCATCTCGTCGAGCGATACGTCGACCGGATTGCCGCCGGTGGCGAAAGCAATGGTATTGCCGCTGTCGCACGACGGAAAAACCGCGACACGTCCGTCGAAGGCAGCCTTGATCCGCTCGACGCTGCCTTGAAAGCCCCGGTTGCGACCAAGCAGGTTGACGCTGCAGATACCGTCGTCGCCAAGCCTGGCGCGGCAGGCCTGATAGAACGGCTCGGTGTCGAGGACGCCGGCCTTGGCGTCCGGGTCGTAACCATCGACCAAAATCAGGTCGAAACGGCGGTCGCCGCCCAGCATGTAGTCGGCGCCGCAGCTGATGACCACGTCGAGCCGGCGTGGATCGTCGGGCAGCTTGAAGAACTGACGGGCGATGAATTCGACCTGTGGATTGATCTCGACGACGGTGATCCGGCAATCCGGCAGATACCGATAAATGAACTTGGCCAGCGAGCCGGCGCCGAGGCCGACCAACAGCGCGCTGCGCGGCCAGTGCTGCAGCGGGCGCAGGAGCAGCCCGGCCATCATCTCGCGCGTATAAGCCAGTTCCAGCGACCACGGCCGGGCGATGCGCATGGCACCCTGAATCCAGTCCGAGCCAAAGTGCAGGTTGCGCACGCCGTCCTCTTCGCTGATATCGACCGAATGCTGGGGAGTTTTTTTGGCGGGGCGCATGATGGGCAGGCTGGCGTCCCCACCCGGAATCGAACCAGGAACTGCTCCTTAGGAGGGAGCCGTTATATCCATTTAACTATGGAGACGCTTAGGAGGCGGCATTGTACCGGGGCGGCCTGGCTTGCGATAGATGCGGCCGGCGCTGCGGCTAGCGGCTAAAATGCCGGTTCTGCCAACGCGGCGCCGGTTCGGTGCTGCCCCAACCCTGTGCCATGCCCTATCTCAAACTGACTGACGCCTGCCTTGCCTACGGCCACGTGCCGCTCCTCGATCACGCCGATTTTTTGCTCGATCCGGGCGAACGGGTGGCGCTGATCGGCCGCAACGGGACCGGCAAATCCTCGCTGCTGGCGGCCATGGCGGCCGGTACTGGCCGCGGTCGGCTGGACGACGGCGAAGTCTGGGTGCAGCCCGGCATCCGGGTCGGCTATGTGCCGCAGGAGCCGGCCTTCGATCCCGAACAGACGATATTCGAGGCGGTCATTTCCGGCATGGGCGAAAACTCGACCCTGCTCGCCGAATACCACGAGGTGTCGCACCGGATGGCCGAAGGCGAGGGTGATCACGAAGCGTTGCTGACCCGCATGTCCGCCCTGCAGCATGAGCTGGAAGCGCGCGGCGCGTGGGCCTACGAGGCGCAGGCCGAGCGCGTCATCGACCGTTTCGGACTGAACGCGGATGCCGTTGTCGGCACCCTGTCCGGCGGCCAGAAGAAGCGTCTGGCGTTGGCCCAGGCGCTGGCCGTGGCGCCCGAAGTGCTGCTCCTCGACGAGCCGACCAATCACCTCGACATCGCCGCCATCGAATGGCTGGAAACTATGCTGATCGAGTCCGGCGTGACGCTGTTTTTCATCACCCACGACCGCTCCTTCCTCGACCGGGTGTGCACCCGCATCGTCGAGCTCGACCGCGGCAAGCTGGCCAGTTTTCCCGGCAATTTCAGCCAGTACCAGCAGCGCAAGGAAGCCATGCTGCACGAGGAGGCGCTGGCCAACGCGCGCGCCGACAAGCTGCTCAAGGAAGAAGAGGTTTGGATTCGCAAGGGCGTCGAGGCACGGCGGACGCGCGCCGTCTTCCGCGTCCAGCGCCTCGACAAGTTGCGCGCCGAACGCCAGGCGCGGCGCGAGCGCATGGGCAAGGTCAATCTGCAGCTCGATGCCGGCGACAAGAGCGGCAAACTGGTCGCCGAACTGGAACATGTCGCCAAATGCTACGGTGAGCGCCAAATTGTTCGCGATTTCTCGACCCGCATCCAGCGTGGCGACAAGATCGGCCTGATCGGCCCCAACGGCGCCGGCAAGACGACGCTGCTTCGGCTGATCCTCGGTGAAATCCAGCCCGATTCGGGCATCGTCCGTCAGGGCACGAAAATGGAAATCGCCTACTTCGACCAGTTCCGCACCCAGCTCGACCCGAACTCGACGCTGTCCGACGTTATCTCGCCGGGCTCCGACTGGGTCGAGATCGGCGGCGCCAAGAAGCACGTGATCGGCTACCTCGAAGACTTCCTGTTCGCGCCGGAACGCTCCCGTTCGCCAGTCAGTTCGCTGTCCGGTGGTGAACGCAACCGCCTGTTGCTCGCCCGCCTGTTCGCCAAGCCGGCCAATGTGCTGGTTCTCGACGAGCCGACCAACGACCTTGATATCGACACGCTGGAACTGCTCGAAGAACTGCTGCAGAACTACGACGGCACTCTGTTCCTGGTCAGCCACGACCGGACCTTCCTCGACAACGTGGTGACCCAGACCATTGCCGCCGAAGGCGACGGCAACTGGCACGAATACGCCGGCGGCTACAGCGACTGGGCCAACTACAAGGCCAGCGTCGCCAAGGAGGCAGCCAAGCCGAAGGCCGACGTCAAGCCGGCCGCCAAGGCTGCCGAGCCGGTCAAGGCCAAGGCCGACAAGCTGTCATGGAAAGAGCAGCGCGAACTCGAAGCGCTGCCCGGCAAGATCGCCGACCTGGAGGCCGAACAGGCGACGCTGAGTCAGCGCCTCGAAGATCCGGCCATCTACCAGACCGATCCGTCGGGCGCGCAAAAGGCGGCCGAACGGCTGGCCGCCATCGACGACGAGCTGATGGCCATGCTCGAACGCTGGGAAGTTCTTGAGGCACGCGCCGGGAACCCGGCCTAGGCACCACGTTCCAACGCATTTATCGAAAGCGCCGACATGAATCCGAGCAGCGCCGGCTGGCGCACCCCGCTGATCATCCTGACCGTCGGCTGCATCATCCTGACGCTGTCGATGGGCGTGCGCCATACGGCCGGCCTGTTCCTACAGCCGATGACGCTCGATCACGGCTGGAGCCGCGAAACCTTCTCGTTCGCCATTGCCATCCAGAACCTGGTCTGGGGCCTGGCCTCGCCATTCGCAGGCGCGCTGGCCGACCGCCACGGGGCCGGCCGGACCATTGCAGCGTCGGCGGCGCTCTACGTGATTGGCCTGATCCTGATGGCGCAGGCGAACACGCCGCTGGCCTTCGATCTGTCGGCCGGGGTGCTGATCGGCTTCGGGCTGTCGGGAACGACCTTCGCGGTGATCATGGGCGTCGTCGGTCGCCACACGACGCCGGAAAAACGCAGCCTGGCGCTCGGCATTGCCAGTGCCGGCGGTTCCTTCGGCCAGTTTGCCGTGCTGCCGGTCGGCCAGATGCTGATCTCGACCTACGGCTGGCAGAGCGCGCTGGTCCTGCTCGCCGCCGGCGTCGGGCTGATCGCGCCGCTCGCCTATGCTATGGCCGACGGCCACAAGCCGGCCGCCGGGGCCGGGCAGTCGGTCGTCGAGGCGTTGCGCGAAGCAGGGGGCGAACGCAGCTTTCACTACCTGTTCTGGAGCTATTTCGTCTGCGGCTTCCAGACCGCCTTCATCATGCTGCACTTGCCGTCCTACCTGGTCGATGGCGGACTGTCGGCCAATGTCGGCATGACGGCCGTGGCGCTGATCGGCCTGTTTAACATCTTCGGTTCTTTCATCTTCGGCTGGGGGGGCGGGCGCTCGAGCAAGAAAAATTTGCTGGTGCTGATCTACGCCCTGCGCGCCGTGGCCATTTTCATTTTTATGCTAGTTCCGCTATCGACCGTAGCATCCTGGATTTTTGCCGCGGTGATCGGCCTGTTGTGGCTGGGTACTGTGCCGCTGACCAACGGGCTGGTCGCCCAGATTTTCGGGCTGCGCTACATGTCGATGCTGACCGGTGTGATCTTCCTTGGCCACCAGTTGGGCAGCTTCCTTGGCGCCTGGCTGGGCGGGCGGATTTTCGACGAGACCGGTTCCTACCTGATTGCCTGGGGGCTGGCCATTGGCCTGTCGGTACTGGCTGCCTGGTGTTCCTGGCCGATCGACGAAAAGCCGCTGGTGCGGCAGGGAGTTGCGGCATGAAGCCGCAATGGCGCTGGTTTGTTGGCGGGGTTGCAGCGGCGCTGGCAATCGTCCTACTGGCGCTGATCTTCGTCGCCTACCAGTCACCGGAACTGCTGCTTGACTGGGCCAACCTGCGCTACTGTGGTTAGCTGTTAGCGACTAGGCGTTGGCCTGGCCGTCGGCCTCGCGGGCCGGCATCGGGTCGAGGCCGATGCGCTGGCGAACGCCTTCCGGGGTCATGTTGAGCAACTGGCCTATTTCCCTGAAATCGTCGGGCAGCGCCGGGTCGTTCCAGCCATGCGACGAGTGGCGGGCCAGGCGAACGGCCAGCGTGGCGTTCTTGACGCGCAGCGACTCGGCATGGTCGTCGTCGATCAGCTTCTGCAGCAGTTCGGGCAGGTGCCAGACGCGGCAGAGTTCAAGCTGGATTTCCAGGAAGCTGAAGCCCAGCGTCTGTTTCTGAGCATCAACACTGCGCATGCTCGGGTTCTGTTTCTGCAAGTCGAGGATGGCCAGCCCGAGCTGCGGCGCGGAGCACCAGACGAGAATTTCGGCCAGGTCGTGGAGTAGCGCCGCGATGCGCACTTCTTCCATGTTCACATCGTGCCGCCAGATGGCCCATTCCTGAGCGTAGTCGGCGGCCCGCTGGGCGCGGCGGACAATCTGCAGGACGCCGAGCAGGGCTTGCGGGCCGGCTTCCTTGAGTTGGTCCTCGATGGTGTACAGCTCGCTGAAGCGATTGAAGAAGGGTTCGATGCCGGCCATCATCACGGCGCTGGCGATGGTCGTGATGTCGCGTTGCAGCGAGCGGCCACGCATCGGCTGGATGAAGGCCAGTACGCGCACAGTCAGGATCGGGTCCTGCAGGATCAGACGTGCCAGTTCGCGGGCGTCGACGCGGTCGAGATCGGCACGCATTTCGTCCAGCCGCCGCTTGGTCACGCGCAGGATGGGCAGGCTGTTGCTGTTGAACAGCAAGGTCCAGGAATCAATGTCCGGCAGCGGATGGTCGAGCATGTCGTGGTGGCCTTCGAAATGGGTTGTTGCCTGCAGGCAGGGGGCAGTTTAAGGGCGCCGTCCTCGTCGGGCAAGGGCGGCGGCATGCGATAATCCGGATCGCCCCAACAATTGATCAATCGCCATGCAATACGCCATCGTTCCGGTTACGCCCTTCGAACAGAATTGCACCGTTTTCTGGTGCGAAAAGACCCGTCAGGCCGCAGTGATCGACCCGGGCGGCGACGTCGAGCGCATCGTCCGCCTCCTTGAAGATGAGAATCTGACGCTGGCCAAAATTCTTGTCACCCACGGCCACATCGACCACGCCGGCGGCGTCGCGGCCCTTTCCGAAAAAACGGGCGTAACGACCATCGAGGGCCCGCACGAGGAGGATCGCTTCTGGATCGAGGGCATGCCGCAGCAGAGCAAGATGTTCGGCTTTCCCAATGTGCGCAGTTTCGAGCCGACGCGCTGGTTGAAGGGTGGCGACAAGGTCAGTTTTGGCGAGGTGGAACTCGATGTGCTGCATTGCCCTGGCCATACGCCTGGGCATGTCGTCTTCTTCCATGCGCCGAGCCGGCTGGCGCAAGTCGGCGACGTGCTGTTTCAGGGCTCTATCGGCCGTACCGATTTTCCGCGCGGCGACTACGACACGCTGATCCGTTCGATCAAGGAACAGCTCTTCCCGCTCGGCGACGATGTCGATTTCATTCCCGGCCACGGGCCGATGTCGACTTTCGGCGAGGAACGCAAGTACAACCCCTTCCTGAGCGGTCGCTTCGGCTGATCAGGCGGCCGGCCGGATCTTGCTGGCCCAGCTGAGTGCGTCGAGCTGGGCGTCCAGAAAATTGCCGCCATCGATGCCCAGTACCTTGAGCCGGTTAGTCGCGGTGGCCAGGTCGTGTTTGTCGACCGCATCAATGACGCCCAACAGTTGTCCCAGGCAGCCTTCGTGGGTTAGCAGCGCCTTGGTTGTCACTTCCGGGAGTGGCAACTGGTGCAGGATTTCCGGCATCGGCATGCAAAGCAGCACATCCAGCAGCGAGAAAGTGCCGACCATGAAAGCGATTTCGCAGTCGCTGCCGGGGGTGGCGGATTGCGGCAGCTGGCTGGCCAGCAGTTCGAGCAGACGACCGCGGGCGGCTGCCTTCTGGAGCAGCGGATTCGGGTGCTGGCCATTGTTGGGGTCGGAATAAACCAGCAGTTGCAGCCAGCGCTGCAACTGGCGCCGGCCGAGCAGGTTGATCGCCTGGGTAAAGCTGGTGATCGGGCTGGGCGGCGCAATCGCTGCCGAATTGACCAGGCGCAACAGGCTGTACGAGAGCTTCGGTTCTTCACGGAAAACGGCGTCCAGGGCGCCCGTATCCGCATCGTCACAGATCAGGCCGAGCAGTTTCAGCAGTTTGAGCCGGGTAATGTCCGGTTTGGGGCTCCCGGTCGGACGGGTCAGCAGGAATTCGCTGGACGACAGGGTGCAGGCATTGCTCAGAGCCCATTGACGGTCATTGTGGGTGTGCACGTCGGTGGCGACGACCGTGGTACGACTGGCCATGCCGAGCAGGGTGTAGGGCGGCAGGCTTCGGGCGTGACTGGCACCGATCAGCAGGTAGTCCCACGAGCCGGTGGCGGGCAGCTTGTCCTCCGGTACGACGACCAGGGCGACCGTGTGCTGCGCCTGGCGCAATGCGGCTTCAAGTCGGTTCAGGGCTTCGGTGTCCTGGCTGCTTAGCCGCGGCGGGAACACCGTGACCGAGCGTGCCATCGTCTGAGCCGCTTCGCTGGCATCGGGCAGAGCGGGAATGAACCACAGCGCGCGCTTGTCGAATGCTTCAAACTGTGGCGAGGCGCGGAGGCGGGAAAGTGCTTCGAGGCTGGCACGACCGGGCGCGAACTCGATGCGAAAGCCTGACCAGGCATCATCCGCACCGAGAAGCGGATGGACGAATATTGGGTCCGAGCAGGGCATTGGCTGTTCTCTGATTGTTTCAAACAATGTTAGCAAACTTGAAAGGACGCGTCTTTGGATACTGATGAAATTGCCACTTTTTTCGGGCCGACCGTAGCATTTCAGGTTTCGCCGCTGACTGGGCCGGTGTATTGGGGGCAGGCTGTCGCCGAGTTGTCGCGCAGCGATCCGGAGATGGCCGAACTGGTCGAACGTTTTGCCGGGCTGTCGCTTGTTTCACGCGGCGATCCATTCGGAACCCTGGCCCGTTCCATCGTCGGCCAGCAGATCTCGGTCAAGGCGGCCGATGCGGTATGGGGGCGCTTTTCGGCGCAGGTCGGCGAAATGTCTCCGGAACGCGTGCTCGGTTTGGGTGAAGCAGGGCTGGCCGGCTGCGGCCTCTCGAAGCGGAAGATGGAATACCTCTGCGACCTGGCCGCGCATTTTGCCAGCGGCAGCCTGGACTCCGACGCCTGGGCAAGGCTTGACGATGATGCGGTGATCGCCGAACTGACTGCCGTGCGGGGGATTGGCCGGTGGACGGCGGAGATGTTCCTGATCTTCAACCAGATGCGCCCGGATGTCTTCCCGCTGGACGATATTGGCCTGCAGCGTGCGGTGTTCGAGCGCTATTTTTCGGGCGAACGGCAGTCGCGCCGGACCTTGGCAGAGTTCGGCGAACGTTGGCGGCCATGGCGTTCGGTAGCTACCTGGTATCTCTGGCGCAGCCTCGATCCCCTGCCTGTTGAGTATTGAACCCTTGCCTTGGGGTAAAATGCGCCCCAACTTAGAAAACGAGCAGTCCATGAAAACAAGTTTCCTCGACTTCGAACAATCGATTGCCGATCTTGAAGCCAAGATCGAAGAACTGCGTTTCGTGCAGGATGACTCCGCCGTCGACATCTCCGAAGAGATTGATCGACTGGAACAGAAAAGCGGCCAGTTGACCAAGGATATCTACGCCAAACTGACGCCCTGGCAGATTTCGCAGGTGGCGCGCCATCCGCAGCGCCCCTACACGCTGGACTACCTGTCGCTGATCTTCACCGATTTCGAAGAGCTGCACGGTGACCGCGCTTTTGCCGATGATCACGCCATCGTCGGTGGTCTGGCCCGCTTCAACGGCCAGCCGGTCATGGTCATTGGCCACCAGAAGGGCCGCGACACCAAGGAAAAAATCTACCGCAATTTCGGCATGCCGCGTCCCGAAGGCTATCGCAAGGCCCTGCGGCTGATGAAGCTGGCCGAGAAATTCGGCCTGCCGGTGATGACTTTCGTCGATACGCCGGGCGCCTACCCTGGTATCGATGCGGAAGAGCGCGGCCAGTCCGAAGCCATCGGCCGCAACCTGTACGTGATGGCCGAACTGAAAGTGCCGGTCATCGTCACCATCATCGGTGAAGGCGGCTCCGGCGGCGCCCTGGCCATCGCTGTCGGCGACACCGTGCAGATGCTGCAGTATTCGACTTATTCCGTGATTTCCCCCGAAGGCTGCGCCTCCATCCTCTGGAAGAGCGCCGAGAAAGCACCGGAAGCCGCTGAAACCATGGGCATCACCGCACAGCGCCTGAAAACGCTGGGTTTGATCGACAAGATTATCAGCGAGCCGCTCGGCGGCGCCCACCGCGATCACGCGGCGATGGCGCAAAACCTCAAGAAAGCCCTGCAGGAAGCGCTCAAGCAGCTTTCCGGGCTGTCGACGGCCGAACTGCTGGCGACCCGCTACGAGCGGCTGATGAGCTATGGCCGCTACAAGGAACAGGCTGTCAGCTAACCTGATTGAGCGGGTCGGCGCTTTTCTCGCCCCCCGCCTCGGGCCGAGCGAACGCCTGACCGTCGGGCTTTCCGGCGGCTGCGACTCGGTCGTCCTGTTGCATCTGCTGACTCAACTGGGCTACACCGGCCGTCTCGACGCCATCCATGTCCATCATGGCTTATCGCCCAACGCCGATGCCTGGGCCCAATTCTGCGCGAACTATTGCGCTCGGCTCACTATTCCCCTGAGCATCCGCCGGGTTGCCGTCGATCGCTCCTCCGGGCTCGGTCTGGAAGCGGCGGCACGCGCTGCGCGCTATGAAATCTTTACCGAAGCAGCAAGCGATTGCCTGCTGTTGGCTCATCATCGTGGCGACCAGGCAGAAACCGTGCTGTTCAACCTGCTGCGCGGTGCCGGTGTGACCGGGGCAGCCGGCATGCCGGCCGAGCGCGCCTTCGGCAGCCGACGCCTGCTTCGCCCGCTGCTCGATTGCTCCCGTGCCGACCTCGAAACCTACGCCAGCGATGCCGGACTTTCGTGGGTGGACGATGAGAGCAATGCCGACACCGCATTGACTCGCAATTTCCTGCGCCAAGAAGCCCTGGCTACCTTGGGGCAGCGCTTTCCGACGGCGGAAGCCTCACTGGCGCAAGCCGCCAGCAATTTTGGCGAAGCTGCGACGCTGCTTGACGACCTGGCGCGACTCGACTGGCAACGGGTCGGCGACAACGAAGCGGCACGTCTGTCGGAATTGAAAGTGCTAACCCTTCCCCGGTTGAAGAATCTGCTTCGCTTCCGCTTGCGCCATCTTGGCTGGCAGGTCCCGGTCGCCAGTCGCCTGGACGAATTCGCACGCCAGTTGCTGGCCGCCGGGCCTGACCGGCATCCGGAACTCAGCTTGCCTGGCGGCAAAATGCGTGTCGCGCGCGGCCTGCTTCACTGGCTGCCGGAAAAATAACAAACTGTTACCCAAGCGCCTTTCCGCGGCGATTGGCCTTCAGTTACAATCAACGGATTATTCATTCCATAAACAGGCCATGATTACTGGATCCATTGTCGCCATCGTTACGCCCATGCACGAGGATGGCAGTCTCGATTTGAATTCCCTGCGCAGCCTGGTTGATTTCCATGTGCGCGAAGGCACGGACGCCATCGTGGTCGTCGGGACCACCGGCGAATCGCCGACGGTCAATGTCGAGGAACATTGTGAACTGATCAAGGTCACGGTTGACCATGCCGCCGGCCGTATTCCCGTCATTGCCGGGACGGGTGCCAATTCGACGGCCGAAGCCATCGAACTGACCGAGTTTGCCAAGAAGGCCGGCGCCAATATGGCCCTGTCGGTCGTTCCCTACTACAACAAGCCGACGCAGGAAGGCCTTTATCGCCACTTCAAGGCGATTGCCGAAGCCGTCGAACTGCCGGTGCTGCTCTATAACGTGCCGGGCCGTACCGTGGCCGACATGGCCAACGACACCATCCTGCGTCTGGCCGAAGTGCCGGGCATTGTCGGCGTCAAGGATGCGACCGGCAATTTCGATCGCGCCTGTGACCTGATAACCCGCGCCCCGAAAGATTTTGCGCTCTATAGCGGCGACGACATGAGTTGCGTCTCGACCATCATGATGGGCTTCCATGGCAACATTTCGGTGACCGCCAACGTCGCGCCGCGCCTGATGCACGAGATGTGCGTTGCAGCCGCTGCGGGCAACGTAGCCAAGGCTCGTGAAATCCAGTTCAAGCTGCTCGGCCTGCATCGCGACCTGTTCTGTGAAGCCAACCCGATTCCGGTCAAGTGGGCGGTGCACAAGATGGGTTTGATGCCCAATGGCATCCGCCTGCCGCTGACCACCTTGTCCGATGCCAACCAGGCCCGTGTGCTCGCTGCCATGCGCCAGGCCGGCGTGATTGCCTGACGGAGTAACGAAACATGAATCGTCGGCTTTCCGGCCTTACCCTTTCCCTGCTTGCCATTGCGCTGGCCGGGTGCAGCATGCTTCCCGACTCCCGCAAGATCGAATACAAATCGGCAGGCAAGGCACCGACCCTTGAGGTACCTCCCGACCTGTCGCAGGTGGTGCGCGACGATCGCTACCTGGTGCCGGATGCGGCAGGCAAGGGCAGCGCAACTTACTCCGCCTACAGCGCCGACCGCACACCGGCTGCCCAGGCCCAGAATTCGACGGTTCTACCGCAGGTGGACAAGGTGCGCGTCGAGCGCTCCGGCAACCAGCGCTGGCTGGTCGTGACCGCGCCTGCCGATAAATTGTGGGATACGGTCAAGGATTTCTGGCAGGAAACCGGTTTCATTATCGCCATCGAACGTCCGGAAGCTGGCGTGATGGAAACCGACTGGGCGGAAAATCGCGCCAAGCTTGGCAATGACATCATTCGCAGCACGCTCGGACGCTTGCTCGATTCGCTGTATTCAACAGGTGAGCGCGACAAGTTCCGCACCCGTTTCGAACCGGGAACAACCCCGGGCACGACCGACGTATTCATCAGCCATCGCGCCATGGAGGAGGTTTATACCTCGTCGGCCAAGGACGATACGCGCTGGCAGCCGCGTCCAGCTGATCCGGAGCTTGAAGCAGAAATGCTGCGCCGCCTGATGGTTCGCCTCGGTTCTGAAGAGAAGCGGGCGGAAGCGTCGGTTGCGGCGGCCAAGGCCGAGCCAAGGGCAAAGCTGGCTAAATCCGACGATGGTGCCGGTACGCTGGAGGTTTTTGAGCGCTTTGACCGCGCCTGGCGTCGCGTTGGCTTGGCACTCGATCGCGTCGGGTTCACTGTCGAAGACCGTGATCGCACGCGCGGCCTGTACTTTGTCCGCTACGTCGACCCGGAAGTGGATAACGCCAAGAAAGACGATGGCTGGTTATCCAAGCTGGCCTTCTGGAAAGGCTCCGAGCCACCAGCCAGCTCCAAGGTCCAATATCGCATTCATGTCAGTGATGCCGGCCAGCAAAGTGTCGTTCAGATATTGTCGAACGAGGGCGGTACCGACAAGTCTGAAACCTCGAAAAAGATTCTGGCGTTGCTGCTTCAGCAACTGCAATAGTAGACGCCGTTGTCCGGAGCTTTCCGGACATCTTGAAAAAGCCCGGTGCGCCGGGCTTTTTTGCGTGAGATTCTTAAGAGCGTTCCGAATTTAGGCAATAAAAAACGGGGCCGTAGCCCCGTTTTTGCTGAAGCAAGAAGAATTACTTCTTGACAGCGTCAGCAGCAGCCTTGCCGGCTTCGACAACAGCCTTGGCAGCGTCAGCGGCAGCCGGGGCGGCCGGAGCAGCAGCTTCAGCCGGCTTGGCTTCAGCGGCCGGGGCGGCAGCCGGAGCAGCGGCTTCAGCCGGCTTGGCGGCTTCAGCAGGAGCCGGAGCCGGAGCAGCAACAGGAGCCGGAGCCGGAGCGGCAGCAGCCGGTTCTTCCTTCTTGCCGCAAGCGGTCAAGGCAACAGCGAGGAGAGCAGCAACGAGGATAGACTTATTCATGGAGTTTCCTTATCGATAAGAGCCAACAAAATCCTAATTTATCGGAGATCAGGAGCTACCCGATCAGCCTGCAATTATATCAACAAATTGGCAAAGTTGGGTTCCAATGCTGCATTGCAGAATGGCGATTGGCTACTATAGTCCAATGGTAGTTGTGGTGATTCCCTCGCCCCCTTCGTCCCATATCTCGCGAAAGCGGGTCAGATAGGGGCGGAGTTCATCCGCTTCGTCGATCAGCAGTTTGCTGCGCGGTAAGTCGCGTTCGAAGCGGATCAGTGCGTGCTTGTCGTCGACGATGATCATGCTGTCGCGCAAATGGGCCAGTTGAGGGGGCGTCTCCTGAGCGTTGGCAAGGTGGCCATAGGTGGTCAGGAGTTGCTGAAGCATCGGGTGTTGCTGCCGGATGAGTGCCGCATTGCGGACGGCGATTCTGAGAACTTCGCCATGGCTGGCCAGCAGGACGCGCTTGATAGCGGATAGCCGGTTCGCCGATTCGAGCTTTAACGAGGCCAGGTCTTCGTCATAAATGCAGATTTTCTCGCAGGCAATAGCCAGCAGACGGTCCACTGCCGTCTGGTAGTCTGCCCAGGAGGTGATCAGTTCGCGAGCCATGGTGTTTAGTGTAACCGATTGATAGAATTCGCGCTTTTTTCGGAGTTGACCGTGCCGATCGGGATTGTCGAATCGCTGGACCATGAGGCGCGCGGAATAACCCGCCAGGAGGGCAAGGCGATTTTTGTCGACGGTGCGCTGCCTGGTGAAACCGTCGAGTACGCCAGTTTCCGCCGCAAGCCGAATTACGAACTGGCGCACCTGGTCAGCGTTCTAAAGCCCTCCAACGCGCGTGTCGATCCACGCTGCCCCCATTTTGGCATTTGCGGTGGCTGTGCGATGCAGCATATGGACTCGTCGGCACAGCTTGCTACCAAGCAGCGAGTCCTTGAGGATAGTCTCTGGCATATTGGCCGTGTGCGTCCCGAAACAATTCTCCCGCCGATTCAGGGGGAAGCCTGGGGGTATCGCCATCGGGCCCGCCTCGCCGTGCACAAGGTGCCGAGAAAAGGCAGCATGCTGGTGGGCTTCCATGAAAAGCGCAGCAGCTATATTGCCGACATGCAAACGTGTGCCATATTGCCGCCGCACGTTTCTGCGCTCTTGCTGCCAATGCGGGAGCTGTTTGGGGCGCTGTCGGTCGCCGAGCGCTTGCCGCAAGTAGAGGTTTCTGTAGGCGAGCATTGCACGGCCCTGGTTTTGCGCCTTCTGGCACCTCTGGCCGTAGCAGATGAGAAATTGCTGAGGACTTTTGCCGATCGCCACGAGGTTGTGATCTACCTGCAGCCAAAGGGACCCGATTCGGCACATCGCTTTTATCCTGTGCCCGGCCCGCGCCTGTCGTATACCTTGCCTGAATTCGAGTTGGAGCTGGATTTCCGGCCGACCGACTTTACCCAGGTCAATCACGCCGTGAACCGAGTGCTGGTCCGTCGCGCGCTACGTCTATTGGATCCGCAACCGGGCGAGCGAATCGCCGACATGTTCTGTGGACTTGGCAACTTCACGCTGCCTATCGCGCATTCCGGGGCCAGGGTTGTCGGCGTCGAGGGGAGTTCGGGCCTCGTTCGGCGCGGCCGGGAAAGCGCCGAAGCGAATGGGCTGGCTGACCACGTCGAGTTTGGCGTGGCCAATTTGTTCGAATGTACTGAGCAGTCGGTGGCGGCACTCGGGCATTTCGACAAGATGCTGATCGATCCGCCACGCGAAGGCGCGCTCGAACTGGTCAAGGCGCTGCATGGCGAAATGCCAGGGCGCATTGTCTACGTCTCGTGCAACCCTGCCACACTGGCCCGCGATGCTGCCGTGCTGGTTGGGGCCAAAGGGTATCGCTTCGTGTCTGCCGGCGCGGTCAACATGTTTCCGCAGACGGCGCATGTGGAGTCGATTGCCGTTTTCGAGCGCTAGTAGCCTCGGGTGGTCAGGTGCACAAAAAAGGGCGGCCCTGTTTGGCCGCCCTTGTTCATTCTGCAGGGATCGATCAGTCGCGTTCGCCGGTGAAGGCCATGATCAATTGCAGCAGACTGACGAAAACGTTGTAGATGTCGAGATAGACCGCCAGCGTGGCACTGACGTAATTGGTCTCGCCGCCTTGGACGATGCGGCTGATGTCGTACAGGATATACGCCGAGAAGATGCCGACGACGGCGACGGCGATGGTCAGTGAAAGGGCCGGAATCTGGAAGAAGATGTTGGCCACGGCTGCCAGGAGGACGACGATCATTCCGACAAACAGGAACTTGCCCATGCCGGTGAAGTCACGCTTGCTGACAGCGGCTACCGTCGACAACGTGAAGAAGATGGCACCAGTGCCGCCAGCGGCGAGAGCGATCATCGAGCCGCCATTCGAGAAGCCCAGCGCGACCTGCAGAATGCGCGACAGCATCAATCCCATGAAGAAGGTGAATCCAAGCAGGAGGGCAACACCCAGGCCGCTATCCTTGTTTTTCTCTATGCCCCACATGAAACCCCAGGCAATACCGAGGAAGAGCATGAAGGCCATGAACGGGCTGCCGGCCAGGAAGCTGAAGCCCATCTGGATACCGACCAGCGCACCGAGAACCGTCGGCACCATGGACAGGCCGAGCAGCATGTACGTGTTGCGCAGGACGCGGTTCTGCTGAAGCGCAAGTCCGGAAGCGTTCTGGTTGGCGATCTCGAAATTGGTGTTCATGCGGGATATTCCCTTTCGTTGTTTCGACAGATGCTAAGACTAGCGGAGCGGGGGAGAAGTTTCAATGGCACTTCTGATCCTCGTCTGGCAGCCTTTGCGCCATGTGGTATTATGCGCGCCTCTTCCAAGGGTCTGTGGCAGAGTGGTTGAATGCACCGGTCTTGAAAACCGGCGTGGAGAAATCCATCGTGAGTTCGAATCTCACCGGACCCGCCAGATCCCTCAGAGATCGAGAAAGTCGCCTACTTCCTGCGAACGTGCCATGGTGTCGGCGTAGCCGAGATCGATCAGTGCCCGCGTGTAAGGCTTTTCGAACAGCAGGTAGCTGGTAAGCGTGCCGTTGCGGCGATTCATGCCGCCAATTCCCCCCAGCATCATTTTCATTGCCCAAGGCAAGGACTTGGCGTGTTCGGCGGCGATACGCTCGATGCGTTCGGACGGCGAGATGATCAGGGTGCGGATGGGGCGTAGCGGTATTTCGCTGTTGTCGCGGACCTCGGGTGGAATGGCCGAGAGCGTGCGGTTGATGCGTTGCATGCGCTCGATGTCGACAGCCAGGCTGTCGAGGAAGATGCTCGACAGGGCGTGGCCAGCGATCTGGGCGAGCGAGGGGTGGCCGTCAACCCGTCGCCGTTCCTGGTGTTCGTTCTTGCGCCCGGCGCCGACAATCAGCACCCGTTCGGCGCCGAGGTGGATGGCCGGCGAGATTGGCGCCAGCTGGCGCATCGAACCGTCCCCGAAATATTCGCGATGAATCTTGGTGGCCGGGAAAATGAACGGGATGGCGCTGGAGGCGAGCAGATGGTCAACGCTGATCTCGGAGCGAATGCCAATGCGCTGGACCCGACGCCATGGCTGCGCGCTGGGGTGGCCCTGGAAGAAATTGATGTTGTCGCCCGATTCGTAACCCGAGGCTGAGATACTCAGCGCGTGCAAGGCGCCTTTGGCGATAGAACGCTCGATGCCGCGAAAATCGAGATGGCGGGTCAGCAGTTCGCGCAGCGGCGCATTGTCGAGCAGGGAACGGGGCGGATTGCGGATCAGCCAGCCCATGGTCAGGGTGGTCAGCCAGTGGGCACCTGAAATGCCGATGCCGAGTGGGTCGGCGCGGTAGATGTCGCCGGCGTGCATGTTGCGCCAGAAGCTGGCGAGGACCGAGACGGCCTTGCCGAAGTTGTCGGCCAGGCAGGCAATGCTGGTCGCGTTGATGGCGCCGGCGGAGGTGCCGCAGAGGATGGGAAACGGGTTTTGCCGCCGGTTATTGGAGAGTTTGGCGACGGCGAGCAGGACGCCAACCTGATAGGCGGCCCGGGCACCGCCACCGGTCAGGACCAGCGCGGTATTCGGTATGGCGCGCGTTGGCTGTGTCATACCAGCCTGGCCCTCAAATGGCGAATGGACGGCCGTGCGTTGCCTGCGGTCTTTTCTTCCATCTCCCCCTCCGTCTGCCTCGGGGCTGGCCCTTGGCTTATTTGCGCAGTATAGGGGCAGATGTTGGCCGGCTCAATCCAGCCGCGTGCGTAGCGCGTCGGCCCAGCAGTTTGGGGTTTCGTAGAGTCTGACTTGTTCGAGGCGCAGGTGGTTGCCGTAGGTGTCGCGATAGACGGCGTCGAGACGCTCGAAGGCGATGCGCGCCAGGTTTTCGGCGGTGGGCACGCGGTCTAGGATGACCGTCTTGTGACCGGGCAGCGAGGCCAGGAAGTCGACAATGGCGGTGTCGCCGGCAAAGGCCAGGAATGCATGGTCCCATTCCTTGACCAAGTGGTTGTTGGCCAAATCCTTGACTTGCGAGAAATCCATGACCATGCCGTTGGCGGCGTCGCCGGCCTTGTCGATGACGCTGCCGGAGAGGGTGATTTCGATGGCGTAGCGGTGCCCGTGCAGGTGGCGGCACTGGCTTTTGTGGTCGGGGATGCGGTGCCCGGCATCGAATTCGAGGCGGCGGGTAATCAACATGGGCGGTTTGCTCGACAAGGCGGTCGCGGATTATACAATGCGCCATGCTTACCACCGATGATCACCGCCGGGACAGTGCCGGTTTGCTCTACGTTTACCCCGTCGTGTCGCGTCGCGCCGGCGGGGTGTCGATCGGCATCAACCTCAATCCCAACAATGCCTGCAATTGGGCTTGTCTGTATTGCCAGGTCGACAACTTGACCCGTGGCGGGCCGCCACCGATCGATCTGGATCGGCTGGAAAGCGAGCTGGAGTTCTTCCTGCGTGATGCGCTCGAAGGTGATTTCATGCAGCGTGCGGTGCCTCCCGAGGCGCGTCGGCTGATGGACGTGGCGTTTTCCGGCAACGGCGAACCGACCAGTGCGGCCGAGTTCGCCGACGCGGTGGCGCGCGTCGGCGTGGTTCTGGCGCGCTTTGGTCAGCAAGGCAGGCTGCTCGTGCGTCTGATTACCAACGGTAGTCTGATGCATAGGCCCGAGGTGCAACGGGGCGTCCGGCATCTGGCTGAATTGGGTGGCGAGGTCTGGTTCAAGGTCGACCGGGCGCTGCCCGAGGAGGTGGCTGAGATCAACGGTGTGCCGGGGCAACTGGAAAAGGTGGCCAGGAATCTGGAGGTCTGCGCCGGACTGGCGCCGACCTGGGTCCAGACCTGCTGGTTCGCGCTGGATGGTGTTGCCCCGTCGGTTGGGTCGCAGTTGGCCTATTGCGACTTGCTGTGGCCGCTGGCCGGAAAACTGGCTGGCGTGCACCTCTATGGGCTGGCTCGGCCGTCGCAGCAGCCGGCGGCGCCGCGCCTGAGCGCGCTGCCGACAGAAAATTTGGTAGATTTCGCAGCGTTGATAGAAAATAAAACGGGCATTCGGGTGGTTATTTCCCCGTAATGCCCGTTTTTGCTACGGTCAATGCCCCTTTTGGGGCAAAATTCAGGCCGCTTTTTTTGCGTGGCTGCGAGCCGACTTTTTCAGGGACTTGAACAGCTCCGGTTCCTGGGACTTGAGGTACTCGATCACTTCCCAATCGTCACGCTTGATGTTCTTGATATCGACCTGTTCAACGTGTACCAAGCGGAGCAGTTCGCGCACCGGCTTAGGCATGTTGCGGCCGCTTTCGTAGCGTGAGCCACCGCTTTGGGTGACGCCCAGGGTGGACCAGAATTGTTGCTGGTTGAGGCCGAGTTTGCGACGGATTTCACGGGCGTCGATTTTTTCGATGGTCTTGACGGTAGTCATTATCCATTCTCCATACGCTAGTCGAATAGGCTTACCCAAGCATCCTAGCGATATATGACTTAGGTAATATTACGAACTGTATATGCAAATATGACATTTTGCAAGTGGCAATTTCATAAAATTTAATAAATACGGCGATGGGGTTTGGCAATCGTTGTTTGGGCTCTTGGGTTTGACAACGTACTTATCCGGGGGTGCCGTAATCCTTTCCGAATAATTGCGGATGCACTAAGATCGTTTGCATCAAACAATAGCTTCTCGGGAGTACGCCATGCAGGTCAGGGAAATCCTCAGGGTCAAGGGTGCGACGCTCTATACGGTGACGCCGCAGCAGTCGCTGGCGTTTGCCATCGAAACGATGGCCGATCTCGATGTCGGCTCGCTGGTCGTCATGGATGCCGGCAAGATGGTCGGCATGTTGACCTTTCGCGAGGTGCTCAAGGCGCTGAAGGGCAGTGCCACGGGCCAGAACAATGCGCTGGTGGGGGACGTGATGGTCAGGGATCCGGTGACGGCGTATTCCGACATGGATGCCAACGATCTGCGTCGCCTGATGATTGAAAAGCATTCCCGTTACCTGCCCGTGGTCGACGATGGCATGCTAATGGGCGTCATCTCCTTTCTCGATGTCGCCAAGGCGGTGCTCGAAGAGCAGAGCTTCGAGAACCGGATGCTGAAAAGCTACATCAAGAACTGGCCGGGCGACGCGCCAGCGGCCTGAGTTCGTTGTGGCGACGCCAAAAGGGCGGCTTCGGTCGCCCTTTTTGCAATGCTACGGTCGATGGCAAAAAACGGCCAATTTCGCGACGTGATAAACTGGCTGTCCTGATCAAACCAATCTCCCGCACATGTCCGGCAATACTTTTGGCACCCTGTTTACCGTTACTTCCTTTGGCGAATCCCATGGCCCGGCCATCGGCTGCGTGGTCGATGGCTGCCCGCCGGGGCTGGCCCTGTGCGAGGCCGACATCCAGGCCGAACTGGATCGCCGCAAGCCGGGGACCTCGCGCCATGTGACGCAGCGTCGCGAGCCGGATACCGTCGAGATTCTTTCTGGTGTCTTCGAAGGCAAGACCACAGGCACGCCAATCGGCCTGCTGATTCGCAACCAGGACCAGCGCAGCAAGGATTACGGCAACATCGCCGAGACCTTCCGCCCCGGGCACGCCGATTACACCTACACCCAGAAGTACGGCTTCCGCGACTATCGTGGTGGCGGCCGTTCGTCGGCCCGCGAAACGGCGGTCCGTGTCGCCGCCGGTGCGATTGCCCGCAAATGGCTGAACGAGCGCTACGGCGTGACGATCCGTGGCTGGATGAGTGCTCTCGGCCCGATCGACATCCCCTTCGTTTCTGCCGACGAAATCGATGGCAACGCCTTTTTCGCGCCGAATGCCGCCGTCGTGCCGGAACTGGAAACTTACATGGACCAGCTGCGTAAATCGCTGGATTCGGTCGGCGCCAAAATTACCGTGACCGCCACCGGCGTACCACCGGGCTGGGGCGAGCCGGTTTATGACCGGCTGGATGCCGAGATCGCTTACGCGATGATGGGCATCAACGCCGTCAAGGGCGTCGAGATCGGCGCCGGTTTCGATTCCGTCGCCCAGAAGGGCAGCGAGCATGGTGACGAAATGACGCCGCAAGGCTTCGCCACCAACAACGCCGGCGGCGTGCTCGGCGGCATTTCGACCGGACAGGATATCGTCGTCAACATGGCAATCAAGCCGACCTCTTCGATCGCCCGGGCGCGTCACTCGATCGATCGTCAGGGCAATGCCATCGAGGTTGCCACCGAGGGGCGGCATGACCCGTGTGTCGGCATTCGCGCCACGCCGATTGCCGAGGCCATGCTGGCGCTGGTCCTGATCGATCACGCCTTGCGTCATCGGGCCCAGTGCGGTGATGTGGTCTGTCAGACGCCACGCATCGCCGGGAAAATCGCGTAAAATATTTGGTTTTTTCCGCTCTATTGAGCGAAATTGTCGTTAAAAGGGGGAAGCATGCAAGTCGATCATCACGATCTCCATCACGAATTTCCGGAATTCAATGACGCGATTCACGCGCTGAAGACCGGTAACGCGCATTTCGCCAAGTTGTTCGCGTCCTACCATCGCCTGACCGGCAAGGTCGAGGATCTGGAAGAGCACGACATGCCGGTTGCCGACTTCACCATCGAAGACATGAAGAAGCAGCGCGTCAAGCTCAAGGACGAGCTCTACCACATGCTGCTGGCCTTCCACGCCGGGCAGCAGTCCTGCAAGGCCTGATCGGCCCATCGTCCGAGCAGTGCATCCGGTAGAATTACCGGATGCATGCATTGCCCTACTGGCGCCTCTCGGGCTATTACTTTTTCTATTTCGCCTTCATTGGCGCCTTCTCGCCCTATTTCGGGCTCTATCTCCAATCCCTGAATTTTTCTGCCTGGGACATTGGCCTGTTGATGTCGCAGATGCAGTTGATGCGCCTCTTTGGCCCCAACCTGTGGGGCTGGCTGGCTGATCATTTCGGTCACCGCATGGCGATCATCCGGCTGGCCGGCGCCATCGGCCTGGCCGGCTTCACGGCCTTCTTCTGGCTCGACAAACTCCCAGGCATGCTGGTTGCCATGGCCGTGCTGGCCTTCTTCTGGAGTGCCGCGCTGCCGCTGGTCGAGATGCTGACCTTCGATCACCTGCGCGAGGAGCGCGGCCGCTATAGCCGTATCCGCCTGTGGGGATCGATCGGCTTCATTGTTGCCGTGATGCTGACCGGTGCGCTGCTTGATATTGCCCCGCCGGTCGGCGTCCTCTGGGTGTGCTGGGCGATCCTGGTCGGTATTCTGGTTTACGCCATGGTGTTGCCGGAGGTGCCGCCGCAGCCGCACCAGCGCGATGGCCAGCCGATCGGTGACATCCTCCGTCAGCCCAAGGTCATGGCGCTGATGGCCGCCTGCTTCGCGATGTCGGCCGCGCATGGCGCCTTCTACGTCTTCTACTCGATCCATCTCGATGCACACGGCTACAGCAAGACCGAAGTTGGACTGCTCTGGTCGCTCGGCGTTGTCGCCGAAATTGTTGTCTTCATGCTGATGGCCCGGCTGTCGGTGCGCTACTCGCTGCGCGCCATCCTGCTCGCCTGTTTCGCGGCAGCGGTCGTCCGCTTTCTGATGATGGGCTGGGGCGTTGAATCGGCAGTCATCATGATTCTCACCCAGTTGTTGCACGGCCTGACCTTCGGTGCCTATCACGCCTCGGCGATAGCTGCGGTGAACCAGTGGTTTCCGGGCAAGGCTCAGGGGCGCGGACAGGCGCTTTACTCCAGCCTGTCGTTCGGGGCGGGTGGTCTGCTCGGAGCCCTGATCAGCGGCCGGACCTGGGATTGGCTGGGGGCCGGCTGGACCTTCACGCTTGGCTCCGGCTTCGCGCTGATCGGCTTGTTGCTGATCTGGGGCTGGGTAGGAGTGAATGCTACGGTCGGCCCCCAAAAAGGGGCAAAAACCAATGATCCTGTGCAATAATTTAACGCTTTACGGCTCAATTTAAGTTCCATGTCGAAGACCCTTTACGACAAGCTTTGGGAGAACCACGTCGTCCATCAGGAAGCTGATGGCACGGCCCTTCTCTACATCGATCGCCACCTCGTGCACGAAGTCACCAGCCCGCAGGCTTTCGAAGGCCTCAAGCTGGCTGGCCGCAAGCCATGGCGCGTCTCGTCCATCGTTTCAACGCCCGATCACAACACGCCGACCGATCATTGGGACGAAGGCATCAAGGACCCGATTTCTCGCCTTCAGGTCGAGACGCTCGACGCCAATATCCGCGAAGTCGGCGCGCTGGCCTATTTCCCGTTCAAGGATCCGCGCATGGGCATTCTCCATGTCGTCGGCCCTGAAAACGGCGCCACGCTGCCCGGCATGACTGTCGTCTGCGGTGACTCGCATACCTCGACGCACGGCGCATTTGCCTGCCTGGCACACGGCATCGGCACCTCGGAAGTCGAGCACGTCCTGGCCACCCAGTGCCTGGTGCAGAAAAAATCGAAGACCATGCTCGTTGCTGTCGAAGGCAAGCTCGGAAAGGGCGTCACCGCCAAGGACGTCGCGCTGGCCATTATCGGCACTATCGGTACTGCCGGCGGTACCGGCTATGCCATCGAATTCGGCGGTAGCGCCATCCGCGGCCTGTCGATGGAAGGGCGCATGACCCTTTGCAACATGGCCATCGAAGGCGGCGCCCGGATGGGCTTCGTCGCCGTCGACGACACCACGATCAATTACCTGAAGGGCCGTCCCTTCTCGCCGACCGGCGATACCTGGGATCGCGCCGTTGCCTACTGGCGCACCCTGCATTCCGATGCCGGCGCCCAGTTCGATCGCGTCGTCACGCTGAAAGCCGAAGATATCCGGCCGCAGGTGACCTGGGGCACCTCGCCGGAAATGGTTGTCGCCATCGACGCCGTTGTTCCCGATCCTGCCAAACAGGCGGATCCGGTCAAACGCGAAGGCATGGAACGCGCCCTGCAATACATGGGCCTCAATCCCAACACACCGATCAACCAGATCGCCATCGACAAGGTTTTCATCGGCTCGTGCACCAACTCGCGCATCGAGGATCTGCGTGAAGCAGCATCCGTGCTAAAGGGGCGCCATGTCGCGGCGACCGTCAAGCTGGCGCTGGCTGTCCCGGGATCGGGCCTAGTCAAGCGTCAGGCCGAGGCCGAAGGTCTGGATAAGGTCTTCATCGCTGCCGGCTTCGAGTGGCGGGAGCCGGGTTGCTCGATGTGTCTGGCGATGAATGCCGACCGTCTGGAGCCGGGCGAACGTTGCGCCTCGACTTCCAACCGCAATTTCGAAGGGCGTCAGGGGCCGGGCGGTCGTACCCATCTGGTCAGCCCCGCGATGGCCGCTGCCGCGGCGATTGCCGGGCACTTCGCGGACGTTCGCGAAGTCCTCTAAGGAGCGCGTCATGAACAGAAATGGTTTGTTGCTGGCTTTTGCGCTGGTCCTGGCGGCCTGCAATACCGCTCAGGGGGTCAAGAAGGATGTCGCCGTCGGTGCCGAAAAGACTGGCGAGGCCCTGAAGAAGGGTGGCGAGGCCGTCGAGGGTGCTCTGCAAAAGGGCGGAGAAGCAGTCGGCGGCGTCATCAAGAAGGGTGGCGAAGCTGTGCAGAAGGTAGTGGATTAAATGGAAAAATTCGTTCGTCTCGAAGGACTGGTGGCACCGCTCGACCGTAACAACGTCGATACCGATGCGATCATTCCCAAGCAGTTCCTCAAGTCCATCAAGCGTTCCGGCTTCGGCCCGAATGCCTTCGATGAGTGGCGCTACATGGACGTCGGTGAGCCTGGGCAGGATAATTCCGGGCGTCCGAAGAACCCGAATTTCGTGCTCAATCAGTCGCGATATCAAGGCGCCCAGGTGTTGCTGACCCGCGCCAACTTCGGCTGCGGCAGCTCGCGCGAACACGCCCCGTGGGCGCTGCTTGATTTCGGCTTCAAGGCGATCATCGCTGAATCCTTCGCCGATATTTTTTTCAACAACTGCTTCAAGAACGGCATCGTGCCGATCGTGCTGCCGGCCGCTGAAATCGAGGCGCTGTTCAAGCAAGTCGAGGCCACTCCGGGCTACAAGCTGGTGGTCGACCTTCAGACGCAGACTGTCGTGCGTCCTGACGGCCACGGTATTCCCTTCCAGATTGATGCCTTCCGCAAGGAGTGCATGCTGAACGGTTGGGACGACATCGGACTGACCCTGCGTCATGCCGAAAAAATCCGCGAATTCGAGGCCAAGCGTCGCGTCGAGCAGCCTTGGCTGTTCTCCTGACAAGGAAAGAATATGAAGATATGTGTATTGCCGGGTGACGGCATCGGACCTGAAATCACCGCCCAGGCGGTGCGTGTGTTGAACGCGCTCGACCTCAAGTTTGAAATGGAAGAGGCGCTGCTCGGCGGCTGTGCGGTTGATGCGACCGGCAACCCCTATCCCGAAGCGACACAGAAGCTCGCCCGTGCAGCCGATGCCGTGCTGCTCGGTGCCGTCGGCGGCCCCCAGTGGGACAGTCTGCCCCGCGAGCAGCGTCCGGAGCGCGGCCTGCTCGGCATCCGCAAGGATCTGAACCTGTTTGCCAACCTGCGCCCGGCCATCCTTTACCCGGAGCTGGCCAATGCCTCGACGCTGAAGCCGGAAATCGTTGCCGGACTGGATATCCTGATCGTCCGCGAACTGACCGGCGATATCTATTTCGGCCAGCCGCGCGGCGTGCGCGAGGAAAACGGCGAGCGCGTCGGCTTCAACACCATGGTCTATAGCGAGTCGGAAATCCGCCGTATCGGCCATGTTGCTTTCCAGGCTGCGCAGAAGCGGAACAAGAAGCTGTGCTCGGTCGACAAGATGAACGTGCTCGAATGCACCCAGCTCTGGCGCGATGTGATGATCGAGATCGCTCACGACTACCCGGATGTCGAACTCAGCCACATGCTGGTCGACAACGCAGCCATGCAGCTGGTCAAGGCGCCGAAGCAGTTCGACGTGATGGTCACCGGCAACATGTTCGGCGACATCCTGTCCGACGAAGCCTCGATGCTGACCGGTTCGATCGGCATGCTGCCGTCCGCTTCGCTCGACGACAAGAACAAAGGTCTCTACGAGCCTTCGCACGGTTCGGCACCGGACATTGCCGGCAAGGGCGTCGCCAACCCGTTGGCCACCATCCTGTCGGCCGCGATGATGCTGCGCTATACCTTTGGCCTCGAAGAGCAGGCACTGCGTGTCGAAAACGCGGTCAAAAAGGTTCTGGCCCAGGGTTATCGGACCGGTGACATCTACGAGCGCGGCACCAACAAGGTCGGCACCAGGGATATGGGCGACGCCGTGCTGGCGGCGCTGGCGTAAACCGAACAGTACGTTCGTGCGTTAAATAAAGCTTCTATTCGGAGAGAGAGTCATGAAGAAGGTTGGTCTGGTCGGTTGGCGTGGCATGGTCGGTTCCGTGCTGATGCAGCGTATGGTCGAAGAGGGCGATTTCGCCCATATCGATCCGGTGTATTTCTCCACCTCGGCGGCCGGTGGCAAGGCCCCGGTGTTCGGCGGCAAAGAGGCTTCCCTGCCGCTGCAGGACGCCTCGTCGATCGATGCGCTAAAAGCCTGCGAAATCATCATTACCTGCCAGGGTGGCGACTACACCAAGGAAGTCTTCCCCAAGCTGCGCGCGACCGGCTGGAACGGCCACTGGATTGACGCCGCATCGGCGCTGCGCATGGCCGACGACGCCGTGATCATCCTCGACCCGGTCAATATGAACGTGATCAAGGACTCGCTGGCCAAGGGCGGCAAGAACTGGATCGGTGGTAACTGCACTGTCTCGCTGATGCTGATGGGCCTCGGCGGGCTGTTCCAGAACGACCTGATCGAATGGGCCACCTCGATGACCTATCAGGCCGCCTCAGGCGCCGGAGCGCAGAACATGCGCGAACTGATCGCCCAGATGGGTACCATTCACGCCTCCGTCGCCGATCTGCTGGCCGATCCGGCTTCGGCTATTCTCGACATCGACCGCAAGGTCGCCGAGACCATCCGTTCCGATTCTTTCCCGAAAAAGAACTTCCGCAACACCCCGCTGGCCGGTTCGCTGATTCCGTGGATCGACGTGCCGGTTGAGGGCGGTCAATCCAAGGAAGAGTGGAAGGGCGGCGCCGAATGCAACAAGATTCTCGGCCGCCCGGCTTTCAAAACCGCCGGCTCGATCCCGATCGACGGCCTGTGCGTCCGTATCGGCGCCATGCGCTGTCACAGCCAGGCGCTGACCATCAAGCTGAAAAAGGATGTGCCGCTCGACGAGATTTCCGACATGCTCGCCAAGGCAAATCCTTGGGCCAAGGTGGTGCCGAATGATCGCGAAATCTCCGAGCGTGAACTGACGCCGGCAGCCGTGACCGGCACGCTGACCGTGCCGGTCGGCCGTCTGCACAAGATGGCCATGGGCCCGGAATACCTGGCGGCTTTCACTTGCGGCGACCAGCTGCTGTGGGGCGCCGCCGAGCCGCTGCGCCGCATGTTGCGTATCCTGCTCGACGCCTGATTGCAGCTTTGCCCAGCAAAAACCGGGGTTTTGACCCCGGTTTTTTATTTGTTGGGTATATGCAAAAAGGGCAAGAATGAGAAGCAGGTTTAGCTTGCATTGCTAAGTGCATGATGTTAATTTGAAAGTCCCAAATTCCACACTCAGGGTTTCGCCGTGAACGAAACTAATCGCTCCAAGTTCAAGAAACGTGCCGCAGCCCTTGCTGTTGCATCTTGCATGTCGCTTACCCCATGGGTTGCCGAGGCCGCTGGCCTGGGTAAACTCACCGTGTTGTCCGGTCTGGGGCAGCCCTTGCGGGCCGAGCTAGATATCGGCGCAACCAAGGATGAGCTGGCCGGCATGGCCGCCCGTCTGGCGCCTCAGGATGCCTTCAGGCAGGCCGGGGTGGATTTCGCCAGCGTTCTGCTCGATCTCCGCTTCGCAGTAGAAAAGCGTCCGAACGGTCAGGCTGTGGTCAAGGTGACTTCAGTCAAGCCGATCAACGAACCCTTCCTCGATTTTCTCGTCGAGTTGAATTGGCCTTCCGGTCGCTTGGTCAGGGAATACACTTTCCTGCTTGACCCGCCCGACATTGCCGCCAGTCAGAGCTCTCGTCCGGTGGCTGAAGCGCGCATCGTGGAAACGGTGCGTGGTGGCGGTGCAGCCCCTGAGGAGAGAACGAGTCAGGTCAGCAGGGCGGCATCCCGTCCGGCGCCAACTCCCAAGGTAGCGGCCGAGCCCAGGGCTAAGCCCGAAAGCACCGGTACCCGGGTTGTCGAACGTGGCGACACGCTGCGCAAGATCGCCTCTGAGTCCAAACATGATGGCGTCTCGCTGGAGCAGATGCTCGTCGGGCTGTTCCAGGCCAACCCAGATGCCTTCATCGGCAATAACCTGAACCGACTGAAGTCGGGCGCGATCCTCAATATTCCGGAAAAGGCGACGGTCGAATCGGTATCGCCTGCAGAGGCCAAGAAGATTTACGTCGCACAGACCGGCGACTGGAACGCCTATCGCCAGAAGCTGGCTGCCGCGACGGCGGGTTCGCCGGCCAAGCCGGAAGCGGCAACGGCCCAGGCAAGCTCAGGCAAGATCACGGCCAAGGTGGAAGAAAAGGCCGCGCCGGCCGAACAGGGTAAGGATCAGGTCAAGGTCGCCCGCACCGATGTTCCGGCCAAGGGAGCGGCGCCCGGCAAGTCTGCCGCCGAGGTGGCCGATCAGCTCGCCAAGGAAAAGGCGCTCAAGGAGGCTCAGGAAAGAGCGGCTGTTCTCGAAAAGAACGTTAACGAATTGCAAAAACTTCTGGAGATGAAGAACCAGAAGCTGGCCGAGCTTCAGCAGCCCGCCAAGAAGCCGGAAGCAAAGCCGGTGGAAATTGCGAAGCCGGTCGAACCGCCAAAACCGGTCGAGCCACCGAAACCTGTCGAGGCTGCTAAGCCGGCACCCAAGGTCGAAGAGCCGCCGAAGCCAGTTGAACCACCCAAGGTCGAGGCACCGAAGCCTGCCGAAGTGGCCAAGCCGGCAGAAGTGAAACCGCCGGAAGTGAAACCGGTCGAGCCGCCGAAACCTGCTCCGCAACCGGAAGCAAAGCCGAAGGTCGTTCCCCCGCCTGCGCAGGAACCTGTTGCAGAGCCTGGATTGATGGACTCCTTGCTGGAGGATCCGCTGCCTCTGGCGGGGGGCGGCATACTGGCCCTGTTGGCCGGCTATTTCCTGATGAAGCGTCGGCGGACGCCGAACGCTTCTGCCGAAACAACGGCGGTTCCCGTGCCCTCCAGTCTCGGACCGAATTCCGTGTTCCGCATGACCGGCGGCCAGAGCATCGATACTGGCAATACGCCGCCGCAGACTGGCGATTTTAGTCAGACTGGCCCGGGAACCATTGATACCGACGAAGTTGATCCGGTGGCCGAGGCCGATGTCTACATGGCTTATGGCCGTGATACCCAGGCCGAGGAAATCCTTCTTGAAGCCTTGCAGAAGGATCCGCACCGTACGGCGATCCACGCCAAGCTGCTGGAAATCTACGCCAACCGGCGCAGCATGAAGCAGTTCGAGACGCTGGCCAGCGAGTTGTATGCGCAAACCGGTGGCGTTGGCCAGGATTGGGAAAAGGTTGCATTGCTGGGACTGGCGCTGGACCCGAACAACCCCTTGTATTCCGGTGCCAGTGCCAAGGCAGCACCTGCCGTGGTGGTTGCCGAGCCTGAGGTGGTCCCGGTGATCCCCGAGCCAGAGCCCGTTCCTGAGCCCGTTCCTGAGCCCGAGCCTATGCCGATCGTCGATGTATCCGACGAATTCGACCGCAGCACCATGGTCATGCCGAAGGAGACTGAGGCGCAGCCGGAAGTCGTTGCCGAAGCTGCTTCAGACGCCATGGCGCTTGATTTTGATCTGGGTGCCGAAACGGTGGCGCCGGGCATGATGCCTGGCGAATCCATGGCCGAGGAGCCGGCAGCTGAGGGAGATGTCGCTTCTGATACCGATGCGCTCGATTTTGACCTCGGTAGCGAGTTTTCGGCACCGGAGTCGGTGGCCGACGTTGTCGATGAGTCAGCCGCGGCAATCGATTTTGATCTGCCATCAGGCGAGGAGCCTCTGCTGGCCAAGGCGACCGGTTCAACGCCCGATTTCTCGCCGGAAGGCACGCTGGTCATGTCTTCGCCGACGGCGATTGAAAGCATGGATGTCGGTCTGGGCACCTGGGTTGGTGGCGACGATGCACCGGGCGCCTTGGTTGAGGAAGCTCCTGCATCGCCCGAATTGCAAGGAGTTGCGAGCAGTGACGACATCGCTCCATCGATGACGCAAACGGTGGTCAATCCGCTGGCCGGCACCGATACCCTTGTCAGCTCGGATATCCTGAACTTCGGTGACGATGACCACAATCCGAAACTGGCCGATACGATGGTCAATACCGCCAATGTAGATACCGATTCGCTGGAGTTTGACGTCAAGCTGACCGATTCGATGTTCCTTGGTCAGCCGATGGTTCCGCCGGAATTCGACATCGGTTCGATCAATCTCGACCTGGCGGCCGAGCCGGCACCGGCCACAGCGCCCTCGGCAACTCCGCCAACGACCGTGGAACAGGCCATGGAGCGCATCGAGGCTGAAGCGGAGCCAGTTGCCGCGCTGCAGGACGCGCAATGGGAAGAGGTCAATACCAAGCTCGATCTGGCCAAGGCCTATGAAGAGATGGGCGATCTGGAAGGGGCGCGCGAACTGCTGCAGGAGGTGGTTGGCGAAGGTCCGGTCGATCTGGTCGAACAGGCGCGTACGATACTTGACCGAATAGGCGGGTAGAATTCGCGTTTGTGACTGGCACATGGCCCCGCAAGGGGCTGTGTGCATTTTGGGAGCCCGGTTTGCATCCATCTTGCGCCTTGATCGTCTGGCTGGCCGCCGTATTGGCGATCCAGTTCGTCGGCTATGCCGGGCTGCTCGCCATCGTGGCCACGGTGCTGATCCTTGCGCCGGCAATGGTCGGCCGCTGGTTCGGCTATGTCCGCCGCGCTCGCTGGCTATTACTCACCTTGTGGTTGATCCTGGCATACAACACGCCGGGCGAGGCTTTCCGCGATCTCGCCTGGGCGCCGACCTACGAGGGGATTGCCGAAGCCAATCTGCAGGCCGCGCGGCTGGTCGCCATGCTCGCCTGCCTGGCCTGGCTGTTCGCACGGCTGGGCCGGGAGGGGATGGTCGGCGGATTGTGGGGCCTGCTCCAGCCATTCCGCCAGGCGGGGCTGGATATCGAGCGTCTGGTCGTTCGCCTGTCGCTGGTGCTGGATAACCTGCAGACGCCGCAGGCGAAAGGGGCGTGGCGCCAGATGCTGGCCAGTGGTGCGCCTGGTGTTGGCGGGCCGGCGCTGCTTCATCTTGAGGTCTTGCCCTGGTCGGCGCGGGATACGCTGGTCGTTGCCGCGGCATGCGCGGGCTTGTTTGGGGCGGTATGGTTATGAGAATTGCGCTGGGGATCGAGTATTGCGGGACCGGCTTTCGTGGCTGGCAGAGTCAGGCCGGTGGCGGCACGGTGCAGGATGCGCTGGAGTCGGCGCTGGGCCAGATCGCCGGCGAGAAAATCGGCGTGCTGTGCGCCGGGCGGACCGATGCGGGGGTGCACGCAACGCATCAGGTCGCACATTTCGACACCAACGTTGAGCGCCCGCTCAGTGCCTGGGTGCGCGGGGTCAATTCGCAATTGCCCGACGGTGTTGCCGTGCGCTGGGCTCAGCCGGTCGGCGACGAGTTTCATGCCCGCTTCAGCGCCCGTGGCCGGCGTTACCGCTATCTGCTGCTGAACCGGCCGCAGCGGCCGGGACTGTGGCAGGGGCGGCTCGGCTGGTTCCACCTGCCACTCGATCTGGCTGCCATGCAGGAGGCCAGCCTTCGCTTGCTTGGCGAGCATGACTTCTCGGCTTTTCGCGCCGCCGAGTGCCAGGCCAAGTCGCCGGTCAAAACGCTGTCGCGGGCCGAGGTGCGGCAATCGGGCAACCTGTTCATCTTCGATTTCGAGGCCAGCGCCTTCCTGCATCACATGGTGCGCAATCTGGTCGGGACTTTGGTCTATATTGGCAAGGGTGCCCAGTCGCCGGGATGGATCGACGAACTGCTGCAGCTCAGGGACCGGACTCAGGCGGCGCCGACTTTCTCGGCGGACGGCCTGTATTTCCGGGGGCCGCTCTACGAACCGCACTGGAATCTGCCGGAGCCAGATGACGACTTTCTCGACTGTTTGTAGCCATGTTTTTTCCAAATGCTACGGTCGGCCCGAAAAAAGGCCAATTTTCGAAATGACCGCCAAGAGAGTGCGACCATGAGAACCCGAATCAAGATTTGCGGCCTGACCCGCGAAGAGGATGTCGATGCCGCGGTGGCGGCCGGTGCCGATGCCCTGGGCTTTGTCTTCTATCCGCCCAGCCCGCGCTACGTGACACCTCAGCGGGCGGCCGAACTGGTCAGGCGGGTGCCGCCTCTTGTCGACGTCGTCGGTTTGTTCGTCAATGAGGTGCCGGAGGTTGTCCGTGCCGCCTGCGAAGCCCTGCCGATCAACGTCCTGCAGTTCCATGGCGATGAAGATGCCGGCTATTGCCGCCAGTTTTCAAGACCTTATCTGCGGGCGGCGCGGGTAAGGCCGGGCCTCGATCTGGTAGAATTCGCCGGCTCGTTTCCCGAAGCCCGGGGGCTGCTGCTGGATGCCTTCGTCGAAGGTTATGGTGGTGGTGGTCACGTCTTCGACTGGACGCTGATTCCGCCGGACCTGCCGTCGTTTCTGGTGCTCTCCGGCGGACTGACCGCGGAAAATGTCGGTGATGCCGTGCGGCGCGTGCGCCCGGTGGCCGTCGATGTCTCTTCCGGGGTGGAAATGAGCAAGGGAATCAAGGATCACTCGAAAATCGCTGCCTTTGTGGCGGCCGTACGGAAAGCCGATGAGTCAATATAACTTCCCCGACGCCAAGGGCCATTTTGGCCCCTACGGTGGCGTCTTCGTAGCCGAGACGCTGTTTGGCGCGCTCGATGAATTGAAGGCCGCCTACGCCGCTGCCCAGGCCGATCCGGCCTTCCGCGCCGAATACGAATACGAACTGAAGCATTTTGTCGGCCGCCCGTCGCCGATCTACCACGCCAAGCGCTGGTCCGAAATGCTCGGCGGTGCCCAGATTTACCTGAAGCGCGAAGACCTGAACCACACCGGCGCCCACAAGGTGAACAACTGCATCGGCCAGGCCATGCTCGCCAAACGCATGGGCAAACCGCGCGTCATCGCCGAGACCGGCGCCGGCCAGCACGGCGTCGCCACCGCGACAGTCGCCGCCCGCTACGGCATGGAATGCGTGGTCTACATGGGCAGCGAGGACGTCCGTCGCCAGGCTGCCAACGTCTATCGCATGAAGCTGCTCGGCGCCACCGTCGTGCCGGTCGAATCCGGCTCGAAGACGCTGAAGGATGCGCTGAACGAAGCGATGCGCGACTGGGTGACCAACATCCACAACACCTTCTACATCATCGGCACCGTCGCCGGGCCGCATCCCTACCCGATGCTGGTCCGCGACTTCCAGAAGATCATCGGCGAGGAATGTCTTGAGCAGATGCCGGATATGGCCGGCCGCCAGCCCGATGCGGTGATTGCCGCGGTAGGTGGCGGTTCCAATGCAATGGGCATCTTCTACCCCTATATCAACGTCGAAGGCGTCCGCCTGATCGGTGTCGAGGCCGCTGGTTCGGGTATCGCAACCGGTCATCACGCCGCTTCGCTGACCGCCGGCGTACCCGGCGTGCTGCACGGCAATCGCACCTACCTGCTGCAGGACGAGGACGGCCAGATCATCGAAACCCATTCGATCTCGGCCGGCCTCGACTATCCGGGCGTCGGCCCCGAGCACGCCTGGCTGAAGGATCTCGGCCGTGCCGAGTACGTGCCGATCGACGACAGCGAAGCGCTGGCCGCCTTCCACAACCTGTGCCGCCTCGAAGGCATCATCCCGGCGCTCGAATCCAGCCACGCGCTGGCCTATGCCGCCAAGCTGGCGCCGACGCTGGCCAAGGACAAGATTCTGCTGGTCAACCTCTCCGGCCGGGGTGACAAGGACATGCACACCGTGGCCGAAAAATCCGGGATTGTCTTCTGATGTCGCGTATCAAATCCGCTTTTGAACGCCTCGATGGCGAAGGCCGCAAGGCGCTGATTCCCTTCATCACCGCCGGCGACCCGGACGCCGCGCTGACCTTGCCGCTGATGCACACGCTGGTCGAGGCCGGGGCAGACGTTATCGAACTCGGTGTCCCGTTCTCCGATCCGATGGCCGATGGCCCGACCATCCAGCGCGCTTCCGAGCGGGCGCTGGCCAAGGGCATGACGCTGCGCAAGGTGCTGGCGTTGGTCGTCGAATTCCGCAAGACCGATAGCAAAACGCCAATCGTGCTGATGGGCTACGCCAACCCGATCGAGGCGATGGGTCTGGAGAAATTCGCGGCCGCCGCCGCCCAGGCTGGCGTCGATGGCGTGCTGGTCGTCGATTATCCGCCGGAAGAAGCGGCCGCCTTCGGTGCCGCGATGAAGGCGCAGGGCTTGGACCCGATCTTCCTGATCGCGCCGACTTCCAGTGCCGAGCGCATCGCGCATGTGGCCGAAATTGCCAGCGGCTACGTCTATTACGTTTCACTGGCCGGGGTGACCGGGTCCGGTGCGCTGAACGTCGACGCCGTGGCCGAACGCCTGCCGCCCATTCGCGAAAAGACTGGCCTGCCGGTCGGCGTCGGATTCGGCATTCGCGATGCAGCGACCGCCGCCCGGATTGCATCCTTTGCCGACGCCGTCGTGGTCGGCAGCCGGATCATCGAAGAAATTGAAAAATCGACGGCAGAAACCGCCTGTGCCAACGTCAAGGCATTGGTCGCGGACATTCGCCGTGGCGTAGATGAGGTGAAAAAATGAGCTGGCTGACCAAGCTTCTACCCCCCAAGATCAAGCGTGAGCAGGGCGCCCAGCGTCGGGCCAGCCTGCCCGAAGGCCTGTGGAGCAAATGCCCGTCCTGTGAGGCGGTGCTCTATGCGACCGACCTCGAAAACAACCTGCAGGTTTGCCCGAAATGCGGTCACCACAACCGCCTGAACTCGCGCCAGCGCCTGGACGTGCTGCTCGACCCGGAAGGCCGCTTCGAAATCGGTGCCGAGGTGGTGCCGGTCGACAGCCTGAAATTCAAGGATTCCAAGAAATACCCGGACCGCCTGATGGAAGCCAACCAGTCCACCGGCGAGACCGATTCGCTGGTTGTCCTGCAGGGCGCCATCAAGACCATGCCGGTCGTCGCCGCTGCCTTTGAATTCGATTTCATGGGCGGCTCGATGGGTTCCGTGCTCGGCGAGCGCTTCGTGCGCGGCGTGCAGACGTCCGTCGAGCAAAAGATGCCCTTCATCTGCATCACCGCTTCCGGTGGCGCCCGCATGCAGGAAGGTCTGTTCTCGCTGATGCAGATGGCCAAGACCACGGCGGCGCTGACCAAGCTCTCCGAAGCTGGTCAGCCCTTCATCTCCATCCTGACCGACCCGACCATGGGCGGCGTTTCGGCCTCCTTCGCCTTCGTCGGCGACGTGGTCATCGCCGAACCGGGTGCCCTGATCGGCTTTGCCGGGCCGCGCGTCATCGAGCAAACCGTGCGCGAAACCCTGCCGGAAGGCTTCCAGCGTTCCGAGTTCATCATGGAAAAGGGCGCCATCGACATGATTATCGACCGCCGCGAACTGCGCGATCAGGTTGCGCGCGTTCTGGCGCTTCTGCAAAAGCTGCCGGCCGCCGCTTGAAAGCGCTCGAAGACTGGCTGGCCCATCTGGAAAGCTTGCACCCCAGAGGGCAAGCCGGGATCGAACTCGGTCTGGATCGCATCCGGCTGGTCAAGGCAGTGCTTGGCCAGCAACAACACTGCCCGGTCATCATCGTCGGCGGCACCAACGGCAAGGGCTCGACCTGCGCCTACCTGGAAAGCATCATCGATCGCGCCGGCTACAAGGTCGGCTGCTACACCTCGCCGCACCTGCTTGCCTATAACGAGCGCGTCCGCCTCAACGGCAAGCCGGTCGGCGATGACGCGCTATGTGCCGCTTTCGCCCGCGTCGAGGCAGCGCGCCAGCAGGCCGGCAATTTGGCGCTGACTTATTTCGAGTTCGGCACGCTGGCCGCCTGGGAAGTCTTTGCCGACACCGGGGTTGAAGCCGCGATCCTCGAAATCGGCCTCGGTGGGCGCCTCGATGCGGTCAACGCCTACGAACCCGATGTCTCCATCGTCACTACCGTGGCACTCGATCACACCGACTGGCTGGGGCCGGATCGCGAATGTATCGGCTTCGAGAAGGCAGGCATCTTTCGCCCGGGCAAGCCGGCCCTGTGCGCCGATCCGCAGCCACCGCAAAGCCTGCTCGACCACGCCGCCGCGATTGGCGCCGACCTGCGCCTGATCGGCCGCGATTTCGGCTTCGAGCGGCCGGCCGCGGAAACCGGTGAGAACCGCCTGCAATGGCGCTGGTGGTGCCGTTCCGGCGATCAGCTGATCAAGCGGGCCCTGGCCTATCCCGGTCTGCGCGGCCCGACCCAGCTCTATAACGCGGCGGTCGCCCTGGCTGCGCTCGATGCGTTGGGCGACAAGCTACCGGTGACCATGCAGGCGATTCGTCCCGGTCTGATCGAAACCGAACTGGCCGGGCGCTTCCAGGTCATTCCGGGCAAGCCGGCCATCATTCTCGATGTCGGCCACAACCCACAGGCCGTCAAGGTGTTGGCCGATAATCTGTCGGGCATGGGCTTTTTCGACCGGACCCATGCCGTGGTCGGCATGCTCAACGACAAGGATATCGCCGGGGCGCTGACGGCACTCAAGGGCAAGGTCGATGTCTGGCACGTTGCGACGCTGGAAGGCGTACGCGGCACCACGGCTGAAACGCTGGCGGCGATCATTGCCGAAGGCGGCCTGGGCGGCGAAATCGTTTGCCACCCCTCGCCACAGGCGGCCATGCAGGCAGCCAAGGGGCAGGCGGCTGAAAGTGATAGAATCTTGGCCTTTGGATCTTTCTACACGGTAGCCGGTGCGCTCGAAGCGCTACGGAAAAAGCCCTAGCCATGGACGACAACGACGCTCAGTTGAACCTCAAGAAACGCGCCCGCCGCCGTCTGGTCGGAGCGATTTTCTTCGTTTCCGTGGTTGCGGTAGTGCTGCCCATGGTGATGGACCACGAGCCGCGCCAGACAGTGCAGGATGTCGAAATCCGCATCCCCGGCCAGGATGAAAAGCCGTTTGCGCCGAAATTTGCCGCTGTGCCGGTCGAAAAGGCGCCGGAAAAGGCAGCCGAGAAGCCGGCGGTAGTACCGGAAAAATCCCCTGTTGTCGCTCCGGAGGCCAAACCGGCCGAAGCGCTGAAGCCGACGGCGCGGGTGATCGAAGTCGTCAAGGATGCCAAGCCGGCCGACAAGGTCGCTGAAAAGCCTGCCGAAAAACCGGCGGCAAAACCCGAAAAGGCGCCCGAGAAGCCGGCCGCCAAGCCCGCGGAAAAGCCGGCAGAAAAGCCCAAGGCAGACGACGCAAAGCGGGCCGCCGCCTTGCTGGCAGGCCAGTCGGCCGAGCCGAAACCGGCTGAGAAATCCGGCGAATATCTGGTGCTGATCGGTGCCTTTTCCAATGAAGCCAATGTCAAGACGCTTAAGGCGAAGCTGAGCGAGCAGGGCATCAAGACCTTCAGCGAGCCGCTCGATACGCCGCAGGGCAAGAAAACGCGAGTTCGGGCCGGCCCGTTCGCCAGCCGTGACGCTGCCGAGAAGGCACTTGAAAAAATGCAGCGCATCGGGGTTTCCGGAGTTGTCGCTGCCAAGCCATGACTGGTTTCGATTACGCTGCCCTCGGCATCGTCGGCTTGTCGCTGCTGTTCGGACTGTGGCGGGGCGTGGTAGGCGAGATCATCGCGCTGGTCGCCTGGATTCTGGCGATTGTGGCGGCGGTGGAGTTCGGTTCGACGGTCGGGCACACGGCGTTTGCCGGGCTGGCCGATCCGGCGGTACGGACGCTGGCCGGTTGTGTGGTGATTTTTGTGGGTGTGCTGGTCGTCATGGCCTTGTTCCGGATGGTCATCCGCAGCATGGTCAAGGCGCTTGGGCTGACGGTGTCGGATCGCATCCTGGGCATGATCTTCGGGCTGGTGCGCGGTCTGCTTGTGTGCATGGTTCTGGTCGGCTTGGGCGGCATGACTTCGGCGCCGTTGCAGCCTTGGTGGCGGCAGGCGACGCTGGCAGCCCCTCTGGAAACAGCCGTTTTGGCAGCCAAACCCTGGTTGCCGGACGATTTGGCAAAACGAATTCGATTTAGCTAGGCAGGAAATACTATGTGCGGGATTTTGGGTGTCATGGCGACAACGCCGGTCAATCAGCTGCTTTACGATGGTCTGATGGTGCTCCAGCACCGCGGCCAGGACGCGGCGGGTATCGCGACGGCGGAGGGCAATACCTTTCACCTGCACAAGGGACCGGGGCTGGTGCGCGACGTCTTCCGCACCCGCAACATGCGCGCCTTGCCTGGAAATTGCGGCATTGGCCATGTCCGATACCCGACCGCCGGTTCGGCCTACAACTTTGCCGAGGCGCAGCCCTTCTACGTCAATTCGCCGTTTGGCCTGGTGCTCGGCCATAACGGCAACCTGACCAATGCCGAGCAACTGAAGGGCGAGATGTTCCGCCTCGACCGCCGGCACATCAACACCAATTCAGATTCTGAAGTTCTGCTCAACGTGCTGGCACATGAGCTACAGGCGGCTTCGCATGGCTATGAGCTCGACGTCGACAGTATTTTCCAGGCGGTCGGTGGCGTCCATCGTCGTTGCCGCGGTGCCTACGCCGTCGTTGTCCTGATTGCCGGCTATGGCCTGCTCGCCTTCCGCGATCCGCACGGTATCCGGCCGTTGATCTACGGCCAGAATGAAACGCCGGAAGGTATGGAGTATCTCGTTTCCTCCGAATCGGTCGCCCTCGATACCCTGGGTTTCAAGATGGTCCGCGACATCGAGCCGGGCGAAGCGGTGTTCATCGACTTCAACCACCAGTTGCACAGCCGCCAGTGCGCGCAGCAGCCGATGTATGCGCCGTGCATCTTTGAATACGTCTATCTGGCAAGGCCGGACACCGTGATCGACGGCGTTTCGGTCTACGAGGCCCGCCTGGCCATGGGTGAACTGCTGGCCGAGAAGGTCAAGAAGCACATCCCCGTTGAGGAAATCGACGTCGTCATCCCGATTCCAGATTCCAGTCGACCGGCGGCGATGCAGCTGGCGCAGGCGCTGGGCATCCCGTTCCGCGAAGGCTTCGTCAAGAACCGCTATGTCGGTCGTACCTTCATCATGCCGGGTCAGGCGATGCGCAAGAAGTCGGTGCGCCAGAAGCTGAATACCGTCGGCCAGGAATTCAAGGGCAAGCGCGTCCTGCTGGTCGATGACTCCATCGTGCGCGGAACGACCAGCTGTGAGATCGTCGAAATGGCGCGGGCCGCCGGGGCGGTCAAGGTCTATTTTGCCTCCGCCGCGCCACCGGTGCGCTTCCCGAACGTGTACGGCATCGACATGCCGACGCGCGCCGAACTGATCGCCACCGGCCGGACCGGTGCCCAGATCGCCGCCGAGATCGGCGCCGACGCGCTGGTTTATCAGGATATCGATGCGCTGAAGCAGTCGATCACCACCCTGCGCCCCGACCTGACGGTGTTCGATGCTTCCTGCTTCGATGGTTGTTACATCACCGGCGACATCGACGACTACTATCTCGACGCGGTCGAAGGCAAGCGCAGCGGCAAGCCGGCCAAGAGCGACGATGACGGCGACAGCCGTTCCTCGCAGCAGATGGTGCTCGGTCTGGCCAATGGCGGGCAGGAATGATGGCTGAGCGTCCGAACTATCGCCCCGAGACGCTGGCCGTTCGCGCCGGCCAGGAGCGCAGCCAGTTCGGCGAGCACTCCGAGGCGCTGTACCTGACCTCGAGCTTTGTCTTCAAGAGTGCGGCGCAGGCCGCCCGGCGCTTCTCCGGCGAAGAGGAAGGCAACGTTTACGCCCGCTTCTCGAATCCGACCGTCACCATGTTCGAGGAGCGCCTCGCCGCCCTCGAAGGTGCCGAGGATTGCGTCGCCACGGCCAGCGGCATGGCGGCGATCATGGCGGCTGTGCTCGCCCACCTCAAGCAGGGCGACCACATTGTCGCTTCGAACGGGCTGTTCGGCGCCACGGTCAATCTGTTCTCGACCATACTGAACCGCACCGGCATCACCACCACCTTCGTTCCGCAGACCGATCCGGCCGCGTGGGAAGCGGCGATCCAGCCGGAAACGAAGCTGTTCTTCCTGGAAACACCGTCCAATCCGCTGACCGAAATCGCCGATATCCGGGCCCTGAGCGCCATCGCCCACGCCCACGGCATTCTGGTCGCCGTCGATAACTGTTTCTGCACGCCCATCCTGCAGCGGCCGCTGGAAATGGGTGCCGACCTGGTGATCCATTCGGCGACCAAGTTCATCGACGGCCAGGGACGCGTGCTCGGCGGCGCCGTCTGCGGCCCGAAGAAGCTGACCGAGGAAGTCTTCAAATACCTGCGCACGGCGGGCCCGACGCTGTCGGCCTTCAATGCCTGGGTGCTGTTGAAGGGCATGGAGACGCTGAAGCTGCGCGTCGAGGCACAGTCGGCCGCAGCGCTGCAACTGGCTACCTGGCTGGAAGCACATCCGAAGGTGGCGCGGGTTTTCTACCCCGGCCTGCCTTCGCATCCGCAGCACGAACTGGCCAAGGCGCAGCAGAAGAGCGGCGGCGCCATCGTTGCCTTCGAAATCAAGGGGGGGCGCGAGCAAGCGTGGACGGTCGTCGACCATTGCCAGTTGCTGTCGATCACCGCCAATCTTGGCGATACCAAGACCACCATCACTCATCCCGCTTCCACCACGCATGGCCGCATCACCCCCGAAGCCCGGGCGGCGGCCGGCATCAACGAAGGCCTGCTGCGCATCGCGGTCGGCCTCGAAGCGGTGGAAGACCTGCAGGCCGATCTCGAACGTGGCCTGAACCTGATTTGATCGTCTGATTTCTCCCGCGCCGACAGTGAGACGGCGCAATAACACCGGATTGGGGCAAATGCTACGGTCGCCCCGAAAAAATGCCCAAAATCATAATCCGGCGTTTTCCATGCTCTCGCTGTGACGCTGACCCCGGCCGCATCCGGCCGGGCTTTACCCAAGGATTCCCATGCTTTTCTCCGAACTCGGCCTGAAGGCCGAACTCCAGCGCGCCGTTGCCGATCAGGGCTACGACACCCCGACCCCCATTCAGCAGCAGGCGATTCCCGCCGTGCTGGCCGGCCACGACCTGATGGCCACGGCGCAGACCGGCACCGGCAAGACGGCAGGCTTCACGCTGCCCATCCTGCACCTGCTGGCCGGCGGCCCGAACGATCGCCTGACCCGGGTCGCCAAGACGCCGCGCGTGCTGGTCCTGACGCCGACCCGCGAACTGGCCATCCAGGTCGAGGAAAGCGTCCGCACCTATGGCAAGCATCTGCCGATCAATTCGCTGGCCGTCTTCGGCGGCGTCGGTATCAATCCGCAGATCGCCAACCTGCGCCGCGGCGTCGACATCCTGGTCGCTACCCCGGGCCGCCTGCTCGACCATGTCCAGCAGCGCACGGTCGATCTGTCGAAAATCGAAATCTTCGTCCTCGACGAAGCCGACCGCATGCTCGACATGGGCTTCATCCGCGACATCCGCAAGATCATCGCCCTGCTGCCCAAGCAGCGCCAAAACCTGATGTTCTCGGCCACCTTCTCGCCGGACATCCGCGAACTGGCCGCCGGCCTGTTGCACCAGCCGGTCTCGGTGGACGTCGCGCCGCGCAACACGGCCGCCGAAACGGTGACCCAGCGCGTTATCGAAACCGACCGCGAGAAGAAGAAGGAGCTGCTCTGTCATCTGTTCGAGTCGCGCGGCTGGCACCAAGTGCTGGTCTTCGCCCGCACCAAGCACGGCGCCGACGCGCTGGCCCGCACGCTGGACAAGGCCGGCATCAAGTCGGCGGCCATCCATGGCGACAAGTCGCAGGGAGCCCGGACCCGCGCGCTGAGCGATTTCAAGGACGGCAAGCTGGTCGCCCTTGTTGCCACCGACATCGCCGCCCGCGGCATCGACATCGATGCGTTGCCCTACGTGATCAACTACGAACTGCCCAATGTCCCCGAAGACTACGTGCACCGCATCGGCCGCACTGGCCGCGCCGGCATGGAAGGCGAGGCGATTTCGCTGGTCTGCCACGACGAGCGGGCCAACTTGCGCGACATCGAAAAGCTGATCAAACGCAACCTCGAACGCATCGTCATCCCTGGCTTCGAGCAGTCAGCCACCGCCACCCCGCGGCCTCCCCAACCGCCGCGTGGCGCCCGGCAACCCCAGGGGCAGCCGAGATCGCAGGCACCCAAGGCCGGCAAGAATTCAGGGCGGCCGCAGCAGCACCACAACGGCAATCGCCACCGCTGACGGACTATCGCCCCTCGCATTGAGGGGCGATTCACTTGTCGGCCCTCTAAAAAACGTCTACTGTGGAAACTTAATCCGTTACTTCATATTGTTAACGCAGTTTCTTAAGGTGTTTTGGAGGTCGGGATGCCCCCCCCGCAAAAAGTCCGCCTCGGCGACCTGCTGATCCAGCAAGGCCTGCTGACCGAGGATCAACTGAAAACGGCGCTCGACGAGCAGAAACGCACCGGGCGTAAGCTCGGCCGCGTCTTCGTCGAGAGCGGCTACGTCACCGAGGAAGGCATCTCGCAGGCGCTGGCCCGGCAGTTGCGGATTCCCTTTGTTGACCTCAAGAATTTCACCCCCAAGCCTGACCTGATCAAGCTACTGCCCGAGGCGCCGGCCCGGCGCTTCCGCGCCCTGGTTCTCGACCAGTTGGCGGATGGCCGCCTGCAGGTCGGCCTGGCCGATCCGACCGACCTCCAGGCCTACGACGAAATTACCCGTCTGGTCCGCCGCGAAATAGACCTCGCCGTCGTCACCGAAAGCCAGTTGCTGGCCATGGTCGACCGCGTTTATCACCGCGGCGAGCAGATCACCGGCCTGGCCAAGGAACTGACCGCCGAACTGGGCGATGTGCCGATCGAATTCGGCGACCTGCTCGGCCTCAACCCGGGCGCCGAAGATGCGCCGGTCGTCAAGCTGCTGCAAACGGTGTTCGAGGAAGCGATGCGCCTGCGTGCTTCCGACATCCACTTCGAGCCGCAGGAAAAATCGCTGCGCATTCGTTTTCGCATCGACGGCGTATTGCATATCCAGACCGAAGCCGACGCCAAGGTGTCTTCGGCCGTCGCCCTGCGCCTCAAGCTGATGTCCGGCCTCGACATCTCTGAGAAGCGTTTGCCGCAGGATGGACGTTTCAACATCAAGGTGCGTGGCAATCCAGTCGACGTGCGTATCTCCACCTTGCCGACCCAGTACGGCGAATCGGTGGTCATGCGCCTGCTGAACCAGAATACCGGCCTGCTCGAACTGGACAGGATCGGCATGCCGGAGCGCGTGCTTGATCGCTTTCGCCACGCCCTCAAACGGCCGAGCGGCATGGTGCTGGTTACCGGCCCGACCGGCTCCGGCAAGACGACGACGCTGTACGCTGCGCTGAACGAACTGAACAGCCCGGAAAAAAAGGTCATCACCGTCGAAGACCCGGTCGAATACCGGCTCGGTGGCCTGAATCAGGTGCAGGTGCACGAGAAGATCGATCTCTCCTTCTCGCGCGTGCTGCGCACTGTGCTGCGCCAGGACCCGGATATCGTGCTGATCGGCGAAATGCGCGACCAGGAAACGGCCGAAATCGGCATGCGCGCCGCCATGACCGGTCACCTCGTGCTGTCCACGCTGCATACCAACGACGCCGTTTCGACGCCGATTCGCCTGCTCGACATGGGCGTGCCGCGCTACATGGTCGCGCTGTCGGTGCATATGGTCGTCGCCCAGCGTCTGGTGCGGGTCATTTGCGGCAACTGCCGTGAGCCCTATACGCCAACGCCGAATGAACATGAATGGCTGCGCTACGAACTGGGCAACCAGGTCGACAGCCACGCCTTCCATCACGGTCGCGGCTGCGCCCATTGCGCCAACACCGGCTACCAGGGGCGGACCGGGGTTTATGAATTCCTCGAAATGAGCGACCCGGTGGTCGAGGCGATCAACCACGAAGATCCGGGCGAATTCATGCGTGTCGCGCGCCAGCAGATGGCCGGCGAAACCCTGCGTCGCGATGCAGTTCGCCTGGCGTTGGCCGGCCGGACCAGCGTGGCCGAGGCCATGCGCATCAGCAACCAGTTCGAGGAATAAGCCGGCGTGGCCAACTTTGCCTACAAGGGACGCGATGCCGGCGGCAAGCTGATCGAAGGCGTGCTCGAAGGCGCTAGCTCGGGCGGCGTGGCCGATCTTCTCCTCGGGCGAGGCATTACACCTGTTTCCATCGCGGAAACTTCAGCCAGCGCCAAGGCGAGTGGCGATGGCGGCGGGTTGTCCTTGTTCAAGCCCAAGGTCCAGCACGTCGACATCCTGCTTTTCTCGCGGCAGATCCACACGCTGCTCAAATCCGGCGTGCCAATCATGCGGGCGCTCAGCGGCTTGCAGGAATCGGCGACCAATCCGGCGATGAAGGAAGTCATCCGCGACGTGCGCGAAAGCCTCGAAGCCGGCCGCGAACTCTCGGTGTCGCTGGCCCGTCATCCCGAAGTGTTCAATCCCTTCTACATTTCCATGGTGCGGGTCGGCGAGGCGACCGGCCTGCTCGACGAAATCTTCCTGCGCCTGTTCGACCACCTCGAATTCGAGCGCTACATGCGCGAACAGGTCAAGTCGGCGCTGCGTTACCCGATGTTCGTGGTCATCGCGATGGCGGTGGCTATCGTCGTCGTCAATATTTTCGTCATCCCGGCCTTCGCCAAGGTATTCGAGGGTTTCGGCGCCGAACTGCCGCTGATGACCAAAATCCTGCTCGGCTTTTCCAATTTCATGGTCGCCTGGTGGCCGGTCATGCTGGTCGGGACCATCGCTACTGTCCTCATCTTTCGTGCCTGGGTGGGAACGAGTGCCGGGCGTATGCAATGGGAAGCCATCGCGCTGCGCTTTCCGATTGCCGGCAAGATCGTCCGCAAGGCGGCGATGGCCCGCTTCGCCCGCAGTTTTGCGCTGGGCATGCGCAGCGGTGTGCCGGTCATGCAGGCGCTGACCAATTCGTCGCAGACCGTGGACAACACCTATATCGCCGCCAAAATCGAAGGTATGCGCGATACTGTCGAGCGCGGCGAAAGTGTCGTCCGCTCGGCCATTGCCTCGGGGTTTTTCTCGCCGGTGGTACTGCAGATGATCTCGGTCGGCGAAGAGTCTGGCGCGCTCGACGACATGCTGGAAGAAGTCGGCCAGATGTATCAACGCGAAGTCGAATACGAATTGAAGACCCTGGGGCAGCAGATCGAGCCGATCCTGATCGTTTCCCTGGGGATACTGGTGCTGATTCTGGCGCTGGGCATCTTCCTGCCAATGTGGGACCTCGGCAAGGTGGCGCTCAAGCGCTGAGGCCGGCATGCGGCGCTATTATGAATTTGCCGTCGTTGTCGTCATCATCAGCGTTCTGGCGCTGGTGCTGATAAATGCTCTGGGAAGGGCGCAGACTGATATGGAGGAGGCGATGGTGCAGGCCGAGGCGGCAGCGATCCGCTCGCAACTGCTGGAAGTGCTGGCGCATCGGGAGGGGTTTGGCGGCACCTTGCCAAAGAGCGACAACCCGCTCGACTGGGTGGCAACGCTTCCGCCGAATTATCGGGGCGCGCTGGACAGGGCGCCGGCAGAAGAGGGTATCTGGTATTTCGATACCGGTACCGGTGAGTTGGTGTATCGCTTTCAGGACGGGCATTCGGCGCGTTTCCGGCTGAGCCGCGAAGCGGGCAGGACGGACAGTCGAGGTGTGCTGGCCGGGGTCGGTCTGCTCAGACTAAGTGACAAATTTGAATAAGGCTTGAGAAAAGAGGTGCGTATGACTAAAGTAACAAGCTTTCCGGTCGTTAAGGCTGACATGAAGGGCATATTCGGGATTTCGCTTCGTTCGGGCCAGCGCGGTTTTACGCTGATCGAATTGATCGTCGTGGTCATCATCCTCGGGATTCTGGCCGCGGTCGCCTTGCCGCGTTTCATCAACCTGCAGCGCGATGCCCGCATCGCCAAATTGCAGGCGGCGCGCGGCAGCGTCTCGGCCGGTGCGGCGCTGGTCCATGCCACATCGCTGTCGCGCGCCGGCGTTGCAGACGTTAGCAACTGCGCCGGCGGCGGCTCAGCGGCCAACAACAGCACTGGGGCAACGGGCACAGTTTGTACCGAGAACGGGCTGATCAACATGGTCTTTGCCTATCCCGCCGTCACCGCCTTTGGTGGTGCCCCAGGTATCCTGGCGATGGCTGGTTTGACCGGAACATTCAACCCGAGCCAGTCTCAACTAGAGGCCGAAGGCTATACCTATTCCGCCAGCGGGGGGGTGGCTACCTTTGGGGTCGTTGGTGCAACCGATTCTTCCACCTGTTTCTTTACCTATACCCAGCCTATCGCAGCCAGTTCAGCGGCGACGATTAGTCCGCTGACCCTTTCCGGATGCTGATTTCCATTTGAGGAGTTGAATATGAAAGCTATGCAAAAAGGTTTCACCCTGATCGAACTGATCGTAGTTATTGTGATCCTGGGTATTCTTGCCGCGACCGCGTTGCCCCGATTCATCGATCTGAGTTCAGATGCCCGCACCGGTGTCATTCGCGGCGTCGAGGCATCCATGCGTGCGGCCAACACCATGATTTACGGCAAGGCAGCGGCGCAGGGGCAGACTAACGCGGCTTCGGGTAGCGTCACCGTCAATGGCGCAGCCGTCGCCACGGTATGCGGTTACGTCGCAACAGCCGGGATGAATGGTTTGCTCGATTTGAGCCCCGCCGGCGATTTTGTGACCTCAACGGCCGGTACCGTCCAACATGCCGGTGCCCCCACCCCGGGGAGTTGCCAGGTGGTATATGCGCCACCGACGCTGTCCGGTGGCAACTGCCCGGCCAATCCGACGCCGAGCTACGCCGCGACGACCTCCGCTTGTTGATGGCAGTGTAAGAGGGGACGCGTGTTGTCCCGGGAAACACTCTCAGGCCCGGCTTGCAATCCGGGCCTTTTTCCGTTCATGGGGGGGCGGCAGGGCGGCTTCACCCAGGTTGAATTGATCGTGGTCATCATCTTGGCCGGAATTCTGGCTGCCGTCGCCTTGCCACGCTGGCGCGGCGAATCCGGATTTGAGGAGCGCCGGCTCAGGGATGAGTTGCTCAGTGCGCTGCGTTATGCCCAGAAATCGGCAATCGCCGCCCGCCGGACGGCATGCGCGACCTTTACCGCATCGCCGCCTCGGGCCGACTTCCGGCTTTCGTCAGCCAACGGCGCGGCTGATTGCACCACAGGGGCTGGGCTGACAGGTCCAGACGGGAATGCGCTGGTTGTTGGGGCAACGGGCAATGCCAGCTTTGCAGCCCTGCCCGGCGACATTGTCTTTGATGCCGGCGGGCGTCCCAACGCTGGAGCGGTGATCAGTTTTTCGGGACTTAATGCCGCCTTGTCCATCACAGTCGAGGCGGAGACTGGGCATGTTCACTAGCACGGCAGCCCAGCGTGGCATCACCTTGATCGAACAGATCGTCTTTGTGGTCATCGTCAGCGTCGGCGTCATCGGTTTGGTCTCGGTGATGAATCCAGCAATCAGGGCCAGTGCCGATCCGATGGTCACCAAGCAGTTTGTCGCCATCGCTGAGTCCTTGCTCAACGAAATCCTGCATCAGCCCTTTACCTGGTGCGACCCAGACGATGGCAATGCTTCGACGGCGCAGTCCTATGCCGGTTGCGCCAGCAATGCGCAGAACGCCATGGGGCCGACGCCGGCGGGCGAGACACGCGACGGTTCGTCCGGGAGTTTTTTCGATAACGTCCGCGATTACGCCGGCTTCGCCATGGATGACGTGGCCGATCCGGCCGGCGGCAGCGTTATCACCGGCTATCGTGCCGAGGTGGCGATGGCTGAGGCCGGGGCGACCTTCGGGTTGGCGGCGGATGCCGCGCTGCTGATTACCGTGACCGTTTGCCGAACCACGGCGCCATCCAGCGCATGCGCCGGCCGTGATTCCTTCGCCCTGACCGGCTACCGTTTCCGCTATGCGCCCCATTTTTAAATTTTCGGCAAAATTTCCGGCTGACCGTAGCGCTGGCTTCACGCTGGTCGAAATGATCGTTTCCATCGTCATCGCCGGCATTCTGGTGTCGATGGTCGCCATGTTCGGACGCGGGCAGATCGATGCCTACATCGATGTCAGCAATCGCGCCCAACTGGCCGACGCGGCCGACACGGCGTTGCGCCGCATTGCCCGTGACCTGCAGTCGGCACTGCCGAACAGCGTCCGGCAGTCCGGCGACTTCCTCGAATTCGTGCCGATCCGCGATGCTGGCCGCTACCGTGCCGATGTCGATAATGCCGGCGTCGGTAATTTCCTCGATTTCACCAGCACGACCGACAACAGTTTCGATGTCCTCGGCCCGGCGGTCACTATCGCTGCTGGCGACCAACTGGTGGTTTTCAATCTGGGGCAGACCGGTTCCGACGTCTATGCCGGGAGCAGCCGCCGTGCCATTTCCACAGCAGCGGGCAGCGTCTCCAGCCTGCAATACACGCTGGGTGGCCTCGGGCAGTTCCCGCTCGCTTCACCGCAGAATCGCTTCCAGATCGTCAGCGGGCCGGTGACTTATCAATGCAACGTCGCCGGCGGCAACAACGTGCTGCGGCATTCCGGCTACGCCTTTGCCGGCACCCAGCCGACTGCCTTTGGCGGCGCCACGTCGGCGGTGCTTGTCGGCGACGTGACTGCCTGTTCGTTCAGCTACCTGCCGGCCGTCTTGCAGCGCAACGGGCTCGTCGTCCTTCGTCTGACTTTGACGCGAAATGGCGAATCGGTCGAACTGTTTCATCAAGTCGATGTGCTGAATACGCCATGAAGCGAAATTTTGCCAAATTGTCCGCCCGACCGTGGCAACGCGGTGTTTCTGTCATCACCGCCATCTTTTTGCTACTGCTGATGGCAGTGCTGGCGGCGGCGATCGCCAACATGGTCTCCACTTCGCACGTCAATCTGGCGGCCGACATCGGCGGGGCGCGCGCCTATCAGGCGGCACGTGCCGGGGTCGAGTGGGGCATCTTCCAGCTGGACCCGAATGCCCAGGGCGCAGCCTTGCCGGCCTGCGTGAACGGCACGCCGGCAGTGCCGGGGCACACGGTTACGGTCACCTGTGCGCAAACTGATTACAGCGAAGCCGGCCGCTCGATCCGTATCTACCGGATTATCTCGCTGGCAGTGGCCGACGGCGTGCGGGCGCCCGGCATTGAGCGCCAGGTCGAGGTGACTGTCGAAAAATGCCGCGATCCGGTCAATGTGCCGATAGCCCCCTTCGATTGCTGAGGAATGAATATGCGCCAGGAATTCCGGGGATGGAGAAAAGTCTGGGCAGCGCTGTTGCTGCTGGCGTTCAGTCTGGCCGGCTGGGCTCAGACCTATTCCTATCGGGGCGATACCTTCAGCTACGACACGCCTTCGGTATCGGCCGGTACGGCGGTCTGGCACACGACCAATGCCTCGGCCTGTTCAGGTTTTCCGAATGGCGACGACGACTATGCCGACCTGACCTTTTCAGCAACGACCTCGCCTGCCAACGATTTCACCTTTACTTTTGCCGGTGTTTCGCGCACTGCAGTGCGCATCTACTCGAACGGGATGCTGACCTTTGGCACCGACAATTCCGGCCTGTGGCGTGACTTCACCAACTCGGCCCTTCCGGCGCCGGCAGTCGGCGCCTACTCCGGCAGTTGTCCGGGCGGAACTGCTTCCAACGTGATCATTCCCTACTGGACCGACATCGTGGCCGGGACGGCCAACAGCACCTCCGGCGCCTCGGTCAGGTACGAGTTGCTGGGCACCAAGCCCAACCGCCGCTTCGTGATCTCATGGGTCAACGTCAAGCTTTACAACCAGACTGCCCGCTACAACTTCCAGGTCATCCTCTACGAGACCCCCACCACCGGCGGCAACAGCAATTTCAAGTTCCAATACACCAGCGGCAGTTCGACCGGTGCGGCGGCTACCGTCGGCGTTCAGGTCAGTTCAACCGACTACACTCAGTATTCCTACAATCAGGCCTATATCGATCCAACGGTGGGGACTGCCATCCTTTGGTACCCGTCGACCGAATACACCGGCAAGCAGGCCGAATTTCGCTTCGATGAAGGTATCTGGAATGGCACTGCAGGAGAGGTCAGGGATACCTCCACGGCAACCTACAATGCCGTGCGTGTCGGGTCAGCGGTCAGTTCGTCGACAGGCAAGGTCTGTCGTGGCGGCAGTTTTCCGTCGAATAGTTCGAATGCTACGGTCGATGCCGTGGCGACGCCAATTTCACCTTCCTCGCAGGGGGCGATCGATTTTTGGTACCGATCCAATACCAGCTGGAATGCGGCCAGTTCAGATGCCATGCTGTTCGATGCGACGACTACCGCGGCGCGGCCGTTCTACCTGATGAAGACGGCAGCAGGTGTGCTCAAGTTCATGGTCACCGACTCGGGCGGCAACACGATCACCCTTTCAAGCTCGGCCCAGACCTTCAGTGCATCTACCTGGCAACACGTCGGAGTGACCTGGAGCATCAATTCGGGCTCCAACCAGACGGTGCTTAAGATCTTCCTGAACGGCGTGCAGGCGGCTTCCTATCGGGGCACCTCGGCGGCGGGCGCAATCACGGCATTGTCATCGGTTTATATCGGCGACAACCGCACATCCGGCGTGACGCCCTCGGGCGGCACCGGCAACAGCGCCAATGGCTACATCGACGAAGTCAATTTCTACAACAAGGAAATCAACACGGCACAGGCGGCCAACGATATGGCGGCAACGCGGACTGCGTGCACCGTTATCGATCACTTCCATATCACTCATGCCGGAAGCGTCGTCAACTGTGATGCAGCAAGCATTACTTTCGAGGCTCATGATGTTGATCACAACCAGATTGCCCTGTCGGGCACGACAGTCACCGTTTCTAGTTCGACCGGGCACGGCAGCTGGGCGAAAGTCACCGGCAACGGTGCTGTGACCAATACCACCAGCGGCAACGCCACCTATACCTTCAGCAACGAAGCGCTAATCGTGCTCGGCCTGACCAACACCTACGCCGAGACGACCAATATCAACATTGCTGCCGGCACTTTTACCGAGCACTCGGGCAGTGCGGCGACCTGCGTCGCTGCCGATTACACGTCGGGGTCAATCTGCGATGCCGATCTTGAGTTCGCCCAGGCTGGCTTCCGTTTCGTCGATGCCAGCGGCAACTTCGTCGGTAACCAGGTGGCCGCTACGACATCGGGCACGTATTACCTGCAGGCGGTGCGGAATACCTGTACCGCCGCCGGTGCGTGCACAGGAGTGTGCTCCTCGATCTTTCCTTCCGGGTCGGCGGTTGATATCGGCATGGCCTTCGAATGCAGCGATCCAACGAGCTGCCAGAGCGGTCAGACGCTGACCGTCACTCCGGCCAGCGGCGCCGGCTCGGCCGGCACCATCGCCGGCAACGGCGCAGGAGCGGTCACGGCGACGAGCGGCTCCTACACGACCAAAGCGCTGACCTTCAATGCAACAGGCCCGAACCCGCTGCCCGCCGTACCCTTCACCTTCAACTACACCGACGTCGGCCAGATCAAGCTCTGGGCTCGCTATCCGGCCACCTCGGTCACGCCCAGCGTGGCGGGCTCTTCGGCATCGTTCGTGGTCAAACCCGCCGGCTTCGTGCTGACCGAAATCAAGCCGACAGCCAACCAGGCCGGACGTTGCGCGGTGGCGACCACGCCGGCGCCAAGCGTGACCTGTTCGAGTGCCGCTACCGACAGCGCCCTGTTTGCCAAGGCTGGCGAGGCATTTTCCGTCACCGTGACGGCAGTCAATAGCGCCGGGAACGCGACGCCCAATTACGGCAAGGAAAGCAGCGCCGAAACGGTCAAGCTGACTCCGACCAACGTCATCGGATCGATGAACACGGCCCCGGCAGTCAATGGCAGCTTTGGCAGTTTTGCCTCCGGGCAGGCCAGCGGTACGGCATTTTCCTGGGATGAGGTCGGCATCATCACGCTGACCCCATCGGTCGGCGATGCCGACTACCTCGGGGCTGGCAACGTGACGGGGACGATCAGCGGCAACGTCGGTCGTTTCATTCCGGACCACATCGATGCGGTGGTCACCGATGGCCTGTCGACTTGTGGTTTTACCTATTCTGGCCAGCCGTCGAGTGTCACGCTAATGGCCCGCAATTTGAGCGGCAATCTCACGACGAATTACAACACGACGACAGGTTTGTCCCGTGCCGTGACCCTGCCAAACCAAGCACTCGGAAAATTCTCGTTGCCGCCTGCCTCGCCGCCTGCCCAGATTCCCGCATCCAGTTTCGTGGTGGGTCAGGCGTCAGCATCGCCGGTATTCACTTTCAATGTTCGGGAAACAGCGCCAGCGACAATTACCTTCAGCGGTCAGGATACAGACGGCGTGTCGCTGACTGCCCCGACTCTACCCCTCAAGCAAACGATTTCGGTTCGCTCGGGCAGGTTGTATCAGGTAAATGCTTATGGCAGCGAATACCTGCCGCTTGAATTGCCGGTCTTGGTCCAATACTGGTCCAACGGATGGAAACAGAATGACATAGACAGTTGTACTTCCCTGACCGTACCCACCGGGGGGGGCAGCGGCAACGGCGGATTGACCAATGCCTTGGCGACGAAGACGAACGCAAGCTATGCGCAGAACGTGGCATCCGGCAAGGCGCGTCTTCGGTTGAGTGCGCCTGGGGCTGGGAACGCCGGGGTGGTTGATGTTGTGGGGAACGTAATCAGGGGCAGCAGTGATTGGTTGCAGCCGTTTACGCCCTCTGCGCGGGCCTGTTTTGGGGCTTGCGGCCCACGTTCTCCGGTGATCTATTTCAGGGAGCGCTTTTGATTAAAAAACCATTGAAAAATAATGCGTTGCTGGCTATCCTTGTGAAAAAACTTAAGGTGTCGGGACAATGTGGCCGAATTTTGGGGTGAAGTTTGCGGAGGGGTGGATGTCTGTCGTCCGGCACGGCGACCGGATCGACCTTGCCCATGTCATTCGCCCACTCGGCAAACATCCTGAAATCACGCTCTGCGACTCGTTCCGTGTCGAAAATGGTGAGGGCGATGCACTCGCTCGCCTGGCTCAGAGCCGGGGCCTGAAGCGCTACCGCTGTGTAAATGTGCTTGGCGAGGAGCAGTATCGGATGCTCCAGGTCGACGCGCCAGCCGTGCCGCCCGAAGAGCGGGTGCAGGCCTTGCGCTGGCGCCTGAAGGATGCAGTCGATTTTCCGGTGGACGGGGCGGCGATTGCCTTGGCCGATATCCCGGTCGAGGGCGGGCGGCAGGCCAGTGTTTTTGCTGTGGTGTCGCCGTCGACGGTGGTTGGCGAGCGCATGTCCCTGTTCCACGAAGCGAAGATACCGCTGGAAGCGATCGATATTCCGGAAATGGCCGTGCGCAACGTCGCGGCGCTGTTCGAGGAAACCAACCGTGGGCTTGCCTTTCTTGCCCTGACGCACGGCGATGGCATCCTGACCATCACCTATCGCGGCGAACTCTATTTGTCCCGCCGTATCGAAATCTCGACCGCAACGCTCGCCGAGGCCGATCCGGAAAGGCGCCAGCAGATGCTTGAGCGTCTGGCGCTGGAACTGCAGCGCACGCTCGACAACTTCGACCGCCAGTACGGCTTCATTTCGGTCTCGCGCCTGCTGGTCGCCTCCGAATTCGACTGCGCCGGAACGGTTGCGGGGCTTGTCGAGAATCTGTATTTGCCCGTTCAGCAGGCCGATCTGGCCATGGTGGCCGATTTCAATGGGCTGCCGGAATTGCGTTCAGCCGAACGGCAGGCGCAAAGCCTGATCGCCATCGGCGCCGCGCTGCGGGAGCAAGCATGAGCCAGCAGATCAACCTCCTGCTCCCCGAATTGCGGCCGCGTTTCGACTGGCTGGCCCTGCCCGTTGTCGGCGGTGCTGCGCTGGCCGGACTGCTGCTATTGGTAGCGATGGCGGTGATGACGGCGATGACGACGGACGGCCTGAAGGCCAGGGAAGCAAATGTCCGGAATCAGTTGGCCGCCCTGCAGCAGCAGGTGCAGTCGCTGGGCCGCACGCTGGGCGCTCGCCAGGCCGATACGGCGCTGGAAAGGCAGATCGCTTCAGCAAGGCTGGCGGTGAGCCAGCGTCAGGAAGTTCTCAATGTCATTGCCCAGGGCGACGTGGCCGGCAGCAATGCCTATTCCGGGCTGCTGCAGGGCTTCTCGCGGCAGATCGTCGATGGTGTCTGGCTTGTTGGTTTTGGCTTTGCCCAGAAGGATGTCGAGATTCGTGGTCGCCTGACCGATCCAGCCCTGTTGCCGATGTATATCAACCGGCTTAACGCCGAGCCGGCCTTTGCGGGACGCCGTTTTGCCACGCTCGACATGAAGGGCGTCGAACCGGCAGCGGCGAGGGCCGATGCGGCCCCTGCGCCGGCCACGGCCGTGACTACGGCACGCTTCACTGAGTTTGTGTTGCGTACCGAACCGGAGAAGGGACGATGAATTCCCTGCGCCAGTTCTGGAACCGCCTGAACGCGCGCTATGCGGCGCTGACCCGGCGCGAGCGCCTGCTGGTTGCCCTGGCTGTGGTGCTTGGGCCGTTGATGATCGGCAACGCCCTGCTGCTCAGCCCGCAGCAAGCTCGTGTCAAGGGCCTGCAAAACAGCATCGCGACGCAGGATGCCAGCGCAGCGCAATTGCAGACCGAAGCGAACAATCTGGAGCAGCAGTTGAAGGTCGATCCCGATGCTGGTCGCAAGGCCGAACTGGCGGCCCTGAACGGCGAGCGGGATCGGTTGGACGAGCAGTTGCGGCAGTTCGGCTCGGTGCTGGTCCGGCCGGAGGATATGAACACGTTGCTCGAACGACTGCTGGCCAAACATTCAGGCTTGCGTCTAGTCAGCCTGAAGACGCTGGCACCGCAGAGTGTGCTGCGCCAGGGCGATGCGGCCAAGAATGCGGACGGAAAGCCGGAGGAGCGCAGTTTCGATCTCTATCGCCATGGTGTTGAGATCCGGCTTGAGGGTAGCTACGGCCAGTTGCAGGCTTATCTGGCCCAACTGGAAAAGCTGCAGCAGCGCCTGCTGTGGGGGCAATTGAGCTACAGCGTGGTCGAATATCCGAAGGCGGAGCTGACGCTGACCGTCTACACCCTGAGCCCGGACAAGACATGGTTGGCACTATGAGACGGATACTGCTTGTCCTTGCTTGCCTTCCCGCTATGGCCCTGGCCGACATGGCCGATCCGACACGCCCGCCGGCTGCGCTGTTGACTGCCGGCGGCGATGCTACGTCGGGTGGCGAGGCGGCTCCGGTTCTGCGCCTGCAGTCCGTGCTGCTGCCGCAGGGCGGCCGGCCGGTCGCCGTGATCGGCGGCAAGACGGTGGCGCTGGGCGGTTCCGTCGGCGGTGCGACCTTGATTCGATTGAACGAGCGCGAAGCGGTATTGCGTGGCGCGGATGGCGTGACCCATCTCTATCTGACGCCCGATGTTGAAAAACAGATGATAGTTTCGCCCAAGCCCCGAAAAGCGGGGAAATCCGGGCCAGCGAAGGATTTGCCATGAGCAAGATTTGGATAATTGCCTTGTCGGCCCTGGCGCTGACTGCCTGCAGCAACCAGCACGCGCGACGCGGGGATGCCTACGAACGAGCCGATCAGGAACTCGGTTCGGCAGCGACCAGCAAGCCGGCCCGTGCTCAGGGTGACGTTGTCGGCCAGGCCATGGTGCCGCCGCTGCAGATCGATGCGCCCGCGCCGGCCAAGCCCGAGCCACGCTTCAATCTGGCAGTCAATAACGCGCCGGTGACCCAGGTGCTCAACGCGCTCGTTTCCGGTACGTCGTACAGCATGCTGTTCCCGCCGGAACTGACCGGCTCGGTCAGCCTGAACCTGAAGAACACAACGGTGCGCGAGGCGCTCGATACGCTGCGCGATGTCTATGGCTACGACTACCGGGTACAGGGCAAGCGCATCACCGTGCAGCCGAATACCATCCAGACGCGCATTTTCAAGATCAACTACTTGGCCAATCGCCGGCAGGGGATGAGCGACATCCGGATCACCGGCAGTTCGCCGACCATGTCCAGCCCGTCCTCGAACAGCGGCGGCACTTCCGGCCAGCAGGCGAGCAATGCGGCCGGCGGTTCGAGCGGCAACAGCGGCGCGCGCTCGGTCGACAGCGCCCGCGTCCAGACGACGTCGGACTATGATTTCTGGAAAGACCTGAGCGCCGCGTTGTCGACCATTGTCGGCAATGTCGAAGGCCGCAACGTGATCATCAACCCAGCCTCCGGCGTCGTGCTGGTCAAGGCCTCGCCGGTCGAACTGCGGGCGGTGGACGAGTACCTGAAGGCGACGCAGCTGATCGTCGAACGGCAGGTCATGCTGGAAGCGAAGATCATCGAGGTCTCGCTGAACGACTCCTTCCAGACTGGCATCAACTGGAGCAAGTTCGGTGGCGTCGCCAACCGTTTCTCGCTCGGCATCGCGGCGCCGAGCGCCACGTTGGCCGGCACGGGGGCGATCAGTGGATCGTCGGCCGGTATTTCCGGCGGTACTTCGGTGACCAGCGCACCGGGTAGTTCGCTGGGCACGGGATCGAGCGGCCCCGGCTTTTTCGGTCTGACCTTCCAGTCCAGCAACTTCGCCGCGCTGCTCTCTTTCCTCGAAGGCCAGGGCGACGTGCAGGTGCTGTCCAGCCCGCGCATCGCGACGACCAATAACCAGAAGGCAGTGCTCAAGGTCGGCACCGACGACTATTTCGTCACCGGCGTGAGCACCAATACGACGACCAGCGCGGCCGGCAACGTGGTCACCCCGAACATCACGCTGCAGCCCTTCTTCTCCGGCATTGCGCTCGACGTGACGCCCCAGATCGACGACGAGGGCAACATCATCCTGCACGTCCACCCGTCGGTCAGCGTGGTCGAGGAGAAGACCAAGAACGTCAATCTCGGCGACATGGGCACCTTCACGCTGCCGCTGGCGTCGTCGAGCATCAACGAGAGCGACAGCATCGTCCGCGTCCAGGATGGCAGCATCGTCGCCATCGGTGGCCTGATGAGCCAGGTCCAGAACAACAGCCGCTACGGCCTGCCCGGCGTCAGCGGCGTGCCCGGCCTCGGCCTGCTGTTTGGCCAGAAGAGTGTCAGTAACCGCAAGCGCGAGCTGGTCATCCTGATGCGCTCGACGGTCATTCGTGGCGAGCAGTCGTGGCGCGACGCCGCCGCCGAGGTGCAGGAGCGCGTGCAGGAACTCGACCCGCGCCAGCAACGTCACATCGAGTTGCAGTGATCCGGAGAGGCGGTTTGCGTTGTATCTCGACCACTTCGGCCTGAACGAACTGCCTTTCGGCATTACGCCGGACACCAGCTACACGGTTATCACGCGCGGCCATCAGGCGGCGCTCAATACGCTGCTCGTCGCGCTCAGCAGTGGCGAGGGTTTCATCAAGATCACCGGCGAGGTGGGCACCGGAAAATCCCTGCTTTGTCGGCGGCTGTTGCAGGCGCTGCCGGTAGGCGGCATTTCCGCCTACCTGCCCAACCCTTACCTGGCGCCGCGCACCCTGCTACTGGCGCTGTCCGAGGAGCTTGGTCTGGCGGTCAATGCCGACAGCGACGATTACCACCTGCTGCAGAGCCTGAATCACGCGCTGCTGGCGCATGCGGCGGAAGGGAGGCAGGTCGTCGTCTGTATCGACGAGGCGCAGGCCATGCCGCTGGAAACGCTGGAATCGCTGCGCCTGCTGTCCAATCTGGAAACCGAAAAACGCAAGCTGCTGCAGATCGTGCTGTTCGGGCAGCCGGAACTGGACCGCAAACTGGCCGAGCCCTCGGTGCGCCAGTTGCTGCAGCGCATTGCCTTCCATTACCGGCTGGGTGGCCTGGCGCGCGAGGAAGTGGCTAATTATCTGGCGCATCGCCTGCGCGTCGCGGGCTATCGTGGCGAGGACGTCTTTGGGCCGCGCGCCGTGCGTTGCCTGCATCGCGCCAGCCGGGGAACGCCGCGCCTCTTGAACATCCTCGCTCACAAATCGCTGCTCGCCGTCTATGGCGAAGGCAAGCACGCCGTGCGCCCCAGTCATGTCCGGCAGGCGGCCGGCGATACCGAAGGCGCCTCGTTCGCCGGGTGGTGGTGAAATGAGCCTGATCAACGACATGCTGCGCAATCTCGAGGCAAAGCGCCCGGACGATCTGGCGCGGCAAAACCTGCAGCGGGAAATCCGTTCCCTGCCGCCGGAATCGCGTGGCGCCGGCCAGGCGATCAAATGGGTGCTGCTGATCGCCCTGCTGCTGGCTGCCGGCGTGGTGGCGTGGCAGGTGATCGGCCGATTGCAGCCGATTCCGGGCAGCGAGCCGGCGCCGATTTCCGTGCCCGTCGCGGCTGCACCGCCGGTGCCGGCAAATGCTACGGTCGATGCTCCCCGCGAGGCAATTTCCGACAAGCTGCGCCTCGCTTCCCGGCTCGAGTTCGTGCCTCTGCCAGCGGCACCAGTACTGGCCGTGCCCGATCCTGTCGTTATTCCGATAGCAGCCGCGAAGGCCGAGACCGTGGCTGCGCCGGCCGAGGCCGCCAAAGCGCAACCCTCCGGCCCGGTCAAGATCGAGAAAAGCCCCGTCGTGGCGACACCGCGCGATCGGGCAGACGTCGAATATCGTCGCGCCGAAGGGGCGCTGGCGTCCGGCCGCACGGCCGAGGCCATCGACAGCCTGCGTGCCGCTCTGAAACACGATCCGGCCTACGTCCAGGTGCGCCAGATACTGCTTCGTCAGTTGCTGGAGATGCGCAAGACCGACGAGGCGATGGCTGCCTTGCAGGAAGGGCTGGACATCCAGCCGATGCAGACCGGCTGGGCGATGTCGCTGGCCCGCCTGCAGCTGGAACAGAACGACCTGGCTGCAGCCGATCGCACGCTGGCCCGTTCGCAGGCCTATGGCGAAACCAATGCCGACTACGCCGGCTTCCAGGGCCATGTGAAATCGCGCCTCGGTGCGCAACGTCAGGCCGTGTCGCATTATCAACGTGCTGTCCGGCTGGCGCCCAACGAGGGCCGTTGGTGGCTGGGCTTGGGGCTGGCCCTGGAGGCTGATGGTCACGCGCCGGAAGCGAAGGATGCTTTCAAACGCAGCCTGGCGACAAGCACGCTGTCGGCTGACCTGGCGGCAGTGGCTGAGCAGCATCTGCACTGAAGGTGGGCCTTTCCTTCCTTAGAGTTTCGTCAGTCTGGCGCTGAACCAGAAAATGCTTCCGGATCCCGGTGAGCTTTGGGCTCCAACAGATCCACCCATGCGTTCTGCAAGCTTTCGAGTCAAGTACAAGCCGATGCCCGTTCCTCGGTGCTTTCGCGTCGAACTGCTGTCGGCCAGTTCGAATGGGGCGAACAGCCGATCAAGGACTTCTGGGGCAATGCCTATACCCGTATCCTGAATCTCGAATCGTACGAGCGCTTGCACGGATGACTCATCCTCAATCTTCACGCGGACGGTAACGGACCCGGACTCTGTGAATTTGACAGCGTTGTTCAGATAATTGCTCAGGGCTTGCCTTAGCCTTTGGGCATCACCGGAGAGCTCTGTGCGGTCAGGTGGCGGCTCGATGATCAACGCCAGACCCTTCTCGTAGATTGCCTGCCGGATGTTGTCGACAGATTCGTCCAGCAATTCTTGGAGATTGATCGGCGACTCGTCCAATTGCGAGGTTCCCAGGTCCATGCGGGAGACGTCGAGAATCGATTCGATCAGGTTGAGCAATCCGCGTGAGCACTCATCTATTCTGTCCAGCCTCTGAATTTGCTTCGGCGTCGGGTGATCGTGACGAATCAAGGTCGCCATGCCTGAGATGCCGTTGAGCGGCGTTCGCAGTTCATGTGAGATGACACCCAGAAACTGACTCTTGGCAACGTTGGCTGCTTCAGCTGCCTCTCTGGCGGCCACGACTTCACGTGTTCGCTCGGCAACGGCCTTTTCCAATCCATCGCGTTGTGCAGCCAAGGCCGCTTCCAGCTTGCACTGTTCGAAAAATATTTGGTACGTGACATTGCTGACCAACAGAATGATCATCGCAGAGCCGACCAGATAGGCGTTGGCCAGCACAAAATCGTGCCAATCGGCTTGGGCGATCAATAAAGCAAGGTTGTGTACGACGAGCAGCATCAATACCACGATGCGAACCGCTGTTCGGAGTACAGCCATGACGGTGACCGCCATGAGAACCATCAGCTGACTCCCGATTGCTGCGGGGAAATCCTGGCCGATTGTAATGAAAATGATTGCCACTGCCAGCGTGACCAGGGTGCCGACTACGCCGATAAAGTGTGGCCCCCAGGAGGGGATCTCGGAATGCCGAAAGATATAAAGGCAGGCCAAGCAAGGCAATGTTCCCGCGATGCGCCAGGGGAGTACCTCGAAAAATGTTTCCGGCCTGAGATACCAATCGAAAATCGAATACGAAAAGAAGAGCAACCCTGCCGCTACCGCTAGGGTTTTACCAACGACCTGATTCCGGGCCAACCACGCAAGTTCAATCTGGTCCGGAGAAATAAACGAGCGAAGCAAGCGCACCATGCCTATCCTCCATTTTCGTAGGATAGCGCCTCTCTTATTTGGCTAGTTGACTCATGTCAGGATCAGTCTCGATGCTTTGGGTTAATCGACAGAATTCCGGATTTGTAACTCAGTTGCCGGTCATGCCAGCGAGACAGCAGCACGATGGCGGCGGTGGCGCCGATCAAGGCCATGAACATGTCGGACTGAGTGTCCCAGACATCGCCTTGGGTACCGAGAAACTCGTCGGCGCCCTGGCCGAGGCTGACGGCGGCGGCCCATTCGATCAGTTCGTAGCAAGCGCTGATCGCCATCGCGACGCAAATGCTCAGGAAGCCGGCCATCCTGCGTCCGCGCACGTAGTCGCCGCGGAGCAGGATTTCGCGGGCGATCATGGCCGGGACGAAGCCCTGCATCAGGTGGCCGATCTTGTCGTAAGGATTGCGCACCGTGCCGAGCAGGTCCTGCAGCCAGAAGCCGAAGGGCACGCGGGCGTAGGTGTAGGCGCCGCCACCGATCAGCACCAGACAGTGCAGCGCGATCAGGATGGTAAGCAGCGTGGTTAGCGGGTAGCTTTTCCGGGTGGCGGCGATCAGCGGCAGGGCGATCAGTACCGGCATCACTTCCATCAGCCAGGTCAGGCGGTCGAAGGGCGTAATGCCGGAAACGATCAGCGCGGCGATGACGATGGTCGCCAGCGCTGCATTGAGCCTCTCTCGGGTGCTCATCTCAACCCTCGTTGCGGATCAGGTCGAGCAGTTCCGCGCCGTAGTGCTCGATCTTGGCGCTGCCCATGCCGGTGATGCCGGCCAGCAGGCCATGGCTGGCCGGGCGGACCTCGGCCAGTTCGCGCAGGGTCTTGTCGTGCAGGATCACGTAGGCTGGCACCGCCTGTTCGCGGGCGGTATCGGCGCGCCACTTGCGCAGTAGCTGGAACAATGCGTCATCGGCCGGCGACAGGTCGGAAACCGGCGCGCGGCTGGCCTTGGCAGGGGTGCTCTTGCCGCTCTTGCGTTGCGCCGGCCGGCGCAGTTGCACGCCGCGCTGGCCCTTGAGCACTTCGCGGGCGGCGTCGGTCAGTTGCAGAGCGCCATGTTCGGCCATGTCGACATGGACCAGCCCGGCCGCCGCCAACTGGCGGAAGACGCTCTTCCAGGCATGGTCGTCGAGGTCGCCGCCGACACCGAAGGTCGGCAGTTGGTCATGGTTCCACTGCTTGACCTTGTCGGTCGCCTTGCCGCGCAGGATGTCGGTCAGGTGCGTGACGCCGAAGCGCATGCCGGTGCGGAAAATGGCCGACAGCGCCTTCTGCGCCGCCTGCGTGCCGTCCCACAATTCCGGCGGTTCGGCACAGACGTCGCAGTTGCCGCAGGGCTGGCGTTCCTCGCCGAAGTAGTTGAGCAGCACCTGGCGGCGGCAGCGCGGCGCTTCGCAGTAGGCGAGCAGGGCGGTCAGGCGCTGTGCTTCGAGAATCTTCTGGCCCTCGCCGGCGCCGGATTCGGCGATCCGCGCGTGCTGCAGCGCGACGTCCTGCATGCCATAGGCCATCCAGGCTTCGGAAGGCTCGCCATCGCGGCCGGCGCGGCCGGTTTCCTGGTAGTAGGCCTCGATGCTCTTCGGCAGGTCGAGGTGGGCGACGAAGCGGACGTCCGGCTTGTCGATGCCCATGCCGAAGGCGATGGTGGCGCACATGATCAGGCCTTCCTCGCGCAGGAAGCGGCGCTGGTTGGCGGCGCGCTCCGGCGCCGGCAGGCCGGCGTGGTAGGGCAGCGCCGGATAGCCTTGCTGGCTGAGCCATTCGGCCGTCTCTTCGACTTTCTTGCGCGACAGGCAATAAACGATGCCGGCCTGGCCCTGGCGCCCGGTCAGGAAGCCGAGCAGTTGCTTTTTCGCGTTGTCCTTTTCGACGACGGTGTAGCGGATGTTCGGGCGGTCGAAGCTGGACAGGAAGACACGGGCTTCGCCCAGGCCGAGGCGGGCGAGAATTTCGTTGCGTGTTGCCTGGTCGGCGGTGGCGGTCAGCGCGATGCGCGGCACGGCCGGGTAGCGCTCGTGCAGGGCCGACAGCTGCAGGTATTCCGGGCGGAAATCGTGGCCCCACTGCGAGACGCAGTGCGCCTCGTCGATGGCGAACAGCGCCAGCTTGCCGGCTTCGGACAGGGCGTCGAGCATGGCCAGCGTACGGTCGAGCAAGAGGCGCTCTGGGGCGATGTAAACGAGGTCGAGGTTGCCGTTGAATATGGCCTGTTCGACGGCCTGCGCCTCCTGCCAGGCTAGCGTCGAATTGAGGACGGCGGCTTTGACGCCGAGCTGGGTCAAGGCGTCGACCTGGTCCTGCATCAGCGCAATCAGCGGCGAGACGACGACGGCGCAGCCGGGGCGGAGCAGGGCGGGAATCTGGTAGCAGAGGCTCTTGCCGCCGCCGGTCGGCATCAGGACCAGGGCATCGCCGCCGCCGGCGACATGGTCGATGATCTCGGCCTGGGCGCCACGGAAGGCAGGGTAGCCGAAGACGTCGCGCAGGAGGTCGAGGGCGGAGTTTCTGGCAAATGCTACGGTCGGCACGAAATTTTGCTCAATTTTCAAAAACGACAGCTTCGCGCTTCAGGCGCTCGCCGTCCCAGACCAGGCATTCGCCGCGGTCTTCGTGCCAGTCGGCGAGCACCCAGCGCTCGACGTGGATGCCATCGACCATGTGGTCGTGCGTTGCCGCCTGGTGGGTATGGCCGTGAATGAAGGTGGCGTAGCCGTGGTCGCGGATGAAATCGTCGGTCGCCGCCGGGCTGAGGTCGGCGTAGACGTTGCCGCTCAGGCGCTTGCGACGCGCGCTGCGCCAGCGGATGTAGCGGCCGAGCAGGCGGCGGAACCACCGCGGACGGGCCAGCATCTTCTCCAGCCAGGCTGGATCGCGCACTTTGGCCCGATAGGCGACGTAGGCCGGGTCATCGAGGCACAGGGCATCGCCGTGCGAGAGGACGAAGGACCATTCGGGAAGGGCCAGATCGAACGGGTCGGGCAACAGGCGGGCTCCGGCTGCGGTGGCGAAAGCCTGGCCGAGCGCGAAATCGCGATTGCCGTGCATCAGGTAAATCTTCAGCCCGGCATCACTGGCTGCACGCAGCGCGGCGATGATCGAAGCATGGTAGGGATCGTCGATGTCATCGCCGACCCAGACCTCGAACAGGTCGCCGAGGATGTACAGCGCCTCGGCCTGGCGGGCACGCTCCGCCAAAAAGCGGAGGAACAAAGCAGTCGCCCCGGGTGACCGGGGCGACAGGTGCAGATCGGAGATGAAGAGGATCAAACGATCTCGGCCTTCTCGATGATCACGTCTTCCTTCGGCACGTCCTGATGGAAGCCCTTGTTGCCGGTGGGCAGGGCGCGGATCTTGTCGACGACGTCCATGCCTTCGACGACTTCGCCGAACACGCAGTAGCCCCAGCCCTGGCCGGACGGCGACTTGAAGTCGAGGAAATCATTGTCGACGACGTTGATGAAGAACTGGGCGGTGGCCGAATGCGGGTCGTTGGTGCGGGCCATGGCGACGGTGCCGCGCTTGTTCTTCAGGCCATTGGCGGCCTCGTTCTCGATCGGGGCATTGCAAGGCTTCTGGTTCATGCCCGGCTCCATGCCGCCGCCCTGGATCATGAAGTGCTTGATCACGCGGTGGAAGATCGTGCCGTTGTAATGGCCGGCCTCGACGTAGGCATTGAAGTTGGCGACCGTCTTCGGGGCCTTTTCGGCGTCCAGGTTGAGGGTGATGACGCCGTGATTGGTGGTGAGCTTTATCATGAAAAGAACCTTATTTGTCGGAGATGATCTTGACGTTCTGGATGACGACCGGCGTCGTCGGAACGTTCTGGTAATAACCCTGATTGCCGGTCGGCACCGTGGCGATCTTGTCGATGACATCCATGCCGTCGATGACCTTGCCGAAAACGGTGTAACCGTAGCCGCCCTGGGTCGGGGAGCGGAAATTGAGGAAAGTGTTGTTCTTCAGGTTGATGAAGAACTGCACGCGGGCCGAGTGTGGGTCCGAGGTGCGGGCCATGGCGACGGTGCCGCGGCGGTTTTCCAGGCCGTTGTCGGCCTCGTTCTGGATCGCCGGCGTCAGCACCTTCTTTTCTTCCATGGCCGAATTGAAGCCGCCGCCCTGGATCATGAAGCCTTCGATCACGCGGTGGAAGATGGTCGCCTCGTAGAAGCCGTGCTTGGCGTTGTAGAGGAAGAATTCGACGGTTTTCGGTGCCTTTTCCGGGTAGAGCTCAAGGGTGATCTTGCCCAGATTGGTCGTCATTTCGACGGTCGGGGCTGCCCAGGCGAGGACCGAGGCGAGCAGGCCGGCGGCCAGAACGGAGACTTTTTTCAGCATCAGGCACTTCCTTCGTAAATAATTTTCCATTGGCCGGCTTCGCGCAGCCAGTACTGGCGCTTCTTCATCCGGTTGTCGAGATTGTTGCTGCGGTAATCCTGGTCGAAGGTTACGACGACGACTTCTTCCTTGCCCGGGTTGCGGAATACGGAGAGGTTGTCGACCTTGACCTTGATCCATTCCTTGCCGGCATTGACCTGCTTCTTCTGGGCAGCGAATTCATTGAAATTCTGCTCACCGGACTGGAAGCGCGGCGAGTAATGCTTCAGGTAACGCTCGGTGTCGCGGCTCTCCCAGTCGGCACGCCAGCTTTCGATGCTCCGGTTCAGTTCGCTGCGCTCCTTGTTCCAGTCGTCGAGCGACAGCCACTCGACCGATGGGCTGATGATCACCGGCGTCAGGCCGACCTGCAGGTTCTTGGCGACGACGTCGAGATCCTGGTTGGTGAGCACGACGCAGCCGTCGGAAGCGCGCGGTGGGCGGGCGAAGGTGTCGGACGGCGTGCCGTGCAGCCAGATGCCGCTGCCGCTGCGCCCCTGGCGCTTGTCCCACTCGTTCGGATAGTTCAGCGGATAGGCGCCGCTGCCGTAGAGGTCGGCCAGCTTCTGGCGGGGCAGGTTGGCGGTCACGTGATAGACGCCGACCGGCGTCTTCTTGTCGCCCTCGGCGACCTTCTCGGCGCCGAGTTTGCCCTGGGTCACGTAATAGTCGGCGATGAAGCGCGGTTGCCCGTCGTGGCTGCGGTCGTTTTCGTAGAGGTACAGGCGCGAGCGCTGCGTATCGACGACGATGGCGTAGCGCTGGTCGGGCGGCATCTGCAGCAGGTAGCGCGGCACGAAATCGGCCGGAGGCTTCTCGCGGTAGGCCTTGAGGCGGGCGGTGGCCTCGGCGCGCAGATCGGCCACCTTGTCGGCCGGGGCGTTGCTGAGGGCGCCGAAAGACTGGATCGGCTGGGTGCGGGCGAGCAGCAGGTCGCCCTTGATCAGGTTGGCCAGCCGGTAGTTCGGGTGCTGGCGAAGCAGGGCTTCGGTCAGCTGCAGCGCGTTGTTCAGGCGATTGCCTTCGATCTCGGCGAAGATGCGGGCCAGGGTTTCTTCCGGGGCGCTATCCGATACGGTCAGCGGAAAACCCGGCTCGGCGGCCAGCATGTCCCGGGCGTAGCGTGCGCTGGACATCGATGCGCCGGCTGCATGGCCGGCCAGTTGTGAAGCAGTCGGTTTGTCAGCCAGCTTGGCCAGGGCACCGGCGGCCACGGTGGCCGCCACTGCCAGCAGGATGAAGCGGATCCTGATCCTCACCGAGCGTTTTCTTCCTTGATCAGCCACTTGCTGCCGTTACGAACGAGAACCAGCGTCTTGGTCGTCGAGCTGCTCAAGCCGGCGGCCTTGTAATGCTGGCGGAACTTGGCCGTGGCCTTGTCGCCGTTGATGGTGACCTGCGGCGCGTCGACCGAGACGGAAATCTTGCCGCCCTTGCCGGCGATGCGTTTCTCGCGTTCCTGTTCCCAGGCCTTGCGGCTCATGCCCTTGGGGGTGTCGAAGTCGCTGGCGTAGGCGCCGAGGTAGGCTTTCATGTCCTTGCGCGACCAGGCGTCGGCCCAGGCGGCGATGGTTTTGGCGACGTCGTCGCTGGCTGCGCCGCCGGTGGCTTTTTCAGGCGCCGGTGCGGGGGCAGCAGCTACGGTTGCTGCGGGTTTCGGCGTGCTGGCTGCGGCGCCGGGGGTGGCCGCGACCACCGTGGCGCTGGCCGGTGCTGCCGGCTTGGCGGCGGGCGTTGCCGGTGCTGTCGGCGCGGGAGCAGGTGCCGCAGCGACGGGCGCCGGTGCGGGGGCTGCTGCTGCCGGGGCCGGCGTCGGTTTGACGTTGCCCTTGCCGGAGGTGGTGATCAGGTCGCGGATCAGGGCCAGCTTGTTTTGGGTCGTGGCGTTGGAGTTGTCCAGTTGCAGCGCCTTGTCGTAGGCCTGGCTGGCCAGCTTGGCGTAGACGTCGCCAAGATTTTCATAGGCGATGGCGTAGGACGGGTGGGTCCGGATGGCCATTTCCAGCGCCGTGCGGGCCTTGTCGTACTGCTTTTGCTGGGCGTAGAGGACGGCCAGGTTGTTGTAGGGCTCAGGCAGTTCCGGGTAGTCCTCGGACAGTTTGGTGAAAACGGCGATGGCTTCGGCCGGCTTGTTCATTTCGGTGAAGATCAGACCCTTCAGGAAGCGGCCCTGAGCGTCCTTGGGGCGGCTGCTCAGGTAGGCGTCGACCTTTTCCATCGCCTGCGGGTACTGACCCTGCTTGATCAGGCGCTGCACCTCCGGCAGGTTGTCGGCAAAGGACGGGGAGGCAAAGCCGATGGCCAGGCCAATCGCCAGTGCGCGCAACGTCTTGAACTGCTGAAAACGGGGCTGGAGCGGGGAAGAGGAGGTCATCGCTGTGCTATACTTTTCAGGGTTATACAATCCTTCGATTCTACCAAAAACGCCGGTGATTCCATAGGTATTAGCGCGCCGGCGACGCCCCGAACCGATCCCGGCATGCTCAAGATATACAACTCCCTCAAGCGCGAAAAACAGGTTTTCACCCCGATCGAACCGAACAAGGTTCGCATGTATGTCTGCGGCATGACGGTCTACGACTACTGCCACCTCGGCCATGCCCGGGTGATGGTCGTCTTCGACATGGTGTACCGCTGGCTGAAGGCCTCCGGTTATGACGTGACCTATGTCCGCAACATCACCGACATCGACGACAAGATCATCAAGCGGGCGATCGAGAACGGCGAGACGATCCAGCAACTGACCAACCGCTTCATCGCCCACATGCACGAGGATGCCGATGCCCTTGGCGTGCTGCGACCTGACCACGAGCCCCGCGCTACCGAATACGTGCCGGAAATGCTCGACCTGATCGGCAAGCTCGAAGCCAATGGCCTGGCCTACCATGCCACCGATGGCGATGTGAATTACGCGGTGCGCAAGTTCCCGGGTTACGGCAAGCTGTCCGGCAAGTCGCTCGACGATCTGCGGGCCGGCGAACGGGTCGAGGTCGATTCGGCCAAGCAGGATCCGCTCGATTTCGTGCTCTGGAAGCATGCCAAGCCGGGCGAGCCGGCCTGGGAATCGCCGTGGGGCGAGGGTCGGCCGGGCTGGCACATCGAGTGCTCGGCGATGAGCTCCAAGCTGCTTGGCCAGCATTTCGACATCCACGGTGGCGGCCAGGATCTGCAGTTCCCGCACCACGAGAACGAGATCGCCCAGTCGGAGGGCGCCAACTGCTGCTCCTTCGTTAATTACTGGATGCACAACGGTTTTGTCCGCGTCGACAACGAAAAGATGTCGAAGTCGCTGGGCAATTTCTTCACCATCCGCACGGTGCTCGAACAGTTCGATGCCGAGGTCGTCCGCTTCTTCATCCTGCGCGCCCATTACCGAAGCCCGCTGAATTATTCGGATGCCCACCTCGATGATGCGAAGCGCAGCCTGGACAGCCTGTATTTCGCGCTGCGCGACGTGCCGCCGGCACCTGTCGCCATTGACTGGAGCAACGATTTTGCCAGTCGCTTTGCTGCCTCCCTGAACGAGGATTTTGATTCGCACGGGGCGATTGCCGTGCTGTTCGAACTGGCGGCCGAGGTCAATCGACAGAAGAGTGCCGAGCTATCCGGTTTGCTGCAGGCGCTTGCCGGCCTGATCGGCCTGCTCGAACGCGAGCCGACGGCCTACCTGCAGGGTGGCAGCAAGGCCGGTGGGCTGGACGAAGCCGCTATCGAGCAGATGATTGTCGACCGCGCAGCGGCCAAGAAGGCGAAGAACTTCGCCGAGGCCGACCGCATTCGCGATGATCTCAAGGCAGCCGGCATCGTGCTTGATGACAGTCAGCAGGGAACGACATGGCGGCGCGCCTGATCAACTGATCGGCAGCAAAGAAAACGGCCCTGAAAAGGGCCGTTTTTTTGGGGCGACCGTAGCTTTTTACTTGAGCAGCCGGCCACCTGGCCCGACAACGGTCAGTTCGACGAAGTGCGAGGCCTGGCGACCGGTTGCGCTGTAGTTCACCCGGTAGCCACCGAGGTCGGTGTTGCTCAGGCCTTCCAGCGCAGCGATCAGCTTGTCGCGGGTCAGATCCTTGCCGGCCCGCTTCAGGCCTTCGACCAGCGTACGAGCCATGATGTAGCCTTCCAGCCCGTAATAAGTGAACTGCTGCTTCTCGGACAGTTTCTGGTAGTCGCGGACAACCGGCACGACATTGTTCCAGGGGTAAGGCACGACCTGCGAGACGACGATGCCGCGGGCGTCGGCGCCGAGTTCCTGGACCATCTGTTCGGCACCGACCGGCGACAGGGTGGTCAGCATCGGATTCTGGCCGATTTTCTTCATCGCCTTGACGAAGGCGGCCGTCGGTTTGTACAGCGTGACCATGACAACGGCCTGCGGCGTGGTTTTGGAAATCGCTTCGACGGCCTTCGCGACGTCGATCGAGTTGCGTTCGACCGTGCCGACGGCCGACGGAGCCATGTTATGTTTCTTGAGGGCGGCAGTAACGCCTTCCAGCCCGGATTTGCCAAATCCGTCATTCTGGTAGAAGACAGCGATGTTCTTCAGACCGAGCGAGACCAGCTGATTGACGATGGCTTCAGTTTCGTCGGCGTAGCTGGCGCGGACATTGAACATGTAGCGGCTGTTCGGGTTTGTGCCGATCGACTCACGCAGGGTGCCAGCGCCGGAAATGGTGCCGACCAGCGGCACTTTGGCCGGGCCGAAAACAGTATTCATCGCCTCGGTGGTCGGGCTGGAGCCGTAAAAGGCGAGCAGCGCGAAGGCATTTTTCTCGTTGATCAGGGACTTCGTATTGGCGACGGTACGCTCGGTTTCATAACCGTCGTCGAGGGCGACCAGCGAGAGTTTGCGGCCGTTGACGCCGCCCACCTTATTGACCTGGGCGAAATAGGCCTCGATGGTTTGCCGCATGTCGACGCCGTAGGCGCCGTTTGGACCGGTCATCGGCGACGACATCCCGATCGTGATGGACGAGTCGGTGACCCCGGGTTCTGCCCAGCACAACGTGGACAGGAGCATTGCGCCAATGGTGGCCAGTCGCTTCAAGACTTGCATGGTTCGTCTCCTCCCTTGTTTTAATCGTTTGATTCTAACAGTCATTTGAGGCGACGTGGAGTAGAGCCGGCAGTGGATTCTGGCAAGTTATGGAACGTTGGCTCCGCACTTCCTACGGTCGTGGTCGTCCGGAAAAAACGGGCCAGAACGAAAAAGCCCCGAGGCCGGATATCGTCCGTGCCTCGGGGCTGATCATGTCGTCGGGGGGCGGAGATCAGTCTCCAAAAAACTCCTTGACCTTGTAGCTCCGGCCGGCACGCGTGCCTTAACCTGCCTTGCAGGTTAGCCTGCGCTGCAAAGTGAAGGAGTTAGTCTCCGAAGAACTCCTTCACTTTGTCCATCCAGGACTTGGAGCGGGGATTGTGCTTGGCGCTGTTGTCCTTGCTCGACTCTTCCAGTTCGCGCAGCAGTTCCTTCTGGCGGTCGGTCAGGCTGACCGGCGTTTCGACCACGACGTGGCACATCAGATCGCCGTGGGTATGGCTGCGAACCCCCTTGATGCCTTTGCCGCGCAGACGGAAGACACGCCCGGACTGGGTTTCGGCCGGAATCTTGATGGCTGCCGCGCCGTCCAGCGTCGGGATTTCGATCTCGCCACCCAATGCGGCGGTGGTGAAGGAAATCGGCATCTCGCAATGCAGGTCGTTGTGGTCGCGCGTGAAGACCGCGTGCTGCTTGAGATGGATCTGCACGTACAGGTCGCCCGGCGGGCCGCCATTGACGCCATGCTCGCCCTCGCCGGACAGACGAATGCGATCGCCCTCATCGACCCCGGCCGGAATCTTGACGGCCAGCGTCTTGTGCTGCTTGATGCGGCCGGCACCGTCGCAGTGCTTGCACGGGTCGGCAATGAAGCGGCCAGTACCGTGGCACTTGTGGCAGGTCTGCTGGATCGAGAAGAAGCCCTGTTGCAGGCGAACCTGGCCGGAGCCGCCGCAGGTCGGGCAGGTCTTCGGCTGAGTGCCGGGCTTGGCGCCGGAGCCGTGACAGGGCTCGCAGACTTCCATGGTCGGAATGCGAATCTTGGTCTCGGTACCGTGCGCGGCCTGTTCGAGCGTTATTTCCAGGTTGTAGCGCAGGTCGGCGCCGCGGTAGATGTTGGAACGGCCACCGCCACCACCACCGCCCCGGCCACCGAAAATTTCGTCGAAGATGCCGCCGAAGGCATCGGCAAAACCGCCACCACCGCCACCACCGAAACCGCCGCCCATGCCGGCCTGCGGATCGACGCCAGCGTGGCCGTACTGGTCATAGGCGGCGCGTTTCTGGCCGTCCGACAGGATTTCGTAGGCTTCCTTGGCTTCCTTGAATTTCTCCTCGGCGCCGGGATTGTCCGGGTTGCGGTCCGGGTGATGCTTCATGGCCAGCTTGCGGTAGGCCTTCTTGATCTCGTCGTCGGACGCGTCGCGGTTGACGCCGAGAATCTCGTAAAAATCGCGTTTGCTCATGATTGCTTTCTTCGAATGTCGCGCATCGTTTAGCGGGCGGTAAAGGGTTCGCCCCAGACCAGTTCCCGGTCGCCGCGCGCCCAGGAGAACCAGTCACCGCAACCATCTCGCTCGCAGACGCGGCTGTCGAGATGGTTCAAGGTGGCGTAGGTGGAAGTGCTGCTTTCGTTGCTGTCTGCAAGACGCTCGCGTTTGCCGACCCTGGCAGCGAGCAGTACGCTGCGCCGGCTTTCCGGGAAATCTGGCGTGATGCCTTTCAGTTGCAATTGCGGGCCCCAGTCGCGCAGGCCGCTGCGCACCAGTGCGGTGTCGCGCGTCAGCATGCGATCAAGACGAACGACCAGGCCGACTGTCTTGCCTTCCCAGCGGAAGGGGTTTTCTTCGATCTGCTGGGCGGTTACCCAGGCGACAATGCCCTGCTTTCGACTGAATTCGTTGAACTGCTTGCGCGCTTCTTCCTGCTTCTGGGCGTATTCGACCCGCTGTTGTTCCTGCTTGGCCTTTGCTGCAGCCTCATTCGAGTAGCCGGAGAGACTGCCGGTTTCATCGTCGACGCGGGCGTTGGCCATCGGATTGGGCAGCATGCCGTTTGGACGCGGCTTGACCGGTTCGGTAAAGACCCCGACGCGCAGGTTGCGGCCATTCGGGCAGGCCTTGCGGTAGACCCCGGCGCCATCGTTCATGACGCGCTTGACCTGTTCGTCATCGGCTGCCGCGACCTTGGGGCCAAGAACCAGCGCCACCTGATCGACCTTGCACAGTTCCATCGGACCATCCTGCGGGCTTCGGCTGATGAACAGCACGTCGGCACCGCTGACCGAGCCCATCTCGACGATGTACTTGTCACCGGAGACCGGTTCGACGGCCCCCTTGACCTTCTGGCCGTCGAGGAACACGCCATTGCGGAAATCGCCTTCCCAGGTCGCCTTGACCTTCATCTCGGCATAGCGGTAAAGCCATTCGGCCTTGCCCTTGCCGTCGGCGCGGCCATTCTTGCAGCTGCCGTGGTAGCGCAGGGCGTAGTCGCGCTGGCCGAGCATCGACGGCGCCCAGACCTGACAACGCCCCTCGAGGTCGTCGCTGAAGCCGGTCGTATCGGCGCTGCCCTTGCCAGCCAACGCGTGACCGGCCGGGGTGAGGATCAGTGCCAACAAAAGGGGAAGCGGGGTGCGCATGCAGTATTCTGGGGCAGGTTAACGGGCAACGGGGATGGCGAACCACCCCCGTTTCGTTGCCGGGCGAAAGGGGGCTTCTGGCTTACTTCTTGTCCTTGTTCACTTCGGTGAATTCGGCATCGACGACGTCGCCTTCGACGGTCTTTTCTCCGCCTTCGGCTTGCTGGCCAGCCGCGCCGGCTGCACCGGCGGCCGCGCCTTCGGCCTGTTGCTGGGCGTACATCTTTTCACCCAGCTTCTGGGCCGCAACCGACAACGCTTCGGTCTTGGCGGCGATGGTGTCCTTGTCGCCTTCACGCAGCACGTCTTCGACTTCCTTGATGGCGGCTTCGATGCTGGCCTTCTCGGCAGCGTCGAGCTTGTCGCCGTACTCGGTCAGCGACTTCTTGACCATGTGCACCATGCCGTCGGCCTGGTTGCGGGTGTCGGCCAGTTCGTGCGCCTTCTTGTCTTCTTCAGCGTGCAGCTCGGCGTCCTTGACCATGGCCTGGATTTCGGCTTCGGAGAGACCGGAGTTGGCCTTGATGGTGATCTTGTTTTCCTTGCCGGTGGCCTTGTCCTTGGCGGTCACGTGCATGATGCCGTTGGCGTCGATGTCGAAGATGACTTCGATCTGCGGCATGCCGCGCGGGGCTGGCGGGATGCCTTCGAGGTTGAACTGGCCGAGGCTCTTGTTGCCGGCAGCGACTTCGCGCTCGCCTTGCAGCACGTGGATGGTCACCGCGCCCTGGTTGTCGTCGGCGGTCGAGAAGACTTGCGAGGCCTTGGTCGGGATCGTCGTGTTCTTCTGGATCAGCTTGGTCATGATGCCGCCCAGGGTTTCGATGCCGAGCGACAGCGGAGTGACGTCGAGCAGCAGCACGTCCTTGACTTCGCCCTGCAGCACGCCGCCCTGGATGGCTGCGCCGACGGCAACCGCTTCGTCAGGATTGACGTCCTTGCGCGGTTCGCGGCCGAAGATTTCCTTGACCTTCTCCTGGACCTTGGGCATCCGCGACTGGCCGCCGACCAGGATGACGTCGTCGATGTCGCCGATCTTGCAGCCGGCATCCTTGAGCGCCATGACGCAGGGGGCGACGGTACGCTCGACCAGTTCGTCGACCAGCGATTCGAACTTGGCGCGGGTGACCTTGAGCGCCAGATGCTTCGGACCGGACGCGTCGGCGGTGATGTAGGGCAGGTTGATTTCGGTCTGCTGGCTGGAGGATAGTTCGATCTTGGCCTTTTCGGCGGCTTCCTTCAGGCGCTGCAGGGCCAGAACGTCGGCCTTCAGGTTGACGCCGGATTCCTTCTTGAATTCGTCGATGATGTAGTCGATCAGGCGCTGGTCGAAGTCTTCGCCGCCGAGGAAGGTATCGCCGTTGGTGGCCAGCACTTCGAACTGCTTTTCGCCATCGACGTCGGCGATTTCGATGATGGAGATGTCGAAGGTGCCGCCGCCGAGGTCATAGACGGCGATCTTCTTGTCCTTGCCGGACACTTTGTCCATGCCGAAAGCCAGCGCGGCGGCGGTCGGCTCGTTGATGATGCGCTTGACGTCGAGACCGGCGATGCGGCCGGCGTCCTTGGTGGCCTGGCGCTGGCTGTCGTTGAAGTAGGCCGGCACGGTGATGACCGCTTCGGTGACTTCCTCGCCGAGGTAGTCTTCGGCAGTCTTCTTCATCTTGCGCAGCACTTCGGCGGAGACCTGCGGCGGGGCGATCTTCTTGTCGCGGGCTTCGACCCAGGCGTCGCCGTTGTCGGCCTTGACGATCTTGAAGGGCATCAGCGAGATGTCCTTCTGCACTTCCTTCTCTTCGAAGCGGCGGCCGATCAGGCGCTTGACGGCGTACAGCGTGTTCTTCGGATTGGTCACGGCCTGGCGCTTGGCCGGGGCGCCGCACAGGATTTCGCCGTCTTCGGTGTAGCCGATGACCGACGGGGTGGTGCGTGCACCTTCCGCGTTTTCAATAACCTTCGGCGTGCCGCCTTCCATGATGGCGACGCAGGAGTTGGTGGTGCCGAGGTCGATGCCGATGATCTTGCCCATGATGTCTTTCCTAAAGGTGGATTACTGATGTTCGTGAGTTGGGGGCGCTCAGGCCGTTTTCAAGTAAATGCTACGGTCGGCCCGAAAAAATGCCCAAAATCGAAATGATTACTTGCCCTTGGCGACCATGACCAGCGCCGGGCGCAGCACGCGGTCGGCAATCATGTAGCCCTTCTGCAGCACGGTGACGACGGTATTGGCTTCCTGTTCGGAATCGACCATGCCGATCGCCTGATGCTTGTGCGGATCGAACTTCTCGCCGGCCGGGCTGACTTCGACCAGCGCGTTCTTGTCGAAGGCGGCGACCAGTTGCTTCAAGGTCAGTTCGACGCCGGACTTGAAGCTCTCCACGGTTTGTTCCTGGACCGCCAGCGCGGCCTCCAGGCTGTCCTTGACGGCCAGCAATTCGCCGGCGAACTTCTCGACGGCGAATTTGTGCGCCTTGGAAATGTCGTCCTGGGCGCGGCGACGGATGTTTTCGCCTTCGGCCTTGGCGCGCAGCCAGGCGTCGTAGTGTTCGGCGGCCTGCAATTCGAGGGCGCGGAACTGCTCCTCAATGCTCGGCAGCGTGTCGGTATGAACTTCGGCGCTCGGCGCGACAGCGGGTTCAGGGGTGGCAGATTCGTTGCCCAGCATGGCTTCCTGGGCGTTTTCGGGGTTGGACATGCGCATTTCTCCAAAAAAGCTGTTCCGTAGTTGGGGTTGAAAAAGTGGCTTTCAAGGGGGAGCCGGAAATTTCTTTGGCACGGAAAGCGATGCCGGCACATGCGGCGCCGTGCTACGATAATCCGGTTCCTTTACTCCCCCGCCATCCTGAATGGAAACGATCGGCAAATACCGCGTGGTGCGCGAACTCGGCAAGGGGGCGACCGCGACGGTCTATCTCTGCGACGACCCCGATGCCAGCCGCCAGGTCGCCGTCAAGGTCATCCGCTTCGGGCAGGACTGCGCCGCGATGTCGAGGCGCATGCGCAAGCTGTTCCAGAACGAGGGCATGGTCTCGAAACGCCTCGATCACCCGAATATCGTCCGGGTCTTTGAGGCCATCGTCGAGGACGACTTCGCCTATCTGGCCATGGAATACGTCGAGGGGTTTTCGCTCGAAGAGCACACCCGCATCGACAAGCTGCTGCCCATGCATCGGGCCATCAGCATCATCTTCAAGTGCTGCATGGCGCTCGATTCGGCCTATCGCCAGGGCATCATCCACCGCGACATCAAGCCGGCCAACATCATGGTCGCTGCCAACGACGAACCGAAGATCGCCGATTTCGGCCTGGCCCTGAACATGAACAAGGACATGGACCGCGACTCCACGTTCATCATGGGCGTCGGCTCGCCGGCCTACATGTCGCCGGAACAGATCAAGGGCTATCCGCTCAACCAGAAGACCGACCTCTACTCGCTCGGCGTCCTGCTCTTCCAGCTATTGACCGGGCGCCTGCCCTTCCGCGCCAACAACCAGGCGACGCTGGTCTATCGCATCATCAACACCGAGGCGCCGGCCGTAACTGCGCTCAAGCCCGATCTGCCGGAAGGCCTCAACGCCATCCTGCGCCGGGCGCTGGAAAAAGACCTCTACAACCGCTACCGCAACGGTGCCGAGATGGCCAAGGATCTCTCGGCCGTCCGCTACCAGATTCTCGACGAGGACGAAACGGCGAACGATACCAGCCGCTTCGAGCGCCTGCGCCGGCTGGAATTCTTCACCGAATTCGAGAACATCGAAATCTGGGAAGTGCTGCGCGTCGCCGTCTGGCGTGAAGTCCAGCCCAACGTCGCGCTGATCCGCGAAGGCGATCGCAACAAATTTTTCGGCATCATCGTTTCCGGCTCGGTCGAAATCTCCATCGACGGCAAGGCCCTGTGCCGCCTCGGCCCCAGCGAGCCGGTCGGAGAGGTCGCCTACCTGCACCCGGCCAGCGAGCAGCGCTCCGCCACGGCGGTAACGCTGGAGCCGACGCTATTCCTGGAAATCAACGCAGCGGCCATGGCGCTGTCGTCGGAAGAACTCGTCGAACGCATGCGCAACGTCCTGCTCGCCCGGATGATCAAGCGCCTGCGCGAAGTCAACCGGATTGCCGCGGCCCTGGGCCAGCCCGCCGTGCAAAGCGCCACCGGCTCGCTGTCCGGCGGCCCGGCGCAACCGGGCAGCGGCCTGAGTCTCGAACTGGCACCGATGTGAAGCCCGCTGCCAGTTGGGAATGACTGGCGGCTGAGGCGGGGCGCTTTTCATCGGTCGGCAAGCCGGTTAGGGGAGGTTGCCGGTTTCGGGTAAAATTGCTGTTTTTTCCAGCGGCGTCTCGCCGCATCCGGCCCCTAACTGACCATGACCCAGAACACTTCCCTTTCCTACCGTGATGCCGGCGTCGATATCGATGCGGGCGATGCCCTTGTCGACCGTATCAAGCCGATGGCCAAGAAGACGCTGCGCGACGGCGTGCTCGGCGGTATCGGCGGCTTCGGCGCGTTGTTCGAAGTGCCGAAGCGCTACAAGGAGCCGGTCCTGGTTTCCGGCACGGATGGCGTCGGTACCAAGCTGCGCCTGGCTTTCGAGCTGAACCGACACGATACGGTCGGTCAGGATCTGGTCGCGATGAGCGTCAATGACATCCTGGTCCTCGGTGCCGAATCGCTGTTCTTCCTCGACTACTTCGCCTGCGGCAAGCTCGATGTCGACACCGCCGCTTCGGTCGTCGGCGGCATTGCCAAGGGCTGCGAACTGGCTGGCTGTGCGCTGATCGGCGGTGAAACCGCCGAGATGCCGGGCATGTACCCGGACGGCGAATACGACCTGGCCGGCTTCGCGGTCGGCGTCGTCGAAAAATCCAAGGCCATCGACGGCAAGGACATCGCCCCGGGCGACGTCGTGCTCGGTCTGGCTTCTTCCGGCGCCCACTCCAATGGCTACTCGCTGGTCCGCAAGATCATCGAGCGCTCCAATCCGGACATGAATGCCAAGTTCGACGGCGAGCGCACGCTGGCCGACGTCGTCATGGCGCCGACCCGCATCTACGTCAAGCAGGTGCTGGCCCTGCTGGAGAAGGTCACGGTCAAGGGCATGGCCCACATCACCGGCGGCGGCCTGCTTGAAAACGTGCCGCGCGTGCTGCCGGAAAATACCGTCGCCGAACTGCAGAAGGCCGCCTGGCCGCGTCCGAAGCTGTTCGACTGGATGCAGGCCGAAGGCAATGTCGCCGAAAACGAAATGCACCGTGTCTTCAACTGCGGCATCGGCCTGGTCGTCGTCGTTGCTGCCTCCGACGCCGATGCGGCGATGGCTGAACTGAAGGCGCAGGGCGAAACCGTTTATCGCATCGGTCAGATCCGGGCCCGTCAGGGTGACGAAGCGCAGACCCTCGTGGTCTAAATGGCCAGCGCAGGTCGCGGCATTTGCCTGCGGCCTGCTCTTGCTGAACGCCGCGCCGACCGTATGGGCGGCGGGTGAGAAGGTTTCGGTCAAGGCGGCAACTGCCCGGCCGGCCAGGAAGGCGGCGCCGCGTAGCGTGCGTCCGGCCTTGCCGGCAGCGGAATTCGGGCCGGCCGACCTGATCGACGATGATGTCCCCGGCCTGCACGGTCAGGCCAGTTTCTACGGCAGCGGTTTCCAGGGCCGCCGGACGGCGACCGGCGAGCGCTTCGACGTTCGTCAATTCACCGCCGCCAGCAATCGCTTCCCGCTCGGCACCCTGCTCGCCGTCCGCCGCGTAGACAAGGACCTGTGCGCCATCGTCAAGGTCAACGACCGCATGCATGCCAAGCACCGCAAGCGCATCATCGACGTTTCGCGGGGGGTTGCGGAATACCTCGGCATGGTCCGGGCGGGCGTCGTTTTCGTTCGCGTCGCGCCCTTGAAAGAGGGCTGGCAGGAACGCGGGCAGGGCGCCTGCCGGGCGGCCTTCGAGTCGGCTCCGGGCGATGAATCCTACGGTCGGCCCGAAATAATGCCCAAAATGATCTTGGGCGGTGACTGAATTTATTTCAGCAGCTTCGGTCTGTTCGATACAATCCTGACTATTACTGACCAACCGGTCAGTCCAGCTGTCGGCCGAAAACCATGAAGAAAAATACCCGCTACGGAATCATCGCCCTTGCCATTGCCGGTCTGGCCGGCCTGGGCTACATCGCTTACTCCGCCAACCGCGCTCCCGCCGCGGGGCCGGCCGCGCCGGCCAGTGCGCCGGGCAAGCCGGGGGGCGGCGGGCCGGCCAGCTTCCCGACTTCGGTCGAGGTGGCCTTGGTCAAGCAGCGGGACTTTTCCGATGAGGTGGCGGCGGTCGGTACGCTGAAGTCCAACGAGTCGGTGGTTCTTCGCCCGGAAATCGCGGGGCGCATTGCGGCTATCGGCTTCAAGGACGGTACCGTGGTCGGAAAGGGCACCGATCTGGTGACCCTCGACGCTACCGTCCAGCAGGCCGAATTGCAGCAGGCGCGGGCCAATCTGGCACTGGCGCAAAGCAGCCATCAGCGCAATCTGGAACTGCTCGGCCGGAAGTTTCTCAGTCAGCAGGCGGTCGACAATTCGGCGGCGACGCTGAAAGTCCAGGAAGCCGCGGTGCAACTGGCAGAGGCCAAGGTGGCCAAGACCCGAATCCGGGCGCCGTTCAAGGGGATGGTCGGCCTGCGCAATGTCGGCGTCGGCGACTACGTCAAGGATGGCCAGGAGCTGATCAATATCGAGGATGTGGCCACGTTGCGTGTCGATTTCAAGCTGCCGGAAACCTACATCGGCCGCCTGAGCAAGGGGCAGACCGTGGAGGTGACGACCGATGCGCTGGCCGGCGAACGCTTCAAGGCCGTGCTCGACGCCATCGATCCGCTGGTCGATGCGAATGGCCGGGCCATTTCCGCCCGCGCCCGGCTCGACAACGCGGCCGGCAAGCTGCGGCCGGGCATGTTCGTCCGCGTCCGCCTGCTCTTCGGCGAGCGCAAGGCGGTGCTGATGGTGCCCGAGCAGGCCATCGTGCCCGGCGGCCAGCCGGCCGTGTTCAAGGTGGTCGAAGGTAAGGCGGCGCTGGTCAAGGTCAAGCTCGGCGTGCGCCGTGAAGCGCAGGTGGAAGTCACCGAGGGCCTCAAGGAAGGCGATGTCGTGGTGACCGCCGGTCAGCTGAAGCTGCGTGAAGGTGCGATGGTCAAGGCGATCGGCGAAGGGGCGCCGGCCGTGGCACCGGCGGCCGGGACGGCAGCTGGCAAATGAAGATTTCCGATCTGTGCATCCAGCGCCCGGTCTTCGCGACCGTACTGTCGCTGGTCATCATGCTGCTCGGCATCGTTTCCTATTCACGCTTGCCGGTCCGCGAGTATCCGAAGATCGACGAGCCGGTGGTGACGGTCGATACGACCTATCGCGGCGCCTCGGCCGAAATCATCGAGTCGCAGGTCAGCAAGCCGCTGGAGGATTCGCTGGCCGGCATTGAAGGCGTCGAGGTGATCACCTCCATCTCGCGCGCCGAGAACAGCCAGATTTCCGTGCGCTTCAAGCTTGAACGCCCGCCGGAAGCGGCGGCGGCCGATGTCCGCGACCGCGTTTCCCGGGTCCGCAACAAGCTGCCGGATGCCGTCGACGAGCCGGTCATCGCCAAGGTCGAGGCCGATGCCAACCCGGTCATCTGGATCGCCTTTTCGTCCGACAAGCACTCGGCGCTGGAAGTCACCGACGTCGCCAACCGCATCGTCAAGCCACGCCTGCAGACGCTGCCCGGGGCGGCCGATGTGCGGGTCTTCGGCGAGCGCAAGTTCGCCATGCGCATCTGGCTGGACAAGCAGCGCATGGCTGCTTACCAGCTGACCCCGGCCGACGTCGAGGATGCCTTGCGCAAGCAGAACGTCGAGGTGCCGGCCGGCCGTATCGAAAGCCGCGAGCGCGAGTTTTCGGTGGTAGCCAATACCGACCTCGGGACGCCGGAGGAATTCGGTGCGGTCATCGTCAAGACGGCCAACGCCTATCCGGTGCGCATCCGCGATATCGCGCGGGTCGAAATCGGCCCGGCCTCCGAACGCAGTTCGGTGCGCTTCAAGGGGCGCTCGGCAGTGGCGCTCGGCGTCATCAAGCAGGCGACGGCCAACCCGCTGGAGCTCTCCAAAGCGCTGCGCGCCGAACTGCCCAAGGTGACCAGCGAGCTGCCGGAAGGCATGCGTGCCGACGTCGCCTACGATTCCAGCGTCTTTATCGACCGTTCGATCCAGTCGGTGTTCACGACCATCGGCGAGGCGATCCTGCTCGTCCTGGCCATCATCTTTTTCTTCCTGCGCAATTTCCGGGCGACGCTGATTCCGCTGGTCACCATCCCGGTCTCGCTGGTCGGCGCCTTCGGCATCATGTTTGCGCTCGGCTTCACGATCAACACGCTGACCCTGCTCGCCCTGGTGCTGGCCATCGGCCTGGTCGTCGACGATGCCATCGTCGTGTTGGAAAACATTTATCGCCATATCGAGGCCGGTATGCCGCGGCGTCAGGCGGCACTCCAGGGGGCGCAGGAAATCGGCTTCGCGGTCGTCGCCATGACCCTGACCCTGGCCGCTGTCTATGCCCCGGTGGCCTTCATGACCGGGCGAACCGGCAAGCTGTTCATCGAGTTCGCCCTGACCCTGGCCGGCGCCGTGCTGGTCTCCGGCTTCGTCGCGCTGACCCTGTCGCCGATGATGTGCTCGGTGCTGCTCAAGCACGAGGAAAAGCACGGCAAGGGTTTTCTGCTCGTCGAACGTTTCCTGAACTGGCTCAATTTTGGCTATAAAAAAGTGCTGACCGTAGCATTGAACCGGCGCTGGATCGTGGTCGCCGGTTTTGTCGTTGTTGCGGCATCCTGCGTCGTCCTGCTCAAGGCGTTGAAGTCCGAGCTGGCGCCAGTCGAGGATCGCGGCATCATCCTCGGCGTCTTCCTCGGTCCGGACGGCGCGACCTTGGGCTACACCGACAAGTACGCCCGCCAGATCGAGAGCATCTACAGCCAGACCAAGGACGTCGAGCGTTACTTCGTGGTTTCCGGCAACCCGACCGTCAGCCAGGGCATTTCTTTCGTCGGCCTGACCGACTGGAAGGACCGCGACCGCCGTTCGCCCGACATCGCCAAGGAGCTGTTCCCCAAATTCATGGGCATTCCCGGCGTGCTGGCCTTTCCTGTGACGCCGCCGTCGCTGGGCCAGAGTCCACGCGAGCGGCCGATCAATTTTGTCATCGTCACCTCCGCGGCCTATGAAGAGTTGCAGCAGGTGACCGGGCAGATCCTCGGCGAACTGGCCAAGAACCCCGGTCTGACCAACGTCGATACCGACCTCAAGCTGAACAAGCCGGAACTGTCGATCGAGGTCAAGCGCGACAAGGCAGCCGACCTCGGCGTGCCGGTCGAGACCATCGGCCGGACGCTGGAGACCTACCTCGGCGGCCGGCAGGTCACCCGCTTCAAGCGTGACGGCGAGCAGTACGACGTGATCGTCCAGGTCGCCGACGTCGAGCGCAGCAATCCCGCCGACATCCAGGGCATCTACGCCCGTGGCCGCGATGGCAGCATGATCTCGCTGGACAATCTGGTCACCGTCGACGAAACCATCGCGCCGCGCGAACTGAACCATTTTGGCCAGCGCCGCGCGGTGACCATTACCGCCAACCTGGCCCCGGGCTATACGATGGGTGAGGCGCTGACCTACATGGACGGCGTCGCCAACCAGATTCTGAAGCCCGGCTACGCGGTCGACTACAACGGCCAGTCGCGCGAGTTCCGGCAATCGTCCTCGTCGCTGGCGCTGACTTTTGGCCTGGCGCTGGCCTTCATCTACCTGGTGCTGGCCGCGCAGTTCGAAAGCTTCCGCGACCCGCTGATCATCATGCTGACCGTGCCGCTCTCGATGGCCGGCGCCTTGCTCGCCCTCTGGCTGACCAACGGCACGCTCAACGTCTACAGCCAGATCGGCCTGGTCACCCTGGTTGGCCTGATCACCAAGCACGGCATCCTGATCGTCGAATTCGCCAACCAGTTGCAGGAGAAGGGCATGACGATCAAGGAAGCGGTCGTCGAGTCGGCCTTCCTGCGCCTGCGCCCGATCCTGATGACAACCGGCGCCATGGTGCTCGGTGCCCTGCCGCTGGCCATGGCCAGCGGTGCCGGTGCCGAATCGCGTCAGCAGATCGGCTGGGTCATCGTCGGCGGCCTGCTGCTCGGCACCTTCTTCACGTTGTTCGTCGTGCCCACCGTGTATTCGCTGCTGGCCGCCAAAAAGGAGTTGGTTGCCGAGCCGGTGTGATGCTTGCGGTATTTCGTCAAAAACAACAGAATGAATAAATGTTGAATTCCGGGAAGATTGCATGACTGCAGGGCTTCGGGTATTTGTCGTCGATGACGACCAGACCACGCTGTACATTTTGGCCGGGATGTTGCAAGGCGCCTGCGAGCTGGAAACCTTTTCTTCCGGCGAAGCTTGCCTGGCACGCCTTGCCGAGGCGAAACCCGATCTATTCCTGCTCGATATCTCGATGCCGGGCATGGACGGCTACGAATTGTGCCGCCGCCTGAAAGCCGACTGGGAAACCCAGGACATCCCTGTGCTTTTCGTCTCCGCGAACGATGATAGCGAGACCCGCATGCTGTGTTACGAAGCCGGCGGTGACGATTTCATCCAGAAATCCTTCGAGGCGCCCGAGCTGCTGGGCAAACTCAAGGTTTCAAAGCGCATCCTGGCCGAGAAGAAGGCCCTTCACGAGCAGGCCGGCTACGCCCAGCGCACCGCCATGGCCGCCATGGTCAGCATGGGCGAACTGGGCACGGTGCTGCAGTTCCTGAGCAAATCCTTCGCCTGCAACTCGGTCGACGAACTGGCCAATGCGCTGCTCGACGCCATGTGCCAGTACGACCTCCAGGCTGCGGTGCAGATGCGCCTCGGTGACGAGACGCTGTCGCTGAGCCAGAACGGCCACGACGTACCGCTGGAAGTTTCGGTACTCAACCATGTCCGTAACAGCGGGCGCATCTTCCAGTTCAAGTCGCGCTGCGTCTTCAACTACGGGCGCGTCACGCTGATGGTCAACAACATGCCGCTGGACGATGCCGATCGCTGCGGCCGCATCCGCGACAACGGCGCTTTGCTCGCCGAGGGCGCCGATGCCCGCCTGCGTGCCATTGAGTCCGATCTGCTCGCGCAGCGTCGGCGCGAAGGTATCGAAATGGCCCTGCCGCGTCTTTACGGGACGCTCGACGGCGTCCAGGACAACTACCGCCGCAATTGCTTCGAGCTGACAGAGGTGATGATCGACTTCCAGGAAACGCTGACCAAGGCCTTCGTCCACCTCGGCCTGATGGAAAAGCAGGAACAGCAGCTCAGCAACATGGCCAACGATTTCATGCTGCGCGTTGTCGGCACCCAGGACGCCTCGCTGGAAATCGTCGGTCAGCTCGAACGTCTGGCCGAGGACCTCAAAGTTTTGCTGAAGACCTGAGCGTCCGAGATTAAATTGCGATTTTGGCCGTTTTTTAGGGGCGACCGTAGCATTCTGGTCGCCGCCTGCCGGTCGTCCGCTTAGCTGGCCGCCAGGAATTCGGCGGTACGCCCGGCCACCCGCTCGCTCAGCGCCGGGTCCAGACAGTCGAAAATCTCCGCCTCGAAGGAATTGGTCAGCCAGGTGATCTGCCGCTTGGCCAGCTGGCGCGTCGCGAAAATGCCGCGGTCGCGCAGCTCCGAGCGAGAAATCAGGCCCTCCTGCGCCTCCCAGGCCTGCCGGTAGCCGACGCAGCGCATGGACGGCAGGTTGGGGTGCAGGTCGTATTTCTCGCGCAGTCGGCGCAGTTCGTCATCCAGACCGCCAAGCAGCATCTCGTCGAAACGACGCGCGATCCGTTCGTGCAGGACGGTGCGCTCGGAAGGCAAGAGGCCGATGCTGAGAAAATCGTAGGGCGGCTTCTGCTTCTCGCTTTCGGCCAGCAGTTCCGACATCGGCCGGCCAGTCAGCCGGCAGATTTCCAGCGCTCGCTGCAGGCGCTGGCTGTCGGTCGGATGCAGGCGGGCGGCGGTGGTCGGGTCGAGCGCGGCGAGTTTGGCGTGCATTGCCGGCCAGCCTGCGGCCGCGGCTTCGGCGTCGATCTCGGCGCGCAGTGCGGCGTCGGCCTGCGGCAGGTCGGCCAGGCCGTGCAGCAGGGCGCGAAAGTAGAGCATGGTGCCGCCGACCAGCACCGGCACCTTGCCGGCGGCCGAGATCTCGGCCATCGCGGCCAGCGCGTCGTGGCGGAAACGGGCGGCGGAATAACTGTGCTCCGGCGTGATCAGGTCGATTAGCCGATGCGGGTAGCGGGCCAGCGTAGCGCGATCCGGCTTGGCCGTGCCGACATCCATGTCGATGAAAACCTGGGCCGAATCGACGCTGATCAACTCGACCGGAAAGCGGTCGGCCAGCGCCATGGCGGCTGCCGTCTTGCCCGAGGCGGTCGGGCCCATGATCAGGATGGCGGGAGGCAGGGGCGGATTCATGGCGGCGAATGCTATCACGCCCTACAGCCGCCCCAGTGCCCAGTGGGTGCAGGCCGCGGCCAGGGCCAGCCAGAGGCCGACGATGAACGCCGCCATCCCCCGGCTGACCGGCCTTTCCGTCGCCTGCGCAGCTTTCTCGCGGGCAGCAGCGATCACCTCCGGTGGCGTCAGGCGGACGACCAGCCAGAGGCCGAGCGGTAGCAGCAACAGGTCGTCGAGATAGCCGATGACCGGGATGAAATCGGGGATCAGGTCGATCGGGCTCAGCGCGTAGGCGGCGACCATCAGCGCCAGCAGGCGGACCAGCAGCGGCGTGCGCGGATCGCGGGCGGCGAAATAGACGGTCAGGGTGTGCTGCTTGAGCGTCTTCGCCCAGGTTTTCAGGGACGACGTGAGGGGCATTGCGGTAGGGCCGGATCGGGAGGCAAAGCGCTATTGTCCGTCAAAAGCGGCCAGGCGCTATGGCGACTGGCGTCCGCTGTTGCCGGCCAGCGCCGCGTCCAGATTGGCGATGGCCGACAGATAGTCGCGCCGGGCCACTTCCGGCGTGCCGCGCGTCACCCGGCTGAGCGGCCGCCACAGCGGTTCGGGAACGCCGGCCAGCGTGGCGTGCGTACCGATCAACAGGGTGGCCGGGATCGCCAGCAGGTCGCCGGCAGCTTCCAGCCCGGCCGCTTCGGTGCCGACATGGGCGGCCATCAGGAACAGGTGGCGCAGGCGTGGTGAGCCAACCTGCTCGATGCGTGCCGCGATGCCGGCCGGGTCGTCTTCAATGCGCAGGGTCAGGCCGCTGAAGTCGGCCGCCGTGCGTACCGGCAGGCGGGCGACCGGGGCGACGCCCAACTGTTCGGCCAGCTCGTTCAGTTGGCGGGTGTGGGCTTCCACCGGTTTGGCCAGTTGCTGCATGACGTCGTCGGGCGGCGCGCCGTAGCCGCCCAGCCACTGGCTCAGGTAGCCGTATTCGAAGCCGAGCCGGAACACGCGCAGGGCAAACTGCGGGTCGAGCGTGGCTTCGCGGGCTTGCGACTGCTCGGCCAGCTGGGCCGCCTCGTCGGCATGGCTAAGGGCCGGATCATTGACTGTCCAGCCGCGGTAAGCCAGTTCGGCCGCACTCCACATCCAGACCTGCTGGATGCCGAGGTAGAGCAGCGTGACGGCCAGGGTGGCCAGCAGGAAGCGTCGATGCTCGCGCCAGGGCCAGGACCTGTCCGGAATTTCGGGGTCACTCAAGATGGTTTCCTGAAAATGACATTGGCAGTAGGCTAGCACTATTCCGCATGGTCGGGAGCCAGCAATGAAAAGTGCCGAGGTCAGTCTGTATTTCACCAATAGCGTGCTGGTCACCGTTGTCGTCGCGCTATTCGTGCTCTGGCGCTACCGGCTGGCCATCCTCGGCGGCATGCGGCAGGGCGACGGCATTGCCCTGGCCTTGCCCGATGGCCTCAGCCCGGCGCCCGTCGCGGCCGGTGGGCTGAGGTCTCGCGAGCGGGCGACCAGCCAGCGCATCGCCGCCGCCTGGCTGTTGACGACAGCCATCGGCAGCCTGCCGATGGCCATGGTTTATATGGCGGCCGCGGGTTACGGGACGTCGCCGACCTACACGCTGGCGCTGACTTTTTGCTACATGGTGGCAGCCCTGCCGATGATCGCCGTATCGCTGGCCTGGCCGCCGCTGCGCATCGTCGCCGCCCTGGCCTCGATGCTGCTGTGTCTTACGGCGCTGGCCCTGGGCGCCGGCGTGGTCGAGCGCCTGCTCTCCGGCCGCCCGCTGAGCCTGAAGATTCTCGGCCTGCTGCCGCTGTTCGCCGACATGCTCTGGAACCAGCTGTGGATGGCTGGCCTGTTCTGGGCGATGTCGTGGCCGGTTCGCCTGCGAGGCGTGGTCCCGATCACGCTGGCCGCCTTGCTCGTCTTTGCCATCGCACCGCTGGCCGGTTCGCAGTTGACGGCCATGCTCGCCGCCAGCGAGTCCGGTTCGCCATGGGCGCTCAAGCTCGGGCAGAACGGGGCGTTCATCCTGATCGCCCTGCCGGTCGGCTGGCTGGCCTGGCTGCGCCTGCGCAAGCTGGCCGCCGACTACGAGGCTAAGCGCTTTTCCGAGGCGCAACTGCTGGCGCGGACCTGGTGGCTGATGCTGGTCGTGACCATCGGCTTCGACATCATGATCGGCCGCGGCCGCCCGCTCCTGGCCGTGCTGCTGGTGGCCGGCGAAATCGCCTTGTTCGGGCCGCTCAATGACTGGGTGATGCGGCGTTTCGGCGTGGCCCGTCAGGGCGACACGGCATCGGCGCCGACCTTGCTGCTGCTCCGGGTTTTCGGTTACACGGCGCGTACCGAGCGCCTGTTCGACCGGGTAGCGGCGCGCTGGCGGCTGATCGGCCCGGTGACCGTGATCGCCGCGCCGGATGTTGCCGCCCGCACCATCGATGCCGGCGATTACCTGCGCTGGCTGACCGGGCGGATGGACGAACTGTTCGTCACCTCGCGGACCGACCTCGATGCCCGGCTGGCGGCCATGGACAGTCGCCCCGATCCGGACGGGACTTATCGCATCAGTGAATTCTGCTGCCGCGATTCGACCTGGCGGGCAACCGTGGTCGAGTTGATGCTACGTGCTGACGTGGTGATCATGGACGTCCGCGGCATCACCGTGGCGCAGCTTGGTTGCGAGTTCGAACTGCAACAGCTGGCGCAACGCCTGTCGCCGGAGCGGCTGGTGCTGGTCGTCGATGCGGCGACCGACCAGAATGTGCTGGAAGCTGCCTATGGCCCGCGGTTGAACGAGGTGCGGAAGGTCGAGGTCGGCCACGCCTGGCAGGCCGATCGGGCCTTTGAAGCCCTGCTCGAAGCGGCCGGCTGAGTGCTGCGCCTTGCGGCTACAGTTCGGCGTTGATGACCCGCCGCCGATAAGGCCGGCTGAGCTTGTGGATCAGGCCGATCTGCTCGATCCGGTTGGCGTAGGTTGGCATGTTGCGTTCGCGCAGCATGAAGGGCGGGCGGCGCGGCGCGCCGGCGGCGAGCAGTTCGAGGCTGGTGCCGGTGGCCAGCGCCATGCCGGCCTCGATGCAGGTGTTCAGGTTGTCGTCGGTCAGATCGGCGATGACCAGCAGCGCGTTGCAGACGGCATGGCGGACAGCGGCGTTGACGCTCTCCGGGTTGCCCTCGTGCACCTCGTCGCCGACCACGGTGGGCATCGAGGTGATCAGCTGGATCAACTGGCGGACCGGCCCGGTCAGCCGGGTGTCCGCGGAGGCCAGGTCCATTGCGCAGAAGACGTAGTGCGGTCGGCTTGGCTTTTGCCAGACGTCCCAGAGGTCGTTGAGCGCCGGTTGCAGGGTGGCCGGCACCGTCTCGCTCGCGGTGTCCAGGCGCAGCCATTGGCGGTCGCCGCCGTCGGCCAGGCTGACGCGGGGATCGGCGATGACGACGCTGGGCAGGCCGAGGCTGGCGGCGAACTCGATTTCCTGCAGGAAATACTTGTATGGCCCCTGACCGGGCGTGGCGACCGGCTCGCCGCGGAAGGGGATGATGGCGACGAAGGCGCCGCAACTGCTCATGATGCGCTCCACCCGGCTGCCGGCGCCAAAGCCCTTCTGGTCGGGCGAATCGCCGATCAGGCGCAGCCCCTGGCGGACCAGGTGGCGGCAGACGGCGGTGGCGCTGGCATTGTCCTGGGCCTGCCACGAGGCGCTGACATAGACGTCGCGCGACGTTGCCGGGTTGGGCTGGTTCTCGCTCGGGTGCAGGGCGCGCAGGATGGCCAGCGCGATATCGGCGGTGAATTCGCCGTCCGGCACGTCGATCCACGAAATGCCCTTCATCAGCTCCTCGACCTGGGCGCCGCCCATGCGCAGCGCCACCATGCGAAAGCCACGGAAATTGGCGCGCTGATCCATGGCTGCGTTGTATTCGTTGAGCACCCAGCCGCGCGCCAGCGATTCGTCGGAGGCGACGAGCAGCACCGCACGGCAGCGCTCGATGGCCCGTTGCAGGTCGGTGGCCAGCATGGCGCCCGCCGACAGGTCGCGGTCGTCCCACCAGGCCTGCAGCCCGGCCGATTCCTGCAGCCAGCGATAGAGCTTTTCGACGAAGGGGCGGTCGCTGTGGGCGTAGCTGAGGAAGATGTCGTGGTCGCGCTTGTTGAGGGGAAGGGCCATCGGCGATCTCTTTCGCAACGTTGCACGCCGGTCCGGCGCGGATTCGCGCATCATATCCCCGGCGCCGCCGGCGCGCCATCGCCCGGGGTGCCGGCCGGCCCGGATGCTGGCAAAATGAGCGCTTGCCCATCGACCACACCCGCCAGGGATACGCTATGACCAAGGAAGAAATCGCCCGCGTTGCGCATGAAGTCAATCGCGCCTATTGCGAGGCGCTCGGCGATCACAGCCAGCTGCCCTGGGAAGAGGCGCCGCAATGGCAGCGGGAGAGTGCCCTGCACGTCGTCGAGATGCATCTGAACGACCCCGAGGCCGGCCCGCAGGCCAGCCATCAGGCGTGGATGGCGCAGAAGCTGGCCGAAGGCTGGAAGCTCGGTCCGGTCAAGAATCCCGAGGCCAGGGAGCATCCCTGCCTGGTGCCCTTCGACGCGCTGCCGCTGGAGCAGAAGGTCAAGGATTACCTGTTCCGCGGCGTCGTCCGGGCGCTGGCCGGGGGTTAGGCTTTGCGTCGCCGCCGGCGCCACCACAGGGCAAACTCGGCGCCGGCATAGAGCGCCAGCAGGCCGACGACGACGGCGCGGGCCAGGCCCAGTTGATCAGCGGCATTTGGCGCCAGTGTGCCGACCGCGTACTTGGCGGCGATCAGCGTCACCGGTACGGCCAGTGTGGCGCGCAGCAGCACGAGGCGCCACGGGTAGGGGCGGCCGATGGCATCGGCCAGGCGCGTGCTGTCCTGCGCCCAGGCTTCCTCGCGCAGGCTGACCGCCTGCCGGGCGACGAGGCCGCGCAGGTCGTCCGGCAAGGCGTCGCCGGGCGGCAACTCGGCGCCCTGCAACAACACCGGGATGACGGTCTTGCCGAGGCGCAGGGCGGTGGCGATCTCGATGCGCACGAAATCCGGCTCCGGCCGCTCCAGGCGGGCCTTCAGTTCCGCCAGCCAGCGCTTGCCGATCAGCACGATGACGGCCTGCGTGCCGGCCAGTTCGCGCTGCAACACATCGGCGAAATCCTCACCGGCCCGGATGTCGTCGGCGTCGCGAAAGACGCAGGCGGCGCCCATCAGGTGCTCCATCGAATCAGCCAGCCGGCCGGCCTCGCCGGTCGTGTCGCTGCGCCGGTAGCTGATGAACAGGGGATTCGCCATGTTGCGCCGCCTTTAAATGATGCTCAGCGGCGTCCAGATGCCGCCGCGCTCCAGATGCGCCTCGCCGGACACCGCGCTGGGCAGCACGCTCTCGGCCGGCCCCGAAGCGCCCTTGCGGAATTCGTAGATCAGGGCATGGGCGCGGTAGCCGTCGCTGTAGGGCAGGTTGCCGATTGATGCCGGCAGGGCCGACGCACCGCTACCGGCCCAGGCCATGATCTGCGCGTCGCTCGGGGCGGTCGTCGACTGGACCCAGGGCGCGTCGGTGACGACGAAGACAATGGCTCGATAGGTGCCGGCCGGCGCATGGGCCAGCGCCTGGATGAAGGAGAGCAGCGACAGGTTGCCGACGCGCGGCGGGCCGACTTTCCAGCGGTCGTCGCCGGGCAGCGGCGAGCCATCGGCGCGAATCTGCTCGAACTGGGTAGCCAGTGCGAAGCCGCGCGGCACCGAGTAATAGCTGCGCTGCGCGTAGCCGGCCAGCTTCAGCGATTTCTCGAATTTGTCGGCGACGCTGGCCAGCGTCGGCGCCGGGCCGGTGCGCAGCCACTTGTCGGGAATCGCCTGCTGCGCCGAGGCCTTGGGCGGCGGCCAGTCGAATTGCGGAATCGACGGCGATGCCTCGCCGGCGACCGGGCCGCCGCCGTTGGCAGCGGCCGGTGGCTTGGCGCTGGTTTTCGGCGGTGGTTTGTCCGGGGCCGGAGCCGGGGCTGGCGCTGGCATTGGGCGAGGCGCTTCGATGGCCGGAGGCGGCGGTGGTGGTGGCGCCGGTGCAGCGGCGGGGGGCGGCGGTTCGGCGCCGGCCGTGGCTGGTGCGTCGGGAGCGCGGCTTTGCTGGCAAGCCGTCAGGCAGCTCAAGGCCAGCAGTGCGGACAGCAGACGCCAGAAGCGGCGGGTAAAACCGGGTGGGGAATAAAGGCTGGGCATGGCTGCCTCCGTGGTCTGAACCGGTGCCGGCATCAGGCCGGACTGCAAGCAAACGCGTCCCGCGAAATCGGGGCCTTGCGCTACAGACTACGAAGTTTTCCGGTGCGATGCAAGGATGGCGACGTCATGTCCGCGCCGGGTTCAGTCTGGTACGAAGACGATCCCGAAGGCGCCGACCGAGGTCACCTTGTCATTGACCGTCGTGTAGGAAGCGACGCCCAGCGAGTGGTAGCGGGAGGCGAACGAAGTCAGGTGCCCGATGCCGAGCAACTTTTCCAGCTGGCTGCGCTCTGCAATGGCCTCCTTGATCTTCTCACGATGCCGGTCGGCCGACGGATTGAGGACGACGGCGAGGATCACGGCGGCGACGGTAACGATCAGGGTGGCGGGTTTGGACATGGCGGTTCCTCGTTTGGTGGCATCGGGCGGCCAAAGCGTTGCTGGAGGGCACCAATTGTCTGCTGGTAATCTGCACGGTGGCGCCCAGGGGGGCATTTGCAATGCGATGCTCGGTCCGTAACGGCCCCCAAAATCAGATTGGCAAGCAATTGGCGAGAAAGACGGGGCATGCAATCCATTGAAGCCAATTTACATGGGTCAGTCCGCAAGATAGCGTGCTGAAACTGCCGTCTAGCGTGACCTATTTCCTGTGGACTGGGCAAGCAATATCTAATAATTGCGGGTATTGCTTTCCGCCAACGGGAGTTCGGTTTGTCGCGGTTCCTGCCCTTCATGTTGTTCTTTATTGCCTCGATTGCCGGTACGCCGGCTAGCGCCGCTCAATTTGAGGAGGCACCGCGTGTGATTGCCGCGCTGGAGCAGGGGCGCGCAGCCGAAACCGGGGCCGGGGTCCGCAAGAATCTGATGCTCGCCGTGCGGCTCTATTGCGATGCTGCCGCGATGGGCGGGGCAGAAGCGTATTTGCGGATTGGCCGCTTGTTGAAAGCGGCGCCCGGGGGATTGCGTAAACCGGACATGGCCAATGCCTATTTCGCCATGGCTGCCACGCTCGGCAACGAAGAGGCGCTCAAGCACTACGACCCGCAGCATGGCAATGCCACGCTAGAGGGTGAGTGTCCGGCCGCATCGGAAATGCACTACGCTGATTCGGATTTCGATGTTGCCGCATACCTGAGCAAACAGCCGGCCAGCAAGCAACAGATTGCCAGCTTGATACGCAAGGTGGCCGTGAAACTCCAGATCAATGAGCACTTCGCGCTGGCCATCGCGATGGCGGAATCGAATTTCGATCCGAGGGCGGTTTCACCGAGCAATGCCCAAGGGGTGATGCAACTGATCCCGGCAACTCAGGAACGCTTCGGAGTGACCCGTCCCTTCGATCCTGAGCAGAACATCAAAGGAGCGCTGGCCTATATCCGCTGGCTGGAAAAGCGCTTCGCCGGCGACTGGCGCCTGGTGGCTGCGGCCTACAATGCTGGCGAGGGCGCGGTGGATCGTTACAACGGCATTCCACCTTATGCGGAAACCCAGCAGTATGTTCGCCGGGTCATGCGCTTTTTCGGCAGGCAGGCCAAGACCGACGTAGCACTGTCGATTTAGGGCTGCTGTCCGCGCAAGGCCCGTTTTGACCGGCAAACACCATATTCTTGGTCTTCTCCCACCTGTTTGCCATCCCACATTATCTGTCGTCTCGGAATTTCCCGAATGCTACGGTCGGCCCGAAAAAAAGGCCAAAATCAAAATAATCTACGCGGCCGGCGATGCAGACTTGTGCTGCGTTTGCTGCGCCACGATGCGCTGCAACTGCCGCCGATGTGCCATCGTATGCATGGCCGCCAGCGCATGCCAGCCGCGCAGGTCCAGTTCGCCGAACCACGGATGGGCGTGGCGCAAGCTGGTGCGCAAATCGCCCAGGCTATCGATCAGCCGGACATAGTCATCGACCGCCGCCCGCAGCAGACCGTGTTGCTCGGCACCGGCCCCCGGTTCCGGCTTGACCTCGGCGATGCGCAGTTCGCGCCCGAACGCCGTGCCGTCCGCCAGGGCCTCGGCCAGCTGGCGGATGCCGGTAGCGACGATGACCAGATGCTGCAGCACCATGTTCGCCGACCAGCAACGGCTGCTGTCCTCCAGCCCGGTCACCCGCGGCAGCAGCACTGGCTCGCTGGCCAGCGAATCCGGCAGGCTGGCCGCCAGCGCCAGCGCCGTCTCGGTCTCCCGACGCAGCCAGCGGCTCAGCGCATCCTTGCTCAACATGGCGCGCAGGGATTGCAGGAAAGCACTGGAAATCCAGCGTTCCAGGGCCGGCAGGCCGGCGCCGGGCGGGGCGAGATCGGGTTCTTGGTCCATGGTGTTTTGCAAAGTTTCCAGTTATTGCCAACGACAAGCGCGCTCGAACACGAAAGGCTTGTCGACCAGGGTGCCGACGGCCGCCGGCTGGTCGTTGCCGGGTCGCAGCAACAATGCCCGCTCATGCCAGGGATCATCCCGCAGGATGTAACGCGCGCCCGGCGCCAGCACCACCTCCATGGCGTAGCAGCGGATGGACTGCAGGACGAAAGGATGCCCGTGCGGCACGCTGCTCAGCCACAGCCGGTGCGGACCCGGCTTCACGACAAATGACCAGTCGCGGAACACGCTCGGGATGCGGATGGCGTCGATGGGATGGCTGTCGATGCCACGCACCAGCAGGGGCTGGCTGGCGTCGTTGTCGAGCAGCGAGACGGTAGCGAGATTGCCGGTATCGGCGCCGTCCAGCGCAACGAGCGAGTGGGTCAGCGGCGCACAGGCCGCCAAGACGGCCGAGGCCAGCAGCAGGGCGAGAAGGCGAGCCTCAGTGCGCAAACTGGAACCGCACGAGCGCCATGGTCAGCGCGAAGAGATAGCCGTAGGAAAACTTGTCGATGCGTAACACGGCGTCTCCACGCTTGGCTCGCCATGCCCCCATCGCACCCATGCACAAGCCGACCGCGAGCGGTGTCAGCAACAGATTGGCCAGTCGCGGCAAACCCGCTGGCGTCAGGTGGGCCGGAAAGACGAGCAGACTCAGCCCGCCGGCGAGGGCGCCGAAAATCGCATAACCGAGCGCGGCCAGCCAGGGATTCGGCGGTTTGCGACATGGCTGCGTCGCCGGGTGCGCATGTGCTACTGGAAACAGTGGCGCCACACCCGGACGAAGATCAGCCATCTTCTGGCGCTGGGAGTTGGCCGGCGGACAGCCCAACGTCTGAATTCACCGGACCTTGCGCGGCTTTGTGCGCAAGGTCCGGTGAAATGATGGGTTGGGCTTCATGCGCCAATGAACAGTGCGCCGTTTCTTATGGGAATGTGGCTTAATGTTATATAAGCATTTCGGTTCGCTTTGAACTAATAGGTCGACCAAATCGAAGAGTCTGTTTGCCGATGCTTTTCTGATAAGTGCGTAATCACGCGTTTCCAAGATAGCCTCCTAAAACATCGTCACACTCCAATAGAAGTCCAAGCATATCGGCATATGCTGCTCCGAGTTCTTTATGACTTCCATAGCTGAATCCGTCATCAAGTAAGCAGTCGATATTCAGTATTCCCTGATACTCGTAGCTTTTCTTAAACGGAATACACAATCCAGAGCGGTAAAATTTCTCATAATCAGGCCGAATTCGGACGAATGTATGATCGTTGTGGGACCAAGGTACTACATCGCCTGTTGCCAGTGCTTTTCCAACTATTCCTTGAGAAGCAAGGAGAGGGTCGCTGTGTTTGCTTTCTCTTTGCGGATTGGCATTGTGGCAATAGTAAACGGTTCTGAAGCGGCCATCACGTTGACGGAGTGAGGTGCCCCCCAAAAACAGTGCCACAGGGAATTTAGTAAAGTCCGTTTTCGAGAAGGAGAATGGACTTGAAGAAGCGGTTTTCAGAAGAGCAGATCATCGGCTTTTTACAGCAGGCGGAAGCCGGCATACCGGTCAAGGAACTGTGTCGGCAACATGGTTTCAGTGACGGATCGTTCTACAACTGGCGAGCAAAGTTTGGCGGCATGTCGGTTCCGGATGCCAAGCGGTTGAAGGATCTCGAAGCGGAGAATGCCAAGCTCAAACGGCTGCTGGCCGAATCGATCCTCGATGCGGAGGCACTTAAGGCTGCTTTAGGCCGAAAACGCTGAGCCCCCAGCAAAAGCGTGAGGCAGTCATGGTGATGCGTGAATCGACAACGATTTCCGAGCGCCGTGCCTGCCTGCTGGTGGGTTTGTCGCGCACGGTCCTGCATTACGAATCGACGGTACAGCCAGAGAATGAGCAATTGCAGGCAAGACTGGTTGAGCTAGCCGGCGAGCGTCGTCGGTTCGGCTATCGCCGCCTGCATGCCTTGGTTCGCCGTGAGGGCGTTCAGGTCAATCACAAGCGTATCTATCGCCTCTACAGCGATGCCGGCCTATCGGTTCGGCGACGCAAGAAGCGACATGGAGTGGCCGTCGAGCGGCAGGCACTGGAGTTGCCGTCCTCGCCGAACCAGGTCTGGTCGATGGATTTCGTCAGTGACGCATTGGCCAATGGCCGCCGGATCAAGGTGCTGACTATCGTCGATGACTTCAGCAAGGAGGCCATCGATCTCGCCGTCGATTTCGGAATATCAGGACATTACGTGACCCGAGTGCTTGATCAAGCAGCACGGTTCCGGGGCTACCCCAAGGCGATCCGGACTGACCAGGGGCCTGAATTCACAGGCAAGGCATTGGACCAATGGGCCTGCCAGCACGGCGTACAGCTCAAGCTGATCCAAGCGGGCAAACCGACGCAGAATGCGTTCATCGAGAGCTTCAACGGCCGGTTCCGGGATGAGTGCCTGAACGACCATTGGTTTACGAGCTTGCCCCAGGCTCGTATCCTGATTGCCGCTTGGCGCCGAGACTACAACCAGCATCGGCCACATAGCTCGCTGGATTACCTGACGCCCGCAGAATTTGCGGCCAAACATCGATCCAGTGACCCCGATGATCCTGTCGGGAAAGGATGTATTTAGAAGTGCAAACCAAGGACTTTTACTAAAACACCCTTGGCACTAAATCCGGGGGCACCTCAAAAGTACGAAGCAATATCTTCGGCATCAAGTTCGTCTACTGTTCGACCATGAAAATATGAGCTTAGGCGATCAAACCAACCAACGTACGACTCAACAGTGCGATGACTGTACTTTCGTTGTTGCAACAGAGAGGTAACGGCTTCTTTGGTCGTCATGAGTGCGTGCAAAGAATCTAACTTTTAAGTATGCCTCCCAAAAAGGCAGGCAATTTCGTCAGTTAAGAATTTAGAATTTGTTAAGAATCATTTGGATGCCATGAATTTAGGCCTCCTAAAATGCCTTTCAAAGCCAATCCCCCAACATCGATATGTTTGATTGGGTGAACTGGCTTGGCCAGGAAAGGATACGACAGCGGGGTGCTGTCGTCTATTCGAAACGAATAATTGCCGCTACTGCCCGCGCAAAAACAGCTTGTCCAGCTGATCCATCGTCAGCTCTGTCCACGTCGGGCGGCCGTGGTTGCATTGGCCGGCGCGTTCGGTTTCTTCCATTTGGCGGAGCAGGGCGTTCATTTCGGGCACGGTCAGCTGGCGGCGGGCGCGGACGGCGCCGTGGCAGGCCATGGTGGCGAGGAGTTCGTTGCGCCGCGCGGTGGCGAGCTGGGTGATGCCGTGTTCGCGGAGCTCGGCGATCAGCGATTTGGCCAGGGCGGCGGGGTCGCCGCTTTGCAGCAGGGCGGGGACGGCGCGGACGCCCAACTGGTTGGGGCCGAGCGGGGCGATCTGGAAGCCGAGGTCGGCTAGGGCGTCGGTGTGTTCTTCGACGGCGGCGATGTCGAGCGGGTCGGCGGCGAAGACGGCCGGGATCAGCAGCGCCTGGGTGGCGATCTGGCGATGGTCGAAGGCGGTCTTCAGCTTTTCGTAGAGGATGCGCTCGTGCGCGGCGTGCATGTCGATCAGGATCAGGCCGCGGGCGTTCTGGGCGAGGACGTAGATGCCGTGCAACTGGGCCAGCGCGTAGCCGAGCGGCGGGCCGTCGCTGCCGGTGCTTTCAACGGGCTGGAATTGCGGGGCGACTTCGGGGCGGGGGGCGGGCGACTGGCCGATGTCCTGCGCGGCGCGGGCGAAGGCGAGGTAGGCGGCGGCCGCCGGTTCGGCGACGCCGAGGCTGCCTTGATGGCGCAGCGGCGGGGAATATTCGTAATTTGGCCGAATTTCCGGGGTTACCGTAGCATTTGAATATTCAGCGTTCGCAGTGCTGCGTTCAACCAGCGCCGGGGCCGCTTCGGCCTGTACCGGCGCGGCCAGCGTGCGCTGGATGGCGTGGAAGACGAACTGGTGCATGGCGCGCGAGTCGCGGAAGCGGACTTCGGTCTTGGCCGGGTGCACATTGACGTCGACCAGCGCCGGGTCGATGTTGACGAACAGGCAGACGGCCGGCTGGCGGCTGCCGTGCAGCACGTCGCGGTAGGCTTCGCGCAGGGCGTGGCTGATGATCTTGTCGCGCACGAAGCGGCCGTTGACGAAGACGTACTGGCCGTCCTTGGCGTCGGTGGCGCGGGTCGGGTCGATGGCGAAGCCGGCGATGGCCAGCGCGTCGGTGCCAGCCTCGATGCGCCGGGCGGCACCGAGGAAGTCGTCGCCGAGGATGTCGGCAATGCGCCGCGGCGCATCGGCGGGGGCGAGCTGGAAGAGGTTGCGGCCGTTGTGGGTCAGGCTGATCGCGACATCCGGCCGGGTCAGCGCCAGGCGCTTGACGGCATCGGCGCAGTGGGCGAATTCGGTGCTTTCCGATTTCAAAAACTTGCGGCGGGCCGGGGTGTTGAAATAGAGGTCGCGCATTTCGACGACGGTGCCGGCCATCAGCGCGGCCGGCTCGGGCTCGCCGCCGGGTTCGCCACGCAATTTCCAGGCGTGCGCGGCGCCGCGTTCGCGGCTGGTGATGCTCAGGCGAGCGACGGAAGCGACCGAGGCCAGCGCCTCGCCGCGAAAGCCGAGAGTGCCGACGCGTTCGAGGTCGTCGAGCGAGGCAATCTTGGAAGTGGCATGGCGGGTCAGGGCCAGCGCCAGTTGATCCTTGGCAATGCCGCAACCGTCGTCGGTGATGCGGATCAGCTTGACGCCGCCTTCTTCCAGATGCACCTGGATGGCCTTGCTGCCGGCGTCGAGGCTGTTTTCGAGCAGTTCCTTGAGGACGGAGGCGGGTCTTTCGACCACTTCGCCAGCGGCAATCTGGCTGATCAGCAGGTCTGGGAGGCGGGCGATGGTCGGCATGCCGGGATTATCCCAGATTGCACCTTGATAGCGGCAGCGCATCGTCGCCATAGAACGAACTCACTGGTAAGCGATAGGGTCGTTGACTACGATTCTTAGTGCATAACATCCGTCAACCCTGGAGAGCGGGAGAGAACCATGAGCAACGAACAAAAATGCCCATTTGCCGGCACGCATGGCACTAAGGCAGCACTTGGCACGCGGTCGAATCGCGACTGGTGGCCGAAGCAACTGAACCTGAACATCCTGCATCAGCACGCCCCGGCTTCCAATCCGCTGGGCGCCGATTTCGACTACGCGGCGGCATTCAAAAAGCTCGACCTGGCGGCCGTCAAGAAGGACCTGACGGCGCTGATGACCACCTCGCAGGACTGGTGGCCGGCCGACTGGGGGCACTACGGCGGCCTGTTCATCCGCATGGCCTGGCATAGCGCCGGCACCTACCGGACGGCCGACGGTCGCGGCGGCGCCGGCACCGGCAACCAGCGTTTCGCGCCGGTCAATAGCTGGCCGGACAACGGCAACCTCGACAAGGCGCGCCGCCTGCTCTGGCCGATCAAGCAGAAATACGGCAACGCGCTGTCCTGGGCCGACCTGATGATCCTGGCCGGCAATGTCGCGCTCGAATCGATGGGCTTCAAGACCTTCGGCTTCGGCGGCGGTCGGGCCGACATCTACCAGCCGGAAGAAGACATCTACTGGGGCAAGGAAAACACCTGGCTGGGCGACCAGCGCTACAGCGGCGAGCGTGACCTGGAAAATCCGCTGGCGGCGGTGCAGATGGGCCTGATCTACGTGAACCCCGAAGGCCCCAACGGCGCGCCGGACCCCGTCGCTTCCGGCCGCGACGTGCGTGAAACCTTCGCCCGGATGGCCATGAACGACGAAGAAACCGTCGCCCTGATCGCCGGCGGCCACACCTTCGGCAAGGCCCACGGCGCCGGCGATCCGGCCCTGGTCGGCCGGGAACCGGAAGGTGCGCCGATCGAGGAGCAAGGCCTGGGCTGGATCAACAAGCTCGGCACCGGCAAGGGCGTGCACACCACGACCAGCGGCATCGAGGGCGCCTGGAAGCCGAATCCGACGCGCTGGGACAATGGATACCTCGACACGCTGTTCGGCTACGAATGGACGCTGGTCAAGAGCCCGGCCGGCGCCTGGCAGTGGCATGCCGCCGGCGTGCGCGACGAGGACATGATCCCCGATGCCCACGACCCGAGCAAAAAACACCCGCCGATGATGACCACGGCCGACCTGTCGCTGCGCTTCGACCCGATCTACGAGCCGATCGCCCGCCGCTACCAGAAGGACCCGGCCGCCTTCGCCGATGCCTTCGCCCGCGCCTGGTTCAAGCTGACCCACCGCGACATGGGCCCTAAGGTCCGCTACCTCGGCCCGGAAGTGCCGGCCGAAGACCTGATCTGGCAAGACCCGCTGCCGGCTAACGATCACCCGCTGATCGACGCCGCCGACATCACCGCCTTGAAGGCCAAAATCCTGGCCAGCGGCCTGTCCGTCAGCGAACTGGTCGCCACCGCCTGGGCCTCGGCCGCCACCTTCCGCGGCTCCGACATGCGCGGCGGCGCCAACGGCGCCCGCCTCCGCCTGGCCCCGCAAAAGGACTGGGCCGCCAACCAGCCGACGCAACTGGCCCGGGTGTTGGCCATCCTGGAAGGCATCCAGCAAGGATTCAACGGCGCCCAGGCGAATGGCAAGAAAGTCTCGCTGGCCGACCTGATCGTGCTCGGCGGCTGTGCCGCGGTCGAAGCCGCGGCCAAGGCCGGCGGTCACGCGGTCACGGTCCCCTTCACGCCGGGCCGCACCGACGCCTCGGCTGAACAGACCGACGCCGAATCCTTCGCCGTGCTTGAACCTGAGGCCGACGGCTTCCGCAATTACCAGAAGCGGGCCTACACTGTCCCGGCTGAGGCCATGCTGGTCGACAAGGCGCAACTGCTGACGCTGAGCGCGCCGGAAATGACCGTGCTGGTCGGCGGCCTGCGCGTGCTCGGCGCCAACACCGGGCAGTCGCCGGACGGCGTGTTCACGCAACGTGCCCAGACGCTGAGCAATGACTTCTTTGTCAATCTGCTCGACATGGGCACGGTGTGGAGGCCCGTTTCCGAGGCCGGCGACCGCTTCGAAGGGCGGGACCGCAAGACCGGCGCGGTGAAATGGACGGCGACCCGCGTCGATCTGATCTTTGGCTCCAACTCGCAACTGCGCGCCCTGGCCGAGATCTACGCCCTGGCCGACGGTGGCGGCAAGTTCGTCGATGACTTCGTCGCCGCCTGGAACAAGGTGATGAATCTCGACCGCTTCGACCTGAAATAGGCTGGCCGTGGGCGTTCCGGGGCGCGCTGAGCGCCGCCGGGACGCCTGGTCCGGCTGTGTCGGGATATTTGACAGTGGCTTATCTTCTTTTTCGAGAAATCATTACGGATCAATATGATATGTTCTTGGGAATGATTTTTGCTGTCTGCTGATTTCCATAAACCCTGTTTCGGAGAAAAGCATGAAGAAGCTCCTTGCCGCAGCGTTGATCTGCGCATCCTCACTCAGCCACGCCGCACTGATTTCCTCGAGCGCCGACCCCGCACTGGCCGGCGGCAGCGTTATCGACTTCACCGGCATGGCGACCGGCAATGCCTCCAGCTATACGGTTGGTGACGTTACTTTTTCGACCTCCTCGGGCACCCTGCGCATCGCTCCCTTCGGCGAAGGCGGCAGTAGCTGGCTGGGTAGCGGCCAGACGCTGACCACACGCGATACCACCAACAGCGCTTTCTCGATCGCTTTTGCCAATCCTGTCTCGGCCTTCGGCATGGACTGGGGTGCAGCCAACCCGAGCTGGAATGTCTCGCTGTTCGACTCTGCCAACAACCTGCTGGAAACTGTGGTCTTTGTCGGCGGTAACGCCGGTGCCTCGTTCTCCGAATTCTATGGCGCACAACACGCCGGCATCTCGCGCGTCGAACTGACCTCGGTTGGCGGCTACGACTGGGTGATCGTCGATGACTTTACCTATGTCGCCGGTCGCAACCAGGTTCCGGAACCCGGCTCGATGGCCCTGGTCGCGCTCGCGATGCTTGGCCTGGGTGCCGTACGCCGCCGCAAGTAAGCTGCCGCGTCGATCCAGAAAACCCGCTGCGGCGGGTTTTTTTATGTCCACCGCATCTACAGTGGAGCTTGGGGAATGCTACGGTCGGCCGCAAAAAAAGGCCAAAAATCAAAATGCCGGACAATGAAAAGGGCCGGACTTGCCGACCCTTGATTCGCCGCGGGAGCCTGGTATCAATTGGCCGGCTGGCGACGGCGCCGGATGCCGGCCAGGCCAACGATGGACAGGCCAAGAAGGGCCAGCGAGCCCGGCTCGGGAACCTGGTTCGGATCGGTGGTGACCGTATTGGTGAACGAGAAACTAAGGTCGTTGTAGTCAAACGGCCCGTCGTACAGGTCTTCGAAACTGACCAGTGTTTCGTCTGGCAGCCAGTCTTCCTCGACATTGGCATGGGCGTTGCCGTCCGGATTGCGCGACGCATCGCCGGTAAAAAAGTCGTAACCGGTGTCGTTGACATGCAGGCGGAACATCAATTCGGTGCCAATCGAGAACGAACCCAGATTCACCGTGCTGCCTACGGCGGAACCATGATTGTTGAAAATGAAAAGATCGTTTGACGTGTTGCCGTCGTCACCGGGGTCTCCGCCGGCGTCCAGCATCAGGTACAGGTCGTTGCTGAATGAGGCAGAATTGCCCTGATAGGTCGCGATAATGTCGGATGTGCTGCCGACCAGGACTTTTAGCCCGGTACCGGTGGCAGCGATGGGAAAGGCGTGCGAGGTAGCGGGAAGCGCCAGTGCTGCAAGGCTGACAACTGCGCTGAGCCATTGGGTCGGTTTCATGAATTACTCCTTGTTGTGATTGTTGCGCGTTCTCTGAAGCACACGGTATGCCATTGTTCAACCGACTGAATTGATGACATTTTTTCTAGTTGTTTCTTCGGCTGTGTAAATTTTTTCGACGGAATATTGGGAGGGCGCGCCAGATGAGCGGGCGGGTACGGCGCCCGGTGGGGAAGGGGCGGCGCTGCCGCCTCGGCAGACGCCGCCCATGGGGTAAAATGCACCCTCATTCAACGCCCGGCGCGCCGCATGGAAATCCTCTCCCAGTTCATCGAAATCGTCCTTCACCTCGACAAGCATCTGGCGGTGCTGGTCCAGCAGTACGGGCTGTGGATCTACGGCATCCTGTTCTTCATCGTCTTCGCCGAAACCGGTTTCGTCGTGACGCCCTTCCTGCCCGGCGATTCGCTGCTATTCGTGGCCGGCGCGCTGGCCGCCATCGGCGAGGGCGGCATGGATATCTTCACGCTGATCGCCGTGCTGATTGTCGCGGCGGTGCTCGGCAACACGGTCAATTACCAGATCGGCCGTTTCCTGGGGCCGAAGGTCTTTCACTGGGAAAACTCGCGCTTCTTCAATCGTGACGCGCTGGTCAAGACGCACGCCTTCTATGAAAAACACGGCGGCAAGACGCTGGTCATCTCGCGCTTCCTGCCGCTCTTTCGCACCTTCGCCCCGTTCGTTGCCGGCATCGGCGCGATGAGCGTCGCCCGTTTCACGCTGTTCAACCTGATCGGCGCCGCCGGCTGGGTCGTCTCGCTGTGCCTGGCCGGCTACTGGCTGGGCAACCTGCCGTGGGTCAAGGCCAACCTGTCGCTGATCATCGTCGGCATCATCATCTCCTCGCTGATCCCCATCGGCTGGGGTTACCTGAAGAGCAAGGAAGCCTGATGCGCTGGCTGGCCGTCCTTCTCGCCCTGACGCTGACGGCCTGCACGACCAAGCTGGGCAAGGACGGCCGGACGGAGACGACGGTCGATGTCAAATATCTGGGCAAAACCGAGGTTGACCGCATTGCCGACACCAACCGCGACGAAGTGGTCAGCGGCCTGCTGCTGATCGCCGACAAGCTCTACAAGCGCAACCCGAAGGAATGGAAGAAGGCCGGCCAGCCCAGCCGCGAGGCGGCACTGGACAGGTTGAAGCAGCGCCTGCAGCAGCGCTGGCCGGAGTTGAACGGCCTGCGCGAAGGCCCGGCCGCGGCGCTGGCCTTTACCGATAGCTACACCGGCGACCGCGTCGCGGCGCTGGTCTACGGCCTGCTGACCATGGTCGATGCCGCCTACGAGCACAAGGAGGAGTTCTACATCCTCGACAGCCTGAACGAAATGAAGCTCTACAACAGCGCGCGCAACATGGACGTCGCCGTCTGGAAGCTCGGCCACGACCGCAATGCGGCCGGCGAGCCCTTCCTGATCTCGAACGAACTCGATCCCGGCAACCGCAACCTGTCCTTCGAGCGCGAATTCGGGCGGATCATGGGCCTGCTCGACTTCCTGGCCAAGGTCGTCGCCGATCGCAATGGCCGCAATTTTTCCCGGCTGACCCACACCGTGGCCAGCACGATCTTTTTACCGGTGAGTTTTTTGAAATGAAGAATATCGTCATCCTGATTTCCGGCCGCGGCAGCAACATGGAGGCGCTGATCGCCGCCCGCGATGCCGGCAATCTGCCGGTCAACATCGCCGCCGTGATCAGCAACCGGCCCGATGCCGCCGGGCTGGCGACCGCCGCCCGGGCCGGCATCGCGACCCGCCACCTCGACCACAAGGCCTTCGCCGGACGCGAAGCCTTCGACGCCGCGCTGGCCGAATGCATCGACGGCTTCGCCCCCGATCTGGTCGTGCTCGCCGGCTTCATGCGCATCCTCAGCGAAGGCTTCGTCCGCCACTACGAGGGCCGGTTGATGAACATCCACCCCTCGCTGCTGCCGTCCTTTCCCGGCCTGCACACCCACCAGCGGGCGCTGGAAGAGGGCGTGCGCATCCACGGCTGCACCGTGCATTTCGTCACGCCGACGCTCGATCACGGCCCGGTCATCATCCAGGCCGCCGTGCCGGTGCTCGACGGCGACACCGAAAGCAGCCTGGCGGCGCGCATCCTGGTCCAGGAACACAAGATCTACCCGCAGGCCGTGCGTTGGTTCGCCGAAGACAAGCTGACGCTGGACCACGGCCGCGTCCGGCTGGCCGCCGATCTCGTCGCCGACGCCGCGCTGGTTTCGCCCGAGGTACATTAAGAGCCTGTGAAATATTTGTTCACGCCCGCTCCCCGCGCCCAGACGAGCCCGCTCGGCGTTGCAAATGCTCGCCATAGCCCGAGCTATGGCTGTGCTTTGCGCCTTGATCGTGCACGCCTGAGCACGTTGCTCGGGCGCGCCCAAATAATTCACAGGCTCTGAGCCGCCATGCCCCTCGCTTTCCTCGCCGCGCTCGCCGCCTCGCTCGGCATCCACGTCGCTGCCCTGTTCGGGCCGGACGTCGAGCTGTTCGGCGGTGGCGACGAGCCGGTGACCCTACGCGCCGAATTGCAGCCCTTGCCGGCGCCCAAACCGCCAGCCGAGCCCAGGCCGGCCGCCAAGCCGCGCCCCAAGGTGGCCAAAGCCACGCCGCTGGCCACGACCCAGGCTGCGCCCGCGGCGCCAGTTGTTCCCGCCCCGCCCGAACAGAATTCTGAAAATGGCCAAAAAAACGAGCCGACCGTAGCATCGGATCACAGCGCGCCGCCGGAGCCGGCCAAGCCCCTGCTGCCGGCCAACGGCACTATCCGCTACGCCATATTCATGGGCGAGCGGGGCTTCCAGATCGGCCGCGCCGAACATACCTGGGAATTCACCGAGGACGGCCGCTACCGCCTGACCGGGATGACCGAAACCAGCGGCCTGGCCGCCCTCTTCAAGTCCATCCGTTTCGAGAACGAAAGCAGCGGCCGGCTGGTCGCCGGCGGCCTCCAGCCGGAGTTGTACCGGACCCGCAAGAACGGCCAGGACGCCAACGAAAACGCCGATTTCGACTGGGCGACGACGGCCGTCCACCTGTCGCGCGGCGACAAGACCCAGGCCATCGTCGCCGGCACCCAGGACATCCTGTCGCTCAACTACCAGCTCGCCTACCTGCCGCGGCCGGAAGCCGGGACGACGGTCGGCGTCGTGACCGGTCGCAAGTTCGAGCGCCATGTCCTCGATTCGCTCGGCGAAGAGGAACTGGTCACGCCGGCCGGCCGTTTCCGCACGCTGCACCTGCGCGCCATGGGCAGTAATGTGACTGAAATCTGGATTGCGCTCGATCGTCACCGCCTGCCGGTTAAAATCCGCTTTACCGACAAGAAAGGCGACGTTTACGAACAAGTCGCCACCGAAATAGGAATGCCATGAAAGCCCGCTTCACCCCCGCCCTGTTTGCCCACGCCGAAGCCGTGCTCGGCCAGTTGCTGACTTTCGAGCACCCGGCCGACGCCGTCGTCTCGCGCTATTTCCGCGAACATCGCGAACTTGGCCACGCCGACCGCGCCTTCGTCGCCGAAACGGTGTTCGCCGTGCTGCGCCGCGGCCGCAGCTTGGAAGTGCGCTGTGCCGCGCAGCTTTCCAACCGCCGCCGCCTGCTCGCCGCACTGGCCGTGACCCGCGGCTGGAGCCAGCGCGAACTGGCGCCGGTGTTGAAGGCCAACGAGGAAGAATGGCTGGCCGCCGCCAAGGCCATGCGCGAGGAGGACATGCCGCCGGCCGTCCGCTGCGACCTGCCGGACTGGCTGTACGAACGCCTGGCCGCCCAGTTCGGCGCCGACGAAGTGGTCGCCCTGGCCCGGGCGCTGAACCAGCCGGCGCCGCTCGACCTGCGCGTCAATACGCTGAAGATGAACCGCGAGACGCTGCTCGAAAAACTGGCCGCCGATGGCATCGCCGCCGTGCCTGGCCCGCTGTCGCCGATGGCTATCCGCCTGCGCGACAAGCCGGCCCTGGCCAAGACCGCGCTCTTCCTCGAAGGTGCCTACGAAGTGCAGGACGAAGGCAGCCAGTTGCTCGGCTACCTGCTCGAACCCAAGCGCGGCGAAATGGTCGTCGATTTTTGCGCCGGCGCCGGCGGCAAGACGCTGTTGCTCGGCGCCATGATGCGCAATACCGGCCGCCTCTACGCCTACGATGTTTCCGACAAGCGGCTGGCCAATCTCAAGCCGCGCCTGGCCCGCTCCGGCCTGTCCAACGTCCATCCGGTGCGCATCGAGCACGAGCGCGACCAGAAGATCAAGCGCCTGGCCGGCAAGGCCGACCGCGTGCTGGTCGACGCGCCGTGTTCCGGCCTCGGCACGCTGCGCCGCAATCCCGACCTGAAGTGGCGGCAAAGCGAGACCTCGGTCGCCGAACTGACCGTCAAGCAGGCAGCGATTCTCGAAGCCGCCGCCAAGCTGGTCCGCCCCGGCGGCCGACTGGTCTACGCCACCTGCAGCCTGCTGGCCGCGGAAAACGACGAGATCATCGCCGCCTTCCTCGAAAAACATCCCGATTTCACGCTGGCGCCGGCTTCGGCGGTGCTCGGCAAGCACGGCATTGCCGTCGAGGGCGATACCCTGCGCCTGCTGCCGAATGTGCACAACACCGACGGCTTCTTCGCCGCCGCCATGGACCGCAAGATTTGATGCTGACTACCTCACCGCAGGGGTGCAGAGACGCTGAGAAAACAGGGAGCGTAGACAATCCCCTGGTTTTTTCTCCGCGTCTCCGTGTCTCTGCGGTTCAACCGGGTTTTCCAGAATGAACGAAAAAAGCCAGGCCCTGCGCCTGATCAACGATCTGCTGGCGGATTTCCGCAATCCCGATTTCGTCTGGCAGGTTATCGCGCTGCTCGCCTGTCTTGGCCTTGCCGGGCTGGTCGCCCGCTGGTGGCGCGGCAGCCGGACCGAGGGTGCCGGCCGGTTGTCCGATGCCAGTTCGCGCCTGGCCTTCCCGCTGACCGGTATGGTCCTGACCGGCATCGCGCTGGCGGCGCTCGGCAACTTCATTCACGTCAACCTGCTCAAGCTGGCCATGCCGCTGCTTGGCTCGATGGCACTGGTGCGCGGCGTGGTCTTCGTGCTCCGCCAGGCATTCCCGCAGGCAGCCTGGCTGACTGCCTGGGAGCGCATCATCGCCGCCACCGTCTGGGGCTGGCTGGCGCTCTACATCACCGACCTCGCACCCTACGTCATCGAGGTGATGGAAGGCGTGCAATTCCACGTCGGCAAGCAGCACATCGACCTGTGGACGGTGCTGCGCGGGATCGCCACCGTCTTCCTGACTGTCGTCTTCGCACTGTGGATCGCCGGGGTCATCGAAGCGCGCCTGATGCGTGTCCACACGCTCGACGGCAATTTGCGCCTGGTCGGCGTCCGTGTCGCCAAGGCAGTGCTGACCGTGGTGGCCATCGTCGCCAGCCTGGCGCTGGTCGGCATCGACATGACGGCGCTGTCGGTATTCACCGGGGCGCTGGGCGTCGGCCTTGGCTTCGGCCTGCAGAAGATCGCCAGCAATTACGTTTCCGGCTTCATCATTCTGCTCGACCGCTCGATCCGTATCGGCAACATCATCCAGGTCGGCAGCGACAGCGGCGAAGTGACGCAGATCACGACGCGCTACACCGTGCTCAAGCATCCGGCCGGCAGCGAGTTCATTGTTCCCAACGAGACGCTGATCGGCTCCACGGTGCAGAACCAGACCTGGTCCGACACCCGGCTCCGCCTGACCGCCACGCTTGGCGTTGCCTACGACACTGATCTCGACCTCGCCTGCCGGCTGATGGTCGACGCCGCCGCCGCTCACTCGCGCGTGCTGGCCGAGCCGCCACCGAAGGTTTTCCTGACCCAGTTCGCAGACAGCAGCATCAACCTCGAACTCGGCTTCTGGATCGACGATCCCGAAGAGGGCAAAGGCAACATCGTGTCCGATGTCAATTTCGCCATCTGGCGTGCCTTCAGGGAACACGGTGTGCAAATCCCCTTCCCGCAGCGCGAAGTGCGGCTGCTCAACGAAACAGGCGGGAAGCTTTCCTGAAATTGGCCGTTTTTTGGGGGCGACCCTGGGGCCAGCCTTTGTTTCTATGGTCGTAGCATTCGGTCTCAGAACAGCGTTGTCGCCCGCACCCAGGCGTCCGGCAGCACGCTGACGACCTGCGCTTCCAGCCACTTGTCGGCACCGGATAGAATCGCCAGCCCGGTAAGCAGGATGATGATCCCAAAGGCCTTCTTGATGCCGTCGATGCGGGCCAGCACCCAGCCGCGCGCCGCATTGAAACCCCGGCGCGAAGCGTAGGCTACGGCGACCAGCGGGATCGCGGCGCCGAGGCCGAACAGGCCGAGGATGATGCCACCGCGCATCGCACCGCCTTCGCTGGCGACCAGCGTCAGCGCCGAGGCGAGCAGCGGGCCTGAGCACGGACTCCAGACCAGCCCCAAAACCCCGCCGAGCAGCAGCGCACCGCCGAGGGAACCGCCGTCCAGCCGGGATGATGCAGCGTTGGCGCTGGAGGCGATGGGCAGCATCCATTCGGTGAAGCGCCGGTTGAGTACCGGCACCAGCATGACCAAGCCGAAGACGATCAGCATCCAGGCGCCGAACAGGCGCACGCTGTCCGAATCGATGCCGAGCGCCGGACCGAGGGCGCCGAGGACGATGCCGATCAGCGCGAACGAGGTCGCCATGCCGACGCCCATGGCCAGCGGTGCCAGCCGGTTGGCCTGCACCGCCCCGCCAATGACCAGCGGCAGGATCGGGAAGACGCAGGGCGATAGCGTCGTCAGGCTGCCGGCGATCAAGCTCAGGCCGAGGTGGGTCAGCGGGATGTCCATGGCGAGGCTTTTCGCTTACTTGGCGCTGTCGAGCACGGCGCGCAGGGCCTTGGGGTCGGTGTCGCCGGCCAGCCGACCGGTTTCCTTGCCGCCCTTGTAGGCGATGACCGTCGACTGTGTGCGCACGCCGAGCTGGCGCTTCAGCTCGCGTTCCTTGTCGTAATTGACGACGAGCAGTGTTCCCGGCACCGACGCGTCGCCCTTCCAGCCGTTGAATACTTTTTCCTGGGCGCGGCAGGTCGGGCACCAGTCGGCGTGGAAATGCAGGGTCACCGATTCGCCGGCTTTCTGTTTGGCGGCCAGGGTTTCCGGTGCATAGGGCTGGATGTCGAGAGCCAGGGCGAAGTTGCAGGCGGCCGACAGGGCGATGGCGGCAAGGGTGACGATGGTTTTCATGTTGTTCTCCGTTGCGGTGGGGTATTCATTAGTCGCCGGCGCGGCGAAAAACTTACAGCCGGGTGCCCGCTTCAGATCAGGCGGCCGAGGACGATGCCCTGCCGGCGCAGGTCGTCGAGCAGCGCGGCGCCGTGGGCCAGCAACTGCTCCGGTGCGGGGTGCTGCAATTCGGCGGCGATCTGCCGGATGGCCGCCTCGCCGGTTGTGGGGGCGGTGGCGAGCAGGGCCAGCAGGCGGGCGGTGACGGCATTGATGGCGCTGAACTGCACATGATCGTCGGCGTCGCGATAGACGACCAGATGCGTCGGCTGCGGCTTGCGCGGCCGGTAGTCGGGGCCGATGCGATGCACCGGCCAGGCGTAGGCCAGATTGAGCAGTGCCGGGTTGAGGGCGACCGGGGCGGCCAGCAGGTCGCCGGCCGGGTTGTGCGCGGGTGTCGCGCAATCCATCACGTCGACGGCCAGCTCAGCCCATTCGTAGTGCGCCAGTTCGGCCAGCCAGGCGGGCAGTGGCTGGCGGATGTCTGCTTCGGCCAGGTAGCGGGTGAATTCGCGCGGAATTTCCCGGAACCACGGGGTGTGCAGCGGCCAGTCGCGGTAGAAGGTCCGGCACAGGCGGCGCCAGCGCTGTTCGCCGACGATGGCCCGGCTGACCGGGAAGCAGGCATCGACGAAGCCGCAAATGTTGTTGAACAACAGTTCGTTGTACACCGCCATCCGGCGGGCAGGCACGCCAGCCGGGCGCGGCACGTGGTGCGGGTCGCGCAGGTGGCCGGCGAAGGCGCGCTGGAAATTCTGGAAATCGGCGTTCATCAGGCGGCCTTCCGTTCGACGGCCACCGCCTGGAGGCGGGCGATCTGCTCGACTTCGGCGGTCAGCGCCGGCAGGTCGGGGATGTTGAAGTCGCGTTCCAGGCAGGTCGGCACTTCGCCGCCGATGCGGGCGTAGGCGGCTTCGAGAATGCCCCAGACCGGGTCGATCACTTCGGCGCCGTGGGTGTCGATCAGCAGGCCGTCCGGCTCCACCCAGTGGCCGGCGACGTGGATGTAGCAGGTGCGTTCGAGCGGCAGCGCGCTCATGAAGGTGAGCGGGTCGAAGCTGAAATTGCGGCTGTTGACGTAGATGTTGTTGACGTCGAGGTGGAGCAGGCAATCGGCTTCCTGGACGATGGCGGAAATGAAGTCGGTCTCGCTCATTTCGGCGCCCGGCGGGGCAACGTAGTAGGAGGCGTTTTCGATGCCGATGCGCATGCCGAGGATGTCCTGCGCCCGTTTGATGCGTTCGGCTGTCCATTGGACGGCCTTTTCGGTCATCGGGATCGGCAGCAGGTCGTAGAGGTGGCCTTCGTCGGCGCACCAGGACAAGTGTTCGGTGTACAGCGTCATGCCGTGTTCGGTCATGAAGGCCTTGATGCGGCGGAGGAGGGCTTCGTCGAGCGGGCCGGGGCCGCCGAGCGACAGCGACAGGCCATGGCAGACGAAGGGATAGCGTTCGGTGAAATGGCGCAGGTCCTTGCCGGAGCGCCCGCCCATGCCCGCCCAGTTTTCCGGGGCCAGCTCGAAGAAGCGGATGGCTTCCGGGACGGCGGTTTTCAGCGGGGCGATCAGTTCGCGGCGAAAGCCGAGGCCGGCGCCGTGTGCGTGTCGTGCCAACATGGAGGAGACTCCGTTCGGGAAGAAATGGCGGGCGGGGCGAACCCCGCGCCGCCCGGGGTCAATGCTGGCTTACTTCTTGGCGCCGCAGGCGGCATCCTTCTTCTTGTCGCCGCCGCAAGCGCCGTCTTTCTTCTTGTCGGCACCGCAGGCAGCATCTTTCTTCTTGTCACCGCCGCACGAGGCGTCCTTCTTCTTGTCGGCGCCGCATTTGGCTTCGCCCGCCTTCTTGCCGCCACAGGAGCCGTCCTTGGTCTTGGTGTCGGCCTGCGCCAGCTGGTAGCCGACTTCCAGCTTGGCAGCACCGAAGGGGTTTTCGGCAGCGTGGGCAACCGGGCTCAGGGCAATGGCGGCAAAGGCGGAGCCGACGGCGAGGGAAACGACATTTTGCTTTTTCATGATTTTCTCCGTTGAGATTGAGGGTCGTGGATCAGTCCTTGGAACTCATCCAGGCGCCCATGGCCTGACGCATGAAGGCGAACTGCTTTTCCGCCCGGCGGCAACCAACGCAAATCGCCAGATGCATGCGGAACTGCAGGCGCTCCAGGAGGGAGAGCTTGCGTTCCATTTGAATCGAGGCGAGGCGGGTGGCTTCCTTGCAGCTGATCATTGCAGTTCCTGTCATTCGTCGTTGGCTTGGTGGCCTGTTCAATTAGTCGGCGCGGTCATGAAAAACTTACAAAAATTTTTTACAGTATGATCCCGTACTGGAAAAACGAGCGAACCGACATGCCCTTGGACCCCCTGCAAGACCCCGAGTTTCTCACAGGCCTGCGCCGTGACATGCTGCGCTTCGCGGAGATTCAGCTCCGCGACAAGGCGCAGGCCGAGGATGCCGTGCAGGAAGCCTTGACCGGGGCCCTGTTGGGACGCGAAAAATTCGCCTCGCGCGCTTCGCTGCGCACCTGGGTGCTGTCCATCCTGAAAAACAAGATCGTCGACGCGCTGCGCAGCAAGATTCGCCAAAATGCTACGGTCGAGCCGGAAAATGAGGCAAATCCAAATCCCTGGTTTGACGACCGCGAACACTGGACAGAGGACACTCGTCCGTCGGAATGGCAGTCGCCGCAGGAGGCCATGGAAAGCAAGCAGTTCTGGGAAGTCTTCGAGACTTGCCTCTACCGCCTGCCGGAAGCCAGCGCCCGCATCTTCACCATGCGCGAGGTGCTTGGTTTCGATACCGACGAAATCTGCGAGACCATCGGCATCACCAGCAACAACTGCTTCGTCCAGTTGCACCGGGCGCGCCTGGCACTGCGCGCCTGCCTCGGCGCCAACTGGTTCGGCGAAGCGGCCTGACGACTGTCCGGCATGGCACGTAGGGTGATTCGTGCCGGCCTTTTCTGCGGCATTTTGGCGCCACTGCTCTGGGCTGCAATGATCGTCGCCGTTGGCGAGCTGCGCCCCGGCTTCGATCACGTCGGGCAATACATCAGCGAACTGGCCGAACGTGGTAGCGCCAACGCGGGGCTCATGCGCTACGGCGGCTTCGTGGCCAGCGGGTTGCTCCACATCGCTTACGCGGCCGCCTTTTACGCCGCCTTGCGCGGGCGGACCGAACGTCGCCGCCTGATCCTGCTTGTCGCCGTGCTGATTGCGCTCAACGGCCTCGGCCGGATCGGCGCCGGCCTCTTCGCCTGCGCGCCGGGTTGCGCCGCGCCGGAAGATCCCGTGCAGCGTCTGCACAGCCAGGCGGCAACTGTCGCCTTCCTGGCCATCGCCGCGGCCGCCCTGTTCGGCAGCATGCTGTTCCGCAGCGCCCGGGGGATGCAGGCGCTCGGCCTGTATTCGCTGGCCACCGGTATCGCCGGCCTGCTTTTCCTGGGCCTGATGTCAGCCGGTGAGGTCGCGCGCGTCGGCCTTTACGAGCGCCTGGCCTCGGGCATCCTCAGCCTGTGGGTGCTGGTCACGGCCCTGCGGCTGGCTACTCGCGGCAACGAACCGGACACCTGATTCCGCCGCCGGTAGTCCGTTTCGGTCATCTTCCGGCAATGCTGGCCGCCGATAATCTCGGCCACACCAGCCGAGGATTTTCCTGCCATGTTCAAAAATGCCGCCGCATTGTGGCGCGCCTACACCACCTGGGTGCGCCGCTTGCCGCAGGCAACGGTCTTCATCTTTGCCGCCCGCTCGCGCTGGGGACGTTCGTTCAAGATTTTTCTCTTTGGGGTCGGCATTTTCCTGCCCCTCGGCTCCCTGATCTGGGTGCTGCTCTTCTGGCATGGCAACGGGGTTCTCAGGCACGGCGTGGCCTGGCAATTGAACAAACCCGCCGTCGTTCGTCACGCCTCGGAACTGCCTGCGCCAGTCGAGTGATCAGGGGCGAGGCGCCGGTTCCAGACGAACGATCTGGCCGCGGCTGTGGTCGGTCAGCAGATAAATGTAGCCGTCCGGGCCGGCACGGACGTCGCGGATGCGCCCGAGTTTCCCTTCCAGCAGGCGTTCCTCGCGCACGACACGATTGCCGTCGAGCGTCAGCCTGACCAGCATCTGGCCCTTCAGCGCACCGACGAACAGGTTGCCGTGCCAGCCTGGAAAGCGGTTGCCGGTGTAAAACGCCATGCCGGACGGGGCGATGGAAGGCGTCCACTGCCAGACCGGCTGGACCATGCCCGCCTTGGCCGTGCCTTCGCCGATGCTGGTCCCGATGATGTAGTTGCGGCCGTAGGTGATCACCGGCCAGCCGTAATTCTGGCCGGGGCGGATGATGTTGATCTCGTCGCCACCCTGCGGGCCGTGCTCGTGCGCCCAAAGCTCGCCGGTTTCCGGATGCAGCGCAGCGCCCTGGATATTGCGGTGGCCGAGCGTGAATTTCTCGGGTTTCGCGCCGGGCTTGGCGGTGAAGGGGTTGTCGGCCGGCACCCGGCCGTCGTCATGCAGGCGGATGACCGAGCCGGCATGGTCGTCGAGGCGCTGGGCGCGGTCCTTGTCGCCGCGCTCACCGAGCGTGATGTGGAGAAAGCCCTGGCGGTCGAACACCAGACGCGAGCCGAAATGATGGCTGGTGGCCGATTTCGGCTGCATGCGGAAGATCACCTCGACGTCGCGCAGGGCATGGCCATCGAGCCTGCCGCGCAAGACCTCGGTGCCGTAGCCATCGGCGTCGGCGCCGGCGTAGGAGAGATAGACCCAGCCGTTGCGGGCGAAGTCCGGGTGTAGCGCGACGTCGAGCAAGCCTCCCTGGCCGATCGCAACCACCGGCGGTACGCCGGCAATGGGCTGGGGGTCGAGGCGGCCGTCGGCCGCGACCAGGCGGAGCCGGCCCGGACGCTCGGTCACCAGTTTGCACCCGTCCGGCAGGAAGGCCAGACCCCATGGGTATTCCAGGCCTTCCGTCACGGCGACGGCCCGGAAGCGCTGGGCTTCACCGGCTGGCGTCTGAGCCGCTACACCGGGACCGCACAGGCCAAGCAGGAGCCCGAGCAACGCGCTCGCTATCGTGCTCGATTTCGACAATCCCGGCATCTTCATGATAGCGCCTCGGGGTTTTTGATTTTGGCCATTTTATCGGGGCGACCGTAGCATTTGTGGGCAACCCATCTTTCATTTGACGGGCCGACAGGCAAAAAAATCCCCGCCTCAAGGGCGGGGAAACAGGGAGTTCTCGAATCGGGGGGAATTCGAGAGGAGGGTAATTCGGTCAGCGCCTGCTGCGCATATTCACGACCAGACGGGCAATCGCGATGATGGCGCCGGCGGCAACGGCGGCGAGGACTGCCTTCAGCGGTTCGGCCTGGCCTTCGGTCAGCCAGTCGAAACCGGTGACGCCGACGAAGACGCCGAGCGATTCGCTGATTGGCAGGTTGTCCGCAAATGCCATCAGCGTTCCGTGCGGACTGGAATGGTCGCCAGGACGGGCTGGGCAGGCAGCATCGGGAACAGGTACTGGCGGGTCGCTTCGATAAATTGCTTGATGTTCATTTTGATCGTTTCCTTTTCATCCTCTTGGTGGGCTTGAATTTCTTCCATGCCTCGCATTTTAGGGATGCACAGGCCAGACGTCTGTTGCGCGAGCGTTGCGCCGAGGTAACGGGTATTGATCTTGTGTGACGCTTTGTGACAGCGTCGAAATGGCCTAGCGGTGAGCTTTCCAGGTCAGCGTGAAGCGGGCGCCACCAAGCGGCGAGGCGTCGGCCGTCGCTGTGCCGCCATGTAGTTCAAGCACGCGGCGGGCGATGGCCAGGCCGAGCCCGTAGCCCCCGGTGGAGCGGTCGCGCGAACGGTCGAGGCGGGTGAAGGCTGAGAAGATGTGTTCGCGTTCTTCCGGCGGGATGCCGATGCCATCGTCGTCGACGTGGATCTGAATGGTGTTGCCGACCATTTCTGCGTTGACTGAAATTCGCTTGCCGGCATATTTGAAGGCGTTGCGCAGCAGGTTGCGCAGGGCGTAGGGCATGGCCTTGCGGTCGAGATCCACGCAGAGATTTTCCGGAAGCTTGTCGGTGTCGACGACGACTTCAAGCTGGCGGCCGAGCAGGCGGACGGAGTCGATCTCGTCGCTCAGCCAGTCGGCGAATTTGACCGTGGACAGGTGCGCTTCCGGGGCTTCGCGCTCGAAACGCGCGTAGGTCAGGCTGGTGTCGATCAACTGGTCGAGTTCGTCGAGATCGGCTTCCATCATCGCCCACAGGCGTTCGCGCTCAACACGCTCGTCGGTTTCGGAAAGCATTTCCAGGGCAAAACGCATGCGAGCGATCGGCGTGCGCAATTCGTGCGAAATGCCGCAGGAGAGTTCACGGTGGGTGGCGAGCAGTTGGCGGATGCGCTCGGCCATGCTGTTCATGGTGTCTGAGAGTGGGGCAAAGAGCTGGGTCCGGGCGGCCGGCGAACGGGCGTCGAAATGGCCGTCGCCAAGATCGCGCGCCGTCTGGCGCAAGGCCTCGAGGTCGCGCCAGACGGGGCGGATCCAGAACCACAGCGCGATGGCGAAAATGACGCCGATCAGGCTCCACGTCAGCAGGCGCAGGCGCAGTTCGAGCGGCAGGCGGTCCTTCAGTTCCGGATTCCGGTTCGAGGCCAGCGGGCCAACGACCAGTACCTGGCTGGACGTGCCGAGGCGGTGGTACATGATGTCGCCGTCGTGATCGATGGCGATGTCGCCGGCATCGAGCTTGTTGACCTGGTCGGCGGTCAGTTTGTGGTCGAGCGTCATGCGCTCGACGATGCCGAGGCGATAGGAGAATTTTTCGTCCAGCGTCGTGATCGTCTTTGGCCATTCGCGACGCGGATGGCTGAACAGCTCGTCCTCGATCAGCGTGATGGTCCCGCGCATGAAGCGGCGGGCATAGTCATCGGTGATGCCGCGTTGGGCGGCGGAGATGACGAAATCGGCGGTGAAGGCGATGGCGACGAAGGAGCCCATCGCCAGCAGGTAAAAATTGAAGAACAGCTTGGACAGGCTGTACCGGCTGCCGCGCCAGCGCGGCAGCGAAACTCGGAAGAGCGAGCGGGCCAGCCCGAGGCCGCGCTCCTTGCCGGTCGATTCGGGCGGCGGTGCGTCAGTTCCAGTCATGCTTGCTGAACAGATAACCCTTGCCGCGCACGGTCTTGATGCGCGTCGGGTTTTCCGGATCGTCGTTCAGCTTCTTGCGCAGGCGGGAGATGCGGGCATCGATCGAGCGGTCGAGGCCATCGAAGCCGATGCCGCGGAGTTCCTGCAAGAGATCGTCGCGCGACAGCACGTTGCCGGCATGGTTGGCGAGCAGCCACAAGAGGTCGAATTCGGCCGTGGTCAGGTCGATGGTCTGGCCGGCCAGCGAGGCGGTGCGGGTCGCCTGGCTGATCTTGAACTGACCGAAGACCATGCTTTCCGCTTCACCTGTCGTCGTGTCGCCGGTGCTCGGCAAACGGCGCAACAGGGCCTTGATGCGGGCGAGCAGCACGCGTGGCTGGACCGGCTTGGCGATGTAGTCGTCGGCCCCCATCTCGAGACCAAGAATCTGGTCGAAATCCTCGTCGCGGGCGGTCAGCATCAGGATCACGCCACGATACTGCGAGCGCACCGCGCGGCAGACCTCGAAGCCATCCTTGCCGGGCAGCATGACGTCAAGAATGACCAGATCGGGTTGTTCGGCCAGGATGCGGGCCTCGGCGGTGTCGCCACGCGGCTCGATGCTGACTTGCAGATCGTTCTTGGTCAGGTATTCAGCCGTCAGTTCGGCCAGGCGTTCGTCGTCTTCGACAAGCAGGATGCGTGTATTCATCCGGCTATCTTAACGGCGGGCCGGTCGCCGGTCCATAGTGCCGCCATTTTCGCAGGCAAGCGCGTCATGCCTTAGAATCGCGGCTGACTGTCTAACAGGAAGCATCTGGATGATTTTCCCGAAAGTGCCCTTGCGGGCGTGGTTTGCGACGCTGGGTCTGGGCTGTTTCGGCCTGGTGGCATTCGGCATGGCGTTGCAGCAAATCTACCATCTGGCGCCGTGTCCGCTGTGCATCTTCCAGCGCCTGCTCTATCTGGCGATAGGTGCTCTTGGCCTGCTCGGCTTCGTATTGCCGGCCGGGCGCCTGCTCTGGGTGGCGCTGATCGGTGGCCTGGGTCTGCTCGGAACCGGCGTTGCCGCTTATCAGACCTGGATGCAGGCGTATCCGCATCTGGCGCCGGAATGCAGCTATACCGACCCGAATATCATCGAGCGTCTGGTCGACTGGTTGGGCATGGAATGGCCGTCGCTGTTCCTGGCCACCGGTTTCTGTACCAGCCGCGACTGGGAGCTGTTCGGTCTGTCGATGGCCAACTGGTCGGTGCTGATCTTCATTGGCATCGTGGCCTATGCCGCGCTGTTCCTGCGGCGCAAATAGCAGGCCTGAAAAAACAAAACCCGCCGAAAGGCGGGTTTGTCGAATGCCGGAGAAGCCGAATTACTTCAGCTTTACTTCCTTGTAAGCAACGTGCTTACGGGCCTTCGGGTCGTACTTCATGAACTCCAGCTTTTCAGGCGTCGTGCGCTTGTTCTTGGAGGTGGTATAGAAGTGACCGGTACCAGCTGTGGATTCCAGCTTGATTTTTTCGCGACCGCCTTTAGCCATTTTTCGTATCCTTCCTTAATCAGACTTCGCCACGGGCGCGCAGGTCGGCGAGGACGGCGTCGATGCCGTTCTTGTCGATCAGACGCAGGCCGGCGTTGGAAACGCGCAGACGCACGAAGCGGTTTTCAGTTTCAACCCAGAAGCGGCGATACTGCAGATTCGGCAGGAAGCGGCGCTTCGTTTTGTTATTGGCGTGGGAAACGTTGTTCCCAACCATCGGGCCTTTACCCGTTACTTGGCAGACTCGCGCCATGATGGTGCTCCAGAATTCGCTAGAAGAAAGCCCGGGAGTATAACAAAAACTCCTGAATCCTTTCAAGGGGTTTTGTGTTTTTCATAGCAGTCCCCGTTCGGCGAAGGAGAGCGGCGGGGTGTGGCCGGCAACGATGAAATGGTCAAGCAGCTTGACGTCGACCAGGGCTAGCGCCTCTTTTAGCGAGCGGGTCAGCATTTCGTCGGCCTTCGATGGTTCGGCGACGCCGGAGGGGTGATTATGCGCCAGGATGACCGCCGCGGCGTTTTGCGCGAGGGCCGATTTGACCACTTCGCGCGGGTAGACCGACGTCTGGGTCAGCGTCCCGCTGAATAGTTCCTCTGCCTTGATCAGCCGGTTCTGGGCGTCGAGCCACAGCGCCATGAACACTTCGTGGCCCCGGCTGCCCAGCTTCAGGCGCAGCCAGTCGCGGACCTTGCCGGGTGAGGTGAAGCTGTCGCGGGTCGCCATTTCCTGCGCCAGGGCGCGGCGGGCCAGTTCGAAGCTGGCCTTCAGTTGCGCCGCCTTGGCCATGCCTATGCCGGATACGCTGGCCAGCTCGGCCAGCGAGGCGTCGACCAGGGTGGCGAGCTGGCCGTCGAAGCGTTGCAACAGGTCGCGCGCCAGGTCGACGGCGCTTTTGCCGCGCACGCCGACTCTTAAATAGATGGCCAGCAGTTCGGCGTCGGACAGGGCTTCCGGGCCATGCGCCAGTAGACGTTCGCGGGGGCGTTCGCCTTCGGGCCAGTCAGTAATCGCCATATTCTTTTCCAGTAGAATGAGCGGAGTCCAATTCTAATGGCAAGACAATGGAATTATCGGGAAAACGCATCGTTCTTGGCGTCACCGGCGGCATCGCTGCCTACAAGGCGGCCGAACTGGTCCGCCTGCTTGGCAAGCAGGGCGCCGAGGTGCAGGTGGCGATGACCGAGGGGGCGACGCACTTCGTTACGGCGACGACTTTTCAGGCGCTGTCCGGCAAGCCGGTCTATCTCGATCAGTGGGACGCGCGGATGCCCAACGCCATGGCGCACATCGACCTCAGCCGACAGGCCGACCTGATCCTGGTCGCACCGGCCTCAGCCGATTTCCTGGCTCGCATCGCGCACGGCATGGCCGACGATCTGCTGGCGACCATGGTGCTGGCCCGCGATTGCCCGCTACTGGTGGCGCCGGCGATGAACCGCCAGATGTGGGAAAACCCGGCCACCCAACGCAATATGGTGCAACTGCAGGCCGATGGCGTGCAGATCCTCGGGCCGGCCAGCGGCGAGCAGGCCTGCGGCGAAGTCGGCGCCGGCCGCATGCTGGAGCCCGAGGAAATTCTCGAAGAAGTGATCGCCTTCTTCGCGCCCAAGGTATTGAGCGGCCGGAAGGTGTTGATTACCGCCGGGCCGACCTTCGAGGCCATCGACCCGGTGCGCGGTATTACTAATCTGTCGTCCGGGCGGATGGGTTATGCCGTTGCCCGCGCGGCGCGGCAGGCCGGCGCGCAGGTGACGCTGGTCTCCGGGCCGGTTGGTTTGCCGGTGCCGCAGGGGGTTGATCGGGTCAATGTGCGCAGCGCCCTCGACATGCACGCCGAGGTCATGGTGCGGGCGGCCGCGGCGGATGTCTTTATCGCAGTTGCCGCGGTGGCCGATTACCGCGTCGCTAACGCGGCCGATCACAAGCTGAAGAAGGACACGGGTGGCATCCCGCCGATCGAACTGGTCGAGAACCCGGACATTCTGGCCGAAGTGGCGGCGATGTCGGGCGGCCCGTTCTGCGTCGGCTTCGCGGCCGAGAGCCGCAATCTGGAAGAATATGCGCAGACCAAGCGGCGCAAGAAGAATATCCCGCTGATCGCCGGCAACCTGATCCAGGACGGCTTTGGCGGCGACGACAACCGGCTGGTGCTGTTCGACGATGCCGGTGTCCATCCGCTGGCGCCGGCGCCCAAGTCGGTGCTGGCCCGGCAACTGATCGAACACATCGCCCATTTGACAGGAACACACTGATGCATCAGATCGATATCAAGATTCTCGACAACCGTCTGCGCGAAAGCCCGCCGCAATATGCCACGCCTGGCTCGGCTGGCCTCGACCTGCGCGCCTGCATCGAAGGGCCGCTGCATGTCGAACCGGGGCAGACGACGCTGGTGCCGACCGGCATGGCGATTCACCTGGCCGATCCGGGGCTGGCGGCGATGATCCTGCCGCGCTCGGGGCTGGGTCACAAGCACGGCATCGTGCTCGGCAACCTGGTCGGGCTGATCGACAGCGATTACCAGGGGGAACTGATGGTGTCGGTGTGGAACCGTAGCCATGCGGGCTTTACGATCAATCCGTTGGACCGCATTGCGCAGTTGGTCATCGTGCCGGTCCTGCAGGTCGGCTTCAATATCGTCGACGATTTCGATGCCAGCCATCGTGGCGAAGGTGGTTTCGGCAGCACGGGCCACGGCTGATTTTGATTTTTGCCCTAAAAAAGGGGCGACCGTAGCATTCATAAAAAACCGGGTCACAGACCCGGTTTTTCGTTGGTGGGGCGGTGAATCAGCCCATCGCCTTCAAATGCTGGATGATCTCCCCGGCCATGGGCTGGGCATCGCCGTAAAGCATCCGGCAGTTGTCGGTGTAGAACAGCGCGTTCTCGACGCCGGAGTAACCCGTTCCCTTGCCACGCTTGATCACGATGACGTTCTGCGCCTGGTCGGCGTTGAGAATCGGCATGCCGTAGATCGGGCTCGATTTGTCGGTCCGCGCCGTCGGATTCACCACATCGTTGGCCCCGATGATCAGCGCCACGTCGGCCTGGCCGAACTCGCCGTTGATCTCTTCCAGGTCGAAGATCTTGTCGTAAGGCACGCCCGCTTCGGCCAAGAGCACGTTCATGTGCCCCGGCATGCGTCCTGCCACCGGGTGGATGGCGAACTTCACCTCGACCCCGGCTTCTTCGAGGATCGACGTCATTTCCCAGACCTTGTGCTGGGCATGCGCCACCGCCATGCCGTAACCTGGCACGATGATGACCTTGGAGGCGTAGCGCATCATCGCGGCCGCGTCGATCGCCCCTACTTCCTTCATCGAACCGCTGATCGCTTCACCGGCCCCCGAGGCCACCATCGGCGTAAAGAGGATGTTGGAGATCGGCCGGTTCATCGCCTTGGCCATCAACTGGGTCAGGAGCGTACCGGCCGCGCCGACCACGATGCCGGCGATGATCAGCGCCGGATTGCCGAGCACATAGCCTTCGAAGCCGACCGCCAGTCCGGTGAAAGCGTTGAACAGCGAGATCACCACCGGCATGTCGGCGCCGCCGATGGGCAGCGTGACGATCAGGCCGAGGATCAGCGAGATGGCGAAGAAGAAGACGATCAGTTCCGGCTGGGCCGGCGCCATGACGACCATCGCGATGCCGAGGCCGACGGCGTTGAGGGCGAGCACGACATTGACCGCATTCTGCGCCGGCAGGCGGATGGCTTTCTTCAAGACCCCCTGCAGCTTGGCCCAGGCGACGCAGGAACCGGTGAAGGAGACGGCGCCGATCAGGGCACCAAGGACAGCCAGTACCGTGGTGACGGTGTTGTGGGCATCGCCCTTGGCGAACTCGATGGCGGCAATCGCGGCGGCGGCACCGCCGCCCATGCCGTTGTAAATGGCGACCATCTGCGGCATGTCGGTCATTTTGACCTTCTTGCCGGAGATCCAGGCGGCGGCGCCACCGAGACCGAGGGCGGCAACCATCAGCGCGAGGTTCTTCAGGCCGGGGACGAGGAAGGTGCCGGCGATGGCGATCAGCATGCCGTAGCCGGCGACGACGATACCCTTGCGGGCGCTGGCCGGCGAGCTCATGCCCTTGAGGCCGAAGATGAAGAGGAGCGCGCCGAGGAACCAGGCGCCCTGGACGTAAATGGGGAGCGTCATGATCAGCCTTCCTTCTTCTTGAACATGGCGAGCATGCGCTCGGTGACGACGTAGCCGCCGGCGGCATTGGCGGCGCCCAGCGCCACGGCGAAGAAGCCGATGGCCTGTTGCAGCACGGTGTCGGCCGTGCCGAGCATCAGCATGGCGCCGACGACAACGACGCCGTGGACGAAGTTGGAACCGGACATCAGCGGGGTGTGCAGGATGACCGGGACCTTGGCGATGATCTCGTAGCCGGTGAAGGCGGCGAGCATGAAGATGTAGAGCGCGAGCAGGCCGTCCATCAGGCTTCTCCCATGACTTGTTTGACGGTGGCGTGGACGGTGACGCCGTCCTTGCACAGCAGGGTGCCGGCGACGACGTCGTCGGTCCAGTCGAAATTGAGTTCGCCGTCCTTGATCCACGGCGAAATGAAATTGTAGAGGTTCTTGGCGTACAGCTCGGAGGCGTGGGTCGGCATGCGCGAGGCGAGATTCAGCGGCCCGTGGATGTGCACGTCGTTGGCGATGACGTGTTCGCCGGCTTGGGTCAGGGCGCAGTTGCCACCGGACTCGGCGGCCATGTCGACGATGATGGCGCCGTATTTCATGCGGCCGATCATTTCGGTGGTGATGATGATCGGCGCTTTCTTGCCGGGGATGGCGGCGGTGGTGATGACCACGTCGGCCATGGCGACGGCCTTGGTCAGTTTCTCGGCCTGGGCGGCTTTCTCCTCGGCGGTCAGCTCACGGGCGTAGCCGCCGGTGCCGTCGGCGGCGACACCGGTGTCGACGAACTTGGCGCCGAGCGATTCGATCTGCTCGCGGGCGGCGGAGCGGACGTCATAGGCTTCAACCATGGCGCCGAGGCGCTTGCAGGTGGCGATCGCCTGCAGGCCGGCAACGCCGGCGCCGATGACGAGCACCCGCGCCGGGCGGATGGTGCCGGCGGCGGTGGTCAGCATCGGGAAGAACTTGGTGCAGCGGGCAGCGGCGATCAGGCCGCACTGGTAGCCGGCGCAGGAGGCCTGGCTGGACAGGGCGTCCATGCTCTGGGCACGGGAGATGCGAGGCAGGAGTTCGAGCGAGAAGGCGGTGATCTTCTTCGCATTCAGGGCGGCAAGACGGGCCTTGTCCTCGAAGGGCTTGAGCAGGCCGATCAGCACCGAACCTTCGGGCATCGCGGCAATCTCTTCGGGCGACGGTGGGGTGACGCGCAGGATCAGCTGGGCGCCGGCATAGGCTTCGGCGATGCCGCCGACCAGCGTTGTGTCGGCGTAATCCGAGTCGAGGAAATGGCTCTCGGTGCCGGCGCTCTGCTCCATGCGCAACTTGGCGCCGAGCGCGGTAAATTTCTTGGCGGTTTCGGGAACGAGGGCAACCCGGCTTTCGCCGGGTAGTCGTTCGCGGACGCTTGCAATGGATAAAGGCATAGCTGTTCTCTTATTTGGGGGAAAATTTCCCGCCTATTTTAGGGGGTGCATTCTGATATGCACTACACAGGATCAAAAATTGTGTTGCAAAAACGCAGTTCGACCGGGTACGGGAAGAAATCCTCGACGTGCCCCTCGCGGATCTTCTGTTGCGCGTTCTGCCAGAATTTCGGCGACAGCAAATCGGCGTGGTGCTTGTGGAAGACCTTGCGCAGCACCGGCGAGGCGAGCAGGAAGGTGCTGAATTCCTCCGGGAAAACGTCGTTCTTGGCCACCGCATACCAGACCTCGCCGGACATCTCGGTTTCGAAATCCGGTGCCGGCGGGATTGCCCGGAAGTTGCAGTCGGTCATGTATTCGATTTCGTCGTAGTCGTAGAAGACGACGCGGCCGTAACGCGTGACGCCGAAGTTCTTCCACAGCATGTCGCCCGGGAAGATGTTGGCCTGGGCCATTTCGCGGATTGCGCTGCCGTATTCCTTGATCGCGTGCTCCAGGCCTTCCATGTTATTGGCGCGTTCCATGCGGTCGAGGTGGATGTTCAGCGGTTCCATCCGGCGCTCGATGTAGAGGTGCTTGATGATCAGCTGGTCGCCGTCGATTTCGAAGCAGGAGGGGGCAAGGGTACGCAGCTCTTCCATGACTTCGTCGTCGAAGCGGTTGAGCGGGAACATCACGTTGGAGAATTCCAGCGTGTCGGCCATCCGGCCGACCCGGTCGACCTGCTTGACCATCATGAACTTGCGCTTGACGGTCGCGTGGTCCATGTTCTTCGAGGCGCCGAAGACGTCCTTGATGATCTTGAACACGTAGGGGTAGGACGGCAGCGTGAAGACCAGCATGACCAGACCACGGATGCCGGGGGCCATGATGAATTTGTCTTCCGAATGGTGCACGTGATAGATGAAGTCGCGGAAGAACATGGTTTTGCCCTGCTTGCCGAGGCCGAGCATGATGTACAGCTCTGAGCGCGGCTTGGCCGGCAGGATCGAGCGCAGGAACTGGACGTAGCCGGATGGCACTTCCATTTCCACCATGAAGTAGGCGCGCGACAGCGAGAAGAGCAGGCCGATCCGCCAGGCGTCGAGCAGGATGGTGTCGAGAAAGAGCTTGCCGTCCTCGTCGTGCAGGACAGGGATGGCGAACGGGTATTCGGTCGAACCGTTGATTGCCTTTCCGATGATGTAAGCGGCCTTGTTGCGGTAGAAGGCCGAGCCGAGGACCTGGATCTGGAAATTGACCTCGCGGCGCGGCATGCCGTTCAGGAAGCGGTGCACCGCCACGTAGACATGTTCGACATCGCGCTCCAGGTCGGCGAACGGACGGTGCCAGTCGAAATCCGCGACGATCTTGCGCACGGCGCCGCGCAGGCCATCTTCCTTGGCGTAATAGCTGCGGTAGGTCTGGCTGTCGTCGCCTTCGAGATTTTCGGTCGAAATGGTCGGGCGGACGAAAATGAAATCGTTGTGGAAATAATTCCGGTGCAGGATCTTGGTCGTCACCGAGTTGAAGAAGGTTTCGGCCAGCTCCGGCTGCTTGTGGTTGAGCAAGAGCCCGATATAGAGCAGCTTGACCTGCTGCCAGGTCGCGTAGTCGATGCTCGCCGCATCGAATTCGTTGCGCAGGCGCTCTACGCACTCGTCGACGCGGTCGTCGTAGAAACGGATGCGTTCCTTGACGGCCTTGTGCACGCCCAGCCAGTCACCGTGCTCGAAGCGCGTCTTGGCTTCGCGGCAGGTCTGGCGGAACAGCGTGTAGTGTTTATTGAACCCCTGAATCATGGCCAGCGCGATCTGGTGCGCGTTGGTGCCATAGAGGCCGACTGAAATCTTCATTCCCCGAAATCTCCTCAGCGAACCAAAGATTCTAACATCGGGTTTTCCAAATGCATGGCCGCTTGCCGGGCTGTGCGCAGCGTGCCGGCGGCGCGACAATTTTGATGTTTTGTAAGCACCGTGAAAGGGGAAGGGCGTATATTCGCCCCGCGTAAATCAACCAAAGTCGAGGAAATCCCATGGCCGCAGGTAAGTCGAAGATCATTTACACCCTCACGGATGAGGCCCCGTTGCTTGCAACCTGTGCCTTCTTGCCGATAGTCCGGACCTTTACCGGTCCGATCGGTATCGAAATCGAGAAGGCGGACATTTCCGTGTCGGCCCGCGTACTCGCCGAATTCTCCGACTACCTGCCGGATGACCAGAAAGAGCCCAATACCTTGGGCGAACTGGGCAAGAAGTGCCTGCTGCCGGAAACCAACATCATCAAGCTGCCGAACATTTCGGCGTCTGTCGCGCAGCTCAAGGCCTGTGTCAAGGAATTGCAGGAAAAGGGCTATGCCATTCCCGATTACCCGGAATCGGCCAATACCGATGAGGAAAAGGCGCTCAAGGCCCGCTTCGGCAAGTGTCTGGGTTCGGCGGTCAATCCGGTGCTGCGCGAGGGTAACTCCGACCGCCGCGCGCCGATGGCGGTCAAGAATTACGCCCGCAAACATCCGCATTCGATGGGCGAATGGAAGCAATGGTCGCAGACCCACGTTTCCCACATGGACCACGGCGATTTCTACCACGGCGAAAAGTCGATGACCCTCGACAAGCCGCGCGAAGTGCGCATGGAACTGATCGCCACGGGCGGCAAGACCACGGTGCTGAAGCCCAAGCTGTCGCTGCTCGAAGGCGAGATCATCGACTCGATGTTCATGAGCAAGAAGGCGCTCTGCGAGTTCTACGAGCAGACGCTGGAAGATTGCCGCCAGTCCGGCATCCTGTATTCGCTGCACGTCAAGGCGACGATGATGAAGGTTTCGCACCCGATCGTCTTCGGCCACTGCGTCAAGATCTACTACAAGGACGCCTTCGAGAAGCACGGCAAGACCTTCGACGAACTCGGCATCAACGTCAATAACGGCATGGTCGATCTCTACGAGAAGATCAAGGCCCTGCCGGAGTCGAAGCGCGACGAGATCATCCGCGACCTGCACGCCTGCCAGGAACATCGGCCGCGTCTGGCCATGGTCGACTCGGCCAAGGGCATCACCAATTTCCATTCGCCGAACGACATCATCGTCGACGCCTCGATGCCGGCGATGATCCGCCAGGGCGGCAAGATGTGGGGCGCCGACGGCAAGCAGTACGACAGCAAGTGTGTCATGCCGGAATCGACCTTTGCCCGCATTTACCAGGAGATGATCAACTTCGTCAAATGGCATGGCAACTTCGATCCGCGGACCATGGGCACGGTGCCGAACGTTGGCCTGATGGCCCAGCAGGCCGAGGAATACGGCTCGCACGACAAGACCTTCGAAATCCTTGAAGACGGCATCGCCAACATCGTCGACAACAACACCGGCGAAGTGCTGCTCACCCAGAACGTCGAAGCCGGCGACATCTGGCGCATGTGCCAGTGTAAGGACGCGCCGATCCGCGACTGGGTCAAGCTGGCCGTCACCCGCGCCCGCCAGTCCAACACCCCGGCTGTTTTCTGGCTGGACAGCTATCGTCCGCACGAAGTCGAGCTGATCAAGAAGGTCAACAAGTACCTCAAGGATCACGATACCAGCGGCCTTGAAATCTACGTGATGAGCCAGGTGCGCGCCATGCGCTTCACGCTCGAACGCGTCAGCCGCGGCCTCGACACCATCTCGGTGACCGGCAACATCCTGCGCGACTACCTGACCGACCTGTTCCCGATCATGGAACTGGGCACCTCGGCCAAGATGCTGTCCATCGTCCCGCTGATGAACGGCGGCGGCATGTACGAAACCGGTGCCGGCGGTTCGGCCCCGAAGCACGTCCAGCAACTGGTGCAGGAAAACCACCTGCGCTGGGATTCGCTCGGTGAGTTCCTGGCCCTGGCCGTGTCGCTGGAAGAGCTGGGCATCAAGGAAGGCAACAAGCGCGCCGTTCTGCTGGCCAAGACACTCGACGCTGCGACCGGCAAGCTGCTCGACAACAACAAGTCGCCGTCGCCGAAAACCGGTGAGCTGGACAACCGCGGTTCGCAGTTCTACCTCGCCATGTACTGGGCGCAGGAATTGGCTGCCCAGACCGAGGACCAGGAACTGGCAACCCACTTCGCCAAACTGGCCAAAACCCTGACCGCCAACGAGGCGCAGATCGTTGCCGAACTGAAGATGGTCCAGGGTCAGCCGGCGGACATCGGCGGCTATTACAAGGCCGATGCCGAGAAGTGCAAGGCGATCATGCGTCCGAGCCCGACGCTGAACGCTGCGCTGAAGGCTGCCCGCGTCTAGTCGGAACTGAAGCCCCTTCGGGGGCGGCAAAGAAAAAGCGAAGGCCGGTCCGGTCTTCGCTTTTTTCGTTTTTGGCCTGTTTTTGGCATCGACCGTAGCATTTTGGCAGGGCGGCCAAAGGGCTGACAGCGGTGGGCCTTTTGCGACATAATTATGAATGCTGCCGGTCGCAGGTAATCCCTAGTCCGGCCTCCCCACTAGGGGACATTTGACGCAAAACCCAAGTCGTCCAATAAAACAACTCATGGAGTGGATATGGCATCTCACATCACGGTTCCGCAAGGCGGTCAGAAAATCGTTCCGGGGCAGGCGATCCCGAACAATCCGATTATTCCCTTCATCGAGGGCGACGGCATCGGCATCGACATCACGCCGGTCATGATCAAGGTGATCGACGCTGCGGTAGCCAAGGCCTACGGTGGTGCCAAGAAGATCCACTGGATGGAAGTCTATGCCGGTGAAAAATCCACCCGCCTCTACGGTCCGGACGAATGGTTCCCCAAGGAAACCTTCGACGCCCTGAAGGAATATTCCGTCTCCATCAAGGGCCCGATGACGACGCCGGTCGGTGGCGGCATCCGTTCCCTGAACGTCGCCCTGCGCCAGGAACTCGACCTCTACCAGTGCGTCCGTCCAGTCCAGTACTTCAAGGGCGTCCCGTCGCCGCTGAAGAACCCGGAATTGACCAACATGGTCATCTTCCGCGAGAACACCGAAGACATCTACGCCGGCATCGAATGGGCTGCCGAGTCCGAAGGCGCCAAGAAGGTCGTCAAGTTCCTGCAGGAGGAAATGGGCGTCAAGAAGATCCGTTTTCCGGCCACTTCCGGCATCGGCATCAAGCCGATCTCGATCGAAGGCACCACCCGCCTGGTCCGCGCCGCGCTCAAGTACGTCATCGCCAACGACCGCAAGTCGCTGACCATCGTGCACAAGGGCAACATCATGAAGTTCACCGAAGGCCTCTTCCGTGACACCGCCTACAAGGTGGCCCAGGAAGAATTCGGTGCCGAGCTGATCGACGGCGGCCCGTGGTGCAAGTTCAAGAACCCGAATTCGGGTCGTGAAGTCATCGTCAAGGATTCCATCGCCGATGCCTTCCTGCAGCAGATCCTGCTCCGTCCGGCCGAGTACGACACCATCGTCACCACCAACCTGAACGGCGACTACATCTCCGACGCGCTGGCCGCCCAGGTCGGCGGCATCGGCATCGCCCCGGGCGCCAACATCTCCGACAACTACGCCTGCTTCGAAGCCACCCACGGTACCGCCCCGAAGTACGCCGGTCTGGACAAGGTCAACCCGGGTTCGCTGATCCTCTCCGCCGAAATGATGCTCCGCCATCTCGGCTGGGTCGAAGCCGCCAATCTGGTCATCAAGGCCATGGAATCCGCCATCGGCGACAAGAAGGTGACCTACGACTTCGCCCGCCTGATGGACGGCGCCGACGAACTGTCGTGCTCCGCCTTCGGCGACGCGATGATCGAACGCATGTAAGTTTGGCCGGCGCCACTGCCTGCACGAAGCCCCCTGATGGGGGCTTCGTCTTTTGGAGGGAGCGGTTGGCCAACGAGAGGCGTATGCTGTTGCCAGCCAGTTGGCCAGCGATGCAAGCGCAGCGGCAAGGCGCGAACGAAAAGGATAGTCCTGTGAGCCCAGCGAAAATCAACGAACTGTTCGACCTCCTGCGTGCCGCATGCGCCCGCCAGTTCCGCTTCAATCCCCGGCGGATTAGCGCAGGAATGCGCTATGTCGGCACCGAAGGGCATGGCAAGGATCTGGTTCATGTCTTCCGTGATGCCGGCACGCATTCGCAGATCGTGCTGCAGAGCACCTCCGCCATCCTGCGCGAAAAGCATGGCGACAACCCGCACTGGACCGATGCCGAGAAAGCCCATTACCAGCAGACCGATGCCGAGATCGATGCCGAAATTGCCGCCAAACAGGCCGAGCTCGATTTCACCCGCAATTCCCCGCTCTATCAGGAGCACCGCAGCCAACTGCTGGCGCATTACAAGGACTGGCCCGGCTATCAACCCGGCGGACCGAAGCCGCGCGAAGCAGCAAGGCTGCTGATCACGGCCCTGGCCGCGGCGAATGATGCCAGCCTGGCGGCCTTCGCCGAACATATGGGGTCGAACGATCCAGAACATCTGGCCCATTTGCTGCTGTCCCCATGTCACCTCGAGATCGAAGCCAGCCGAGCCGCAGCCACGCCCTGACCCGGCGCCTGCAAGCGGCAACTCCCCGGTGGGAAGTACAATGCAGGGATGACAACAACTGCAATCAACGATCCCGTCGAGACCGAGGCGTCCGACCTCATCAACGAACCGAAACTGTGGCGCGACAAAGGCTGGACGGCCCGTGTCATCAAGAATGAAGACGACGAGGGCTGGGCCGTCGAAATGACCAAGGATGGCGAAGCAGAGCCGGCCCTGGTCGGCCCGTGGACCATGGGGCGCGACAAGAAAAACCCCAAGCCGCTGGACGTTGCCGCCTTCCAGACCCTGGTCAAGACCGCTTCGGAAGTGCTGCGCCGTCACGAGCATCAACGGCAGGCATTGCTGCACAAAAAGCTTACGGTCGATGCCGATTTCGGGCCGATTTTGATCAGCCTCGACATCGTCGCCGATGAAGACGATCCCTACGCCACGCTGGCTGCCGAGGATGCCCAAGGCGAAGCGCTCGGCAAGGTGCGCGTCGGGCCAGATTTCAAACTGAACCCGGCCAGCGCCAGGGCCTGGATCGCCGATGAATTCCGCCAGCCCGAATGATCCCGACGGCAGCGCATCGGCCATGAGCGGCCGGGAAACCATCACCCGCAAGCAGGCCGTGCAGGGCTATACCGGCTACTCGTGCATCGGGCTCTACAACCCCAAGGGGCCGGAGAATGTCGGCGCCATCATGCGCGCCGCCGGCTGCTATGGCGTCAATACCGTCTTCTACACCGGCACCCGCTACGAACGTGCCTCGTCCTTTCGCACCGACACCAAGCAGGTCCACCTGCAACTGCCGCTGATCGGCGTCGACGACCTGCAGCAGGTGATTCCCTTCGGCTGCGTGCCGGTCGCCATCGAGGTCCACCCTGATGCCCAGCCGCTGACCGAATACCGGCACCCGGAACGGGCCTTCTACATCTTCGGCCCGGAAGATGGTGGCCTGAAGAAGAACGTCACCTCATGGTGCAAGGACATCGTCTACATCCCGACGCACGGCTGCATGAACCTGGCAGCGACGGTCAATGTCGTGCTCTACGACCGGATGCTGAAAGCGGGGCGCTAGGCGAGCTTTCGGCCGGTCAGCGCGGCAGCAGCTTGCGCATGAATTCCTCGACCTTGGCCGGTCGAATGGGCTTCAGGAAATAGCCGATGGCGCCGCCGGCGATCGCTGCTTGCACCACCTGGCGGCTGGCGTTGCCGGTGACCATGATCACCTTCGTGTGCGGGCTGGCAGCATGAATTTCCGGCAGCGCATCGAGTCCGGACATCCCCGGCATGTTCACATCCAGGCAGACCAGGGCCGGGCGGGTCCTTCTGACGACCTCGATGCCTTCCTGCGCATTGGTGGCCAGTCCGGTCACCTTGATGCCGATTTCCTGCAGGACGCCTTTCATCAGCAGGCGGATAGAGCCGCTGTCGTCGACGATGACGGCGGAGCGCGGTACCACGCCATTGGCCTCCGGGGGCGACGAGGCCGGAGGTTCGGCGGTTGATAGGTCTTGCATTGTTGATGCCCCGGCGGGCGTTGGTGACACTTCCGCCGGGGCAGCTGCCGCTCGTGCCGCAATCGTCCGCGAACGTTCGATCTGGGTCAGTTCGTCGATGATCCGGGCAGGCTCGAACGGCTTCTGGATGAAACCCGCAGCACCAAGATCGGCGGCATGCCCCTGCAATTCGGGTTCGCTGGAACCGCTGATCATCACGACGTCGACTTGATTGGCCGCGGCGTCCATCTCAGCGAGCAATTCAAATCCGTTTTTTCCCGGCAATTCGTAATCCAGGCAGACCACGTCGGGACGTTCGTTCCGGACGAAATCGAGCAGGCCGCGTCCATCCGGGAACTGAGCCACGACCTCGTGCTCTTCGCCCTCGCAGATGGCGCGCAGCAGGTTGCGCATCGCTTCATCGTCATCAACGATCACGATCTTCATGTCATGTCCTCGTGTGAAAAATGTCGATCAGCCCCAATGCCCGTCAGGCGGCCGGCTCGGTAGCTGCGGATGGCGACCAGTTTACTTCGCTTGGGCTGAGGGGTGCTGGAAAGTTGGCGGCTTCCGCCTTCCGAAGGTGAGCGCTCGATGACTTTTCAAATAATTTGCGTTGCCACAACAGCCATGTGAGCATTTGGCCTGACAATTTTTCTGGTGGCTCGGTATGCACAATCCTCCCAAATTCCAGCAGCACAGCGTCGCGGCCATGCATGCACTGATGCGCGCTCATCCGCTGGCGCTCTTGATCACGCATGGTCCGAGTGGCTTGCAGGCATCGCCCATCCCATTTCTCGTCTATGCCGATGAAGGCGAAAACGGCACCCTGCGCGCCCACATGGCACGCGCCAACCCGCACTGGAAAGAACTGGGCGACGTGGACGAGTGCCTGGTGGTCTTTCAAGGTCCGGATGGCTATGTCACGCCGTCGTGGTACCCCAGCAAGGTTGCCACGCAGAAGGTCGTGCCAACATGGAACTATGCGACGGTTCATGTTCACGGCAAGCCGCAGGTGTTTGCCGATGCCGCCTGGCTGGCGCGGCAACTGAACGACCTCACATCCTTCCATGAGGCGCCCCGTCCGGCACCCTGGTCGGTGGCCGACGCACCGGATGACTACATCGCGGCACAAATGAAAGCCATCGTCGGCATCGAGATTCCAATTGCGCAGCTGGAGGGCAAATGGAAGATGAGCCAGAACAAGGAAGAGGCCGACCGGCAAGGGGTATTGCGCGGGATGCGCACGGCGGACGACGCCCACGCAAACCAGGCCGTCGCCGATCTGCTGGAGCGCAGTCTCGCCCGATAGGTCGAGCTTGTCTCCACCCCAGCGACGCCGCGGAGGGGCTTCTTTTTGCAGTAAAATCTGCGCCGTTTCCCCCTTTTTCTGGTGTTTTGCGATGAGTACAGACCAAGCCCCTGCCGCCCTGAGCGCCGACGATTTGTTGAAGCGGCAAAAGGAAGTCCGCAAGTGGGTGGTGTTGCGCGGTGTCCTGCTCGGCGTGCTGGTCGCCGCCTGGTGGATGCTGTTCGTGCCCGACTCCATTGTTGCTTCGCCCATGAAATACGTGCTGGGCGTCGTCGTCGGCCTGGTGGCGACGGGCGGCTATCTGTACCAGTTGCGCAGCGTCTTCCAGGCGCCGGTCGTCAAGGATTGATCGCCGGGCGAGCCTGCCGGCGGTCCGGGGAGTTTTTCTGAACAACCAGCCCATCGCGGTTTTCGACTCCGGCCTCGGCGGCCTGACGGTCCTGCGCGCCCTGCGGGAGCGGCTGCCACAGGAAGATTTCTTCTATTTCGCCGACACCCGCTTCCTTCCTTACGGCGACCGGCCGGAGACTTTCCTCAAGGAACGCGGCGTTTTGATCGCCGAAGCCCTAGTTCGCCACGGCGCCAAGGCGCTGGTCATTGCCTGCAACACGGCGACCGCAGCGGCCGCCGAAGCAATTCGGGCCGCCATCGATTTGCCTGTTGTCGCGCTGGAACCGGGCGTCAAGCCGGCTGTGGCGCTGACCCGCAGCGGCGTGATCGGTGTGCTGGCGACGACGCGCACCTTGCACAGCGAGCGTTTCCAGCGCCTGGTCGGCAATCACGCCAACGGCCACCGCGTCATCGCCCAGCCTTGCCCGGGGCTGGCCGAAGCCATCGAGACACTGGGGCCGGACAGCGCCGAGGTCGAGCGCCTGCTCGATGCTTTTGTCGCGCCGCTGGCCGCGGCCGGGGCGGACGTTGTAGTCCTTGGCTGCACGCATTACCCGTGGGTGGCCGAATCCATCGCCCGGCGCATGCCGGCTGGCACCACGCTGCTCGACACCGGTGAGCCGGTTGCCCGCCAGCTCGAAAGGTTGCTCTCAGCCGGCCAGCTGCTCGGCGGCGGCCATGGCCGCCTGAGCATGGCGACCAGCGGCGACCCCCTGGCCGTGAATGCTACGGTCGCCCGTCTTTTTGGGGCAAAAATGAAAATCGAACACTGGGAGCCGCGATGAGCGAGGGGCAAAAAGACGTGGCGCAGAAACCACTGGCCGGACTCAAGGTCGTCGAACTCGGCACGCTGATCGCCGGGCCGTTCTGCACGCGGATCATGGGCGAGTTCGGCGCCGAGGTGATCAAGGTTGAATCGCCCGACGGCGGCGACCCATTGCGCAAGTGGCGCAAGCTCTACGAAGGCATGTCGCTGTGGTGGTATGTCCAGGCGCGCAACAAGAAATCGGTGACCGCCAACCTCAAGCACCCGGAAGGCCGCGAATTCGTCCGCAAACTGATCGCCGACGCCGACATCCTGGTCGAGAACTTCCGCCCCGGCGTGCTGGAAAAGCTTGGTCTTTCGTGGGAACAGCTGAAGGCCGACAACCCGGGGCTGGTCATGGTCCGCCTCTCAGGCTTCGGCCAGACCGGGCCGTACAAGGACCAGCCGGGTTTCGGCGCGGTCGGCGAATCGATGGGCGGCCTGCGCTACATCACCGGTTTTCCCGACCGGCCGCCGGTACGCACCGGGATTTCTATCGGCGACTCGATTGCCGCGCTGTGGGGCGCCATCGGCGCGCTGATGGCGTTGCGCCACAAGGAAGTCAATGGCGGCGCCGGGCAGGTCGTCGACGTCGCGCTCTACGAGGCGGTCTTCGCGATGATGGAATCGCTGGTCCCGGAATTCGACGTCTTCGGCTTCGTCCGCGAGCGCACCGGCAACATCATGCCCGGCATCACGCCGTCGAACACGCACACCACGAAGGACGGCAAGCACGTGACCATCGGCGCCAATGGCGATGCAATCTTCAAGCGTTTCATGCATGCCATCGGCCGCGCCGATCTGGCCGACGACCCGACGCTGGCCGACAACGCCGGCCGCGACGCCCGGCGCGACGAAATCTACGGCCTGATCGACCGCTGGGTCGCCGAACACGACGAGGCCGAAGTGCTGGCCCTGCTGTCTGCCGCCGAAGTGCCGTCGTCGCGCGTCTATTCGGCCGTCGATATGTTCGCCGACCCGCAATTCATCGCCCGCCAGATGTTCGAATCTGCCAGGCTGCCGGACGGCAAGGAATTCCGCCTGCCGGGCATCGTTCCCAAGCTGTCGGAGACACCGGGCGGCACCGAGTGGATCGGCCCGGCCCTCGGCGAACACACCGACGCCGTGCTGACCGAACTGGGCTACGCGGCGGAGCGCATCGCTGCGCTACGGGCCGACGGGGCGATTTGATGACGTTCGATTTGAGGGGTGATGGCGGATATTTGCGTGCCCCCCTCGGATGGGGTGGACTTTAGGCGGAGGCTACGTTGCGCTCCGCTCGAAGCTTGACCATGCGGACGGTATCCATTAGATCGACGGAGTTTGTCGCTTGCGGAATACTCTCGTTCATCATCATGAGTTCCATCACCAACTGCATAAATTCAAGCCTCTTCATGGCTTCGTTAAACGAGAGGGAGCCTTCAGTGACACTATCAAGCGGACCAATGAATTGGACCCGGTGAACCGGATGTGGAGGGCAGTTCAAAACTATCTCCAAGACTAGTTTCTGAATACTGGTGCTCGCCGAAGACTTTGCTGTTATGCCGCCGATGATGGCGCCAATGCCCCCGAGAATTACGCCTCCAGCAATTGCTCTGCCGATAACGCTGCTGCTGGACGTCTTGTGAACTGTATCCTCATCCTTAACGATTGAGGTTCCAAGGACATCAGTAAAGTTCAGTGACCAGTGAGCCACGGCACCATCAGCTGATGTTTCATGAAAACAGACACGCTTGCTTTTCGAGTCGATAAGGACGCTGGGTAACTGGTGAGAAGGACAAAATCCCTCAGCCATCAACTTGGCTTGAATCGCTTCTAATCCTTTCTTCGCCCGCAAGTGCGTTGCCACACCATGAACTATTAGCGGGAGCAGAACAATTGGAATGAATATATAGGTGAAAGCAATGAGAATGTTCTGTTCTATTTGCGGTTGCAATAGGGAGAGTGCTGTGTAGTAGGCCGCAATGCACAATATTGAAGCAACAATTTTCATGGTGGTTAGGCGGTTAGGTGGATTTCTGGTCAGGCTAGTTTAGTTTCGGTATTAATAAAGCAATTGCACTTGCTTCACGTTCCAACTGTAGTTGAAATTTTCCGTAGTTCGAAAAATGTAAATATTGATATACGGCGCGCTGATTTGCTTTATACAAGAGTGGTAGGGAACCCAATGTTGTTGGCGCTTTAGGAAGCCAAGAAAATGCACCACTGGCTCTCATGAGGCGAGCCACACCTGCCGAGATAAAGATGTGCTCAGCATCACCTTCAAGGATTGCGGAGTTGAGCATTTGAAGATGCGATGGGTTCAGATCCTCGGGAGAGAGTTTGTTTCTACCAATGGTTGGCACGTGTAGCAACTCCACGAACGACACGAGTTCTGCATGCTCCGGCTTAAAGCCGATCTTTGCGAATGTCGCGTGGTAGCGACGACCGTCACCACGATATTGCGAAAGGAGAAAGGGATGATGAACTCCATGCCGACGCCAGAAAGAAACGCCGTCTTGGTGATACTCCAAAACATTCTGGAAAATGGGTGTGTTCTCAATACCTGCAGAGTAGTTTGCATCTAGACCAACAAAGAGAAACTTCGCTGAGCTAGGAATAGCTCCTTGGTACGGTTGTCGTGCAAAGAGTTTTTTAAGCTCGTGGGACGGGTGCTGTTGATACATCACGTAAGTCGCTTTATTCCAAAGAGATGAGTTAATCGTATAACAATTACCTTTGGCGGGGCAGCATAACAACACCAACTGTCGCAGCCGACAGTCCACCCGTCGATCAACGCAACCTGAACCGCACCGGCAGCACCACCTGACGTGGCGCGTCGGCTGGTAGCGATTGCAGTGAACGGACGGCGCGCAGGGCGGCTTCGTCGAGGATGGGGTGGCCGCTGCCCTGTTCGACGCGAGCTGCGACGACCTTGCCGGCTTCGTCGATGACGAGCAGGACATCGACCTCACCCTGTAGCCCCTGGGCGATGGCTTCGGCTGGGTAGAACTGGCCGGCGGCGTCGAGTTTCTTCAGGTGGTCGCGGACGGTCTGGGTCCAGGTTTTCGGGGCTTTTGTCGGATTGCTTGGTTCGGGCCGGGGTTTGGCCGGTTTTTCGGGGGCGCTGGCCTTGGGTGCTTCGGTGGCGGCGGGCTTGGGCGGTTCGGGCAGGGTCAGCGGCGGGGCGGTAGGTGCGGCCGGGGGCGGGCGCAGTTCGGCAACCATGAATGCTACGGTCGGCGTCTTTTTTTGGCCAAAATCAACGGCTGGCACGAAGGGCAGCAGGTGCAGGGTGAGCGACAGCGCCAGCGCCGCAAAAAGCCGGTAATCGGTCCGGGTCATGAGAAAATGTGGGCTGGCCTGAGGCAATGGAAAAGCGATGAATCGAACTGCAAGAGTGGTCGTCATGATAATCGGGATGGGGCTGTCGCTGGCATCCGCGGGGCCGGTTTTTTCGGCCGGCAACCCGGCGGCGCCTGACCCGGTGGTGTTCACCAACAGCATGGAACTCGGCGATCTTCGCCAGGCCGAAACCTGGCTCGACGCCGGCATGCCGCCTGATTACATGGGCAGCCGCACGGGTACCGGGCTGATGATCGGTGCCTGGGAGGGCAAGATCGAGCTGATGCGCCTGTTCGTTTCGCGCGGCGCCGATATCAACAAGCTAAACGCCAACGGTGAATCGGCGATTGCCCTTGCCGCCTGGCGCGGTCATCTGGAGGCCGTCAAATGGCTGCTTGAGCGTGGGGCACGGATCAACGCGGCGCCTCGCCAGTGGTCGGCGCTACATTACGCGGTGTTTGCCGGCCACCCCGAGGTGGCGAATTTCCTGATCGATCAGGGCGCCGATATCAACGCGCAGAGTACCAATGGCTCCAGCGTGCTGATGATGGCCGTCTACGAAGGCCATCAGGACCTGGCGCGTAAACTGATCGAAAAGGGCGCCGACCGGACGCCGAAGAACGATTGGGGCGACGGCGCGCTGGAGTGGGCGATGCGCCAAAACCGCCTGGAAATCGCCAAGATGGTCAGCAATCCCGAGGAATTCAACATCGCCGTCAGTCAGCCCAAGGAAAAGTGGGGCGAGCCGATGCGTTCGCTACGGACTTCGAAGGAGCTAGAGGAATTGCTGAGCATGCGCGAAAGGCTGGCTGAGCGCAGCATGTCGACCGAGTTGATCGACAAGCGCATTGCTGCCGAGCGCGTGCGCATCGTGCGCAGCGAACTCGACCGCCAGGCGCCGGCCCGTGCTGCGGCGCTGGAAATCACCGCCAGCCGCAACAAGCCGCAGGAGCAGTCGGCCAATATCGTCTATGACGCCGCTGGTAAGGCGGTGGGTTTCAAGGTGCCGCCCGCCACCTTCACCGGCAAGCCGAAGATGCCGCCCAAGGGTAAGGTCAAAAATTACTAGTCGTTAGTCATTAGTTGCTAGCGACGAGTGACATTGCAAATCACCATCGGCTGATGCAGACTTCGCCGATCAACTGAGAGGAACGGGCATGCTTTACGTGGCAAGAGATGGCGATGGGCGCATTTGTGACTTGCATCCCATGCCGCTGGGCGATGCCAAAGAGGCATTGCCGGCCGACAATGCCGAGGTGCTCCAGTTCATCCACGACCGCTGGCGGCAGAATGAACTCGATTCCCTCGACCGGGATTTTGTCCGGGTCATCGAGGATACGATCGAGCTGCTGATGGCCAAGAACCTGATCCTGTTTACCGACCTGCCGCCCAAGGTCCAGGAAAAGCTGCTGCGCCGCAAGGAAGTGCGCCAGCAGCGCCATTACGCCGGCAATTTCGGCTCCGGCGGCGACGACATCATTCCGCTGTGAGCGCCTGCCGGCTGCCCGGCATCAATTGACCGTCATCACCGCCTTGACCAGTTCGGCCAGGGTGCGTACGCCCATTTTTTCCATGACTCTCGCCCGGTGGGCTTCGACGGTCTTCATGCTGATGTTCAGTTCGTCGGCGACCTGCTTGTTGAGCTTGCCGGCGACGACCAGTTGCATGACTTCGCGCTCGCGTTGGGTCAGCTGATCGAGGCGGTGCGAGATGGCGCCGTCGCGCTGGCGGCGGGCCGATAGCTCGGCATCCAGTTCGAGGGCGCGGCGGATGCGCGTGAGCAGGTCTTCGTTGTTGAACGGCTTTTCGATGAAATCGCAGGCGCCGCGCTGCAGGGCCGAGACGGCCATCGGCACGTCGCCGTGGCCGGTGACGAAGATGATCGGCAGTTGGGAGCCGAGAAATTCCAGTTTCTCGTGCAGTTCCAGGCCACTCATTTCCGGCATCCGGACGTCGAGCACCAGGCAGCCGCGCATCTGGTCGTGGCGGGCTTTCAGGAAGCTCTCGGCGGAATCGAAGCAGACGACCTTGTAGCCTTCGCCTTCGAGCAGCCAGGTCATCGAATCGCGCATCGCTTCGTCGTCGTCGACGACATGGATGATGGGGGTCGTTTCACTCATCGCTATCCTCGGTGCTTTCTTCAAGTGGTACGGTGAAATGGAAGACGGTGCCGCCTTCGCGCCGCGGGGTGGCCCATAGCCGCCCCTGGTGAAACTCGATGATCGAGCGGCAGATGGCCAGCCCGATGCCCATGCCTTCGGCCTTGGTGGTGTAGAAGGGGGCGAAGATCTTTTCCATGTCTTCCTCGGCCAGGCCGTGTCCAAGGTCGGCGACGGCGATTTCCAGCATCCGGTCGTCCACTCGCCTGGCTTGTACGGTCAACTGGCGGCGTTCGAAAGGGACGTCGCTCATCGCCTCGATGCCGTTCTTGATCAGGTTGAGCAGCACCTGTTCGATCATGATGCGGTCGACGACGATTTTCGGCAAATGCTCGGGCAGGTCGACGACGATCAAGGTGCCGGTGCGCTGCGCCTCGATGTCGGCGAAGGCGCGGGCTTCGTCGACCAGTTCTTCCAGTGCGATCGGTTGCCGGTTGGGGTCGCCCTTCTTGACCATGTCGCGCATGCGGCGAATGATCTTGCCGGCCCGCTCGGCCTGGTCGGAAGCTTTTTGCATGGCAGCCAGCAGGTCGTCGATCTTGTAGTTGCCGGCCTGCATGCGCTTGACGCAGCCGGCGCAGTAATTGGCGATGGCCGACAGCGGCTGGTTCAGCTCGTGGGCCAGCGAGGAGGCCATCTCGCCCATGGTGATCAGCCGCGAGGTCTGTTCGAGGCGCTTCTGCTGCTGCAGGTTGACCTCGTCGATGTGCTTGCGGTCCGTGATGTCGGCGGCGATCTGGACGCGCACGGTGCGCCCGTCCACCCAGCGGATGGCGCGTTCGTGCAGGTGGTACCAGTGGCCGGACAGGGTGTGCTGGATTTCGCCGTCGAACAGTTCGCAGGGGAGTTCGTCGGTGGTCAGGGCGGCCGGGTCGGGGTGCAGCCAGCCATGGGTCGGCCGGCAGGCGGCGGTGACCAGCGCCGTGTCGCGGCCGACGCTGTCGAAACCGAAAATGTTCTGGAAGGCGCGGTTCGCAAAGAGGATTTCGCCGCTATGCACGTCGGCGACATGCACGGCTGAATCGAGGCCGTCGATGACCGTCTCGAAGCGTTCGTGGGCGCGCTCGAGTTCGACGCGGACCCGCTTGGGTTCGGTGATGTCGTTCATCGAGGCCATCCACCCGATCTGCAGGCCATTGGTGTCGATCAGCGGCGAGAAGTAGAGGCGGACGTCGAAGCGTTCGCCGCTCTTGCGCATGATGCGCATCTCGAAGCCGGCGGCCGGGGCTTTGCCGGCCAGCGCGGTGTCGATGTTGTATTGAAGGCGCTCGAATTCTTCCGGCGGCCAGTAGGGGTAGGGCGGCTTGATGCCGACCAGCTCGCTTTCATCGAAGCCGGTCATCCGGCAGAAGGCGGCATTGACGAAGGTGATCCGGCCTTCGAGGTCGATGGCGCGCAGGCCGGTGATCATCGACTGCGACATGGCCTGGCGGAAGGCGTAGGCGGCGCGCAGTTTTTCTTCGGTTTCGGCGCGGTGCTGGGCGTGACGGCGTAGTTGGATCAGCGTGATGGTGGCGATCACGGTCAGGATGATGATCAGCGCCGCCGGCAGGAAGGTCAGCCAGACGCCGCCGCCACGGTAGGCGACGATGTTCAGGCCGAGCCGGTTGTTGGGCAGGTCGAGGTTGATGGCACCGGACAGCTGGCGGTCGGTGGGCTTGACCGACGAATTGGAGAACACCTCGCGGTCCTGGGCGTCGACCACGGTCAGGCTGTAGCGTGCCGTGAAGGCGGTTGGCAGCGTGGCACGCAGCATGGTCTCCAGCGACTGGATGGCAATGAAGGCGCCGATGTCGGCCCGCCCGCGCTGGACCGGGAAAATGATGTCGTGCATCGGACCGAGCGTTGCGTCGCGATAGTCCGGCGAAACGACAGTGCGCCGGATACGCAGCGCTTCCTGCAGGGCGGCCAGGCGGGGGCCGGCGAGTTGGTCGCCGACGAAGGTGACGGTCGACTCGTTGGGGGCAACCCATTCAACCTTGCCGTCGATATCGACCCAGACGATGGCGATGATTTCCGGCGCCTCGCGCACGTAGCGCCCGGCGCGGACCTGGAAGGATTCGTAGGTGAGCTGCTTGAATTCCTGGTCGCGACCGAGTTCGCCAAGGAAGTCCTGGTGGGCCTGCAGGCGGTTCTCGATGGTCCGCTCGGCCCAGTGCATGTCGCCCTCCAGCGCCGATTTCGCGGTATCCAGCTCGCGCCACTGGAGCAAGCCGGTGACGACCAGCATGGCCAGCGCGAAGACGCCGATGGCGACATAGGGGGCGAGCCACAGCCAGGTCTGCCGGGGCTGTGCGGAAAGGGATCGCATGAGCACGGAGAGATTTTTCGCCGTCGGCAGTCGTTCGGCCATTGGTGCTTACCCTTAGTTGGACAGCCAGCCGGCGATGGCCGGCACGAGCAGGGCGGTCAGCGCGCCGTTCATGCCCATGGCCAGCGCGGCGAAGGCGCCACTCTGCTCGCTCACCTGGAACGCTCGGGCGGTACCGATGCCGTGCGAGGCGATGCCAATGGCGAAGCCACGAACAGCTGGATCGCGCACCTTGATGGCATCGAACACGAAGCGTGCGCCGACGGCGCCGAGGATGCCGGTGACGATGACCAGTACGGCGGTGAGCGACGGAATGCCGCCGATCCGTTCGGCGATGCCCATGGCGATCGGTGTCGTCACCGACTTGGGGGCGAGCGACAGCTGCGTCGCGCTGCTGGCGCCGAACAGCCGGGCGATCAGCACGGCCGAGACGATGGCCGTCAGGCTGCCGGCGAGCAGGCCCGCCAACACCGGCAGCAGCATCGAGCGCACACGCTTGAATTGGGTGTAGAGCGGAATGGCCAGCGCGACGGTTGCCGGTCCAAGCAGAAAATGCACGAATTGGGCGCCGGCGAAATAGGTCTCGTAGGTCGTGCCAGTCAGGCTCAGGAACAGCACCAGCACGGCGACGGCGATCAGCACCGGATTGGCCAGCGGATTGTGGCCCGAGCGCTGATAGATCCAGAAGGCGCCCTGGTAGGCGAGCAGCGTGATGGTCAACCCGAGCAGCGGCGAAGCAGAGAGGTAAACCCAGATCTGGCCGATGTCCTGAGTCATGATGCTTGTCCAGTCGGGGGGCGTGAGCAGAGCTTCATGACCAGCGCCGTGACGATCAGCGTTGCCGCCGTGCTGATCAGCAGGGACAGCGCCAGCGGTAGCCACTCGTCGGCGACCCGGTGCAAATGCACCATGATGCCGGTGCCGGCCGGCACGAAGAGCAGCGACAGGTGTTGCAGCAGATTCTGGCTGGTGGTTTGCAATTCGGGCGGCGGTCCGCCGCGCAGCAGCAGGGCGACGAACAGGAAGAGCATGCCGAGCACCGGCCCGGGGATCGGCAGCGCCAGGCCGCGGGCGATCACCTCGCCGGCCAGTTGGAAGATCAGTAATTGGGTCAGGGCGCCGAGCATGATGCGGTCCTCGAAAGCGGATGAGTGCAGTCTATTGCTTCTTTGGGAGCTGTAATAGTAGGCAAAAGGTCGTTTGATTTTTGACTAAAAGTAATGAAACTCTGGCGCCGGGCCAAAATTTCGAATTTGGCTGTTTTTTGCCGCCGACCGTAGCATTCATGTGGACTCGGTTCGCAGTTCAGTCAGGTTGGCGCCCAGTCCATGGAGCTCGCGCAGGCAATAATTTTTTCGGCATAATTCCGCCTTGTGAAAAATCGCTGAAAGCATTGCCATGGCGCGAAAAAAGACATCGACTTTTGAAGATTTGATGGAAATTGCTGCGCTGCTGCCATGGTGGGGTGGCGTCCTGTTGGCGGTGGTTGCCTACGGGATCTTGCATTACTTTGCCGTGCAGCCGAATGCTGCGCCGACCGAACTCAAGAGCATGGGGGCTTTCGCCGGGCGGGAACTGGGGCGGACGCTGGCACTGTTTCTCCAATACATCGTGCCGCTGGCCTTTCTGCTCGGCGCCATCATTTCGGCCGTGAAAGCAGCGCGCGCCCGGCGTCTGCATCGCCAGGTCAGTCAGGCGCCCTCACGCAATGCGCTGGAAAGCATGTCCTGGCGTGAATTCGAAGAACTGGTCGGCGAAACCTTTCGGCAGCGCGGTTTCCAGGTTGAACGGCGCGGCGGTAGCGGGCCGGATGGCGGTGTCGATCTGGCCCTGCATCTGGGCCGCGACACCTATCTCGTCCAATGCAAGCAATGGAAATCGCGCAGCGTTGGTGTGGCCACCGTGCGCGAACTGTTCGGTGTCATGGCCGCCGAAGGTGCAGTGGGCGGCTTCGTCGTCGCCTCCGGCGCTTTTACCGAAGAAGCCAAACGCTTTGTCGAAGGCCGCGCCATCGAACTGGTCGGCACCGATACCCTGCTCACGCTAATCCAGTCCGGTGCCGCTCAGCCGGTAGTACAGCCAGCGGTGACCGAAATCGCTTGCCCGCAATGCCGCGCCCCAATGGTGCAGCGCACCGCCAAGCAGGGCGCTACGGCTGGCGAACGTTTCTGGGGCTGCACCCGCTACCCGGCTTGTCGGGGCACCCGCCCGGCATGAGCCGCCATGCTGCGCCGGTGTGCCGCCCGCCTAGAATGGCGGCCTGATTGCCAACGGCTGCCATCCTGGACAAGAAAAACCATGTTTCGATTTTTGCCGTTTTTTAGGGTCGACCGTAGCATTCCGCGATTTTCGACCTATTTCCTGAGTACGGCACGGCAAACTGTTGGCGAATCAGCGTCGTCTAGCCCGACTGGCCTGGCCGGTTGACTGCATACATGGAAAGCTGGCCGCAAGATGTTGGAGGGTCGGGGTAATCGAGCGAGTCAGCATTCATACAATTTGATCAATTGATTGATCAAATTGTATGAGGTTCGCAATTTGCGAACTGCGAACCAGTCCGTCCCTTGAATTCTATCCACCAATAAAAAAGCGCCGGGTTTGACCCCGGCGCTTCTGTCTCGCTCCAGCCTTTTGTTCTTTACGCCATCGCTTCGTACAGCGGCAGGGTCAGGAATTCCGGGTATTCCGGGGTCAGCGACATCTTGTCGAAGATGACGGCGGCCTGATCGTAAGTGGCGGTGTCTTCGCCCTGGGCGGTGACGGTGGCCTTCACCTTGGCCAATTCCTCGGCGATCATCGGGCGGACCATCTCTTCGGTGACCTTGCGGCCGTCGTCGAGGATGCCCTTCGGCGAAACCACCCACTGCCAGACTTGCGAGCGGGAGATTTCGGCGGTGGCCGCATCTTCCATCAGGTTGTGGATGGGCACGCAGCCATTGCCGGCCAGCCAGCTGCCGAGGTAGTGAATGCCGACGTTGATGTTGTTGCGCAGGCCGGCTTCGGTGATCGGTTGTTCCGGCTGGAAGTCGAGCCACTGGGCCGGGCCGAAGTTGCCTTCAACCTGCTTTTCCCACTGGTTCGGCTTGTCGCCGAGAACCTTGACGAATTCTTCCATGGCGATCGGCACGAGGCCCGGGTGAGCCACCCAGCCGCCGTCGAAGCCGTCGTTGGCATCGCGGGTCTTGTCGTGACGGATGCCAGCCAGGGCCTTTTCGTTGGCGACCGGGTCGTTCTTGATCGGGATCAGGGCCGACATGCCGCCCATCGCCGGAGCGCCGCGCTTGTGGCAGGCCTGGACCAAGGCCAGGGCGTAGGAGCGCATGAACGGCACTTCCATGGTGATGGCGCCGCGCTGGGCCAGGCAGAAGTCCTTGTTCTTCTTGAACTTCTTGATGCAGGAGAAGATGTAGTCCCAGCGGCCGGCGTTGAGGCCGGAGGAGTGGTTGCGCAGTTCGTAGAGGATTTCTTCCATCTCGAAGGTGGCGAGGATGGTTTCGATCAGCACAGTGGCCTTGATGGTGCCTTGCGGCAGGCCGATATGGTCCTGGGCCATGACGAAGATGTCGTTCCACAGGCGGGCTTCGAGATGGCTTTCCATCTTCGGCAGGTAGTAGAACGGGCCGGCGCCGCGGGCGATCTGTTCCTTGGCGTTGTGGAAGAAGACCACGGCGAAGTCGAAGATGCCGCCGCCGACGCGCTGACCATCAACCAGCACATGCTTTTCGTCGAGGTGCCAGCCGCGCGGACGAATCTGCAGAGTGGCGATCTGGTCGTTCAGCTTGTACTGCTTGCCGTTGTCGCCGGTGAAGCTCAGCTCGCGGCGGATGGCCTTGTACAGGTTGACCTGGCCCTGGATCTGGTTGTCCCAGTTCGGGGAGTTGGAATCCTCGAAGTCGGTCATGTAGGAATCAGCGCCTGAGTTGAAGGCGTTGATGATCATCTTGGCTTCGACCGGGCCGGTGATTTCGGTGCGGCGGCGCTCCAGGGCCTTGGGCAGCGGGGCGATCTTCCAGTCGCCGGCGCGGATTTGCGCGGTTTCCGGCAGGAAGTCGGGCATTTCGCCGGCATCGATGCGGGCCTGGCGGGCAACGCGGGCCTTGAGCAGTTCCTGGCGACGGGCCTCGAAGGCGCGGTGCAGCTTGGCGACCAGTTCGAGGGCTTCGAAGGTCAGGATGGATTCGTAACCCGGCTTGATGTCGCCGGTGATTTGCACGCCTTGGGGCAGATTGAGGCTCATGACAGCTCCTGGAAGAGTGATGGGAATGTTTCGACAGGACGCATTCTATGGTGATTCCGAGTCGCGAAAAATGGGGGTAGAATCATTTCATCTTTTACTTTGAGTATCGAATGGACCGCCTGAAGCAGATCGAAGCCTTCGTTTCGGCAGCGACTCGCGGCAGCTTGTCGGCCGCTGCCCGCATTGAAGGCGTGACGCCGGCGATCATCGGTCGCCGGCTCGATGCGCTGGAAGCCCGGCTCGGCGTCAAGCTCCTGCTGCGCACGACGCGCAAGCTGACCATTACCTTCGAAGGGCAGGCCTTTCTCGAGGATTGCCAGAAGACGCTGAATGACTTGGCCAATGCCGAAGCGGCAGTGTCGCTGGGCGGCGTGCGGGCCAGCGGTCAGTTGCGGGTCTCGGCGCCATCCGGTTTCGGGCGCCGGCATGTCGCGCCGCTGGTCGGTGAATTCATGCTGGCCAACCCGGAAGTGACCGTCAATCTCGACCTCAGCGACCGCCTGGTCGATCTGCTCAACGAGAACATCGACTGCGCCATCCGCATCGGCGAACTGACCGATTCCAGCCTGATCAGCGTTCGCCTCGGCGAAATGCGCCGCATGGTGGTGGCCAGCCCGGCCTATCTGGTCGCCCATGGTGTGCCGCGCGAGCCGGCCGACCTGGCTGGTCACAACTGTCTGTCGCTTGGCCAGCAGCGTGGCTGGGTCTTTCGCGAACCGGCCTCCGGCACGGTCGACACGATCAAGGTTGGCGGTACGTTCGAATGCAACGACGGTGCCGTTCTGCACGAATGGGCGCTGGCCGGCCGCGGCCTGGCCTGGCGCTCGCTGTGGGAAGTCGGCCAGGACTTGAAGGAAGGCACGCTGACCTCGGTGCTCGACGCCTGGCAGGCGCCGCCGATGGGTATCTACGCCGTCTTCCCGCAACGCCGCCACTTGCCGCTGCGGGTTCGGCTGTTCATTGACCTTCTCAAGGACACCTACAGCCGGCCGAGCTATTGGGAGTTGCGCTGAGCGCGCCGTGAAAACGCCCGTCTTTCGAGCCCTCGGCCTCGTTTCGGTGGCACTCGGCCTGGTCGGCGCAGTGCTGCCACTGTTGCCGACGACGCCTTTCCTGATCCTCGCCGCTTATTTCTTCGCCCGCTCGCATCCGGAATGGGAAGCGAAGCTGCTGGCCCATCCGACCGTCGGCCCGGCGATCCGGGCCTGGCGCGACCACCGAGCAATTCCACGCGTCGCCAAGCGGATGGCAGCAGGGCTGATGGCGATCAGCATCGTCGCCGCCTGGTTCGGATTGCCCGAACCGTGGCGTTATGTGCCGTTGGCGGTCGCTGTGCCGCTGCTCGGCTGGATGTGGTCCATGCCGTCCGTCTGAATGTAAAATTCAAAAGTCATAGAGAGGCAAGGGAAGAGCGTGGAAATCCAGGAGGTGGCCAGTCTTGTTGAGGTCCTTGTGGTCGGAGTGGCGAGCATCTGGGCGTATTTTCGCTTTCGCGGCCGAGATTTTGGACTCACCGATTTCCTGATCTTTGTGCCACTTGCGCTCGGCGCTGACTGGCTTGCCTATGTGCTGTTCGGCGTCGTACGCGGCTCTTCGGACTACGGAGGGCTTCTGGCGCTCCTGGTATTGTTGGGCTTGTTGCCCCTTGCCGCTGGTCTGACGGCCATTGCGGCGATGGCCACGATTGTCTGCGTGTCCATTTATCCCGCCGCTCGAAGCGGGGCGCTAGTCTTGGTGGTGTTGTTGGTGCTGGCCCATTTTGCACACAGGCATTTTGATGAGGGCAATGAGCCGGGCGGCATGTTGAACAACGATCGGCTAGCCGGCGAAAACTGGGCAATGGAATCTGGGGCCCGATCAAGGGAAGATTGCGATCGACAGTCCTCTGCACCGGGCTTCAGACGCGGTTGCTATGCGCAACTGAGCCGGTAATAGCCTGCATCGCCCCAGGGGCGCTGACAATAGCCGAAGCAGGGCAAATGCTACGGTCGGGCCGAAAATATCCCCAAAATCAGAAAGCCGGCCTCATGTGCCTGGTGGCGAGTCGCGCCGAAATATTCAGGATGATGAATCCCGGAAAATCCCGCGCCATTAGTTTCGCCCGGGCGCACTACACCATTGCTGCTCGCAGGGAACACCATCATGGTTCCCGTCCATTTGCGTTCCGGGACAGTTATTGATGAACCAGGTGGCTTCTGCGCACGATGTCATCTGCGAGCAATGCGTGCGCCCATCACAAGTGAATCCAGAACTAGAGGCAGCGGCGGGTGCGGCTTGAGTTGGAGGGGGTGGCTGGTAGTGCCTCCAAGTGAAGACGGTGGGCACGGCCCTTGAACCACTGATAGCCCGACGCCAAGGCAACGCCTATCAATGCAACGGCAAACAGGGTGCCCAGCCAACTTACGGAATTTGTCTTGGCTCCAGCTTTGGCCATGCGCTGGCGCGCGCCAGGAAAAGCTTTTCGTTCTACCTTGGTCGCTTGGGGGCGGCCATCGCGCCCTGACGTTTCTTAGTAGGTAACTTTCTCGCCGACGGTTGGACGGGACCCGTCCTTCGGGAAGGCGCTGATATGGACAAAGATCGGCGTATTCCCTTCAAGCGGCGAAATGAATCCGAAGCCCCGTTCATCGTTCCAGGTTTGGAGAGTGCCTGTTTTGCGCATTTATCAATCCATTGAAGGCCGCCAGAGACCGGATTATGCCATTCGATTTGATTGGGTGGCGGCTGAATCAGGGCTTGTTCAGGTAATGCTCAAGAAAAAGGCCAGCACCTTGTGAGTGCTGGCCCCTTGCTGCCGGGTAAGGCAGCGCTAAAGCGGTCGCTTCTTAGTGGAACTGCTCTTCTTCGGTCGAGCCGGTGAGGGCCTTGACGGAGGAGGAGCCGCCCTGGATGACGGTGGTGACTTCGTCGAAGTAACCGGTGCCGACTTCCTGCTGGTGGGAAACGAAGGTGTAGCCTTCTTCGCGAGCGGCGAATTCCGGTTCCTGAACCATTTCAACGTAGTGCTTCATGCCTTCGCCGCCAGCGTAGGCCTTGGCGAACTTGAAGGTGTTGTACCAGTTGACGTGGATGCCAGCCAGGGTAATGAACTGGTACTTGTAGCCCAGCGCCGAAAGCTCTTCCTGGAAAGCAGCGATCTGCGAGTTGTTGAGGTTCTTCTTCCAGTTGAAGGACGGCGAGCAGTTGTAGGACAGCAGCTTGCCCGGGCAGGCTGCCTGGATGGCCTGGGCGAATTCACGGGCGAAGCCGATATCCGGCACGCCGGTTTCGCACCAGACGAGGTCGGCGTACGGAGCGTAGGCGACGCCACGGGAGATGGACTGCTCCAGACCGTTCTTGACGCGGTAGAAACCTTCCTGGGTGCGCTCGCCGGTCAGGAACGGCTTGTCGTTCTCATCGTAATCGGAGGTGATCAGGTTGGCAGCTTCGGCATCGGTACGGGCCAGGATCAGGGTCGGAACGCCCATGACGTCAGCGGCGAAACGAGCGGAGATCAGCTTTTCGATGGCTTCGCGGGTCGGGACGAGCACCTTGCCGCCCATGTGGCCACACTTCTTGGCGGCAGCCAGCTGGTCTTCGAAGTGCACGCCAGCGGCACCGGCGGCGATCATGTTCTTCATCAGTTCGAAGGCGTTCAGAACGCCACCGAAACCGGCTTCAGCGTCGGCAACGATCGGCAGGAAGTAGTCGATGAAGCCTGCATCGCCCGGGTTGACGCCGCGCGACCACTGGATTTCGTCAGCGCGCTTGAAGGTGTTGTTGATGCGGCGAACCATGGTCGGGACTGAGTCGTAGGCGTAAAGCGACTGGTCCGGGTACATGGTTTCGGAGGTGTTGCCGTCGGCAGCAACTTGCCAGCCGGACAGATAGACCGCTTCCAGGCCAGCCTTGGCCTGTTGCATGGCTTGACCAGCGGTGATGGCGCCGAAAGCGTTGACGTAGCCCTTCTTGGCGCCGCCGTTAACCTTTTCCCAGAGGACCTTGGCGCCGCGCTGGGCCAGGGTGTATTCCGGCTGCAGGGAGCCGCGCAGGCGGACGACGTCAGCAGCGGAGTAGCCGCGCTTGACGAGCTTCCAGCGGGGGTTTTCAGCCCAGTCTTTTTCGAGGGCGGCGATTTGCTGTTCGCGAGTGCTCATGTGAATTCCTCAGGAGATGTGGTTTGGGGGTAACGGCATTGAACCGGGTGCGTATGGTGCAATGTCGGCGGAAGAAAGTATAGTTATTTTTTTGCGGGGCAGCAATAGTCTTATATAAGACATAAGACAATTTCTTTTCAAATAAAAACAGCGTATTACGCGTAAATTTTCACGATGTAAAACGCTGTTTGTGTTTGTGAAACCAGAAAGCGCTGCGTCAGCACAAAGCTTTGCTGCTGACTAGAACACCATCCTCGTCGGCATACAGGTATTCGCCTGGATTGAAGGTGGCGCCACCAAACGTGACGGCCACATTTTTGTCGCCAACACCCTTCTTGAGGGTCTTCTGCGGGTGCGTATTCAGGGCGCGAACACCGATGTCGATGCCGTTGATGTCGCCCGAGTCGCGGATGCAGCCGTAAACGACGACGCCATTCCAGCCATTCTTGGCGGCCAGGATGGCCAACTGGTCGCCGACCAATGCGCAGCGTAGCGAGCCACCGCCATCGATGACCAGTACCTTGCCGCTGCCATCTTCGCCAAAGGCTTCGCGGACCAGCGAGTTGTCCTCGAAAATCTTCAGCGTGACGATCTGGCCGGAAAAGCTGGTTCGGCCGCCATAGCGCTGGAACATTGGGGCGACGACGCGGACCGTCTTGCCCAGTTCGGATTCGAATTCATCGCACAGATCAGGGGTCTTGAAGCTCATGGAAAGGTCCTCGAAATAAAAAAAGCCGTGCAATGTTGCACGGCTTTCGGGGTAGATGGCAATCGTTCAGACGACAGCTTCGGCTTTTTCTTCCTCGAAATCGAGTCTGATCTTGCCGTCCTTGTCCAGGTCGACCGTCACACGGCCGCCGCTGGCCAGCTTGCCGAACAGCAATTCGTCGGCCAGCGCCGAGCGGATGGTGTCCTGGATCAGGCGGGCCATCGGGCGTGCGCCCATCAGGGGGTCGAAGCCCTTCTCGGCCAGCATTTCCTTGACCGCCTCGCTGAAGTGCGCCTCGACCTTCTTCTCGTGCAGCTGCTCTTCCAGTTGCATCAGGAACTTGTCGACGACACGCAGGATGATCTCGTGATCGAGCGGTGCGAAGGAGATTGTCGCATCCAGGCGGTTGCGGAATTCCGGCGTGAACAACCGCTTGATCTCGGCCATTTCGTCGCCGCTCTGCTTCGAATTCGTGAAGCCCATGCTGGACTTCTGCAGGTCGGCGGCGCCGGCGTTGGTGGTCATGATGATCACGACATTGCGGAAATCGGCCTTGCGCCCGTTGTTGTCAGTCAGCGTACCGTGGTCCATCACCTGCAACAGGATGTTGAAGATGTCCGGGTGGGCCTTCTCGATTTCGTCGAGTAGCAGCACGCAGTAAGGCTTCTTGGTGATCGCCTCTGTCAGCAGGCCGCCCTGGTCGAAACCGACGTAGCCCGGCGGGGCGCCGATCAGCCGCGAGACGGCATGGCGCTCCATGTATTCCGACATGTCGAAGCGCTGCAGTTCTACGCCCAGGCAATAAGCCAGCTGTTTGGCGACTTCGGTCTTGCCGACGCCAGTCGGGCCGGAGAACAGGAAAGAGCCGATCGGCTTGCCCGGGTTGCCGAGGCCGGAACGCGCCATCTTGATGGCCTGGGCTAGTGCGTCGATCGCCTTGTCCTGGCCGAAGACGGTGGCCTTGAGGTCGCGGTCGAGGTTCTTCAGCGCACCGCGATCATCGAGCGAGACGTGCTGCGACGGGATGCGGGCGATCTTGGCGACGATCTCCTCGATATCCGTCTTGTTGATTACCTTCTTTTGTTTCGACTTGGGCAGGATGCGCTGGGCCGCGCCGGCTTCGTCGATCACGTCGATCGCCTTGTCGGGCAGATGGCGGTCGGTGATGTAACGGGCTGCGAGTTCGGCCGCCGAAGTAATGGCTGTAGCCGAATATTTGATGCCGTGGTGCGCCTCGAAGCGTGCTTTCAGGCCCTTGAGGATTTCCACCGTTTCAGCCACCGACGGCTCATTAACGTCAATCTTCTGGAAGCGGCGGGACAGCGCGCTGTCCTTTTCAAAAATGCCGCGGAACTCGGTGTAGGTTGTCGCACCGATGCACTTCAGTTGGCCGGACGACAGGGCCGGCTTCAACAGGTTGGAGGCATCCAGCGTACCGCCGGAGGCCGAGCCGGCCCCGATCAGCGTGTGGATTTCGTCGATGAACAGGATGGCGTGCGGATTGTCCTGCAGGGCCTTGAGAACACCTTTCAGGCGCTGCTCGAAGTCGCCGCGGTACTTGGTGCCGGCCAGCAGCGAACCCATATCCAGCGAATAGACATTGGCCTTGGCCAGTATTTCCGGCACTTCGCCTTCGACGACCTTGCGGGCCAGTCCTTCAGCAATCGCAGTCTTGCCGACGCCGGCTTCGCCGACCAGCAGCGGGTTGTTCTTGCGCCGGCGGCACAGCGTCTGGATGACGCGCTCCAGTTCCTTGTCGCGGCCGATCAGCGGATCGATCTTGCCTTGCAGCGCCAGCGCGTTGAGGTTGATCGTGTATTGCTCCAGTGGCCCGGCTTCGGCCTTTTCGCCTTCGGTCTCGATTTCGCCTTCCGACGCAGTCTTCTGGGGCTGCGGCACCTTGCTGATGCCGTGCGAAATGAAATTGACGACGTCGAGCCGGGTGATGCCCTGCTTCTGCAGGAAATAGACAGCGTGCGAATCCTTTTCGCCATAGATGGCGACCAGCACGTTGGCACCGTTAACTTCTTTCTTGCCAGAAGACTGGACGTGCAGGATGGCCCGTTGAATGACGCGCTGGAAGCCCAGAGTCGGTTGCGTGTCGATGTCGTCCTCGCCGGAAACGGTCGGCGTGTGCTCATCGATGAAATTGGTCAGATCCTTGCGCAGTGTATCGGTCTTCGCCCCACAGGCGCGCAGGGCTTCGGCGGCTGAAGGATTGTCGATCAGCGCCAGCAGGAGGTGCTCGACGGTAATGAACTCGTGGCGTTTTTGACGCGCCTCGACGAAGGCCATGTGCAGGCTGACTTCGAGTTCCTGGGCAATCATCAGTTTTCCTCCATGATGCAAGCAAGCGGGTGTTGGTGCTGGCGCGCGAATGCAATGACCTGTTCCACCTTGGTGGCGGCGATATCGCGCGGGAAGATGCCGCACACGCCTCGACCTTCGTTGTGAACTTTGAGCATGATTCGCGTCGCTTGTTCAGTGTCCAGAGAAAAAAACCGCTGCAGAACGGTGATGACGAATTCCATCGGTGTGTAATCGTCGTTCAGCAACACCACCTTGTACATCTTCGGCGGACCCAGCTTGCTGCGTTGTGCCTCAAGTTGTCCGCCTTCCTGATACTTCGTAGCCATGCGCTCGATTCTATACAGTCCGTCTCAATCCGCAATATAAAATAATTTGGGGTTGAATCGCCGGATTTCCAGCGTACGACAAGCAATTCCCTTGCCTGATTTATGCTGCGCTGCGGCATCGAAACTTGTTGACGACGATATTCAGGCGGGGTAGAAAGCCAGTGTGTTTGGATTCAAGCTGCATCGAGGTTGCCATGAGCACCGGGTCGTTGAGCTCAAACAGGGAGTCGGGGAGACCCGGAAATTTGTTCGTTTTTTGTATGAAAGTTGCAAACATGGCAATCGGTACTGTCAAGTGGTTCAATGATTCCAAGGGCTTTGGTTTTATCACTCCTGACGATGGCAGCGAAGATCTCTTCGCGCACTTCTCCGCCATCAACATGAATGGTTTCAAGACCCTGAAGGAAGGCGAAAAAGTTTCCTTCGAAGTTGTGCAAGGCCCCAAGGGCAAGCAGGCTTCCAACATCCAGCGCGCTTAAGCCCCGGATTAAAATGTTAAAAGCCCGCCTGGTTTCAGGCGGGCTTTTTTTATTGCCGTGCGAGTTCGGCTGATCAGCTGACGACGATTTCGTCCTGACGTCGTTCGCCGAGATTGTCCGTCCAGGCCACCGACAGTTTGTCGCCGGCCTTGATGCCACGAGCCTTGAAGGTAAAGAGCGGATTCCTGGAAATCGACGTGTTCAACTGGCCGTCGACGACCGGCTTGCCGTTCAGCGAGACGGTGAAGGTCTGGATGAAATTCATCGGAACCGCCTGGCCACCTTCGTCCTTGCGCTGCCCGGTTTCCATCGGATGCTGCATAAGGATGCGGAGGTCGGCGGTTTCGCCCTGAATTTGTGCGCGAATCTTGATTTGTGCAGCCATGCTCAACCTCCGCAACCGCCGAGGGTGACTTTGATTTCCCGGAACGCGACGTGAGACTTGCCATCGCTTGTCCGGGCCACGACACGGATGCGTTGGGTTTCCGACAATTTCAGCTGGGCCCTGACATAGGGCAGCATCGGGCCGGAAAACTCGATTGACGACGACAGCGGCATCGGGTTCTTGTCGGCGAAGATGGCCAGGCTGCGGGTATTGGCGACGTTGCTGGTGATCTCCACTTCGACCTTGGCGCCGTTTTCGGCGATCTCCGGCGCGACGATGACGATGTCGCGGGTCTCGGCTGCGCCAGCAGCGCCATAGGCCTTCAAGGCATCGTTGACGTTGCGGGAGGTGAAGGCATTCTTGTTCCACTCGGCGGCGAGCACGGTTGTCGGCATTAGCAGGCCGGTGCCGAGCAGCGGCCCGAGTACGGCAGCCGAGGCGCCGCCTTTCAGGAGTTTTCTACGCAGTGCTTGCATGGGGCGAGGGCTATTCGGCAATCCAATGCCCAGATTTGCCGCCCAGTTTTTCGAGCAGGCGGATGTGGTCGATACGCATGCCGCGGTCAACGGCCTTGCACATGTCGTAGATGGTAAGGAGACCGACCGAGGTGGCGGTCAGTGCTTCCATTTCGACGCCAGTGCGGCCGAAGCATTCGGCGGTGACTTCGCAATGCACGGCGCTTTGCGCTTCGTCGACGGTGAATTCGGCGGCGACGCGGGTCAGGGCGATCGGATGGCAGAGCGGGATCAGGTCGCCGGTGCGCTTCGATGCCTGGATGGCAGCGATGCGGGCGATACCCAGCACGTCGCCTTTCTTGGCGGAACCGCCGCGGATCAGGGCGAGGGTTTCCGGTTGCATGAAAATGCTGCCGGCGGCGCGGGCGACACGGGCGGTTTCGGTCTTGCTGCCAACGTCGACCATATGGGCCTGGCCGGCGCTGTCGAAATGAGTGAGAGTCTGGTTGGTCACGGGAGTTACGATTGGTTACGAAGCCGCCGGAAGGCGACTTTCAGGGCTGCGATATCATAGCACCATGCACTTCAAGCAACGACTCGTCGCCGCCATTATGGCCTGCGCGCTGGCTGCCCAGCCGGGGCGCGCCGATGATTTGCCGGAACTGGGCGATGTGGCGAGCAATGAGCTGTCACTGAGCACCGAGAAGAAAATCGGCCAGCAGATCATGCATGAAATCCGCTGGCGCGAGCCGAGCTATCTCGACGACGCCGATATCGAAGCCTATCTGAACCAATTGGGCGGGCGGCTGGGGGCGGTTAGCAACGATCCCGGCTTCGGCTTTTATTTTTTCACGATCAATGAGCCGAGCATCAATGCCTTTGCCATGCCGGGCGGCTATATCGGCGTGCATACCGGCCTGATCGTCTCGGCGCAGACTGAATCCGAACTGGCCGGGGTGCTGGCTCACGAAATTTCCCATGTGACCCAGCGACACATCGCGCGGCAGGTGTTCCAGTCCAAGCAGATTGGCATGGCGTCGATGGTGGCCATGGCGCTCGCCCTGTTGGCGGCCCGTTCCAGCGGTCAGGCGGCGATGGGGACGGTGGCAGCGACCCAGGCCGGGGCTGTTTCGGCTCAACTGGCGTTCTCACGTGATTTTGAGCGCGAGGCCGACCGGCAGGGCTTCGACATTCTGCGCAAAGCAGGTTTCGATGTGCGCGGCATGGCCGATTTCTTCGAGCGCCTGCAGAAAGCGGTACGTCTCTACGAGAACAATGCGACGGCTTACCTGCGGACCCATCCGCTGACCGGCGAGCGCCTGACCGACATGCAGAACCGCGAGCAGGCGGTGACTTACCGGCAGATGACGGACAGCGTCGATTTCCAGCTGGTGCGCGCCAAGGTGCGGGCGATGCAGGGAATTCCGTCCGATGCGGTCAAGGACATGGAAACCCTGCTGCGCGAAAGGAAGTTCGCTTCCGAGGCGGCGATTCGCTATGCACTGGCCTTCGCCCGTTATCGGGCCAGGGACTGGAGCGGCGCCGAGAAGGAACTCGATGCCATCCGTCGCCTCAAGGTTTCAGCGGCCATGGTCGAGCATCTGCGGGCCGATCTGCGCATCGCCCAGTCCGACGTAGCGGGTGGCCTGGCGATCTACCGCGAGGCGATGGTGCGTTTTCCGTTGAATCACGGGCTGCTTTACGGCTATGGCGCGGCGCTGACCGGCGCACGACGGTTCGACGAATCTCTGCGTTTTGCCGAAAGCCAGTTGGCGAACTATCCGGACGAAGTTCGCCTGCACAAACTGCGCACCGAGAGCTACGCAGGGCTGGGCCGGCGAGCGATGCAGCATCGTTCGCTGGCCGAGGTTTACAGCCTGCAGGGGCAGACCGCGGAAGCGGTGCAGCAGCTGGAGTTTGCCCAGAAGGCGGGCGATGCGAATTTCTACGAACAGTCGTCGATCGATGCCCGTTTGCGTGAATTGAAGCAGCGCCAGATCGAGGAACTGAAGGAAAAGCGGCGTTAATCGGAGTAAAATCGCGCGTCCAAACCATTTGCCAAACGACCATGGAATTTGATCGCGATCTCGACGTCAAGGGCCTGAATTGCCCGCTGCCCATTCTGCGTACCAAGAAGGCGCTTGCCGAGATGGAATCCGGCAAGATTCTGCGTGTCCTGGCGACCGATCCGGGATCCCTGAAGGACTTTCCAGCCTTTGCCAAGCAGACCGGTAACGAACTGCTCGAGCAAAAGGAAGAAAATCGCGTCTTCGAGTTTTTTCTGAAGCGCAAATAAACCCCGAATTCACCGCTTTTTTCGAGGACAGGCGGGCGCCGGCCGGCGAGCCCGCTGCCTGGCTGTTCACCGGCCCGGTCGATTGCCTCGAAGTCCGCGATCTTGCGTCGTTCGATGCTGCGCTGCAACGTGTGCAGGGCGAGGCGTTGTGGAGCGTTGCGGCGCTCGACTACGAACTGGGCTATCTGCTGGAACCGAAGTCGGCGCCGCCCGGCTGGCAGGCGGGGGAGCAGATTCTGGCGCGCTTCTGGCGGTTTGACGGCCGCCAGTCGTTGTCCCGCGACGAGGCAGATGCCTGGCTGGCCCGGCACGCCGGAACGGCGGGCGTTGGTGGCCTGCAGCCGGCGATCGCCGAGGGGGCCTACAATGCTACGGTCGCCCGGATAAAAAGCCTGATTTTCGCTGGCGACTGCTACCAGGTGAATTTCACCTTCCCCCTTGAGTTCGAATGGTTCGGTTCGCCGCTCGCACTCTATGCGCGGCTGCGCGAGCGCCAGCCGGTGCGCTATGGCGGCTTTGTCGGCGATGCACGGCAGGGCCTGGTTTCGCTGTCGCCGGAACTGTTCATCGAGCGGCAGGGCGAGCGCTTGGTGACCCGGCCGATGAAGGGCACGGCGCCACGTAGCGTGCCGCAAGAACAACTGCTCGCTTCGGCCAAGGATCGCGCCGAGAACCTGATGATCGTCGATTTGCTGCGTAACGATCTGGGGCGGGTGGCCGACAATGGCAGCGTCGTCGTCGAGCGCCTGTTCGACATCGAGGATTACCCGACGGTCTGGCAGATGGTTTCGGAGATTTCGGCGCGGGTTGGCAAGCGCGGCTTCGGCGACATCCTGCACGCGCTGTTTCCCTGCGGGTCGATCACCGGCGCGCCCAAGGTCCGGGCCATGCAGATTGTCGGCGAACTGGAAGGGGCGGAGCGCGGTGCCTATACGGGCGCGCTCGGCTGGTTGGCGCCGAATGGCGACTTCCGGCTCAACGTGGCGATTCGCACGCTGGAACTCGGGCCGGACGGTCGCGGCAAGCTGGGTGTCGGTAGCGGCGTCGTCGCCGATTCGGATGCTGCGGCTGAGTGGGCCGAGTGTCAGCTCAAGGCGGGATTCCTGCGCGACTGCGATCCGGGGATGCTGCTAATTGAAACGCTGCGCCGCGAGGATGGCGTCTATCCGAGGCTGGCCGGGCATCTGGCACGTCTGCGTCGATCGGCTGCCTGGCTGGGTTTCGTCTGCGACGAGCAAGCGGTGAAGGCTTCGTTGGCTGAGCAGCCGGAACGGGGCGTCTGGCGGGTCCGCATGACGCTGGCGAAGGATGGCCGGGTCGAGGTCACCTCGTTTGCGCTCGGCGAGGAGCCCGCCGGGCTACGTCATGCCCGTCTGGCGACCAAAGCGATCGACTCGGCCTATCCGCTGCGCCGCCACAAGACGACCGACCGGGCAGTTTATGACGCAGCGCTCGCGATGCTCGCCGGCGACCCGGAGCTTTTTGACATGGTGTTTTTGAACGAGCGCGGGGAAGTAGCCGAAGGGGCGCGCAGCACGGTGTTCGTCGAACGCGATGGCATCCTGCTGACGCCGCCGCTGACCAGCGGTGCCTTGCCCGGCGTGCTGCGGGCGGAACTGCTGGCTGCGGGGCGAGCCCGCGAAGCGGTGTTGCTGCCGGAAGATCTGTCGGCGGGATTCTGGCTGGGAAATGCCTTGCGTGGCCTGATGCCTGTGAGTCTACGGTCGATTTGAAAAAAGGCCGAAATTTTCGGCCGACCGTAGCATTTCTAACCGCGCAGCTTGCGCAGGTAGAGACCGAGCAGGGAGAACAGGCCGGCAGCGATGCCGTAGTAAAAGGCGCGCGGTACATCGATATCCTGATAGTCGAGCAGTACCGGCACGTCGTTTTCAACCGTGTAACGAATGGTCGTCTGGAAATGCCATGACGACGCCTTGACCTCGAAAACACCCTTTTCGATCTTCCACTTGAGCCAGTTGCCTTCTTCCTGGATGTCGCCGGCGGGATCGGCCGGGGTCAGCGAGGTGTACAGGCCCTTCGCCTTGGCATCGGCCAGGTCCTTGTAGGCAATGCCGCAAGGCTCGTTGTTGGCGCAGGTGGCGACAAGGCGGAATTCGGGTTTCCAGACATCGGTCTTGTCCTTTGGCCAGGAAATCATGAAGGCAACGCTCCATGCGCCAACCAGGGCGGAAAAGATCATCAGTGCGATGAATATCTGGGCGAGTAAACCGCGCTTGTCTTGGGTCATGTGAATCCTCTTAATTTCCCAGCTTGGCAAGCTGGGGCTTGAGTTGTTCCAGCGTGGCCGTGAAATCGGCAACCCGCTGCTTTTCCTGATCGATCACGGCAGCCGGCGCGCGGGCGACGAAACCTTCGTTGGCGAGCTTGCCCTGGGCAATCGAAATCTGCTTTTCCAGCTTTTCGATTTCCTTGGCCAGTCGGACGCGTTCAGCGGCGATGTCGATCTCCACTTTCAGCATCAAACGGGTTTCGCCGACGACGGCAACCGGTGCCATCGCATCGGCCGGCATGTCGGCAACGATTTGTACCTCGGAGAGCTTACCCAGAGCTTGCAGGATCGGCGCGAACTCGGAAATTTCATCGCCGCCGCCAGCGACCAGCAGCGGCATGCGCTGGGCGGGCGAGACATTCATTTCGCCACGCAGGTTACGGCAGGCGTAGGCCAGGGCCTTCAGGCGCTCAACCTTGGCTTCGCTGGCTTCATCGACGCGCGACAGGTCGGCGCGCGGATAGGCGGCGAGCATGATCGAGTCGTGCGTCTTGCGGCCGGCGATCGGGGCGACGGTCTGCCACAGCTCTTCGGTGATGAATGGAATCAACGGGTGGGCGAGGCGCAGCACTGCTTCCAGCGTGCGCACCAGCGTCCGGCGGGCGCCGCGCTGCTGGGCCTCGTCGCCGGTCTGGATCTCGACCTTGGCGATTTCCAGGTACCAGTCGCAGAACTCGTCCCAGACGAATTTATAGATCGCCTGGGCCAGCAGATCGAAACGGTAGTCGATGAAATGCTGCTCGACCTCGGCTTCGACGCGCTGAAGCTGGCTGACGATCCAGCGGTCGGCGAAGCTGAACTTCAGGCGTGGCTCGCCACCGGCCGGCACGGCGCAGGCACCGCTGCTCGGCATCTGCTGGTGGTCGAGCGCCAGGTCGTGGCCTTCGACGTTCATCAGCACGAAGCGCGTGGCGTTCCACAGCTTGTTGCAGAAATTGCGGTAGCCGTCGCAGCGGTTCAGGTCGAACTTGATGTCGCGGCCGGGCGAGGCGAGGCTGGCAAAAGTGAAGCGCAGGGCATCGGTGCCGAAAGAGGCGATACCTTCCGGAAATTCCTTCTTCGTCTTTTTTGCGATGCTCTCGGCCTGCTTCGGATTCATCAGGCCGGTCGTGCGCTTTTCGATCAGCGCCTCGAGGCCGATGCCGTCGATCAGGTCGATCGGGTCGAGCACGTTGCCCTTCGATTTCGACATCTTCTGGCCTTCGCCGTCGCGGATCAGGCCATGCACATAGACGTGCTTGAACGGGATCTTGCCGGTGATGTGCTTGGTCATCATGACCATGCGGGCGACCCAGAAGAAGATGATGTCGAAGCCGGTGACCAGCACCGACGACGGCAGGTATTGCTGCAGCACGTCGTTGGCAGCATCGGTGGCTTCGTCGCCGGTCCAGTCCAATGTCGAGAACGGCCAAAGGGCCGAGGAATACCAGGTGTCGAGGACGTCCTCATCACGCGTCAGCTGGCCGGCGTAACCGGCCTGGTCGGCCTGGTGGCGTGCTTCCGCCTCGTTCTGGGCGACGAACACCTCGCCATTGACGCCGTACCACGCCGGAATCTGGTGGCCCCACCACAGCTGGCGGGAAATGCACCAGTCCTGGATGTTGTTCAGCCACTGGTTGTAGGTATTGACCCAGTTTTCCGGGTAGAACTTGATCTCGCCGGAATGGACGACGTCGAGCGCTTTCTCGGTGATCGACTTGCCGTCGGCACCCGGCTTGGACATGGCGACGAACCACTGGTCGGTCAGCATTGGTTCGATGACGACATTGGTCCGGTCGCCGCGCGGCACCTTCAGCTTGTGCTTGTCGGTCTTTTCCAGGATGCCGAGGGCTTCGAGGTCGGCGACGACTGCCCTGCGGGCATCGAAGCGGTCCAGGCCACGGTATTTCTCGGGCGCGTGGTCGTTGATCTTCGCATCCAGCGTCAGGATCGAAATCATTGGCAGGCCGTGGCGCTGGCCGACGGCGTAGTCGTTGAAGTCGTGCGCCGGCGTGACCTTGACGCAGCCGGTCCCGAAGGCGAGATCGACGTAGGAGTCGGCGATGATCGGGATTTCGCGGTCGGTCAGCGGCAACTTCACCAGCTGGCCGATCATGTGCTTGTAGCGTTCGTCTTCCGGATGGACCATCACGGCGGTGTCGCCGATCATGGTTTCCGGCCGGGTCGTGGCGACGACCAGGCTACCCGAGCCGTCGGCCAGCGGGTAGCGGATGTGCCACATGAAGCCGTCTTCTTCCTCCTGGACAACTTCGAGGTCGGAAACGGCGGTATGCAGTTTCGGGTCCCAATTGACCAGGCGCTTGCCGCGGTAGATCAGGCCTTCGTTGTAGAGGCGGACAAAGGTTTCGGTGACGACCTTGTTGAGGCCGGCATCCATCGTGAAGCGCTCGCGCTTCCAGTCCGGGCTGGTGCCCATCCGGCGCATCTGCTTGGTGATGGTGTTGCCGGAGTATTCCTTCCATTCCCAGACCTTTTCCAGGAACTTCTCGCGGCCGAGGTCATGGCGCGAAATACCTTGGGCGTCCAGCTGGCGTTCGACGACAATCTGCGTCGCGATGCCAGCGTGGTCGGTACCCGGCTGCCATAGCGTGTTGTGGCCGCGCATCCGGTAGTAGCGGGTCAGGGCGTCCATGATTGTCTGGTTGAAGCCGTGGCCCATGTGCAGCGTGCCGGTGACGTTGGGCGGCGGCAGCAGGATGCAGAAATTATCGGCAATGCTACGGTCGATGCCCGCAGCGAAGTAATTTTGGCCTTCCCACTCGGGGTACCAGCGACGTTCGATATCAGCCGGCTCAAATGCTTTGGCGAGTTCCATGGACTTGTCGGAAAAGGGGAAAACCCCAAATTATACCGGAGCAGGGCGCCGGTATCGGCGCGATCTCAGTCGTGCGCCGTCTGGCCAGCGATCATTTCCTGTTCGGCCAGGAAATCGCGCACCGTCGATTCGATGATGCGCGGCAGTTCGGCGCTCAGGCGCTGCTCGACGCGGCGGGCCAGTTCATGGACAAGCAGGTCGCGCAGGCCGGGGTCGAGGGCTGGCGAGGCTACTTCAAGTGGCGCTGCCTCTGTTGGTTCGGCCGCGACGACAAACGGTTCGGCCGGTGAATCATCGACCGTCGGGGCTGCAGCCTCTTCAGGCCATTCCTCGGGTAATGCAACTTTGCCGGGCGGCGTGTCCTCGGCGTCGAGCAGGACCGGAACGTCATCGTCGTCGATGGCATCGGTCAGCACCGGAACATCGTCGAATTCGTCGTTCTGGCGCTTGCGGTGCATCAGGGCATCGGCGCGGGCGAGGATGGGACTGGGCAAGGGCGTTTCCTAGCGGTCGCTGAGATCGAAGTAACGAACGTCGCAGCCACGCTCCTTGTAGAGCTTGACGCGGTCGCGGGCGGCTGTGCGGTCGTCTTCGTCCTGGCCGACGACTTCGATCAGGCTCTCGAAGCGCGAAAACCCCGGCGGGATTTCACGGCTGAGATTCATCAGGCGCTCGTCCTGCGCGATGCTGTCCAGCGTGTCAGTGATCAGGATGGGCGTTTCGGCAGCGAGCGGCGAGTCGGCCCGGCAGTGCGGGACGAAGCTGAGTGCCGCATGGGTCCAAAGCATACGGTCGAGGCTGCTGGCGACCTCTTTTTCGCGGGCATAGACCAGCATCGGTTTTTTCTTGGCATAGGCGCCGCTCAACAGCGCGCAGGCGGCGGCGATCTTGTCGGCCGCACCGTGGTAGAAAAAAACCTGGGTCAATTGAGTTTGCCCGCGCGCTGCAGCAGGTAATGCGTCAGCATCGGCACCGGCCGTCCGGTGGCGCCCTTGTCGGCGCCGGATTTCCAGGCTGTGCCAGCAATGTCGAGGTGTGCCCACTCGAATTTCTTGGTGAAACGCGACAGGAAGCAGGCGGCCGAAATGGCGCCGCCGTAGCGGCCGCCGATATTGGCCATGTCGGCGAACGGACTTTTCAGCAACTCCTGGTAGTCGTCCCACAACGGCATGTGCCAGCCACGGTCGTTGGCTTCCTCGCCGGCCTCGAGCAGGTCGCGGGCGAGGCCGTCCTTGTTGGAGAACAGGCCGGTGGCGACCGCGCCGAGAGCCACGACACAGGCGCCGGTCAAGGTCGCGACATCGATCACGCTCTCCGGTTCGAAGCGTTCGGCGTAGGTCAGGGCATCGCAAAGGATCAGGCGTCCCTCGGCGTCGGTGTTCAGGATCTCGATGGTCTGGCCGGACATCGAGGTGACGATGTCACCGGGGCGGCTGGCATTGCCGCCGGGCATGTTTTCGGTGGCGGGGACGACGATGGTCAGGTTGATCGGCAGCGCCATTCGGGCGACGGCGCGCATGGTGCCCAGCACGCCAGCGGCACCGCACATGTCGTACTTCATTTCGTCCATCTCGGCGCCCGGCTTCAGCGAAATGCCGCCAGTGTCGAAGGTTACGCCCTTGCCGACCAGAACGACCGGCTTGTCGCTGGCCTTGCCGCCCTTGTGGCTCAGCACGATCAATTTCGGTGGCTGGTGCGAGCCGCGGGCGACCGAAAGAAGCGAGTTCATGCCAAGCTTTTCCATGTCGGCCCGGTCGAGAATTTCGCATTCCAGCTTGAATTCCTTGGCCATGGCTTGGGCCTGCTCGGCCAGATAGGTCGGATGGCAGATGTTCGGCGGCAGGTTGCCCAGCGTCTTGGCCATGGCCATGCCTTCGGCGATAGCTATGCCCTGGTCCAGCGCTTCCTCGGCCGGCGCCAATTCATTGCGCCGCTCGACGCTGAGGGTCAGTTTGCGCAGCGGCCGGCGAATTTCTTCCTTCTTGCTCTTGAACTGGTCGAATTTGTAGGTGGCATCTAGCGCGATCATGGCCGTCTGGCGAACGCGCCAGGCAATGCCGCGTTTGCGGACAGTCAGTTCGGTCAGGAAAATGGAGGCGTCGAAGGCACCGGTTTCATTCAGCACTTTGACCGTGGTGCGGATGGCGGCAGCGAATTCCTTTTCCTTGAATTCCTTTTCCTTGCCCAGGCCGACGAGCAGGATGCGGTCGCATAGCGTGGCGGGTACGTTGTGCAGCAACAACGTGCTGCCGGCCTTGCCTTCCATGTCGCCACGACGGACGATGTCGGAAATGTAGCCACCGGATGCCTTGTCGAGCAATTCAGCAGGAAGTGTCAGTTTCCTCGATTCAAATACTCCAACCACGACGCAGGCGCTACGCTGTTTTTCCGGGCTACCGCTTTTTATGCTAAATTCCACAAGCTGCTCCTGATCAGGGAAATATCAGTATTCGAGGGATTATCCTCGCATTTTTTCGGTTTCGTCAAAGCATGATATTCGAGCGTGCCGTACGGCGCGAGTTCGCTCAGGCAGCTGCCGGCATCAGCGTAGCGCTGCTGGCCATCCTGACCTCCACACAATTGATCCGCCTGCTCAAGGATGCGGCGGGCGGTCGCATTGTTCCGGAGGCGGTCGCGTCGCTGCTCGGCTTCGCAGCCCTCAATTTCATGCCGATCCTGCTCTCATTGACGCTGTTTGTCTCGATTTTGCTCAGTTTGTCGAGAAGTTACCGCGATTCCGAAATGGTTGTCTGGTTTTCCAGCGGGCAGCCGTTGACTGCCTGGGTCCGTCCAGTCATCAACTTCGCGCTGCCTGTTGTACTCGCTATTGCGTTGCTGGCTGGCTTCCTTTCGCCATGGGCAAATCTCCAGACAGCCGATTACCGACAGCGTTTGGCCGCGAAAAGCGAACTATCCCAGGTTTCGCCAGGGGTGTTTCGCGAGGTAAAAAAAGGAGGGCGGGTATTCTTCGTTGAGGCGCTATCCAATGATGCCAGTCAGGTCGGCAATGTTTTCGTCGCGTCGGTTCAGGAGGGCAAGCTGGGCGTAGTGATGTCAAACGCCGGACATCAGGAAGTTGCTGCCAACGGGGATCGCTTTGTTGTTCTGGACCGCGGTCGGCGCTATGAAGTTGAACCAGGGACGCCGCAGTTCAAGATACTGGAGTTTGAACGCTATCGGGTGCGCATTGAGGATAGGGAGGTGACGCCTGCCGATCAGAGTCCCAGTCGCATGCCAATCAATGAACTGCTTGGTGACGACAGCAATGCGGCGCGCGCCGAACTGCTATGGCGTATCGGGATGCCTGTTTCGGCCCTGATACTGTCGTTGCTGGCTATTCCCCTGTCGTACGTCAATCCTCGCGCCGGGCGATCGGCCAATATGCTGATCGCGATCCTGATCTACGCTATCTACGTCAATCTGATGTCGGTCAGCCAGGCATGGGTCGCGCAGGGCAAGCTATCTTTCTGGGTTGGCGCCAGTGCAATTCACCTCTTCATGTTGCTTCCCCTCGTGATTCTCTTCTATCACCGAATGGCCGTCCGCGCGGTCTGGCGAGGGAGTAAGACCTGATGTTCCGGCTTGATCTCTACCAACGCTATCTGATGCGTGAAACGCTGGCGGCGGTCTTTTTGGTTTTGGCAGCATTCCTGGCGTTGTTCAGTTTCTTCGATCTGATCAACGAATTGCGCAGCGTCGGAAAAAGCGGCTATCAGTTCGGCAACGCAGTCCTCTTTGTTGCATTGAGTCTGCCTGCGCTGGTGTATGAGTTGATTCCCATTGCAACCCTGATCGGTACTTTGTACGCGCTATCCACGCTCGCCCGTCATTCTGAAATTACCGTTCTCAGGGCATCCGGTCTGGCGACGGGCGATCTGTTGCTGTCCCTGTTCAGGGTTGCCGGGCTACTCGCCTTGCTGACTTTTGCGGTCGGCGAGGGTGTTGTTCCATTTTCCGAGCGGATGGCCCAGGAAATGCGCGCCAAGGCGATGAGCAAGGTTATTGCCCAGCAGGGTTTCGAATCAGGTTTGTGGGTCAAGGATGGACGAAATTTTGTTAACATCAGACGGGCAACCGCTGATGCTCGTCTTGAGGACATTCGAATATATCGTTTCAACGCCGACAATTCGCTGGCATCCGTGACGGACGCGACTGAGGCTTCATTCGTCCCTCCGGATAACTGGGAACTCAGGGGAGTGGTCCGCACCGTTCTTGAAGGCGATTCATCACGGGTCGAACGTAGCGAAACAGATCTTTGGCATTCCGCCGTGACCCCCGATCTGCTTGCGGTGCTGATGGTTTCTCCGGAGCGTATGTCCTTGCTGAGTCTGCTCAGCTATACCGAGCATCTTTCCGAGAACCGCCAAAAATCGGAGCGCTATCAGATCGCTCTCTGGAAAAAGCTGGTCTATCCTCTGGCGGCATTTGTCATGGTTGCTCTGGCCTTGCCTTTCGGATATTCCCACAACCGGGTCGGTGGAGTCAGTTTGAAGATTTTTGCCGGCGTCATGCTCGGCATCCTGTTTTATGCGCTCAACGGATTGTTTGCCAATCTGGGCGTGATCAACGCCTGGCCGCCCTTTGCCAGTGCCGTTGCGCCATCGTCATTGTTCCTGCTGACAGCGATCGGAATGCTGTGGTGGGTAGAGCGTCGCTAATCAAGTCGCGCTGACGATTTTCGTACCCGCCAAGCGGTCATGCAGGAACTGATGGTCTTTGTCGACCATGGCCCAAAACAGCCCGATGCCAAAACACATGACGCTCGGCCACGCGATCAGGTAACGCAATACAGCCTGTGCCGGGCGCAGTGGCGATCCGTCGGTATTGATCATGCGTAGTTTCCAGGTCTTCATCGGCAGCGTCTGGCCGCCATTGAGCCAGCACCAGACAAAATAGACCATCAGCAGCGCGACGACATGTAGCCACAAGCCTTTCGGGCCAATGCCCCAGCCAAAGCCCGACAATACGATCTGGGGTAGCAAAAAGCCGATGATAAGAATCGAGAAGACGACGAGCGCCTCATAAAGCAAGCAGACGAGGCGTCGCTTGATACCGGAGATTGAGGGCATGTTAGCGTAGCTGGGGGCCGGGAGGCGGCGCGGTGGTTGTGCCGGAAGCGGGAGCTGGTTCAACAGGCGTCGAGGGCCCAGGCGCAAGCAGCTTTGAGGATTTACTGCTGCTGCGGATACGGTCTTTCTCTTCTGCCGGCAGATTTGAGTAAGCATCCCATTTCTGCTTGACGAGTTGCTTCTGTTCCGGAGGCAGTTGCTTGAAATCCTTGTAGGTGTCCCTGACCTTCGCCCGCTCGACAGGGCTGAGCTTGGCCCATTCGCGCATGCGTTCCTGAACGCGCTGCTGTTCGTCGGATTTCATGGCTGGATATCGCTCGGCGATGCCCAGCCACTTCTTCTTGTGAATGTTTTCCATCCCGTCCCAATCCTTGGCGAGCGGGGTGAGCGTGCCTTTCTGCTGAGGGGAAAGCTGACTCCAGCCCGGTTGCGGGGGCGTACCAATGATCGCCGAGGTAGGAGGTGCGGCGAGAATCGTCGTGGACAGGGCGAAACTGAGGATCACTCCTCCAAGGAATCGTCTTTTAGCCATTCGAAGAAATCGTTATCGAGAAAAGCCTCCGGCGGGAGGTCGTCAGCAAGGAGGGCGCTGTCGACCTCTTCAAGTTCGGTTACGTACTGGACGCTATGCCAGTAGAAGGAAATCCACATGCCTACCAACAGTGCCACGATGGCAAGCGCCTGTTTCAGATAAGGGATGTGCGCCCTGGGGATAGATGAGGTAAGCGTGCCGGCACCGGCGAAAATGAGTTCGCGAACGGTCTGCTTCTGTCTGGAGATTGCGAGGTGACGAGCAGCCTCCAGCCGCCGCGACGCGGCAGGTGGAATATCATTCAGTCCGTGGTTCAGCGCTTGCCGAACGCGATATGCATAACGTTCTTCGTTCATAGCTTTATACCTTTTGCCGACAACGCGATTGCGAGCGTGTGGGTGGCGCGTGAGCAATGGGTTTTGACACTGCCTTCCGAACAACCCATCGCTGCTGCAGTCTCGGCTACATCCATGTCTTCCCAATAACGCATGAGGAAGGCTTCTCGTTGACGTAGAGGTAGTTTTTTTATTTCGTCTTCGATGAGATTCAGGGTCTGGGCTTGCAGCAGCTTGCTTTCCGGGGTTTTTGGGCCGGCTTCGTCTTCGTCGGCAGCCAAGGTTTCAAGCGGATCGTAGTCTTCGTCGTCGTCCGGCGAAAATGCCGAGAGCAGCGTCGTCCACATCGAGCGAACCTTGCTGCGACGATAGTAGTCGCGAATCGTATTCTGCAGGATCCGCTGGAAGAGCATCGGGTACTCATCATCCGGGCGATCCCCATACTTTTCCGCCAGTTTCAGCATGGCATCCTGGACGATGTCCAGGGCAGCCTCTTCGTCGTGAACGGCAAACATGGCTTGCTTGAACGCACGACGCTCGACGGCTTCAAGAAAGCAGGAAAGTTGTTGGGGCGATGCCAGGGTGTTTTCTTTCAAAAGGCCTTGAGCATTATGGGGATATGCCGGGAAACCTTGACCGATAAGGGGCGGTCGATTAAGGTTACGCCCTTTTAGGCAATAGCTTTTTTGGGCTCAAGAATGATGATCAGCGGTGCGGAAATTGTAATCAGGTGCCTGCAAGAAGAAAAGGTTGATTGTGTATTCGGTTACCCGGGTGGTTCCGTTTTGCACATTTACGACGCACTTTTCAAGCAGGATCAGGTCAAGCATATTCTGGTTCGGCACGAACAGGCAGCTGTTCATGCTGCGGATGCCTATTCACGTTCGTCGCAGAAAGTTGGCGTTGCCCTGGTGACCTCAGGGCCGGGCGTCACCAATACCGTGACTGGCATTGCCACCGCTTATATGGACTCCATCCCGATGGTCGTGCTGACCGGCCAGGTGCCGACCCAGTACATCGGCCAGGATGCCTTCCAGGAGTGCGATACGGTTGGTATCACGCGCCCGTGCGTCAAGCACAATTTCTTGGTCAAGGATGTCAAGGATCTCGCGGTAACGATCAAGAAGGCTTTCCATATTGCGGCGACCGGTCGTCCAGGCCCCGTGGTGGTCGATATCCCGAAGGATATTACCGCCCAGATGTGCGAGTTCGATTATCCGAAGACAATTCAGATGCGCTCCTATAACCCCGTGGTCAAGGGGCATCTGGGGCAGATCAAGAAGGCCGTGCAGATCCTGCAGGAAGCCAAGCGTCCGATCATCTACACCGGTGGTGGTGTGATCCTTTCAGATGCCGCCGAGAAGCTGACCCAGCTGGCGCGCAAACTGAATTTCCCGGTGACCAATACCCTGATGGGCCTTGGCGGCTACCCTGCGACTGACCGGCAATTCGTCGGCATGCTGGGCATGCACGGCACGTTCGAAGCCAACAACGCGATGCATTACGCCGACGTGATCCTGGCCATCGGCGCCCGCTTCGATGACCGCGTGATCGGTAACCCTGAGCATTTCGGTGAAGAAAAGCGTCGCGTCATTCATATCGACATCGATCCATCATCCATTTCCAAGCGCGTCAAGGTCGATGTGCCCATCGTCGGAAATGTCCCGGATGTGCTCGATGAAATTCTCAAGCTGATGGATGGCGGTTTCAAGGCCGATCCTGAAGTCGCTGACTGGTGGAAGCAGATCGAGGAATGGCGTGGCCGCGATTCCCTACGCTACAAGCAATCCTCGCACATCATGCCGCAGTACGTGATCGAGAAACTCTACGAAGTGACCGGGGGCGACGCCTTCGTCACCTCGGACGTCGGCCAGCACCAGATGTTTGCTGCCCAGTACTACAAGTTCGACAAGCCGCGCCGCTGGATCAACTCCGGTGGTCTGGGCACCATGGGCGTCGGCCTGCCTTATGGCATGGGCGTCCTGATGGCCAATCCGGATGTGCCGGTCGCTTGCGTGACGGGCGAGGGTTCCATCCAGATGTGTATCCAGGAGCTGTCGACCTGCAAGCAGTATGGTCTCCCGGTCAAGATCATCAACCTGAACAACGGCATGCTCGGCATGGTCCGCCAGTGGCAGGAAATGTTCTATTCGAAGCGCTATTCTCAGTCCTACGTCACTTCGCTGCCCGATTTCGTCAAGCTGGCCGAAGCCTACGGTCACGTCGGCATGCGTATTGAAAAGCCGGAAGATGTTGAGCCGGCGCTGCGCAAGGCCTTTACCGAACACAAGGATGATCTGGTGTTCATGGATTTCATCATCGATCCGGGCGCCAACGTCTTCCCGATGGTGGCGGCTGGCAAGGGCCTGACCGAAATGATCCTCGCCGAAGATCTATAGAGCGGGGAAGGAAAAAGAATATGCGACACATCATTTCCATCCTGATTGAAAACGAAGCCGGGGCCCTGTCCCGCGTGGCCGGGCTGTTCTCCGCCCGTGGCTACAACATCGAATCGCTGACCGTGGCGCCGACGGAAGACCCGTCGCTGTCGCGGATGACCATCCTGACCTCGGGTTCCGACGAGGTGCTTGAACAGATCACCAAGCAGCTCAACAAGCTGGTTGATGTGGTCAAGGTGGTCGATCTCTCCGAAGCTGCGCATGTCGAGCGCGAACTGATGCTGATTAAGGTTCGCGCTACCGGCAAGGATCGCGAAGAGATGAAGCGTATGGCCGACATTTTCCGTGGCCGTATCATCGATGTCACGGAATCGACCTATGTTATCGAGCTGACCGGTGCAAGCTCCAAGCTCGACTCCTTCATCGCTGCGCTCGATGCAGGCCTGATTCTCGAAACCGTCCGTACCGGTGTCTGTGGCATCGGTCGCGGCGATCGTGTGCTTAAAGTCTAATTATCTGTAAATAAAGAGGATTTCATGAAAGTTTATTACGACAAGGACGCCGACCTCTCCCTGATCAAGGGCAAGAAAGTCACCATCGTTGGTTACGGCTCCCAGGGCCACGCCCATGCCCAGAACCTGAAGGACTCCGGCTGCAAGGTCACCGTCGGCCTGCGCAAGGGCGGTGCTTCGTGGAAGAAAGCCGAAGCTGCCGGTCTGAAGGTCGAAGAGATCGCCAAGGCCGTCAAGGGTGCCGATGTCGTAATGATCCTGTTGCCGGACGAGAACATTCCGCAGGTCTACAACGAAGAAGTTGCGCCGAACCTCAAGAAGGGCGCTGCGCTGGCTTTTGCCCACGGTTTCAATGTTCATTACAACCAGGTCGTGCCGCGTGAAGATGTTGACGTCATCATGATTGCCCCGAAGGGCCCTGGCCACACGGTGCGTTCCGAGTACCTGAAGGGTGGCGGCGTGCCGTCCCTGATCGCTGTGTATCAGGACAAGACCGGCAAGGCCAAGGATATTGCTCTGTCCTACGCTGCTGCCAATGGCGGCACCAAGGGTGGTGTCATCGAAACCAACTTCCGCGAAGAAACCGAGACCGACCTGTTCGGTGAACAGGCAGTCCTGTGCGGCGGCGCCGTCGAACTGGTCAAGATGGGCTTTGAGACCCTGACCGAAGCCGGCTACGCTCCGGAAATGGCATACTTCGAGTGCCTGCATGAGTTGAAGCTGATTGTCGACCTGATGTATGAGGGCGGCATCGCCAACATGAACTACTCGATCTCCAACAACGCGGAGTTCGGCGAGTACGTGACCGGCAGCGAAGTCATCAACGAGCAGTCCCGCGCTGCCATGCGCAATGCACTGAAGCGCATCCAGAATGGTGACTATGCCAAGATGTTCATTCTCGAAGGCCGTACCAACTATCCGGCCATGACTGCCCGCCGTCGTCTGAATGCAGTCCATCCGATCGAAACGGTCGGCGAAAAGCTGCGCGACATGATGCCGTGGATCAAGAAGAACAAGCTGGTCGACCAAACCAAGAACTAATTGGCTTGTCGCTGGCTCGGTAGCGCGTCGTTGCTTACGCTTGCCGTACTAACGTACTGTCTGCGCGTGCGCGCCTAGCGCTACCTTCGCTTTGGGCGGTGTGGGAGACTACACCGCCCTTGTTGTTTGCGGATTTTGACGGCACCGGGTGTATCCTTTTCCGGTTGCCCCTTCAATTGAGAACCATGACCGAACTCAAGCCCCGAAAAGCGCTGTTCAACCCGGAAGTCAAGCGGCGCGGCATTTACGTGCTGCCCAACCTGTTCACAACGGCTGCCTTGTTCGCCGGGTTTTTTGCCATCGTTCAGGCGATGCAGGGTGATTTCGAGCGGGCGGCGATGGCGATCTTCATTGCCATGGTCCTAGACGGACTTGATGGTCGAGTAGCCCGCCTGACACATACCCAGTCAGCCTTTGGCGCGGAATACGACTCCTTGTCCGACATGGTCAGTTTCGGTGCTGCGCCAGCGCTGGTCATGTACGAGTGGGCATTGCGCGATCTCGGTCGGCTGGGCTGGATCGCCGCCTTCATTTACTGCGCCGGTGCGGCCTTGCGCCTGGCGCGGTTCAATACGACGCTGGAAGTGATGGACAAGCGCTTTTTCCAGGGCCTTCCTTCACCTGCGGCAGCGGCGCTGGTGGCCGGGCTGGTCTGGGTCATGATCACGTCCGGGGTGGCCGGCAACGACGTGCGCTGGCTGGCCTGCGTGCTGACGATCTTTGCCGGGGTGACGATGGTTTCCAACATTCGTTACTACAGTTTCAAGGACATCAACCTGAAGAAGAGCGTTCCGTTTTTTGTCATTGCGGCCATCGCTCTGGGTTTTGCGCTGGTTGCCTACAGCCCTGAGATTGCCTTGTTCGGGTTTTTTGTCGTTTATGGTTTGTCTGGCTACGTGCAGGCTGCGCTCGGTCTGATGAAGCGCAGGGCCCAGTGATTTCTCGGAGCAGAATATGAAGCAGCACCTTGTTATTTTCGATACAACGCTGCGTGACGGTGAGCAGAGTCCCGGCGCATCGATGACCAAGGAAGAAAAAATCCGCGTTGCGCGGCAACTGGAAAAGATGCGGGTCGACGTGATCGAGGCCGGTTTCGCAGCGGCTTCGCCCGGTGATTTCGACGCCATCCAAGCAATTGCGCAAACTATCAAGGATTCGACGGTGTGTTCGCTGGCACGGGCCAGCGAGAACGATATTCGCCGTTCCGGCGAAGCGATCAAGCTGGCGAAGTCGGGACGCATCCATACCTTTATCGCAACCTCTCCGATTCACATGGAGAAAAAACTCCGCATGTCGCCGGATCAGGTGGTCGAGCAGGCGATCAAGGCGATTGGCTGGGCACGCGAGTATACCGACGACATCGAGTTTTCTGCTGAAGATGCCGGGCGTTCCGAGCTGGATTTCCTCTGCCGTATCTTCGAGGAAGTGATCAAAGCCGGTGCGACGACGATCAATGTGCCGGATACCGTCGGCTACAACATTCCCTTTCAATACGCCGAAACCATGCGCCAGTTGATCGAGCGGGTGCCGAATTCAGATAAGGTCGTTTGGTCGGTGCATTGCCACAACGACCTCGGATTGGCGGTTTCAAATTCCCTCGCCGCAGTGCTGGCCGGTGCCCGTCAGGTCGAGTGCACGATCAACGGCCTGGGCGAGCGGGCCGGCAACGCCTCGCTGGAAGAAGTGGTGATGGCCGTGCGGACTCGTGCTGATGTTTTCCCCGTCGAGACGCGGATCGATGCTACGCAGATCGTACCGGCATCGAAACTGGTGTCGCAGATTACCGGCTACCCGGTGCAGCCGAACAAGGCGGTGGTCGGTGCCAATGCCTTCGCGCACGAGTCAGGCATCCATCAGGATGGCGTGCTGAAACACCGCGAAACCTACGAGATCATGCGCGCGCAGGACGTCGGCTGGAGCCAGAACAAGCTCGTCCTCGGCAAGCATTCCGGTCGCAATGCCTTCAAGACCCGCCTGCAGGAGCTCGGCATCGAACTGGAGAGCGACGAAGCGTTGAATGCTGCATTTGCCCGCTTCAAGGAACTGGCGGACCGCAAGCATGAAATCTTCGACGAAGACCTGCATGCCCTGGTCTCGGACGAGGTCGTGACACCGGAACAGGAACATTACAAACTGCTTTACTCGCATGTCTGTTCGGAAACCGGCGAAATGCCGCACGCCAAGGTGATCCTCAGCGTCGGCGGGGTCGAGCACAAGGGCGAGGCGGATGGCGGCGGACCGGTCGATGCGACCTTCAAGGCCATCGAAAGCATTGTCGGCAGCGGTGCCGAACTGCTGCTCTATTCGGTCAACGCCATCACCACCGGGACCGATGCCCAGGGCGAGGTCACCACGCGCCTATCCAAGGCTGGCCGAATCGTCAATGGCAACGGCGCGGATACAGACATCGTGATCGCCTCGGCACGCTCCTACCTGAATGCCCTGAACCGCCTGCATTCGTCGCTGGACAAGGTCAAGGCGCAAGGCGACGTTTGATTCGCCGGCGCCCCGCAAAAGCCGCTTCAGTTGGTCTGGGCGGCTTTTTCTTCTTTGGGGGCGCGGGTAGCGCGCACGAACAGGATCGCCGAGACGAACACGATCAGCGCCAGCACGGTTTCACCGACCGCCAGCCATTGCGACAGCCCGCTATCGCTGGTCGAACGCAGCAGCCCTTCCATCAGGTAGAACTGGATGAACAGCGACAGCCATTTGTAGGTGTAGCGCTTGCCGCGCAGGATGCCGAACAGCGCCGGCAGCAGGAAGGCGGCTTTCAAGGTCATCCACGAGCCGCCGGGCTTGAGCGGCGCCAGCCAGCCCTCCCAGGCCAGGCAAAGGAAGATCAGCGCGATGAGGCTGGCGCTGGCAGCGATCTGGTAGCGGGTAAATGTCACGGTCGGCTCGTTTTTTTGGCCAAAATTGAAATCTGCCCGGTTGGCGCATATGCATGGCCGGAGCGGAGGGGAAGGATATCTGGCATGGTCGGCTATTATACGGCCCCATGCCTTCGCCCTCCCGAACCCGCAACCGTCATTCGAAACAGACGGGCACCTTGACCATATTCCGTCGCTTTCACAGCGAGAACATGATGCAGACCAGTGCCGCGCTGGCCTTCACGACGCTGATGGCCCTGGTACCGCTGGTCGCTGTTGTCCTCTCGGTGGCACATGCCGTGCCCTTCCTTGACGTACTGGTGGCGAGGCTCGACCTGCTGATACGCGAAGCCTTGTTGCCGGCTGGTGCGGCCGTGGCAATTGCCGGCAATATCGGCAAGTTCTCGCACAAGGCGCAGCAGTTGACCCTGGCCGGTATTGCGGTCCTCGGCGTGACGGCATTCCTGCTGATGAATACCATCGAGCGGGCATTCAATCATCTCTGGCAGGTGAAGCCGCGGCCGCTGCTCGCCCGCCTTCGACTTTACGCGTTCGTGATGGCCGTCTGGCCGTTCGTGCTGGGGGCGGTGGCCGGTGCCATGTCGTTTGCCGTGACGACCTCGCTTGGCTTGTTCGACGAGCCAGTCTGGTTTCGCCGGATGGCCCTGAAGGGGGTCGCCGTGCTGCTCCTTGGCATGTTCTTGTCGTTTCTCTACTACGCTGTGCCAAATGCCGAGGTTTCGCGCCGTGCGGCTCTGACTGGCGGCGTATTTGCGACGCTGTCATTCGCTGCCATGCAGAAAATATTCGAGTTGTTTCTGGTCAGTTCCGCGATGCTAAAAAGCATCTACGGTGCCTTTGCAGTTTTTCCCGTCTTCCTGGTGTGGCTGCATTTTTCCTGGGCCGTCGTCCTGTTCGGTGGCCTGCTTGCCGCTAGCGTGTCTCGTCCGGGGAAACGCTGAAAATCTCGATGCTGCTCGTCTGTTCGTCGAGGTGGGTCGCCTGTACCTCGCGAATCTCCAGGTTGTCTTCCTCAAGGATAACGATGATGCGCCGGGTGTTTTCCTTGAACAGTCCTGTTGGCACGATCAAGGACTGAGCCGGCCGCAGCGGCGGCGTTGATGGCAGGAGCAAGGCGGCAACCTTGCCCGACAACTCATACGGATGTGCGACTTCGACCGGAATCGCCTTGGGGGCGAAAATCTGCAACCCCAATTCAACGTGTTCCGGGTTTTCGGAAATGGCCCAGCGAATCAGGCAGATGTGCCAGACCGGGATGAATTCGCTGTGTTCGCCGAGCGGCTGCATGGCCACGATGTCGCCGACGCGAATGTTTTCCGTATGTCCGGATACATGCATCAAGGAGTAACCGTCCGGGCTTTCGTTGGTGACCATCCATTCGCTGAAGCCATTGTATTTTTCAGGGGTGCGGATGAGTTGCCAGAGATTGTTGATGCCAGAACAAATCGTTGCACGGTAAGACTGGCGGCGTCGGGAAAACCGGCGTTTTACGGGGTGGCCCCAAAGCTTCTCCAGGCGCTGCAGGATACCGGGGCCGGTGTGCGTGTCGGCGAAGGCGGGTAGCCCAAGCGTGGCAGCCGACGTGCCTTGCAGGAGCGCCTTGCTGTGCTTGGCGGCGTTGTTGGCGATGCCGTCGCAGGAAAAGTACAGGACCTGTGTTTCCGGGCTGGGAATGCGACGAATCAGTGCCTGCGCCGGAAAATCCTTATCCGGATCGATCCAGAAAATACCCTGGTGGTCGAGTGGCGGCGTATCGAAGAAATCGATAGGTGGTGTGCTGCTCGCGATGTACTCGCTGATGAATTCCAGTTCTCTGGCTGCAAACGAGGCAGGCTGGGCAAGCGCGCTAAGTAGGATGGCGGAATAGGTGTGCCGGATGCTCGGTCCGCCGTTGGGACCGGGGAAATCGTCCAGACCGAGGCGGCGAGCCGTGCCGAAGGCGGCATGCAGTTGTTGCCAGAGTCCGTGCGCGCAAGGTGCAGCGATCAGGTGGGTGATGCGGACCTGCCAGGCGATGGCGCCCATGGCGCGGCGCAGTGAGGTATGCGGATAGCGCAGGGCGCTGTTGGCTTGTGGATCGAAAAGGTCGGCCAGAGTGTTGAAGTAATCCTGGGTCAGCACTTCCAGCAGGTCGAGCAGAATACGCACGCGCTGTCGCAGTTTGCGCGAGATGGGCAGCGAAAGGTCCTTCAGGCGCGGCAATTCGGCATTGGCAATCCGCTCCGCCTGACCGTAAAGCAGGTCGAGCAGCTTCAGTCGCTGGATGTTGGGAATCGGCGCCTCGCGCAGCAACAAGAGCTGGCGGTGCAGCTGGTCGGCGTCCTCGGCGCCGGTCCGGCCATGGGCCAGGGCCAGCCATTCAAGAATGCTCTTGACGTTGGCTTCCGGGTTCGTTGATGTGAGGAGCTCTGGCGCGCTGTTCATGGTTGTCGGAGGATAACAAATATTTACCTTTTCGCCATTGCGGATGGCGGTGCGCGAAACCGCGGGCTTTGGCAGGTCTTGTTTTCGGGCTTCTAAGTGGCTTGTTTTTCCTTGATAAAGCGCTATAATCTCGGGTCTTTTTTCCAGCTAACGAAAGTATTCCCATGGTTGTTATCCGTCTTGCCCGTGGCGGCGCCAAGAAGCGTCCCTTCTACAACATGGTTGTTACCGATTCCCGTAACCGTCGTGATGGCCGTTTCGTTGAACGTATCGGCTTCTACAATCCGGTTGCCTCTGGCAATGCCGAAGCCCTGCGCGTTTCCGTTGATCGCCTGACCTACTGGCAGGAAAACGGCGCCCAGCTGTCGCCGACGGTTGCCCGCCTGGTCAAGCAACACGCTGCCAAGCAAGCCGCCTAAGTCGTTACTTTGGCTGGCAACGAAATCGTCGTTCTGGGGCGGCTCGCCGACCCCTACGGGATTCGCGGCTGGCTCAGGTTGTACCCCTTTGGCGACGATCCGCTGGCCTGGGCTGAAATGCCGGTCTGGTGGGTTTCCCGGGAAGGCGAGCCGTGGCGTGAGTGCAGGCTGAAAGGCCTGAAAACTCATGGTGATGGGGTTGTCGTGCTCCTGGAAGGTATCGAGGACCGCACGGCTGCCGAGGCTGCCAAAGGGTTGTTGGTCGGGGCGCCGCGTGAAGCGTTGCCGACGACCGATGAGGACGAGTTCTACTGGGCCGACCTGCTTGGCCTGGAGGTCGTCAATGCCGCGGACGAGCGGCTCGGCAAGGTCGCCGGGCTGATCGAAACCGGTGCCAACGCCGTGTTGCGCGTCGTTGGCGAGGATGGCACCGAACGCCTGCTGCCGTTTGTTTCGGCCGTGGTGCTGACGGTTGAGAAGGAAGCGGGACTGATCCGCGTGGAGTGGGGCAGCGACTGGTGATCCGGTTCGACTGCGTGACCATCTTCCCGGAGATGTTCGTCGCCGTGACGCAGAGTGGCATTACCCGCCGGGCGCTGGAAGAGCAGCGCTGGGTGTGGCAGGGCTGGAATCCTCGGGATTTTGCCGAGAATGCTTGGCGTCGGGTCGATGATCGCCCCTTCGGCGGCGGGCCGGGCATGCTGATGCAGCCGGGGCCGCTGGAGAAGGCGATTAACGCTGCGAAGGTGCGGCAGCGTGAGGCAGGACTGGCGAAGAGCCGGGTTATCTATCTCTCGCCGCAGGGCGCGCCGCTCACCCATGAAAGGGTGATGCAGCTGGCGACTGGCGAGGAGGGGCTGATCCTTCTTTGCGGTCGTTATGAAGGAATTGACGAGCGTCTGATCGAGCGCTGTGTCGATGAAGAAATTTCGATCGGGGATTTTGTGCTCTCCGGCGGCGAGTTGCCGGCGATGGTGTTGATCGATGCCGTCGTCCGCCAGTTGCCGGGCGTGCTCGGAGATGCCGCTTCGGCGGTGGAAGATTCGTTTGTCGGTGGTTTGCTGGATTGTCCGCACTACACCCGCCCGGAGGTCTACGAGGGCGAGGCGGTGCCGGAGGTGTTGATGTCCGGCGACCACAAAAGAATTCGTCGCTGGCGGCTGAAACAGTCGCTGGCGCGAACCCGGAAGCGCCGGCCGGATTTATTGGCGCACCGCGTGTTGAGCGCGGAAGAAACGCAACTCCTCACGGAAATTTCGGGAGAGGAGCAATGCGGTGAGTAAGTGTTTATAAAATTTAAGGATCTCACATGAACCTGATTCAACAACTCGAGCAAGAAGAAATTGCCCGCCTGGGCAAGACCATTCCCGACTTCGCACCGGGCGACACCGTCGTCGTGCAGGTGAAGGTCAAGGAAGGCAACCGCGAGCGTCTGCAGGCTTACGAAGGCGTCGTCATCGCCAAGCGTAACCGCGGCCTGAACTCCGGCTTCACCGTCCGCAAGATTTCTTCCGGCGAAGGCGTCGAGCGTACTTTCCAGACCTACTCCCCGCTGGTTGCTTCGATCGAAGTCAAGCGTCGCGGTGACGTCCGTCGCGCCAAGCTGTACTACCTGCGCGAGCGTTCGGGCAAGTCGGCTCGGATCAAGGAAAAGCTGACCCGCAAGGTGACGACTGCTGCCTAAGCAGTTTCCTTGAGGTTCAAAAGAAACGGGGTGCTTCGGCACCCCGTTTTGTTTTTGGCCATTTTTTGCCGCCGACCGTAGCATTTGCCAAGGCCGGTCCCAATTGCGTTCAGGCTTCGCTGCAATGCGAGCTGGGGCGCTTCTTGTCGTTTTCGATCAGCGCGTAGGCCGAGTGGTTGTGGATTGACTCGAAGTTCTCGGATTCGACCACGTAGGCATCGACGCGCGGTTCGGCATTGAGGCGGGCGGCGACGTCGCGGACCATGTCCTCAACGAATTTCGGGTTGTCGTAGGCGCGTTCGGTGACGTATTTCTCGTCCGGGCGCTTCAACAGGCCGAACAGTTCGCAGGAGGCTTCCTGTTCGACGAGCTGGACGATTTCCTCGATCCACATGAAGTCATTGGTGCGCGCCGTCACCGTGACGTGCGAGCGCTGGTTGTGGGCGCCGCGCTCGGAAATTTTCTTCGAGCAGGGGCACAGGCTGGTCACCGGGACGACGACCTTGACCGAGGTGGCGATCTCGCCGTGGCAGATGTCGCCGATGAAGGTGACGTCGTAGTCCATCAGGCTCTGGACACCGGAGATCGGGGCGGTCTTGTTGATGAAATACGGGAAATTCATCTCGATGTGGCCGGTCACGGCTTCGAGTTTGACCACCATGTCGCGCAGCATGGTCGGGAAATTCTCGACCGAAATCTCGCGTTCGTGGCTGTTCAGGATCTCCACGAAGCGCGACATGTGCGTGCCCTTGAAGTTGTGCGGCAGCCCGACGTACATGTTGAACATGGCGATGGTGTGCTGGACGCCGGTCGATTTGTCCTGGACCATGATCGGGTGGCGGATCGATTTGATGCCAACCTTGTTGATCGCGATGTGGCGCGTGTCTGCGGAGTTCTGGACGTCGGGGATGTTGAGGGTGGGGGCGTTCATGGGCGGTTCTTTGCGGGGTTATTGTCTGCTGGTTCGTGCCCGCACGGCGCGCACGATGCCATCCTTGTCGAGACCAAGCTCGGCGAGGAGCTGGCCCTGTTCGCCGTGATCGATGAAACGGTCGGGCAGGCCGAGGCGGAGCACCGGCACGTTCAGCCCGCGGTCCGCCAGCACGCGCTCGATTTCCGAGCCGGCGCCGCCGATCACAGCATTCTCTTCGATACTGACGAGCAGTGAATGGTTCCCGGCGAGTTCGACAATCAGCTCGGCGTCGAGTGGTTTGACGAAGCGCATGTTGGCGACGGTGGCGTCAAGTTCCTCGCCAGCAGCGAGCGCGGCGGGGACAAGGCTGCCGAAGGCGAGCAGGGCGACATCCTTGCCCGAGCGACGGATTTCACCCTTGCCGACCGGCAGGGTGTCGAGATTGGTTTCCGGGATAACGCCGGTGCCGCCGCCGCGCGGGTAGCGGACCAGGCTCGGGCCGTCGATGGCCATCGCCGTCGACAGCATCTTGCGGCATTCGGCCTCGTCGGCCGGGGCCATGACCACCATGTTGGGGATGCAGGTGACGAACGAGAGATCGAAGGTGCCGTGGTGCGTCGGGCCATCGGCACCGACCAGGCCGCCACGGTCGACGGCGAAGACGACTGGCAGGTTCTGTAGCGCCACGTCGTGCACCAGCTGGTCGTAGCCGCGTTGCAGAAAGGTCGAGTAGATGGCGACGACCGGCTTCAGTCCTTCGCAGGCTAGGCCGGCGGCAAAGGTCACGGCGTGCTGCTCGGCGATGCCGACATCGTAGTAGCGGTCGGCGTGTTCGTTCGCGAAGCGGACCATGCCGGAACCTTCGCGCATGGCCGGGGTGATGCCGACCAGCCGGGAATCGGCCCTGGCCATGTCGCACAGCCAGTCGCCGAAAACCTGCGTGTAGGTCAGCTTGCCGGGGCCCTTGGCGGACTGGATGCCGTCGCAGGCGGCGAACTTGCCGACGCCGTGGTAAAGGATGGGGTCGTTCTCGGCCAGCTTGTAGCCCTGGCCCTTCTTGGTAATGACGTGCAGAAACTTCGGGCCCTTCAGCTTCTTCAGGTTTTCCAGCGTGGGGATCAGGGCATCGAGGTCGTGGCCGTCGATCGGGCCGTAGTAATGGAATCCGAATTCCTCGAACAGCGTGCCGGGGGCGATCATGCCCTTGACGTGCTCTTCGGCCCGGCGGGCCAGTTCGAGCAGCGGCGGTGCGAAGCCGAGCATGTGGCGGCCGGCTTCGCGGGCAACGTTGTAGGTCTTGCTGGAAGTCAGCCGGGTCAGGATGTTGTTCAGCGCGCCGACCGGCGGCGAAATCGACATCTCGTTGTCGTTGAGAATGACCAGCATGTCGGCATCGGCGACGCCGGCGTTGTTCAGCGCTTCGAAGGCCATGCCGGCCGACATCGCGCCGTCACCAATGATGGCGATGGCCTTGCGGTCCTCGCCCTTGTGCTTGGCTGCCAGCGCCATGCCAAGGGCGGCCGAGATCGAGGTCGATGAGTGGCCGACGCCGAAGGTGTCGTAGGGGCTTTCGCAGCGCTTCGGGAAGCCGGAGACGCCGCCGTGCATGCGCAGCGTGCTCATGCCCTCGCGGCGGCCGGTCAGCACCTTGTGCGGATAGCACTGGTGGCCAACGTCCCAGACCAGGCGGTCGTCCGGCGTGTTGAACACGGCGTGCAGGGCGATGGTCAGTTCGACGGTGCCGAGGTTGGACGACAGGTGGCCGCCGGTCTTCGAGACCGAGTCGATCAGGAAGGCGCGCAGTTCGGTCGCCAGTTGCGGCAACTGCTTGCGGTCCAGTCGGCGCAGATCGGCCGGGCTGTTGATGGTTTCAAGCAGGGGGAAGCTCATTTCGGAATTCAGAATTGCCGGTGGCAGATGAAGTCGGCCAGCTGGTTGAGGCGCGTCGCGCGCTCGCCGAAGATGGTCAGGGCGTCGCGGGCGTCGGCGCGCAGTTCGTCGGCGTAGGCGCGGGCGTCGTTGAGGCCGAGCAGGCTGACATAAGTCGGCTTGGCGGCGGCTTCGTCCTTGCCGGCCGTCTTGCCGAGCGTCGTGGTGCTCGCCGTGCAGTCGAGGATGTCGTCGACCACCTGGAAGAGCAGGCCGGCGCGCTTGGCGAAGCGGTCTAGGTTGCTTCGTTCTTCAGCTGAGAGCGGCGAGCCGGCCAGGGCGCCGAGCAGCACGGCGGCGCGGATCAGGGCGCCGGTCTTCAGGGCGTGCATCAGTTCGAGTTCGGGCTGGCTCAGCGGCTGGCCGACCGAGGCGAGATCGATGGCCTGGCCGCCGGCCATGCCGCGCGAGCCGCTGGCGTGGGCGAGCAGGGCGATCATTTCAAGCTGCTGCTGCGGGGCGCCAAGCGGCTGGCTGGCGAGTAGTTCGAAGGCCATGGTCTGCAGGCTGTCGCCGACCAGCAGGGCAGTCGGTTCATCGTATTCGACGTGGCAGGTCGGGCGGCCGCGGCGCAGCACGTCGTCGTCCATGCACGGCAAGTCGTCATGGACCAGCGAGTAGGCGTGGATCATTTCAACGGCGCAGCCGACGATGTCGAGGGCCTCCGGCCTCGCGCCGGTCAATTCGCCGGCGGCATGGGCGAGCAGCGGGCGGACGCGTTTGCCGCCGCCGAGCGAGGCATAGCGCATGGCGTCGTGCAGGCGGGCGGGAATGCAGTCGGGGCCGGGCAGGAAGCGGCCGAGCGCAGATTCGGCGCGGTCCTGGGTGACCGCCATCCATTCGGCGAAGGGCAGGGCGCTCACTGGGCCTCCAGGGTATTTCGGTCGATGTCCTTGAACTGGCCGTTTTCGAGCACGCGAATCTGGGCTTCGGCGTCGGTCAGCTGGCTCTGGCAGTGCTTCATCAGTTCCATGCCGCGCTTGTAGGCGGCGATGGAAGCTTCAAGCTCAAGCTTGCCGCCTTCCATGCTGGCGACGATGTCCTCGAGTTCGGCGAGCGCCGTCTCGAATTTCATGTCGGCGATGGGCGTTGGGTCCATGTCTGGGGCGTTCGAGGAAACACGCGAAAATACTCTATCAAGGGGCTTCAGGTCAAATGCGGGGCGGGGTAAAATCTTGTTTTTTAACCCGCTGGAGGCGTGGAATGTCCGACGTGGCGAAGCTGTCCCGTTTGGCCCCCGCAGTTTCCCAACTGCCGGTGGACTGGTATTTCGATGAATCGGTGTATGCGCTGGAGAAAAAGCTCATCTTCGATGCCGGTCCCGGTTATGTCGGCCACCAGTTGATGGTGCCGGAAGCGGGTGACTATCGCACGCTGGAATGGAAGGATCACGGCCGCATGCTGCTCAACGGCGGCGATGCGGGCAAGAATGCCGGCATCTGGCAGATGTCCAACGTCTGCCGCCACCGCCAGGCGATCATGCTACAGGGCGCCGGCAAGCTGAACGGACCGATCGTCTGCCCGATCCATCGCTGGACCTACGAGCAGGGCGGCGAGCTGATCGGCGCGCCGCACTTCCCGCAGAATCCCTGCCTGAACCTCGACAAGGCCAAGCTGGAAAACTGGAATGGCCTGCTCTTCAAGGGCCCGCGCTCGGCCAACACCGACCTCGGCGGCATGAAGGTCGCTCGCGACCTCGATTTCACCGGCTACAAACTCGACCACGTCGAGATGCACGAGTGCAATTACAACTGGAAGACCTTCATCGAGGTCTATCTGGAGGATTACCACGTCGTGCCCTACCACCCGGGGCTGGGCAGTTTCGTCACTTGCGATGACCTGAGCTGGCAGTTCGGCGACTGGTACTCGGTGCAGAAGGTCGGCATCACCTCGCTGCTCAAGGAGTCCTCCTCCGCCACCTACAACCGCTGGCAGAAGGTTGTTCGGGAATATTACGGCGACCGCGGCGAGACACCGCCGCAGGGCGCGATCTGGCTGACCTACTACCCGAACGTGATGGTCGAGTGGTATCCGCACGTGCTGGTCGTGTCCACGCTGCTGCCGATGGGGCCGGACAAGACGATGAATGTCGTCGAGTTCTATTACCCCGAGGAAATCGTCGATTTCGAGCGCGAGTTCATTGAGGCTGAGCGTGCCGCCTACATGGAGACGGCGATCGAGGACGACGACATTGGCGAGCGCATGGACCGCGGCCGCAAAGCGCTGCTGGCCGAAGGGCGCAACGAGGTCGGGCCGTATCAGAGCCCGATGGAGGACGGCATGCAGCACTTCCACGAGTTCTATCGGCGGATCATGCAGAAGGATATTGAAGCGCGCTGACCGTTTTTTGATTTTGGCCTTTTTTCGGGCCGACCGTAGCATTCGGGGCGCCGGGGCAAAAACCGGCGCCTTTTTACTGCCCGCTAACGACTAATAACTAGCAACTAACAACTAACAACTAACACATGCAATCCCTGTGGATGATCGCCGCCAGCTTCCTGTTCGCCTGCATGGGCGTCTGCGTCAAGCTGGCCGCCGAGACGCATTCGGCGGTCGAGATCACCTTCTACCGCAGCTTCATCTCGCTGCTGATGATGTACGGCCTCGTTCGTCTGCGCGGCGTGCCGCTGAAGACGGCGCACTGGCGCTGGCAGGTGATCCGGGGCATCGTCGGCTTCTCGGCGCTGTTCTCGTATTTTTACGCAATCACCCTGTTGCCGCTGGCCACGGCAGTGACGCTGAACTACACCTCGGCGATCTTCCTCGCCATCTATCTGGCGCTGGCCGGCTGGCAGACGCGGCATGGCATGCTCGGCGCACTGGGCGTCGGGCTGGTCGGCGTCGTCCTGCTGTTGAAGCCGACCTTTCACGCCGACCAGCTGTTCGGCGGGCTGGTCGGCCTAGGTTCCGGCGTGCTGGCTGGCATGGCCTATTTCAGCGTGCGCGAACTCGGCGCCCGCGGCGAGCCGGAAACGCGCACGGTGTTCTATTTCTCGCTGGTCTCCTCGGTCGGCGCCGGCCTGTGGCTGGCTTTCAGCGAAATCCACGCCGTCGACCTGCGCAGCGGGCTGATCCTGCTCGGCGTCGCCAGCTTCGCCACCTGCGCCCAGCTGGCCATGACCCGCGCCTACAGCCGCGGCAAGACGATGATGTCGGCAGCGCTGGCCTACAGCACGGTGATCTTCTCCAGCCTGTTCGGCATGCTGATCTGGGGCGAGGTGATTGGTGCCTCCTCGTGGTTCGCCATCGGCCTGATCATCCTCTCCGGTATTGCCGCCACACACTTTTCGCGGGCCAGCCCGGTCGAGCAGGACTGATTCGATCGACCGGGCTCGACGTCGTAGAATGCGGCGAATATCCATTTCGGGAAGTGGCAGACGATGGCGTTGAATGAAGTCCTGTGGGTGCCGGTCGCCGCGCTTGCCCTCTGGCTGGCTGTGGTCGGCAGCCGCCTGGTCTTGGCGGTGCTGCGCCTGATGCGCATGCGCTTCGCTGCAGGCGAGGTTCAGGTCGTCGGGCGGGAGCAAATGCCGGCTGACATTGCAGCCGTCTTCGAGCCGATGGCCGAACGACTTGCCGCTTTCGGCTTTCAGTATTCCGAAACGCTGAAGATTCCCCCTGGTCTTCGTTGCCCGGGCCTCGAGCCGATCTGGATGGATGTCTACCGTCACCCCGAAGGCGCCTCGCGAGCCGCCGTCATGCTTGCCGAAGCGCCCGAACCCGGTATGGCGACAGCGGTGACCTTTTCCACCCATTTCCCCAGTGGCGGACTGCTCACCGAGAATCGCCGCATGCACCTGCTGCTCCCCATGCCACCGGGCTGGCAGGTGGCCGATGCGCTGGCCGCCAGTCTGGAGGAACACTGGGCTTTCCATCGGCGTCGGCTGGCGGCGATCAACGAAGCTTTGCTGACTGACGACGATGAGATACGGCGCCGCCATCGCGAGTTCATGGCCGACAGCTATCGTCATCTGCAATCCATCGGGATATTAGCGTCGGATGGTGACGACTGGCGACTGACTGCTAACGGTGCCTACCGTTTCCTCCGTCAGGTGCTGGCCGGCAACCGGCAACTGGCCGCGCTGCCGGCGATGACGCAGCCCGAAGATCCGGCGCTGAGCCTGATCGCCGACCGCCGCGCCTGGGGGGCTCAGGAAGCCATCGAGGCCGGCACCGGCATGACGCGTCGAGGCAAGCTGCTGTGGTTCGGGCTGAGCGCGCTGGCCGGCTCGGCCGCCCTCGGCTACCTGGTGTCGTGGGACATGGTGCCGGTGCTGCTCGGCGTGCTGCTCTTTCACGAATTCGGCCATGCGCTGGCGATGCGGGCCTTGGGCTACCGCCAGCTGAGCGTTCTCGTTCTCCCGTTCATTGGTGCTGTCGCCTTCGGTCGCAAGGACGACGCTGGTCCCTGGCAAAAACTTGTCGTGCTGTTGGCCGGCCCGCTGCCCGGCCTGATCCTGGCCGTGGTGTGCCTGGAAATCGCCATCGCCGGGCAGGGTGGCCCCCTGCTGCTGAAAATTGGCGTCATGGCGCTGGTCATCAATCTGTTCAACCTGCTGCCCCTGACGCCGCTCGACGGCGGGCAAATCGTCGATACCTTCCTGTTCGCCCGCCGGCCGCGTTTCCGCTTTGCCTTCTTCGCGGTCAGCGTGCTGGCGCTGATCGGCATCGCCCTGTTGCTCGGCAGCGCAGCGCTGGCCGCCGCCGCTGTCCTGCTGGCGCTCGGCATTCCCGGGTTGTGGCGGCGTTTGCGCATGCTGTCCGGTATCGATCTGGTGGCGGAAAGCGATATTCCGACCGCGATCTTCCGCCGCCTGCGAGCGGTGGACGCTGGGAAATTGCCTGCCTTTGCCCATCGCGTCCAGATCGTCCGCATGCTGCAGCCGCTGATTCACGGCAGGGCTCCGACGCTGAAGGAAAGTGCGCTCGGCCTTTCCGCCTATCTGGCCAGCATTGCCCTGCCGATCGCCATTCTCTGGCACACCGGCATGCCGCAAGGCGCTTATGCCTCGCTGTTTGCCACCACAGCGGCGCAAGCCGCCCAGCCGATGCCCGACTGGGACCGGAAGCTGGCCGCCGCACCGTCGCCAGAGGCGCGTTACGCGGTGCATTGGGAGGCCGGCCAGTGGTTTGAGGACAGGGAAGACGACGAGCAGGCCAGCCAACACTATGCTGCCGCCCTGAGCGAAAGCGCGGCCTTCAACGCGATTCCGGGCGATTTGCGTCGTCTCGACGCGCAATTGGCACTGGCCCGGCTGGCCGAGCCGAACCTCGCCCGCCAACAGCACCTCGACCTGCTGCCGCAATTGCGCGCCTTGCCGCCGACAGGGCGGCAACGTCTGGCCGAGGTGCTGGAAATCCTGAACTGGCAGGACGCCACTGACCCGGCAAGGCGCATTGCCTATCTACGCGAGGCGATATCTGTGCGCAGCGCCGCCCCGCTCAACGCAAATGTCCACCTCCTGGCAATGGACCGGATTGCGCTGGCACGCCAGCTCGATGCACAGGGGGAAACTGCCGAAGCAGGCAAGGAATTGCAATTGATGCTGGACGCTACCGACGAGCATTTCGCCTGGGAAATCGAGCCGGTCGTCTGGTTTCATCTGGCCCATCAGCAGCCGGGAGCGGCGGAAAAGCTGCTCCTTGGCCTGCCCGGAGCGCTCCGGAAGGAGCCGCCACTGGTCAGTTCGCTGATGTGGACCCTGCGGGCGCAGGGACGGCTGGCGGAAGCCAGGCAATTGCTGACGGCGCAGTTGCCCGATACCAGCCGGCAATCAGGCGAATGGCGCAACCTGCAGGAAGCAGTCGACAGGATGCTGGTCAGCGAAGACGTACCGGGCGAACGGGGGCACTGGTTGTCGGTGGCCGAGGGCAGTCAGCGAAAAATGGGCAAGCAGTTCAAGTTCTTCCTTACCCGCTTGCGCGGCGAGGCGGAGAGCGGTGAATGGGAGAGCCGGCGGGGCAAGGCCCGGCTCGAAGTCGTCGCCCTGCTGCCGGGCTTCGCGGAGGCCTTGAAGTCATGCGAGGAAGGGCAGTGATTTTGTCGCGGAGTTTTCCCTTGGGCCGTTGCTGGTGGCGCTTTTCGGGCTAAACTGAGACAAACAACAACGGAGCCAAATCATGATCGTCATCGACCATCAACCGAACCGCGTCAATGTTTCCGTGTTCGGCGAATTCACGCTGGCCGACTACAAGGAATTCGAGGAAGTCGTCAATTTCAAGGTCAAATTCGAAGGGCCGGTCGATCTTTATTTCGACCTCAGCCAGATGGCCGGGTTGACGCTCGACGTGGCCTGGGAGGAAGTCAAGTTCTCGCGCGCCCATGCCAACGATTTCAAGAAAGTGGCCGTGGTCACCGACAGCCAGTGGGTGACATGGAGCGCCTGGTTGTCGCAGACCTTCGTCAATGCCGACGTCGAGGTCTTTGACAATGCCGACGAAGCCAAGGTCTGGCTGGAAGAATAAGCGGTGAGCTACACGACGCTGGTCGACGTCGCCACGCTGCAGGCGCATCTCGACGACCCGTCCTGGCTGGTCGTCGATGTCCGTCACCAGCTGGCTGATACCGGCTACGGCGAGCGTGCGTATGGTGCGGGGCACATCCCCGGCGCCGTCTTCCTGCATTGCGACCGCGACCTGTCGGGACCGATGACCGGCAGCAACGGGCGGCATCCGCTGCCCGATGCGGAAAAGCTGGCGAAGCGGCTGGGTGAGATCGGCATTGGCGCGACCACGCAGGTTGTCGTCTACGACGACGCCCAGGGCATGATCGCCGGGCGTTTGTGGTGGTTGCTGCGCTGGCTCGGGCATGATAGCGTGGCGCTGCTCGATGGCGGCCTGCAGGCCTGGCAGGCTGCGGGCGGGGTGCTGACCGAGGTGCTTCCGACGCTGAGCCCGCGAACCTTCGTGGCCCGGCCGCAGGACGGGCTGGTCAAGGCGGATTACGTGCTGGAACGCATCGAGACGCCGCACATGCATCTGGTTGATGCGCGCAGCGCCGACCGTTTTCGCGGTGAGAACGAAACCATCGACCCGGTCGGTGGCCATATCCCCGGCGCGGTCAATCGCTTCTTCAAGGACAACCTGCAGCCCGATGGTCGCTTCAAGCCGGCCGCCGATCTGCGCGCCGAGTGGCTGGCCGTGTTCGCCGGCTCATTGCCGGACCAGGTCGTCCATCAATGCGGCTCCGGCGTCTCGGCCTGTCTGAACATGGTGGCCATGGAAATCGCCGGCCTGCCCGGCTCGCGCCTCTACGCCGGTTCGTGGAGCGAATGGTGCGCCGACCCGGGGCGGCCGGTCGCCCGCTAGACCTTTTCGGTCCGTCTGCGCTAGACAAGCCATGGCCGGCTTGTGTATTTCCTTTCAGACAGTCGAAAACGACATCGCGGCTCGCTGATGTGAACCCGGGATGTGCATTCCCGGCTTTTCGAAGTAAAGTGCGGCCATACAAATACAGAAAAATTGCACCCATATGCAATGTACGGAGACAGAAATCGCCCGGCTACGGCTGATGGCGAAGGCGTTCGAATGCGTTGGCGAGGCTATTGTCATCACCGATGCGGAGAACCGGATCATCATGGTCAACCCGGCTTTTTCCAAGATGACCGGGTATCTGGCAGAAGATGTCCTCGGGTGAAATCCCAGCATCCTCGCCTCGGGCCACACCAAGCGGGAAGTCTATGCCGAGATGTGGCAGGGCATCGCCGACAAGGGTTTCTGGCAGGGGGAGGTCTGGGATCGGCGCAGCGATGGCAGCGTCTATCCGAAATGGCTGGCCATTTCGACGGTCCGCGATGCGGCGGGGCGCATCGAGAACTATATCGCCAGCTTCGTCGATATCAGCGACCGCAAGGATGCGGCTGAACGCCTGTTTCACCTGGCCCACCACGACCCGCTGACCGGGATGCTGAACCGCGTTGCGCTTGAGGCGCAAATGGACAATGCATTTGCGGTGGCCCGGCGGAATGGCAGTCATGTGGCGATCCTGGTGATCGACATGGATAACTTCAAGCAGGTTAACGACACGCTGGGCCACCACTTCGGGGACAAGTTGCTGGTCGGCATCTCCGAGCGGCTGAAGAATTGTGTGCGGGCCAGCGATGTCGTGGCGCGCCTGGGCGGGGACGAATTCGTCATCGTCCTCCGTGACATCGACAATGCGCTTTGCGTTGCCGGCATTGCCAGCAAACTGCAGCATTCGCTCGAGGAGCAGCACGATTTCGACGGCAATATGATTTTTTCCACGCCCAGCATCGGGATCGCCGTCTTTCCCGCCGATGGCGAAGACTCGGAGACGCTGCTCAAGAATGCCGATGCCGCGATGTACCACGCGAAATCAAGCGGCCGTAACAACTACAAGTTCTTTGCGGCCAGTATGAACTCGGCGGCCAAGGAAAGGCTTCGTCTGGAAAACGGCCTGCGCAAGGCAATCCGCGAAACCTCGCTGCTCGGCGCGCCGGAGTTCGTTCTCCACTTCCAGCCGCAGATCGACATTACCAGCGGCCGGATCACCGGTCTCGAAGCCCTCAGCCGCTGGATGCATCCGGAGTGGGGGATGATCCCGCCGAACACCTTTATCCCGATCGCCGAGGAAACCGGCTTGATCCAGCCGCTGGGCGACTGGGTGTTCTGGGAGTCGTGTCGGAAGCTCCGTGAATTCAAGGACGCCGGGATGGACGGGGTGCGGATAGCCGTCAATTTGTCGACGCAGCAGTTGCGTCACGAGAACCTGCCGGTCGTCGTGCACGGCGCGCTGGCGGCCTACGATCTCCGCCCCGAGGATCTGGAGCTCGAAATTACGGAAAGTACGGCGATGCAGAACCCGGAGGCCACGATCGCCATTCTCGAGCAGTTGAGCGATATGGGTATCGTGCTGGCCATCGACGATTTCGGGACCGGCTATTCGTCGCTGTCCTATCTGAAGCACCTGCCGATCCACCGCTTGAAGCTCGACCGCAGCTTCGTCAAGGAGATCGACAACGATAGCGACGATGCCGCCATCTGCTCGGCGACCATCGTCCTTGGCCACAATCTGGGGCTCGATCTGGTGGCCGAGGGCGTTGAGACCGACAGCCAGCGCGATCATCTGAAACACCTCGGCTGTGACCTGCTCCAAGGTTTTCTCTACAGCCGCCCGCTGCCGGCTGATGAAATCCTGCCTTTTGTGCTGGAGTGGAACGGCCGGGCGCGTCCGCTCTGAGCGCCGCCGGGCTTGCTATGCCGATAACGCGTCAGCGCTGCCAGCTTGTGCATCCAGTCGATTCATTGCCCATTTGACGTGTTCCCGAACCAGCGCGCTCGGATGGTCGTTTTTCGATTTCAGGCTTTTTTTTGCCTCGACCGTAGCATTTCCGTTGCCGAGGGCGACTGCGAGGTTGCGCAGCCAGCGTTCGTGGCCAATGCGGCGGATTGGGTTGCCGGCCAGTCGTTGGTCGAATTCGGCTTCCGTCCAGGCGAACAGCTCGATCAACGTGGCACTGTCCAGGCCGTGCCGTGGCGCGAATTCGCGGTCGCCGAGCTGCGCGAAACGGTTCCACGGGCAGCATAGCTGGCAGTCGTCGCAGCCGTAGATGCGGTTGCCGATCAGTGGGCGGAACTCTTCGGGGATCGGGCCAGCCAGCTCGATGGTCAGGTAGGAAATGCAGCGCCGGGCATCGACCTGGTAGGGGGCGACGATGGCGCCGGTCGGGCAGGCGGTCAGGCAGGCGGTGCAGGTGCCGCAGTGCTCCTCGACCGGGGCGTCGGGCGGCAGGGGGAGGTCGGTGTAGATGTCGCCGAGAAAACGCCATGAACCCTGTTTCGACAGCAGCAGCGTGTGCTTGCCGCGCCAGCCGAGTCCGGCCTGGCGGGCGAATTCGACTTCCATGACCGGCGCCGAATCGGAAAAGACGCGGTAGCCGAAGGGGCCGGTGATTGCGGCGATGGCATCGGCCAGCTTCTGCAGGCGGTTGCGGATGACCTTGTGGTAGTCGCGTCCCTGGGCGTAGCGGGAAATCGCCGCCTGTTCCGGCTGGTCGGCGGTTTTGGCGTGCGGCAGATAGTCGAGCGCGGCGCTGATTACGGTGACCGTTCCCGGGTGCAGCTGCTGCGGGTGGGCGCGCAATTCGGCATGGCGGGCCATATAATCCATCTCGCCGTGGCGGCCTGCCGCCAGCCATTCGCGCATCCGCTCGACGGCCGGCCCGGGTTCGGCCCGCGCCACGCCGACGGCGGCAAAGCCCAGTTCCCTGCCGGCCTCGCGGATTTTTTCCTTGAGCGCCGCGTAATCCACCGTGGAGTCCTGATCGTGCATAGCCCCGATGTTACCGCCGTTTTTCAATTGCCCGACGAGGCGGCCACCCAGCGCCTGGGCGAAATGCTGGCGCCATTGCTGCAGCCGGGGCTGGTCATTTTCCTCGAAGGCGATCTAGGCGCCGGCAAAACCACGCTGTCACGGGCGATGATCCGGGCGCTCGGCCATACTGGTCCGGTCAAAAGTCCGACCTATTCACTGGTTGAAGTTTACGTAATTTCGAGCTTATACTTATATCACTTTGATTTTTATCGTTTCGAGTCCCCAGAGGAGTTTCTCGATGCGGGCTTTGATGAATACTTTAACGATACTGCGGTCTGTCTGGTCGAGTGGCCGGAACGTGCTGCTGGCTGCGTTCCGGCGCCAGACCTGCGGCTGCGCCTTCATCATGCGGGTTTCGGGCGTGTCCTCGAAGCCGTGGCAGATACACCGAAAGGGAAAACATGTCTGAACGCGCTCATCCCAGCCATGGGCGCCGACAGCTCCTGCGATTCGCCGGCGCCTCCCTGATCTTCTCCGTGACGCCGCTGGCCGGCGCCGCGAGCAAGCTGCCGTCCGTCCTCGCTGTGCGCATCTGGCCGGCCGCTGATTACACCCGCGTCACGCTCGAACACGACGCACCGCTCAAATTTACCCACTTCACGGTCGAGAACCCGGATCGCCTGGTCGTCGACATCGAGGGCGTCGAATTCAACAGTGTCCTCGACAGCCTCGCCCGCAAGCTGACGACCGACGACCCCAACATCAAGCTGCTGCGCGCCGGCCGCTTCAAGCCCGGCGTCGTTCGCCTAGTCATGGAATTGAAGGGCAAGGTCAATCCGCAGGTGTTCACGCTCGAACCAGCCGGCGAGTATGGCCGTCGCCTGGTTCTCGACGTCTATCCTGTCAATCCGCCCGATCCGATGATGGCGCTGCTTGAAGGCCGCAAGGATGCCGTCGAGCCGCTGAAGGCCGAGCAGGATTTCCAGATTGCCGACTCGCGCCCGACAGAGACTGCGCAGGGCAAGGCCGACAAGCCGGTCGAAGCGCCCGAGGTGCACACCAGCAAGAAGTCAGGCAAGCCGATTGTCGATCGCCTGGTCACCATCACGCTCGATCCCGGGCACGGTGGCGAAGACCCCGGTGCCGTTGGCAAGGCTGGCACCTATGAAAAGAACGTCACGCTCGAAGTCGCACGTCGCCTGAAGGCGCGGATCGACGCTGAGCCGAATATGCGCGCCGTGCTGACCCGCGATTCCGACTTCTTCGTGCCGTTGCAGATGCGTGTCCAGAAGGCCCGTCGCGTGCAGTCCGATCTCTTCCTGTCGATCCATGCCGATGCCTGGATCAGACCGGATGCCAGAGGGTCGTCGGTGTTCGTGCTGTCCGAGAAGGGCGCATCCAGCACCCAGGCCCGCCTGCTGGCCCAGAAGGAAAACCAGGCCGACCTGATCGGCGGCGTCAATCTCGGCAGCAAGGATCTTTTCCTGGCCCGCACGCTACTCGATTTGTCGCAGACGGCGACCATCAACGATAGCCTGAAACTGGGCAAATACCTGCTCGGCGAATTGGGTCACATCAACACCCTGCACAAGGCCAGTGTCGAACAGGCCGGGTTTGCGGTGCTCAAGGCGCCGGACATCCCGTCGGCGCTGATTGAAACAGCCTTCATTTCGAACCCGGAAGAAGAGCAGCGACTGAACGACGACGCCTATCAGGAAAAGCTGGCCGGGGCGATCGTCCGTGGCATCCGCCAGTACTTCATCAAGCATCCGCCCGGCCCGAAAGCCAAACTGGCCGTGTTGGGCTAGAACAGCTCGACTTCGCCCTTGGCGACTTCCTTGGCGGCGAGTTTGCCGTCGGCGACCAGCTTTTCATAGCACTCGACCCGGTTGCGGCCGTTGCGCTTGGCGTAATAGAGCGCTTCGTCGGCCCGATCAATTGCATCGGTCGGCGTGTCATTGGGCAGTAGTTCGCTGAAGCCGATGCTGACCGTGACATGGCCGACTCGGCTGAATATCTGGGTCTCGACCGTCTTGCGGAAGCGTTCCAGCGTGGCAATGGCGAATTCCTGTTCGGTCGGCTGAAGCAACGCGACGAATTCCTCGCCGCCGAAACGGAAGAGTTGGTCGTCAAAACGGAAGGAATGGCGCATGGCCTGGGCGAGCAGGATCAGGACCTCGTCGCCGATCAGGTGCCCGAAATCGTCATTGACCCGCTTGAAGTGGTCGATGTCGCAAACGGCCAGCCAGTGCGTGCCTTCCGGCTTGCCGTGGCGGCGGCTGGGCGTGCTCCCCGAGTAGCCCTGCATTTCGTCAGTCGCAGCACGACCGAGCAATTCGAACAGATGCTTGTCGAAGGTCTTGCGGCTGGCCAGCCCGGTCAGGGTATCGGCCTCGCCGTAGTCAAGCAGGGCGATGTGGTTGCCGAAATACTCGATCAGGCCCATCAGCGTGACGCGCTGGTCAGCCGAAAACTCTTCTGAAAGGGACAGGTCGATCAGATAGACGGGTTCATCGAGCCGGATGACGGGGAATACGATGCGATGCGAGCCGTCCTCGAGTATGTCGAGGACGACAGACATTTCCTTGCGGCAGCGATTGAGCAGAGGATCTCGGTCGATCGCCTGGCAATAGTCCCGGTCGGGCAGATAGGCATTGCGCAGGAACTGGCCATTGGGCCCGGCGCCGGCACAGGCGAAAACCACGGTCTTCTTGCCGCCGGCGTAGCAGCGGTAGATGGTCAGGCGCTGGGGATGGAATAGATCGAGCAAGGTATCGACCATGGCCGAGTTGATCTCGGTGCGGTCTCGACGCGCCGAAATCTGGACTACATGGCTGATCAGTTCAAGCATCGAATGGCGGTGGCATTAGTTTTGTCAATCTCGATAATTATAGCGAAAACGGGATTGCCATGTTTGACAGATTATTCGCGCCCTGGCAAGGGTCAGGGATCGTTCCGGTATCCGTCAATGCCCTTAGATCGTTATAATTCAACGTTTTTCTTGCCAGTCTGCCCATGCGCGTCTTTCGCGGCTATTCGCGTCCTATTCCTGTTCCTGTTGTGCTCGCCATCGGCAACTTCGATGGCGTGCATCTTGGGCACGCGGCCTTGCTCCGACGCCTCTCCGAAGTGGCCCGAGATGGCGAATTGGTCCCAATCGTGCTGACTTTCGAGCCGCATCCGCGCGAATTTTTTGCGCCGGCCTCGGCGCCGGCCCGCCTGACGACATTGCGCGAGAAGCTGGAGTTGCTGGCGGAGTGTGGTGCGACGCATACGATGATCTGTCCGTTCAACGCCGCTTTCGCCGGGCTCTCGGCCGACGAATTCATCGAGCAGGTGCTGGTGCAGGGCTGTCGGGTTCAGCATTTGATCATTGGCGATGATTTCCGCTTTGGTCGCGGCCGTACGGGCGATTTCAGCCTCCTGCAGGCAGCCGGCCAGCGCTTCGGCTTTACCGTCGAGGCAATGGGCAGCGTGACGGTCGACGGCGAGCGGGTGTCGAGTTCGGCGGTCCGTCAGGCGCTGGCAACGGGTGACATGGCTTGCGCCGCGCGTCTGCTTGGCCGGCCCTACATGATCGACGGCCAGGTGTCGCATGGCGACAAGGTCGGACGGCAACTCGGCTTCGCGACGGCCAATATCCGCATCCGCCACAATCCGCTGCCGATGACTGGTGTTTTTGCCGTCGAAGTGCGCGGGCTGGGTGAGCAGCCGCTGCCCGGCGTTGCCAATCTCGGCATCCGGCCGACGGTTGGCGGTACGCGGCCCTTGCTGGAAGTGCATCTGTTTGATTTTGACCGCGACATCTACGGCGCGCACATTTCGGTTCGTTTTGTGCACAAGTTGCGCGACGAGCAACGTTTTCCCAATTTCGATGCCCTCAAGGCGCAGATCGCGGCAGACGCCGCGGCCGCCCGGGCCTACTTCAAGCTGTGAGCACGCAAAATGGCTGATTACAAAGACTCCCTGAACCTGCCGGACACCGCTTTCCCGATGCGCGGCGACCTGCCCAAGCGCGAGCCGCAATGGGTCGCCCAGTGGCAGGAGAAAAAGCTTTACCAGCGCATCCGCGAAGTCTGCGCCGGCCGCCCGCGTTTCACGCTGCACGATGGCCCGCCCTACGCCAATGGCGACATCCACATTGGCCACGCGGTCAACAAGGTGCTCAAGGACATCATCGTCCGCTCGAAGACGCTTTCCGGCTTCGATGCGCCCTACGTGCCGGGCTGGGATTGCCATGGCCTGCCGATCGAACACCAGATCGAAAAGCAGCACGGCAAGAACATTCCGGCCGACAAGGTCCGCGAGTTGTCGCGCGCCTACGCGGCCGAACAGGTCGAGCGCCAGAAGAAGGATTTCATCCGGCTCGGCGTGCTGGGCGACTGGGGCAATCCCTACCTGACCATGAATTTCTCGGCCGAGGCCGGCGAAATCCGCGCCCTGGGCAAGATTCTGGAGCAGGGCTACCTCTACCAGGGCCTAAAGCCGGTCAACTGGTGCCTGGATTGCGGTTCGGCGCTGGCCGAGGCGGAAGTCGAATACGAGGACAAGAACTCGCCGGCCATCGATGTCGCCTTCGAGGTGCATGAGAACCACGCCGAAAAGTTGGCCCATGCCTTTGGCCTCACCCATCTGCGCGGCCCGGCCTTTGCGGTGATCTGGACGACGACGCCGTGGACGCTGCCGGCCAACGAGGCAGTCAGCGTCCATCCGGAGCTGCAGTACGACCTCTATGAAACCGCCAAGGGTTCGCTGATCCTGGTCCATGAGCTGGCCGAGGCCTGCCTGCAACGCTACGGCCTGGAGGCCGAGATCGTCGCTTCCTGCAAGGGTGAAAAGCTCGACCAGATTCTGCTCAAGCACCCGTTCCAGCCGCGCGACGTGGCGATCATCTGCGGTACCCACGTTACCACCGAGGCCGGTACCGGCCTGGTGCACACCGCGCCGGCCCACGGCGTAGACGACTACAACATCGGCAAGAAATACGGCCTGCCGGTCAACAACCCGGTCGGCAACGACGGCCGTTTCATCAGCACGACGCCGGCGCTGTCGGTCGGCGAGCTGGCCGGCAAGACGGTCTGGGAAGCCAATCCGCTGGTGCTGCAGGAACTCGAATGCTACGGTCGGCTGCTTAAAAACGAAAAAATCAAACACAGCTATCCGCACTGCTGGCGTCACAAGACGCCGATCATTTTCCGGGCGACGACGCAGTGGTTCATCGGCATGGACAACAAGACCAACGAAAACGCTTCTACCCTGCGCTGGATCGCCGAGCGCGCCGTTGACGAAACCCAGTTCTTCCCGGCCTGGGGCCGCGCCCGCCTGGAAGGCATGATGAAAACCCGGCCGGACTGGTGCGTCTCGCGCCAGCGCAACTGGGGCGTGCCGATTCCGTTCTTCCTGCACAAGGAAACCGGCCTGCCGCATCCGCGTACCGCCGAACTGATCGAACAGGTCGCCCAGCGTGTCGAGAAAGCTGGCATCGAAGCCTGGTTCAGCCTCGACGCGGCCGAACTGCTGGGCGCCGAGGCCGACCAGTACGTCAAGATGAAGGATACGCTGGACGTCTGGTTTGATTCCGGTACGACCCACTGGCACGTCATGCGCGGCTCGCACGCCGCCGAGCATACTTATCCGGCCGACCTTTATCTCGAAGGCTCCGACCAGCATCGCGGCTGGTTCCAGTCATCCTTGCTTTCAGGCTGTGCCATCGATGGCCGCGCCCCGTACAAGGCGCTGCTGACGCACGGCTTCGTCGTCGACGGCAAGGGCCACAAGATGTCCAAGTCCAAGGGCAACGTCATCGCGCCGCAGCAGGTCTCGGACAAGATGGGCGCCGACATTTTGCGCCTGTGGACGGCCTCGACCGACTACTCCGGCGAACTGACCATTTCCGACGAAATCTTGAAGCGCGTCGTCGAAGGCTACCGCCGCATCCGCAACACGTTGCGCTTCCTGCTCGCCAACGTCTCTGACTTCGACGCCCAGGCCGACATGCTGCCGGTCGGGCAATGGCTGGAAATCGACCGCTACGCGCTGGCACTGACCCGCGAACTGCAGGACAACTGCCGCGCCGACTATGATCGCTACGAGTTTCACCGCGTCGTCCAGGCCCTGCAGACCTTCTGTTCCGAAGATCTCGGCGGCTTCTACCTCGACATCCTGAAGGACCGCTTGTATACGACGGCACCCAAATCGGTTGCCCGCCGTTCCGCGCAATCGGCGCTGTGGCACATCACCCAGGCTTTCGTCCGCCTGCTGGCACCGATCACCGCCTTCACCGCCGAGGAAGTTTGGCAGGTGCTGACCGGCAAGGACGACGAGTCGGTGATGTTCCAGCTCTGGCACGAACTGCCGAAGCCGGAAGGCGAGGGCGAACTGCTGGCCAAGTGGGCACTGATCCGCACGGCGCGGGCTGATGTGACCAAGGCCCTGGAGGAACAGCGCGAAGCCGGCAAGATCGGCTCGGCGCTCCAGGCGGCGGTGGAAATCCGCTGTGCCGGCGAGAAGTACGAGGCGCTGGCTTCGCTCGGCGACGATTTGAAATTTGTCTTAATTTGCTCATCGACCGTAGCATTCCGCGACGACAACGAAGCCGTCATCGCCACGCCGCTCGACCACGCCAAGTGCGAGCGTTGCTGGCACGTTCGTGAGGATGTCGGTGCCGATGCAGCCCATCCGGGTCTGTGCGGTCGCTGCGTCAGCAACCTGCACGGCGAAGGCGAGGTCCGCACCTGTGCCTAAGGCGGCACACTGGTATGCGCTGGCCGGGGTCATCATCGTCCTCGACCAGTTGAGCAAGTGGCTGGTGCTGGAGAACATCCGCTTCGGCGAGACGATCTACGTCGCGCCGTTCTGGAACTGGGTGCTAACCTTCAATCCCGGCGCCGCCTTCAGCTTCCTGGCCGACCAGCCGGGCTGGCAGCGCTGGCTGTTCACGGCGCTGGCGATCGGCATTTCCGGCTGGATCGCCGTCGTGCTCCGCCAGCATCCGCAGCAGAAGCTGCTCTCGCTGGCCCTGACGCTGGTCATGGGCGGCGCACTGGGCAACGTCATCGACCGTGTCCGCTTCGGCGCGGTCGTCGATTTCATTCAATGGCATGCCGCCGGTTTCTACTGGCCGGCTTTCAACGTCGCCGATTCGGCGATCACGGTCGGCGCCATTTTGCTCGTCGTCGAGCAGCTGACCCTAGCAAACAAGAAAGAAAATCCCCGATGAGCACCACCGTCCGTTCCGACAGCTTCCTGACCCTGCATTACCGGATCACCACGCTCGACGGCGAGGAATTTCTGTCGACCTTCGACATGAGCCCGGCAACGCTGCAGATGGGTAGCGGCCAGCTGGCCGAAAATCTCGAATCGGTGCTGGTCGGCCTGCCGGCGCACGAGCGCTTCGTCTTCGAACTCGAGCCGGCGCAGGCCTTCGGCCAGCACAACGACCGCTTGGTCGAGCGCATCGCGCGTAGCGGATTGCCGGCTGAAATGGAACTCAAGGAAAATTCCGTCGTCGAATTCACCGCGCCCAACGGCGGCACCTTCGCCGGTTTCCTGCGCGAGCTGGATGCCACGCACGCCCTGTTCGACTTCAACCACCCGATGGCCGGAAAAACGATCCGCTTCGAGGTGGAAATCATCGGAATCATGTAATGGAAATCATCCTCGCCAACCCCCGCGGCTTCTGCGCCGGCGTCGAACGCGCCATCGCCATCGTCGAGCGGGCGCTGGAAAAATTCGGCGCCCCGATCTACGTCCGCCACGAAGTCGTGCACAACAAGTTCGTCTGCGACGACCTGCGCGCCAAAGGGGCGGTGTTCATCGAGGAACTCGACGAAGTGCCGGCCGGCAGCACAGTCATCTTCAGCGCCCACGGCGTCTCCAAGGCAGTCCGTGCCGATGCCGAAGCGCGCGGGCTGAAAGTCTTCGATGCCACCTGCCCGCTGGTCACCAAGGTGCACGTCGAAGTCGGCAAGATGCGCAACCAGACCCGGGAAGTCGTCATGATCGGCCATAAGGGTCACCCCGAGGTCGAAGGAACGATGGGGCAGAGCGAGGCGGGGATGTACCTGGTCGAAACCGCCGAGGATGTTGCGAATCTGCAGGTCAATGACTCCGAACACCTGTCCTTCGTCACCCAGACCACGCTCTCCGTAGACGATGCCACCATCGTCATCGACGCCCTGAAGCAGCGCTTCCCGGATATCCAGGGGCCGAAAAAAGACGACATCTGCTACGCCACCCAGAACCGCCAGGACGCAGTCAAGGCGCTGGCCGAAACCTGCGATCTGGTCATTGTGGTTGGTAGCCCGAATAGCTCCAATTCACGCCGGCTGAAGGAAGTTGCGCTGGCTCGCGGAGTCGCGGCCTATCTGGTTGATGGCGCCGATGAGATTGATGTGGCTTGGCTGGCCGGACGGCGGCGGGTTGGCGTAACGGCAGGAGCTTCGGCGCCAGATATTCTGGTTCAGCGCGTAGTTGACCGTATCCAGGTGTCGACAAATGCCTTGACTGTTCAACTTGAGGCAGTTGAGGAGGGAGTCTCCTTTCCCTTGCCAAAGGAACTGGCTACCTAGGTTAACAGAACCGTGGCGAGCTAGGTGGGGGAGGGCTTGGGCTTTTCCCGAATTGATAGCTCGATCAGAATCCTGCTTGGTACGGCAACGTGATTCAGCCTGGCGGGGATAAAACTTGCCAGCTTGGCCTGCTCGAGAACAATGCGCACAACCGATTCTGGAAGCGTGGTGTTGACTACAATCACGTTGTCCACCAAGCCTCTGTCACTGATCATGCACTCGATAACAATTGAACCATCGACGTCAAATTTGGCTAGCGCTATTTCGAGGGGGCCGTCTCTTGCATCCAGGTTGTCGATGATTCTGGGGGGGCGATCCACTTCTTGACGTTCGAAGTAGCGCACAGGGGCGGCACGAGGTGTTTCGGTTTCAACAGCTGGTGATGACCTCCTGCTTGGATCGGTTGGCGTAGCAGTTGTCGATTCTGGGCCGGAATCAATGTCATTCGACCCCGCTTCAATGGGAGCGCTGCTTGTCGAAAGCTGACTGTTCAAGTTCTCAGGGAGGGTAAGCGTCGCAGGTATTGCCTGCCTGGGTCTAGTGGCATGGACGTACCCGCTCGGGGTTCTGTCCGCAAGTTCGTTGCAACAGAATAGCAAGACCCCAACATGAAGCACCAGCGAAGTGGCGAGGGCGCCAGTGAAGCGCCAATAGCAGAAAAAAACGCCCCGGAAAGGGGCGTTTTTATGGGTAAGACAACGCCTATTCAACAAGCTCTCGCCACATAAGCCGTCTTCCTGACTCGGCACCACCACTCCCCGGTGGCCTTTTTGGAATCTTGCGCGGGCTGCCGATTTTGCCATCGGCGGTCACCGGAACCACCTTGAGCCCTTCCTTGGTCATGATCGCGGACATGCCGACAATCGGTGAGTCATAAGTGAATACGGATTGCTCGCCATCAACGCTTCCGCCGTTGAAATAGTCGATGAAGTAGAGGTTGCCCTTTCCTCCCGGCTCGCATTCGCTGGCCTCGGGGACAATACTGGCGACCACCAAGGTACCAACGACCAATTTGGCTTCGAGCGCGACGCGCTCCTTGTCGTCCAAGAGATTGATGAACCAGCCGCCATTGAGATTCCAGTCAACAGCGTTGGCGCTGAGTATGTTGTTGGTAATCGTCTGCTCGACCAGACTACTGATCGAAATCTCGCTCGTTCCGTTGTCCTTGACCCCGTAGATGGCTTGCTGCGTACTCAGGGAAAGATCGTCCTGGGACAAGTAGCGACCGGTGCCGAAATACAGCACCGTCTTGCCGCTGGCATCGGCAATCTCGGGTGCCACGGTGATCGGCTGGTTGCTGCCCAGGGCAATGATCCTGGTTGCCGTTCCGTTGAGCAGGTCAATACGCCAGAGGTTGCCCAACAGGTCTCCACCGTAGGCCAACGTGGCCGTATTGTCCGTTTCAAAAAACTGGACCCGCGGATTGATCTTGGCCAACCCGCTCGGCGTCGATACCGAGCCGCTACCCGTCGAAATTTGCTTGATCAGGCTTCCGCTGGCGGCATTGAGTACAAACAGCCGACCGATGCCGTCTGCGCTGGTGTACTTGCCGCCTTCCGGGATATTGTTGTATCCCGATGGCAACAGCACCGCCCAGGTTCCGTCGACCTTGGTGACTGTCGCAGCGCCATAGCTGTAGCCCATATTAGGGTTTGTGTCGGCGGTGAAGCTCCACAGGTATTTGGGCGAAGTCGGGTTTGTGATGTCCAGCGCGAAGTAGCCGCGGCCTCCCTTGCCAAAAGCGCCAATAAGGATGGTTTTCCAGGTGCCGCCATCGTCAATGTCGGCAATCGTCAGCGGGCCATCGACGAAGTAGCGGTGGTTGGTGGTGTAATCCGCATCGGCGAGACGCCACATGTTAGGCATCACCATCGGCGGCACATAGGCCCAGCGTTCCTCGCCGGTCGTGGCGTTGAATGCATGCAGCATGCCGTCGTTGGCCGAGACATAAACTGTGGGCGCCCGGTTTTCCTGGTCTTTCTTGAATGTAGCGTAACCGCTGTCGGCAAAGCTGTAGGGCGTCGCCTGCACGTAAACCGGTTGGGCGTGCACGATGTCGCCAAGCGTGGTGGTACGGTCGCGATACAGCCGGCTGTAGGTGCCGTACCCACCGTCCCGGTCCTGATCCTCGAAACGACTCTGACCACGAATATATTTCAGGAGATTTTCCTGCGTGCCATCGGTAATCTGGCTGGCCGACCAGTCGCTGTATTGGCTTAGCTGGTTGTTGTTGAAAAAGGCTTTTTGGGTTGCCGAGAGATTGCTGTATTCAAAACTGATCAGCGATGTGGCGTTCGACGTATAGATGGTTCGGGTATCAGACAGGCCGTTGCTGGCAATTTTGCTATCCAGCAGTCCCGCTGCGTTCCAGGTCGTCGTGGTGGAGACATTGCCAGTTTCCGGATCAACGGTCTTGGCACTCAATTGACCATCCCAGGTGACCGTGTTGTAACTGGCGACGAAGAAGGCGTTATTTCCCTCAACAGGTTCCAGGCTGCTGGCCGCCGCTGCCGCGCCGGAGCCATTGGTTGCATCAATCGCACCGAGCGCGTTATTTAGGCCGTTTACTAGGGATTCCGGATTCTTGGCGCTCAGATAGGTCCCTCGACCATTGACGGCCGCATGCCAAAGATCATCGATGCGATCGAGATCCTCGGCATCGGTCGGATCGGGCCACGAGATCGTCTCCGCCTTGAGTTTGGCATAATCTCCGATATTCGAGGTTTTGTATCCATCCTCGTAGACCAACGACCCATCTACGCCGAGGCCAATGGTGAAGGTGGTCATGTGTTGATGAGTGGCTAGATCATCTTCATTTAGTTTAGTCCCGGAAGCGGGAACGTTGTTTTCGCAGACGCCACAGCTACCCGGCCGCAGATCGGTATGGTAGTAATAATAGGCTAGGTCTGCCAGGGTATTGGCTTTTGCCAGCTTGTCTTTGGAAGGCGGTGCTGCTGCCTTGTCCTGGTCGCCCACGAGCGTGGTGCCGTCTTCCTTGGTGGGCCCGTAAGTGGCCGTCACAGAATTCCAATAACCGTCAGTCGACAGCATCGTGAAATTTCGCTGACATGAATACTGGATTGGGTCGCTACCAATCTTGCCGGCATAGATTCTCCC
>JAGOBB010000023.1 GCA_017983615.1 Azonexus sp.
AGCAGCAGCAGAAGGGTCTGCAGATGCTGACCGACCGGGGCATCCTGGTGAAGGTCAACTCGGTGCTGATCCCCGGCGTCAATGACGAGCATCTCAAGGAAGTCTCGAAGATCGTCAAGGCCAAGGGTGCCTTCCTGCACAACGTCATGCCGCTGATCGCTGAGCCGGAGCACGGCACCTACTACGGCATCATGGAGCAGCCGGAACCGACCCCGGAAATGCTCCAGGACCTGCAGGATGCCTGCGCCGGCGACATGGCGATGATGCGCCACTGCCGCCAGTGCCGTGCCGATGCGGTTGGCCTCCTGGGCGAGGATCGCGGCGACGAGTTCACGCTCGACAAGATCGACGTCATGGATGTCGATTACGAAGCCGCCATGGTCCGCCGCAAGGTGGTGCACGACGAGATCATCGAGAAGCTCGACGCCAAGCGCGGCATCGTCAAGCCGAAACACGAGGGCATCCCGGAAGGTTCGCGCCCGGTGCTGATGGCGGTCGCCGGCAAGAACGGCGTCGTCGCCGAGCACTTCGGCCATGCCAAGGAATTCCTGATCTACGAAGCCTCGCCGGAAGGCGTGCGCTTCATCAGCCACCGCAAGACCGAGCTGTACTGCGGCGGCATGGATTCCTGCGGCGATGGCGATGTCGCCGAGGCCGGCGCCACCGAATCGCTGCTCGACCGCAACATCCGGGTGCTGGAAGGCTGCGAAGTCGTGCTCTGCTCCAAGGTTGGTTTTGAACCCTGGGCCAAGCTGGAAGCTGCCGGCATCGCGCCGAACGGCGAACATGCGATGGAGCCGATCGAGGATGCCGTGATGGCGGTGTACAAGGAAATCGCGGCGACCGGGAAGCTGCTTCCCGCCGCAGAAAGCCTGAAGGTGGCGTAAATGGCCCTGCAAATCACCCAATCCTGTGTCAATTGCTGGGCTTGCGTCGATGTCTGCCCGAACGACGCGATCTACCAGGACACGCCGCACTTCCTGATCGACGACGGCAAATGTACCGAGTGCCTGGGCGATCACAGCGTCCCGCAATGCGCTGCGATCTGCCCGATCGAAATGGCCATCGTCAATGAACTGGGCGAGTTCCTGAACCCGCCCGGATCGCTGACCGGCATTCCGATCGAGAAGCTGAAGGAATTCGGCTTGTGGCGCGAGGCTGCCTGATGGCCGTCGTCACCTTCTATGAGAAACCCGGCTGCAAGGGCAATCTTCGCCAGAAGACCCTGCTCGCTGCCGCCGGCCACACCGTCCAGGCCAAAAGTCTGAAAACCGAGGTCTGGACGGCTGACCGGCTGCTCGCCTTCGTCGGCAAGCTGCCGGTGGCCGACTGGTTCAACCGCGCTGCACCGGCCATCAAGGCCGGCGAAATCGTGCCGGAAAACCTCGGCTTCGAGGACGCCTTGCATCTGCTGCTCGACAACCCGCTGCTCATCCGCCGGCCGCTGATGGAAATCGGCGAAGAACGCGTTGTCGGTTTCGACATTGCTACGGTCGATGCCTGGATCGGGCTGAAAGACATCGAACTGCCGCAAGGCAACATCGAGGCCTGCGTACACGGTCCGGAAGGCCATGGCAGCTGCGGCAGCCATGCCCATGAGAAAGAGGAAGAGCATGCCGGCTGCGGGACTCACTGACCGCGCAGTAGAACTTGCTCCGGGCGTCCACTGGGTGGGCGCCCTCGATCCGCATCTGCGGAATTTCGACATCATCCTGAAGACCGCCAACGGCACCAGCTACAACAGCTACGTCGTGCGCGGCGAGACCGGCGTCGCGGTCATCGACACGGTCAAAGAGGAGTTCGCCGACACCTTCTTCGCCCGCCTCGAATCGGTCGCCCGCTACGACGAAATCACCGTCATCGTCCTTAACCATCTGGAGCCGGACCACAGCGGCGCCCTGCCCGAACTGCTGAAACGCGCGCCACAGGCCCGCGTCTATCTGTCCAGCCGCGCCCAGATGATGCTCAAGGCGCTGCTGAAGCCGAGCGGCGAGAAGCCGCCCGAATACATCCCGGTGACCACCGACGACGAGGTTGACCTCGGCGGCCGTACCTTGCGCTTCCTGCACACGCCCTACCTGCACTGGCCGGATACGCAATGCACCTACCTGGTCGAGGAAGGTTTCCTGTTCTCCGGTGACGTCTTCGGCTGCCATTTCTGCGACCCGCGGCTGTTCAACGACCGGGTCGGCGATTTCCGCTTCTCGTTCGAGTACTACTACGCCCACATCATGCGGCCCTTCCGCGAGTACGTGCTCGATGCCGTGGCGCTGATCGAACCGCTCGACGTCCGCCTGATCGCCCCGGCCCATGGCCCAATCCTGCGCCACCAGCCACGCGACTACCTGCACCGCTACCGCGAACTGGCCACGCCGCGCCTGTTCAACGAGGCGCGTAGCGAGAAGACGCTGGTCGTCTTCTACATCTCGGCCTACGGCAACACGCGGCGCATGGCCGAGGCGCTCGCCGCCGGCGCTGAAACCATCGCTGGCGTACGCGTTTCGCTCTATGACCTCGAAGGCGGTGAGTCGGGCATCTTCACCGATCTGATCGAGGAAGCCGACGGCCTCGCCTTCGGCAGCCCGACCATCAACGCCGACGCGGTCAAGCCAGTCTGGGATGTGCTGTCGTCGCTGACCACCGTCAACGTCAAGGGCAAGCTGGGTGCCGCCTTCGGCTCCTACGGCTGGAGCGGCGAGGCGGTACGGCTGATCGAGGACCGCCTGCGCGGCCTCAAGCTGCGCGTCCCGGTCGAGGGTCTGCGCATCAAGCTGGTGCCGGACAGCGGCGAACTGGAGCAATGCCGGAGTCTCGGCGAACAACTGGCCCGTCACCTGACCGGCCAGGTCGAACATCGCGAGCTCGATATGGCTGCGCTGGCATGAAACGAAATATTGAACCGCAGAGACGCAGAGGCACTGAGAAAACCAAGCGACGCTTTTCTCTGCTTCTCCGCGTCTCTGCGGTAAACACTTTTTAAGGGAGCAAACCATGCCAAAAGCCAAAGTCACCTTCCAGGACATCGGCGTTTCCGTCACCGTACCGGCCGGCACGCGCCTGATCGAAGTTTCCGAGAAAGTCGGCGCCGGCATCACCTACGGCTGCCGCGAAGGCGAGTGCTGCACCTGCCTGACCAAGATCGTTTCCGGCAGCGAAAACCTCGCCCCGCCAAGCATCCTGGAAGACCAGGTTCTCAAGGACAACCTGGCCCCGCGCGGTCACCGCCTGGCCTGCCAGGCACAAATCATCGGCGGCGAAATCGTCGTCAAACCTGCGTAATTGTGCAGGGCAGTCAGGACAAGAAGATGAGCCGAAGACAGTGCTTTTGCACGGCGAGGCGAAGTCGACGCAGTCATGGCTGTCATGCGCAATTACGCTGAACCGAACAAGATTAAAAGCAATTACCCAACCACAACAGAGAAACCCAAACCAACCCGCTCTTCTGGAGAACCAAGAAATGGCCCTCATCACATTCAGCAGCCCCATGCACAAGGACAAGACGGTCTACGCCGTTGCCGGCAGCCACACCCAGACCATCCTCGCGCTGGCCAAGGAACATCACATCCCGATCGACTTCGGTTGCCAGGAAGGCAACTGCGGCACCTGCCTGGTCAAGGTTTCATCCGTCGATGGCAAGCGCGCCCCGATGGGTGGCCCGCTCAACGTCCGCGAAGTCGCCGCCCTGCTCGAACTCGGCCACATCAACAAGGCCCAGATTGACCAGATGTACGTCGACGACATCCCGCCGACCCAGTGGCGCCTCGCCTGCCAGATGATCGTCCGCGACGAGGACATTCTGGTCGAGTATCCGAGCAAGTAAGGCCTCTGCCATGAACGGTCCGGATCGCCTGCCCTACCGGGCAACCCTGTTCGCCGAACTGCTGGCTTCGCCGGCAGCCGGCGCAGCGGCACGCGATCCGAACCGTGCATTGCTGGCCAGCATGGTCGCCGGCCAGGCCACCGGCAATGGCTGCCTGCCCGGCGATTTCGGCCTCGGTGCAGCCGCCTGCCGCCATCTGCTGGCCACCTATTTTCCCGGCTGCGACGTGGCCCTGACGCAACGCGAAGTCGAATCCATTCCCGAGTGGGAAGACATTCAGAAGCTGTTGCTCGACCACCGCGCCAGCGAATCGCCCAGCGAACTGCTGATCGCCAACATAGTCGCCACCGCCTGTGCCGGCCGCGACCACCTGTGGCAGGATCTCGGCCTCGCCGAGCGCAGCGAATTGACCCGGTTGATGTGGGTGAACTTTCCCGAGCTTGCCCGCGCCAATACCGGCGACATGAAGTGGAAGAAATTCCTCTACCGCCAGTTCTGCTCACGCGAAGGCATTTACGTCTGCCCCGCCCCGTCCTGCGGGGTCTGCAAGGACTACGCCCTATGTTTTGGACCGGAGAACTGATCGCCAAAACCGCACCGGTCCGGCGCCGTAGCGTGGCGTTCCCGGATCGCTCGCCGCAACTTGATCGGGCGATCGCCGCCTATGTCGGGCTGGCCGTCGGCGACGCGCTAGGCGCCACCGTCGAATTCCTGACCCCCAATGAAATCCGCCACCAGATCGGCGTGCACGGCAACATCACCGGCGGCGGCTGGCTGCGCCTGAAAGCCGGCCAGGTCACCGACGACACGACCATGTCGCTCGCCCTGGGTGAGTCCATCATCGCCACCGGCAACGTCGACGCCAAAGCTGCGGCCGAGGCCTTCGACGCCTGGATGCGCGCCAAGCCGGTCGATATCGGCAACACCGTGCGGCGCAACCTGATCACCTTCCGCCAGACCGGCAATCCGGAGGCCGCAGCCTCCGAGCACGATGCCGGCAACGGCGCGGCGATGCGAGTCTTGCCGGTGGCGCTCAAATGCTACGGTCAGCCCGAAAAAACGACCAAAATCGCAAATCGCGCCCAGGCCCACGTTACCCACCACAACGCGCTGTCCGACGCGGCCTGCGACACATTGGTCTTCATGGTCCAGGACTTCCTGGCCGGCCGCGATGCCATCGAGGTCGAGCGCGAGCGGGCCGACCAGCTGGTCGCCGAATTCCCGGTCTTCGCCTATGACCGCAAGCGCCGCGACAACCCGAGCGGCTTCGTTGTCGAAACGATGCAGGCCGTGCTGCAATCCTTCTTTGCCACCGACAATTTCGAGGATTGCCTGCTCGATGTCGTCAATCGAGGCGGCGACGCCGACACCACCGGCGCCATCGCCGGCATGCTGGCCGGCGCCCGCTACGGCTACCAGGCCATCCCCCGGCGCTGGCTCGCCACCCTGGATCAGGCCATTCGCCTGCGCTGCGAAGAACAAGCTGCATCGCTGCTACCGCCCCTCCTCGGCTGATCGAAGCCAGCCATAAAACCGCACCGGTATCCCTAGCCAGCCCCAGCGGCTCGCAGAGTGTTGCTTTTGTTAATTTTTGTGTTTAATAATGTACTAAATACGACATTCGTAATACAGTAACGGCATATATAAATCCCGGCAGCGGCAAGCCGTAGATCAACAACCGCCAGAAAAATCAGTCATCACGGAGAGAAAAATGACCTTGTCCAAGCGCCTGCTGATCCTTATGGGCACCTCAATCCTCGCATTGATCATCGTCACCGCCTTGAGCCTGTACGAGATGGGACGCGTCTACAAGGCTGCCAATTTCGGCAATGAAAATGTCGTTCCCAGCATCCTGTTGCTTGACGAGGCGATATTGAGTTTTGGTCAGCTTCGCGTCCGTGTCTATCGCCATGTATTGACCAAGGACCCCAAAGCTCAGGCTGAAGTTGAGGCCACTATCGAAAAAGGGCTACAAAATGTCGAAAAAGCCCTGAAGGCCTACGAACCAATGGTGATGAGCCCCGAAGACCAGCGATTGCTCGACGAAGACGTCAAGACAGCCAATGCCTACAAGGAATTCCTGAAACCTCTGCTCGCCGATTCACGCCAGGGTAAGACAGAAGACGCAATCCATAAATTGCAGGAGGCAACTGCGGTTGCCAAACACTTGAACGAAGCCCTGGAAGCCCACATGGAGTTCAACGCAGAGTTGGGCAAAAAAACCTCCGAGGAGGGTGCTGCTGCCAAAAACTTTGCCACATGGTCGTCGCTAATTGTTTCGGGCATCGCCATCCTGATCGTCGGTGGGCTGGCCTTCCAGATTCGCAGCAGCCTGACCGCCCGCCTGCAGGAGGCCGGTGTTCTGGCCAACGCCATTGCCGGCGGCGATCTGTCCAACCGCAACACCCCGCGCTCGATTTCCGATGACGAAGCCGGCCAGCTGATCCAGTCCATGGAAAAAATGCGCCAGGACCTTGCCCGGACGGTCGGCCAGATTGCTTCAAACAGCGACCAGCTTTCCTCGTCCGCCGCGCAGCTGTCGATCACTGCCCAGCAGGTATCGGCCAGCACACAGAGCCAGTCCAGTTCCACCGCCTCGTCGGCCGCCGCCGTCGAGGAGCTGACCGTCAGTATCGACCACGTTGGCGCCAGCGCCGACGATGCCAGCGATCGAGCCCGCGCGGCCGGCGATCTGGCCGTCGACAGTGGCAAGGGTGTGCAATCGGCCACGTCGCAGATCAACAAAGTGGCACGCAGCGTGGAAGATACCGCTCACCAGATACATACGCTCTCCGAACACATCCAGAAGGTCGGCAATATCACCACCGTCATCCGGGAAGTGGCCGACCAGACCAACCTGCTCGCCCTCAACGCCGCCATCGAAGCGGCCCGTGCCGGTGAACAGGGACGCGGCTTCGCGGTGGTCGCCGACGAAGTGCGCAAGCTGGCCGAACGGACCACGCTGTCGGTTCAGGAAATCAGCACGGTCATCTCGACGATCCAGAGTAGCGTTTCGGTCGCCGTTTCTGGGATGCAGGAAAACTGCACGCTGGTTGCCGGCGTCGTTCAATCGGCCGAGTCAGCCAGCAATTCGATGGAAGGCATCCGCGGAGCCACAGAGATGGTTCGCGATGCGATCACCGGCATTTCCGAAGCCATGCGCGAGCAGCGCAGCGCCTCGACCGAACTGTCGCGCAACGTCGAAGCCATCGCCCAAATGTCGGAAGAAAACTCGGCAGCCGTCGCCTCGGTCGCCGACACAGCCAGCATGCTGGTTAACGTGTCGAACAATCTGAAGACTGCAGTCGCCGGCTTCCGCCTCTAGACCTCAGCAGTAGTGAGCGCTGGCCGGATCAGCCTTTCTTGAGGCAACCGGCCAGCGCTGCATCCATGGTCGCCAGATGGCTGGCGAACCAGGCCGGCAGATTGCGTGCATAGTCCCTTGCCATAGCCAGGCGCCCGGCCGCCACGCCACGCGCCAGATGGGCCAGTTCGCCCAATACGCGCAGGTGTTCGCCGTTGTGCTCGCCGGTAGCGGGAAAGCGGCAAGCCTTCATCAACTTGCCTTCATGCTCGAAATGCAGGCGCGTATGCTCCCGCAGCGCCTCGAACAAGGCCGGAAAGCTGTCATCCGGCGCGGCAAGTAGCCGGTCGGCCATCTCGACGAATTCGCGATGGGTGGCATCCATCTCCGCCACCCCGAGCGAAAAACGCTCATTCCAGGGCATCAGACTGCGCCGTGGACTTCGCGCTTGGCATTGTTGGTCGTCTTCATGGCTTCCTCGACGCTCATTTCGGGATACTTGTACTTGTGCCCCTTGAAGGCGTTGAACACGGTGACCACCTTGTCGGCCGAACTCTGACCCTTGAAGTCGCCCTTTTCGAGGGCCGCCAGATCGATCAACTCGTTCCAGCAAAGCCCTTCGGTCAGCGGAATGAAAGCGACGGTGGCACCATTGATGACCGAGACGAATGGCTTGGGGATGTTGACGGTGAACATCACGGCCACGGTGCTCGGATTCAGATCGCCCCCAAACTTTTCCATGAAGGCCGGCCAATGCTGGAGCTCTTCCAGCGAACCTGAGATCAGCTTCAACTCGTCGCCCTGAACCAGCACGGCGGCCTGCTTGAACAGCGCGACCGGCGGCTTGCGACGGCCCATGTCATCCGCCACTTCGCCCTCGATGACGACCAGTTCGCCGCGATAGGCGGCCCAGCCGGCATCACTGGCGGCTTCCTTGAAATTGGAATTGAAAAATAGCGGTTCGTAACGATCCAGCAGCATGGTGTTTCCTCCCTGTTTAGAAATGGTTCAGAGCCTGTGACTTTATTGCGTGCGTTGAGCGGGTATGAACAAGCATTTCACAGGCTCTCAGGCCGGCACGGCGGCACCGATGAATTCGAAGACATCGGACTCGATGATTTCCAGCCCGACCTTCTTGCAGAAACGCCGCTCCTTGTCGGTCGGCGTGGCGATAAACACCCAGCCGGACGGCTGGGCGGCGGCGTAGATCATGTCGGCCATGACCATGCGCTCGGTATCGCGGTTCAGGCGCATGCCCATCAGCAGGTACTGCTTCCCCTTGCGCAGTTCCTTGACCTCCGGCGGAATCGAAAAGCCACCCATCAGTTCGGTGATGAAATCAACGTAGTCAGCATCGGAGGCGATATAGACCGCCTCCGGCTTCGGCGTGCCCATCGGCTTGAACAGGATGGGAATGGCCGGATTGATGACGGTGCTTTTCTGGTAGGCGTTGCCGTCCCAGAACCACAGCTTGTAGCGGAAATCAGTGCCGCCGATGCGGGCAATGCCGGTGATCAGGTTGTGCGGCACATCGGCGTAGGAATCCTGCAGTTGCGTATCGCGGTTGATGTCGATGACGTAGTGCGGCGAGACGCCCTTCAGCCAGTCATGCAGCGCGCCGCGCGTCCATTGGGTTTCGCCATAAACACGGGTCAGGAACTTGGTGACCGTCGTCCGGCCGCGCTTCAGCTCGACGTTCATCGCGGCGCGCGGGAACTCGTACATCAGCTTTGGCGCCATCGGCTTGCCGTCGTTCATCGCGTAGATCAGCGAGTCGCTGTCTGCTGGAATCGGCGCGCCGGTCGCGACGTTCTTCACATCGGCGAGGACGCCAGGGCCAAGATAAGGAACGATGCTGCCGTCCTTGAGGCCGGCGAGCAGTTTTGCGCGGAGTTCTGGAGTCATTTTGTTTGCTCTGAGTTGGGTATGACCCCTCACAGCAAATTCCACGCCCGACACGAAACAACGCAGTGGCGGCCATTTCCAGACGCACCAGATTGGCATTGTCGGCTTTGCGACAGCCGGCTTCTGCGCTAAAACGGCTCCGCCACGCAAAATTTGCGACGCACCTCTGCCAAGCGCTATGCTGGAACTGTACTCAGCAACACTTCGATTCCGCCATGCGCTTTTCCCGCGTCTACCTGAACCGCCTGCAGAACCTGCCGCACATCGACGACACGGTAATCGTGATCGACGTCTTGCGGTCGTTCACCACGGCGGCCGTGGCGCTCGCCCGGGGCGCACGGGCGATTTATCCGGTCGAAGGCATCGCGGCGGCGGTCACGCTGGCCAACAGCTTGCCGAACGCGCTACTCGTCGGCGCGGTAGCCGGCGGCGACCCGGTGCCGGATTTCGATTTCGGCAACTCGCCATCGCAGTTGATGGCCGCCGATCTAACGGGCAAGAGCATCGTCCTGAGTACCGCTGCAGGGGTTCGCGGCCTGCAACGGTTTCGCGGCATCCGTCGCCTCTTTGCCGGCAGCATGGTTTGTGCCCGGGCGACTGCGGACGCGATCCGCGTCGCCGGGGCGAAAGATGTCTGTTTCGTGATCACCGGCGACTGGGTCGATCGCGATGGCGACGAAGATATCGCGTGCGCCGACTATCTCGAAGCATTGCTGCGCGGCGAGCAACCCGATGCGGAACACTATGCCCGACGGGTTCGCGATTCGGATTTTGGCCGGCGTTTTGGCTCGGCAGCCTGGCCCAACCTGCCCGCCGCCGACCTCGACCTGGCAGCCTCGCCGGACCTGTTCGGCTTTGCCCTGCCGGTCCGCCAGACGGGCGGGCATTTGCTCATCTGTTGAAGACGAGCGCCGACCTGGTCAGCCCATCGATTTTTCGATGGCTTCGAGCAGTTTCAAGGCGCGTTCGCGGTTCTTGGCCGCGGCGGTGGCACGTGCCTCGCTGTCGGCGCTTTCGGCGAGCGAAGCCTGGATCAGGGCCTCGTGCGGGGTCATGCCGCCGAGGGCTGCTTCCAGCATCCGTTCGGCGTTTACGTCGTCATCGTTATTTTTGTCGGGCATCGCTGTTCTCCATTCGAATCGATGGCTTGCGTTTATACCAGCAAAAAGGCCCTGCGGAACCCGCAGGGCCTTCTATTTCAGAGCATTTGCGGCTTACTTGCCTTGCTTGGTCAGCGCGGCGATGTTGGCCTGGGCGGCATCGGCGAACTGCTTGGTAACGGCGTTCATGTTGCCGAAAGCCGAATTGGCGGCAGCGATGGCGCTCTGGATGGCGGTGACGGCACCTTCGGAACCAACCGGTGCGGACTTGGCAGCCATCTCGAGCATGCCGGCCACGGACTTCTGGAAGTTGCCGACCTGGGCTTCGACCATCTTGGTCAGTTCCTGCTGGGTCTGGGTGGTGATTTCGTAGACCGAGCGGCCGTAGGCGACAGCCTTTTCAACAGCCGGCTGGGCCAGCGAGGTCTGGGCGGCCAGCGCAGCTTGCGGGTCCTTGGCGCCGATCACGGACTGGACGCCGGAAACGGTGTCTTCGAGCGCGGTGCGGGCGGTATCGAGGTTGAGGGCGGCGATGCGCTCGGCAGAAGCCAGGGCGGTGTTGGCCACGGCCAGCAGGGAATCGACGGTAGCCTTGTTGGCGGCGGTGAATTGTTCGGTATTGAGGGACATGGTGGTTTCCTGAAAAAGTGAATCAATCGGTGTGTTCGGGGTCGAGTATAGAGCACCTGAGTGAAAAATGGTGCACTGCAGCAAAATTAGTTTCGAGGCTTGTTTGATGGGCGCCGGCTGGAATGCTACGGTCGCCCCGAAAAATCGGCCATTTTCGAAATTTTCCGGGGCGGTATACTGGCCCCTCCTCGTCACTGCCCCCTTCTCCCGTGCCCGATACTCCATTCAGCCTGTCGCAGACCTTCACCGAATTTTTCGAATCGGAGAAATCCGGCGCTGTCGTCCTGATCCTGTGCACGCTGCTTTCACTGGCCGTCGCCAACTCAACGCTGGGTCCGACGTATACGGACTTCTGGCACGTCAAGGTGGCCGGCCTGAGCATCGAGCACTGGGTCAACGACGCCTTGATGGCTGTCTTTTTCCTGTTTGTCGGCCTGGAACTGGAACGGGAGCTGTATAACGGCGAGCTGTCCGATTTCCGCAAGGCGCTGTTGCCGATCGTGGCCGCCGTTGGCGGCATCGCGGCGCCGGCGCTGATCCATTTTTCACTGAATGCCGGGACGCCGACGCAGCCGGGCAGCGGTATTCCGATGGCGACCGACATCGCGTTCGCACTTGGCGTGCTGGCCCTGCTGGGCAGCCGCGTTCCCGCCTCGCTGAAGATCTTCCTGACCGCGCTGGCGGTCATGGACGACCTCGGCGCAATTATCGTGATCGCCCTCTTCTACACAGCCAGCGTTTCACCCACCTACCTGCTGGCTGCGCTGACGGTTTTCTTTGGCATGGTCGTTCTCAATCGCTTCCGGGTAATGGCGCTGACTCCCTACCTGCTGGGCGGCGCCTTGATGTGGTACCTGATGCTGCGCTCCGGCATCCACGCCACCATCGCCGGCGTCCTGCTCGCCTTTGCCATCCCATACTCGGCCCGGGCCGAAGACGAGCACTCGCCCTCGCATCGCCTCGAACACCTGCTCCACAAACCGGTGGCTTTCCTGATCCTACCGATCTTCGCTCTGGCCAATACCGGCATCGTGATCGGCTCCGGATGGTTGCAGGATCTCGCCAGCGCCAACAGCGCCGGGATCATCGGCGGTCTGGTGCTGGGCAAGCCACTCGGAATCACGCTGCTCAGTTTCCTGGCGGTGGCCATCGGCCTCTGCCGCCTGCCGAACGACCTGACGTGGCGCCATATTTTTGGCGCCGGCCTACTGGGCGGCATCGGCTTCACGATGTCCATCTTCATCACCAACCTGGCCTTCGCCGAGCAGGCGGCGATCATCAACGCTTCAAAGATGGCAATCCTGGTCGCTTCGCTGGCAGCGGGAACCCTGGGCTATGGCTGGCTGCGCCTGTGCAGCAGGTGACAGGTCACATTGTCGACAACGTGACATCGACGACGCCACCGACCACCAGGAACTCGTCCTCGCCCTGCAGGACGCCGGGCATCAGGCCGCAGTGGAAGAAAATCTTGGTCAGCGGGATGTCGACGGCAAGAATGTAGTCGCCGAACTCGCAGGCGCGCTCGCGGCTGCAGGTAAATGAGTTGAGATTGTTGAGCAGCACGATGTGGTGGCCGCCGCTGCGCTTTTCCAGCACTTCATGGTCGGACATCCGGTTCACGCCCCGGTAGAGCGTGACATGCCGCGCCCCGTGATGGCGGCGGGCCAGTTCGAACTGGCAAAAGGTATAGACCAGATCGAGCTGGGCCTCGATGGCGTTGGTGCCATACAGGCCCTGCGAACGCATTTCCAGGTAGCGCCAATAGGCATCGCTGGCCGGGTCGCGTAGCGGCTGGCCGTGCCAGCGCGGCATCAGCCCGAAGCGCGACTCGACCCAGCCCTTGAGCACGGCCCCCTCGCGGCTGTCCGAATCGAAGCTCCAGCCGCGGATCATCTTGATGTAGTTGGCCTTGGCCCGACTCTTCCGGTGGCCCGTGAAACCCATCTCCTCCGGCCATTCGAGCTGGAAATGCACGGTCATGTAGTCACGGAAGACCTCGGGCCGCGCTTCAGGCGCCGCCGCCTCCAGGCGCTGGAACAGGTTGCGATGCAGTTCGGCAACACCATCGAGCAGCAGTTCGGTCGGGTGTTGCTGGAATGTCAGGCCGCCGAGCACGACGGCGGGCAGATTGCAGCGATTGATCGGCAGGCGCGCCTCGCGCGGCAATGTCGCTTTGTAAGTGGCTCCGACTGGCAGGCCGCGGCTGTCTTGCAAAGGATCGGAAAGGGATCTGGCGCCGCCTAATTCCGGTTTTGCCTCGCTTCCACGCGACGCTTTGTAGTCACCCCTACAAAGGGTAGGGGAATTGTCGGATGTCTCCGCCCCGGTCAAAACTGTCTTTTTTTCTATTTTCATTGAAGATTCAATCGCTTGCGGTCTGCCAATCGACCTGGCACGCAACGTGCAGAAGGTGAGGTGCGACTCTCAATGATTCCTTCGCAAATCGATTGACAGACTAAGGAGATTACACCATGGCAAAACTGCGTCAATGCGCCATTTACGGCAAAGGCGGCATCGGCAAGTCCACCACCACCCAGAATCTGGTGGCGGCACTCGCTGAATCCGGCAAGAAAGTTATGATTGTTGGCTGCGATCCGAAGGCCGACTCCACCCGCCTGATCCTGCACAGCAAGGCTCAGACCACCGTGATGCACCTGGCTGCTGAAGCTGGCTCCGTGGAAGACCTCGAACTGGAAGACGTCCTTTCCGTCGGCTTCGGCGGCGTCAAGTGCGTTGAATCCGGTGGCCCGGAACCCGGCGTTGGCTGTGCCGGCCGCGGCGTCATCACCGCCATCAACTTCCTGGAAGAAGAAGGCGCCTATGACGAAGACCTCGACTTCGTGTTCTACGACGTGCTGGGTGACGTGGTCTGCGGTGGCTTCGCCATGCCGATCCGTGAAAACAAGGCTCAGGAAATCTACATCGTCTGCTCGGGCGAAATGATGGCCATGTACGCTGCCAACAACATCTGCAAGGGTATCGTGAAGTACGCGAACTCCGGCGGTGTCCGCCTGGCTGGCCTGATCTGCAACTCCCGCAACACCGACCGCGAAGACGAACTGATCATGGCCCTGGCTTCCCGCCTCGGCACCACCATGATCCACTTCGTGCCGCGTGACAACGCCGTTCAGCACGCTGAAATCCGTCGTATGACCATGGTCGAATACGATCCGAAGCACAAGCAGGCTGACGAATATCGCCAGCTCGCCTCCAAGATCAACAACAACACCAACTTCGTCATCCCGACCCCGATCGAGATGGAAGAGCTGGAAGACCTGTTGATGGAATTCGGCATCATGGAAGCGGAAGACGAGTCCATCGTCGGCAAGACCGCCGCCGATCTGGCTGCCTAAGCAACACCCCGCAAGCCCCGGCGGGGGCTCAGGCTCCCGCCACTTTCAACCAGCACGTCGGCCACAGATTGGTGGCGACGTCAGGAGGAAAAAATGACGACTCTGTCTCGTGAAGAAACCGATGCCCTCATCGCCGAGGTGCTCGAGGTTTACCCGGAAAAAGCCAAGAAGGACCGCGCCAAGCATCTCGCGTCCAACGACGTTTCCGTTGAACAATCCAAGAAGTGCATCACATCCAACCGCAAGTCCCTGCCGGGCGTCATGACCATTCGTGGTTGTGCCTACGCCGGCTCCAAGGGCGTGGTCTGGGGCCCGATCAAGGACATGATCCACATCTCCCACGGCCCGGTCGGCTGCGGCCAGTACTCCCGCGCCGGTCGTCGTAACTACTACGTCGGCACCACCGGCGTCGATACCTTCGGCACGATGAACTTCACTTCCGACTTCCAGGAAAAGGACATCGTTTTCGGCGGCGACAAGAAGCTCGCCAAGGTCATCGAAGAAATTGAACAACTGTTCCCGCTGCACAAGGGCGTCTCGATCCAGTCCGAGTGCCCGATCGGCCTGATCGGCGACGACATCGAAGGCGTTGCCAAGAAATCCGCCGTCGCCATCAACAAGCCGATCGTTCCGGTCCGCTGCGAAGGCTTCCGCGGTGTTTCCCAGTCCCTGGGCCACCACATCGCCAACGACGCGATCCGCGACTGGGTCCTCGACAAGCGCGACGGCCAGCCTTCCGATGCCACTCCGTACGACGTGGCCATCATCGGTGACTACAACATCGGTGGCGATGCCTGGGCTACCCGTATCCTTCTCGAAGAGATGGGTCTGCGCGTCGTGGCTCAGTGGTCCGGCGACGGCACCATCGCCGAAATGATGAACACGCCGAAGGTCAAGCTGAACCTGCTGCACTGCTACCGTTCGATGAACTACATCTCGCGTCACATGGAAGAGAAGTACGGCATTCCTTACCTGGAATACAACTTCTTCGGCCCGACCAAGATTGTCGAATCCTGCCGCAAGATCGCCGCCTTCTTCGACGATTCCGTCAAGGAAAAGACCGAAGCCATGATCGCGCGCTACCAGCCGATGATGGACGAGATCATCGCCAAGTACAAACCGCGTCTGCAGGGCAAGAAGGTCATGCTCTACGTCGGCGGCCTGCGTCCGCGTCACGTCATCGGCGCCTACGAAGATCTCGGCATGGAAGTCATCGGCACCGGCTACGAATTCGGCCACAACGACGACTACGACCGTACGATCAAAGAAATGGGTGATGCCACCCTGCTCTACGACGACGTCACCGGTTTCGAACTGGAAGAGTTCGTCAAGCGCCTGAAGCCCGACATGGTCGGCTCCGGCATCAAGGAAAAGTACATCTTCCAGAAGATGGGCATTCCTCTGCGCCAGATGCACTCCTGGGATTACTCCGGCCCGTATCACGGTTACGACGGTTTCGCGATCTTCGCCCGTGACATGGATATCGCGCTGTCCAACCCGACGTTCAAGAACCTTGTTCCGCCCTGGAAGAAGGTTGAAGCCGAAGACGTCAAGAAGGCCGCCTGACCTAGCTCAGTACATCCTTAACCTTATGCCCGCAGCCGCGAATGAGCGGGGCGGGCAAGGAGATAGCAATGCAAACCGCAGACAACATCAAGCCCTGTTACCCGCTGTTCCGCGATGATGACTACAAGAAGAACCTGGCCGAGAAGCGCGTCCAGTTCGAAGAAGGTCATGGTCCGGAAAAAGTCTGGGAAACCTTCATGTGGACCACCACGAAGGAATACCAGGATATCAACTTCAAGCGCGAAGCCCTGACGGTTGACCCCGCCAAGGCCTGCCAGCCGCTCGGCGCCGTCCTGTGTGCCTCCGGCTTCCACAAGACCCTGCCCTACGTGCATGGTTCGCAAGGTTGTGTCGCCTACTTCCGCACCTACTTCAACCGTCACTTCAAGGAACCGTGCTCCTGCGTGTCCGACTCCATGACGGAAGATGCAGCCGTGTTCGGTGGCCAGAAGAACATGTTCGACGGTCTGGAAAATGCCAAGGCCATCTACAAGCCGGACATGATCGCCGTATCGACCACCTGCATGGCCGAAGTTATCGGTGACGACCTGAACGCCTTCATCAACAACTCGAAGAAGGCCGGCCACATTCCTCAGGACTACCCGGTTCCCTTCGCCCATACCCCGTCCTTCGTCGGTTCGCACACCACCGGCTGGGACAACATGGAAGAAGGCATCCTGCGCTACTTCACGCTGAACAACATGGAAGGCAAGAAGGTCGGCAGCAACGGCAAGGTCAACATCGTGCCGGGCTTCGAAACCTATCTGGGCAACTACCGTGTCATCAAGCGCATGATGAGCGAGATGGGCGTCGATTATCAGATGCTTTCCGATCCGAGCGAAGTCTTCGACACCCCGGCCGACGGCGAATTCCGCATGTACTCGGGCGGCACGACGATGGACGAAGTCAAGGATGCGCCGAACGCCATCACCACCGTTCTGCTGCAGCCGGCCCAGCTGGAAAAGACGAAGAAGTTCGTTGAAAACACCTGGAACCATGACATTCCGAAGCTCAACATCCCGATGGGTGTCGAGTGGACCGACGAACTGCTGATGAAGGTCTCTGAAGTCACCGGCAAGCCGATCCCGGCCTCGCTGGAACTGGAACGCGGCCGCTGCATGGACTTGATCTCCGACAGCCACGCCTGGCTGCACGGCAAGAAGTTCGCCCTCTACGGCGACCCGGACTTCGTCATGGGCATGGTCAAGATCCTGCTCGAAGTTGGCGCCGAGCCGACCCACATCCTGTCCAACAACGCCAACAAGCGTTGGGGCAAGCAAATGGAAAAGCTGCTTGCCTCCAGCCCGTTCGGCACGCTGGGCAAGGTCTATGTCGGCAACGACCTGTGGCACATGCGCAGCCTGTGCTTCACGGACAAGCCTGACTTCCTGATCGGCAACTCCTACGGCAAGTACATCCAGCGCGACACCCGCCACAAGGGTGAAGAGTTTGAAGTACCGCTGATCCGTATCGGCTTCCCGATCTTCGACCGTCACCATCAGCATCGTGCCACCACGATGGGCTACGAAGGCATGATGTCCGTGGTTACCCAGCTGACCAACGCTGTCCTTGAGCAACTCGACAAGGAAACGATCGGCATGGGCACCACCGACTACAACTTCGACCTGGTCCGCTAAGCGGCTTCCGCCCGGCCCCGCTACCGGCAACGGTAGTGGGGCTTCGGCGCGAACCGTGGTGACCACAAAAACTAGGGAACTGAAATGGCCAACATCATGATCCAGCAAGGCAGCAACGGCGGGCTGGTGTTCTACCTTCCGAAGCGCGACCTGGAAGCGTCCATCGAGTCCATCGAATTCGACACCGCCGAAAAATGGGGTGGCGAACTGAAGCTGGACAACGGCGGCACGTATTACATCGACCCGATCGCCAAGCCGCCCCGCCTGCCCGTTTCCCTGAGAGCCAAGCGCCTTGGCGCAGCTGAAGACTGAAAGGCAGTAGGGAGTTGCTAGTCATTAGTTGCGAGCAAAAGCGAAAAGCCCTCGCCAAACTCGCCCGGCTAACAACTAACTACTAACCACTAGGAGCTAACCATCATGGCAATGAAAATCGATCCCGACATGTGCACCGCCTGCGGCGACTGCAAGCCTGTCTGCCCGACCAAGTCCATCAGTTCCGGCAAGATCTTCTACAAGATCGACGCTGCAACCTGTACGGAATGCGACGGCCACAACGATAGCCCGCTGTGTGTCGACGTCTGCCCGTCCGGCTGCATCAGCCCGGCGTAAGAGAAGGATCGAGTTATTAGGATCGAGGATCGAGTAAATCCGCCCCCTCGACCTGACCACTCGATCCTAATTCCTCGATCCTCGATCCTAAAAGGCTCATCATGTCCGAAACGCCCATCGCCTCCCGTGAAGCCGCGCTGCGTATTGCGCTGGCTGCCCGCGCCCTGAACGGTCTCGATGTCCGCGCCCTGGTCGGCGCCCTCATTGAAAAGCTCGAAGCGCCGCTGACCGAGGCCAAGCTTGGTACGCTGACCGTCGAAGACCTGCGCGTCATTCTGGCCGGCGACTTCGCCGAACAGGGCTGTCACGTTGGCGTCGAAGCCGAAGCACTCAAGGAAGCCATCCGCCTGCTCTGGGGCCAGGGCGTCACGAACAGCGATTTCCCCGCGGTCGACGCCTACACCGACGGCGACATGCCCGGCTCCCTGCGCGTCGCGGTCGCCGCCAACCGGGGCGAGAACCTCGACGGCCACTTCGGCTCCTGCGAGCGTTTCCTGATCTACCAGGTCAGCCCGGACGCCATCAGGCTGATCGCCATCCGCAGCACAGTTGAAGCCGATGCCGCCGAAGACAAGAATGCCGCCCGCTCGGCGCTGATCAACGACTGCCAGATCGTCTACGTTCAATCCATCGGCGGGCCGGCTGCTGCCAAGGTCGTTCGCGCCGGCGTCCATCCGGTCAAGAAGCCGACCGGCGGCGCTGCCCGCGAAGTGCTGGTCGAACTGCAGGGACGCCTGACCAGCCCGCCGCCCTGGCTGGCCCAGATCATGGGCGTGCCGGCCGCCTCGCTGGCCCGTTTCGAAGAAGAAATCGAAGCGGAGGAATCGGCATGATCAGCCCGACCATCCTCGCCCGGGTCGGCGAAGCCGCCCTGCTCGACGGCCGTGCCGCCTCGCTGCGCCAGCGCTTTCCCGATCTCCACTTCACCGAGTGCAGCGAAGACGACGTCTCGCCGCGCTACAAGGCAGCGTTCACCGTCGAGGGCTACGATCTCTTCCTGATCTCCGGCGCCAGCGGCCATTGCCTGGAACTGACCAACGATGCCGACCGCGCGACCGGCATCCTGATTGCCAGCAAGGTCGATGACGAGTGAAAAAACCGCCGCCGACGCAGGGATCGGCAAGCTCGGCCTGTGCTCGGGTTGCCGCTATTTTCCGGACTACCTGAACGGCAACCGCTGCACGCCCGGCGACGCCTGCATCCGCGCCCACAGCGGCCGGCAGATCGACCGCTTCCTGCGCGCCAATCCCGGCGAAGCGGTCCACTACCTGGCCGACATCTTCTGGGAGCGGCGGGCCATCGCAGCCAAATATGCTGCGGTCGATGCCATTTTTTGCCTCAAATCCGATCCCGATGAGGTCGTGCGCCGCGTCGTCGCTACCCGCCTGCCGGTCGACCAGCTGTTCCTGATGGTCGACGACCCGGACCGCGAAGTCCGCCTCTCGGTTGCCGCCCGCCTGCCGGAAGCCTTGCTCATCAGGCTGATCCACGACCCCGACTACCTGATCCGCGCCACCGTCGCCCGCCGCCTGCCGCACGGCCAGCTGGCCAAGCTGAGCAAGGACCCGGAGCGCGAGGTACGCAAGGTCGTCGCCTCTCGCCTGCCCCCTTTCGCGTTGCACATGCTGGCTGCAGACCCCGAGCCGGAAGTCCGCGCCGTCGTCGCCGAACGCGCCCTGCCCGGCCTCGCCGCCACGCTGCTCCAGGACAGTGAGTGGTGGGTGCGCCTGGCCGCCGTCGCCAACGCCCCGCTCGAATTTTTACCGCCGCTGACCGAGGACCCGGAAATCGAAGTTCGGGAAGCGGCCCAAGCCCGACTCGCCGAGTCGGAAACCGCCTGACCAAGGAAAAGTCATGAAACAGAACCAGGCCTGGACGGAATACTGCAAATCGCTGTCGCCGGCAATCGTCGAAACCTGCGCCAGGACGCCAGTCAGCGCCGGCCCGACCGGGTTGATCAAGGCCCTGGGTGCAGCACTGCCGGACTGGAAATTCCGCCATGCACTCGGCCGGGGCGGCTGGTATCGGCTCGGCGGCATCGTCGATGCCGCCGGCCAGCGCATCAGTGACAGCCTGGAAACCTGGGTCGAAACCGCGCTCGACGAACGCGACGGCGACCTCCAGCACCTGATCGATGACTTCGCCGGGCAGCAACTGTACGCCACCCGACTGGTCGGCCAGACCCACTACCTCGTCGCCTCCGCCGGCGACGGCAGCGACGACTTCCTGCAACTGGAAATCGAAGACTTGCAGGAAATGCGCGCCCACCAGCTGTTCATCAATGAGCCGGCGACCATTGAGGAACTGGTCGACCCACGCGGCGGCGGCGACTCACCGGCACCCGTCGGCCTGCCCTTCTACGCCTTCCGCCGCATCCAGCACGTCGGCGCCTTCCTCAAGCGCATGCTGGCCCAGAAGCCGGAACCGGCACCGATCCACCGCATGGTCGAGGACTGGGCGAAGAGCAGCGCCGGCGGCACCAGCGCCTTCCACAACCACTGGGTCATCGCCACCCGTGAACACCTCGACCGTTACCACCAGCCGGTCTTCCGCGCCCAGCCGATTGCCACGCTGGCCGGCGACCCGCCCGAATTCGAAGCCAGCCCCGGCACCACCGGCCTAAAACTGCAGGAAGCGCTGATCCACTTCGACCGCGAAGTCGGCTACCCGCTCGCCTGGTACTTCCACATGCTGACCACCAAGGCCGTGCCGCACTGGGTGGCCCAGACCGCCGTCGAAGACGCCCTGGCCGGCTTCGCCTACCTGCCGCAGAAAGACGTGGACATCGTCCGCAGCTGGCTGCACCGGCCGTACGCGGTTTAACGATTCTGATTTTGGCCTTTTTTTGGGGCCGACCGTAGCAATTGCCGCGCAGCCCCGGCGGAACAGGCATCACTGGCACGGGACATGCTGAATGAGGACACTTCATTCAGCGGAGGCAACTATGTCCATCAGCTCAATCCTGACTTCCGGCATGCAAAGCCTGCAGTCCAGCATCAACCGCACCGCCATCGCCGGCAGCGGCCTGAACGTCGAAAACGACGATCTGGCTGCCAAAATGGTCGCCATGCGCCAAGGCGAAATCGAAGCCAAGGCAGCGGCCAACGTCATCAAGACCGGCGACGAAATCCTCGGCACGCTGATCGACATCCGCGGCTAGGGCGGCAATTGCTGCCGGCCGGCGGAAAACCACTGGATTAACCGTAGGTCTGTCCCCTAGTTGCCCTATTTGAAAAAGCCATTTTGGCCATTTTTTCGGGCCGACCGTAGCACTTTCCGGATGCTGGGGAGACAGGCAATTTAGAACCCAATGCCTTTAACCCCTTCAGTGTTCAATGAATTTGGGTCGAATCCCCTTTGGCTGATTACCAATGACGGTCTTCAAAACTCCGATCATCGTGTAGCACACGAAGCAACCACTCCTTGAGACGAGTCCAAAAGCCCTTCGGCACTGCATCATTCACTGCGATGCATTGTTTCGATGCCTCTTCAATTCCCTGCAATTCTTGCCGTTCGATAGAACCCACGCTGCCAAGCCCTTATGTTGGTTGTTATTCTTGACGACCGGCAAAGCTATCAACTATCACCAAGTAGCCGAGGAGAAATTATTCACTTTGGGCATCTTAGCCTCGGCTGCAGTTACCAGATGTGACAAACACCACACTATTTGCCACTTTCAACACACCAATCATTTGTGAAACCGATTTATCATTTTTAAGCGCGATGGTATCTGGGGTACTTACTGTCATATTCTGTATTGGCCATTTTTTCGGGCCGACCGTAGCATTTGCCTTCCCACGTCAGGCGCGCCATCAAAAACACTGCCGACCGCCAATTGTCAGGTAAACGACAGCCCCCGCCACCCTCGTCTCCTCGAAAATTCAACCACTTACCTTTGGCACCGTCCTTGCTGAACTCCCTGCAGTTCAAGGAGAACGCCATGAAAGCCAGCGAAATCCAAGCCCTGCTCGACGAGCCGGCCTGTACGCACAACAAGAAGGAAAAGTCCGGTTGCGCCCGGCCCAAGCCCGGCGCGACGGCCGGTGGCTGTTCCTTCGACGGGGCGCAGATCGCCCTGCTGCCGATCGCCGATGTCGCGCACATCGTGCACGGCCCGATCGCCTGCGCCGGCTCTTCGTGGGACAACCGCGGCACGCGTTCTTCCGGCGTGACGCTCTACCGCATGGGGATGACCACCGACCTGTCGGAAACCGACGTCGTCATGGGCCGCGGCGAGAAGCGCCTGTTCCACGCCATCAAGCAGGCCATCGACAGCTATGCGCCGGCCGCCATCTTCGTCTACAACACCTGCGTCACCGCGCTGATCGGCGACGATGTCGGCGCCGTCTGCAAGGCCGCGACCGAACGCTGGGGCACGCCGGTCGTGCCGGTCGATGCCGCCGGTTTCTACGGTACCAAGAACCTCGGCAACCGGCTGGCCGGCGAGGCGATGTTCAAGCACGTTATCGGCACGCGCGAACCGGAGCCGGCCAAGCCGCGCGCCGACGGCCTGCCGACCTACGACGTCAACCTGATCGGCGAATACAACATCGCCGGCGAGTTCTGGCACGTTTCGCCGCTGTTCGACGAACTCGGCTTGCGCATCCTGTGCACGCTGTCCGGCGACACCCGCTTCCACGAGGTGCAGACCATGCACCGCGCCAAGGTCAACATGGTGGTCTGCGCCAAGGCGCTGCTCAACGTGGCGCGCAAGATGGAGGAGAACTACGGTATCCCCTTCTTCGAGGGCAGCTTCTACGGCGTCCAGGACATGAACAACGCCCTGCGCGACTTCGCCCGGATCATCGGCGACCCCGACCTGATCGCCCGCACCGAGGCGGTGATCGCCCGCGAGGAAGCCAAGTCCAGCGCCGCGCTCGACCCCTGGCGCGAGAAGCTGCGCGGCAAGCGCGTGCTGCTCTACACCGGCGGCGTCAAATCGTGGTCCATCGTCTCGGCCTTGCAGGATCTGGGCATGAAGGTCGTCGCCACCGGCACCAAGAAATCGACCGAGGAAGACAAGGCGCGCATCCGCGAACTGATGGGCGACGACACCAAGATGATCGACGACGGCAGCCCGAAGGCCCTGCTCTCGATCTACCGCGAACTCCAGGCCGACATCCTGATCGCCGGCGGCCGCAACCTCTACACGGCGCTGAAGGCGCGCATTCCCTTCCTCGACATCAACCAGGAACGCGAATTCGGCTACGAAGGCTACGCCGGCATGGAAGAGCTGGCCCGCCAGCTCGCCCTGTCGATGAACAGCCCGGTCTGGGAAGCAGTCCGCAAGCCGGCCCCGTGGGCAAGGCAGAAGGCGGCCGGGACGGTGCTCGCCGCCTGATCCCGGCGCTGACGTCGCCCGCCCCATTCGGGTGCGCGCGGCGGGCATTTCCGCCTTCCAATGGGGCGAGGAAAACCGGTCGGCGGCCGGCTTTCCCCTCCGGACGGCCACCATGCGCTTGGCACCGCGATTGCTTGATATTGCGGTCGCCATTCCGTGTCTGACCGATGTTCGCCAACCTCCACAACCTGTCGCACCACGCCGCCTGGCGCCGCCAGCTGGAGATGATTCTCGAATCGACCGGTGAAGGCATCTACGGCATCGACCTCCACGGGCGCTGCATCTTCATCAACGAAGCCGGCGCCGAGATGCTCGGCTACACGCCGGACGAAGTGCTCGGCCGCTCGATGCACTATCTGATCCACCACTCGCACGCCGACGAAACCCTGATGCCGGTGCACGAATGCCGCATCTACAAAGCCTTCCAGGAGGGCCACGGCATCCGCGTTGACGACGAGGTGCTGTGGCGGCGCGAAGGCAGCAGCTTCCCGGCCGAATACGCCTCCTACCCGATCCGCGATGGCGACACCGTGGTCGGCGCCGTCGTCACCTTCAACGACATCACCGAGCGCAAGCGCACCGAAAAGCTGCTGCAGGAAGCCCACGACCAGCTGGAAAAGCGCGTCCGCGAGCGCACCGCCGAACTGACGGCCGCCCACGACCACCTGCGCCAGTCGCACGAATCGCTGCGCCGCCTGTCGGCCCACCTGAACACCGTGCGCGAGGAAGAACGCCGGCACATCGCCCGCGACATCCACGACGACCTCGGCGCCTCATTGACCGCCCTGCAACTGGAAATGAACTGGCTGCGCCAGCGCCTCGGCGACGATGCCGCGATGCGCGACAAACTCGACGGCATGCTCGACATCGGCAGCCACGCCATGCAGGCCGTGCGCCGCATCCTCAACGACCTGCGCCCCGGCGTGCTCGATCACCTCGGCCTGTGGGCGGCGCTGGAAAGCCTGCTGCTCGACTTCCAGAAACGCTCCGGCCTCCATTGCCGCTACACCTGCACGCCGGAAATCGAACGCTGCCGCCTCGGCCGCGATGCCGAAATCGCGCTCTACCGCATCGCCCAGGAAGTGCTGACCAACGTCACCCGCCACGCCAAGGCCACGCAGGTCCAGCTTGATGCCCATGCCGACGGCCGCGACCTCGTCCTCAGCATTGCCGACAACGGCCTCGGCATGCGCGTCCCGCCGCAACCCACCTCCTTCGGCCTGCTCGGCATGCGCGAACGGACGCTGGCGCTGGGCGGCACGCTCAACATCGTCAGCAGCCCCGGCGACGGCACGCGCGTCGTGCTGCGCCTGCCCAACGCCATCGCCTGAACCGCCATGACCACCCTCCTGATCGTCGACGACCACATGATCATCCGCCGCGGCCTGCGGCAGATCCTCTCCGAAAACCCGGCCATCGGCGAAATCCACGAGGCCGAAGACGGCCCGACCGCCCTGCGCCTGCTGCGCTCGACGCCGGTCGATGTGGTGCTGCTCGACATCGCCCTCGGCGAACGCGATGGCCTGGACGTGCTGAAGACCCTGCACGGCGAATTCCCGCGCCTGGGCGTGATCATGCTGTCGGTGTACCCGGAGAACCAGTTCGCCCTGCGTGCCATGCGCGGCGGCGCCCACGCCTACCTGAACAAGGGCTGCAGCCCGGACATCCTCTTCGCGGCCATCGCCAAGGTGGCCAGCGGCGGCCTCTACATCACCCCGGTGCTGGCTGAGCTGTTGGCGCAAAACGTCCGCGGCGGCCCCGACGACGAAAAGCCGCCGCACGAAGCCCTCTCCAACCGCGAATTCCAGGTCCTGCAACTGCTCGCCCAGGGCCGCAGCGTCGGCCAGATCGCCCAGCAACTGACGCTCTCGGCCAACACCATCTCGACCTACCGGGCGCGCATCTTCGAAAAACTGAGCCTGCACAACCCGGCCGACCTGTTCAGCTACGCCGCCCGGCATCGGCTGACGACCTAGCCGGGCAGGATTTCAATTTTGGCCGTTTTTTCGGGCCGACCGTAGCATTAGAGGCGCTGACAAAATGCAGCGAAGCGGCCCTGGCTAGGCGGGCCGACGAAGACAGTACGAGTAGTACGGCGAGGAGGCCTAACGACGCCAGGGGCTTTTTGTCAGCGCCTCTCAGCCCATCAGCTGGTGCTGCAGCAGATAAACCCCGGCGCCGGCAAAGTAGCCGACCAGCGCCAAACCGCTGATCTTCCGCACGTACCAGAAGAAGTGGATCTTCTCCAGGCCCATCGCCGCCACGCCGGCCGCCGAGCCGATGATCAGGATCGAACCGCCGGTGCCGGCGCAATAAGCCAGGAACTGCCACAGGAAATGATCGGCCGGGAATTCCGTCAGGCTGTACATGCCCATCGAGGCGGCGACCAGCGGCACGTTGTCGACGATGGCGCTGACCATGCCGATGATCAGCACGATGACGT
>JAGOBB010000009.1 GCA_017983615.1 Azonexus sp.
AGTCCGCACCGGGAATGCTACGGTCGACCGGAAAAAACATGAAAAAGCAAAATGGCGCAGATCAAACCTGCGCCATTTCTTGGCCGGAAATCGAGCTGGAAATGGGTTTTTCTACAGCGTCAACGTTGGACGTAACCGGACGGCAAAAAGCGAAGCTTTTTGACGGTCCGGTTGACGGAATTGTTGGGCGGCATACGCGATTGGAATTCTCTAACGGGAAGTTTCATTGAATGCGACCCCAATAGCTTCGACGAAGGTAGAGAACGATTGCGCAATAACTACTGCACTTTCTGGTCCGGCAATCGTGTCGACCATGACTACAGGCCATGGCTTCGACCCACGGGTATCAAATGCAATCGTTTCCAAACCGCCATTGCTCGCAAAAAAGATGAATCCCGGATGCCACTTGGCGATCTCATCTGAAGCCAAGTCACTTACAAACTTGGCGTCGTACAGTTGAAGCCATTGCGGCGCCAGGTTCAATTCTCCTTCCCCGCCATTGCTGATGCGAAGCAGCGATATGTAGTCAGTTGGAAGGTCTGGATACGTACGCAGCAGTTCTTCTATTTGATCTGCAGGCGCCGGTCCGGCTGCCACCCAGCCCTCTCTTGATGCACCAAGTCTTTCCGCGACGTTTTTCATGACGCCCAACGTTTGAATTCACCGGCCTGCGCGGCTTTTCGCGCAGGTCCAGTGGAATGATGTGTTGGGCAGAATTACGGCAGTTTCTGATAGCTACCTTCAACATAAGCATAACTAAGCCAGAATTCCCTGGAATTGGTATGGCTCCAATTCTCAACCCGAGCGGATACAACCTTTTTTTCGTCTGTCTCTTTTACGTCATACCAGAGAATCATGTAAGGAGCCGTATAGAGATACGCAGTTCCCGGTGTTTGAGGAATTAATAGTGGAATATCGAAAGTCTGTTGCCCAAGTTCATGGCTACTATGCACTTCGACGATAAGACCTTTTAGGAAGTAGGACTTGTCAATTTCAACCTGGAGCAGCGCAGATGAGTGATTTTCGACGGTTCCAGTGGGGCATATTTTGGGGCCAATTTTCTTTGTAATTATCTTCGGTTCAGACCGCGGCGGGGGCTCAACAAGAACGTAACACTTGTCACAATCTCTTGGCCAATGAGGCGTTGGGCGCGCAGCCGGCTCAATGGTATTTGGTATTTCGTTGTTGTCAGGCATGACTTGTCTCCTTGTGGTGATCGTTACGAAAAAGCGGGGAAGCGAAAATGGAGGCCCAACGTGCTAGCTCAGCCGACGGCAAAAAGCGCAGCTTTTTGACGGTCGGCTGGAGCGGGATGTTGGAGGGCTTAGTTCCGCACGACATAACGGTAGAACCTGGGTTTGCCATACAAAGTTTCAACCTCCTCAACTGCCCGCTCAGTCTCAGCCGTGAGGTAGGAGACAAGCTTTCCGTCATGAAGCTTAACGATAGCGACAAAGCCGGGCCACCAAGCAACGTCACCGGGCTGCACTTCTGAGACTTGGCGAAAATTGGGAGAGGCTGGGAGGTCTTTTGCAGGAACGTAGTCGTAATTGAACCCTGCGTTGCCGAAAATGAACCATACGTACTTTGCGCCGTCTTGGTTTTGGAGCTGTGTGAACGGTAGTGTGCGGCCCGGCTGAGCAGCAAGAGCACCGAGCGCGACGAAAATGGCAATAAGGAACGTGAGAAATTGGCGCATTAAGCCCTCCAACGTGTAGTAGACGACAAACTGTCGCCTAATTCGGAAACATGTCCAATAAGCCGACGGACCGGACAGATCATTTCGCTTGTCATACAAGGTTTTTTGACATATAACTGGTTATCCATACAGTAATATTCAATCATGAAACCGGACAACAATTTTGCCATTTCGGAACGCGCCCCCAAGTTGCTGGATCAGGTACGCGATGCGATACGCATTCGGCATTACAGCATACGCACCGAGGAGGCTTATGTCCAATGGATACGTGCCTTCATTCGTTTTCATGGTTTGCGTCACCCGAGGGAGATGGGGGCGCGGGAGGTAACGGCCTATTTGTCGCATCTCGCCACGGAGCGCGATGTGGCCGCTGCCACGCAGCTGCAGGCCTTGTCTGCCCTGCTCTTTCTTTACCGGCATGTGCTGGAAATCGACCTGCCATGGCTGAACGATCTGGTCCGCCCCAAGAAGCCGGCCAGATTGCCAACCGTGTTGAATCTGGAAGAAGTGTCGGCCTTGCTCGAGGTCGTTCGCCCGGAGCATGCGCTGATGGCTCGCCTGCTCTACGGCACCGGAATGCGGCTGATGGAATGCCTGCGCCTGCGGGTCAAGGATGTCGATTTTGTGCGCCGTGAAATCATGATCCGTGATGGCAAGGGGGCGAAGGACCGGGTGACGGTTTTGCCGCAGTCGCTGGTCACGGCCTTGCAGGTGCAATTGGCAACGGCCCGAGAACTGTTCGACCGGGATCGAGCAGCCATGCGCCCCGGTGTTTATCTGCCGCATGCACTGGAGCGCAAGTACCCCAATGCGGGTGCAAGCTGGGCATGGTTCTGGGTGTTTCCGGCAGCCGGTCTGTCGATCGATCCGCGCAGCGGCATCGAGCGCCGCCATCATGCCCATGAGAAAAGCCTGCAGCGGGCGATGAAGCAGGCCACGCAGGATTCTGGCATCGCAAAACCAGTGTCGGTGCATACCCTGCGCCACTCGTTTGCCACCCACCTGTTGCAGTCCGGCTACGACATCCGCACGGTGCAGGAGTTGTTGGGCCATGCAGACGTGGCAACCACCATGATCTACACGCATGTGCTGAACAAGGGCGGCCGCGGGGTGACATCACCGCTCGATGCGATGCAGATGTTTGGCTGAAATCACTTCTTTGGCCAATTGCAAAATAAACCTATTAGGTTAATATCACACCTGGAAAAGGTACGCCTCACTGCAAGCTTTCCGTCGTCAAAGGCATGATCGAAGTAGGCAAGGTGCGCTCAACCATGTCGGCGCTGGCTGGCGGTGCCGCATTGGGTTTCGACTTCGATGGAATCGTCGGCGTGGTCAACGCATTGAGTCCGGCAGATTTCTACAAGAGCATGACGACACATGGCGATCACAGGGTTTGGCAGGACGTGTACCGGCCGACAACGCCTGCCGGAGAAATTTATCTGAAACTCACGGTCATCGATGACGTGCTTATCGTGTCCTTCAAGGAGTTATGAACATGAAATGTCCATCCTGCGCGACGTCAGAACTGGTGCATGACACCCGCGACATGCCGTACACCTACAAGGGCGAGTCGACCGTCCTCCCCGCGGTCAGCGGCGACTTCTGCCCGGCCTGTGGCGAGGTCGTACTCGGTAGTGCTGAATCGACCCGCACCAGTGCGGCGATGCTGGCATTCAACAAGCAGGTGAATGCCGCCATTGTCGATCCGGGTTTCATTGCCGGTGTCCGCAAGAAACTCTCACTCGATCAGCGCGAAGCCGCCGAAATCTTCGGCGGGGGCGTCAATGCCTTTTCACGCTACGAGAATGGCAAGACCAAGCCGCCTTTGGCCCTGGTCAAGTTGCTCAAGGTGCTCGACCGTCACCCTGACCTGCTCGACGAGGTCAAGGCGGCGTAGGGCATCAGGCGCTCAAAAAACCTCGTCCCCCACTCCGGCCAACGCCACATCGCCGGCCATTACGGTTTCGGCGTAGGCAGCAGCTTGCGGTAGCAGCTGGTCGGCGTAGAAGCGGGCAGTGGCAACTTTCGCGCGGTAGAAGGCTTGGTCGCCCTCGCCTTTGTCGAGGTAGCCAGCTGCGGCCAGCGCGGCCTTGCCCATGAACCAGCCGCCGCAGACGGTGACGGCGAGGTGCAGGTAGGGAACGGCAGCGGCCAGCACGCCGGAGAGGCCGGTCTTGGCATTGGCGGCCAGCCATTCGGAGGCGGCAACCCAAGCTTTCAGGGCGCTGGCGAGGCGCTGGCCGATGGCCTGCAGTTCGGGCTTGCCGCTGGCGGCCAGTGCCTGCACGGTGGCCTGGATTTCGCCGAAAACGACCCGCGCGGTGGCACCCTGGTCGCGCATCAGTTTGCGGAACAGCAGGTCGTTGGCCTGGATGCCGGTGGTGCCTTCGTAGATGGTGGTGATGCGCGAATCGCGCCAGTGCTGCGCGGCGCCGGTTTCTTCGATGTAGCCCATACCGCCGTGGATCTGGATGCCGAGCGAGGTGACGTCGACGCCCATTTCGGTGCCGCCGCCCTTGACGATGGGGATCATGAATTCGGCGAGGAATAGCGATTTTTGCCGTTTTTCAGGCTCGACCGTAGCATGTGCCCGGTCGAGCAGGCCGCAGGTGTAGTAGGCCATGGCGCGGCAGGATTCGACGCGCGATTTCATCAGCATCAGCATGCGGCGGATGTCGGGGTGCTTGGCGATCGTGACCAGCGCTTCGCCGGTCACCGCATCGCGGCCCTGCTTGCGCTCGCGGGCGAAAGCCAGTGCCTGCTGGTAGGCCCGCTCGCCGATGGCGATGCCTTGCAGCCCGACGCTGAGCCGGGCTTCGTTCATCATGATGAACATGTATTCGAGGCCGCGATTGGCCTCGCCGAGCAGGTAGCCGACTGCACCGCCGTTATCGCCGTAGGCCATCACGCAGGTCGGGCTGGCGTGGATGCCTAGCTTGTGTTCGAGCGCGATGCAGTGGGCGTCGTTGCGGGCGCCAAGGCTGCCGTCGGCATTGACCAGGAACTTGGGGACGAGAAACATCGAAATGCCCTTGACCCCGGCCGGCGCATCCGGCACCCGGGCGAGCACGAGGTGGACGATGTTGTCCGTCATGTCGTGGTCGCCGTAGGTGATGAAGATTTTTTGCCCGAAGACGCGGTAGCTGCCGTCGGCCTGCGGCTCGGCGCGGGAGCGGATCAGTGCCAGGTCGGAGCCGGCCTGCGGCTCGGTCAGATTCATCGTGCCGGTCCATTCGCCGGTCACCATCTTTTCCAGGTAGATGGCCTTCAGTTCGTCGCTGGCGCAGGTCAGCAGCGCCTCGACAGCGCCAGTGGTGAGCAAGGGCCCGAGCGAAAACGCCAGGCTGGCGGAGCTGACCATCTCCTCGACGGCGACGGCCAGCGTGTCGGGCAGGCCCTGCCCGCCGAAGTCGACCGGCGAGGCAATACCGTTCCAGCCCGATTCGCAGAACTGCTTGTAGGCTGCTTTCCAGCCCGGCGGCGTGGTAACGCCGTTGGCGGTCAGGGTGCAGCCCTGCTTGTCGCCGAGGTGGTTGAGAGGAGCAATGACTTCGCTGGTGAAGCGTGCGGCTTCTTCGAGGATGGCGTCGGCGACATCCGGGGTGGCTTCCTCGAAGCCGGGAAGTTGGCTCAGTTCCTTGAAGCCGGCCAGTTCGTCCATGACGAAACGCATCTCTTTGACGGGTGCGCGGTACTCGTTCATCGTTACTCTTCCTTTTGGCTCAGAATGGGTTGCTGCACAGCGCGGTTTTGGCGCTGCGGTATTCGTGCATCAGCTTGGCGACCAGTTCGGCAGTCGGCAGGATTTCATCGATGCCGCCGACGCCCTGCCCGGCGCCCCAGATGTCGCGCCATGCCTTGGCCGTCGTGGCGCTGGCGAAATTGGCGATTTTGCCGTCGCTGGCCGGCAGGTTGTCCGGATCGAGGCCGGCGGCGACGACGCTTTTCTTCAGGTAGTTGCCATTCACGCCGGTGAAATATGGGGTGTAGACGATATCGACTGCCGCCGAATCGACGATGGCCTGCTTGTAGGCCTCGACGGCATTGGCCTCATGGGTGGCGATGAAGCGCGTGCCGATGTAGGCGAAATCGGCGCCCATCGCCTGCGCGGCGAGGATGGCGCTGCCGTTCGATATCGAACCGGAGAGGGCGATCGGGCCATCGTAGAACTTGCGGATTTCGCCAACCAGCGCGAAGGGATTGAGCGTGCCGGCATGACCGCCAGCCCCGGCGCAGACCAGGATCAGGCCATCGACGCCGGCTTCCAGGGCCTTTTCGGCATGGCGGACACTGATCACGTCGTGGAAGACCAGGCCGCCATATTCATGGACCCACGGCACGATCTTGGTCGGCGCGGCCAGGCTGGTGATGATCAGCGGCACTTCGTGCTGCACGCAGAGCGCCATGTCGTACTCCAGGCGCTCGTTGGAGGCGTGGATGATCTGGTTGACCGCGAAGGGTGCGGCATTCGGGTCGTTGGCCAGCTCGCTCTTGATGCGGGTCAGCCATTCATCGAGCAGTTCCTTGGGCCGGGCGTTGAGCGCCGGGAAGGAGCCGATGACGCCGCTCTTGCACTGGGCGATGACGAGATCCGGGTTGGAGACGATGAACATCGGTGCGCACAGCACCGGCAATGACAGGTTCTTGTTCAGGGACGCCGGGATCGCCATCAACCCTCCTCCTTCAAGGCGCGACGCAGGATCTTGCCGACATTGGTACGCGGCAGGTCATCGCGGAATTCAACGTGCTTCGGACACTTGTAGCCGGTCAGCAGGCCACGGCAATGCTCAATCAGCATTTTCTCGGTGACCGCCGGGTCCTTGCGGACGACGAAAATCTTCACCGCCTCGCCGGAATGTTCGTCGGCGACGCCGATGGCCGCCACATCACGGACCCCGGGGTGCATGGCGACAGCTTCCTCGACTTCGTTCGGATACACGTTGAAGCCGGAAACGAGGATCATGTCCTTCTTGCGGTCGACCAGAAAGACAAAGCCTTTCTTGTCGACGTAGCCCATGTCGCCGGTGCGCAGGAAACGGTCTGCATGAAAGACCAGATCAGTCTCGTCCGGGCGCTGCCAGTAGCCCTTCATGACCTGGGGGCCGCGAATGCAAATTTCGCCGATCTGGCCCTGCGGCACTTCGCTGCCGACGTCGTCGCGGATCGAGACCTCGGTCGACGAAATCGGCAGGCCGATGGAACCGTTGAAGTCCTGCATATCGAGCGGATTGATCGTTGCTGCCGGCGAGGTCTCGGTCAGGCCGTAGGCCTGCAGCAGCGGCGAGCCGGTCACCTTCAGCCAGCGGTCGGCAACCGGCCCCTGCACCGCCATGCCACCGCCGAGCGTGACGCGCATGGTCGAAAAATCGAGCTTGGCGAAATCGGGATTGTTGAGCAGCGCGTTGAACAGCGTGTTGACACCGGTCACCACCGTCACCGGGTACTTGCCCCACTCCTTGACGAAGCCGGGAATGTCGCGCGGGTTGGCGATCAGCAGATTGCGGGCGCCGACCATCAGGAAGGTCAGGCAGTTCGCCGTCAGCGCGAAGATGTGATACAGCGGCAAGGCCGTCAGGATCAGCTCTTCGCCCTCGCGGATCACCGGCTTGATCCAGCGGTGGGCCTGCGTGACGTTGGAGGCAATGTTGGCGTGGGTCAGCATGGCGCCCTTGGAAACGCCGGTGGTGCCGCCGGTGTATTGCAGGAAGGCGATGTCGTCGCGTTCAAGCGGCACCGGCTGCCAGCCGTGTTTGCGGCCGGCGGCCAGCGCGCTGTTGAAGCGGATCGCAGCCGGCAGGTTCCAGACCGGCACCAGCTTCTTGACGTGGCGGACGACGAAATTGACGATGTGGCCCTTGACGCCCAGCATCTCGCCCATCGGCGTGACGATGATGTGCTTGATCGCGGTGTGGGCGACGATCTGGTCGAGCGTGTGGGCGAAGTTCTCGACGATGACGATGGCCGTCGCGCCGGAATCCTTCAACTGGTGTTCCAGTTCGCGCGGCGTGTACAGCGGGTTGCAATTGACCACGATGCAGCCGGCCCGCAGGGTGCCGAACAGCGCCACCGGATATTGCAGCAGGTTGGGCATCATCAGCGCAACGCGCTCGCCCTTCTTCAGGCCCTTGCTCTGCAGCCAGCCGGCGAAGGCCTTGCTGTCCTCATCCAGCTGGCGATAGGTCATCTCCTTGCCCATGCTGATGTAGGCAACCTTGTCGGCATAGCTGGCGCAGGCCTGCTCGAACAGCGCAACCAGCGAGGGAATGTGCTCGATGTCGATCTCCGCCGGCACACCGGCGGGATAACTTTGCAGCCAGATCTTTTCCATTTTTGTCTCCTCCTCTTTGGCCAATCAACCGCCGAGCAGCGCCTTCTTCAGCGAGGCGTCCGCCGGTTTGTCGCCCAGCCAGACCTTGAGCAGCGCTTTCGCGAAGCCCGGCCCGGCCACCTTGCCGCGTGTTTCGCCATTCAGGCCGACGGTAACGCCGTCCGCCGAAAAATCTATGGCAATGGTATCCCCTTCCCGCGCCTTGCCGATACCTTTCATGATGCCGGCCAACTGGTCGGCCTGCGGCTTCATGTCGGCCAGTTCGGCCGGGCTGTGGTTGTTGCGCAGGCCCTCGTCCATGGCCGAGGCCAGCGTTTCGGCGTCGAGATCGCGCAACAGGCGCATGACGATGCGGCGCGGTTGCGTGCTGTCGATGATCGCCGCCGGGTTGGTCGACTTCTGGCCAACGTAGAGCGCACCGACGTAAACCTTGATGAACAGCTTGCTGCGCAGCCCGGCCCCGTTGAGCAGCAGTTCACTGCCGCCGACGCGCAAACTGTCGTCCACTTTCACGCCGGCCACTTCAGCGGCGTGCAGGCCCGGCGCGGCAAGCAAGGCAGCGATCAGCGCAGCCTGGCGAACGCTTGTCGATGAAATCATGGTTTGTCTCCTCCACCGCTCTTCTGGCGGTAATGGTTTTTTTCGGCAATGTAGACCGTGCGTTCGACGACGGCGTGCACGGTGCCGTGTTTGTCTTTCAATTCGACCACGTAGGTCCGTTCAAGCTCCGGGTATTTCGCCAGTTCGGTGCGGATTTCGGCGACTTCCGCGTCGCTGAGCAGGAAATCGGCATACAGCGTCGAGAAGCCCGGCTTCTTGTAGCGGATGCTGGCCGCCTTGTCCCAGACGATGTAGCCCTTGCCCAACGCCGCCATCAGCATCATCGGATGCGCCCCGTCGGTGATCGCGAACAGCGAGCCACCGTAGAGCGAGCCGACGATGTTCTTGGTCCGCCACGTTAGCGGCAGGTTGACCCTGATGTGACGCAAGTCCGGCGAAACATGGACAACCCGCCCGCCGGTGCCACGAAAGGCTGGATGGAAGTTGAACCCCAGCCGCACCATGCGGGCGCGCCAGACGGGAGGGAGTTTGGCCAGCCAGGCGGGCTTCATGGGCAAATGCTACGGTCGGCCATTTTTTTGGGCAAAAATCAAAATCGGCTCCGCCTCACATCCGCTCGAAAATGCCGGCGGCGCCCATGCCGGTGCCGATGCACATGGTCACCATGCCGTACTTGCCGCCGGTGCGTTGCAGGCCGTGGACGACGGTTGCCGTGCGGATCGCGCCGGTCGCGCCGAGCGGGTGGCCGAGGGCGATGGCGCCGCCGAGCGGGTTGATCTTCTCCGGGTTGAGGCCAAGTTCCTGGATCACCGCCAGCGATTGCGCGGCGAAGGCCTCGTTGAGTTCGATCCAGTCGAGGTCGTCCTGCCGGATGCCGACCTGGGCCAGCACCTTGGGAATCGCCGCAATCGGCCCGATACCCATGATCTCCGGCGCCACGCCGCCGACGGCATAGCCGGCGAAGCGGGCCAGCGGCGTCAGGTTGTGTTCGCGCAGCATGCGTTCCGACACCAGCATCACGGCGCCGGCGCCGTCGGACATCTGCGACGAGTTTCCAGCCGTCACCGAGCCGCGCACGTTAAACACTGGCTTCAACTTGGCCAGCTTGTCGAGCGCTGAATCCGGGCGTGGGCCTTCGTCGGTATCGACGGTGCGTTCGCGGACAACGACCTCGCCTGTCTTCAGGTCGGGCAGGCTTTCGCGGATCGTGTAGGGCGAAATCTCGGCCTTGAAATGACCAGCCGCGATGGCCGCCACGGCCCGGCGATGCGACTCGACGGCGAAGAGATCCTGCGCCTCGCGGCCGATTTGCCACTGGGCCGCAACCTTCTCGGCAGTCAGGCCCATGCCGTAGGCGATGGCGATGTTGTCATCGCTGAAGAAAGCCGGGTTCATTGCCATCTTGTTGCCCAGCATCTGCGGCATCACGGTCATCGACTCGGTGCCGCCGGCGATCATCACGTCGGCCAGGCCGAGGCGGATCTGGTTGGCGGCATCGGCCACCGCCTGCACCCCGGAGGAGCAGAAGCGGTTGATGGTCATGCCCGGCACGGTGTTCGGCAGACCAGCCAGCAGCAGGCCGATGCGGGCGACGTTCATGCCCTGCTCGCCTTCCGGCATGGCGCAGCCGACGATGACGTCGCCGATCAGCGCCGGATCGATGCCCGGCACCTGCGCGACCACCGACTTGATGGCGTGAGCCAGCATGTCGTCCGGCCGAACGTGCCTGAACATGCCGTTCTTTTTGGCTACCGGCAGGCGGGTGGCGGCGACGATGTAGGCGTCCTGGATTTGTTTGCTCATTTTTATTTGTCTCCTCAACCCGATTAATTACGCAAAGGCTTGCCGGTTTCTAGCATGTGCTTGATCCGGGCCTGGGTTTCGGGGGTTTTCAGCAGTTCGACGAACAGGCGGCGCTCGGTGGTGATCAGCCATTCCTCGTCGACCCGGCTGCCGGTCTCGACCTCGCCGCCACACAGCGCGATGGCGGCGGCCTTGGCGACCTTGTAGTCGTGGGCCGAGATCATGCCGCCCTCTTTCATGTTGACCAGCATCATCTCGAATGTCGCGATGCCGGTCTTGCCGGCGACCGGGATGTCGCGCGCCATCGGCGGTGGCGCGTAGCCGGCGTCGGCCATCGTGCGCGCCTCCCTTATCGCCACCCAGAGCAGCTCCTGGGGGTTGAACAGGATGGTGTCGGTCGGCTTGGCGAAGCCGAAATCAACGGTCTCGACAGCACTCTTGGCGACCTTGGCCATGGCGATGGTCTGGAACACCGGCTGCAGGTAGTTGAAGACCTCGCCCGGCGTCGCCGATTGCGCTGCCCACTCGGCGGCACGGACTGCGAACTCCTTGCAGCCGCCGCCGGCCGGGATCACCCCGACACCGGCTTCGACCAGCCCGACGTAGCTCTCCAGCGCCATGACCCGCTTGCCGGCGTGCATGACGAATTCGCAACCACCGCCCAGCGCCATGCCCTGCACCGCGGCGACGACCGGCACCTGCGCGTATTTCAGCGTCTGCGAGGCGCGCTGGAATTTCTCGATGGTCTGCTCCAGCCGATCGAACTGGCCGGCCGCGCAAGCCTCGGAAACCTGGGCCAGGTTGGCGCCGACGGCAAACGGCGGTTCGTGCCAGATAACCACGCCATCGAGCGTCGTCTCAGCCTGGCGGACGGCGGTGATCACGCCATCGAGCACCTCGTCGCCGATGGTATGCATCTTGGACTTGAAGGACAGGATGCCGATGCCACGGTCGACCGCTGGCAGGCACCAGAGGCGCACGCCGTCGTTTTCGTAAAGCGTCTCGCCGGATTTCTGATGACTGGAAGCCCCTTCGCCAAACACGCTTTCCGGGAAGAGCTGGCGCTGATAGACGGGCAGCGTCGAGCGGTCGACGTAACGCTTGTCGCGCGCCGACCACGAACCGAACGGCGTATGCACGCCTTCGCGGCCGCTTTCCAGCACCCAGGCCGGCAGCGGCGTGCTGCCCATGGCCTTGCCGGCTGCGATATCGGCGGCAATGGCGCCGGCAATGTCGGCCCAGCCGGCCGCCTGCCAGGTCTCGAACGGCCCCTGCGCCCAGCCGAAGCCCCAGCGCATGGCGAAATCGACATCGCGGGCGTTGTCGGCGATGTTTTCCAGCTGTACGGCGCAGTAGTGGAAAACGTCGCGGAAGATGGCCCACAGGAACTGCGCCTGCGGGTGGCCCGAGGCGCGCAGCGCGGCGAACTTCTCGGCCGGCGACTTGATCTTCAGGATGGCGGCGACCTCCTCGGCCACTTCGCCGGCCGAGGCACGGTAATTCTGTAGCCCGAGGTCGAGCACCTGGATTTCCTTGCCCTGCTTGCGGAAGATGCCGCAGCGCGTTTTCTGGCCGAGGGCGCCCTGATCGATCAGCGCCTTGAGCCAGACCGGCACGTTGAAATGGCCGTGCCACGGGTCGTCCGGCAGGGTGTCCCGCATCGTACCGATGGCGTGAGCGAGGATATCGAGGCCCACGACATCGCCGGTCCGGTAGGTGGCGCTCTTCGGGCGGCCGATCTTCGGGCCGGTCAGCGCATCGACCTCATCGAAACCAAGGCCGAAGGCGGCGGTGTGGTGCATGACGGCGAGGATCGAGAAAACGCCGATCCGGTTGGCGACGAAGTTGGGCGTATCCAGCGCGCGGATGACGCTCTTGCCGAGGCGTGAGGTCAGCCAGGTTTCCAGTGCATCGAGCGTGCCGGCATCGGTGCCTTCGGTGCCGATGATCTCGACCAGCGGCATGTAGCGCGGCGGATTGAAGAAGTGGATGCCGCAGAAACGCGGCCGGACGGCTTCCGGCAAGCCCTGCGCCAGCGTGTTCATCGACAGGCCGGAGGTGTTGGAAGCAACGATGGCCTGCGGCCCGAGGTGCGGCGCGATCTTGGCGTAGAGGTCGCTCTTCCAGTCCATGCGTTCGGCGATGGCCTCGATAACCAGATCGCAGTCGGCCAGCAGCGGCAGGTGCTCCTCGTAATTGGCGGCATCGATGGTTTTCAGCTTGCCCTTGCCGGCCAGCGGCGCCGGGTCAAGCTTCTTCAATCCTTCGATGGCCTTGAGCACGATACCGTTCTTGTCGCCATCCTTGGCCGGCAGGTCGAACAGCACCACCGGCACGTCGGCATTGGCCAGGTGCGCCGCAATCTGCGCCCCCATCACCCCCGCGCCCAACACGGCAGCTTTCTTCACAATCAGCTTGTTCAAGCTTGTCTCCTTTGGTCTCTTTTTACGGCTTTGCCAATATAAAACGAACGTTTGAATTATAGATCGGCAAATGCTACGGTCAAGCTGTTTTCTGGCCAAATTTCAAAAAAATCCCCGGACGAACCGGGGACGAAGTACGCAGGGAATGCTGCCGTCAGAAGACCATCGAGACTTGGGCACCGAAAATCCAGGCACTGTCTTCGTAGGTACCGGTAATCCGGCCGCGACCGGCAGCCGCCTGATCGTTGTCGATCTTCGTGTCGCTGACGTACAGATAGGTTGCTCCAACATCCAGGGTTACGTTCTGCGACTGCTTCCATTGGGCACCGATGCTGAACCAGGTCCGGTCATTGTCAGGCAGCGAAACCAACCGTGTCGAAGCCCCCTTGACCGGCGTCTGGTCGTAGGCGATGCCGCCCTTGAGCAGCCATTCGTTGTTCAGCTTGTAATTGGCACCGAGCGCGACACGCCAGGTATCGCGAAAATCCGTATCGAGAACCTGAGCAATGCTGCCGGCCGGGAAAAAGCCGTTCAGCGTGGCTGAAGCGCGAACGATATCAACCTTCGGGATGCTGCTCCACCCGGTCCAGGAAATGTCGCCAAGCAACTCGACACGATCAGTCAGTTTGTGCGTCGCGCTCAACGTGGCGATGTCCGGCAGCGTGATCGAGGCCTTGGCATCCGAGCTGTTGGTCGCCAGCGGACCGGTGATCACAATGTCGCCCTTGGTGCTGTACCGAACCTTGGAACGGTAGGACAGACCCACCTTGGTCTGCGGAGTCACATTGAACAGTGCGCCAACATTCCATCCCCAGGAATCGTCGTCGAGGGTCAGTTTGAGCGGCGAAGCAACCCCGGCGGCGCTCACGGCAGTCAGGCGCTTGTAGGTTGCCTCAACACGTTGCCAGTTAAGGCCGGCACCCAGCGAGACCGTGTCGTTGACCCGGTAGGCGATCGACGGGTTCAAGTTGTAGGTCTTGACCTCGAAACTTGTCGACTGCGCCGCGCCAACCCACTGGCTGTCATAAGACGTCTTCAAGCCAAAGGGTGCCCCCAGGCCGAGACCGAGATACAGATCCTTGTTCAACTGCCACGACACGTAGCCGTTGGGAATAAAGCCCAGGTCGCCGCCATCACCGCCGCTTCCCGTCCCCGTCAGAAAGCCGGTCGAAGTCGATCCCTGGTCGGTGAACTGGAAGCTGGTACCAACCACACTCAGACCACCGGAAACCTGCAAGCCCTGCAGTTGCGTCATGCCCGCCGGATTGTAGAAAACGGTGCTGGCGTTCTCGGCGACCGCTGCCGAACCGGCGTAGGCGTTCCCGATGCCGCTGGCGTTCTGCTCCAGCAACTGAAAGCCGGCGGCCGCAGCGCTGCCGGAAAATGCGACCGCGATCAATATCGGGATCAGGCGCGGGGTGATGACTGTTTGCATTGGTATGTCTCCTGTCTTGTATGTTTGCGGGAATGCCTCCCAGTACTGCCGACAACGATTAGATCTCAAACAGGCGTTTTAAATTTTGTTTCAAATGCTGTTTTTCAAACGAGCGTTGGAATTTAACAACACTAATTTTTCAGGCGGCGGTAGTGCAACGGCCCGCCGGTAAAGGGCGCAAAACCGGTACCGAAAATCACCCCGGCGTCGGCCAGATCGGCGTCGGCGACGATGCCGTCTCCCACCAGCCTTTCCGTGCGCGCGATCAGCGGTTCGACCAGGCGTTCGGCGAGTCCTTCCGGAATCTGGCCGGGTGTAGCCTTCGCCGCCCGCCCGCCCGACCAGTCGTAGAAACCCATGCCGCTCTTCTTGCCGAACTGCTTGCGCTCGACATTACGCAGCAGACAATGCGGCGCTTCATCTCCGTCGGCCAGTTGCTTGCCGGCCGCCAGCGCGATGTCGAGGCCGACCGTATCGGCCAGTTCTATCGGTCCCATCGGCATGCCGAAGGCGAGCATGGCTTCGTCCACGGTTTCCGGGCTGATTCCGCTGTCGACCGTGCGCATGGCCTCGAGCATGTAGGGCGCCAGCACGGCATTGACCAGGAAGCCCGGCGCGCTTTTCACTGGCAGCGGCAGCTTGTCGATCTGCCGGACAAAGGCGCAGGCAGCCTGGACAGCGGCCGGATCAGCACCGTCCGCCCCGACGACTTCGACCAGAGGCATCATTGCCACCGGGTTGAAGAAGTGGATGCCGACCAGGCGTTCGGGTTTTTCCAGCACCGTACGCAGGGCTTCAATTTTCAGGCTGGAGGTGTTGGTGGCGAGCACCGCGCCCGGTTTGAGCTTAGGTTCCAGTGCCTTGAACAGCGCATGCTTCGCCTCGACACTCTCGAAGATGGCTTCGATGACGACGTCGGCGTGGGCGGCGCCGTCGCCATTGGGGTCTGGAATCATCCGGTCGCTGGCATCGCGGATCTTCAGCGGATCACGCAGTCGTTTGGCGAACAGCTCGGTCGCCCGCTTGTAGGCCGGCAGAATGCGTTCCAGCGTCTGGTCCTGCAGCGTCACGGTCAGGCCACGCAGGGCGCACCAGGCGGCGATGTCGCCGCCCATGACGCCGGCGCCGATGACATGCACCCGCTGCGCCTTGAAATCGCACGCCTTGCCGAAGCCCTTCAGGCGCTCCTGCAGGAAGAAGACACGAACCAGGTTGCGCGCCGTCGGCGACTGGATGATGCGGTCGACCACGTCCGGCGCAGCCAGCGCGTTGCCGTCGTGTTTGGCCCACAGGTCGATGATCGCGTAAGGCGCCGGATAATGTTCCGGCCGCGCCTTCCTGGCCACCTGCTTGCGAGCACCGTTGGCGACGATGAACTTGAGCGGGCCATTCAGCAGCCGTTGCACGAAAGGCAGCGGGCGACGCGACTGGCCGGAAAGCACCAGCTGCCGGGCGGCGACGTCCATGACGCGCGGCGGCACACAGTCGTCGGCCAGGCCCATTTTCTTCGCCCGCCGGGCATCGATGGTCTTGCCGGTCAGCATCAGGTCCAGAGCGGCAGCCGGTCCAACCCGCCGCGGCAAACGCCGCATTCCGCCCCAGCCGGGGAAGATGCCAAGCATGACTTCGGGCAAGCCCATCTTCGTCCCGGGTTCGTCGACCGCCAGCAAATAGCGGCAGGCCAGCGCCAGTTCGAGCCCGCCGCCCAGGCAATGACCGCGGACCAGCGCCAGCGTCGGGTAAGGAACGGCGACCAGCCGGTTGAACAAGTCCCAGCCGCGTGCGACCAGTTCCCGGCCCTTTTCCGGCGTGTCGAGCTGCGTGAATTCCTCGATGTCGGCACCGGCGACGAAGCCCGCCTCCTTGCCGGAACGGACGATCAGTCCGGCCGGCGGGTCCAGTTCGAGCTGGTCGAGGATGACCGCGAATTCGGCCATCACTTCGGCCGACAGCGAATTGGCCGCTTCGCCCACCTTGTCCAGCGTGGCGACGACGATGCCGCTCTCTTCCTTGATCAGTTGCCAGTGTTTCATTGGCAGGCCTCCACCAGCATGGCGCCACCGAGGCCGCCGCCGATGCAGATCGTGGCGACGCCGCGTCTGGCCTGATTGCGCCGCAACACATGGAGCAGGTGCAACACGATGCGGGCGCCGGAAGCGCCAACCGGATGACCGATGGACACCGCGCCGCCGTCGACGTTCAGGCGGTCGTCGGCGATGCTGCCAAAGGCGCCGGGCAGGCCGAGTTGCTCTCGACACCAGGCGGCGTCCTGCCAGGCGGCAAGGCAGCCGAGCACCTGGGCGGCGAAGGCTTCGTTGAGTTCCCAGTAGTCGATATCTGCCAGGCCCAGGCCGTGGCGTTGCAGCAGCGGCGTCGCGGCATGCACCGGGCCGAGGCCCATCTGCGCCGGATCGAGGCCGGCCCACTCGCTGTCGACGATCCGCCCCAGCGGCTTCAGGTCCCACTTGCTGACCGCCGCTTCCGAGGCGAGCAGCAGCAGGGCGGCGCCGTCGGTGATCTGCGAGCTATTGGCGGCGGTGATCCTGCCGTACTTCTTGTCGAAAAAAGGCTTCGGTTTGGCCATGCCTGCCATGCTGGCATCGGCGCGCACGCCGTCGTCTTCGGCGTGGATATTGCCACTGCCGTCAATCACCGGGACGATTTCGCCGAAGTGACTGGCGGCCCGGCCGGCCATCGCCTTCTGGTGGCTGCGCACGGCGAATTCATCCATCTGCTGGCGGTCAATACCAAATTTCCAGGCCAGGTTCTCGGCGGTCTGGCCCATCAGCAGGCCGACGACGGGGTCCGTCAGCCCCTTCATCAGACCGATGACCGGCGTCAGCAGCGCGGCCGGGCGCAATTTCAAAAAGTGCCCAAATTTTTGGCCGACCGTAGCTTTTGTCATCATCGCGGCAAACCAGCGCACCATCGCGTCCGAATAGAGCAGGGGCGCGCGCGATAGCGCATCGACGCCGCCCGCCAGCACCAGTTCGGCCCTGCCGCGCTGGATATCGGCGATGGCCGAGTCGATGGCCTGCATGCCGGAAGCGCAGTTGCGCATCACCGTCCAGCCCGGCACCTTGTGGCCGCAGCCGAGACGCAGCGCGACCATGCGGCCGATGTTGGTTTCGTCCGGCGACGGCGCGGCGCAGCCGAGGATGACCTCGTCGAGATCGTCCGGCGCAAAGGGCTGGCGCAGCAACAGCGCCCTGCCCGCCTGCGTCGCCAGGTCGGAGGCCGCGAACGGCCCCGGCCCTTTCTGCGCCTTCAAGAACGGTGAGCGTGCACCGTCAACCACATAAACGGGCGGATTCATGCTCACGCGGCCATCCGGGATTCGGCAGGCTTGTTGGCCGTCGCGACGTTGTAGTCGAAGGGAAAATCGTCGACCCGGACAACAATGTCGCGCAGGTGGTTGCGCAGCGTCATGACCTCGAATTCGGCGGTGGTGATCACCCCTGCCTCGAAAGCGACGATGGCGATGTCGCGCACATTGGCCCGCGGATTGTTGTCGAAATGGCCGGCCTTTTCGGCTTCGCGGATCTTGGCTTCAATCGGTTCGGCCTGCAGCGTCGCGCGCAGCGCCAGTTCAATGGCGCCGACCGGCTCGTGCTCGGTCAGCGGCAGGTAGCACTCGGCGGTCAGGCGGTCGCGGGTGGCCGACGGGGCGATCAGGGTCTTGGCGACTTCGTGGCCGACCTCGTCGGAGGGCACCACGTAGGGGTGGCCCCACGGGAAGATCGAGCGGCGCAGGAAGGAAGCGATGAAGCGGACCGGGAAATTGGCGATCACGCCCTCAAAGGCTTCCTGCGCCTTGTACATCGCGTCCCAGATCGCCCAGTGGGCGAGCGGCGCGTCAGCGGCCTTCCGGCCTTCTGACTCGTAGCGCTTCAGCGTGCAGGAGATCAGGTACATCTGGGCGAGGATGTCGCCGAGGCGGGCCGACAGCTTTTCGCGGCGCTTGACGCTGCCGCCGAGCACCAGCAGCGAGATGTCAGCCATGAAGGCAAAGGCGGCCGAGAAGCGCGTCAGTTGCTGGTAGTAGCGCTTCATTTCGGGCGCCGTATCGACATTGACCGTGGCGAAGTGCGAGCCGGTCATGCCCAGCCACAGCGCGCGGAAGCCGTTGCGAATGGTGAAGCCGATATGGCCGAACAGCGCCTTGTCGAAATCGACCAGGCCCTGCTTGTGGTCCGGGTTCTGCGCCGCCTGCATTTCCGGCAGCAGATACGGATGGCAGCGGATGGCGCCCTGACCGAAGACGATCAGCGAGCGGGTCAGGATGTTGGCGCCTTCGACGGTGATGCCGATCGGGATCTGCTGGTAGGCGCGGCCGAGGAAATTTGACGGGCCGAGGCAGATGCCCTTGCCGCCGATGACGTCCATGCCGTCATTGACCACCTGGCGGGCGCGCTCGGTGACGTGGTACTTGGCGATGGCCGAGACAACCGACGGCTTCTCGCCGAGATCGACGGCGCCCGCCGTCATCTTGCGCACCGCATCCATCAGGTAGGTGTAGGCGCCGATGCGGGTCAGCGCTTCCTCGACGCCTTCGAACCTGCCGACCGCCATCTTGAACTGCGAACGCACGCGGGCATAGCCGCCGACAGCACGCGCCGTCATCTGAGCCATGCCGGTGTTCGACGAGGGCAGCGAAATCGAGCGGCCGGCCGCCAGGCATTCCATTAGCATCCGCCAGCCCTGCCCGGCCATCGCCGGGCCGCCGATGATGAAGTCGAGCGGCATGAAGACCTCGGTGCCGCGCGTCGGGCCGTTCATGAACATGGCGTTCAACGGGAAGTGGCGGCGGCCGGTATCGACGCCCGGATGATCGTAGGGTACCAGCGCGCAGGTGATGCCAACGTGCTTCTTGTCACCCAACAGGCCGTCCGGGTCGTAGAGGTGGAAGGCCAGGCCGAAGACCGTGCACACCGGGGCCAGCGTGATGTAGCGCTTGTCCCACGAAACGCGCATGCCGAGCACTTCCTTGCCCTGGTAGATGCCCTTGCAGACGACGCCGCTGTCCGGGATGGAGGCCGCATCGGAACCGGCCCACGGGCTGGTCAGCGCGAAGGCCGGGACTTCGATGCCCTTGGCCAGGCGCGGCAGGTAGTGGCTTTTCTGCGCTTCGGTGCCGTAGTGCAGCAGCAGTTCGGCCGGGCCGAGCGAGTTGGGCACCATGACTGACACCGACAGCGCCGACGAGCGCGTCGACAGCTTGGTCACCACCTGCGAATGGGCGTAGGCCGAGAATTCCAGGCCGCCGTACTTCTTCGGGATGATCATGCCGAGGAAGCCCTTGTCCTTGATGTAGCGCCAGGCTTCGGCCGGCAGGTCGTAGAGCTCCTGCGTCACCTGCCAGTCGTCGACCAGGCGGCAGGCTTCGGCGCATTCCTTGTCGAGGAAGGACTGCTCTTCCGGCGTCAGCCTGGGCACCGGGTAGGCGTGCAGCTTGCGCCAGTCCGGCGCACCGCGGAACAACTCCCCCTCCCACCAGACGGTGCCGGCTTCGAGCGCGTCGCGCTCGGTGTCGGACATCTGCGGCAGCACCTTGCGGTAGGTGGAAAATATGGGCCGGGTGATGATCGCCCGGCGGATCGGCCGGACGATGATCAAAACGACCAGGACCGCCAGGGCTGTGAGCCCCAGCGGCAGGATGAAGCTTTCAAACATGCGGATTGTCTCCAGATTTGGTTTTTTGATTTTTGGTCGATTTTTGCCATCGACCGTAGCATTTCAATACTGCGGCAGCGGTGCGCGCAGGCCACCGATCAGGAAGGACATCAGGCGCGGCACAAGACGGTCAAGGCGGTCCGTCGAGTCTTCTTCCTCGATCTGCCAGTCGGTGACCAGACGCAGGGCATCGGTCCCGGCAATGGCGTAGGAGGTCGCGCCGAGCATGAAGTGGAAACGCCAGACGATCTCGGCCTTGGGCACTTCCGGCAAGGCCTTGAACAGCGCCTCCTTGTAGCGATCCATGACCGCCTTGTATTCATGCGCCAGGAACGCGCGGATGAACTCGGACGGTTCGGTCAGCGTACGCCCGAGCAGGCGGAGGAATGTCATGCCGCCCCGCTTCTCGTCGCCAGCCATGCGCAACAGCGTGCCGAAGAAAGCGTCGACAATGACCGACGGCTTGAGCGGCTCCCCGTTGGCCTCGCGCTCCAGTTCGTCGATGACGCGCATGCGTTCCTCGTTCAGCCAATCCAGCCGACGCCGGAAGACTTCCTGCATCAGCGATTCCTTGGACCCGAAATGGTAATTTACCGCCGCCAGATTGACCCCGGCCTCGCCGGTGATCTGGCGCATCGAGGTTCCTTCGTAGCCATGCGCCATGAACAGGCGCTCGGCGGCATCAAGAATGCGTTCCCCGGTATCGAGCGTACGAGCTTCCATGATGACCCCCTCCTGTGATTCATACGTTCGTTTAAAGCATAGGAAAAAATTCGGGCGGAATCAAGAATTATTTTTATTTCAACCTTGAAACCTCAGTTGGACGCGGCTGATGGCGCGTTTGGGCAGGATGGCTGGCGCGAAGCGACGATATGGTCCCTGCGCAGCAGGGATCGGTATCCCTTGCGGAAGCGGGCAGGCTCATGCCTGCAAGGAGGAGCGACAAAGCCGGACGCCCGACCATGCGTGCCAGCAGTTGCGTAGCGCTGTCACCCAACGGGTGAATCGCCGCGAAGGCACAATGGCGTGTGTTCATGCGGCTAGCCATTGATGGATAAGCGGTCAACTGGGGTTTCGAAGTTCATGAATTGCGGGCGCGGATGAAGGCTTCGGCTTCGTCCGCCGGAATGGGCCGGCTGAACAGGTAGCCCTGTACCAGATCGCAACCGCGACCCCGCAGATAATCCAGCTGTGCTTCTGTCTCGACACCCTCCGCAACCACGGTCAGCCCGAGATTGTGGGCCAGGCCGATGGTGGCATCGCAGATCACCGAACCGTCGGTATCCTGACCGATCTCCTCGACAAAGCTGCGATCGAGCTTGAGGTTGTTGATCGGGAACATGCGCAGGTAGCTCAGCGACGAATAGCCGGTCCCGAAATCGTCGATCGCCACGCTGACGCCCATGCTGTGCAGGATATCGAGCACGCGCACGGTCTCCGCCGGCTGCTCCATGGCGACCGACTCGGTGATTTCGAATACCAGATCGGCAGGGCTCAAGCCCAGCGTGTCGACCGCCTGGCTGAGCAATTTCGGCAGGTTGCCGTTGCGCATCTGGATGGCCGAGATATTGATGCCCATCTTGACGCCGGAAATACCCGCTTGGGAATACGCCACCAGTTGCCGGCAGGCCGCCCAGAAGACCCATTCGCCGAGCGGCTGGATCAATCCCGTTTCCTCGGCCACGCCAATGAAACGCACCGGTGGCAGCAAGCCCCTTTCCGGATGGTTCCAGCGAACCAGGGCCTCGAGCCCGGCCACCCGACCGGTGTTCAGGTTGATCACCGGCTGGAAATGCAGGCAAAACTCGTCACGCGCCAGCGCCAGGCGCAAGTCGTGTTCGATGCGCAGGCGTTCGACCGCCGCATCGTTCATCTTGGCATCAAAAAACTGGAAATTGTTCCGCCCTTCCATCTTGGCGTGATACATCGCTGCATCGGCGTTCTTCATCAGTATCTCGCCGTCGGCGCCATCGGTCGGAAACAGCGCGATCCCGATACTAGGCGTCGTGTACAGATCATGCCCGCTAATCTGGCAGGGCTGGCCAACGCTGGCCACCAGCTTCTCGGCAACCAGCGCCACCGTACTGCCATGTTCGACGTTTGCCAGCATGACCACGAATTCGTCGCCACCCAAGCGTGCCACCACGTCGCTGTCACGCACCGTTTCGCGCAGGCGCCGGGCGACCTCGATTAACAACTGGTCGCCAACATGATGGCCCAGCGTGTCGTTGATCACCTCGAAACGATCGAGGTCGATGAACATCAGCGCAATCCGCCTCCCGTCGCGGCGGGCGCCGGACAGCGCCTGGTCAAGCCGCTCCTTCAGGCTGAAGCGGTTGAGCAGACCGGTCAGCATGTCGTGATGCGCGATATGGTGCAATCGCTCCTCGGCGGCGCGTTCGGACGAGACGTCGGTAAAGTGCGCGACGTGATAGCGGACATTCCCCTCGTCGTCGCGGATCAGCGAAATCGACATCCACTTCGGGTACACCCCGCCATCCTTCCGGCGGTCCCATATCTCGCCCTGCCAGAACCCGCGCTCGTTGATGTCGTGCCACATCCACTCGTATTCTTCCTGCGTCGTCCGACCCGCCGACAGGAAACTTGGATTGCGCCCCATCGCCTCCTCAGCGCTGTAACCGGTCAGGCTGGTAAACGCCGGGTTCACGGTAATGATCCTGTTGTCGGCATCGGTGATCACGATTGCCTCGCCGCTGTACTGGACGGCGCTGGCCAGCAGGTGCATCTGCGCCTCCATCTGCTGCTGCGCAGTCATGTCCTGCGAGGTGCCGATCGCCCGCAAGGGCGCACCATCCTTGTCGTACTCTATCTCGCAACATTCCAGCACGTGCTTGATCCGGCCGTCCGGAAACATCAGGCGATGCCTGATCGATACGGGATGCCGCTCGTTGATTGATTCATTCAGCGCCGCATCGACCGCGGCCCGGTCATCCGGATGCACCTGAGCCAGAAAATCCTGGTATCGCGCCCGTCCTTCAGGATAGGAGGCTACCTCGAAGATACGGAACAATTCCTCTGAACCATCGACCTGCATGGTCGCCAGTTCAATCTCCCAACTGCCAAGACCGGCGATTCGTTGCGCCGCCTTCAACTGGTCCCGATGGCGCCGCAAATACTCGTTGGCCGCCCGCTCCCGCCGCTGCGCCTGGAACATTACGAACAGCACGTAAAGCATGCTAGCCAGCAATGCCGTGCCCAATCCGCCGACGATCAAGGCACGCTGCCGCCAGAAGGCCATCACGTCGGCCTCGGAAAATCCGACCAGCACATAGAACGGATAGTTTTCGAGAACACGGTAACCATAGAGGCGCGTCACCCCGTCCGCCTGGGCGGCGAATTCCAGTACGCCCACCCGCTCGCCAGCCATAACGCGCTGATAGACGGGGTGCTTCGGCTCCAGGCGACGATTGATTTCAGCCGGTGCCGCTGGCCTCCGGACGACCAGCGTATGCGTGTCGCTACGCCGGATAGCCAAGGCCCCTGCGCTTCCCAGGCGGACCGCATCGAACAACTGCTCGAAGTAAGCCAGCTCGATGGCAGCGCTGACCATCCCGACGAATTTCCCGTCACTCGACCAGACTGCCCGCGCTGCGGCAATCGAGGGCCGCCCGGTAATCCGCGACGTCACCACATCGGAAAACTGCAACTCCGTGCCCCCTGCCTTCTGCAGCAACTGGAAATATGGGCGATCCGCCAGGTTGACGTAGTCCCCGCCGCCGGAGAGATACAACACCCGGCCGGACGCATCAACGACGCGAAAACCCGCGACCTCGGGAAAAGCCCGCTGCTGGCGCGCTAGGTCCTTTTCAATGGCAGCCCGGTAGCGCGGCGCAGCAGCAGCGACCAAGGCCTCCTTCGGCAAACGTTCGGCCAACTCGTCTAGCGTCGCGTCAATCCGCCGCAAGGTGGCTTCAAATCGCGCCTCCAGCAGGCCCGACTGACTACTGGCAATTTGCCCCGCCTCGGCCCAGACATCCCGATATGCCGACCAAAGGACGTAGGACAACAAGAGGAAGCCGCCGATCACAAGCGGAATCAGGGCGATCCAGAGTTGATGCCCGTTACGGCCACGCTGATCCGGCGTTGTATCCATGTATTGTTGTTTGCAGTCGGCGCTATCGAATGACCATTCTGCTCATGCGGACTTTGAATTGCAAACACTCTCCGGCAGGGAACGGGGGTTTGCCTGGGAATATTGGATGAAACGACACACCACATCCTGCCCGCTGCTGTTTTCACGCAGCGCCTGGACCGACTCGTCGACCACCGCCCATTCATCCAACGGTATTTCCCCGGGAAAGAAGCTGTCCCCCGCGTACGGCTGCTCGATCCGGGTCAGGTAGAAGCGGTCGCAATACGGCCAGGCGGCTGCGTAAAGCGACGCCCCGCCGATTACGAAAACAGGTTTTCCGGTCACCAGCGCCCGCTGCAAGCCCTCCTCGACCGAAGCCACGCGGGTACATCCCGGGCGCAAGACCAGATCGGCCTGGTGGGTCACGACAAACGAATCCTCGGGCACGACGTCCATCGACTCGTAGGTTAGCCGCCCAATCACCAGCGCCGCACCGGCCACCGTCTTCTCGAAATAAGCCAGTTCCTCGGGAATATCCCAGGGCAGCCAGCCATTGAGGCCGATGGCCCCATTGCTGGACACCGCCCCGATGGCGGAGATCAGCGTTTTGTCCTGGCCCATTGCTCGCGCGTCAGCGACAGCGAAATGGCCGGCGTACCCTGGCCGTTGTAAACATGGGGCTTGTGCATCAAAACATGGGCCGAACTGACGACTGCCATGCCGAAGATGGCATCCATCACCTCGAGAATGCTCGACTCCAGGCAGATGCTATGGGGATTTTTCTCCAGGGCGCGAATGGCCAGAAAGATCACCTCGTAATCCACTACCTGCCGGATGTCGTGCGGATTCGCCACGGCCTCGATCGGCGCCCAAGCATCGGCATGTACGATCACCGCCTGCGGCCCGTGCTGTTCCAGCGGATTGCAGCCGGTTCGCAATTGGATCGTGGCATCCACGGAAGCACACCAGTGGTTGGCTAACACACATCACTCCTTGACTCGGTTGTCGGTTTGAACGGCGTTCACGATACCAAAGCCGCACCATCGCGCAGGCATAAAAAAGGACGCCCCAGCGTCCATCGCAACAAAAATCACGGAATTGTTCAGGCCGTGACGTTGACCAGCGTTCCCGTCTCCTGCCCGAAAGCGTTAACCACCGGCGCCGACGAGGCAGCCGTTGCTACAACCTCCGGCTGAAGAATCTGGCCGATCTGAACGCGCAGGTCGCTCAGTTGCGCCTCGACCTTGCCCAGCGAACTCATCCCGGCCACGCCGCGCCTGGCCTCGCTGGCCTGGCCCTGGGCCTGATCCGACTCGACCTTCAGGGAACGGGCATTTTGCTGGGCCTGATCGGCGACCGACTGGGCCGCACGCGCTTTCTCGCGCAATGCGCTGGCGCGCTGCTCGGCCTGATCGGCGCTACGCGAAGCCAGTTGCTGCTGGAGCTGCGCCCACAACGCACTGCCGCCGGCCTGCGCGCTGGATGATGATCCTATCGGCATCCGGGCAATCCCAGTCTGGTGACTGCCACGCGATCAGGCGGTAACGCTGATCGTCGTTCCGGTCTGCTGCCCCTGAGCATTGACGACCGGACGAGGCGCCTCTTCCTTGCGCTCGACTCGCTCTTCGGGCGGCCGCTCGCGCTGCCTTTCGGCCTGCTGGCTTTGCTGCGCCTGTTGCGACTGGTTGGTCTGAGCGCCGCTATTGGTGTAGGCGCTGATGCTGGAAGTCACTGATTGGACGGCCATATTCCCCCCTGACAACGAATGTTTACATTCTAACTTTACAGCATTCGCCAGATATTTCCAGAAGTATCCATTTGCTACGGTCGCCGCAAAAAAATGGCAAAAACCGTGAATTTCCGGCCTGCGCGCCAAATGCCATGCGCGCATACAAAAAACCCGCAGAGCCTTGAGCCATGCGGGTTTTCAATCTGGTTGATCTGTTTGGTGCGAGCGGAGGGTTTCGAACCCCCGACCCCCGCCGTGTGAAGGCGATGCTCTACCCCTGAGCTACGCTCGCAAACCTTGGGATCAACGGCCACCTGGTACCAGTGGCGCTCGTGCAAGGCGCGGAAACGCCCGGCAGAGAGGCGCGCATTTAACCATAAGTGGGGCAGCGGGTCAAACGCGGGTCGGCTAGAATAGCACCCTTCGTTTCCGACCAGATACCGCATTCCATGAAGCCTGTCCGCACCCGTTTCGCCCCCAGCCCCACCGGTTACCTGCACATCGGCGGCGCCCGCACCGCGCTGTTCTCCTGGGCCTACGCCCGCCGCCATGGCGGTACCTTCATCCTGCGCATCGAGGACACCGACGTTGCCCGCTCGACGCCGGAAGCCGTCCAGGCCATCCTCGACGGCATGCAATGGCTCGGTCTGGAACACGACGAAGGCCCGTTCTACCAGATGCAGCGCATGGAGCGCTACAAAGCAGTGATCCAGCAGATGCTGGCCGACGGCAGCGCCTATCAGTGCTACACGACCCGCGAGGAACTCGACGCCCTGCGCGCCGAACAGGAAGCGAAGAAGGAAAAGCCGCGCTACGACGGCCGCTGGCGCCCGGAGGCCGGCAAGGCCCTGCCAACACCGCCATCCGACGTGCCGCCGGTCATCCGCTTCAAAAATCCGAAAGACGGCGTCGTCGCCTGGGACGACCAGGTCAAGGGCCGCATCGAATTCGCCAACACGGAGCTGGACGACCTGATCATCGCCCGCGCCGACGGCACCCCGACCTACAACTTCTGCGTCTGCGTCGACGACTGGGACATGGGCATCACCCACGTCATCCGCGGCGACGACCACGTCAACAACACGCCGCGCCAGATCAACATCCTCAAGGCGCTGGGCGCCGAGGTGCCGGTCTACGCACACCTGTCGATGATCCTCGGCGACGACGGCGCCAAGCTGTCGAAGCGGCACGGCGCGGTGTCGGTCATGCAATATGATGAGGATGGCTTCCTCACCGAAGCCGTGATCAACTACCTGGCCCGCCTCGGCTGGTCGCATGGCGACGACGAAGTCTTCTCGCGCCAGCAGTTCGTAGAGTGGTTCGACCTCGACCACATCACCGCCTCGGCCGCCCAGTTCAACACCGAAAAGCTGCTCTGGCTGAACCAGCATTACATGAAGCTGCTACCGCCGGCCGAGCTGGCGGCCAAGGTTCAACTCCGGCTGGCCGCCCGCGGCATCGATACCAGCGCCGGCCCCGATCTGGAAAAAGCGGCCGTCTTGTACGTCGACCGTTGTAATACGCTGAACGTGCTGGCCGATGCCGTCGAGGTCTTCTACGCCCACGTCACTCCAAATCCGGAACTGCTCGCCCAGCATCTTTCCGACGAAGCCCGACCGGCGCTGGCTGAGTTTGCAGCCGGCATTGCCAATGTCGCCTGGGAAGTACCGGCGATCAACGCCCTGATCAAGGAAACGGTGACCAAGCATGGCCTCAAGATGCCCAAGCTGGCGATGCCGCTGCGCGTCATCCTGACCGGTCAGGCGCAGACGCCGGCGGTCGATGCGGTGATCGCCCTGATCGGCCGTGACAAGGTGGCCGCAGCCCTGACGCCGTATCTCTAAAAAATCGCGGAAGGCCCTTTACAAGGACCAATGAGGTCCCTATAATGCGGCCTTCTTTCGCGGCGGGGGTATAGCTCAGCTGGGAGAGCGCTTGCATGGCATGCAAGAGGTCAGCGGTTCGATCCCGCTTACCTCCACCAAAGTGCGAAAGAAGAAACGTCCGGGTCCCCATCGTCTAGAGGCCTAGGACACCGCCCTTTCACGGCGGTAACCGGGGTTCGAATCCCCGTGGGGACGCCAAGATTTCAAGCGCGGAGTGGTAGTTCAGTTGGTTAGAATACCGGCCTGTCACGCCGGGGGTCGCGGGTTCGAGTCCCGTCCACTCCGCCAACCTTTAGAGAACCGGATCGTGCCGGTTTTTTTTCGGATTGAAGGCATTTGCCGTCATCCCCGAAATGTAGTTCGGCTGTCTCTCAAATGGGGGTATAGCTCAGCTGGGAGAGCGCTTGCATGGCATGCAAGAGGTCAGCGGTTCGATCCCGCTTACCTCCACCAGAAGCCGAACTGGCAGTAGATTTTGAAAGTCCGGGTCCCCATCGTCTAGAGGCCTAGGACACCGCCCTTTCACGGCGGTAACCGGGGTTCGAATCCCCGTGGGGACGCCAAGCTTTAAGCGCGGAGTGGTAGTTCAGTTGGTTAGAATACCGGCCTGTCACGCCGGGGGTCGCGGGTTCGAGTCCCGTCCACTCCGCCAACGATAAAAGCCCGTTGAATCCTGTCGATTCAACGGGCTTTTTCCTTTCCTGCCGCCTTACTTCTCGACGAAGGCGCGCTCGATCACGTAGTCGCCGAGTTCCCCGGTGTAGTGCCGGGCGACCTTGAAGCCGCGGGCATCGAGCATGGCTGCCGTATCAGCCAGCATGGCCGGGCTGCCACAGATCATCGCCCGGTCGGTCGCCGGGTCGAGCGGCGGCTGGCCGATGTCGGCGAACAGCTTGCCGGAGTCGATCAGGTCGGTCAGCCGGCCTTCATTACGGAAGGATTCACGGGTCACCGTCGGGTAATAGACCAGCTTCTCGCGCGCCCAGTCACCGAAGAACTCGTGGTCGGACAGCTCGTATTCGATGTAATCGTGATAGGCCAGTTCGTTGGTCCACCGCACGCCGTGGATCAGGATGATCTTCTCGAACTTCTCATACACCTCGGGATCGTGGATCAGGCTCATGAACGGCGCCAGCCCGGTGCCGGTGGCGAACAGGAACAGCCGCTTGCCCGGTTTCAGGTCGTGCAGGACCAGCGTTCCCGTCGGCTTGCGGCTGACGATCAACGGGTCCCCTGGCTGCAGGTGCTGCAAGCGGGAAGTCAGCGGGCCGTCCGGCACCTTGATGCTGAAGAATTCCAGGTACTCTTCATGGTTGGCGCTGGCGATGCTGTAGGCGCGCGTCAGCGGCCGGCCCTCGACTTCCAGGCCGATCATCACGAACTGGCCGTTGATGAAGCGCAGGCCGGGATCGCGGGTGGTGCGGAAGGAGAACAGGCTGTCGTTCCAGTGATGGACGGAGAGGATTTTCTCGGTGGCAAGGACGCTCATGACAGGAACCTCGGACGGTGTTTGATGACATGGCAGAGCATAGGCCTTGAACCATAGATAATTAAGCGGATAATTTCTCTATTCATTAGCGAAATTATCGATATGCAAATCACCTTGCGCCAGCTTGAAGTCTTTGCCGCAGTCGCCCGTACCGAAAACGTCAGCCGCGCCGCCCAGGCGCTGGCCATGTCGCAGTCGGCGGCAAGCAGCGCCCTGCTCGAACTGGAGCGCCAGTTCGACTGCCCGCTGTTCGACCGCATCGGCAAGTCGCTGCACCTCAACAGCACCGGGCGCGGCCTACTGCCGCAAGCCGACGATCTGCTCAGCCGGGCCGCCGACATCGAGGGCTACCTGGCCGGCGGCGTGCTCGGCCCACTGGCAGTCGGGGCGACGCTGACCATCGGCAATTATCTGGCGACGCTGATTGCCGCCGACTACCTGCAACGACACCCGGCTGCCAAGTTGCGCCTGCACGTTGCCAACACGCACGACATCGCCGGGCAACTGGCCCGCTTCGAGCTGGATATCGGCCTGATCGAGGGCGAGGTCGACAACCCTGATCTGGTGCTCGAACCCTGGCTGGAGGACGCCCTGGTCGTCTTTTGCGCCCCGCAGCATCCGCTGGCCGCCGCCGGCAACGCCGATAGCCAGCGCCTGGCCGACCAGCCGTGGATCCTGCGGGAACAGGGCTCGGGGACGCGGGCGCTGTTCGACCAGGTCATCGCGCGGCATCTTCCCGGCTTGAACATCCGGCTCGAACTGGAACATACCGAGGCGATCAAGCGAACCGTGGAATCGGGACTCGGCGTTGGTTGCCTGTCGCGGCTGGCGCTGCGCGAAGCTTTCAGGCGCGGCAGCCTGGTCGAAATCCCGACGCCGCAATTCGACCTGCGTCGCCACTTTTATTTCGCCCACCACCGGCAGCGCCCGATCAGCCCGGCGACCCGGGAATTTCTCGCGCTGTGCCGCGAAATGAGCGCTGCAGCCGCCGACACCGACGCCCTTCCGCTGCCCTTCATCGCCTGAACGACGCGCCCCCGGCAAATGCTACGGTCGATGCCAAAAAACACCATATTTTCAAATCGATAAGGCAAATCCGCATCGCCTCCCCTCAGTCCGGAACGCGCTCCGCCCGGCCGGCTCGGGTATAATCACCGGTTTGGCCGACCCCGTTCGCGAGGAGCTTCACCCCCCATGCCGTACCGCAACGTTCTGTCGCTTGCCCGCTGTCTTGCCGCCATTGCCATGGGTATCGCCACAGTCACGCTGGCCGCCCCTGCAGTGGCTGACGATTCCCAGGACAAATCCTCCCTCCTGTCGCTGTCACCGATGTTGCGCTTGGCCCCGGAAGCCGCTGCCGGCCCGGCCGACGACACGCTGACCGTCCATGAAATCCGCGGCGCGCCGCAGTTGCCGCACACCATCGACCTGACGGTGCAATCGACCAACCTGTGGGAGCGCATCCGCAACGGTTTTGCGATGGCCGATCTCAACGACGATCTGGTCCTCCATTACCAGCAGTGGTACCAGAATCGCCCGGATGCCCTGCGCCGCATGGTCGAACGCAGCCGCCCCTACCTCCACCACATCGTCGAGGAACTGGAAGCGCGCGGCATGCCGACCGAACTGGCCCTGCTGCCAATGGTCGAGAGTTCGTTCAATCCCAACGCCTATTCGCCGGCCCATGCCGCCGGCCTGTGGCAGTTCATCCCGGCCACCGGCAAGCGCTTCAACCTGGCGCAAAACTGGTGGCGCGACGACCGCCGCGACATCGTCGCCTCGACCGGCGCCGCGCTCGATTACCTGCAAACCATCTACGACATGCATGGCGACTGGCATCTGGCGCTGGCCTCGTACAACTGGGGCGAAGGCGCGGTCAAGCGCGCAATCACCAAGAACGAGGCGCGCGGCCTGCCGACTGACTATCCCAATCTGACGATGCCCAACGAAACCCGGCATTACGTCCCCAAGCTACAGGCCTTGAAAAACATTTTCGGCAATCCGGCGTTGATCGCCCGGCTCGACCTGCCCTTCATCTCCAACGAGCCCTACTTCGCGACGTTGGAAACAAGCCGGCCGATCGACGTCAAGACCGCGGCGCGCCTGGCCAACATGTCGCTGGAAGAATTCCAGCGCCTTAACCCCTCACACAACCGCCCGATCATCGCCCCGGACACTTCGGTCGTCATTCCCGCTGACAAGCTGGACACCTTCCGGGACAACCTGCAGAACAGCCAGACGCCGCTGACCCAGTGGCAGGCCTATACGGTCACATCGGCCGAACGCCTGACGCAGATCGCCGCCCGCTTCGACACCACCGCCGCCGAACTGGCCCGCATCAACGGCCTGGCCGCGAATGTCCGCCTCGGCGCCGGCTCGACGCTGCTGGTCCCGGGCAATGGCCTGGGCCTGCGCAACCTGCTCAGCACGGCGGCGCCACAGCACATCATCGAACCGGAACGGACCGCCCGAGGATGTGGCAAGGCCGGGAAACGCGCCGCCAAGCCCTGCGTAGCAGCAAAGGCCGGCAACAAAGTCGCGGGCACTACCAGGGTGGTCAAAGGAAACAGCAAGCCCGTCGCGAGCGCCGGAGCGCCGGTCAAGGCCAAGGCCGCCAGCGCAAAGCCAGCCAAAGGTGGCGCTGCCAGCAAACCGGCCAAAGGGCCGGCCAAGGTCACAAAACCCAGCCCGGGCAAGCGCGGCTGATTCAGCCGGCCAGGTGACAGCTCACCGTATGCGTCCCTGAAATATCCGTCGTCGCCGGATAGCGCTGGCGGCAAACGTCCATCGCCATCGGGCAGCGCGGATGAAAATGGCAGCCGGCCGGCGGATTGGCCGGCGACGGCGTTTCGCCTGGCAGGCGGATGACCGCCTGAGCACCTTCCAGACGCGGCACCGGCACCGCCGACAACAGCGCCTGCGTGTAAGGGTGCTGCGGCGAGCGCAGCACATCCTCGGCCCGCCCCCGTTCGACAATCCGCCCGAGATACATGACCGCCACGTCGTGCGCCAGGTATTCGACCACCGCAAAATTGTGGGTGATGAACAGGTAAGCGACACCCAACTCGCCCTGCAGTTTCTTCAGCAGGTTGAGAATCTGCGCCTGGACCGAAACATCGAGCGCCGACGTCGGTTCGTCGCAGATCAACAGTTCCGGCTGCACAGCCAGGGCACGGGCGACTGCGATGCGCTGGCGCTGGCCGCCGGAGAATTCGTGGGGGTAACGCTCGGCGGCATCGGTCGGCAAACCGACCTGCTGCAGCAAGGCAGCGACCGCCGCGCTACGCGCCGTCAAGTCGGCTTCGATGCCGAGCGCCCCCATGCCTTCGGCGATGATCTCGCCGACCCGCAACCGTGGGTTCAAGGAGGCGAATGGATCCTGGAAAACCATCTGCATGTGGCGACGAGCGCCGCGCAGGCGTTTGCCCTTGAGGCCAACCAGTTCGCCGCCGCCGAGCTTGACGCTGCCGGCAGTCGGCGCGATCAACTGGAGCAGCGCTTTGCCGACTGTCGTCTTGCCGCAGCCGGATTCGCCGACCAGGGCCAGCGTGCGGCCAGCGGCGATAGCCAGCGAGACGCCATCCACGGCCCGGACATGGCCGACCGTGCGCTGCAGGAAACCCTTGCGGATGGGGAAATGCACCTTGAGGTCGGCGACTTCGAGGAAAGCCCGGCCCGGATCGATGTCGAGTTCAGTGACCGCGTGGCCGGTGCCGTTGACCGCCGCAGCCTCGCCCCGCCAGTGGCAGCGGACCGTGTGCGCCGCGCCGGCCTCGCGCCAGTCCGGCGATTGCTCGCGGCAGACCGCCATGACGTGCGGACAGCGATCGGCAAAGCGGCAGCCAGCGGGCATTGCAGCTAGCGGGGGCACCTGGCCGGGAATGGTGGTCAGGCGCAGGCCGCGCCGGGAGATGTCGGGCAAGGCCGCGAACAGCGCCTGGGTGTAGGGATGGTGTGGCCGGCTGAAGAATTCCTCGCGGCTGGCCACTTCGACCAGCTCACCGGCGTACATGACGCCGATGCGATGGGCCATGCGGGCGACGACGCCGAGGTCATGGGTGATCAGCAGCATGCCCATGCCGCGCTCGGCCTGGATCTTGGCCAGCAGATCGAGGATCTGCGCCTGGACAGTGACATCCAGCGCGGTAGTCGGCTCATCGGCGATCAGCAGTTCCGGTTCCCCGGCCAGCGCGATGGCGATCATCACCCGCTGCTTCATGCCACCCGAGAACTGGAACGGATATTCGGTCAGCCGCCGTTCCGGATCGGCGATGCCGACCTGGCGCAGCAGGTCGACCATGCGTTCGGTCGCCGCCGCCCCGCGCAGGCCGAGGTGGCGTTCCAGCACTTCGCCGATCTGCTGGCCGACGGTGAGCACCGGATTGAGGCTGGTCGCCGGCTCCTGGAAGATCATCGCCATCTTGCCGCCGCGGTAGGCGCGCATGTCGGCTTCGGAGAGGGCGAGCAGATTCGTTCCGTCGAGTTCGACCCGGCCGCCGAGGATGCGCCCGGCCGCCGGCAGCAGGCGCATGATGCCCTGCGCAGTGGCCGACTTGCCGCAGCCCGATTCGCCGAGCAGGGCGAAGGTCTCGCCCTGGGCGATGGCGAAGGAAATGCCGTCGACCGCGGCCAGTGCCTGCTTGCCGGCCATGAAGCCCAAACGCAGGTTATCGACTTTCAACATCAGGCAGCCCTCGGGTCGAAAGCGTCGCGCACGGCGTCGGCGAACAGGTTGGCGGCGAGCACCAGCACGAACATCGCCGCGAAGGCGGCGGCCAGCGACCACCAGACGACCGGCTCGCGGCCCAGTTCCATGCGGGCGTTGTTGATCATCGTGCCGAAGCTGGTCATCGTCGGATCGACGCCGATGCCGACGTAGGACAGCACCGCCTCGGCCAGCACCAGCCCGGAGAAATCCATGACCAGCGCGATGATCACGATGTGCATCAGGTTGGGCAGGATGTGGCGGACGATGATCCGCCAGCTCGACACCCCGAAGGCTTGCGCCGCCTGGATGTATTCGAGTTCGCGCAGCTTCAGCGTCTCGCCGCGCAGCAGCCGGCACAGCCCGGTCCATGACGTGATGCCGAGGATGAAACAAAGCGCCAGCAGGCGCAGGTCGGCACGCTCGGCGGCAGTCGAAAACCACTCGGGATGGCTGTCGATGACCACCTGCATCATCAGCACGGCGGCGGCGATCAGCAGCACGCCGGGGATCGAGTTGAGCACGGTGTAGATGTACTGGATCACGTCATCGACCCAGCCGCGGAAATAGCCGGCGACGATGCCGAGCAACACGGCCATCGGCAACATGACCAGCGTCGTGACCAGACCGATGATCAGCCCGGTGCGCACGCTTTTGAGGATTTGATAGAGCACGTCCTGGCCGACCTTGTCGGTGCCGAAGACGTGGTACTGGCCGGCCAGCCAGAACAGCGGCACGGCAGTCAGCAGGATCAGCGCCAGCGTGCCAAGGACCGCATCCCAGGCGAAGCCGGATTCACCGGACAACGGTTTTTGCCCTTTTTTCGGGCCGACCGTAGCATTCTGCCTGAGGGCGGCGACCGCGCCGAAAATAGCCAGCCAGGCGACAAAAGCCAGCACACCGGCCTTGAAGGCGGTGAACCCGGCATCGGCCGCCACTTCGTCCTCGCGCTCGCCGAGATGCTTGCCGCCGTGCTTCAGCCGCGGGTATTCGCGCACCGGCCCCTGCCCCGGCACGTCGATGGTTTCCTTGGCGTAGAGCCGCGTCGCAAACGGTTCGGAATAGGTCTTTTCATTGCGCAAACGCAGCGGCAAAGCCAGTGCATCGAGCACCGACAGCACCTCGACTGCGTAGCTCGCCTTCTGGCCAGGCTTGCCGTCCAGTTGCACGCGGTAATGCAGCGAGTCGAGCAGACCGATCGACACGAAGGCGACCAGCACGGTGGCCGAGGCCATGCCGACCCGATTGGCACCGACCCGCCGCCAGGCGGCGAGCAGCGGCGGATTGCGGGCGATCAGCACGCCCAGCGCGATCCCGGCTGCCACCAGCAGCCAGATCAGCACATCCGACCAGAGAACGACGACCTGAAAGCCCATCATTCGAAGCGTATCCGCGGATCAACCAGCGTGTAGGAAATGTCGGTCAGGATCAGGCCGACGATGTAGAGCACCGAGCCGATGAAGACCATGGAGCGGACGACGGAGAAATCCTGGGCGTTGATCGCCTCGATGGTGTAGCTGCCCAAGCCGGGAATGCCGAAGAAGGATTCGGTCAGCAGCGAGCCCATGAAAAGCAGCGGAATGACCACGACGACGCCGGTCAGGATCGGGATCAGTGCATTGCGGAGGATGTGGCGGAAAAAGACGATGGTTTCCGGCAGGCCCTTGGCGCGGGCCGTACGCACGTAATCCTTGCTGACTTCCTCGAGGAAAATGGTCCGGTACCAGCGCGTCGACGAACCGATGCCGGAAATCACCCCGATCACCACCGGCAGGATCAGGAAGCGCCACGCCTCCAGCCCACCCCCGTAGCCGGAAATTGGCACTAGCCGCCAGATCTTGCTGATCAGGTACTGCCCGCCGATGATGTAGAACAGGCCGGAAATCGACATCGCCGCCACGCACAGCACGACACCCCAGAAATCGAAGGCGGTGGCGCGGAAGAAGGCCAGCGTCAGCGCAAACGTCACCGTCACGAACAGCCCAAGAATGAAGGTCGGCAGCGCGATGGCCAGCGACGGCAGCATCCGGTTGCCAATCTCGCGGGCGATGTCGCGGCCGTCCTCGGCGCGGCCAAAATCGCCGACGAACATGCGCGCCGATTTCTGGAAAAAAATGGTATCGACCGTAGCATTCAGCCCGCTCGCCTCGCTGTTCCACAACAGCGGCTTGTCGTAGCCACGCTCGACCTTCCATTTCTGGATTGCCTCCGGCGTCACCCGCTTGACGCCCAGCTGCATGCGCGCCATGTCATCCGGCGTATTGACGACGAAGAACAGCGCGAAGGTGATCAGATTCACCCCGATCAAAATCGGCAGCGCGTAGAGCAGGCGGCGAACAATGTAAGCAAGCATTGGCCCGATTATGCCAAGAGCCGGCCGGGAATGGCGAGGACTATGCATGGGCGGCCTGGCGCCAACATTCTCGATTGACATGAATTGAAGAGCACGGCGATACTCACCCCGGCGCCACCCTTGCCGCAACAACCCGGAGCCGGCGCCATCCGGAATCGTCCGCCGGCCACCGGTGACACGCCCGGCGGCAGTATCCACAGCTATCATGAACTGGAATCCGGTCCTCCCCGTCCTCGAGCAAAGTCGCCGCACGCCCGACCGGCTGGCGCTTTTTGCCGACGGCGTCGAGCTGAGCTATGGCGAACTCGCGCGCCGGGCCGCACGCCTGGCGGCGGCGCTGGGCGAACAGGGCATAGGCCGGGGCAGCCGCGTCGGCATCCTTGGCTCGCGCAGCCTGATCGCGGTCGAAGCGGTCCTTGGCGTCGCCTGGTGCGGCGCCACCTACGTCCCGCTCGGCCTGCGCTGGCCCGAAGATAGAATCAATACGGTAGTCTCCCTGACCAAGCTGGATGCGCTGATTGCCGATCGCAGCGGCGCCGCGCTGCTCACTGCAGACATGCTGGCCAACATCAGGATTCTGGCACTGCCTGCGGATGCCCCGGCGGAAATACCGCCGGGTAGCGCAGAGCGCGTTGTAATCAGGGTGGACGGACATGACGGCAGCGAATCGCCGCACGCTTCCGCACCATTCCCCGAGCCAGCGGAGATGTCCGCCAATGACCAGGTCTACGTCATCTTCACGTCAGGCACTACCGGCGTCCCGAAAGGCGTGATGGTGGCGAGCGCATCACTGGCTACCTACCTCGCTGCCCTGGGCGCACGCAAGGCGATGACGCCCGACGACCGTGCCTCGCACTTCACCGAATTGAGCTTTGATCCGTCAGTCGGCGAGATTTTCTTGCCGCTCTACGTCGGCGCATCGCTGCATGTGCTTCCTGCGCTCAGCACAGTGTCACCAGCACGTTTCATCCGTGATCGCCAGCTTACCGTCTGGGGATCGGCCCCGGCGGCCATTGCCTGGCTGCGCGACACCCGCTCCCTGCAGCCCGGGTCGCTGCCGACGCTGCGTTACAGTTCCTTCGGCGGCGAACCCTTGCCGCTCGCTTCCGTGCGTGCCTGGCAGGCGGCGGCGCCGAACAGCGTGGTCGACAACCTCTATGGCCCGACCGAGGCGACGGTCGACTGCGCCGGCCAGCGGGTGGAGCCGGGAGCGACGCCGGTGGTTACGCCGGAACGCGGCGTCCTGGCGATAGGTACCCCCCACCCCGGCAGCGAACTCGCCGTATTCAGTCCGGATCGGCGCCCACTGCCGTGCGGCGAAGTCGGAGAACTCGGCATTGCCGGCCGGCAGCTGGCAGTAGGCTATTTCGAGGCGCCCGGCCTGACCGCCGAGCGCTATCCGGTCATCGACGGCAAGCGATGGTTTCTCACCGGCGACCTCGCAATGCAGGATGCAGCCGGCCTGTTCCATCACTTCGGCCGTCTCGACAACCAGATCAAGATTCACGGCCATCGTGTCGAACTCGAAGAAATTGAGGCCCACCTGCGCGCCGTGACCCAGAATGACCAAGTAGCAGCTGTAGCCTGGCCAGTGGTAGACGGCGTGGCCCTGTCTATCGTCGCCTTCGTCGCAACCTGCGGGATTCCACCCAACAAGATCCGCGAAGCGCTGCGCAAGCGGCTGCCGCCGCACATGGTGCCGTCCACCATCCACGAACTTGCAACACTGCCGCTCAATACCACGGGCAAACTGGACCGGCGGGCGCTGATCGACCGCCTCCAGACCCGCAAGCCCGACGACGAGGCACTCCTTGGCTGAGACGTTGAGTTCGGCATTGCGCCGCTACGGCATCGGCACCCATCCGCTGGAATGGCGGATACCGCCCATCGAGACCTACCCGCGCGTGGTCGCCTTCGCGCAGACTCTGGCCGGCAAACTGGTGCTGTTCGCGCTGGCCGCCGTGCTGCTGCGTTTCCTGGCCGACGGCCCGTGGATACCGGTCACGATTGCGGCCGCCGCGGTATCGTATGCAGGCCGCCACCGCCACTTCGCAGCGCTACTGGCAACAGGGGCACTGCTTGGCCTAGCTCCGGACTGGTTCGAATACCGCGCAGTTTACCAAATCGCCGAACAGCAGGGACTCATCGACAGCCTGCGCCTCGGCTACGTGCGCGCCGGCACGCTGCTGGCCTGCGTTCCGCTCACTGTCGCCGTGCTCTGGCTGGCACGGCGTTATCGGGACCACCCGCTCGGGCAACGCCCGGTGCTCATACAGCACCTGGTCTTCATCGGCCTGGTCTGGCTGGCTGTGTCGCAACTGCTGCAAGGCATGGCGCTACTACTGCTGTGGAGCCTGATCGCCGTCTTCGCCGCCTATTTCTGGTTTCTCGCCTACGCACTGATCGGCGCGCGGCACCGCGAACCGCCATCCATCCTGTTGCAACTGGCGACCTTTCATCCCTTTTTCGGATCGACCGCCACGCCGATGGCCAAGGGTGCCACCAACTGGCGCAGCGTCGAGGCAGGCACCGACGAGGAGCTCGCCGTCACCCAGCTGAAGGGACTCAAGCTGCTCGCCTGGGCATTCTTTCTCAAGGCAGTGTTGTGGGCATTTCGCAAGGTCGTGTACGGCAAGCTCGGCGTCACACCCCTGATCGTCGCCTTCGAACGCTTCGTCAGCGATGGCATGGCCCCCGGCGCGATGGGGAGCCTGAGCATCGTGGCCAATTTCTTCGAACAAATACTGATTCTCGCCGTCTGGGGGCATGCCATTGTCGCCACCGGCCGGCTGGCCGGCTTCCGCCTGCTGCGCAACACCTGGCGGCCGCTGGCCTCACGCACGCTGGCGGAATTCTGGAACCGCTATTTCTATTACTTCAAGGAAATAATGGTGCACGTCTATTTCTATCCGACCTACGTGCGCTTCTTCAAGCGTAGCCCGCGCTTGCGCGTGGCCTTCGCCACCTTCATGGCTGCCGGGGTCGGCAACTGGCTGTTCCATTTCATGCTGGAAAACTATCGGGTCGCCCAGGATGGCTTCGAAGTGTCGCTGGCGCACATGCAGACCTATGCCTTCTACTGTCTGCTGCTGGTCGGTGGCATTGTTTTCTCGCAATTGCGTGGGTGGCGTCCGGACCCGAACGCAGGTTGGCTACGCAACCGGTTCATTCCATCGTTGTCGGTGGCGCTGTTCTACTGCCTGCTGTCGTTTTTCGACGGCCCGCAGCGCCATGTTGCGCTGGAAGATCACTTCGCCTTCTTGTTCAAGGTATTGGGAGTCTAGACATGCACCAGCAGGACTGGGTACGAATCAGGACATTCATCACGGAATTGCTTGGCGAACAGGATGATCGCGCTTCGTTCGCGGACGACGAGTCGCTGATCAAATCCGGCCGACTGGATTCGCTGGCCGTCACAAAGATGGTGATGTTTCTGGAAACCGACTTCGATGTGGATTTTGCCCGGATCGAATTCGATCCGGAACGCTTCGATTCCGTAACCGAGATCGCGGCGGTGATCAAGGAATCGCGCGGCTTGCGCTAGGCCGCGAAGCGCCGCACCCAGGAATTCACAGCGCTGCTGTCGCCGAGAAAGTAGGAGTGACACTGCTCACCCCGGGCATAGGGCGGCCAGCGCAGGAGCAGTTCATGGGCGCGCGGCATGGCGTGAAAGGGAAGTCCCGGCGCCAGGTGATGCAGCAGGTGATAGCCATTGTTGTGGGGATGGAAGATCTCGGCCACCGTGCCGCCAATCGGATGATTGCGGCTGAAGGCAACGAGGCCGTTCGGAATGAGGCCGACATGATCCGAGATTTCCCGGAATGCCGTGATCACATGGAAGGCCGTGGCCCTCGCCCCCACCCAGAGGGCGAGGAAGACCAGTGCAGCGTTTGCCCCCCAAATGAGGGTAATCAGACCTAGCACTGTTGCCCACCAACCCAGGACGCCAAGGAGCGACACCCCGTTCATGCGTGTCAGATGCGCGAGAAACGAAGCGCGGAACATGCGCAGCGATAGGATCTGATCGAGCCAGACCGGGAGCCAGCCGCGCGACAGCCCGGTTTCGTCATGGATGAAATCCGGGTCGCGGGCGGGGTCACCGAGAAAGCGGTGGTGGTGGGTGTGGTCATCGCGGTAGATCGCCATGGATACCCAGAGCGGCCAGCAAAACAAAACATTGGCGAGAGCCACCGAACGGCTCCGGCTGGCTGCCAATCCCCGGTGCGAGGCGTCATGAAGTATATTACCCAGCGCCCGCTGGCGGTTTCCGATCACCAGCAAAGCGACCGGCGTTGCCACCCAGCCGAAGACAAGGGTCGCGGACGTTGCCAGCGCAATCAGCAACCAGTCACCGGCCACCGCCAGCAGCGCGCGGTACACGCGGGGACGATGCAGCGCCACCAGCTCCCCGGAGATGTCGTTGTCCCGGGCAAATTTCCACATCTCGGCGATTTCGGCCAACATCGCCTCGCGTCGTCCGGAACGCCGCTCAGGCAAATCAGAAGTGGCTGATTTCAGGTTTGTTGGCATGGTTCGGGAAGCATTGCGGATTGATAGCCAATTTCACAGGCTGAGCACCTCGTGCCCGCCCGCGGAGAGGGCAAGGATCGCCCGATTTATGTCGACACTTTTCACCAGAATGTAATCGGTATCGTAGGTCGACACGGCGAAGATGCTGACGTCGGCGTCAGCCAGTATCTGCGCGAGTTCGGCGAGCACGCCGACCAGGGTGAATTCCAGCTTGCCAGCGATGCGTAGGCAGGACCAGCCAGGTTCACACTCCCACGGGCCGAAATCCATTTCCTGCGGCGCAATGATCGACAGCTCATCGTCGCTGCGCGTGACCGAGTACCAGGCTGCCAGACGCAATGCAGCGAAGTCGACCGATACGTCCGGAGGCAGACGATGAATGGCAAAGCTCTCCGGCCTGAGCAGCAAGCGGAGTCCGGTTGTCCCGCGGCGTTTCACGTCAGCATCTCCCTCGACCTACAACGTCCGACCACATGCCCCCCTGCACCTTTTGAAGCCATGAATATGAGATTTTCCAACGGACAGAGCGCAATTCGCCAGTATTTTACTCAATAAAAAGCAAATGGTTTGGCAGCACGAACACCCTCAGGGAAGAGACGCCATCGTGATCGATCCGACGCATCATCCGTAGCGGTGGCGGCTTACAAAAGCTCACACAACACTAGGGAAACTTGTGAGATATTCCGCCCCCGACACCATGCTTCCAGGAAGACTCATTCGGGTTTGCAGTGCAGAGAAACAAGAAACCCCGCTGTTCTCAAGCCAATGATTGGCAAGGAAAAACGGGGCTCTATTGTGGCTGGCGGAGAGGGTGGGATTCGAACCCACGGTACCTTGCAGTACGCCTGATTTCGAATCAGGTACATTCGACCACTCTGCCACCTCTCCGCGGGACCGAAATAATATCACAACAGATGCGCTGGATAAAACGACTATTGACGTTTTCAGGACTCCTGATCGCTGCTGGCTGCGGCGATGTCGGGTCGCATCTGCCGTTTCCGACGCCGGCCCAGCATGACCTGGTCGTCCTGACCCGCCCGGGACTTATGACCTACACGACGGACGAGAACGGCAATCCGGCCGGACTCGAATACGACCTGACCCAAGCCTTTGCCCGCGAACTCGGTGTTGACGTCAAATACATCGTCGTCGAACCGGAGGAACTTGAGGCCAGGCTGGCCGGCAGCAAATACCACCTGGCCGCCGCCTGGCTGTCGCCGGGGAGCGATGACAATCAGGCGACGCCGGCCATTTTCCAGACCCGCGATATCCTGGTCCAGCACGAAGCCTCGCTGCCGCTATCGGAACAGTCGCAACTGGCGGGCAAGACCGTTCATGTCATAGCCGGTTCGCGCCAGGCCGCAACCCTGCAAAGGATTGCGCGGGCGATTCCTGATCTGAAGGTCGTCGAAGTTGGCCAGGGCACCAACCTCGACCTGCTGGAAAAGCTCGGCGACCGGCAGATCGATTTCGCTGCCATCGATGAGAGCTTTGAGGACATCGCCAACCAGTACGTTCCCAGCCTGCGCGCCACCCTGCCGCTGGGCGACAGCGAACCGGTGGTCTGGCTGCTCGGCCGGCATCCCAATACGGAGCTGAAGGCGCGTCTCGACGCTTTTATCGAACGCGTCCAGCACGACGGTACACTGGCCCGTCTGGAAGATCGCTACCTGGGTCATGTCCGGCGGCTGAATCAGCCGGACATCGTCAAGTTCCTCGGTGAAATCGAAACCACCCTGCCCAAGTTCCGCAAGTACTTCCAGGCGGCGCAGGCGCTGACCGGCCTCGACTGGCGACTGATCGCCGCCATTGCCTACCATGAGTCGCACTGGGACCCGAACGCGACCAGCTACACCAATGTGCGTGGCATCATGATGTTGACCGAGGAAACCGCCGACCGACTGGAGGTCGGCAACCGGCTCGATCCGAGCGAGAGCATCCTGGCCGGTGCGCGCTATCTCAACCTGCTCAAGGAACAACTACCCGATGAAGTTGAAGAGCCGGACCGTACCTGGCTGGCGCTTGCCGGCTACAACATCGGCCCAGGTCATCTCAGCGCGGCGCGAACGCTGGCCCGGCAACTGAAAGCGGACCCGAATGCCTGGTACGAAATGAAGGGCGTCCTGCCCAGGCTGGCCCAGGCGAAGTATTTCCAGCAGCTGAAGACAGGCCGGGCACGCGGCGGCGAAGCGGTCATCCTGGTCGAGAATATCCGCAGCTACTACGACATCCTACAGCGCAATGCGCAGCCGTTTGCACCGACGCCCCGTGCGGCTGAAAGCCTGAAGCGTCTGGTCATTGAAGTCGAGGAACGGCGCAAAGCCTATGTCAAGAGAACAACTGCGGCTCGCTCGATTTCAGCTATGGAGGCTGAGCAAACCACCGATCCGGGCATCAAGCTGCCAACAACCGGAAACACCCCGGGCCTCGCCGTAACGGCCGAGCTGGACTAAGCGGCCAGCAGGCACTAGAGGCGTTTGGCCCGGACCGAAACGATCAGCGCGCTGGCGTCAGCAATTCCTGCCCACCCATGTATGGGCGCAGAACGGCAGGGATGACCACACTGCCATCAGCCTGCTGGTTGTTCTCCAGAATGGCGACCAGCGTGCGGCCGACGGCCAGGCCTGACCCATTGAGGGTGTGGCAGAGCTCCGGCTTGTTTTTGTCGTTGCGGAAGCGGGCCTGCATGCGGCGCGCCTGGAAGGCGCCGAAGTTCGAGCAGGACGAGATCTCGCGGTAGGTGTTCTGGGCGGGCAGCCAGACTTCGAGGTCGTAGGTCTTGGCGGCGGAGAAGCCCATGTCGCCGGAACACAGCGCCATGCGGCGGTACGGCAGTTCCAGCTTTTCGAGAATGATCTCGGCCTGGCGGGTCAGTTCCTCGTGCGCTTCGGCCGATTTTTCCGGATGGACGATCTGGACCAGCTCGACCTTGTCGAACTGGTGCTGGCGAATCATGCCACGCACGTCACGGCCGCCAGAACCGGCTTCGGACCGGAAACACGGCGTGTGGCAGACGAACTTCAGCGGCAGCGCCTCGGCGGCCAGGATTTCGTCGCGGACGATGTTGGTGACCGGCACCTCGGCGGTCGGGATCAGGTAGAGCGGATCCTGGTCGCCACGCAGCACCTTGAACAGGTCCTCCTCGAACTTCGGCAACTGGCCGGTACCATGCAGGCTGGCGGCATTGACCAGGTACGGAGCATAGACCTCGGTGTAGCCATGCTCTGCGCTGTGCGTATCCAGCATGAACTGGGCGAGCGCCCGGTGCAGGCGGGCCAGGCCGCCCTTGAGCAGCGAGAAGCGCGAGCCGGAAATCTTGGCGGCGGTGGCGAAATCGAGCTGACCGAGCGCCTCACCGACATCGGTGTGATCCTTGACCTCGAAATCGAAGACCCGCGGCGTGCCCCAGCGCTTGACCTCGACATTGCCGTTCTCGTCGCTACCGACCGGCACCGATTCGTCGGGAATATTGGGCAGCGCGGCGAGAATGGCGTTGAATTTGTCCAGCAGTTCGCCAAGACGGGCTTCGGAAGCCTTCAGCTCGTCGCCCAGCGCGCCGACTTCGGCCATCACCGCCGACGCATCCTCGCCCTTGCCCTTCAACATGCCGATCTGCTTGGACAGGCTGTTGCGCTGCGCCTGCAATTCCTGAGTCCGGGTTTGCAGCGTCTTGCGCTCGGTTTCCAGCGCCTTGAATTCGGAAAAATCGATCGGCTTGCCGCGCTTGGCCAGGCCTTCGGCGACGGCGTCGAGGTTGGAGCGGAGGAGTTGGATGTCGAGCATGATGCACCTGCGGATTTATGAACCCGCGATTATACGCGAGGGCCTGCGGGCAGTGCCGGCCGACCGGGCAGATTGCCCGATCTGAGCCCGACCACATCCCGGTTGCTATGCCATCGCCTAAAATGGAAGCATAAACAACGGTTCCCCGTGCGAACCGCCTAAAACGGAGACAAACATGGGTAAATGCCGAAATGCTACGGTCGCCCCGAAATTTTGGCCAAAACCGGAATCGTTCGGCTCGCTGCTGCACTGGCTTCTGGCGTTCTTCTGCCTTGTCAGCAGCACCTCGGCCCTGGCAGGCAGCCTGAGCAAAGCCGACATCGAACGCCGCTTCGGCCCGCCGTTGCATGTCCAGGAAAAACTCACAGAAATCCCCGCCTGGCCGCTGACCAGCGAACTGGAACCGGAAGGCGGCCCGGTCGGCTACGTCTTCGAATCGGTCGACCTGGCACCCATTCCCGGCTTCGAGGGAACGCCGATGAATTTCCTGGTCTCGATCGACCGCAAGGGCAATTTCATGGACGTCGAGCTACTCCACCAGCACGAGCCGGTCTTTCTCGGCGGCCTGGGCGAAGCCCCGCTGCGCGAGTTCGTCACCCAGTACGCCGGCCGCAACATCAAGCAGCAGTTCCTGATCGCCCTCAACGCCGCACGCAATCGCACCGGCCCATCCAGTGGGCAGAATTTCCAGACCACGCTGGACGGCGTCGCCAAAGCCACCGCCTCGGTACGCATCGTCAACCAGAGCGTGCTGGGTGCGGCGCTCGAAGTCGCCCGAGCCAAGCTGGGCTTTTCCGCCCGCAAGGAGCGCGGCCCGGTAGCCCATGCGCTACCCGACGTCTACGAACCCGTTGCCTTTGCCGAGATGCTGAAAAACGGCATGGTCGGCCGCCTGCGCCTGACCAACGCCGAGGTTGAGAAACTGTTCGCCGGCACCGACGGCGCCGGCGTGGACGACGAAGCGCTGGCCAAGCCCGACGATGTCTTCGTCGACCTCTACATCGCCTACCTGAACACCCCGACCATCGGCCGCGCCATCCTTGGTGACGCCCAGTACAAGACCGTCATCGACCGGAATTTCGACAACGAGCACCTGTGGTGGATCGCCACGGCCGGCCGCTACCCCTTTGTCGACGACGCCTTCGTCCCCGGCGCCCAGTCCCGTCGCCTGACCCTGGCTCAGGACGGGTACTTTCTGGAAGCGCGGGATCAGGGATTCGAACCGTCGGTTTCGGTCGCCGGTGCCGACCTGAATACCTCGCTGATCTTCGGCGTCTTCTCCGAAGCCGGCCTCGACCCGGCCCGCCCCCTCGACCTGGCGCTGACCATCAGCCGCGCCAAGGGCATGATCCTGCCCATCATGACCCACAAGCAGGCCACACTGTCCTACTCGCCGCCCAAGAGCCTGTTTGTCTATCCGCCGGAGCCGACCCCTGAATGGCTGCTCGCCTGGCAGGCGCGCTGGCTTGAACTGACCATCATCAGCGCCGCCCTCGCCCTGCTCTCCGTCGTTCTCGCCCGGCCGCGCTGGATCTCGGTCGAACCGCGCCGGCTGGCAATCTTCCGCCTCGGCTTCCTGGCCTTCACGCTTCTCTATCTCGGCTGGTACGCGCAGGGGCAGCTGTCGATGGTCCAGATTACCGGCGCCATCAAGTCGCTGAAGGCCGGCCAGGGGCTGTCCAGCTACCTCTACGACCCGATCTCGCTACTGCTGATCGCCTTCACGCTGGTCAGCTTCTTCGTCTGGGGCCGCGGCACCTTCTGCGGCTGGCTTTGCCCCTTCGGCGCCCTGCAGGAATTCATCGGCAAGCTGGCCAAACTGCTGCGCCTGCCGCAGGTCAAAATCCCTCTGGCGCTGGCCAAGAAACTGGAATGGGGACGTTATCTGGTCCTCGCCGTATTGGTCGGCGCGGCCTTCCTGCTGCCGCGCCAGGGCGAAACCTTGAACGAGGTCGAACCCTTCAAGACGGCGATCACCGTCGGCTTCGACCGCACCTGGCCCTTCGTCGCCTACGCGGTGGGGCTGCTGGTCGCCGGGGCGTTCTACTACAAATTCTTCTGCCGCTTCATCTGCCCGCTCGGCGGCGCCATGTCGCTCGGCGGCCGCCTGCGCCGCTGGAACTGGCTGCCTCGCCGCGCCGAATGCGGCAAGCCCTGCCAGCGCTGCAAGGTGGTCTGCGAATACGATGCCATCGAGCCGACCGGCGAAATTCGCTACGACGCCTGCTTCCAGTGCCTGGACTGCGTCGGCATCTACCACGACGACCGGCGCTGCGTCCCGATCATGATCTACGACAAGCGCGGCAAGACTTTGACGCCGCGGGCGAGCGGCAAATCAGGCGGGACGACGGCGGAACAAGCCGCGTAGCAAGCGCCAGAAGCGGAGCAGCAGCCAGCCGGCAATGACCAGAAAGATTGCCAGCAGGCCGAGGAACAGTGCCGGCGAAGCCAGCATCGCCCACAGCCCGCCGAGCACCATGCCCTCCTCGCTGAACGAGGCAAGCCAGTTCGAGAACGGCTCCGGCGAGGTGTTGATCGCCAACCGGCTGCCGGCCTTGGCGAAATGCGTGCCGGCCGTGATCGTGCCGCCGATCAGGCCGGCAGCGAGCGTCCAGGCCGGATCGACCTCGCCGATCGCGAAGGCGGCCAGCAAGGCACCGGCCGGGATGCGAATGAAGGTTTGGAAACCGTCCCACAGCGAATCGAAAGCCGGCAACTTGTCGGCGATCAACTCGGCAAAAGCCATGATGCCGGCGACCGCGATGACCAGCGGGTTCTGCAGCACGGCCAGCGTGTCCGGCAGGTGCAGGACGCCGAAATGGCTCAACACACCAGCGAGAAAAACCACCAGATAGAGCCGCAGCCCACTGGCCCAGGCCAGGCCGGCGGACAGGGCGATGGTCTGGATCAGGTCCATGGCTGCTCAGCTCCGCCCGGCGGCCATGGCTCGGAAGGAATGACAGCGCCTCATTTCTTGCCGGCCTTGCGATCCAGTTCGCGCAGGTGAGCCAGCTTCTCGGCGATCTTGCCCTCCAGGCCGCGCGGCGTTGGTTCGTACCAGCCCGGCTCGGCCAGCCCATCCGGCAGGTAGCTTTCGCCGGCGGCGTAAGCTTCCGGCTCGTCATGGGCGTAGCGGTAGGCGTGGCCGTGGCCGAGTTCCTTCATCAGCTTGGTCGGCGCGTTGCGCAGGTGGTTGGGCACCGGTCGCGAACCGTCCTGCTTCACGAAGGCGCGCGCCGCGTTGTAGGCGTTGTAGCCGGCGTTCGACTTGGCGGCGACAGCCAAATAGGTCACCGCCTGGGCCAGCGCCAGTTCGCCCTCCGGCGAGCCGAGGCGCTCGTAGGTGGCGGCCGCGTCGTTGGCAATCTGCATGGCGCGCGGATCGGCCAGGCCGATGTCTTCCCAGGCCATGCGGATGATGCGCCGGGCCAGGTAGCGCGGGTCGGCACCGCCGTCGAGCATGCGGCAAAACCAGTACAGCGCGCCGTCCGGGCTGGAGCCGCGCACCGACTTGTGCAGCGCCGAAATCTGGTCGTAGAAGGCGTCGCCGCCCTTGTCGAAGCGGCGCAGGTTCTGCGCCATGGTTTCTTCGATAAATTGACCATCGACCGTAGCATTTCCGGCCGTATGCGCCGCAGTCCGTACCTGTTCGACCAAGTTCAGAAGGCGACGGGCATCGCCGTCGGCCAGGCCGATCAGGCGCGTACGTGCATCGGCATCGAAGCTCAGATCGGCCAGCGCCTTCTCGCAGGCGCGGTCGAACAGTTGGCCCATTTCGGCCTCATCGAGCGACTTCAGTACATAGACCGAAGCCCGCGACAGCAAGGCGGAATTGACCTCGAACGAAGGGTTCTCGGTTGTCGCCCCGATGAAGGTCAGCAAGCCTGATTCGACGAACGGCAAGAAGCCGTCCTGCTGCGCCTTGTTGAAGCGATGAATTTCATCGACGAACAGAATGGTCCGCTTGCCCTGCGCCCGCCACATCTCGGCCTGCGCCACCGCCTCGCGAACTTCCTTGATGCCGGAAAAGACGGCGGACAGCGCGATGAACTCACATTTAAACTGCGTCGCCATCATCCGCGCCAGCGTCGTCTTGCCAACGCCCGGCGGCCCCCAGAGGATCATCGAATGCGGCAGGCCAGACTCGAAAGCCAGGCGCAACGGCTTGCCCGCCCCGAGCAGGTGCTGCTGGCCGATAACCTGATCCGGCGTCTGCGGCCGAAGCTGTTCAGCAAGGGGAGCATGGACCGAAATGCTACGGTCACCGGGAGACTCAGCCGAATTTTGGGAAAACAGGTCGTTCAAGGCCACTTCCATCAATTTCAGGCACGAGACAACAATTCGCCTGGCACGCCAATCATGGCGCCGCCCCGGACCCTCAATGGCCCAACAAACTCGCCGGCGCACGAAGGGGCTGTCGGGTGCAACTGTCGTCATCCAAATAGCAACGGGGGCATCTCTGCCCCCGTTTTCAAAAGCCATACAAGAATGATACGCCGTCCAGTTCAGGAAAAAAACCTTCCTGAACGGCATCACCCGCGATTAGCGGATCTCAATTCCATCCTGGCTCAATATCGAGCATATTACTTGCGACGACGCGATGCACCCAGACCAGCAACAGCGAGTGCAACCAGTGCCAGCGAACCCGGTTCGGGGATGGGATTGGAACCGGCAACATAGGTGAAGTCATCGACGATCACCCAATCATAACCACCAATCGAAGTCAGTTCGACGCGAGAAATATTGGCGTTGGAGGCGCCGTAGAACTCGGAGAACGAAGCACCAGCGCTACCGCCAACAAACACCACAGATTCCAGGAGAGTGTTCGAAGCATCGTACAGGGAGACATTCCAGCTCGGATTGGCTGCACCCCAATCCATACCGAACGCAGAAACCGGGTTGGCAAATGCGATGGAGAAGGAGCTAACGGTCGTATCGCGAGTCGTCAGCGTCTGACCGCTACCAAGCCAGGAGGAACCGCCTTCGCCAAAAGGCGCAATACGCAGGGTTCCACCAGTCGTGGAGAAGGTAACGTCACCAACCGTGTAGCTGCTTGCATTTCCGTCAGCCATACCGGTGAAATTGATAACCGAACCACCAGCCAGTGCGGGATCAGCACTCGAAGAAATCAAAGCAGCGTGGCTCAGTGAAGAGAAACAGACCAGACCGGCAACCAACAACTTTTTCATCATTTTTCCCCTTGTAAGTTAAAAAACCGAATCTTAAAAAGCAATTATCGCACCATGCAAATAACACACTGATTTTTCTGAAATAAGCATTCCATGATCTGCCAATGCTGTCAGGTTTTCCGACAGTTAACCGGATCGAAGATGGCAGTATCGGCAGGATGTCCTCGCCAAAAACCCTCCTTCGTATGCAACTTGAATCGCATCAGACTATCCAATCCACTGCCAAGCAGGAATCAGCCGAGAATTGCCTACTCAGCCAAGGACGAAGGATCACCCGTTTCGCCCGCCGACCTATCTCGCACATCCAAATTTCACCAAGGAGAATCGATCATGCCCACCGGAACCGTCCGCCTGCATCGCGTACTGAAGACCACGCCCGGAAAACTCTATCGGGCGTTTCTGGATGCCGGAGCGTTGGCCAAATGGCTTCCGCCCTATGGTTTCACGTGCCAGGTTCATTCGCTGGACGCCCGGGTAGGCGGGCAATTCAGGATGTCGTTCCGGAATTTTTCGACCGGGAACGAACACGCCTTCGGCGGCGAATATCTCGAATTGGTGGCGGACACGCTGATCCGCTATACCGATGCCTTCGACGATCCCGCCCTGCCCGGCACGATCCACGTGACGGTCAGCTTGCGTGCCGTACTCTGCGGGACGGAGCTGAACATCACCCAGGAGGGCATTCCCGAGGCGATTCCGGTCGAAATGTGTTATCTCGGCTGGCAGGAATCCCTGGCTCAACTGGCCCAACTGACCGAGCCGGACATCCCCGGCTAATGGGCGCCAGGCGCTACCGCCCCGAGCACTTGCCGTTGTCATCAACCCGGCCTATAGTTTGCCGACTCGCCCGACGCGTACCGGAGTTTCCACCAGCAAGGAGGAGTCGCCATGCTTTTCATCACCAGCCGCCAACCGACCCGCAACACTGAGCCTGACCTGAATGCCGACTTTGCATTCGATTTCGACAACAATGCTTCCAGCCGCGGCTTTTTCTGCTGCCGGCGGCTCAAGAAGGGCAAATACGAGGAAATCGGCAGCAAGGCGATGCTGTCCGAAGTCAAGAATGCCAAATACCGCCAGGTGCTGATCTACATCCACGGCTTTTCCAACATGCCGGAGACAGTGTTCGCCAATGCCAAGGAATTTCAGGATCTGTGCAACCTGAAAAAGGACAAGGAAGTCCTGGTCATTCCGGTGATCTGGCCGTGCGACAACGACCTGGGCATCGTCAAGGACTACTGGGACGACCAGAAGTCGGCCGACCAGAGCGCCTTCGCCTTTGCCCGGATGTTCCAGAAATTCATGGAATGGCGGAATTCGACGGCGTTCAATCCGGACGACGATCCCTGCCTGAAGCGGATCAACATGCTGGCCCACTCGATGGGTAACCGTGTCCTGCGCGAAACCCTGAGCAACTGGCACAAGTACCACATGCCGAGCGGCCTTCCGCTGATCTTCCGCAACACCTTCCTGGTCGCCGCCGATATCGTCAATGAGTCGCTGCACAAGGGCGAAGCGGGCGAGCTAATCTCGCACACATCGCGCAATGTCGTGGTCTATTACGCCTCGGACGACCTCGCCCTGCGCGCCAGCAAGGTGTCCAACGTAAAGAACGCCGAAGCTTCCCGTCGCCTGGGCCATTCTGGCCCCGAAGACATGGACCGGACGCCGAAGAACGTTTATGCCATTGACTGCGACGACGTCAATACGCGCTACGACCATCCCAAGGGCCACTCGTACTTCCGTTCGGGTGACAAGAAGGGCGAACCCGGCGTGGTCTTCGACCACATTTTCGAGACCATCCTGACCGGACGGGTGTTCCCCAGCGAGGAATTCCGGAAGTCGTCGATCCTCGGGCTGGCCAAGGGCTGAGGCAGTTTCTGGTCGGCGGTCTTATTCGCCGACCACATCGACCCCGGCTGGCGGAACGAACTTGAAGGTGGCTGCCGGCAAGGCCTGGTTGCGCTCGATCTTGCTGAAATGGATCAGCGTCGTCTGGCCGAAGCTGTCCTGCAACTCCATGGCTTTCAGGTCGTTGCCGGCAAAGCCGAGACGCACCCTCTCGAAGCCGCTGTCGGTCGCCTTGGGCGTCGCTTCAACCCAGGCCATGCCTTCGGAATCGCCAGCCTCCTTGAGCGTGAAGTTCTTTTCCAGTTCGTTGCTGCCCGACAGCAGCGCCGCCGGCGAGCCGCCGATGGCCTGCCCGGCCTTGCGCACGGTGACCTGCTGCAGCTCGGGGTCGTGAATCCAGATTTTTTCGCCGTCGCTGACTACCAATTGCGGGTAGGGTTTCTGGATTTCCCAACGCAGCTTGCCGGGTCGGGAGATGGCGAGGATGCCGGAGGATTGCTGCGGCTTGCGACCGTTCCTGGCGATCACCGCCTGGGAAAACTCGGCTTTCAGCGTCCGCGTCTCCTGCAGAAAGCGGTGCAGTTGATCGACCGCGCCGGCCTGCGCGAGCAGCGGCAAACAGGCAAATGCTACGGTCGAGAGGATTTTTTGGGCAATTTTCATTTTTCGAGCATAGCCGTTTGACGCGCGGCGCGCTGTTTCAGGGTGTAACAAATTGCTGGAGAAGCCGCAGACCTACTCAGCGGGCTTCTTCATCAGCACTTCGCGCCCGCCGCGGCCATCCATGCCGGACACCAGCCCGGCCTTTTCCATCGCCTCGATCAGCCGCGCCGAGCGGTTGTAGCCGATACGCAGGTGGCGCTGGACCAGCGAAATGGAGGCACGCTGGTTCTTGAGCACGATATCGACGGCCTGATCATAAAGCGGGTCGCTTTCGGCATCACCACCGCCCTCGCCGCTTTCGCCGCCCTCCTCGTCGTCGCCGCCGGCACCTGTCAGGATGTCCTCGATGTACTCGGGAGCGCCGGTCGCCTTCAGATGCTCGACGACACGATGCACCTCGTCGTCGGACACAAAGGCGCCATGGACGCGGGTCGGATAGCCGGTGCCCGGCGCCAGGTATAGCATGTCACCCTGGCCGAGCAAGGCTTCGGCGCCCATCTGGTCGAGGATGGTGCGCGAGTCGATCTTGCTCGACACCTGGAAGGAGAGACGGGTCGGGATGTTGGCCTTGATCAGGCCGGTGATCACATCGACACTCGGACGCTGCGTCGCCAGCACAAGGTGGATGCCGGAAGCCCGCGCCTTCTGGGCCAGGCGGGCGATCTGTTCCTCGACCTTCTTGCCGACGACCATCATCAGGTCGGCCAGCTCGTCGATGATGACGACGATGAAGGGCATGGTCTTCAGCGGTTCCGGGGTTTCCGGCGTCAGGGTCAGCGGGTTCGGGATGTGCTCGCCGCGCTTCTCGGCCTCGCGGATCTTGGTGTTGAGGCCGGCGATGTTGCGCACGCCCATCGCCGACATCAGCTTATAGCGCTTTTCCATCTCGGTGACGCACCAGTGCAGCGCGTTGGCCGCCTGCTTCATGTCGGTGACGACCGGCGCCAGCAGGTGCGGAATGCCTTCGTAGATCGACAGTTCGAGCATCTTCGGGTCGACCATGATCAGACGGACCTGATCCGGCTCGGCCTTGTAGAGCATCGACAGGATCATCGCATTGACCCCGACCGACTTGCCCGAGCCGGTCGTCCCGGCGACCAGCAAATGCGGCGTCTTGGCCAGATCGGCAACCACCGGCAGGCCGCCGATGTCCTTGCCGAGGCAGACGGTCAGCGGGCTGTGCATGTCGTTATACGGCTTGCTGGAAATGATCTCGGACAGCTTGACCATCTGCCGCTTGGGATTGGGCAACTCGAGCGCCATGCACGACTTGCCGGGCACCGTCTCGACGACGCGGATCGAGACCATGGCCAGCGCGCGGGCCAGGTCGCGCGCCAGATTGACGATCTGGGCGCCCTTAACGCCGACCGCCGGCTCGATTTCGTAGCGGGTGATGACCGGGCCGGGCATCGCCGCCAGCACCTTGACCTGAACGCCGAAGTCGGCCAGCTTGCGCTCGATCAGGCGCGAAGTGTATTCGAGGGTTTCAGCACTGACCGTCTCGGTGGCCGGCGGCGCCGGATCGAGCAGGTGCAGCGGCGGCAACTGGCCACCAACGATGGCCTCGGGGAAGAGCATGGCCTGCTTCTCGCGTTCGACGCGAGCCTCGGCCTTCTTCGACACCGGCACTTCTGGCGGCGGCGTTTCGATGACGATCGGGTCGTGCAGTTCGACCCGGAGTTTTTCTTCCTTGACGACGACTTCGCGCTGCTGCGCAACTTCCTTGCCGATCTGCCGGTCGCGCCAGGCATCGACCCGACCGTAGAAAAAACCGACGCAGCCTTCAAGAAAGACGCCGAGCTTTTCGAATGCCCACAGCCATGACATGCCGGAGAAAACGCTCCAGCCGGCCGCCATCAGCGCCAGCAGGAAGAGGGTCGAGCCGGTATAGCCGAACTGGGTGGCCAGCACGCGTCCCATCTCGATGCCAAGCAGGCCGCCCGGCGCCAGCGGCAGTTCCACTTCCATCGAATAGAAACGCAAGGCCTCCAGCGAGGAACTGGCGACGAGCAGGAAGGAGAAGCCGCCGAGAGCGATGAAAAGTGGATGCTGCTTGTGCTCATCCGGCGCGTTGAACTTGCGGAAGCCCCACCACACGAACATGCCGAGCAGGACGATCCACCACCAGGCCGAAAGCCCGAACAGGTAGAGCATCAGATCGGCAATCCAGGCCCCGGCGCGACCGGCCGGGTTATGCAGCGCCGTCGAGCCGACGGCATGCGACCAGCCCGGATCTTCCTTGCTGAAGCCCCACAGGGCCATGACCAAAAACAGCGCAACAGCGCCGACGCCGAGCCAGCGCGACTCCTGCAACAACGTACCAATCTTTTCCGGCAACGGGCTGGGGGCCGCCCGTGAAATCGCTCTTGCCCCCATCGTCAAACTCCCGGAATGACCAGCAGGTCATCGTCGTAGCGGATATAACCCCGCAATTCCAGGTCGCGCATGACTTTGCTGACCATCTCACGCGACGCACCAATCATTTTCGCCATATCCTGCTTCGACATCTTTTTCTTGACGACCCGCAGCCCGTCCACTTCCACGGACATATCGAGCAACAGGCGGGCAACTCGCCCATACACATCCAGCAACGCCAGGCTTTCGATCTTGCGATCGGCCTCACGCAGACGCTGGACGAGAATCTTCATAAGCTTCTGGGCGACCTGGAAATTGTCCTGCAGGCAGCGCTGGAAGGCTTCCTTGCTCAGGAACATCAACTCGCAGGCCTCGGCTGCCACGACATTGGCCGAACGCGGGCTGCCATCTAGCAAACCCATCTCGCCGAAAAACTCGCTCGGACCGAGCCAGGCCAGGATGATTTCCCGACCTTCCTCGTCGGTATTGGTGACCTTGGCCCGCCCGCTCAACAGGATGTACAGCGAATCGGTAACGTCGCCGGCCCGCACCACCGATGCGCCGCGCTCGACGCGCTTACGGGACGCAACCTTGGAGAGCTTGTCCAGCTCGGTATCTTCCAAGCCGGAAAACAAGGGCAGGTTGCGCAACACCACCGGACTCAAGCTGCAAGGAGTAGCTGCCATAAATCAGTTTCCGTTCATAGAGTTACGAAACAATTATAAACCTGTTTCCCAATTTTCATAGAAACTTCGAAGAAATGGGAAGCCCGGAGAACGCTATAATTTTCGGATCAGTCACCCAAGAGGATCGTCATGTCCCAGAATGCCCGCCACAATCCCCTCATCATCCTCGGCTCCGGCCCGGCCGGCTACACCGCCGCCGTCTATGCCGCCCGCGCCAACCTCAAGCCCGTACTGATCACCGGCATGGCCCAGGGCGGCCAACTGATGACGACTACCGAAGTCGACAACTGGCCAGCCGACGCCGACGGTGTCCAGGGTCCGGACCTGATGGCCCGTTTTGAGGCGCACGCCAAGCGCTTCGACACCGAGATCATATTCGACCACATCCACACCACCCAGCTGACCGACAAGCCCTTCACCCTGATCGGCGACGCCGGCACCTACACCTGCGACGCCCTGATCATCGCCACTGGCGCCTCCGCCCAGTACTTGGGTCTGCCTTCCGAGGAAAAGTTCATGGGCAAGGGCGTTTCGGCCTGCGCCACCTGCGACGGCTTCTTCTACCGGAACAAGCCGGTCGCTGTCGTCGGTGGCGGCAACACGGCCGTTGAGGAAGCACTTTACCTGGCCAATATTGCCAGCCATGTGACACTGATTCACCGCCGCGACAAGTTCCGCGCCGAAAAGATCATGCAGGACAAGCTGTTCGAAAAGGAAAAAGCCGGCAAGATCACCATCCTCTACAACCACGCGCTGGATGAAGTACTCGGCGACGATTCCGGCGTCACCGGCCTGCGCGTCAAGCACATGCAATCCGGCGCGACGCAGAACGTCGATGTTCACGGTGTCTTCATCGCCATCGGCCACAAGCCGAACACTGACATCTTCGCCGGCCAGCTGGCCATGGACAACGGCTACCTGATTACCGAGGCGGGTCGCAACGGCAACGCCACGCAGACCAGCATCCCCGGCGTCTTCGCGGCTGGCGACGTGCAGGACCAGATCTACAAGCAGGCCTGTACCTCGGCCGGCTCCGGCTGCATGGCGGCGCTCGACGCCGAGCGCTACCTGGATAACCTCGGGCACGCTTGATCGATCCGGACGACCTGGCCGCCTTCAAGGCTGCGGTAGCGGACGCCAGGCCGCTACCGCCGGTTGATCGCGTCCTGCTCGAGAAACCCAGGCCGGAACCTGCTCCCCGCCCCCGGACAGGTGCAGACCGGCCAACAGCGCCAGAAAAGCGTGCTGACGCCTCCTTGCCGGCGCACTGGAACGCCCTCGCCAAGCATCCGCATGGCGTCGAGTCTGCCCCGCTCAACCCGGATGAAGCAGCGTTTCGCGCCGCGATGGCCGGCGTCCAGCGTTTCCCCGATGCCAACCTGGTCCAGCACGGCACCTGCCCGCCCCCACCCCAGCCCTTGCAACACCTGGCCGACGAAAAGGCCGCGCTGCACGAAAGCCTGCATGGCCGCATCGGGCTGCAGGACAGGCTGGAAGGCGGCGACGAGCCGCACTACCTTCGTGTCGGCCTGGCTCAGGGCGTGCTGCGCGACCTGCGGCGCGGCCGCTGGGTGATCCAGGACGAAATCGATCTCCACGGCCTGAACCGGGATGACGCACGGCAGCTGCTCGCGGGTTTCCTGGCCGAATGCCTGCACCACGGCCAGCGTTGTGTGCGGGTCATCCACGGCAAGGGGCTCGGCTCGCCTCAGAAGCTGTCCATCCTGCGCCAGCTGGTTCGCGGATGGCTGGCGCAGCGCGAAGAGGTCCTGGCCTACTGCCAGGCCCGGCCACACGATGGCGGCGAAGGGGCATTGCTGGTCCTGCTACGCGCGCCGAAAAAAAACAAGGGCGACCTGAGTCGCCCTTTTTGATTTTGCCCGTTTTTTTGGGGCGACCGTAGCATTGGCCTCCCCCGGGGAAACTTTGCCTTAAATGGCCGCTTCGTCGGTCTCGCCGGTACGGATGCGGACAACCTGCTCGACCGGCATGACGAAGATCTTGCCATCGCCGATCTTGCCGGTACGGGCCGCCTTGATGATGGCCTCGATGGCGGCATCAACGGTTTCCGACTTGACGACGATTTCGATCTTGATCTTGGGCAGGAAGTCGACGACATATTCGGCACCGCGATACAGCTCGGTATGGCCCTTCTGGCGGCCGAAACCCTTGACCTCGGTCACGGTCAGGCCGCTGATGCCGATTTCGGACAGTGCTTCGCGCACTTCGTCGAGCTTGAACGGCTTGATGACGGCTTCGATTTTCTTCATGGATTGGCTCCTCTCTCTAGGTTCTTAAAATTCGTCTGGATAACGGTTGGTAATAGGATACCGCCAATCCTTGCCAAAACCACGTGGCGTAATGCGGATGCCGACCGGCGCCTGGCGGCGCTTGTATTCGGCAATGCGCAGCAGGCGCACGACGCGGCGCACATCGGCTTCCGGCAGACCGGCAGCGACGATCTCGCGCGGGCTGCGGTCTTCTTCCATGTAGGCGCGGACGATGGCGTCGAGCACCTCATACGGCGGCAGGGAATCCTGGTCGGTCTGGTCCGGCTTCAATTCGGCCGAGGGCGGGCGGACGATGATGTTTTCCGGAATCACCGGATCGCCCTTACACAGCGTATTGCGGTAACGCGACAGGCGATAGACCAGCGTCTTGTAGACGTCCTTGATCACCGCGAAGCCGCCAGCCATGTCGCCGTACAGCGTGCAGTAGCCGACCGCCATTTCCGACTTGTTGCCGGTGGTCAGGACCAGCGCCCCAGTCTTGTTCGACAGCGCCATCAGGATGTTGCCGCGGATGCGCGCCTGGATATTCTCTTCGGTGGTATCGGCCGGCTGGCCGGCGAACAGCGGGTCAAGCATCGCCGCGTAGGTGGCCATGGCCGGCGCGATGGCGATTTCGTCGTAGCGTACACCCAACTGGCGAATCATTTCACGCGAATCGTCGAGGCTCATCTGGGCGGTATACGGTGACGGCATCATGACCGCCCGCACTTTGTCCGCGCCCAGCGCATCGACCGCAACACACAACGTCAGCGCCGAATCGATGCCGCCCGAGAGGCCGATGATGGCACCCTTGAAACCGGTTTTGCCGATGTAGTCGCGAACGCCCAGCACAAGGGCGTTGTAGGCCTCGGCTTCGAGCGACAGCTCGTCGGCCATCTGCTCGGAGCGCAGACGTCCGGCGTCGAAATCGACGATGCCCAGCGCCTCCTCGAAGGCCGGCAGGCGCATCCGACAGTTCTTCTGGGCATCGAGCGCGAACGAAGCGCCGTCGAAGACCAGTTCGTCCTGGCCGCCGACCAGATTGCAATAGATCGCCGGGATACCGGTCGCATCGATGCGATCGCCCAGGACCTGGGCGCGCTGCTGGTGCTTTTCGAGGTGACAGGGCGAGGCGTTGAGGACGAGTAGCAGTTCGGCGCCAGCGGCACGGGCCTGTTCGGCCGCGCCTTCTTCCCAGATGTCGGCGCAGATGTTGATGCCACAGCGCACGCCAGACAGCGTCACGACGCAAGCGTCGGTGCCCGGCTCGAAATAGCGCTTTTCGTCGAAGACTTCATAGTTGGGCAGGCGCATCTTGCGATAGACCGCCTTTTTTTGGCCATTTTCAATGACCGTTGCCGCATTGTGGCAGCGACCTTCGTGTTCTTCCGGATGCCCGATAACGACAGCAATGCCGTCGATACGGGAAGCCAGATCGTCGAGAGCCCGGTTGCAGGCCCGGTAGAAATCCGGGCGCAGCAACAGGTCTTCCGGCGGGTATCCGCACAACGCCAGTTCCGGCGTCAGCAATACCTGCGCCCCGCGGGCCTTGGCCTCGGTGGCGCTTTGGATGATGCGTTCGACGTTGCCCGTCAGGTCACCGACGGTGGCGTTAAACTGGGCAACGGCGATACGCAGCATGAGCTCAGAGTCACAGGCTCTTAGTAAGCCGGCTTGTCTTTCGCTTCGTTGTAGGTTTGAACGCCGACTTCGATTTCCTTCTTGGCCTCTTCCGGACCACGCCAGCCGTTAACCTTGACGAACTTGCCCGGCTCCAAATCCTTGTAGTGCTCGAAGAAGTGGGCGATCTGGTCGAGCAGCAGGGCCGGCATGTCGGCATGGGTCTGGATGTTGCGGTACATCGGGGTCAGCTTGTCGACCGGCACGGCCAGCAGCTTCGCATCTTCACCGGCTTCGTCGGTCATGGCCAGCATGCCGATCGGGCGGCAGCGGACGACAACGCCCGGCGGCAGCGGGAAGGGGCTGACAACCAGCACGTCGACCGGGTCACCGTCACCGGCGATGGTGTGCGGGATATAGCCGTAATTGCACGGATAGTGCATGGACGTAGACATGAAGCGATCGACGAAAATCGCACCGCTTTCCTTGTCGACTTCGTACTTGACGGGATCGGAGTGCGCCGTGATTTCGATGATGACGTTGAAATCGTTGGGAAGGGACTTGCCGGAAGGAACGTCGTTGAGTGCCATTTTTATCTCTCTGCGATTAGGTTTGAGAACTTGCGATTATAACGCCGTCCGGGGCATGATTCAGCGCCAGGCGGCGAGAAACTCCTGCCAATGCGGCGCCCCGATTTTGGCCAGTTGCGCCTTGACGAATTCGCCTTCGGCGACTTCCTCTTCGGCGGTCAGCTCGCCACGCAGCCGACGGAAGCGGTTATAGACGAGGTAGGTATTGATCACGTCAGTTTCGCAATAATCGCGAATCTCGGCGATCTTGCCGGCCTGCCAGGCCTCCCAGACCTTGCCACCATCCATGCCCAGTTTGCCGGGAAAGCCGAACAGCTTAGCCAGGTCGTCGAGCGGTGCGTTGGCACGGCCGTTATACAACGCCAGCAGGTCCATCAGGTCGAGGTGACGTGTGTGATAGCGGCTGATGTAGTTATTCCACTTGAAATCGCGCGAATCGGCGTAGTCGCCGTCGCCGAGATCCCAGTAGCGCGGGGCCGCAACGCCGTGCAGCATGCCACGATAGTGCAGCACCGGCAGGTCGAAGCCGCCGCCGTTCCAGGAGACAATCTGCGGCGTGAATTTCTCGATGCCATCGAAGAAGCGCTGGATGATCGCACCCTCGTCAAGGTCCGGCTCGGACAGCGACCAGACCTTGAGGCCTTCGCCGGTCCGCAGCACGCAGGAGATGGTCACCACCCGCTGCAGGTGCAACTGCAGAAAATCATTTCCGGTCTTGGCCCGGCGCTGCTGGAAGGCGAGTTCGGCGACTTCTTCGTCGGAAAGTTCGTCGGCCAGGTCATTGAGGCGACGCAGGCCGGCGACATCGGGAATCGTCTCGATGTCGAATACCAGGACCGGTTTCATGCCGGAAAGACGCCCGTCGACAGGTAACGGTCGCCGCGGTCGCAGACGATGGTGACGATCACCGCGTTTTCGAGCTCCTGCGACAGGCGCAGGGCCACCGCCAGCGCCCCGCCGGAGGAGATGCCGGCGAAGATACCTTCTTCCATGGCCAGTCGGCGGGTCATCGTCTCGGCGTCTGCCTGGCTGACATTCTCGACACGATCAACCCGGCTACGATCGAAGATCTTCGGCAGGTAGGCTTCAGGCCACTTGCGGATACCTGGAATCTGGCTGCCCTCTTCCGGCTGGCAACCGACGATCTGGATCGCCGGGTTTTGTGCCTTCAGGAAAGCCGTCGTGCCCATGATGGTGCCGGTCGTCCCCATGCTGGAGACAAAATGGGTGATCTTTCCATCGGTATCGCGCCAGATTTCCGGACCGGTGCCTTCGAAGTGGGCACGCGGGTTGTCCGGGTTGGCGAACTGGTCCAGGATGATGCCCTTGCCTTCGTCGCGCATGCGGTCGGCGACGTCGCGACACAACTCCATGCCGCCGTCCTTGGGCGTCAGAACCAGTTCGGCGCCGAAGGCGCGCATCGTCTGGCGGCGCTCAATGCTCTGATTTTCCGGCATGACAAGGATCATCCGGTAACCCTTCATCGCCGCCGCCATGGCCAGCGCGATGCCTGTATTGCCGGAAGTCGCCTCGATCAGCGTATCACCCGGCTTGATGTCGCCACGCGCCTCGGCATGGACGATCATTGACAGCGCCGGCCGGTCCTTGACCGAACCAGCCGGGTTGTTGCCTTCCAGCTTGGCCAGGATGACATTGTTACGCTTGTCGTTTTCCGCTCCGGGGATGCGCACCAGGCGAACCAGCGGGGTATTTCCGACAAAATCCTGCAGGGTTTTATACATTTTTCAGCAGCCACTCGACGTATTGGGGAACGCCTTCTTCGACCGTCGCCATCGGCGCATCGTAGCCGGCCTCGCGCAAACGCGTCAGGTCGGCCTGCGTGAAAGCCTGGTACTTGCCTTTCAACGCTTCGGGGAAGGCGACATATTCCAGCAAGCCCTGTGCCCGCAGCTCCTCCAGCGTCAGCGGCATTTCGCTTTTTGCTCTTTTTATGGCATTGACCGTAGCATTTGCGATGTCATTGAAGCTTTGCACCCGGCCGGAGCCTAGATTGAAGATGCCGGACTTTTCCGGATGATCGAGGAAATAAAGATTCACCTTGGCAACGTCGCCAACAAAGACAAAATCGCTCTGCAACCCTTCACAAACGCTGACCCTACCATCGGCCTGCCACTGCCTGAAGCACTGGAAAGCAAGCGATGCGATCGATCCCTTGTGCGATTCGCCCGGTCCGTAAACGTTGAAATAGCGCAAGCCCACTATTTGAGACGACGGGTTCTGTGCCAAGCGCTGGCGCACGATCTGGTCGAACAGGAACTTGGAGTAGCCGAAAACATCGAGCGGCCCCTCGTACTGCCGCTCTTCCTTGAAGACTCCGCTGCCGCCATAGGTGGCGGCGCTCGAGGCGTAGAGGAACTGGACGTCCTGATCGAGGCACCAGTCGAGCAGGATCATGGAGTAACGATAGTTGTTCTCCAGCATGTAGCGGCCGTCCGTTTCCATGGTGTCCGAACAGGCGCCCTCATGGAAAATCGCATCGATCTCGCCGTCGAAATGGCCGGCCTGGATACGCTCGATGAAGTCGTGCTTGTCGAGGTAATCGACGATGTCGCAGCCGACCAGATTCCGGAACTTGTCGGCCTTGGTCAGATTGTCAACCGCAATAATGTTCCTGACCCCGCGCTCGTTGAGTGCCTTGACGATGCTTGAGCCGATAAAGCCGGCGGCGCCGGTGACGACGATGTACATCCCGCTCCCTCCTACAGCGCGCTGGCCAGCTTGGCGATTTCAGGCACGACTTAGCGCCCGATGGCGAAATACTCGATACCTGCCCCCCGCACGAACTTCGGATCGTACAGGTTGCGGCCGTCAAAAATCACCGGGTTCTTCAGGGTCTTCTTGATTTCATCGAAATCGGGACTACGGAATTCCTTCCATTCGGTCACAATGACCAATGCATCGGCATTGTCGAGCGCCCCCATCGGATTCTCGGCATATTTCAGACCAGGCTCGTCACCAAAGATGCGCTGAGTCTCGTGCATGGCGACCGGGTCGTAGGCGGTCACCGTTGCCCCTGCCTCGAACAAATCGGCGATCAGTTCGCGACTGGGCGCTTCGCGCATGTCGTCGGTATTCGGCTTGAAGGCCAGGCCCCAGAGGGCAAAATGCATGCCCTTGAGGTCGCCAAAACGGGCCTTCAGCTTCTTGGTCAGCAGGTGCTTCTGGGCATCGTTGGCCTCTTCGACGGCAGTCAGCACCTTGAGTGTGATGTCGGCATCGTCCTGGGCAGTCTTGATCAACGCCTTGACGTCCTTCGGGAAGCAGGAACCGCCGTAGCCACAGCCCGGATAGAGGAAGTGGTAACCAATGCGCGGATCAGAACCGATGCCCTGGCGAACCATTTCGATATCCGCACCAAGCACCTCGGCCAGATTGGCCAGTTCGTTCATGAAGCTGATCCGCGTTGCCAGCATGGCATTGGCGGCATATTTGGTCAGTTCCGCACTCTTGATGTCGGTGACGATCAGGCGCTCGTGATTGCGCTGGAACGGAGCGTACAGGGCGCGCATCAGGTGGATGGCCTGGTCATCCTCGGCACCGACGACGATGCGATCGGGGCGCATGAAATCCTCCACCGCCGCGCCTTCCTTCAGGAATTCCGGATTGGAAACAACGCTGTACGGGGTGTTGACGCCACGCTTGGCCAATTCGTCGGCAATCGCGGCATGCACCTTGGCGCCGGTACCGACCGGAACGGTACTCTTATCCACAACCACCTTGTAGTCAGTCATCAGGCGGCCGATGTTGCGCGCCGCACCGAGCACGTATTGCAGGTCGGCGGAGCCATCCTCATCGGGCGGCGTACCGACCGCGATGAACTGGACGGTACCGTGCAGGACTGCCTTTTCAATATCGGTAGTGAAATGCAGGCGACCGGCCGCAACGTTGCGCCGGACCATTTCCTGAAGACCCGGTTCGTAGATGGGAATACCGCCATCTTCGAGAATCTTGATCTTGGCAGGATCGACGTCCAGACAGAGAACATCGTTACCCACTTCGGCCAGACAGGTACCACTGACCAGCCCCACATAGCCGGTACCGACAACAGTGATTTTCATATGCGTTCCTACAAGGATTGATCGAATTCTTCGCTACGACGCGGTGGATAGGTTTCCCAGCCGCCGCAAGCCGGACAACGCCAGTAAAACTGACGCGCCTTGAAACCGCAATTATCGCACCGATAGCGCGACAGTCGCTTGGTATACCCCTGGATGATGGATTTTGCCAGTTCCACATCCGGACGGACCTCCGGTGCTGCCAGGGGCAGCCGGGCACTCATCAGCTTTTCCAGGCCAAGCAGGGTCGGATTGCGTTGCAGTTCGGCGCGTACCAACCGATAGGCTGCCTCGGTACCCTCGCTTTCGAGAACCAACTGATAAACCACTTCGAGCAGATCGAGCGAAGGGTAACGCTCAAGGTAGCCGCTAAGCAGCGCAATACCTTCAGTTGGCCGTTCCAGCCGGCGATAGGTTTCCAGAAGACGCTGCGCAACAAGCGCCAGATACGCCGGATCCTGCTGCTCGATGCGCTGCCACGCCTCGATGGCTTCCGACAACTTGCCTTCCTGGAGCAGGATATCGCCTTGCAGAAGGCTGGCGCGAACGCATTTCCGGTTTTCCTGCATCGCCACTTCGAGGTATTCGCGCGCCGAATCAGGGCGCGAACGCATGATCTCGTTTGCAGCCAATTCGCAGTAATACTCGGCGATTTCCCGATGCGATGCGACATCCGGCAGTTCACGGGCGATCTCGATAGCCTTCAGCCACTCCTTTTCGACCTGATAGATCTCCAGAAGATTTCGCTTCGCATCCTCTTCAAAGTCAGTACCGAGCAGCTTGTTGAAGATTTCCTCGGCCCGGTCCAGCAAGCCGGCCTTCAGGTAGTCCTGACCCAGTTCGGACAGGGCCTGCAAACGAACTCGATCGTCGAGATCAGGCAGATCAATCAGGTTCTGGTGCATGCGGATAGCACGCTCCGTTTCGCCACGTCGCCGGAACAGGTTGCCAAGAGCGAAATGCAGTTCGACCGTCTGCGAATCGACCTTGGCCACTTCGAGAAACGAGTCAATGGCCTTGTCCGGTTGCTCATTGAGCAGGAAATTCAGGCCTTGAAAATATGACCGCGGAAGAGAACGGGACTCGTGGACAACCTGCCGCATATCGACGCGGGCTGCCGCCCAGCCCAGCCCAAAAAAGACCGGGATAAGCAGCAATTGCCAGTAATCAAAAAATTCGTTCATGCGGCGGGAGGGATTTCCGCATTGGCCGACGGCACGGAGCGGCTGGCACCGCGCTTGAGACGCGAGATTTCCCGACGCTGGCGAAAGATGACACCAACCAGGGAAAGCGCGCCAAGTATGGCTCCACCGACAAAAAACAGCAGCAGCACTATGACCAGTGGCGCCTGCCAGTCCTGCCCCGGAATGAGACGAAGCGTGGCTGTTTCGGTGTTCTGGACAGAGAACACCACCAGAATCGCGAAGATGATAAGCCTGATGGCCCAAGTCAAAGCTGTCATGACATTCAATAAAAAGGGGCAGTGAAATTTCACTGCCCCGAATCTACCACATTGGCGGGCCAAGTCCGGCGTCAGATCGCCTGATCGACCCTTTCACGCAATTCTTTTCCGGCCTTGAAGTGGGGAACCCACTTGGCCGGCACGCTGACCTTTTCCCCCGATTTGGGATTGCGTCCAACACGCGGGGGACGGTAGTTGAGCGCAAAGCTGCCGAATCCGCGGATCTCGATACGATCTCCTCGCACAAGTGCTTCGGACATCGCATCGAGAATCATCTTGACCGCAAAATCAGCATCCTTCGCCACCAACTGCGGAAAACGCTCCGCCAGCTGGGCGATGAGCTCGGATTTGGTCATGCTTTTGCCTTATCAGCCTTGCTGGTTGAGCTTGGCCTTCAGCAGGGCGCCGAGGTTGGTCGTACCGGAGGCAGCAGCGGAAGACTCGGCAGACAGCTTCTGCATGGCTTCGTGCTGTTCGGCATTGTCCTTGGCCTTGATCGACAGGTTGATGCCACGGGTCTTGCGATCCACGTTGATGATCATGGCTTCAACGGTATCGCCCACCTTCAGGTGTTGCGACAGGTCGTCGATACGATCACGCGAGAATTCGGAAGCACGCAGGTAACCTTCGTTCTCGCCATCCAGGGTCAGCACGGCACCGCGGGCATCGACCGTCTTGACGGTGCAACGCACGATGCTGTTCTTTTCGTGGGTAGCGATGAAGTTGGTGTACGGATCGCCTTCGAGCTGCTTGATACCGAGGGAGATACGCTCCTTCTCGACGTCAATGCCGAGCACGACAGCCTCGACTTCGTCGCCCTTCTTGAAATTGCGGATGGCTTCTTCGCCGGTCGCCGACCAGGACAGGTCGGACAGGTGAACCAGGCCATCGATGCCGCCGGGCAGGCCGATGAAGATGCCGAAGTCGGTAATCGACTTGATGGCGCCCTTAACCTTGTCGCCCTTCTTGTGGTTCATCGCGAAATCGTCCCACGGATTGGCTTGACACTGCTTCATGCCGAGGGAGATACGACGACGCTCTTCGTCGATTTCGAGGATCATGACTTCGACTTCGTCGCCGAGCTGGACAACCTTGGACGGGTGAACGTTCTTGTTGGTCCAGTCCATTTCGGACACGTGCACCAGGCCTTCGATGCCTTGTTCGATTTCAACGAAGGAACCGTAGTCGGTCAGGTTGGTGACCTTGCCGAACAGACGGGTACCGGCCGGGTAACGGCGGGCGATGCCAACCCACGGATCGTCGCCGAGCTGCTTCATGCCCAGGGAAACGCGGTTCTTCTCGGCATCGAACTTGAGGATCTTGGCGGTCACTTCGTCACCGACGTTGAGCACTTCGCTCGGGTGACGGACACGGCGCCAGGCCAAGTCGGTAATGTGCAGCAGGCCATCGATGCCGCCCAAGTCGACGAATGCGCCGTAGTCGGTGATGTTCTTGACGATACCCTTGACGACGGTACCTTCCTTCAGGTTCTCCATCAGCTTTTCGCGATCCTTGTCCGCGGTAGCTTCGAGGACGGCACGGCGCGACAACACGACGTTGTTGCGCTTGCGGTCGAGCTTGATGACCTTGAATTCGAGGGTCTTGCCTTCGTACGGGGTGGTGTCCTTGACCGGACGCATATCGACCAGCGAGCCCGGCAGGAAGGCACGGACGCCGTTGGACATGACGGTGAGGCCGCCCTTGACCTTGCCGGTAATCGTACCGGTGACCAGAGCGCCGTCGTTCAGGGCTTGTTCCAGGAAGTTCCAGGCGGCGATGCGCTTGGCGCGATCGCGGGACAGGCGCGTGGCGCCGTAGCCGTCTTCCAGCATTTCGATGGCAACCTGGACGAAGTCGCCCACTTGCACTTCGATTTCACCCTGATCATTCAGGAATTCTTCGAGCGGAACATAGGATTCCGATTTCAGGCCGGCATTGACCACGACGAAATTGTGATCGATGAGCACCACTTCTGCAGTGATGACTTCGCCTTGACGCATTTCCTGGCGAGCCAGGGATTCTTCAAAAAGTTGAGCAAAAGATTCCATTGACGGAGAGAACTTTCATACCGCAGATCGTGAAATCCACAGCGGGTTGGAGATTAAAAAAATCACCGGCCACACGGCCGGCAACGCCTTACTTCGAAGCTTCCCTGCTCCATTCCAGTACCTGATTCACCGCCTGTTCGATGGTGAGATGCGTGGTGTCGAGCAGCTTTGCATCGGCATCCTGCCGGAGCGGGGCAACGCTGCGTTGCGAGTCGCGCTCGTCGCGTTGCCTGAGATCTAGCAGAAGGTCCGCGAGATTAGCAGAGAAACCTTTTTCGATCAACTGCTTATACCGGCGTTCGGCGCGCGCTTCGGCACTCGCCGTCAGGAAGACCTTGAGCGCCGCCCGCGGGAAGACCACCGAGCCCATGTCGCGCCCGTCACCGATCAGGCCAGGGGCCTTGTTGAAAGCCCGCTGACGGAACAGTAATGCCTCGCGCACAGCCGGCAGCGCGGCCACTTTAGAGGCGCCAGCCGACATCTCCTCGGTGCGGATTGCATCGCCGACCAGGCAGCCGTTGAGGCGGATATCGCTCTCGGAAAATTCGACGTCCAGCCCGGCGGCAATGGCTGCCACAGCGGCCTCATCGGCCCAGTCGATGGCGGCCTGTTTGGCCGCCAGTGCGGTCAGGCGATAGAGGGCGCCCGAATCCAGGTAATCGTAGCCAAGAGCCGTGGCGACGCGCGCCGCGACAGTGCCTTTTCCCGAGGCCGATGGGCCGTCGATGGCGATGACTGGCGCCGCCTTGGTCACCCCGGCGAAACGTGCGAAGTAATCAGGGAAGGTCTTGGCAACGCATTTCGGGTCGTTGATGCGCAGCGGCGTGCCGAAGGCGGCCAGCGAGAAGCACATGGCGACGCGATGGTCGTCGTAGGTATCGATCGCCGCCGGTTTCAGCACGGCCGGTGTGACGCGGATGAAATCCTCACCCTCCTCAACATCGGCGCCCAGCTTGCGCAGTTCGGTAGCCATGGCGACGATGCGGTCGGTTTCCTTGACCCGCCAGCTGGCGATGTTGCGCAAGGTGGTCGTGCCCTTGGCGAACAGCGCAGCAGTCGCCAGTGTCATTGCCGCATCGGGAATGTGGTTGCAATCGAGATCGACCGCGACCAGCCCGGATTGCGGCGCCCGCGCTTCCATCCAGTTCGGCCCCATTTCGATTTCAGCGCCCATCTGGGCCAGCGCATCGGCGAATTTGACGTCACCCTGAATCGAATCGCGGCCGACGCCTTCGACGCGTAGCGGCCCGCCGCCGATGGCGCCAAGTGCCAGGAAATAGGAAGCCGACGAGGCATCGCCCTCGACGTAGATGGTGCCTGGCGAGACGTAGCGGCTACCGGCCTTGACGGTAAAGCGCTGCCAGCCGTCGCGCTCGACCGTGACGCCGAAGCGGGCCATCGTGGCCAGCGTAATCTCGATGTAGGGCTTGGAAATCAACTCACCGACGACGTCGACCGTCACGGTCTCACCGGTCAGTGGCAGGGCCATCAGCAACCCGGTCAGAAACTGGCTGGAAACGTCGCCGCGCACCTGAACGCTCCCGCCGGGCTGGATGGTGGCCGGCTTCAGGCGCAACGGCGGAAAACCGTCGTTACCAAGGTAAGTCACATCGGCGCCGAGCTGGCGCAGGCCATCGACGAGGTCGCCAATCGGACGTTCGTGCATGCGGGCGACGCCCTTCAGCACGTAATCGCCGCCGGCCAGAGCCAGCGCCGCGGTCAACGGCCGGAAGGCAGTGCCGGCATTGCCGAGGAAGAGTTCAGCCTGCTTGATCGGGAAACGGCCGGCGCAACCCTTGATCAGCCAGTTTTCGCCCCCCAGTGCGGTGACGCCGACGCCCAGCGTCTTGAGCGCCTCAAGCATGCGTTCTGTGTCGTCTGAAGCGAGCAGGTCACGAACCTCGGTTTCGCCATCGGCCAGCGCCGCGAGCAGCAGCACTCGGTTGGAAATGCTCTTCGAGCCAGGCAGGCGCACCGTGCCGGCTGCGCTCAACAACTGGGGAATATCAAGAAATTCTTGGGTCACAAAATCACCGTCAGCAGATCAGACTTGCTTCAAAAAGACGCCAGGAACGGCGCCACACTATCCTTGGGGGACAACAGCACGTCGCCCGTCACCGGCCAGGCTATCCCGATCGTCGGGTCGTTCCAGCGCAGGCTTCGCTCGTGCTCGGGCGAGTAATACTCGGTCGTCTTGTAGAGAAAATCAGCTGTCTCGGACAAGGTCAGGAAGCCATGGGCAAACCCGGGTGGAATCCACAACTGTTTCTTGTTGTCGGCGGTGAGGATTTCGCCGACCCATTGGCCGTAGGTGGCCGAGTCCTTGCGCAGGTCGACCGCCACGTCGAAGACCTCGCCGCTAACGACGCGGACCAGTTTGCCCTGCGCCTTCGGTGCCACCTGCCAATGCAGGCCGCGAATGACGTTCTTCGCGCTCCGCGAATGGCTGTCCTGAACGAAGACAATTTCCCGCCCGAGCGCTTCGTTGAAGACCTTCTGGTTGAAGCTCTCCAGGAAGAAGCCGCGTTCATCACCGAATACCCGGGGCTCGATGATCAGGATGTCGGCAATTCGTGCCGGAGTCACCTTCATCGGTAAACCTTTTCCTTCAAGAGGTTGAACAGGTACTGGCCATAGCCGGTCTTGGCCAGGCTCTGGGCGAGTTGTTCAAGCTGTTCGTCATTGACCCACTGCTGGCGCCAGGCGATTTCCTCGGGGCAGGCGACTTTCAGGCCCTGCCGCTTTTCGATGGTGGCGATGAACTGGCCGGCTTCGAGCAGGCTGTCGTGGGTGCCGGTATCGAGCCAGGCGTAGCCGCGGCCCATGATTTCGACCTTGAGCTTCTGCCTTTCCAGGTAGACGCGATTGACGTCGGTGATCTCCAGTTCGCCGCGGGCGCTGGGCTTGAGGTCGCGGGCAATGGCGACGACCTCGTTGTCGTAGAAATAGAGGCCAGTGACGGCGTAGCGGGATTTCGGCCGGGTTGGCTTTTCCTCGATGCTGATCGCCCGGCTGCGCTCATCGAATTCGACCACGCCGTAGCGTTCGGGATCGTTGACCGCATAGGCAAAGACCGTCGCACCTTCCAGGCTGGCACTCGCGGTCTGCAGCAGTTGGCTGAATTCGTGGCCATGAAAAATGTTGTCGCCAAGGATCAGGGCGCTCGGGTCATTGCCGACGAAATCGGCGCCAAGGATGAAGGCCTGGGCCAAGCCATCCGGGCTGGGCTGTACAGCGTATTGCAGGTTGATGCCCCACTGGCTGCCATCGCCGAGCAACTGGGCGAAGCGCGGCGTGTCCTGCGGTGTCGAGATGATCAGGATGTCCCGGATGCCGGCCAGCATAAGCGTGCTTAGCGGGTAGTAGATCATCGGCTTGTCGTAGATCGGCAGCAGTTGCTTGGAGACTGACAAGGTGGCCGGATAAAGCCGGGTGCCGGAGCCGCCGGCGAGGATGATGCCTTTGCGGTTGGCGCTCATGCTCGTGCTCCATAATTTTGGCCGACCCAGTTCTGATAGGCACCGCTGGTGACGTTGCTGACCCATTCCTGATGATCGAGATACCACTGTACGGTCTTGCGGATTCCGGTCTCGAAGGTTTCAGCAGGTTTCCAGCCGAGTTCGCGCTCGATCTTGCCGGCATCGATGGCGTAGCGGCGGTCATGACCGGGACGGTCGGCGACGAAGGTGATCTGCGCGGCGTAGGACTGGCCGTCGGCACGCGGGCTCAGTTCGTCGAGGATGGCGCACAGGGTGCGGACCACGTCCAGATTTGCTTTTTCGTTCCAGCCGCCGACGTTGTAGGTCTCGCCGAGACGGCCACTTTCAAGGACGCGGCGAATGGCGCTGCAGTGGTCCTTGACGTACAGCCAGTCGCGGATCTGCTGTCCGTCGCCGTAAATCGGCAACGGCTTGCCGGCCAGGGCATTGTGGATGACCAGCGGAATCAGCTTTTCCGGGAAGTGGTAAGGGCCGTAATTGTTGGAGCAGTTGGTGGTCAGCACCGGCAGGCCGTAGGTGTGGTGGTAGGCACGCACCAGGTGGTCGCTGGCCGCCTTGCTGGCCGAGTACGGGCTGTTCGGTTCGTAGCGGTGGGTTTCGCTGAAGGCGGAAGCATCGGCCTCCAGCGAGCCGTAGACCTCGTCGGTCGATACGTGCAGGAAACGAAATTCGTTTTTGGCCGTTTTTTCGAGCCGACCGTAGCATTCGCGCACCGCTTCGAGCAGGCGGAAGGTACCGACGATATTGGTCTGGATGAAGTCTTCCGGGCCGTGAATACTGCGATCGACATGCGATTCGGCAGCGAAATTTACGACGGCACGCGGTTGATATTCAGCCAGCAATCGGCTGACCAGCTCGAAGTCGCCGATATCGCCCTTGACGAAAACATGGCGCGAATCGCCGTCGAGCGCTGCGAGGTTTTCCAGGTTACCGGCGTAGGTCAGCGCGTCGAGGTTGATCACCGGCTCGTCCGACTGCGCCAGCCAGTCGAGCACGAAGTTACTGCCGATGAAACCGGCGCCGCCGGTGACCAGGATGCTCATCCGCCGTCTGCCCTAAGCCCGGAAACCGTTGGGATTGGCGCTCTGCCAGCGCCAGGCATCGACGCACATCGCCTCGATGCCGCGTTCAGCGCGCCAGCCCAGCAGTTCGGCGGCAAAGGCCGGATCGGCGTAGCAGGACGCCACGTCGCCCGGCCGACGGGGCGCCAGTTCGTAAGGCACCGGGCGCCCGCTGGCCTTCTCGAAAGCCTTGACCACGTCGAGCACGCTGTAGCCGGTACCGGTGCCGAGATTGACCTCGAAGCATTGCGGCTCGGAGAGGCGCGCCAAGGCCTTGAGATGGCCAATGGCCAGGTCGACGACATGGATGTAGTCGCGGACACCGGTGCCGTCCGGCGTCGGGTAATCGTCGCCCCAGATTTTCAGTTGCTCGCGCCGGCCGACGGCGACCTGGGCGACGAACGGCATCAGGTTGTTCGGGGTGCCCTGCGGATCCTCGCCGATCAGGCCGCTCACATGAGCGCCGACCGGGTTGAAGTAGCGCAGGATGCCGATTTTCCAGGACGGGTCGGAACGATGGAGATCGCGCAGCATGTCCTCGATGACCAGCTTGGTCCGACCGTAGGGATTGGTCGCCGACAGCGGATGATCCTCGGTCAGCGGCAAGCGCTGCGGTTCGCCGTAAACGGTGGCCGACGAGCTGAAGACCAGTGTCTTGATGCCGCAGTTACCCATCGCCTTCAGCAGCCGATGGGTGCCGATGACGTTGTTGTCATAGTAGTCGAGCGGCTTTTCCACCGACTCGCCGACCGCCTTGAGGCCGGCGAAGTGGATGACCGCGGTGCAGCCGAAGCGGCGCATCGCCGCTTCCAGCGCTGCCTGGTCGCGAATATCACCTTCGACGAGGTGGATCTTTCGGCCGGTAATCGCTTCGACCCGCTTCAGTGATTCCGGATGGCTATTGGAGAAGTTGTCGAACACAACCACATCCTGCCCGGATTGAAGCAGTTCGACACAAGTGTGCGATCCGATGTAGCCGGCTCCGCCCGTCACGAAAATCATCGCTGTTTGCCGTTGAAATAAAAGTGGGATTTTACCCGTGCCGACATCAACGGCGCATTACAACGAGAGCAAAAACAGGTGGTGACCCCAGTCATCGGCACTCAATCGGTCCTGATCCGCAGGAAACTGGCAAACCGTGGCAGGCCGCTACCGGTCAGGTCACGGAAGCGATAGGTCACCGTCGCCCCGATGGCTGGCGGCGCCTCGCGCTGCGCATCGGAAAATCCGGTTCCCAGCAGGAATTCCCGCCCTTCCGGCGTCCGTACCTGCAACGCCCCGAGCCGGCCGGCATGGCGCCCCTTGCCCGGCTGGTGGCCGACGACCACGGCCTCTGCATCCTGCCAGGGCTTGAGCTTGAGCAGCACGTCGCTGCGCCCGGTGGCATAGGGCGCGTCGGCCAGGTGCAACATCAAGCCTTCGCCGCCCGCCCTGAGCACGTCGTCGAGGCGTTTTTTCAGAATGCTACGGTCGGCCACAAAAAACTGCCGAATTTCAAAAAGCCAAGGAAGCTTCAGATCGCTCACCAAACGCCGGATCTGCTCGGCCCTGTCGGCGAAGCTGCCCGGTGCGCCCGGCAATTCAAAAATCATGTAGCGCACTTCGCGCCAGGCGGCATCATCTGGCACTTCCTGGCGAACAATGCCGGAAACCCGCTCGAACTGGCCGCGCCCTATCCACAATTCGCCGTCCAGCGGCTGCCTGGGCAAACCGGCAACGAACCAGGCCGGCGCATTGATTGTCCGGCCGCTGCGAAAACGCAGCACTTCGCCATCCCAGATCGCCCGCACGCCGTCCAATTTTTCGCTGACCAGGTAGCGGGAAACGTCAACCTGCCCGTGATAGACGTTGGCCAGCAGGATGGCCGGCGCTTCGGCAAATGCAGGCGGAGGTGATAGCGCGACGAGCAGCCCGCAGAGCAGCGCGCCTAGCAACCGGGAGATCAAGACTCTCCGGCCCAGTTCCGCCGCGCCCGCCGGGCGATATCAAAAACTTCCTCGAGACGCTCGCCGTCGTTCTGCGCCAGCGCCAGACGCAGTTCGTCAAGCTGCGCCCGGTAGCTGTCCAGTTCGGCCAGCAGCGCGTCGCGGTTGGCCAGACAGATGTCGCGCCACATTTCCGGATGGCTGGCGGCGATCCGCGTGAAATCGCGAAAGCCCGAGGCGGCAAAGGTGAAAAACAGGTCGGCATCCTCGCGCACGGCCAGATCATGGACCAGCGCATAGGACAGCAGGTGCGGCAGGTGGCTGACTGCCGCGAAGACGCGGTCGTGCATTTCCGGCGTCAGCTCGTAAATATCGGCGCCGCACAGCGACCAGGCGCGCTTGATGTGGTCGAGCGCATCGTCGCTGTTTTCCGGCAGCGGCGTGACGACGACCTTCTTGCCCTGGTAGAGATCCCAGCGCGCCGCCGCCGGGCCGCTGTTTTCGGCGCCGGCAATCGGATGTGCCGGGACGAACTGGCCGATCCGGTCGCCAAACGCCGCCCGGGCCGCCGCAACGACGTCACCCTTGGTCGACCCGCCGTCGGTAACGATGGTATGCGGGCCGAGATAGGGCGCGATCCGTTCGAAGATTTCCGGCATCTGGGCCACCGGCGTCGCGACCAGCACGATGTCGGCATCTTCGATTTCATGCGTCGGGTTGATGCCGGCCCGGTCGATGACGCCCAGTTCCTGCGCCGTACGCAGCGTCGACGGCGTGCGGCCGAAACCGACCACCTCCTCAACCGCCTCGGCCTCCTTGAGCGCCAGCGAAAATGACCCGCCGATCAGGCCGGTGCCAAAGACGACAATCTTGCCGAATTCGGCCATCGATTCAGAACGCCTTTTCCAGTGCATCCAGGAAGCGGGCGTTTTCCGGCTCGCTGCCAATCGTCACGCGCAGCCATTCGGGCAGGCCGTAGCCGCCGATCGGCCGGACGATGACGCCCTGCTGCAGCAGTTTCTGATTGACCGCCGCCCCGTCGCCCGCCCTGAAGGTGACGAAATTGCCGTGCGACGGGATATGCTCCAGCCCGAGACGCTTCAGGCCGGCGACGATCTGTTCCATGCCGCGCCGGTTCAACTCGTAGCTGTCGGCAACGAACAGGTGATCATCGAGCGCCGCGACAGCAGCGGCAATCGCCAGGTTGTTGACGTTGAACGGCTGGCGGACGCGGTTCATCAGGTCGGCGATCTCGGCCGAAGCCAGCGCATAGCCGACGCGCAGCCCGGCCAGGCCGTAGATTTTCGAGAAGGTGCGGGTGACCACCAGGTTCGGGAAATCCTTGATCCAGTCGGCCGTATCGACCCGCTCGGCCGGCGGCAGGTATTCGTTGTAAGCCTCATCGAGGACGACGACCACGTCCGGTGGCACGACTTCGAGGAAGGCACGCACTTCCGGATAAGGCAGGAAGTTGCCGGTCGGATTGTTCGGGTTGGCGATCCAGACGATGCGCGTATCGGGCCGGATGGCGGCGCGCATGGCTTCGAGATCGTGGCCGTAATGCCTGGCCGGCGTGCAGATCAGCTCGGCGCCCGTCGACAGCGAGGCCAGCGGATAGACCGCGAAGGCGTGCTGCGAGAACACCGCCGAGCGGCCAGCCGCCAGAAAAACGCGGGCGATCAGGTCGAGCACGTCGTTCGAGCCGTTGCCGAGCACCACCTGGTTCTGGCCGACGCCGGCGCAGGCGGCCACCTTGGCGATCAGGTCGAACTGGTCGGGATAGCGCTCAATGCCGGCAATCGCCGCTTCGACGGCCTTCTTGGCCTTCGGGCTCATGCCCAGCGGGTTTTCGTTGGAGGCCAGCTTGAGGATTTTCTCAACCGGCAGGCCCATTTCGCGGGCCAGTTCGGTGATCGGCTTGCCCGGCTGGTAGGGCGAAATGGCACGCACGTAGGACAGGGCGTGATCGGCAAGGCTCATGGCGCTTCCCTCAATAAACGGCAACCGGGTAGGACCCGAGGATCTTCAGATAGGCCGCGGAAGCCGCCAGTTTTTCCATGGCCGACTTGACCTTCGGTTCGTCGCGATGGCCCTCGATATCGACGTAGAAGACGTATTCCCACAAGGCGTTGCGGGCCGGCCTGGACTCCAGCCGGCTCATCGAGACGCCCGCCTGCGACAGCGGCAGCAGCAGTTCGTGCAGGGCGCCGGTCCGATTTTGGGCCGACATGATCAGCGAGGTCTTGTCGCGACCGGAGACACCCGAGTCATGCTTACCGAGCACCAGGAAGCGCGTCGTGTTGTTCGGCTCGTCCTCGATGTTCTGAGCCAGCTTGGGCAGGTTGTAGCGCGCTGCCGCCGCTTCGCCGGCAATCGCCGCCGTACCCGGCTCTGCCGCCGCCATCTGGGCAGCCTGCGCGTTGCTGCCGACCGAAACCCGCGGCACGCCGGGCAGATTGCGGTTCAGCCATTCGTGGCACTGGGCCAGTGACTGGGCATGCGAAAAAACCTTGGTAATCTTGCCCAGATCGGTTTCGTTGGACATCAGATTCTGGTGCACACGGACGACGACCTCGCCGCAGATTTTCAGCGGCGTCGCCAGCAGCAGGTCCATCGTCCGGCCAACCGCACCTTCGGTCGAGTTCTCGACCGGCACCACGGCGTAATGGGCGTGGCCTGATTCGACCTCGCGGAAAACATCGTCAATCGAACCCTGCGGCAGCAGGCGGGCGGCGTGGCCGAAATGCTTGGTCGCCGCCGATTCGGAAAAGGTGCCGAGCGGACCGAGGAAAGCAATGCCCAGCGGCTCTTCGAGTGCCAGGCAGGCCGACATCACTTCGCGGAAGAAGAAGGTGATGCTTTCGCCGGGTAACGGCCCGGGATTGCTATCCTGCAGGCGGCGCAGCACCTGGGCCTCGCGCTCGGGACGGTAGATGTGGCCGGCTTCGCCATGCTCGGCCTTGATCACGCCGACCTTCTGGGCGCAGCGGGCGCGGGCGTTGAGCAGGCGCAGAAGTTCACCGTCGATGCCGTCGATTTCAGCGCGCACGCCGGCAAGGGCCTTTTGCAGTTCGTCGCTCATAGGATCAACCGTTACGTTTGGCGAAATCGTTCATGAAGCTCACCAGCGCCTGCACGGCCTCCAGTGAAACGGCGTTGTAAATCGAAGCGCGCATGCCGCCGACCGACTTGTGGCCCTTCAGCGAGGCCAGACCGGCGGCCTTGGCTTCGGCCAGGAAAGCCGCATCGAGGTCGGGATTGGCCAGCACGAACGGGACGTTCATCGCCGAGCGGCAATCGAGATCGACCGGGTTGGTGTAGAAGCCGTCCGAATCATCGATGGCCGAATACAAAAGTCGGGCTTTTTTGCCATTGACCGTAGCAATTCCGGCCAGACCGCCCTGCCGCTTCAGCCACTGGAAAACCAGGCCGGCGATGTAGATGGCGTAGGTCGGCGGAGTGTTCAGCATCGAGCCGTTCTCGGCCATCACCGCATAGTCCATGACCGTCGGGATGGTCAGCGGCGCCATGCCGAGCAGGTCGCGATGGACAACGACCAGGGTCAGCCCGGAGGGGCCGATGTTCTTCTGGGCGCCGGCGTAGATCAGGCCGAACTTCTCGACATTGAGCGGCCGCGACAGGATATGCGACGACATGTCGGCGACCAGCGGCACGCCGGTATCGGCAATGCGCTCGGCCGGGATTTCGACACCGTGGATGGTTTCGTTGGTACAAACATGCAGGTAGGCGGCGAAGGGGTCGAGCTTGATTTCCTCGGCCATCGGCAGACGGGTGAAGCCGCTGCTCTCGGTGGTCGCCGCACAGCGCACGTTACCGATGCGCTGGGCTTCCTTGAACGCCTTCTTCGACCACGAGCCGGTCACGATGTAGTCGGCCGAACGGCCGGCCAGCAGGTTCATCGGAATCTGCGCGAACTGCTGCGTCGCACCACCCTGCAGGAACAGCACCTTGTATTGCTCGGGGATGCCCATCAATTCGCGCAGGTCGGCTTCGGCCTGGTCGAGGATGGACATGAACTCCTTGCCACGATGGCTCATTTCCATGACGCTGCAACCCGCGCCATGCCAGTCGAGCATCTCGGCCTGGGCCTGCTGGAGGACTTCTTCGGGAAGTGCAGCCGGACCGGCGCTGAAATTCCAGATGCGGGTCATTTACGCTTCTCCGCCTTCGTTGGGTTCGGACGATTCCGGATTTTGCCCAATTTCGGCATCGACCGTAGCATTGTCAGCATCACCCTCGGCCTCGGCTTCAGCCACCGATTCGGCGACCTTCTCCAGGCCGGCCAGTTTCTCGCCGTCGTCCAGAGAGATCAGCGTGACGCCCTGCGTTGCCCGGCCCATGCCGCGGATTTCCGAAACGCGGGTACGGATCAGCACGCCGCCAGTGGTAATCAGCATCACTTCGTCGTTGTCGTCGACCAGCTTGGCGCCGATCACCACGCCGTTGCGCTCGGAGTCGGCAATCGCCTTGACGCCCTGCGTGCCGCGACCGGAGTGGCGGAAATCGGCGAGCACGGTGCGCTTGCCAAAACCGTTTTCAGTGGCGACCAGCACGGTCTGCTGATCGCTCTCGGCAACCAGCAAGGAAATGACCGTCTGCCCCGGCTGCAGCTTCATGCCGCGCACACCGCGGGCACCGCGGCCCATCGGACGGACGTCTTCTTCGTCGAACCAGACCGCCTTGCCGGCGTCGGACACCAGCACGATGTCGCTCTGGCCGGTGGTCAACTCGACGCCAATCAGGTAGTCGTCGTCGAGCAGATCGACGGCAATGATGCCGGCCTTGCGCGGGTTGGAGAAGTCGGACAGCGGCGTCTTCTTGACCGTACCGTCGCGGGTCGCCATGAAGATGAACTTGTCGTCGACGAATTCCTTGACCGGCAGCACGGCATTGATCCGTTCGCCCTCTTCGAGCGGGAAGAGATTGACGATCGGCTTGCCGCGGCTGATCCGGCTGCCCTGCGGCGCTTCGTAAACCTTCAACCAGTAGCAGCGGCCGCGGTTCGAGAAGCACAGGATGTAATCATGGGTATTGGCCATGAACAGGTGATCGACGAAATCCTCGTCCTTGATCGCCGCCGCCTGCTTGCCGCGCCCGCCACGGCGCTGGGCGCGGTAGTCGGCCAGCGGCTGGGCCTTGATGTAGCCGCCGTGCGACAGCGTGACAACCATGTCCTGCGGCGTGATCAGGTCTTCCAGACTCAGTTCGTGCGTCTGCAGGATGATTTCCGAACGACGCTCGTCGCCGAACTGCTCGCGGATCGCCACCAGCTCGGCGACGATGATTTCGGTAATGCGTTCCGGCTTGGCCAGGATGTCGAGCAGATCGAGGATCTTGGCCATGACGTCCTTGTACTCGCCGACAATCTTGTCTTGCTCCAGCCCCGTCAGGCGCTGCAGGCGCAGTTCCAGGATGGCCTGGGCCTGGGCATCGGACAGGCGATAGCCCTGCGCTGACAAGCCGAATTCCGGTGCCAGACCTTCCGGCCGCGAGGCGTCGGAAGCAGCACGGACCAGCATTTCCTCGACCACGGCGCTGCGCCAGGTGCGCTCCATCAGGCCGCGCTTGGCGTCGGCCGGCGTCGGCGCCGCCTTGATCAGCGTGATGATTTCATCGACGTTGGACAGCGCAACGGCCAGACCTTCGAGGATGTGGCCGCGTTCGCGAGCCTTGCGCAGTTCGTAGACGGTACGCCGGGTGATCACTTCGCGGCGGTGCGACAGGAAGCATTCGAGCATCTGCTTCAGGTTCAACAGGCGCGGCTGGCCATCGACCAGCGCCACCATGTTCATGCCGAAGGTGTCCTGCAACTGCGTCTGCTTGTACAGGTTGTTGAGGATGACTTCGCCGACTTCGCCGCGCTTCAGTTCGATGACGATGCGCATGCCCGACTTGTCGGACTCGTCGCGGATGTCGGAGATGCCTTCGATTTTCTTCTCGTTGACCAGTTCGGCGATCTTCTCGATCAGCGACTTCTTGTTCACCTGATAGGGAATCTCGTCGACGATCAGCGCCTGACGGCCGCCCTTCTCCATGTCCTCGAAGTGGGTGCGGGCGCGCATGATGACGCGGCCGCGACCGGTCTGGTAACCCTCGCGGACACCGGTCATGCCGTAGATCAGGCCGGCCGTCGGGAAGTCCGGGGCGGGAATGTAGGTGATCAGGTCGTCGATGCTGATCGCCGGGTTTTCCAGCATGGCCAGACAGCCGGCAATCACTTCATTGAGGTTGTGCGGCGGAATATTGGTCGCCATGCCCACCGCGATACCGGACGAGCCGTTGATCAGCAGATTGGGGATGCGCGCCGGCATGACCAGCGGTTCATTTTCGGAACCGTCGTAGTTCGGCCCGAAATCGACCGTTTCCTTGTCGAGGTCTTCGAGCAGCTGATGGCCGATCTTGGCCATCCGGACTTCGGTGTAACGCATGGCCGCCGCGTTGTCACCGTCGACAGAACCGAAGTTGCCCTGGCCATCGACCAGCATGTAGCGCAGTGAGAAATCCTGCGCCATGCGCACGATGGTGTCATAGACCGCGGTATCGCCGTGCGGGTGGTACTTACCGATCACGTCACCGACGATACGCGCCGATTTCTTGTACGCCTTGTTCCAGTCGTTGTTCAGCTCGTGCATCGCAAACAGTACGCGGCGATGCACCGGCTTCAGGCCGTCGCGCGCATCCGGCAGCGCCCGGCCGACGATCACGCTCATCGCGTAATCGAGGTATGAACGCCGCATCTCGTCTTCGAGGCTGATCGGCAGAGTTTCTTTGGCGAATTGGTCCATGTCTCACATTCGCACCGCTGGGCGCGATGCCTTATTAGTTGATTCAAGCGTAATTTGCTATTTTAACACGCCCCCTTCACCGGATAGACCCCGTTTTGATGACAACAACACCTGAAATTATCGACCTGCTGATCGAGGCGCGCTGGATTGCCACGGTCGCCCCCGATACGGTGCTGAAAAGCCATGCCGTCGCCGTCGACAACGGCCGCATCCTGAGCATTCTGCCGGCCGGCGAAGCCCGCGTCCGCTATGCGCCAAAGGAAACCGTCAGCCTGCAGGAACACATCCTGATCCCCGGTCTGATCAACCTGCACACCCACGCCGCGATGAGCCTGATGCGCGGCCTGGCCGACGACCTGCCGCTGATGGACTGGCTGCAGAAACACATCTGGCCTGCCGAAGCCGCGCACATGTCGACCCAGTTCGTTTACGACGGCACCCGGCTGGCCTGCGCCGAAATGCTCAAGGGCGGCATCACCTGCTTCAACGACATGTACTTCTACCCGGAAGCCGCCGCTGCTGCCGCCGCCGAATTCGGCATGCGCGCCGTCCTCGGCATCACCGCCCTCGAATTCCCGACGCCGTATGCCAGCGATGCCGCCGATTATCTCGGCAAGGGGCTGGCGGTGCGCGAAACATGGCGCACCACCCCTTTGATCAGCTTCTGCCTGGCCCCGCACGCCCCGTACACGGTTTCGGACAGTACTTTCGAGCGCATCCTGACACTCTCAGAACAGCTCAACCTGCCGATCCACTGCCACATCCACGAGACCCGGCAGGAAATCGACGACAGCCTCACGCAGTTCGGCCTTCGCCCGCTGGAACGACTCAACAAACTTGGCCTGCTCGGACCCAATTTCATCGGCGTCCACGCGGTCCATCTGGACAACGCCGATCTGAAGCTGCTCGCCGACACCGGCTGCAGCATTGCCCACTGCCCTACTTCAAACCTGAAATTGGCCAGCGGTTTCGCCCCGGTGGCAAAAATGCGACAGCACGGCATCAATGTCGGCCTGGGCACCGACGGCGCGGCGAGCAACAATCGCCTCGACCTCTTCGGCGAAATGCGCATGGCATCTCTGTTGGCAAAAGGCCTGAGCGGCGACGCCAGCGCCCTGCCTTCGCATGAAATCCTGCACATGGCGACGCTTGATGCGGCCAACGCACTGGGGCTGGGCCAGCAGACCGGATCGATCACCCCGGGCAAGCAGGCCGATCTTTGCGCCGTCAGCCTGGGCGAATTGGAATGTCATCCCTGCTACGACCCGGTTTCCCATCTCGTCAATGTCGCCGGCAGGGAATCCGTAACCCACGTCTGGGTGGGCGGAAAGTGTTGCGTAGACAACAAAACTTTACGTTATGACAAGCTAAATGACTTGGAAGCAGGCGTGGCGCTATGGCAAAATAGTTTGGAATTCCGCCGGCCAGCCTGAATCCGGGCTGTGGAGCGGGTTAAAGATTTCAAAATCTTCTTCAACGAGGAAAAACCATGATCAAGAACATCGTCAAAAAATCTCTGGTTCTGGCCCTGCTGGCCGGCATTGGCTTCACCGCCGTAGCCCAGGAACGCGTTTACCTGATCGACGGCCGTGACGTCGTCGCCAAGTCCGGCTTCGGCCTGTGCTGGCGCGATGGCTACTGGACCCCGGCCGCTGCCGCTGCCGACAAGGCCGGTTGCGAGTGCGACAAGGACCTGTTGCCGGCTGCCACCTGCGCACCGAAGGCTGCTGCCCCGGCTGCTCCGGCCGCCCCGGCCGCTGCTGGCGTCAAGCCGTCCGGCGAAAAGGTCACCGTCGCTGCTGACGCCCTGTTCGACTTCAACAAGGCTGTCCTGCGTCCGGAAG
>JAGOBB010000024.1 GCA_017983615.1 Azonexus sp.
AATTACATCGAAATGTTCTACAACCCGAAACGCCGCCACGGCTATGCAAACGACGTTTCTCCGGTAGAGTTCGAAAACCAGTATTTCAACCGGCTACAGAGTGTCTAGTAAAGCCGGGGCGATTCAATTAGGCGGCAGATGGTGCTTCGGATGGCAGCGCAAGGCAATGTAGCCACCGAATTTTACGGATCGCTTGATGCTGGTTGTAGCGCGGCGATATCGCTTACAAATTCCTGTATTTGAGACCGGCACCATTTTTAAGGCACGGACACGCCCTAAAATGAGTTATGTCCGCAACAAAAGCTTAACGCAGCGGTAACTTTGGAGTCACGGGCGGGCCTTATCGTGCGCCCATGCCCAAGGTCAGATCCGTCTTTCTCTCCGACATCCACCTTGGCACGCGGGCGTGCCAGGCGGACAGACTCCTCGATTTCCTGCGTGACCATCCGGCCGATCACACTTTCCTGATCGGCGATATCGTCGATTTCTGGGCGATGAGCCGCAGCATCAACTGGTCGCAGGCCCAGAACACTGTTGTCCAGAAGCTGCTGCGCCGGGCGCGGCACGGCGACCGGGTGGTGTTCATTCCCGGCAATCACGACGAGGTGCTGCGCGACTATTGCGGCATCGTCTTCGGCGAGGTCGAGGTGGTCGACGAACTGGTCCATGAAACCGCGGACGGCCGGCGTTTTCTGCTCATCCACGGCGACCAGTTCGACCAGGTGACGCGCCACCATCGCTGGGTGGCGGTGCTTGGCGACAAGGCCTACGAACTGCTGGTCCGCATCAATACCTTGCTGTCGTGGGGCCGGCGCAAGCTCGGGCTGGCCGGCTACTGGTCGCTGGCCGGCTACGCCAAGCGCAAGGTCAAGACAGCGCTCAATTTCATTTTCGATTTCGAAGAATCGGCCATTCATCACGCCAAGGAGCGCGGGCTCGACGGGGTGATCTGCGGCCACATCCATTGGGCGACGATCCGCGAGATCGATGGCCTGACTTACGTGAATTGCGGCGACTGGGTCGATTCCTGCACGGCCATCGTCGAGCACTTCGACGGCCGCCTGGAACTGGTGACCTGGGGCGAAGCGCAGCCGCAAAAAATGCTGGCTGCGCCCGCCCCGGTGATCGAGCCCGTCGCCGAAACTGTGGAGGCGTGAAATGCGCGTACTGATGGTTTCCGATGTTTATTTTCCGCGGGTCAATGGTGTCTCGACGTCGATCGAGACTTTCCGCCGCACCCTGGCGGCGCAGGGCGTCGACGTCCGGCTGGTCGTCCCGCGCTATGGCGACGAAGCCGAGGAAGAAGGCATCGTCCGGGTCGCTGGCCGGCCGGTGCCCGGCGACCCGGAAGACCGCCTGGTCGGTTGGCGGGCCATGCATCGGGCGGTGCTCGATGCGGCTCGCGATTGCGACCTGATCCACATCCAGACCCCGTTCATCGCCCACTACGCCGGCCTGAACGCGGCACGCACCCTCGGCCTGCCGGTGGTGGCGACCTACCACACGTTGTTCGAAGAATATCTGCAGCACTACGCGCCATTCATCCCGGCCGGCTGGTTGCGCGGCCAGGCGCGCGGCTTTTCCCGCCGCCAGTGCAATGCGCTCGATGCTGTGGTCGTGCCATCGACGGCGATGCGCCAGCGCCTTGAATCCTACGGCGTCAGTTCGCCCCTGCATGTGCTGCCCACCGGCATCCCGATGGCGCAGTTCGCCGCCGGCGACGGCATCGCCTTCCGGCGCAATTTCGGCATTGCCGAGGACCGGCCGATGGCGCTGTTCGTCGGGCGTGTGGCGCACGAGAAAAATATCGGCTTCCTGCTCGAAGCGCTGGTCCATGCCCGCCATCTGCAGCCGGACATCCTGCTCGTCGTCGCCGGCGAAGGGCCGGCCATGGCCGATCTGAAGGCGCAGACCGCCGCCCTCGGGCTGTCCGACGCCGTGCAATTCATCGGCTATCTCGACCGCAAGCAGGCGCTGCCCGATTGCTACGCGGCGGCCGATGTTTTCGTCTTCGCCTCGCGTACCGAAACGCAAGGGCTGGTGCTGCTCGAAGCGATGGCGGCCGGCCTGCCGGTCATCGCGCTGTCCGAAATGGGCACCACCGATATCCTGGCGCCGGGGCGCGGCGCCTTCTCGCCGCCGGCCGATTCCCCGGCCTTCGGTGAAACGCTGGGCCATTTTCTGAATCATCCGCACGCCTGGCGCCACCTGCAGCACGAGGCGCCGATCTATGCCCGCGAATGGAGCGATGTGGCGATGGCCGAACGGCTGGCCCGGCTCTACGGTGATCTGGGGATTATGGAATTTGCCCCAAAAAACCCCTTGACCGTAGCATTCTGATTCCGGCGCCTCGCCGGATCAACGACCGGCGTCTAGATGTCCTCGATCGGCGTGACCAGTTGATTGGCGTTGCGCAGGCGTTCGGCCATCACGCGCATGACCTGGGTGGCGAAAAACGGCGTCTGCTGGACCAGGAACTGGAATCGCTTTTCATCGACCTCGACGAATTCGCAATCGGTGCTGGCCACGACGGTGGCCGAGCGCGGCCCGGGCAGCACGATGCTGATCTCACCGACGATGTTGCCGTGCTGCAGGTTTTCGACGACGCGGTTGTTGATGATCACTTCCGCCGTGCCGGTCGCCAGCACGTACATCATGCTGCCGTCGTCGCCTTCGGTAAACAGCGTTTCTCCGGCGGCGATCTTGACGATGGTGGGGTTATGGGCGAACAGCTCGAAAAAGACCATGATTGATGCTTCCTGATGAGTGGATTCTTACTTTTAGCATAGTCGCCTACGCGCCGATATTTCATCGATGTGACAAAGCGCTTTCAGTTGATTTGGCGCAGATTTCGGCGCTTTTGTGACAACGCCGTGAATCATCCTGTCATCAAAGTTTAGCGCAGCCTGATTAACGTGAGCGCTTTAACGGAGGTGTCATGCAGGAACCGTCGCCGAACCAGTTGGGCCTCGACCCGGCCAACGAATCGCCCTTCAAGGGCAAGACCGGCCTGCGCCGGGTGTGGAATGCCTTCAACTATTCACTGGCCGGGCTTAAGGCCGCCTATCTGTGCGAAGACGCCTTCCGCCAGGAGGTGCTGCTGGCCGCCCTGCTCATTCCGGCGACTTTCCTGCTGCCCGTGGGTTGGCTGGGGCGCGGCCTGATGATCGCCAGCGTCCTGCTGGTGCTGGTCGTCGAACTGCTCAATTCGGCCATCGAGGCGGTGGTCGACCGCGTCAGCCTGGAAAACCACCGGCTGGCCAAGCGCGCCAAGGATATCGGTAGCGCCGCGGTGCTCGTCTCGCTGCTTACGGTGATCGTCGTCTGGGTCTGCGTCCTGCTGGAGTCACTCTGATGTCCATGGCCATTGCCTTCGTGACCGAAACCTTTCCGCCCGAGGTCAATGGCGTGGCAATGACTGTCGGCCGACTGGTCGGCGGTCTGCGCGAACGCGGCCACCGGGTCAGCGTGATCCGGCCCCGGCAGGGCAAGGACGATGGTGGCAGCGAACACGAGCTGGCACTGCCCGGCCTGCCGCTACCCGGCTATCCGGGGCTGCGCTTCGGTCTGCCTGCCGGTCGCCGCCTGGCCCGGCAATGGAAGCAGAACCGCCCGGACCTGGTGCATGTGGTGACCGAAGGACCGCTCGGCTGGTCGGCCGTCAGCGTCGCCCGCAAGATGGGTATCCCGGCGACCTCCGGCTTTCACACCAATTTCGACCGCTACAGCGTGCATTACGGCGTTGGCTGGATGCGCCCGGCGGTCGCCGCCTACCTGCGCAGCCTGCACCGGCGGACGCGGGCGACCATGGTGCCGACGGCGGCACTGGCCGCCGACCTGGCCGGGGAAGGGCTGGTCGGCGTGCGCGTCGTCGGCCGCGGTGTCGATACGCAGCTTTTCGATCCGGCCCGGCGCAGTGCGGCGCTGCGCGAACAATGGGGCGTTGAGGGCGAAGGCCCGGCCTGCCTCTACGTCGGCCGGATGGCGGCGGAGAAAAATCTGGCGCTGGTCGAGAAGACCTTTGCCGCCATCCAGGTCTGGCACCCCAAGGCGAAGATGATCTGGGTCGGCGATGGCCCTTCGGCCAAACAACTGGCCGTCGTGCACCCCGAACACCATTTCGCCGGGGTGCGTCTGGGCGAGGATCTGGCGGCCCATTACGCCAGCGCCGACCTGTTCCTCTTTCCGAGCCTGACCGAAACCTACGGCAACGTGGTGGCCGAGGCGATGGCCAGCGGCCTGCCGGTCGTCGCCTATCGCAGCGCGGCTGCCGCCGAACTGATTGTCGATGGCGCCAACGGTCGCCTGGCAGCGCCCGGCGACGACGAGGGCTACCGCAACGCAGCGCTCGATCTGGTGTCGCTGGCAGAAAACCTGCCGCTGCTTGGCGCTGCCGCCCGGCATTCGATGTTGGCCCACCAGTGGGCCGTGGTCGTCGAGCGCTTCGAAACCGTGGTGCGCGAGGCGATGGCCTGACGGCCTAGGGAAACATCTTTTCCAGCCGCGTCTGCAGCGCCGTCGGCGTGAAAGGCTTGACGATATATCCGGCAGCGCCGCTCTGCATGGCGTCGAGCACGTTGTCGCGCTGGCCTTCGGCGGTGATCATCAGGACCGGAATGTGGGCCAGCGCCGGGTTGGCCTTGATCGCCTTGAGCAGCGCGAGGCCGTCCATCTCCGGCATGTACCAGTCGGAGACGACGAGGCCGATCTTCTTGTGTTCGAGCAGGCGGGCCAGTGCAGACTGGCCGTTGGCAGCCTGCAGGATTTCAGTGAAACCGGCGCGTTTGAGGACTTCCGACACCACGCTGCGCATCGAGGCAAAGTCATCTACGACGAGGACGGCAGGTTTGGGCATGTCTGGCCTAAGCGGGTGGCCGGCCAGTGTTTCACCGGCCCGACCGGCGTGTCAAGGCAGGCGGCGCAGCTCGATGACGGCCGGGTCGTCGGCGTGGTCGAGCAATAGGCGGCGGACGCGGTCCTGCCAGAGTTCGCCGAATAGCCGGATCTGCGCCGCGTCGGCACTGCCGTGGATGACGGCCGGCAGCAGTTCGCCGAGACGCGGATCTGCGGCAACGGAATTTGGCCTAAAAAAACAATCGACCGTAGCATTTGTGTCCAGACGCCGGAAAGCTACCCCGGCCACGCCGGACAGTCCGAATTTGAGCAGCCCGCGCCGGCCGTGCTGCCCGCCCAGCCCCTTGAAGCCGCCTTCGCCGGCAGCGCCGGTGAGCAGCGCGGCTACGCTGGCAATGACGCCGGCGACGCCGCTTTCAATGGTTTCGTGCAGGGCGACAGCGATGTTGCCACGCACCGGCGTTTCATCGCCATAGAGCGCACGCAGGGCGCGCACGCTCATCAGCCAGGCGCCGGCGACGGTCGGGCAGGAATGGCCGGCCAGTTTGACGGCGTCGGCGAAGCGGTATTCGATCAGGCCGCCTTCAGCAGCGCCGAGCAACTCGGCCAGCGGGTCGCGGACGGTGATGGCAGGGACGCGGGAAAAGAATTCAGGGAAGGCCATGGCGATCTCCTTTCGTGCGTCCAGTATCGGCCGCCGCCAGGAAAAAAGCCTTGATCCCGGTCAGTCGCGCTGGATCAATTCGATCTTGTAGCCGTCCGGATCTTCGACGAAGGCAATGATGGTCTTGCCGTGCTTCATCGGCCCGGCTTCGCGGACGACCTTGCCGCCGCGCGCCTTGATCGCGGCGCAGGCGGCCGCCGCATCGGGCACGGCCAGCGCGACGTGGCCGAAGCCATTGCCGAGGTCGTAGGCCGGGGTGTCCCAGTTGTACGTCAGTTCGAGGACCGCTTCGCTGGCTTCGTCGCCGTAGCCGACGAAGGCCAGCGTGAAGCGGCCGTCCGGGTAGTCCTGGCGGCGGATCAACTGCATGCCGAGGACTTCGGTGTAGAAGGCGATCGATTGGTCGAGATTGCCGACGCGGATCATCGTGTGCAGGATGCGCATGCTGTGTTCCTTAGAGGTGAGGGATTTGCCGGGCCTGCTGGCGCAGCTCGCGACGAAGCGCCTGCCAGTCAGGGCAAAGTTGTTCCACCACAGACCAGAAGCGCGGGCTGTGGTTCATTTCCTTGAGGTGGGCCAGTTCGTGGCAGACCACGTAATCGACGACAGTCAGCGGCATCAGGACCAGGCGCCAGTTCAGCGCAATGCCGCCGCGATGGCTGCAACTGCCCCAGCGGGTCCGGGCCGAGGACAAACGCAGCGGCGGCGTCGGGACGCCGAGGCGGGGGGCGTGCAGGGCGAGGCGTTCGGCGAACACGGCGCGAGCCTTTTCGCGCAGGGCGGCTTCGAGTAGCGCGTTGGCGTCAGCGCCGGCGGCGGCGCGCAGGTACAGGGTGCCCGGGCCGAACTGCCAGCGGGCACGGCCGATAGCGGTGAATGCTACGGTCAGGGGTTCACCGAGGGCAAAAATGACCGAGCCGTCGGTGATCGTCTGCTTGGTTGGAGCAGGCCGGTCGCGCCAGTTGGCCAGCTTGTCGAGCACCCACTGGCCGTGCTCGAGGATCAGTTTTTCGATGTCGCCGAGGCGGGCGCGGGTTGGTGCGCCGATACGCAGGCCGCGATGGTCGATGGAGAGGCCGATGGTCCGCCGCTGGCTGCGCCGCAACTCGTAGGCCACCGCCTGCCCGGCGATGACGATGCTGCGGGCCGGCTCAGGTGGCGTTGTGCGAGGCATCCAGGTAGCGGTGCGGCGAGATGCGGTGCATCTCGTCCTCGATCCACGCTTCGGCCTTCTGGTTGACCTCGACTTCGGTCATGCCGGTCGCGTCGAAGGCCGGACCGATGCTGATGGTCACGGTACCCGGCTTCTTGATGAAAGCCTGGCGCGGCCAAAGTTCACCGGCATCGTGGGCGATCGGCACGACCTTGCAGCCGACGTGGGTAGCCAGATAGGCACCGCCCGGTTTGTAGCGCTTTTTCTGGCCCGGCGGAACGCGCGTGCCTTCCGGGAAGAGGATGACGTAGAAACCTTGCTGCAGACGTTCACGGCCCTGGGTGACGACCTGGTCGAGGGCGGCAGCACCGGCGGTGCGGTCGATCGAGATCATCTTCATGGCGGCCAGGCCCCAGCCGATCAGGGGCACGCCCAGCAGTTCCTTCTTCAGTACGAAGACGCAGTAGGCGCCTTTCGGCACGTAGTCCTGGATGGTCATCGTTTCCCAGGCCGACTGGTGCTTGGCGAGAATGACGCAGGGCTCCTTGGGCATGTTTTCGAGGCCGACGACCTTGGGCCGGATGCCGAGGATGTTCTCGACGCCAAACTGGATGCCGAGCCGCCACAGCTTGCCGAAGCGGTAGCCCCACAGGCCGCGCAGGGCGAGGGCGGCGATGACCACCAGTGGTGCCGAAAGCACCGACCAAACGATGGCGTAGGCCATGAACAGCGACGAGCGGATGGCGTTCATTTCTTCTCTTTGATCAGGATGTGGTCCACCGCGGCGGCCAGGTCGGCGAACTCCAGCGTGCCGGCCGGCAGATCGCCTTCCGCCCTGGTCTTCTCCCCCTTGCCGGTCAGCACCAGCATCGGCCGGCAACCGGCTAGGGCGCAGGCCTGCAGGTCACGCAGCGAATCGCCGATGGCCGGTACGCCGGTCAGGTCCACGTTCAATGTTTCCGAAATGCGCTTGAACATGCCGGGCTTTGGCTTGCGACAGTCGCATTTCGAGTCGGCGGCGTGCGGGCAGTAGAAAATCGCATCGATCCGCCCGCCCAGCGCGACCGCCGCTTTGTGCATCTTGCTGTGGATCTGGTTCAGCATTTCCATGTCGAACAGGCCGCGCCCGACTCCCGACTGGTTGGTCGCCACGACCACCTTGTAGCCGCTCTGGCTGAGCCGTGCGATAGCTTCCAGGCTGCCCGGGATCGGCTTCCACTCGGCCGGGTTCTTGATGAACTGGGCGGAATCGAAGTTGATCACGCCGTCGCGGTCGAGGATGACGAGCTTGGTGGGCATGGCGGCCTTTCCGGGCTTAGGCGGACAACTTGGAAATGTCGGCGACCTTGTTCATCGCCGCGTGCAGCTTGGCGAGCAGGCCGAGACGGTTGGCGCGCAGGGCGGGGTCTTCGGCATTGACCATGACGTCGTCGAAGAAGCTGTCGACCGGGGCGCGCAATGCGGCCAGGGCCTGCAGCGACTCGGCGTAGTCGCCGGTGACGAAGGCGGCATCGGCCTGTGGCACGACGTCGACGAGTGCGTCGTGCAGGGCGACTTCGGCGGCTTCCTTGAGCAGGGCGTTGTCCACCGTCGCTTCGATGGCGTTTTCGACCTTCTTCAGGATGTTGCCGACCCGCTTGTTGGCGGCGGCCAGTGCAGCGGCCTCGGGCAGCGCCGAGAAGGCGCGCACGGCGGCCAGGCGCTTGGGAATGTCGCCGAGACGCTGCGGCCGCTGCGAGACGACCGAATCGACCTCCTGTGCCGTGTAACCCTGCTCGCGCAGGCTGCCGGCCAGGCGGTCGTAGATGAAATCAGCCAAGGCGGATTCTGCTGCTTTGAAACCATCGACCGTAGCAAATGGCGCAGCAGCGGTTTGCAGAAGCTGATCGAGTGGCAGGGCCAGATCGCCATCGGCCAGCATGCGGATGACGCCCAGCGCATGGCGGCGTAGCGCGAACGGATCACGGTCGCCGGTCGGAATCTGGCCGATGCCGAACATGCCGACCAGGGTTTCCAGCTTGTCGGCCAGAGCAACGACGGTGCCGACCCTGCCGCGTGGCAGGCTGTCGCCGGCGAAGCGGGGCTTGTAATGGTCTTCGATGGCATCGGCGACGTCGGCATTCAGCCCGTCGTGCTGGGCGTAATAGCGGCCCATGATGCCTTGCAGTTCGGGGAATTCGCCGACCATGTCGGTCAGCAGATCGGCCTTGGCCAACACGGCCGCCTGTTCCGCGTGCTGCGACACTGCGCCGCCGCCCAGATGGTCGGCGATGGCGCGGGCAATGGCGGCAACGCGGTCAACGCGTTCGCCCTGAGTGCCCAGCTTGTTGTGGTAAACGACCTTGCCGAGGCCGGCAACGCGCGATTCCAGCGACTTCTTGCGATCCTGGTCGAAGAAGAACTTGGCATCGGCCAGACGCGGGCGGACGACGCGCTCGTTGCCGCCGATCACGGCTGAAGCGTCTTCCGGGCTGATGTTGCTGACGACCAGGAACTTGTTGGTCAGCTTGCCGGCCGCGTCGAGCAGCGGGAAGTACTTCTGGTTCGCCTTCATGGTCAGGATCAGGCATTCCTGCGGGACGGCCAGGAATTCCGGCTCAAACTGGCCGATCAGCACGTTCGGGCGCTCGACCAGCGCGGTCACTTCGTCGAGCAGTGCTTCGTCTTCAATCGGCTTGCCGCCGGCCTTGGCCGCGGCGGCTGTGAGCTGGCGGGCGATTTCGGCTCGGCGCTCGGCAAAGGAGGCGATCACGGCACCGTCGCGCAGCAGCGTTGCGGCGTAGCTGTCGGCGTCGGCGATGACCACCGGGTCGACGGCAGCTTCAAAGCGATGGCCCTTGGTGGCACGGCCGGAATTGAGGCCGAGAATGGCAACCGGCACCACTTCGGCGCCATGCAGGGCGACCAGGCCATGTGCCGGGCGGACGAAATTGACGCTGCTCCAGCCATCGGCCAGCTGGTAGCTCATGACCTTGGGAATCGGCAGCGCGGCCAGCGCGGCTTCGACGGCCTTCTGCAGGCCTTCGGCCAGCGTCGCGCCCTTGGCCAGGCTGTCGTAGAACAGGATGTCGGCCTTACCGTCGTTCTCGCGGCGCAGGCCGGCAACGGCCGAGGCGTCGGCGCCCAGCGCAGCCAGTTTCTTCAGCAGGGCGGGCGTCGCGTTGCTGGCGGCGTCGAGGCCAACGGCAACCGGCATCAGCTTCTGGACCACCGGCTTGTCGGCGGCGACGGCAGCAACGTCGGTGACGTGTGCGGCCAGACGGCGCGGTGACGCGTAAGCGGTGACTGCGGCGGTGGCCGGGGCCAGACCGGCATTTTTCAGGGAGGCGGACAGCGCGGCGGCAAAGGCCTCGCCGAGCTTCTTCAGCGCCTTGGGCGGCAGTTCCTCGACGAACAGTTCAACGAGCAGATTCTTGGACGACATGATCAGGCGGCTTTCTTTTCAATCTGAGCGAGGACTTCAGCGGCCCATTCCTTGGGCGCCATCGGGAAGCCGAGGCGGGCGCGGCTGTCGAGATAGGCTTGCGCCACGGCACGGGCCAGGTTGCGGATGCGGCCGATATAGGCGGCGCGTTCGGTCACCGAAATGGCGCCGCGGGCGTCGAGCAGGTTGAAGGTATGGGCGGCTTTCAGCACCTGTTCGTAGGCGGGCAGCGCCAGTTGGGCGCCCATCAGGTGCACGGCGGTTTCCTCGTGCTTGCCGAAGGCGTGGAACAGGAAATCGACGTTGCTGTGCTCAAAGTTGTAGGCCGATTGCTCGACTTCGTTCTGGTGATAGACGTCGCCATAGGTCAGGCCTTCCGTCCAGGTCAGGTCGAACACATTTTCGACGCCCTGCAGATACATGGCCAGACGCTCGATGCCGTAGGTGATTTCGCCGGTGATCGGCTTGCAGTCAATGCCGCCGACCTGCTGGAAGTAGGTGAATTGAGTCACTTCCATGCCGTTCATCCAGACTTCCCAACCCAGGCCCCAGGCGCCCAGCGTCGGGTTTTCCCAGTCGTCCTCGACGAAACGGACGTCGTTCTTCTTCAGGTCAAAGCCCAGCGCTTCGAGCGAGCCGAGATAAAGCTCGAGGATGTTGTCCGGCGCCGGTTTCAGGACCACCTGATACTGGTAGTAATGCTGCATGCGGTTCGGGTTCTCGCCGTAGCGGCCGTCCTTAGGGCGGCGCGAAGGCTGCACGTAGGCGGCTTTCCAGGGCTCGGGGCCGATGGCGCGCAGGAAGGTGGCGGTGTGGCTGGTGCCGGCGCCGACTTCCATGTCGTAGGGCTGGAGCAGGGCGCAGCCCTTGTCGCTCCAGTATTGCTGCAGACGCAGGATGATTTCTTGAAATGTCGGTTTCTTGCTGGTCGTCATCGGACGCCCTCGGTGATAAGCGGAAACCCGTGATTTTACTAGCTTTTGCCGTGCTAGGGCACAGCCCTTCCGCCGTGCGTTTCGGCGTGCTTTCGGGCGCCGTTTGAGCGCAGTTTCATGTCATTTTTGCGGGTGCTTGTGTTGTTGCTGCGCAACACGCGGTGCCGTCATGTGTTGTGTTTGCTTTGACAAAATTCAATTAAATCAATAAACTGGATTTCATGTTGCGGTGCAACATCGGTTTTCCCGGGCGAATGCTTGTCGCCTCGCGGGTTTCGGAATCTCCCGGCCCGCCTTCACCGATGTCGTACCCCCTGTAACCGTTCGCTGTCGGAGCAGTTTTCCGCAGTGGCAACAGTGAAGGAGGTCGCATGATCGCTTCGACCGTTCTACCGCCTGCAATGCAGCGCGTTTCTAATGCAGCCGTCGATTTTTTCCAGAAGTTCCTGATGGTTGTCGGCTTTGTCTTCATCATGGGTCTGCTCGGCGTGCAAAGTGGCCGTTTTGATCTGATCGAGGGGCTCAAGTCTTTCCTGCCGAATGCCGAGGCGTCGGTTGCCGATGAAGAGTCCGGCAATGCGCAGGACGATCCGGGCGCCGTGGCGCTCAATCCCCGCATGCGTGGCGCGCTGGATTATGTTTCCCGTCGCTATCACGTATCGACCGAGGCGTTGCAGCCCATCTTTGCGACGGCCCAGACCATCGGCCACGAGTTGCATCTCGATCCCCTGCTGATCATTGCGGTGATCGGTGTCGAGTCGGGATTCAACCCGTTTTCGCAAAGCGTCTTCGGCGCCCAGGGGCTGATGCAGGTGGTACCCCGTTTCCATCACGACAAGTTGCCGGAAGAGGATTCGTCATTTCTCGATCCGGTGACCAATGTCCAGGTCGGTGCCCGCGTCCTCAAGGAATCGATCAGTCGCAACGGCGGCCTGGAAAGCGGTCTGCAGCAATTTGCCGGTGCAGCCAACGACGCCAGTCGGCGTTATGCGACCCGTGTGCTGGCCGAAAAGCAACGGCTGGAACAGGCAGCGCAGCGCCTGCGGGCTGCCTGATCGCTTACGGTTGACGGCGTTTCGATAGCCTGCTGCCGAACAGGCAGCACACTGCCAGCAGCAGGAAGCCCCAGTTCCCGAAACGGGCGTAGGGCGTCATGCCCGTATATGCTCGAACTTCCGCCCTGAGTACGCCGGTGGTGAAGGGCTGCAGTACGCCCTGCAGGTCGCCGCCGGGCAGGACGATGGCGGTCATGCCGGTATTGGTAGCGCGCAGCATCGGCCGGCCGGTTTCGGCAGCGCGCATCCGGGCGATCTGCAAGTGCTGTGGCTGCGCCAGCGAATGCCCGAACCAGGCAGTGTTGGAGAGGTTGGCCAGAATGCCTGCTTCAGGCAACGGGCGAATGATTTCCTCGCCGAAAACGTCCTCGTAGCAGATGTTGACGGCCACCTGCTGGCCGGCGACGGCGAGTGGTGACTGCTTTTCCGGGCCACGCGAGAACGACGACATCGGAATGTCGGCGAATTTCATGAACCAGTCGAAACCGGGCGGGATGAATTCGCCGTAGGGCACGAGGTGGCTCTTGCTATAGACCTGCAGCGGCTGGCTGCCCAGGCTGATCGCGCTGTTGAAATAGCCGCGGCCATCACCGGTCAGGGTGCCGATGATCAGGTCGCCGCTCTGGCGGCGAGCCAGGCGCTTCAACTCGTCGATATAGTCCGGCGGAAGCTGGTCGAGGAATACCGGCAGCGCGGTTTCAGGCAGTAAGGTCAGTTGCGCCGGGTTGGCCTCGATCAGGTCGCGATAGAGATCCAGCGTGCGGACGAAGGCATCAGGCCGGAATTTCATTTCCTGCGGGATGTTGCCCTGGATCAGTGCCACGCTGACTGTCTCGCTCGCAGGGTAGGTCCATGCTACCTGCCGCAATCCGAAACCACTGATGGCGAGCAGCGCAATGAAGCTCAGGCCGATGCGCCAGCGCGTGAGCAATGCACCAGCCAGTGCCACCAGCAGCGACAGGCCATGCACGCCAAGCAGCGGTGCAAACCCGGTCAGCGGGCTGGGTGCCGATTGCGAGTAGCCAACGGCAAGCCATGGAAATCCCGTGAAAATCCAGCTTCTCAGCCAATCGACCAGCGCAATCAGCGCGGCGAAGAACAAGGCCTGGTGCCAGTAGCCAGCCGGTTGCCAGCGCTTGAAGATCCAGCCGGCGATCATCGGGAACAGTGCCATCACTGCGCAGAACAGGAAGGCGGCCGGCCCGGCCAGCCACCACGGCATGCCGCCGAAGACCGATAGGCTGACGTAAACCCACGAAACGCCGCACAGGAAGAAGCCGAGGCCGAAGCTCAGGCCAGTCAGCAGGCCTTCCTTGGGAGATTCGGCGCGCAGCAGCAGGGCGAAGAGGCAGAGCCAGACCAGCGGCGCCAGCCAGAAAAGACCGAATGGCGCGAAGCAGAGAACCCCAGCGGCGCCGATCAGCGCTGCCAGGCCAAAGCGGTGTAGCGACCGCTCAGGCAGGCTGGTCTTCAGCACCGGTCTGCGGTTTGGGCTGGTCGACGAGCAGCGTGTAGAGGCGGCGGCTATCGGCCCGCAGGACCTGGAAGCGCGTGCCGTCGATCTCGACGACTTCGTTGCGTTTGGGCATGCGGCCGAGATGGCGCAGGATCAGGCCACCGACGGTGTCGAATTCTTCGTCCGAGAAGGCGGTCGAGAAGGCTTCGTTGAAATCGTCGATCTCGGTCCGTGCCTTGACGCGATAGCGGCCGGAAGCGTCGAGACGGATATTGTCGTGCGCCTCGTCGAAGTCGTATTCGTCCTCGATGTCGCCGACGATCTGCTCCAGTACGTCCTCGATGGTCACCAGGCCGGCGACGCCGCCATATTCATTGACGACGATAGCCATATGGTTGCGCGAGACGCGGAATTCGCGCAGCAGCACATTGAGCCGCTTCGATTCGGGAATGAAGACGGCCGGCCGTAGCCAGTCGCGTAGATCGAAATTCTTTTCGGTATGGATGCGCAGCAGATCCTTGGCGAGCAGGATGCCGAGGACGTTGTCGCGGTCGCCGTCGACGACAGGAAAGCGTGAGTGGGCGGCTTCGATGACGACGGGGACGATTTCGTCCAGCGGATCGTCGATGTCGATCACGTCCATCTGGGCCCGCGGAATCATCACGTCGGTAACGCGGGTTTCGGAGGCTTGCAGGGCGCCTTCGATGATGGTCAGCGCATCGGCGTCCATCAGGTTCCGCTCGTAGGCGGTGTGCAGAATCTGGATCAGCTGCTCGCGGTCTTCAGGCTCGCGGAGCAGGAGAGAGGTCAGGCGTTCGATGAAACTCGGTTTACTGTCACTGTCCATGATGTTTAAACCGCATAGGGGTCTGGATAACCCAATGCGGCGAGAATCTCCCTTTCTTCGTCTTCCATGGCCTGGGCATCTTCGTCGTTGTCATGATCCCAGCCCTGCAAATGCAGCATACCATGCACCGTCAGGTGCGCGTAATGGGCGTCCAGCGGCTTGTTCTGCTCTGCTGCTTCCTTCGCCACAACGCTCGGGCAGATGACCAGGTCGCCCATGATCACCGGCTCGGTTTCGTACGGGAAGGACAGCACATTGGTCGCGTAATCCTTGCCGCGGTATTCCTTGTTCAGCGACTGGCCTTCGTCGGCGTCGACCAGGCGGATGGCGATCTCGCCGCCGCCGGTCAGTGCCGCACGCGCCCAGCGCACGAAATCCGCCCGCAAGGGTAAGCCTTCGCGGTTACAGGCATATTGCACGGACAGGTTAAGTCGGTTGTTGGCGCTTTTCATAGGCTTCGACGATGCGGGCAACCAGCGGGTGGCGCACCACGTCTTCCTTCTTGAAATGGGTAAAGGCCAGGCCGCGCACGCCATGCAGCACGTCGATGGCTTCATTGAGGCCGCTCTTGTGCCCTTTGGGCAGGTCGATCTGGGTGATGTCGCCGGTGACCACTGCCTTGGCGCCGATGCCGATGCGGGTCAGGAACATCTTCATCTGTTCCGGCGTCGTGTTCTGCGCCTCGTCGAGGATGATGAAGGCATGGTTCAGCGTCCGGCCGCGCATGAAGGCGAGCGGGGCGATCTCGATGGCGCGCTTTTCGTAGAGCTTGGCGACGCGGTCGGCGCCCATCAGGTCGTAGAGGGCATCGTAGAGCGGGCGCAGGTAGGGGTCGATCTTCTGCGTCAGGTCGCCGGGCAGGAAGCCGAGGCGCTCGCCGGCTTCGACCGCTGGTCGGGTCAGGATGATGCGCTCGACCAGGTCGCGCTCGAAGGCATCGACGGCCGAGGCAACGGCCAGATAGGTCTTGCCGGTGCCGGCCGGGCCGACCCCGAAGGTGATGTCGTGTTCCTGGATGTGCTTCAGGTATTCAACCTGGCGCGGCGTGCGACCATGCAGCTGGGTGTTGCGCGTGATCAGTTGCGGGCCGTCGACCGGGCCCTCGGCGCTGCGCGAAATGCGGCGCACCGGGGCGTTGAGAAATTCGATCAGGCCGAGCTGGATTTCGTCGACCGACAGCGGCGCCCTGGCCATTGCGTAGAAATGCCTGAGCGCGTCGGCGGTCAGCCGGGACTTTTCACCCAGAATCGAGAATCGCTCGTTGCGGCGACGAATCACCACGTCGAAGCCGGTTTCGATCTGCCGGATATTTTCATCGAGTGGCCCGCACAGCTTGGCCAGCTGGGCATTGTCGACCGGCGTCAGGGCCAGTTCGACCGGCCTTTGCTTGGGCGCGGCCTTAGTCTTCTCGGATGACAATTTCGCCCCTCAGGCTGTGCGGCAGCGCGGACGTGATGCGGACATCGACGAAGGTGTTGATCAGGCGGGTGTTGCCCGCAAAGTTGACGATGCGGTTGTTGTCGGTGCGCCCGGCCAGTTCATGCACGTCTTTCTTAGACGTGCCTTCGACCAGCACGCGCTGGATGCTGCCGACCATGGCCTGGCTGATGACCTGCGCCTGCTCGTCGATTCGCTTCTGCAGGCGGCTCAGGCGGGCCGATTTGACCTCGGCCGGTGTTGAGTCTTCCAGTTCCAGCGCCGGGGTGCCGGGACGCGGGCTGTAGATGAACGAGAAGGAGCTGTCGAAGCCAACGTCCTCGATCAGCTTCATGGTCTTTTCGAAATCCTCGTCGGTCTCGCCGGGGAAGCCGACGATGAAGTCGGTCGATAGCGAAATATCCGGCCGCGCCGCACGCAGCTTGCGGATGATCGACTTGTATTCGAGCGTCGTGTAGCCGCGCTTCATCGCCGCCAGGACGCGATCCGAACCTGCCTGAACCGGCAGGTGCAGGTGTGAGACGAGCTTGGGTTGCGTGGCGTAGGTGTCGATCAGGCGTTGCGACATTTCGCGTGGATGCGAGGTCGTGTAGCGGATGCGCTCGATGCCTGGCACTTCGGCGATGTATTCGATCAGCAGCGCGAGGTCGGCCTTTTCTTCCGTGCCTTCCATGTCGCCGCGGTAGGCATTGACGTTCTGGCCGAGCAGGGTGACTTCACCGACGCCATTGGCCGCCAGGTCAGCGACTTCGGTCAGCACATCGTTGAACGGGCGCGAAACTTCGCCGCCACGGGTATAGGGCACGATGCAGAAGGTGCAGAACTTCGAGCAGCCTTCCATGATCGAGACGAAAGCCGAAGCACCCTTGATCTCCGAGGGCGGCATCGAATCGAACTTCTCGATTTCCGGGAAGGAAACATCGACGGCTGCCTTGCCGTTCGCTTTCCGGTCAGCAATCAGTTGCGGCAGGCGGTGCAGCGTCTGCGGGCCGAACACCACGTCAACATACGGTGCGCGGGCAATGATGGCTTCGCCTTCCTGGCTGGCGACGCAGCCGCCGACACCGATCACCAGGTTCGGATTCAGTTGCTTCAGGTGGCGGACGCGCCCGAGGTCGTGGAAAACCTTCTCCTGTGCTTTCTCGCGCACCGAGCAGGTGTTGAACAGGATGATGTCGGCTTCTTCAGGATTGTCGGTCTTGACTATCCCTTCGGAGGCATTGAGCACGTCGGCCATCTTGTCCGAATCGTACTCATTCATCTGGCACCCGAAAGTGCGGATGAACAGTTTCTTTGGCATGGAATTACTTTAAAAATCAGTGGTGCCGCTTCGGCAAGCTGGCGGCAGAAAAGTTGCGCATTATAACCGACCGCAATTTCGGTTGACCGGCCAAACGCCAGCAAACTATAATCCGCGCCCTCAAGCGTGGTGATGTAGCTCAGATGGTTAGAGCGATGGATTCATAACCCATAGGTCGGCGGTTCGACTCCGCCCATCACCACCATAAAAATCAAAGAGATAGCCCTGGTCGCAAGCCGGGGCTTTTTCTTTTTGTGGAATCGTGTACTCGTTGTGTACGCAATTTTGATCAATGTCTGGCGCAGAATGGAAGAGCGTCGCTGCACGCATACTCTGCACCAGCGGCCGTAATTAGGTTTGTGCATGCTGCAAGTGGCAGATGCTGTCCTTTTACGCGATCTAAGCAATCAATCCGAACAGAAAGTATTGACTTAAACTGCTTGCAGAACAATAATGGAACAGAAGCACAAAACTACGTTGAGCGGGTGCGAAAACGTAGCGCCGCCTGAGAAATCAGGTGCCACCTGGAGTGGCTAGGGGAAACCCGAGAGAAACCCGCACGCGGCGGCCACGAAAGTGGCCGTTGTCATTTCTACGGACGGATCGTCCGACCCTCATACGCTGCCTTCAATAGCGTATCGAGCTTTACATTTTTCGCTGTTTTTTCCCGCTTGGTCATTTCCTTGAGATAGGCCGATTGCACGCGCAGAATTATTCGGTGCGTGCGATCCCGAGCTTTCATCACTTGGAAAAACACGCCGTAATGTTTTTCACCAGCAGCCGTTTGCCGGCGAAACGTCACGAAGTTATGTCCCGGCTTCGCCACTGAAATGCGGTGCGTTGAGAGGGCGAAAACAATGGCAGGCAAGTCGATTGACAACAGGTAGCGCTCTTCGCACAGCACCCGCGTTTCACCATCCCGCTTATAGAACTCATTGGCCGGGATGGCCTCTCGCTCATCGCGCTCGACGCCCTGGGTAAAGCAATGACAGGAGAACAATACGACGACTTCCAGTATGGTCGGCTGGCCGTCCGTGCTGCCCAGATCGATAGGGCGATGGAAGGCGAAAGGGTCAAGATGGGCCAAACACCATTCGGCGCCACGGAACATCACCTGCCCAAACCGATGGCTTGCATGATCTTCCACGGCAGCCGCAAGGGCTGCTTCGAGAGTCGCGTTAATTGTATTCATAGCCAATTTGCATAGGGGTGGGCCTCGGGGCCTGCATGACGGGATCTATCTCGCTGTCTTATTTCCTACGCGGCTTCTCCTTTTCTTGTCTAACCAATAAATTCAACCGCGCCACCAACCCATCGAATTGGTAGAGCGTGCGCCCGGTTTCCTTGTCGCGCTGCCGAACAGCAAACCCAATCCGCTCCAGCTCCTGCAGCGACCGTTGCACCGTCCGCTGGCTCATCCCGGTTTTGTCAGCCAAGCGCTTGGTGCCGATGTAGGGCAGCTTTTCAGACAACCACCAATAATCCAGCAGATGAACCAGTACCACAAAACCGCTGGGAGACAGCCCCAGCGCCGCATAATGCGTAAAAAACGCATGCGGAAGCGCCTGAAAGCCATCATCAGCCGCTTCGCCCCATTTTTCGCTAACTGTGTTGTCGGGTGGATTCATCATGGGGGAAACTTTAAAATAGTTCCGCGTGTATTTCAATATATATATACTTTACGCGCCATATTTGACGTATTATTGGCGCCATATTTGACGCGTTTAGACTGCTTGCCCCACTAAAATTCAGGCCGGTGCGTCAAGGCTGGGGGGTATATGCGGGCGTTCATGTAATTCAGTCGGCGAACGGCAGTTGCGCTGCACTGGCGTCGCCTTCCGTCGTTGGCGCCTGGCGCACCAAGTTCGCAGTCTTCAGCTGTTGTTGAATTTTTGGTTGCATTTCGTAATACATTCCTGATGTTGTTCCGTTTCTGCAGGCATTTGGCTCCCCAAGGGTGATAAGCCATCACCAGCGGCGACACCTCGCGAGATGCACGCCATCATTTGCTTCGTGTATCCTATGACATATGAGAGCTTGGAGTCCTGTCCCGGCCTTGTCCGTGTAAATCAAGAATCAGCCATGACCAGATTTGCTAAGCCGCTCCTTCTCGAAACGCCCTGCTGCCAGGAAAAGGTGATGCAGCGCCGATTCGCCTCGGTCAATAGCTTCGGGATGTCAACACGTTGGAGCGACGGCTATACCGACATTCCGATGGTTACGGAGGCGTCGCGACTCGCGTACTGTCCAGGCTGCAATAAAACCTACTGGCTCGAAGATGCGACTGAGCTTGGCATAGTGCCCGCCGCTAACGAGAAAGCACAAAATCGAGGTAGATGGTTGGCGGGCATCTTCGGCAAGAAGGCCAGCGTCAGCGCTGCGGAAAATGTGGCCCAAGTTGATTTACTCGACCTTGATTTTGTCGATTACCACCAGCATCCGCGGCCGGCCGACCTCCTTCTGGCTGTCCTGCGCGAAGAATGGTCGAACCCGGAGCGAGAGCTATATCTGCGAACCAGGCTGTGGTGGATTGGCGGTCACAGTCAGCGTGGCCGTCGTATGGCCAGCCCGATGAGCGACAAGCAGGCCAACGAGAACATGCTGCGCCTTCTGGCACGTCATCAAGCCGTTCCTGTGCCAGACCAAGATGTAGCAGCTATCGCTGAGTTGCTGCGGCAGTTGGGTCGGTTTGACAAGGCGATAGCGACTTTGGAAGGCGTTTGCGGGGACAGTCGCAGGGCTCATGCCATTAAGGATGCAGCGGCCCGTGGCGATTCACATGTTTTCGAGGTCGAGACTTTCTAGGGAACTGCGGTGGCCATGCAAGAGAGTCGTTTGACGATTGACCCGGCGGAATTCAAGGCGGCGTTAAAGCCATTCGCGCGTAAGGGCGTCAAGCTTGGTCGGGTCATGGTCGCCTTCGAAGGCGGTTTCCTGTCCATAGAATCAGGCGATGTGGTTTGCGTCATGCGTGCGTCTGGTTCATGGGAGGGTCGAGCTACGTTCAAGCCCAGTGTGCTGCAGGCCTTGGCAAAGGTTCCTCCGGTCGTGAATCCGATACCGCTGGCCTACGCGGATGGTCATCTCCTACTTGCGGGTATGACAATTCCCTGCGAGTGGCAATCGACTGCAAAGGCGTTAGTGAATGACCTGCTGAATCCATCGATACCTGAATTGCTGGCCTTGGCGCGTACCATCCCGCGGGCAGAAATCCGAGGTACTGAGCTAGGCAAGAAAATATCGAGCGCGACGGGCGTTGCGGAAAAGCGCATCAAGAACGCCGCCAAGCAGTTACAGGAGCTTGGCGTCACTGAAGTAGAGATTCGAGAGCTGGTCGAGCGCCAGGTGCTCATACATCTAGCGGCATAACGGAACTAAGCGAGTAGCCGTCGGCGTACTCGGCATTGTGTTTTCTCGCAGGAGGTCGAGTGTCATCCCCTTGCGGCGTAACTCATGATGCAGGCAATACAGGCGAGTTCTTGGCGTTGGTTCGATGACGGCCGGCGCTGAATACAAGAGCGCTTCGAGTCCTGCAGCGGCCATCGCGACCGGCAGCGGAAAAGCGCTAGGCGCAGGGCGACCTAACTGCGAGCGGCGCCGAAAATTGGAGTTCCTAGCCTTCCGATGGCGGCAAGACCCGCCAGGAGCAATAACGCGGTCGCAGGTTCTGGAATCTGTTGCAGCGGATTATTCGTCGAGATGCCTGTTAGCCGTGCCCAGTATGTTGCCGAACGCTCGGAACCGCTTGGCCAGTAGGTCGTATCGTAAATACTCCACAGGGCGCCAGGTGACAGGAGTGAATCAAGATTCACAAACGAAATCTCATCCCGCCAGAACCCATCAATTGATACAGACTCGGTGCCTAGCGCAAAGATAGAAAATCGGGTCCGGTAGGTTGAAGAACCATATGGCCCGAAGCCGGGAATGCTGGAACCCCACACTAGTTCCATGTCATGACCAAAAGTTGACCAATACCCCACGCCATCAATCGGAGTATTTGGCGACAGAGCCAAGTAGTCGCCGCTTTGTACAGTGGGAGGGCCTAATAAATTGCTGCCAACTGCGGGGCTGAAATTGACCTCGGCGACATAGTCCTTGCTCAACGGTACGTAGTCACCGGCAGCAATCAAGGCTTGCACAGACTCAGGTCTGAAAGTCAGGTAGGCAACGGCAGCCGACGATGGCGAAATGGGAAAAAGACCGAACAGCAGGGCAAGTAAAGAGAAAAATCGCACGATTTATTGACCTAATTTGAATCGGCAATTATAGCGTCGGCATATGCCATCTGGTGCATTGAATCAATGTCTTCTGCTCGTTGAACCACCCAATCGAAAAGTTCAACAAGGTGTCGCCACCCGTGGCAGCCCCTATCTTCGTCAGGTCGCATAGCCCTGGCGGGCCGTGCGGCAGGTACAGGAAGCGGCAGCATCAAGTCCATTGTGGCCTTGGCTCTGAAAACGAGTTGGTTAAATGCGCATCAGCGCAGTCGCCGCTTCCAGAATCTGCCAACACGTTCCGCCAGCAGAGCCAAGGGCCAGAATGGATTTGTTCATTCAAAGCCGCGCGACCGGTACAGGAGTAGAGAGGGATAACCGCCGAACGACCTGTACTGGAAATGCCGAAGAAGGTGCGTAGCGGCAACCGTGGGCGAATTGATAGAGCGGGCGCGGGAACATCAGGCTATAGGCTGTGGCCAGCCTAATCCGGGCATGCAGCGCCGGGGTAGCAGGATGTGGAAGTCTGTCATTGCCAGATGCGACGGGACGGCTCCATGCGGCCAGAACCTTCGAAAGGCCAGCGAACATACACTAACCTGTGGGTTGGGGATGAGCTTGCCTTTCGCTCAGAGACTCACCATCGGCCAGGTTAACCTTAGAGATTTCTTGAGGTGTACACGGCAGACGCCAAGAACAGCTTTACAGCGCTGCCGACTGGCCTCCCGACCGTGCACGCAACGCCTCGTATAACATCGCCGGCCCGAGCAATGTGTCCTTCAGGCCATCACGAATCCTCTCCGAGCCGAGAGCCTGGGTGCTCATCGTCGTGTGCGCATCAAGTGCATCCATGATGGCGTGCATCAACGCCTGAGACAGGTCGGGTGAATTGGCGAACTGTTCCTTGGTATTGACCGCAGCCTGTTGCATTAAGGTTGCATTTTCCAGCAGTTTGCCCTTCAGTACGCCATTGACGTAAACCAGCTGGTCGTTATCCGACAGATCGCCCTCGAACAGACCGTTAACCTTTTGGATGATTTCATCAAGGAAGGCTTTTTCCTTGTCCTGCACGGTGCCGCTGCCGGTCTCGGTGATGGGCGGCAGCTTGTGCGTTTCGCCGTGCGTTAGGTCAAGCGTCTGCGCGCCCTTGTTGCGTAGCGTGTGATGCGTCAGCACCACCTTCGACAAGTCGACCGTATCGCGCTCTCGCCCTAAGTCGAGCAGCGGTATCAGGCGCTTGAAGAAGATGAAGCGTTTCTCAATGTCGGTGTTGCCGTAGTCGAATATTTGCGACAGGAAGGCATACAGCCGGTTGAAGGCGCCCATGTCAGCCCTGAACAGCTGAAGCACGGCCATCGCGTCTTTGGCCGCCTGGGCAGCCGTATAGTCCTTGTTGGCCTCGGCGATGCCTTTGTCGTTCTGCGCTGCCTTGTAACGTTTCAAAAGCCGGTCAGCCACCGGAGCGATGGCTGCGTTCAGTTGTGCCTGCGTTCCGTTCGGGTCGGTTTCGACATGGGCCACGCGGTCAACTTCAAAACTATCGTAATAACCGCTGGCGTCGAGCTTGGCGCGAAGATCGAGCACCAAATGCGGGTCAGTCGTCGCTTCGAGTTGTGCCGTCTCGTAGTAGGTCTTGAAGGCGGCCAGCACTTCCTCGGCGTCATTGACGAAGTCGAGGATATAGGTCGTGTCCTTGCCTGAGTGGGCGCGGTTTAGACGCGACAGCGTCTGCACGGCCTGGATGCCGGCCAGGCGCTTATCGACGTACATGCCGCACAGCAGCGGCTGGTCAAAGCCCGTCTGGAACTTGTTGGCGACCAGCAGCAGGTGATAGTCCGGTTCGGCGAAGGCGTCACGAATGTCGCGCCCCTTCAGTCCAGGGTTTAGCGCCTTGCTGTGTTCGCTGACAGGCTCCGGGTGTAGGCGCCGACCGAAAACTGACCCACTAGAGGCGAATGTGCTGATGTAAAACTGACCCAGGTGTTCCACTGAACCTGCTCAATCTTTGAGCAGGAGAAAAAGGGTGATCACCATGGAAATGAT
>JAGOBB010000010.1 GCA_017983615.1 Azonexus sp.
ATAACTACGGCAGCATCATGAAAGAAGGGCTGTGGGAGAACAACGTCGTCTTCGCGCAGCTGCTCGCCATGTGCCCGACCATGGCGGTGACGACCAGCGGCACCAACGGGCTGGGCATGGGGCTGGCGACGACGGCGGTGCTGGTCGTTTCCAATATCCTGGTCTCGATGATCCGCCACACGGTCAGCTCGCAGGTACGTATCCCGGTTTTCGTCGTGCTGATCGCGACGCTGGTCACCGTCGTCGACATGGCGATGAATGCCTGGATGCACGATCTGTACAAGGTGCTCGGCCTGTTCATCGCGCTGATCGTGGTCAATTGCGCCATTCTCGGCCGGGCCGAGGCATTCGCCGTCAAGAATGGCGTCGTCGCCTCGGCGGTCGATGGGCTGGCCATGGGCCTGGGTTTCACCGGGGCGCTGACCTTCATCGGTCTGATCCGTGAGTTTCTCGGTTCCGGAACGCTGTTCGCCCAGGCCTCCAACCTGCTCGGGCCGGCCTTCGCCTTTCTCGAAATGAAGCTGCCGGGTTACGGCGGCGCCTTGCTGATGATCCTGCCGCCGGGCGGTTTTGCGATTCTCGGCTTTTTGCTGGCCGGCAAGCGGGTCATGGAAAATCGTCTGGCCGAGAAGGCCGCCGCGACGGGCGATGGCGCTCCAGTGGCGGCATAAGGGAACACAGGGAGAACAGACATGCAGATCGGCGTTGCCTATTCCGAACCGGGCCAGCAAATCTGGCTGAATATCGAAGTGCCCGACACCTCGACCGTCGCCGACGGCATCGAACGCTCGGGCATCCTCAAGCAGTTTCCGCACATCGATTTGACGGCCCAGAAAGTCGGTGTCTTCGGCAAGCTGGTCAAGCTCGACGCCGCCCTGAAGCCGGGCGACCGGATCGAAATCTACCGCGGCATCATTGCCGATCCGGAGACCGTGCCGCGCAAGGATGTTGCCGAGGACGACTGAGCGACTACGGGATTGTCCGAACTTGAAAAGCCGAGCGGGGCAGTCGACAATGCCGTCGTTTGCCCGGTTGGCCGCACCAGCAGCATCGATAAATAACCAGAATTCCATCATCCAAGAGAACAGCCATGCATCGTTTCCTGCCCGCACTCCTGCTGCTACCGGCCTCCGCCTTTGCTGCCGGCAACCTGCCGACCATCGGCGGCATTCCGGTCGATTTCATCCTCTTCGCGCTGACCCTGCTCGGCGTCGCGCTGTTCCACCATTACACGTTGTACGTCGCGCTGACCGGGCTGTTCACAATCAGCCTCTACAAGATACTGTTCACTGGCTTCAAGACCGGCGTCGGCATCGCCGGCCTGGTCGGCCACCTCGGCCATGAGTGGGTGACCATCGCCAACCTGTTCTGCCTGCTGACCGGCTTTGCGCTGCTCGCCCGCCATTTCGAGAAGAGCCACGTGCCGGTGATCCTGCCCAAGTATCTGCCGGAGGACTGGAAGGGCGGCTTCGTGATGCTGGTCATGGTCTTCGTCATCTCCAGCTTCCTCGACAACATTGCCGCCGCGTTGATCGGCGGCGCCATGGCCCACCAGCTGTTCAAGGGCAAGGTCCATATCGGCTACCTGGCCGCCATCGTCGCCGCCTCGAACGCCGGCGGTTCAGGCTCGGTGGTCGGCGACACGACGACGACCATGATGTGGATCGACGGCATCAGCCCGGCTCAGGTGTTCGACGCCTACGTCGCCGCCGGCATCGCGCTGCTGATCATCGGCTACTTCGGCGCCAAGCAGCAGCATGCCTACTCGCCGATCATCAAGCACGCGCACGGCCATACCAAGGTCGACTGGGGCCGCATTTTCATCGTCGCCACCATGCTGGTTTTCGCGGTTGCCACCAACATCGCGATCAACGTCAAGTTCCCCGAGTTGGCCGAACACTTCCCGTTCATCGGCGTCGCCGTCTGGGTGGCGATCATCCTGACCATCCCGGTTCGTCGCCACGACTGGGAACTGCTGCCGGAAACCGTCAAGGGCTCGATCTTCCTGCTCTCGCTGGTGCTCTGCGCCTCGATGATGCCGGTTGAGGAGCTGCCGCCGGCCTCGTGGCAGTCGGCCTTTACGCTGGGCTTTGTCTCGGCCGTCTTCGACAACATCCCGCTGACCGCGCTGGCCTTGCGCCAGGGTGGCTTCGACTGGGGCTTCCTGGCCTACGCCGTCGGCTTCGGCGGCTCGATGCTGTGGTTCGGTTCGTCGGCCGGCGTCGCACTGTCCAACATGTACCCGGAAGCCAAATCGGCCGGCCTGTGGCTGAAGCACGGCTGGCACGTCGCGCTGGCCTACGTCGTCGGCTTCTTCGTCATGCTAGCTGTCCTCGGCTGGCATCCGGATACCGGCCACAAGAAGACCGTGGCACCGGTGGTCGCCGAAGTGCCGGCACCGCCGCCGATGGTGGCGCCGGCTCAGTAAAGTTGGCTGCACCGGGCATTTTTCTGCAAATGCTACGGTCGGGCCCAAAAAATGCCCAAAATTGAAAAAGCCGCCGCCAGGCGGTTTTTTCAATTGGAACCTTGCCGATTTTGGTGAATCATAGGAGCCGATGAATTCGCCCGCCCCATCCTTGTCGATGACCGCCGACCTCCGGCTCTCCGAACTGATCTCGGCCCTCAGCCACGCGCTCGACATCACCGAGGGGCAACCGGAAGGGCATTGCGTGCGCTGCTGCTGGATCGGCATGCACATCGGCCGCCGCCTGGGGCTCAACGACGACGAACTTTGGAATCTCTACTACACGCTGCTGCTCAAGGATCTCGGCTGCAGCAGCAACGCGGCGCGTATCTGCGAGCTGTACCTGACAGACGACCTGAGCTTCAAGCGTGACTTCAAGACGGTCGGCGACAGCCTGCCCAAGGTGCTCCAGTTCGTGCTCAGCCACACCGGCCTGAAGGCCGGGCTGGCCGAGCGTTTCCGTAGCGTGATGACGATCATGCGTGATGGCGAGCAGCTCGCCACCGAACTGATCGCCACGCGTTGCCAGCGCGGTGCCGAAATCGCCCGTCTGCTGCGCTTTCCGGAAAGCGTCTCGGCTGGCATCTACAGTCTGGACGAGCATTTCAACGGCGAAGGCAAGCCGGTGGGGCTGGCCGGGGAGGCAATCCCGCTCGCTTCGCGGATCGCGCTGCTGGCCCAGGTCATCGACGTCTTCCATACGGCCGGCGGGCCGTCGGCGGCGCTCGACGAAATCCGGCTGCGCGCCGGGCGCTGGTTCGATCCGGCGCTGGTCGAAGTCTTCGAAACGGTGGCCAATGAGGACAGCTTCTGGACGATGCTGGCGTCGCCCGAGGTGATGACGGCCGTGCTGGCACTGGAACCGGCCTCGCATGTCGTGGCGCTCGACGACGACTATCTCGACGACATCGCCGCCGCCTTCGGTCAGGTCGTCGACTCGAAAAGCCCCTACACCAGCGGCCACAGCGCCCGCGTCGCGCTGTACACCGACCTGATCGCCGAGGCGCTCGGCCTGTCGGCGGAACGCCGGCGCTGGCTGAAGCGCGGCGCGCTGCTGCACGATGTCGGCAAGCTCGGCGTCAGCAACAGCGTGCTCGACAAGCCGGGCAAACTCGACGCCGACGAGTGGGCGGCCGTGCAGGCGCATGCCGCCTACACCGAGGCCATCCTGTCGCGGATCGCTGCCTTCGCGGAATTGGCCCGCGTCGCGGCCGCGCACCACGAACGGCTGGACGGCAAGGGCTACCCGCGCGGCCTGATGGCAGACGATATCTGTCTTGAAACGCGGATCATCACGACGGCCGACATCTTCGACGCGATCACCGCCGAACGCCCCTACCGCGGCGCCGTGCCGATCCCGAAAACGCTGGAGATGATGGCCGAGAACGTCGGCACAGCCATCGATCCCGATTGTTTTGCGGCGCTGAAACAGGCACTTGCCCGCCTGCCGAGCTGATTCCCCCGTAAAATACGCCCTTTGTTCGCCGGCCAGCCCGGATAAGGTTCCCCCCGCATGACTATTTCGCAAAAAGTGCCGACCGTCGGCTTTGTTTCCCTGGGCTGCCCCAAGGCCTCCTCCGACGCCGAGCGCATCCTGACCAAGCTGCGTGCTGAAGGCTACGAGATTTCGCCGAGCTACGACAACTCCGACCTGGTCATCGTCAATACCTGCGGCTTCATCGACGCCGCCGTCGAGGAGTCGCTCGACGCCATCGGCGAGGCGCTGAACGAGAACGGCAAGGTCATCGTCACCGGCTGCCTCGGCGCCAAGGGCGACATCGTGCAGACGACACACCCGGCCGTGCTCGCCGTCACCGGCCCGCACGCCGCCGACGAAGTCATGGGCTATGTGCACACCCACCTGCCCAAGCCGCACGACCCGTATTCCGACCTGGTCCCGCCGCAGGGCATCCGCCTGACGCCGGACCACTTCGCCTATCTGAAGATTTCCGAAGGCTGCAACCACAGCTGCACCTTCTGCATCATCCCCTCGCTGCGCGGCCCGCTGGTTTCGCGCCCGGTCGGCGACATCCTGGCCGAAGCCGAAAACCTGGCCCGGGCCGGCGTCAAGGAAATCCTGGTCATTTCGCAGGACACGAGCGCCTACGGCGTCGACCTCAAGTACCGCACCGCTTTCTGGGGCGGCAAGCCGGTCAAGTCGCGCCTGAAGGAGCTGTGCGAGGCGCTGGCCAGCTTCGGCATCTGGGTCCGCTTGCATTACGTTTACCCGTACCCCTCGGTCGATGACGTCATTCCGCTGATGGCCGAAGGCAAGATCCTGCCTTACCTCGACGTGCCCTTCCAGCACGCCAGCCCGAAGATACTGAAGGCGATGAAGCGTCCGGCCTCGGCCGAGAACACGCTGGAACGCATCGCCAAATGGCGCGAGATCTGCCCGGAAATCGTCATCCGCTCGACCTTCATCACCGGCTTCCCCGGTGAAACCGAAGAGGATTTCGACCAGCTGATTCAGTTCCTGGAAGATGCCAAGCTCGACCGCGTCGGGGCCTTCGCCTACTCTCCGGTTGAGGGGGCCAAGGCCAACGAACTGGGCGAACTGCTGCCGGAAGACGTCCGCGAAGACCGCCGTCGCTGGCTGATGCAGGTCCAGGAGGACATCTCCGCCGACAAGCTGGCCGCCAAGATCGACACCGTCATCCAGGTGCTGGTCGACGAAGTTGACGAGGAAGGCACCATCGCACGTTCCAAGGCCGACGCGCCAGAAATCGACGGCCTGGTCTATCTCGACGGCCACTTCGACGCCCAGCCGGGCGATTTCCTGATGGTCAAGGTCATCGACGCCGACCACCATGACCTCTACGCCCAGCCTGTCTGATCGCCTGGCCGGTCTGGTCGGCGCAGCCCACGTGCTGACCGACCCGGCCGACATCGCGCCCTTCGTCACCGACTGGCGCGGCCGTTACCGCGGCGCGGCGCAATGCGTCGTCCGTCCCGGCAATACTGCCGAGGTGGCGGCGGTGGTCAAGACCTGCGTCGAAGCCGGCATGCCCATCGTGCCGCAGGGCGGCAACACCAGCCTGTGCGGCGCGGCGACGCCGGATGGCGAGGGTAGGGCGGTGGTCATTTCGCTCAGCAGGCTGAATCGGATTGCGTCGGTCGATGCCCAAAACAACACGATCACCGTCGAAGCCGGCTGCACGCTGGCCGCCGTGCAGGAAGCTGCGCGCGCCGCCGACCGGCTGTTCCCGCTGGCGCTGGCCTCGGAAGGCACGTGTCAGATCGGCGGCAATCTCTCCACCAACGCTGGCGGCGTCCAGGTGCTGCGCTACGGCAACACCCGCGAACTGACACTCGGCCTTGAGGTCGTGCTGCCCAACGGAGACATCTGGGACGGCTTGCGCGGCCTGCGCAAGGACAACACCGGCTACGACCTGAAACAGCTGTTCATCGGCGCCGAGGGCACACTGGGCATCATCACCGGCGCTGTGCTGAAGCTCTTTCCGCTGCCGAAAACGCAGGTGACCTGCTGGCTGAACGTCGATTCGCCAAATGCTACGGTCGGCCTGTTAAATCGGGCAAAATCGAAATTCGACGCCCAGTTGACGGCCTTCGAGATGGTCTCGGAAACGGCGCTCGGGCTGGTCCTGAAAAACATCCCGGATGCCACGCGGCCGACCGGCCAATCCCCGTGGTACGTGCTGGCCGAGTTCTCGGAGGCCAACCCGGCCGCCGTCGAAGCCTGGCTGGCCGACAGGCTGGAAGCCGGCGAAGTCAGCGATGGCGTCGTGGCGCAATCGGAGGCCCAGGCGAAAAAGCTGTGGGCGCTGCGCGAGAACATTTCCGAGGCGCAGAAGATCGAGGGCATCAGCATCAAGCACGACGTGGCGGTGCCGGTTTCCCGCATTCCCGACTTCCTGGCCGCTGCCGATGCGGCGCTGGACGCAGCCTTTCCCGGTATCCGCGTCGTCGCCTTCGGCCATGTCGGCGACGGCAACCTGCATTACAACCTGTCGCAGGCCGATGCCCAGGACAACGCCACTTTCATTGCCGCCCAGCCGGCGGTCAATCGCATCGTCCACGATACGGTCCATGCGCTGAATGGTTCGATTTCGGCCGAGCATGGCATCGGCCAGCTCAAGCGCGAGGAAATCCTGCGCTACAAGAGCCCGGTCGAAATGGCGCTGATGCGCACGGTCAAGCAGGCGCTCGATCCGCACGGCCTGATGAATCCCGGCAAGGTGGTCTGAGCGGCGTCAGGCCGTCGGGATGGCGCTTTCGGCTTCCGGCAGCGCAAACGGCAGGGTGAAACGGAAAGTGCTGCCTTTCCCCAGTTCGCTGTCGATCTGCAATTCGCCACCCATCAGTTCGATCAGCTTGCGGGAAATCGGCAGGCCGACACCAAGGCCGCCATGGCGGCGGGCGCTCGACCCATCGCCCTGGACCATCAGGCCATTGATGGCCTGCAAGGCCTCGGCGCTGATGCCGGGGCCGCTGTCTTTCACGCTGAATTCGATGCGGACCGAATCCTCATTCCGCTCGACCTGCCGGGCAGCGATCCCGATGTTGCCGCGGTCGGTGAATTTGATGGCATTGCCGACGAGGTGCTGGAAAACCTGGCGCAGGCGGTCGAGATCGCCAGTCACGATGTCGGGCAGGCTGCGGTCGGCCGCGATGTCGATGGCCAGGCCCTTGGTCATCGCTGACTTGCGCTGTGCCGAGATCAGGCCGTCGAGCAGGTCGTGCACCGCAAATGGCGCCGGCCGGAGCGTCACATGACCGGCTTCGAGGGCCGACAGCTCGATCAGGTGATTGAGCTGCAGCAGCAGGCTGTCCGCCGATTCGCGCAGGTGATCGAGCAGTACGCGCTGGTCGTCGGTGATGCTGTCGAGCGCCAGCAGATCGGCCATCCCGATGATGCCATTCATCGGCGTGCGCAGTTCGTGGCTGATATTGGCCAGGAATTCGGTCTTCGCACGGTTCGAGCGTTCGGCCACTTCGCGGGCGCGATCCAGATTCTCGACCAGGCCATCCTTCTCGTGTTCGAGACGGAAAGTATCGTGCAGTGTGTTGTGGAAGAGATCGGCGCTGCGCGTCACGGCGAGCAGGAAGATGACGGCCATGACCGTGAAGGCGATGTGCAGGGTATCGCCGCCCACCGTGCCGATGATCGCGGCGACGACGATCGGCCACGAATAAGTCCTGAATACCGTGCGGTCCGCCGCCAGCACCGGCACGGCGCCAGCGACCATGCCGGCCAGCACGAAGGCGGTGAACAGCTGCAGGTCAGTGTTGCCCTGCCGCATCAGCAGCATTCCGCCGGCCGCCCAGATGGTGCCGGCAATCCCCGCGCCACGCAGCGCGCGCAGGCGCCAGGAATCGGCATTGGCCTGGCGTGTCGCTTCGTCCTCGGCACGATAAGCACGCGCCTGGGCGATGCGGAATCCGGCAATGGCGATGGCCGCCAGCCACCACACATAAATTGCCGGGTTGTCGACCAGCGTCACCGCTACCCAGGTCAGCGCCGTGGCGTTGACGACGGAGACGATCTGGCCGATCAGGACATTGCGGTAGAGCAGCGCAACGCGCCGCCCAAGAACGAAGGAGTCGTCTGGCGCGTTCAATGCAGTGCCTTGCCTTCGGTCGCCGCAAACAGCGCGGCCACATCCTCGGGCGTGAAGCGATATTCGCGGTTACAAATGTCGTCGCGGATCACGATCTCGCCGTGTTCGGCAACAATGGTTTCGGCATCGGCGCGACCGATGCTGCGGATCGTGTCGCGCACCTTGTCCCAGTCCTCCGGGCAGTGATAGACCACGGGCAGCGGGTCATAGACGCGGATGCCCCGGGTTTCCATGTCCTCGTGGAACATCCGGGTGAGCAGTTCCTCGGCGTCGAGCCCGAGCAGTTCGGCCGGCTTGACGGTCGTCGCCAGTTGCGTGATCCGGTTCCAGCCATCCTGGTCGTGGTGGTCGGCTTCCGGCATCTTCTGCAGGAACAGGCAGACCGCGGCCTTAGGCCCGGCGGTAGCGAACAGGCGCGACGGCTGCTGTTCGGACTGCTCCAGGTAATGCTCGAAGATCGCCGCGATGCTGTCGCCGACCATCGGCACATAACTTTGATAGGGCTGGCGGGCATCGGGCATGTCGAGGCTCATCATCAGTTGCCCGCCCTGATGCGCGCCGAGGAGTTCCGGCACCGGGGCCGGCAGGACCACCGGGTTGCTGCGCGCCATGCCGCGCATCTGCAGTTGCTCGTTGCAATCCATGACCAGCAACTGGATGGGCCCATTGCCACGCAACTGCAGCGTCAGGCGGCCGGGCTGCTTCAACTGGCCGGCAATCAGCGCAGTCACGGCGGCCGTTTCGCCAAGCAGCTGGGCGACCGTCGGCTGATAGTCGCGGCCGGCCTGCATCTGCTGCCAGGCGTCGCCGAGGCGGACGATGGCGCCCCGAATGTCGAGGCCCTCGAACAGGAATCGACGAATGGTGCCGCCACTCATTTCAATTTTTCCGCGTAGTTTTCGGGCGAGAAACCGACCAGCAACTGGTTGCCGGTGTCGAGCACCGGGCGCTTGATCAGCGCCGGATATTGCCCCATCAGCGCCAGCGCCTTGGTCTCATTGACGTCGGCGCGCTCAGCATCGGACAGTTTCTTCCACATCAAGCCGCGCGTGTTAAGCAGCTTTTCCCACCCGGCCCGGGCAGCCCAGTCCGGCAGGTTGGCCTCGGCAACGCCAGCCTTCTTGTAGTCGATGAATTCATAAGCGACCCCGTTGTCGGAAAGCCAGTTCATGGCCTTCTTCATGGTGTCGCAGTTCTTGATGCCATAGACGCGGATGGCAGGCATGGTCGTTCTCCGTTGATGCTGTTTGTGCCGAATTGCCGCGATTATCGCAGTTTTTGCGCCAATGCCTCGCACCGCCGAAGCAGATGATTTCGCGCCACTGCAACCGCAGGATTTCAGATGCCAGAACCCGCCAGCGCGCGGAATGACAGTCAGGTTGGCAAAGTTGGGTGGCGGTGATTGGCGAGCGGGCTGGACTTGATGAGTCAGCAGTTCCGCAGTAAACAGGTGACTTGGGGTAACAATCGGCCAGGAGCGGTCAGCCAAGAGAGTCCTCCATAGCGGACATTGGCCCTCTCCGCATGGTCGGTATTAAAAGGAGACCTGTGTTCGACAATCTCGATGTCATTCAGCGGTTCAGGATCGCTTCAGCCGTATTAGTATTCTTTCATTGGCAATCACCCAGACGTTTCTGCGTCTAAATAGCCGCGGAGCATCGGGGATTTTGACGATTCAAAGGACTCACCAATGAATATATTCGGGGGCACTGTTCCTGTCTTGTTAGCTGGTTTGTGGCCATCTAAGCAAGAGCAACCTGAAAGCGGCACACGTGTTGTAATTATCGAAAAGGAGGGCGGTCCAGTTCTACTCGAAGGATTTTCAAGCCCATTAGGTGAGTTCCGCGGCCAAATTTCAACAAGCTGGGTCGGCAAAAAAGTTCTCGTTGTGGTTCGAGAGCCAGGATTCAAGTACAACTACTTCAACCCTGTTCGCGTCGAGCGTTGGGGCCTCTTTCTAGCCATTCTTCAGGAAAAGGATTGCGCCTATAACGGCTCAACAGGTGCGAAATCAATTGACCCGTCTGGTTGGGAAAAATGGAATTCCACCCAGGAGCACATTAGGGCGTCAGAAAAAGTGCATACAGCAGTTCGACGTGCCAAGATCACCTGGCCCCTTCGACCGTTTGGATTCGCTGTTGCAGTGCTAGGCGGGGTCGCTGGTTTCTTCGTTAATCCGGTAATTGGTTTCATCATTGGGATCGCCTCATACATTGGAACAGAGCTACTAGCTCAATTTCTGCTCAATCGAGGCTATTGATTGCCGCTGCATTCGAATAAAGGCTATGCCCATCCCACCGGACTAGCGCGAAACCCCGCGCAGTCAGGTAATTTTATTGGTTGACGCTGTAGAAAAACCCTTTTCCGACCTGAATTTCGGCCAAGAAATGGCGCAGGTTTTGTCTGCGCCATTTTTCATTTTCATGCCTTTTTTCCGGCCGACCGTAGCATTCCCGATTCGGGTTGCTCAGCCTGCTTTGGCGGCTGGGGGATTGCCCCTTCTTCTCTACTGCCCGAACCCGTGATGCGCCAGTTTCTCGATGTTGTGCACCAGGCAGTACAGCTTCCATTGCGTATCGACCTTCTTCCGCCCGCGTAGCGTGAACCGATCCAGCCGTTTGTTGTGGCGCAGATTGCCGAAGACCGGTTCGACTGTGGCAAAGCGTCGTCCGTAACGGGCTCGGCCTTCTTCGCTGTCGATGACCCGCTTCATCCGGTCGGTGTGGCTTTCTTCGGTGGCATTGGCTTTGCCGCGAAAGAAGGCGACTTGCCGGACTTTCGTCTTCCCCGGTGTGCGCAGGCATTTGTCCCGTTGTTCGCAGGGCAGGCAGTCGCGTAGCGTGCCGCTGTATTTGGTGGCGAGGTGGCCGTTGTGGATGCAGTTCGTGCCGTTGCGGTAGAGCGGCTTGCCGGCCGGACAGGTACAAACGCCAGTTTCCGGATCGAGCGTAAAGTCCTGCGGTCGGTAACGCCTGGCGGCTTTCTTCGGATGCGCCTTGTCGTAGAGGGGATCAGGCTTCTGTTTGTGTTTGCCCTGATCCTTGAAGCGTTCGTCGCGCTGGCGCATGCCGTTGTCGGCAATCAAGGCGTTGATCTGCTTTTCGGCCAGGGCTTTGAGGTTGCTTTCGGAGTGGTAGCCGGCGTCGGCGGTGTAGAGGGTGTTCGGAGTGGCTTGCGCTTGGCTGGCGCGGATGACGGGCAAGAGCAGTTCCTGTTCCGAGCCGGTGCCGTGGGCCTGGGCTTCGATGATGATCTGGTGCTTAGCATCGACTGCGGCGACACCGGTGTAGCCCTGGATGACGCCTTTGCCGGTGGCCATCTTGGCACTCTCCGGGTCGGTGCGGTTGCTTTTGCGGAGGGTACCTTTGCTGCCCTTTCTGTCTTCCGGGTGGGCAGTCAGCCATTGGCGCAGTTGGGCTGCTTCCCGACTTAGGCTTTCGGCGCGTTGCCGGGCTTTCTCGACGAGGTCGGACTCAGCTGGCAGGCGGTCGTTCTCGCGGTGGCGGGCCAGCATCTTCTGGGCGGCGGCTTCGAGCTTGTCGGCTTGATGGGCGAAGTCAGCCCGCGTGCCACTCTTGGCTTTGGAGGCGTTGCCGGGCAGCTTGACCCCATCGATGGCGAACATTTCCCGGCCGATCAGGCCTTGCCGGTCGCAGAGGTAAAGCACTTGGGCAAAGAGTTGGGCGACCTCCTCGTCGAGACTGGAAACGAAGGCGGCCAGCGTGGTGAAATGGGGGGCGCTATCGCCGCTGAGGGCGATGAAGGTGACGTGCTCGCGGCACAGCCGCTCGATGCCCCGGCTGCTGACGACGCCCTGGGCGTAGGCACAGAGGATGACCTTGAGCAGCATCCCCGGCGGATAGGCGCTGGCGCCGTTCTGATCGTTGCGGTAGCGGATTTCGAAGCGGGAAAGGTCGAATTCGTGGTCGAGCAGGTGATGTACGGCATGCTCGAAACTGCCCGGCAGGAGCTGCTTCTCCAGATCTACCGCCAGGAACCGCGGGCTGGTGTCGATTGCTTTGTAGCGGGCCATGGCGCCTCCCTGAGTTCATCTTCAGGTTTGAACCTTGTTATTCCATATGGTTCACGGCACGATGACAGCATGAATACACTTTTTCTACAGCGTCGTTAGGCTACACGGCTAACGTTCCATGATGTGTTGAAAGGTTTTCGCAGTGGTACGAAAAACTGAAATCGAAGCTGTCGATCGAAAATGGTGTCGCGACCTTGAGCGAAAAGAGCTCTTCCTATGCAATGCCTCGCGGCTATCGCGCTTTCGTATGCGATTTCTCGGAGGGCACACCAAAGTCGAGCACCTCTATCGTTGGCTTCAGGACTGGTTGGCTACGCAAGAGGGCATCATATTGTCGAACGGGGTCATTCGAGATTCAATTCACGTGCATGGTGTTCCCCGAAAATATCAGTTGGTAGGCGATTGGTCGATTCGGGAATCTGATCTTCCGTTCTTGAGCCATGGTCCACTTGTTTCTGCGGATGGCAAAACAATTCTTGTGTCCGCGTATTCGATTCGAGAGAGAGTTGTCACGTGGCTCAAGGTATTGGCGGCTATCGTGGGCTTGGTTGTTGCCATCTACAAAGCAATTCTGGTTTTGCTGCAATGATCACCCCAGAATGCAAATGGGCACTGCTGAATCCCCGTCAAGGGGACTGCCCTATGACCAGTCCTTTTGGTCGAACGTTTCTGAAGGTCCACTTCTCCGAGTTAACAACTTCCGCTTTGGGCACAAAGCAGTAGCGGCCGAATAGCCCTCGCGATCACCGAAAATCAAAAAAGCGGCCTTGCAGCCGCTTTTTTGATTTTGGCCGTTTTTTCGGGCCGACCGTAGCATTTACTTCCGCAGCTTGGCGAAGGCCGCTGCCATGGCGTTGCCGGACGGGGCCGGGCTGCTGCTGCGTGGTTGTGGGCGTTGCTGGCCGCCGCGATTGGCTGGGGCGCTGTCGGGGCGTTTGCCTTGGGTGGGCTCGTCGCCCATGCGCATGGTCAGGGCGATGCGCTGGCGTTGCAGGTCGACTTCCAGCACCTTCACCTTGACCACCTGGCCGGCCTTGACGACGTCGTGCGGGTCCTTGACGAAGGTATTGGACAGCGCCGAGACGTGCACCAGCCCGTCCTGGTGGACGCCGATGTCGACGAAGGCGCCGAAGGCGGCGACGTTGGTGACGACGCCTTCGAGGATCATGCCGGGTCGCAGGTCGCCAACCTTCTCGACGCCGTCGGCGAAGGTTGCTGTCTTGAACTCGGGGCGCGGATCGCGGCCGGGTTTTTCCAGTTCCTTGAAGATGTCCTGGACGGTCGGCAGGCCGAAGCGTTCGTCGGTGTATTTGCTGGCGTTCAGGCCTTTCAGGGCACGGCTGTCGCCGAGGATTTCCTTGATCGGCTTCTTGAGGTCGACGATGATTTTTTCGACCACCGGGTAGGCTTCCGGGTGCACCGAGGAGGCGTCGAGCGGGTTGTCGCCGTTCGGCACACGCAGGAAGCCGGCTGCCTGTTCGAAAGTCTTGTCGCCGAGGCGCGGCACCTTCTTCAGGTCGTCGCGCGAGCGGAAGGCGCCGTGGGCGTCGCGGTAGCCGACGATGTTGCTGGCCAGGCCGGCATTGAGGCCGGAAATGCGGGTGAGCAGCGGCACCGAGGCGGTGTTCACGTCGACGCCGACGGCGTTGACGCAGTCCTCGACGACGGCATCGAGATTGCGCGCCAGCTTGGTTTGCGAGACGTCGTGCTGGTACTGGCCGACGCCGATCGATTTGGGCTCAATCTTGACCAGTTCGGCCAGCGGGTCCTGAAGGCGGCGGGCAATCGAGACGGCGCCACGGATCGAGACGTCGAGGTCGGGGAATTCCTTGGCAGCCAGTTCGGAAGCCGAATAGACCGAAGCGCCGGCCTCGGAAACGACGATCTTCTGCAGCCGCGCTTCCGGGTAGCGCTTCATGACGTCCTGGACCAGCTTGTCGGTTTCGCGGCTGGCCGTGCCGTTGCCGATGGCGACCAGACTGACCTGGTGCTTCGAAGCGAGGCGGGCGATGGTCGACATGCTGCCGTCCCAGTCGCAGCGCGGCTCGTGCGGGTAGATGGTGGCGGTGTCGAGCAGCTTGCCGGTGGCGTCGACGACGGCGATCTTGCAGCCGGTGCGGATGCCGGGGTCGACGCCCATGGTGACGTGCTGGCCGGCCGGGGCGGCGAGCAGCAGGTCCTTCAGGTTCTTGCCGAAGATGCGGATGGCTTCTTCTTCGGCGCGCTCGCGCAGCTCATTCATCAGTTCAAGTTCGAGGTGGGTGAAGACCTTGATTTTCCAGGTCCAGCGCACGGTGTCGGCGAGCCATTTGTCGGCCGGGCGATTCTGCGGCTTGATGCCGAAACGGACGGCGATGCGCTGCTCGCAGGGATTTTGCGTGCCGGGCTTGATGGCCTCTGGGTCGAGTTCGGAATCGAGGACCAGCGAAACCTGCAGCATGCCTTCGTTACGGCCGCGGAGCAGGGCCAGGGCGCGGTGCGAGGGCATGGTCGCAATCGGCTCGGCGAAGTCGAACCAGTCGCGGAACTTGGCGCCTTCGGTTTCCTTGCCTTCGACGACGGTGGAGCGAACGTGGCCGTGCTCGCTGAGATAGGCGCGCAGGCCGCCGAGCAGTTCGGCGTCTTCGGCGAACTTTTCCATCAGGATCTGGCGGGCGCCGTCGAGGACGGCCTTGGCGTCGGCAAAGCCGGCTTCGGCGTTGAGGTATTTCTCGGCTTCGTCGTCCGGCGTCAGCTCGGGGTTTTCCAGCAGCGCCAGGGCCAGCGGCTCGATGCCGGCTTCGCGGGCGATCTGCGCCTTGGTGCGGCGTTTCTGCTTGTAGGGGAGGTAAAGGTCTTCGAGGCGCTGCTTGGTTTCAGCATCGCTGATCTCGGCCTTCAGTTCGGGCGTCAGCTTGCCCTGTTCGTCGATGCTGGCCAGGATGGCGGTACGCCGCTCTTCGAGGTCGCGCAGGTAGGTCAGGCGTTCTTCCAGATTGCGCAGCTGGGTGTCGTCCAGGCCGTCGGTCGCCTCCTTGCGGTAGCGCGAAATGAAGGGCACCGTGGCGCCTTCGTCGAGCAGGGCGATGGCGGCGTTGACTTGGGCCGGGCGGACGCCGAGTTCGGCGGCAATGCGGTGTTCGATGGGTGGCAGCATGGGTGTGGCAGTGCAGCAAAAAAGGGGGTGCACTATGCGCAATCCGCCCGGAAAATACAACCGCGCCGGCATGGTGTAGGATGCCGCCAGGCAGTATTCCATTTGAGAGGAGAAGAATAATGAAGGTAGACACCTATTTGTTTGGTTCCGTCGAAGTCAGCCCGGAAAAGGTCATCGCTTTTCCCAATGGTCTGGTCGGTTTTGAGGACAGCAAGCGTTTCATGCTGGCGCACGAAGAGGGCGCCGAGCATCCGACCAGTTTCACGCTGCAGTCGCTGGACGATCCGAATCTGGCCTTCCAGATCGCCGATCCGAGCAGCCTCGGCTTCAACTACGAACTGGCCCTGACCGATGCCGAAAACGCCCTGCTGCAGTCCCCAGCGCCGGAAGACGTGGCCGTGATGCAGGTGCTGTTCAAGAAGGAAGAGGACGGCAAGGCCTCGATCACGCCCAACCTGCGCGCACCGCTGGTCATCAACACCAAGGCCCGCGTCGGCCTGCAGAAGATCATGGAAACGATGCTGCCGAACATCACGCTGTCCAATCTGGTCAGCGCGGTCTAGTCCAAAGCGCCCTTTCCGGGCGATTGAAAAGCCACCGTTATTTCGACGGTGGCTTTTTTGCGCCTGATGCTTCGCCCAGACGCTTCTTGATCTCGCCATCGCAGGCATTGGCGACGCGCTCGTATTCCTCGGCGGTGTCGATCAAGGCCTGGGCCGATTCGACCTTGACGATCTCCCGCTGGACGTAGGGCAGCCAGCGTTCGTCGAGTTCCTTTTGCAGTTGGGGCGCGATCTGGCCAGCCGGGGCACGCCAGGGCCTGTCGGTCACGAAACGGGCCGTCAGCGTCTCGGCCAGCGACTTCTCGATGCTGACCATGTGCTCCTGGTAGGTCTTCAGGTGGCGCATCTCGTGGTCGAGAATCTCCTTGTAGGCGCAGCTGCCTGGCGGGAATTCGCGGGCGACGTAAATGGTCACCGGGGTGAAGCCGAAGGTCAGCGTGATCTGCGGGCTGGCGCATTCCCAGCGCCCACTGCGGTCCATGTAAGACGGCGTTTTCGACAGGAACGAGGCGGTGGCATTGCCGCGCGTGAGCCCGAGCACCTGCCGGCCCGGCTGCGCCAGTGCGGCGCCGATGTTATTGAGCGCCTTGTAGCTGTAGCCGGTGTTGTAGCTGATCTTCTCGTCGAGCCGTTTGACCGTGACCGAGGGCTTGGGCAACTCGTCGCACTCGTCGGCCAGGCAATGGCCGGCCAGCGCGAGCAGCAGCAGGCAGGAGAGACGCATCGGCGGAGCGGGTGTTAGAGCGGTTCCAGCGTGTCGCGGTAGCGCCGGGCGTTGGCGACGTAGTGGTCGGCCGATTTTTGCAGCTTGGCGACATCCTCGTCGGAGAGTTCGCGGATGACCTTGCCGGGCGAGCCGACGATCAGCACGCGGTCCGGGAAGACCTTGCCTTCGGGGATCAGCGTGTTGGCACCGACGATGCAGTTTTTGCCGATCACGGCGCGGTTGAGGATCACCGAGCCGATGCCGATCAGGCTGCCGTCGCCGACCGTGCAGCCGTGCAGCATGACCAGGTGGCCGACGGTGACGTTGGCGCCGATGTTCATCGGAATGCCTTCGTCGGTGTGCAGCACCGAGCCGTCCTGAATGTTGGTGTTGTCGCCGATGTGGATCGGGTCGTTGTCGCCGCGCAGCGTGGCGTTGAACCAGATCGAACTGTTGGCGCCGAGATGGATGTCGCCGATTACCGTGGCGTTGGGGGCGATCCAGGCGTTGGCGCCGAGTTGCGGCTGTTTGTCGCCGAGTTTGAACAGGGACATGGTTTCCTCGATTTGAAAAATGGCCTTTTTTTGGCACTGACCGTAGCATTCCCATCAATGTTACCCTGAGCGCCTGTGAAATCATTGTTCACGCCCGCTCCCCGTGCCCAAGCGAGCCCGCTCGGCGTTGCAAATGCTCGCCATAGCCCGGGCTATGGCTGTGCTTTGCGCCTTGATCGTGCACGCTTGGACACGTTGCTCGGACGCGCCCAAAAAATTCACAGGCACTGAGCGCCGGCTGGGGGCAGCGACTGCGGGAATTTCGACAGGGAGCACGGCAACATGAATTTTCGGCAAATCAAATCGTGGCAATGGGCGCTGCTCGTCATCGCCCTGCTGGTTGCACTCGACTGGGCCATCCGCCGGCCGGACGCGTGGACGCGGGAACTCAACGACATCATTGCAACCAGGGCCAGCCAGAAGCTGAAGGACTACCCGTACCAGTTCCAGGTGTTGCGCGTCGAGGGCGGCACGGCGGTGATGTCCACGCCGCGCAATTTCGACTCGCCGGCCTTCCGGATGCTCGGCGTGCTTTACCCGGACATCAACGTCAAGGACGCCAACAACCCCGCCTTCATCGCCGTCGAGCGCCTGCTCGGCCAGGTCCAGGACGAAGCCAAGGACATCGTCCTCGCCCAGCCCGGCATCACCGACGTGCGCTGGGAACTGGACAAGGGCTGGCTGCGTCGCAAGGGCATTGAGGTGCCGGACAAGCCGTGAGCCAACTCGGGAACGATTTCGATTTTGGGCAATTTTTCGGGGTGACCGTCGGCATGATCGCCCGGCGCTTTGCACAGTGGGCGTAATGCGCCTCGTCCTTGCCTGGCTGGCCATGCTGGTCGTTTCCGTGCTCAACGGCATCGCCCGGGATATCGGTTACGGCCGCGACCTCGATCCCCTGTTCGCCCAGCAGTTGTCGACGCTTTACGGCATGACGCTGCTCGGCATGGTGATCGCTGCCTATACCTGGCGCTGGCCGTTCGCCGGCATGGCGGCCGCCTGGCGGGCCGGCTTGCTCTGGGTGGCGATGACCGTTGCCTTCGAATTCCTGTTTTTCCACTACGTCACCGGCCACCCGTGGGCGGAATTGCTGGCCAACTACAATCTGGCCGCCGGACGGCTCTGGGTCGTGCTGCTGGCCTGGATCGCCATTGCCCCCGCGATATTCCACGGCCTTTTCACGCGACTGCGTCGTTAGGACTTATCGCCGGCAATCTTCTGCACGATCAGGCTGCCGACCATGTCGCCTTCGACGTTGACTGCGGTGCGCACGGTGTCGAGGATACGGTCGATGGGCAGCAGGATGGCGATGGCCTCGGTCGGCAGACCGACGGATTCGAGGACCAGTACCATCGACAGCATGCCCACGCTGGGAATCCCCGGCGCCCCGATGGCGCCGAGCATGGCGACAAAGAAGATGATCAGCTGGCTGGCAATATCGAGTTCGATGCCGGCCAGGCGGGCGACAAACAGCGCGGCGGCCGCTTCGTAAAGCGCCGTGCCGTCCATGTTGACGGTGGCGCCGAGCGGCACGACAAAGCTGGCGATGTCCTTTTTGACGTGCAGATGCTGCTCGGTGCAGCGTAGCGTGATCGGCAGCGTCGCCGCGCTGGAGCTGGTCGCAAAGGCGGTGATCAGCGCTTCGCGGGCGCCCTTGAAGAAAGCCAGCGGCGAAACGCGGGTGACCAGCCAGAGGATCAGCGGCAGCACGATGAGGCCGTGGAACAGCGTCGAGCCGATGACGACGGCGATGAAATGGCCGAGGCTGGCGAGCAGGGCGCTGTTTTGCGTGGCGACCAGTTGCAGCAGCAGGGCGGCCAGGCCGAGCGGGGCGAGGCGCATGATCCAGCCGACGATCATCAGGCAGAGTTCCTGCAGCTCGCCGATCAGGTTGCGGATGTTGCGGTAGCGCTCGCCGCCGACGACCAGCGCGATGCCGAGGAAGAGGGCGATCATCACGATGGCCAGGATGTCGCCCTGGGCCAGCGCCTTGAACGGATTCTGGAACAGGCCGCGCAGGAACTGGGCAATGTAGTCGGGCAGCGGCATCTGGCGTGCCTGATAGTTGCGCGTCGCCTCGGCGAACATCTCCAGCTGCAGCCCTTCGCCGGGCCGGAAAATATGGGCGGCGCCAAAGCCGATCACGATGGCCAACGCCATGGTGGCGAAAAAGAAGACCAGCGTCGTCGTCCACACCCGATGCATTTGCTCGTGGGCACGCAAGTTGGCGACGCCGACGACGATGGACGAGAAAACCAGCGGCACCAGCACCATGCGCAGCAGGTCGAGGAACAGGTTGCCGACGATCTTTGCGCCGTAGAGCGTGTCCGCCGCCAGCGGCGTGGCGCCCTGAGCGGCCAGCCAGCTGCCGCCGGCGACGCCGAGCAGGCAGCCGATCAGGATCTGGGTGTTCAGTGAGGGGAGTTTCATGGTGGTCATTGTGCCGATGATGTGGCCATTCTAGCGGCCTTGTCCTGTGGCATCATCCGGCCATCACGAACGGCGGATTTGAAAATGGGCGATTTAAAGGCATTGACCGTAGCATTGCAGGCTTTCCGCGATGCGCGCGACTGGCAACAGTTCCACTCGCTGCGCAACCTGATCGTTTCGCTCAATCTCGAAGCGGCAGAACTCCTTGAGCTGACGCAGTGGAAAAGCGACGCCGAGGTTGCGGCTATCCCTGCCGATCCGAAGGCCGCCGAGGCCCTGCGCGACGAGTGTGCGGACATCCTGCTGCTACTCCTGCTGGTCGCCGACAAGGCCGGCATCGACCTGATCGACGCGGCACAAGCCAAGCTGCGCAAGAACGAGGACAAATACCCGGTCGAAAAGGCCTACGGTTCGCGGGCAAAATACACAGAGCTTTTTTAGTGGTTAGTAGTTAGTTATTAGTAGTTAGCAACTAGCAACTAGCAACTAGCAACTAGCAACTAGCAACTAGCAACTAGCAACTAGCAACTAGCAACTAGCAACTAGCAACTAGCAACTAGCAACTAGCAACTAGGTCGATTCGCTTTCCAGCGTGTATTTGGCGCCCGGCCCCTGGGCCAGCAATTCGGTCAGCTTGGGCAGCGTTTCATGCAGCTTCTTTTCCAGCGTCCATGGCGGATTGATGATGAACATGCCGCTGCCGTTCATGCCGAAACCGTCTTTCGCCGGCGCCTTGACTTCCAGCGTCGCGTGCAGCCAGTTGCTGCAGCCAAGACGCTTCAATTTGTCCGGCAATTGACGCGATTCGAGCTTGGAAAGCATCGGATACCACAACGCATAGGTGCCGGTCGGGAAACGCTTCAGCGACTCCTGCAGTGCCTTGACGACGGCCGTGTAATCGCCCTTCGTTTCGTAGGACGGGTCGATCAGGACCAGCGCCCGACGCGGCGGCGGCGGCAGGATGGCCTTCAGGCCGATGAAGCCGTCGCCGTCGGTGATCGCCACTTCGCGGCCGGTGCCCTTGAAGCATTCGAGCAATAGCCTGGCATCGGTCGTGTGCATTTCGTAGAGGCGCAGCCGGTCGCTGTCGCGCAGCATCTGGCGGGCCAGCCACGGCGAACCGGGGTAGTGTCTGAGCTGCCCGTCCGGGTTCAGTTGGCGGACCATGTCGACGTAATCCTTGGCTGCCGGCGGCAGGCCCTTGGCCTCCCACAGCCGGCCGATGCCGTCCTTGTACTCGGCCAGCTTGCTGGCGTGGGCCGATTCCAGCGCATAGCGCCCGGCGCCCGCATGGGTGTCGATGATCCAGAACGGCGCCGGCTTTTCAGCCATGTATTCGGCGATCTGGAGCAGGATGAGGTGTTTCAGCACGTCGGCGTGGTTGCCGGCGTGAAAGGCATGACGGTAGCTGAGCATGGGGGGAGCTTAGCCCGGATTCAGTCCGGGAGGAGGTCGAGGGCGAAGAATTCTAGCCCTTCATTCGATTCCATGCATGTCCCGATTTTGCGGTGCAGCGACCGACCGGGCAGTTTGATCATGACGCGTTGGCCTGACGTGAAGCTGCCGGGGGCGGCAATCAGGCCGGAAAACTTGCCATAGGCCGGCAGGCTGTGCAGAAATATGGAGCGCTGCTCTGGCTGGTTTTCTGCAACAACTTCAACGACACTGACCTGCGGCGACATCAATTGCAGTCCCACCTCCAGACGAACCTGGGAGGACGAGATACGGCGGACCAGGCAGACGTGAATTTTGCTCGATTCGCGCGGCTGCAGGGCGACGATGTCGCCGGCACCCAGATTGCGCTTTTCACCCTTGATGAAACGCAGCAGGAAACCGTCCGGGCTTTCGTCGATCAGCGCCCATTCGCTGGAGGAAAAATCCTTGCCATCGTAGCGGGTGGCAGTATCGACCGAGCGACGGGAAAAGGTGTTGCCGTCAAGGAAGCTGACGACGTGATGGAAGCCGGTGACCAGGTCACCGCGCGGCCGGAAACGGGTCCGGCTGAAGCGACGGGCGCTCTTGCCGCCGATGGCGATGCGCAGGCTCTGCAGCAGCGCCGGCGGTGCGTCGAGATCGGGCTCGACGGTCTTGCCCGGACGCCGGGTGATGTTGCGGTCGAGTGCGGCAAGCACCTGGGTGCAATCGATCAGGATGCTGCCGAAGATCGACGTTCCGGAGGGCAGGCGCATCATCGGATAACCCGGGTTGCCTTCGTCCGGACGAACCAGGAAACATGAGTCGGTACTCTTGCCGGGGCCGGTTTCCGGGCTGACTTCACCGATCACCGCGTAAGCAGCGAGTTGTCGCGAGCAGATGTTGATCGTTTCAAGTTCGGCGCGGGGCAGCTTGCTCGGTTCCAGATAGGCGAAGAGCAGGGCGCCGAGATATTCGTGTTCGATCGGAGCCGTTTCGCCGTTGAGCGGCTGGGCCTGCGGGCCGCGGACCATCTGGTAGAGCTCGTGCAGCGTTTGCCATGAGGTGGCCGACGGGGTGGCGTAGGCCCGATAGGCCAGCAATTGGCGACGGGCGACCATGGCCATCGCGCGCTGGATGCTGCGATGGTACAGGTGGCTCAGCGCGGAATTCAGATGACTCTTGTCGATGTTCCTGGCAATGCCGGCGTAGGTAATGGCCAGGCCCTTGAGCAGGTTGTCGGCATGCAGCGCGGCGGTGGTCGCCTCCAGCGGCAACGGCAATACTGCCTCGGCAATACTCGCTTCAAGTTTGGGCAGGGCTTGTTCGGCTTCGCTGCGAATGTCCTCCAGCAACTTGAATCGCATGTGCAGGTTGGCTTGCCGGCCCACCGTCGGCAACACGCTGCTGGCCAGCTTGGCGACTGTTTCCTGCGGCGACAGGCCGGAGACCGTGTCGAGCAGCCCCCGAACCGCGGCAGCACCCCTCTGTTCGGCGCTGGATGGCCCGAACGGAAGCAGTTCGCGAAACAGTTGAAGGGGAGAATTCATGAAAGATGGGCAGAATTTGACGACTGAATTATCTCGTAATTTGGTGATATTTCTGTGGAGTATTTCCGCTTTACGTATACTTAGCCGATGAACTTGTACGAACTGTTGCTCCTTGCCCTGACTGCCATCCTTGCCTGGTTCTGGTTCGATAGCCTGAAAGCGCGGGAAACAGGCATTCTCGCTGCCCGCAACGCCTGTCATGCCGAGGGATTGCAGTTTCTCGACGAGACCGTGGTCGGCAGTTCGCTGGGCCTGGCCCGCGACGATGACGGCCTCCTCAAGCTACGGCGTGTCTATACCTTCGAATACAGCGACAACGGCGACAATCGCCGCTCCGGCAGCGTGACTCTGCTCGGCCATGAGGTCGAACTGCTGCACGTCCGTCCCAATCTTTATATCGTTCCTGGTCCCCATGAAACCCTCCATTGAAGACATCGAATTCCACGGCATCGAAGCACTGCGCCTGAACGGCCAGAATGGCGTCAGCGCCGTCATCAGCAAGCTGGGCGCGCAACTGCTGTCCTGGGTTACGTCGGATGGCCGCGAGCGGCTCTTCCTTTCCGAGAAGGCGTGTTTTGACGGCAGTGTTGCGATCCGCGGCGGCGTCCCCGTCTGTTTCCCGCAGTTTGCCGCGGTGGGCGATCTGCCCAAACATGGATTTGTGCGCACCCGTCCGTGGAGCGTCAGTGCCCGGCGTGCGGGGGACGATTACGCACTGGTCACCCTGCAATGCAACGATGACGAGTCGACCCGCGCGCTTTGGCCGCATGCCTTCGTGGCCGAGTTGACGGTCATGCTCGAGGCCGACCGCGTCGATATCGAATTCTCCGTCACCAACACCGGCGGCGAGCCGTTTTCATTTACCGGTGCGCTGCACAGCTACCTGCGTGTAGTCCAGGTCGAGGATGTCGCCCTAGAGGGGTTGCATGGTCATGAATACCGCGATGCCGCCAGCGGCGACAAGGTGATTCGCGAAACCGGCACCGAACTGATCGTCGACCAGGAAATTGACCGCGTCTACTACAACGTCAAGCGGCCGCAGCTGCTGCAGGCGGGCAACCTGAGCCTGGGCATTCAGGCCCAGGGCTTTCCGGATGTCGTGGTGTGGAACCCCTGGGTCGATAAATGTGCCGGCATGGCCGATATGCCGGCCAACGGCTGGCGCCACATGCTGTGTCTCGAAGCGGCGGCAACCCGTCCGGTCAGCCTGCCAGCCGGCGAGGAGTGGTACGGGCGGCAGACGCTGGTCGTGGTCTGATCGTCACTGCGGGAATTTGATTTGCATTAGGGCGGAGCGGGGTGCGTATTAGGTAGTCTCGATCATGCTGCCGCCTTTTTGCTTGGGCGGCTGACCTTCGATCGGACCGCCCATGACAAATTCTTCTCTTTCCATCGCCAGCCTGCGTCGGGCCCTGGCCCAAGGTTGGCGCGTCACCCGCGCCACGCGCGGCGTCGGCACAGCCTACGCGTTGGTCTTCACGCTGGGTGGCCTGGCGATCATCGGTGGCCTGCTGGCCCAAGGCTGGGCGCCCTTCGTCATTGCCGCCGCCGGTGCCTTCATGCTGGTCGGACCAGCCATGCTGGCGGGCTTCTTCGGCATCGCCGACGCCTTCGAAGCCGGTGAGGCGGTCAGCCTGGGCTGTGTCGGCCGCGGTTTTGCCCGGGCCTCGCGGGCCTTGTGGGCGCTGGCGCTGGTTTGTGCGCTGCTGTTCATGATCTTCGTCACCGACGCGGCGATTCTTTATGCCTACATGGTTGGCGCCACGCCGGTCTGGCTCGGCAAGCTGCTGCCGGCCAGCGCCAATGTGCTGGCCTTTGTGCAGTGGTCGGCGGTATCGGGATTGGTCGTCGCGTTTCTGCTTTATTGTGTCGCGGCGTTTTCGGTGCCGCTTTTGTGCGAACGCCGGGCAGGGCTGGTCGAGGCGGTGGTAAGCAGCGTGCGGGTCGTCTTCGGCAATTTTACCGTGGCCATTCTTTGGGCCATTTTGCTGGCCACCGTCGTGATTGGCAGCGTCTTGCTGCTGCCCTTGCTGCCGCTGACCCTGCCATGGATGGCGCATGCCAGCCGGGCGTTGTACCGGGAAGCGCTACCGGTCGCCTGATTGCCGGCTGTTGCGGTGCGGCAACGGTATAATTGCCGACTTTCCGCACTTTGTAGCCCGCCGTGACCGTTCTCGATACTGAAATTGCCCGCCGTCGCACCTTCGCGATCATTTCCCACCCCGACGCCGGTAAAACGACGCTGACCGAGAAACTGCTGTGGTTCGGCGGCGCCATTCAGGTGGCCGGCGAAGTGCGTGCCCGCAAGGCCTCGCGCCATGCGACTTCTGACTGGATGGAACTGGAAAAGCAGCGGGGCATCTCGGTGACCTCGTCGGTGATGCAGTTCCCGTACCGCGAGTGCATGATCAACCTGCTCGACACGCCAGGCCACGAGGATTTTTCGGAAGATACCTACCGCACGCTGACCGCCGTCGACTCGGCGGTCATGGTCATCGACTCGGTCAACGGCGTCGAGGCGCAGACGATCAAGCTGTTGAACGTCTGCCGCATGCGCGACACGCCGATCCTGACCTTCATCAACAAGCTCGACCGCGAGGGCAAGGAGCCGATCGATCTGCTCGACGAAATCGAGTCGGTGCTCGGCATCCAGTGCGCGCCGATGACCTGGCCGATCGGCATGGGCAAGCGTTTCCGCGGCGTCTATCACCTTTACGACGACGCCATCGCCTTCTTCGACCCGCAGGCCGAGAAGGGTACTGCCGAGATCATCCAGGGCCTCGACAACCCGCGGCTCGACGAGCTGATCGGCACGCAGGCCGACGAGTTGCGTATGGATATCGAGCTGGTCCGTGGTGCTTCGCATGCCTTCGATGCCGAGGCCTATCTGTCCGGCAAGCAGTCACCGGTGTTCTTCGGTTCGGCGGTCAACAACTTCGGCGTGCAGAGCCTGCTCGATGCTGTCGTCGATCTGTCGCCGCCGCCAATCGCCCGGCCGGCCGTGACTCGCCAGGTGCAGCCGAACGAGCCGAAGTTCTCCGGTTTCGTGTTCAAGATCCAGGCCAACATGGACCCCAAGCACCGCGACCGCATCGCCTTCCTGCGCGTCTGTTCCGGCCGCTTCGACCGGGGTATGAAGGTCAAGCAGGTCGATGGCGGCAAGATGCTGTCGATCAACAACGCCATTACCTTCATGGCGCGCGACCGGTCGACGACCGACGAGGCTTGGCCGGGTGACATCATCGGCATCCCCAACCACGGCACGATCCGGCTGGGCGAAACCTTTACCGAGGGCGAAGAACTGCGCTTCACCGGCATTCCGTCCTTCGCGCCGGAACATTTCCGCCTGGCGCGCATTGCCAATCCGCTGAAGATCAAACAGTTGCAGAAGGGCTTGCAGCAGCTGGCGGAAGAGGGCGCGACCCAGTTGTTCCGGCCGCTTTCAGGTACCGACTTGATCCTCGGCGCCGTCGGTACGCTGCAGTTCGACGTCGTCGCCAGCCGGCTGGAAAACGAATACGGCGTCCAGGTCATCTTCGAACACTACAACTGCGCGACGGCGCGCTGGATCCACGGCGATGCCGGCGAACTGCGCCAGCTCTCCGACCGCTACAGCGCCAACGTCGCGTTGGATGGGGCCGACGATCCAGTCTATCTGGCGCCGAACAATGTTTATCTGAACATGGTCAAAGAGAAATATCCCAATCTGCGTTTCCTTGAAGCGCGCGAGGTGGCTTGAGTTGGTTGTTAGTCGGTAGTCGTTATTGGTTAGCAGAGAGGCAGGGGTATTGGCGATGACAGTTCGGGTTCAGGAAGCGGATTTCGATCTCGGGGCAGAGTTGGCCGCCTTGCGCGCCGGCGATGCCCGGGTTGGGGCGCTGGCCAGCTTTCTCGGCCTGGTGCGCGATATCAACGACGGGGCCAGCGTCTCGGAGATGACCCTCGAACACTATCCGGGGATGACCGAGAAGGCGCTCGAAGCCATCGTCGCCGAAGCGAAAGGACGTTGGGATCTCTACGACGTGCTGGTCATCCACCGGGTCGGGCCGCTCAAGCCGTGCGACCAGATCGTGCTGGTCGCCGTGACCAGTGCCCATCGCGGCGAAGCTTTCGCGGCCTGCGAGTTCGTCATGGATTACCTGAAGACCCGCGCCCCGTTCTGGAAGCGCGAGGCGACGCCGGACGGCGCGCACTGGGTTGATGCCCGGGAAATCGACGACAGCGCCGCTGCGCGCTGGCAGCAGGGGACGTAGCAGGGAAATTTCGATTTTTGCCTTTTTTGAAGGCCGACCGTAGCATTTGCGGTCGAACTGAAACCATAACGGGGCCGGCAGGCCCCGTTATGGTTTTGTTGCCGCCGCTCAGGTCCGGAACTTCGACACGGTCTGGTGCAGCGAACTGGACAGGGACTGAAGCTGACGCGCCGCATCGGCGGTATGGCGCACAGCGGCAGCGCTTTCTTCGGACATCTGGGCAATGGTCTCCAGCTTCTGGGCGATGTCATTGCTGGCGATGCTCTGCTCGACGATCGACCCCGAAATATCGTTGACCACGGCGGTTACTCGAGTCGCTCCATCGCGGATACGGTTGATCGATTCGCCCGCCTGGTTGGCCAACTCAACACCATGGCTGACTTGTTCAACGCCGGCCTGCATGCTGCTGACGGCGCTGCGCGTGCCATTCTGGATGCTGGATACCATGCCGGCGATCTCGGTGGTCGACAGGGCGGTGCGCTCGGCCAGCTTGCGCACTTCGTCGGCGACGACCGCAAAGCCGCGGCCCTGTTCGCCGGCCCGCGCGGCCTCGATGGCGGCGTTGAGGGCGAGCAGGTTGGTCTGGTCGGCGATGTCCTTGATGGTGTTGACGATCGACGTAATGTGGTCGGACTGGTGCCCGAGGTCTTCGACGATCTGCGAAGACGACTGCACGGCTTCGGAAATCTTGCGCATTTCGCTGGCGGCGTTGTGGATGACGGATGCACCGTCGTTCGACAGCGCCCCGGAGGCTTCCGAAATGTTGTGGGCCTCGGTGGCGTTTTCCTTGACCTGATCGATGCTGACGGCCATTTCTTCGACCGAGGCGGCCATTGATGAAGCAGCATCGCTTTGCTGGCGCGCGCGCTCGGCGACCTGCTCGGAGGCGACCAGCAACTGGTCGGCCGAGCAGGCAACCAGTTCGGCGTTGCGGACGATGCTGGCGACCATGTCACGCAAGTTGCCCTGCATCGTTCGGATATTGGCCAGCAGGCTATCCTTGTCGTTCGGATCGCACTCGATCGGTGTCGCCAGGTCGCCGCCGGCAATGCGCCGGGTGATCGCCGAAGCGACGGCCGGTTCGCCGCCCAGCGTGCGGAGGATGTTGGTCGACAAAAGGAACGACGAAATGGCGATGAAGGCGCCGATGGCGAGCCCCCAGAGCAGCAGCTTGATCGCGTCACTGCGGAATTTGGCTTCGACGTCGTCGACGTAGATTCCGGAGCCGATGACCCAGCCCCAGGGCTCAAAGCCCATGACGAAGGAAATTTTGGGCACGCCTTCCTCGGCGCCCGGTTTTGGCCACAGGTAATCGACGAAACCGGCGCCCTTCGTCTTGACGACCTGATTGAATTCGACGAACAGGAACTTGCCGTTCTTGTCCTTGATCTGGTCCAGCTTCTTGCCTTCGAGTTCGGGCTTGATCGGGTGCATGACCATGGTGTCGTTCAGGTCATTGATCCAAAAATACTCGATCTTGTCGTAGCGCATCGTGCGGACGGCTGTCGCGGCGGCCTTCTTTGCCTCGTCAGCGGAAAGTTTGCCGTCGCGGGCCTGTTGCTCATAGTGGGCCAGGGTGGCATGGGCGACCTCGACCAGGTTGCGCACCTTGGCCTGGCGGTCGTCCATCATCTGGCTCTTGCCGTTGATCAGCAGCACGGTAAACAGAGCGGCCAGCGCCGCCAGGGTGATCACAGTCATGGCAAGCAGCTTGCCGTGAAGGGTCATGCCTCTATTGTTCATGTCTTCGGTCTCCACTGTTTTATATTTGACGAAAACATCAAAATTACCAGTCAAACTTTAGCACAATCTAAATTACCTGTGCGGGTTTTCAGAGGGACGTAATTCGGAAATTCCTGATGCCTGGAGGTTGAAGTTTTGCCATCCAGCCTCATCTACTGGCTAACACAAATTTCTCACCCGGGGAGCCGACATGCGACTTGACAAGTTCACGACCAAATTCCAGGAAGCACTGGCCGACGCACAGAGCCTGGCCATCGGCAACGACCAGCAATTCATCGAGCCGCAGCACCTGTTGCTGGCGCTGCTCAATCAGGACGACGGTGGAACCTCTTCCTTGCTTTCGCGGGCTGGCGCCAACGTGCCAGGCCTCAAGCGCGATCTCGAACAGGCGCTGACCCGCCTGCCCAAGGTTGAGGGCCATGGCGGTGACGTCTCGGTCGGTCGTGACCTGAACAACCTGCTCAACCTGACCGACAAGGAAGCCCAGAAGCGCGGCGATCAGTTCATTGCCAGCGAAATGTTCCTGCTTGCCCTTAGCGAAGACAAGAACGAGACCGGACGTCTCGCCCGTCAGCACGGCCTCAGCCGAAAATCGCAGGATGCCGCGATAATGGCCGTGCGCGGCGGGCAGGGCGTCGATTCGCAGGATGCCGAAGGCCAGCGCGAATCGCTGAAGAAATATTGCATCGACCTGACCGAGCGCGCTGCCCAGGGCAAACTCGACCCGGTGATCGGCCGCGACGATGAAATCCGACGCGCCATCCAGATCCTGCAGCGCCGCACCAAAAACAACCCGGTGCTGATCGGCGAACCGGGCGTCGGCAAGACGGCCATCGTCGAAGGCCTGGCCCAGCGTATCGTCAACGAAGAGGTGCCGGAAACCCTGAAGGGCAAGAAGGTGCTGGTCCTCGACATGGCCGGGCTGCTGGCCGGCGCCAAATACCGCGGCGAGTTCGAGGAACGCCTGAAAGCCGTGCTGAAGGAGGTGTCGCAGGAAGCCGGGCAGATCATCCTGTTCATCGACGAACTGCACACCATGGTCGGCGCCGGCAAGGCCGAAGGCGCGATCGACGCCGGCAACATGCTTAAGCCGGCGTTGGCCCGCGGCGAACTGCACTGCATCGGCGCCACCACGCTCAACGAATATCGCAAGTACATCGAGAAGGACGCCGCGCTGGAGCGCCGCTTCCAGAAAGTGCTGGTCGAGGAACCGAGTGTTGAATCGACTATTGCCATCCTGCGCGGCTTGCAGGAAAAGTACGAACTGCACCACGGCGTCGATATCACCGACCCGGCCATCGTCGCCGCGGCGGAGTTGAGCCACCGTTACATCACCGACCGCTTTCTTCCAGACAAGGCCATCGATCTGATCGACGAGGCCGCGGCCCGGATCAAGATGGAAATTGACTCCAAACCGGAGGTGATGGACAAGCTCGACCGCCGCATCATCCAGTTGAAGATCGAGCGTGAGGCGGTCAAGAAAGAAAAGGACGAGGCGTCGATTAAGCGCCTTGGGCTGATCGAGGACGAGATCGCCAAGCTGACCAAGGAATACTCCGACCTGGAAGAGGTCTGGAAGGCCGAGAAATCGGCGGTGCTCGGCTCGGCGCAGATCAAGGAAGAAATTGACCACCTGAAGGCCGACATCGTCAGGCTGCAGCGCGAAGGCAAGCTCGACAAGGTTGCCGAGCTGCAATACGGCAAGCTGCCGCAGCTTGAGGCGCAACTGAAGGCGGCAGAAAAGGTCGGCGACGGCGTAGCCCCTAAGAACAAGCTGTTGCGTACCCAGGTTGGCGCCGAGGAAATCGCCGAAGTCGTCTCGCGGGCGACCGGCATCCCGGTCAGCAAGATGATGCAGGGCGAGCGCGAAAAGTTGCTGCACATGGAAGACCGGCTGCACAAGCGGGTGGTCGGCCAGGACGAAGCCGTGCGTCTGGTCGGTGACGCCATCCGCCGTTCGCGCGCCGGACTGTCCGATCCGAACCGGCCGTATGGTTCCTTCCTGTTCCTCGGCCCGACCGGTGTCGGCAAGACCGAGCTGTGCAAGGCGCTGGCCGAATTCATGTTTGACGCCGAGGATCACCTGATTCGCATAGACATGAGCGAGTTCATGGAGAAGCACTCGGTCGCCCGCCTGATCGGCGCGCCGCCGGGCTATGTCGGCTACGAGGAGGGCGGCTACCTGACCGAAGCCGTGCGGCGCAAACCGTATTCGGTGATCCTGTTGGATGAAGTCGAGAAGGCGCATCCGGATGTCTTCAACGTGCTGCTGCAGGTCCTGGACGACGGCCGGATGACCGATGGCCAGGGCCGCACGGTCGATTTCAAGAACACGGTGATCGTGATGACCTCCAACCTCGGCAGCCAGATGATCCAGCAGATGGCCGGCGACGATTACGGCGTGATCAAGATGGCGGTGATGGCCGAGGTCAAGACCTACTTCCGGCCGGAATTCATCAACCGGATCGACGAGGTGGTGGTCTTCCACGCGCTGGACGAAAAACACATCGCCGGCATTGCGAAGATTCAGCTCGGCTATCTCGAAAAGCGGCTGGCCCAGCTCGACATGGGCATCGTCGTCGCCGACAGCGCGCTGGCCGAACTGGCGCAGGCCGGCTTCGACCCGGTGTTCGGCGCCCGGCCGTTGAAGCGGGCGATCCAGCAACAGATCGAAAATCCGTTGGCCAAGGCGATTTTGGAAGGCCGTTTCGGCGCCAAGGATACGATTCGTGTCAGCTGCGAAAACGGGATCATGCGCTTTGCCAAATAGGGCTTGGGAAGACTGGCGGCAGGCTCGTCACGACGAGCTTGCCGCGCCGGATAGCTGGCTCGGCCTGCTCGGGCTGTTCTGGCTGGAGCCGGGAAGCAACCGCGTTGGCAGCGGCGACGATTGCCTGGTCCGCCTGCCAGGTGGGCCGGCGCACCTTGGCGACCTCCGCTGCGAGGGCAACCGTGTTTTCTGGCAACCGGTCGACGGCGAGCAGCGTGAATTGCAGACCGATGCCGCCGGCCAGCCGTCGATGGTGGAATTTCAAAATTGGGCATTTTTTGTGGCCGACCGTAGCATTCGCTTGGCGGCGCGGGTGCGCGACCGAAACTGGGCCGCCAGTCGGCCGTTTGGAGGCCTGGACTATTTTGGCTTCGATCGGGCCTGGCAGATCGAGGCTGAGTGGCAAGCTTTATCGCCCCCGATTCAAATGGAAGTGCCCGATGTCACCGGCGACCTGAAAATGGTCGGGGTAACGCATCAGGCTGTCTTCGAGGTGGCTGACCAGAAGGTTGCGTTGTTGCCGATGTCGGTCGGCGAAAAAGAAGTGTTCTTCATTTTTCGCGACCGGACCAGCGGCCGGGAAACCTACGGTGCCGGACGCTTCCTGAAGGCGGATACGCCGCACGATGGGACGATCACCCTCGATTTCAATCGCGCCTACAACCCGCCCTGCGCCTTCACGGCCTTTGCTACCTGTCCGCTGCCGCCAGCGGAAAACTGGCTGCCCTTCGCCATTCCGGCCGGCGAGAAGAAGTGGCTGAAGCCTGATTGATGCCTACAACTCGGTGAGGCCATTTCGGATCGCATAGCGAACCAATCCCGGGATGTCCTGCAGCCCGAGCTTGGCCATGATCTGCGAACGATAGGTTTCGACGGTCTTGACGCTGATGTCGAGCGCGAAGGCGATTTCCTTGGTGCGCTTGCCATCGACGGTCATCTTTAGCACCGTGCTCTGGCGTGCCGTCAGGTCATGGGTCTTGCGGACCTTTTCGAGGTAGAGCTCAAGCATCTCGCGCGAAACCGAAGCCGGCAGCGACAGTTCGCCCTGCAGCACGCGCCGGATGGTGAAATTGAGCTCCTCCGGGGCTGCCGTTTTGACGATATAGCCGTGGGCACCCAGTCGCAGCGCGGAATTGACGTGTTCCTGCGTGTCGTGCATCGAAAGGATGATGATTTTCGCCTTGGGCGCCCTTTCGGCAATGGCCGGGATCAACTGATAGCCGGTCTGTCCGGGCATGGCGATGTCGAGCAGCACGACATCGGGCTGGGTGTCCGCTACGAGCCTGACAGCCTCGTCGCTGAAGCCGGTGTCGCCGACGATTTCGATATCGTTGTGATCGCTCAGCAGCGAGAGGATGCCGGCCCGGACCAGATGATGGTCGTCGATGACGACAATGCGTATGTTTTTCATGCCGGGATTTCCTTGGGCAAACAGGCCGAAACATTGGTTCCGGCATTGGGTCTGGTGTCGATATGGAGGCTGCCGCCGAGTTGGGCGATCCGCTCGCGGATGCCGATCAGGCCGAGCGAAATCCATTTTTCATTGGACTGGATCGGAACGTCGAGATCGAAACCGTGGCCATCGTCGCGGACGGCCAGGCAAAGATGCTCAGGCGTGCTGTAGATTTTGACCCTGATTTCGCTCGGTTCGGCGTGGCGCAGCGCATTGTTCAAGGCTTCCTGAACAATGCGGAAACAGGACAGTTCGACCGACTCCGGGAAGCGTTCGGCGCCGATGTCTTCTTCGAAATGAATGCGGATGTTTTCCGGACAGGGCAGGTTGCCGATGTGCCAGGACAATGCGGATTTGATGCCCAGTTCGTCGAGCAGCGGTGGACGCAGGCGGTGAGAAATGTCGTGGGTCATCTGGGCGACGCTGTCGACAATGCCCATTGAATTTTCCAGGGCGGCTTCGCCGGCCGGGTCTTCTGCGACCCAGCGTTTGGCGCGGGCCAGCGAAATTTTCAGTGCTGCCAGCGATTGGCCGATCTGGTCATGTAGTTCCATCGACAGCCGGAGTCGTTCCTTTTCCTCGATTTCCTGATGTTTCCGGGCCAGCGCCTGCAACTGCAGCGAATAGCGGACCTGGGTTTCCTGCGCCGTTTTGATTCCGGTGATGTCAAGGTAGGTGATGACCGCACCGCCAACTCCCGTTTTCAACGGTGTGGCATTCATCATGAACCACAGCGTCTCTTCCGGCGTGGCACATTGGCTCTCCATGGAAAAGCGCTCCGTCTCGCCATTCAGGACAGCGCGCACGCCCGCGGCTGCGATGATGGCCTGATCAGCATCCGGGCGGCAGTCCTGGCAGCAGGCATTGAAGAAATTGCTGCCCAGGCCGGTTCGGGGTTCCTGCTGGGCATCGCAGCGATGTGCCTCGGCAAAGCGGGTCCAGGCGGCATTGACGGCAATCAGGTCGCCGTTCCGGTCGATGACCGCCATCTGGGCCGTCGTCGCGTCGAAAATGGCGCGATTCAGTTCGTCGCTGGCGCGCAGCAGATTTTCGGCAGCGGTCTGGGCGGTAATGTCTCGAATCACGGCCATCAAATAGGCCTGTCCATCGAGATCGAGGCGATTGACCCGCACTTCGGCCGGAAAACCGCTGCCATCCTTGCGAAGAAGCGTATGCCGCAGGGTGACGCCATGCCGGATTTCTTCGGAATGCCACAAGCGTGTCAATTCGTCCAGGCTGGCGTCATTCTGGATATCCGTTACGCGCATTTCCAGAAACTCTTCTCGCGTGTAGCCGAGTGCATCGCAGGCGCATCGGTTGACGTCGATGAACTGGGCCTTCATGTTGGCGACCATGATCAGGTCGGTCGCCGAGTCGAACAGGGTATGGAAGCGCTCCTCGCTCGCCGCCAGTTCGAAGTGTGCATTGCGTTCTGCTGTGACGTCGCGGGCAATGCCGAAAATGGCCGTCAATTGGCCTTCAGCGTCGAGAACCGGGCATTTGGTGGTGACAAAGTAGGCGGTCCCACCATCCGGGTTGGGGTAGGACTGACAGTAGGTTACTTGCTGCTTCGTCTCGGCAATGCCCCTGTCCTCTGCCGCGTAAGAGCCAAGCATTTCCGGCGGCAACAATTCGCGACTGGCTTTGCCGATGATTTGTCCGGCGGGAAGGCCCAACAGTTTTTCCAGCGCCGGATTGCACGCGAGATAGACGCCGCTGGCGTCCTTCAGCCAGACCGGATCGGGGATCGAGCGCAGCAGCACGTTCAGGCGCTGGCGCTCCAGTTCCGCTGCTTTTTTGGCCAGTTGCGTTTCATCGATTTCGGTCCCGATGGCCAGATAGCGGCCATCGCCTAGCCGCTGGGAGGTCACTTCCAGATTGCAGCGCCGGCCAGTCTTGCCGACGACCACCCACGGTTGCCTGAGGAAGGCGGTTGTCTGCAGGGCCTCGATATGGGCCTCCAGGCGGGCTACATTTTCGGCGGGGACCAGGTTGACGACATGCATGTCGTCAAGTTCGGCCGCCGAGTAGCCGGTCAAGGTCTGGAATGCCGGGTTGGCGTAGGCAATGTGCAAGGTATTGTCGCAGATGACCAGCACGTCCCTGGCCTGCTCGGCAACGTTGATGAATTGCTCGTCGGTGGTTGCCAGTTGCCGGCTGAGGCGCGTTACCAGCAATAGCAGCAGCGCGGAAGTCAGGACAACGAAGATCAGGTCCCTGACTGTGTGCCAGATCGCCGAATCGCCGGGTGCGCTTGTTGAAACGCCGATCAGACCGTTGGAAACGATGATCCAGGTAACGGAAATGACTACATATGCCAGAACGATACGCCATACAGCCTTGGCCCGCGAAGGCCGAGGACGGCTCGTCATGCTGTCTTTGGTTCCCGTGACCATCGACATGTCGTCATTCTCCCGGGCTAATTTTTGCAAAGCCTTCAATTCTGTCAGCTTTGCGAGTGAATTCAATCGGCAAAGCTGCCAAATGTCGGTGCCAATTACCTGATAGGCATTTGGGAATGGTGCTTGGGCCGGTTGTGCGGATTGCGAGTCGGAGCCTTGCGTATTTGCCATTTGACCGCGATTTGCGTAAGGAATTTCGAAATTCTCCGCTGGCACTTTCCCGATGGCCCCGAGTCCAACAGCAGTGCATGATCATTGGATCGCCGCATTGCGGTTTTCATGTGGCGAAATCCAGGGTGGAGCGTCTATGAAGACATCTGACGACAGATGCGATGTAGAGGGCAGACAGCTGCTGTTGTATTCGGATAGCTGGAGTGATGTGGTTGTCATTGAGGACGGGTTGGTTTCGTCCGGACTGTATTCCCGCTTTCGCCGCGCCGGCGACTGGCAGCAACTTGGGCTTTTTCTCGATGAGACCTGGGATGCTTTGCTGGTCAGCATTCGCGTTCCGGATGAATTGTTCTCCACATTGCTGGCCCGTGTCCGTCAGCATCGGCCCTTGTTGCCGGTCGTCCTGATCTGCGACGCCATCGGCGAAGAGGCAACCGCCGACCTTTTCCGGCTGGGCATTTCCAATCTCGTCCTGCGCAGCAACCTGTCGCGCCTGGCAGTCGTCCTCCGCGACTTGAGCGACCAGCGGCGCAGCGAGGCCCTTGCGCAGGCCAATGGTGAATTGCTGGAAATGCTGGTCAGCAATCTGCCCTTGCCGGCATTTCTGAGTGCGCTGGCCCTGAAGATCGAAGCGCTGCTGTTTGGGGCGCGAGTAGCGGTCATGCTGGCGGCAAGGCAGGGTAGGGTTCTCGAAGTTGGCGCCGCACCGACGCTGTCCGGGGTGGTTGCTGCCGCCTTCAACGGCCTGGAGATCGGCGAGGGCGTGCCGTGCTGCATCAGTGCGGCGGCTCGCAAGGCGCAGGTCGTGGCCGAGGCAATTGCCGACGATCCTCGCTGGGCCGACTATCAGGCCTTGTTGCGCGAGCATGGCCTGTACGCATGCTGGTCTACGCCCATTTTCGACACTGACGGCGGTTTGCTCGGCACCGTCGATCTGTATTTCGACGCGCCGGGGAAACCCGGCGATTTCGATCAGCGTGTGCTGGCCATGGCGACCCGTATCGCGCGTATCGCGATCGAGCGTTTCAACGAGGAGCAGTTGATTCGCAAGTTGCAGCTGGCGGTCGACCAGAATCCGAACAGCATCGTCATCACCAACACCCGGGCCGAGATCGAGTACGTCAATGAGGCCTTCGAGCGCCAGACCGGCTATACGCTGGACGAGGTCCGGGGGCGCAATCCGAGCATCCTGCAATCCGGGCTGACGCCAGACGAGCGCTACCGGGCGCTGTGGGCGGCGTTGAGCCGGGGTGAAACCTGGCAGGGCGAACTGATCAATCGGCGGCGCAACGGCGAAGTATTCGTCGAGAACGAGATTTTCTCGCCCATCCGTCAGGCGGATGGCACGGTGACACACTATCTGTGCATCAAGGAGGACGTCACCGGGAAAAAGCTGGATGCCGCGGAACTGGAGCAGCATCGCCACCATCTGGAAGAGCTGGTCGCCGAGCGCACGGCGGAGCTGGTTCTGGCCAAGGAACAAGCCGAGGCGGCCGGGCGGGCGAAGAGTACATTCCTGGCCAACATGAGCCACGAAATCCGCACGCCGCTCAATGCCATCGTCGGCCTGACCCACATGCTGCGCCGCAGGGACGCGACGCCGGAGCAGTTGCAGAAGCTGGAGAAGATTTCCGGGGCCGCCGACCATCTGCTGGCCGTGATCAACGACATTCTCGACGTTTCGAAAATCGATTCCGGGCGGCTGGTGCTTGAGGACAAACCTTTTGATCTGGAGGACATGCTTGCCCGTGTCTGCGACATGGTCGGCGAGAGGGCGCGCGAGAAGGGGCTGGAACTGATTGTCGACGCCGGGCAGGTACCTTATGGCCTGCGTGGCGATGCGACGCGCCTGGGCCAGGCGCTGCTGAATTATGTCGGCAACGCGGTCAAGTTTACCGAGCGCGGCAGCATTGCAGTGCGGGTCTGTATCGAGGATGAAAGCGAAAACGACCTGCTGTTGCGTTTCGAGGTCGAGGACACCGGGATCGGGGTCGATCCGGAACAGCTGACACGTCTGTTCGAACCCTTCCGGCAGGCTGACGAGTCGGTGACACGCAAGTACGGTGGCACCGGGCTGGGGCTGGCGATCAGCCGCAATATCGCACGCATGATGCAGGGCGAGGCCGGGGCGACGAGCACGCCGGGCAAGGGTAGTATTTTCTGGCTGACAGCACGCCTCGGTAAGGACGGGCAGTCGGCAGCCTTTCGCCAGGAAACCACGGCATTCAGCGGCGTGCGGACGCTGGTGGTCGAGGATGTGACGATGTCGCGCATGGTCATCCTCCAGCAGCTCAGGCTGGTCGGCGTGCGTGGCGATGGCGTGGCATCCGGCGAAGAGGCTGTCCGGGCCTTTGCCCAGGCCGAGGCGGAAGGCGACCCGTACAGCGTACTGTTGATCGATCTGTTCTTGCCCGGCATGGACGGGCTCGATACGCTGGTGAAGATTCGCGAACTGCCGGGTGCCGGCGAAGCAATCGGATTTCTGATGACGCCTTCAAATGACGACGATCTGGCCCAGGAGGCCAGGCGCACCGGCTTTGCCGGCGTACTCGGCAAGCCGCTGTCGACGTCGACGCTACACGATGTCTTGCAGCGGCATCTGGCCTTGGGCGGCGATGCGCAGGCGCAGCCCGTTTTCATGTCGTCGATCGAAGAGTCGCTGCGCGGCAAGTACGCAGGGCAGCGGATACTCCTCGTCGAGGACGAGCCGATCAACCAGATGGTCGCCCGCGAAATGCTCGAAGAGGTGGGAATGCTTGTGGATATTGCCGGCGATGGCGAAGAGGCGCTGGTGCAGTTCCAGCATGCAAATTATGCGATTGTTTTGATGGATCTACAGATGCCGAAGATGGGCGGGTTGGACGCCGCCCGGCTACTGCGTCTGCTCCACAATGGCGGTACTGTCCCGATCGTGGCGATGACCGCCAACGCTTTCAGCGAAGACCGCGAAAACTGCCTTGCCGCCGGGATGAATGATTTTTTGCCCAAGCCGGTGTCGCCGGAACTGCTCTACGGGGTCTTGCTCAAGTGGCTGGGCAGGGCGGCGGTGAAGTAAGATTGCCGGCTACAGCCTCGCCGGGGCGTCAATAATTTCAGGAGTGGTGATGTCAGGATTTGCAAGGGAATATGCGGGCGCACGCTTGACTGCATGCGCCTATGTAAGGCGCTGTGCGGAGGTTGGGCGATGATCGAGCACTTGCCGGGGGGAAGCGCCGAAGCGGACGAGCTTCGGCTCGAACTGGCCGGGGCCCGTGAGGAAATCCTGATGTATCGTGCGTTGGGAAAATGCCTGGCCCAATTTAGCATCTCGTTCGCCGAGTCTCAGAAGAGCATGGCCGAGATGGCCGCCGGCATGCAGGCGGAGCGCCAGACCGCCCAGCGTGCGTCCAAAGTGGCGGGCGAGACCAAGGGCACTGTCCAGGAAATTGCCGATTGCCTGCAGCAGATGGCGGACGAGTCGGCTGAGACGGTCAAGGAAGTCGGGGCGCTGCATCGGCAGACGCGCCAGATTACCGACATCGTCGAACTGATCCAGCAGATCGCGGCGCAGACTCACCTGCTGTCGATGAATGCCGCGGTAGAAGCCGCGCCTGCCGGCGAGCATGGCCGTGGCTTTGCCGTGGTGGCCAAGGAGGTGCAGAACCTGTCGGCCAAGACCGACAAGGCGACCAAGGAGATTATTCCGGTCGTCAAGTCCATCCAGGGCGAGGCCAACAAGGTCAAGGACAAGGTGGACGACCTTTCGCGCCAGTCGCTGGAATTCAGCGGTCGCGGCGTGAGCATGGCGGGCGAAATGGCAACTGCGCTCGGTCTCAGCCAGCAGATGGAACAGGCGATCAGCGCCACGACATTGCGGGCTTTTGTCGAGCTGGCTAAACTCGATCACCTGATCTTCAAGTTCGAGATTTACAAGGTGTTCTTCGGGCTTTCCGAAAAGACCAGCGATGACTCGGCAAGCCACACTGCCTGCCGGCTCGGCAAGTGGTACTACGAAGGCGAGGGTCGGACGCTCTATTCGGCGCTGCCCGGCTATCGCGAACTGGAATTGCCACACAAGGACGTCCATGCCAACGGCAAGGAGGCGCTGGCGAAGTTTGCCAGCGGCAACGTCCGGGCGGCCGTTCAGGCGATTGCGCGGATGGAGCAGGCCAGTTTGCGGGTGGTCACGGGCCTGGAGAAGATGGCGAGTTCGCGCGCCTTGTAATCGGCCGGAATGCTATCCCCCAAGGGGACTGATGAAGCTCCTGCACAGCAAGACGGCCAGCAAAGCTGGCTCGTCGCTGTGGATTCCTTCGGGGCGCGGTCGGCCCGAAAAAAGGGCCAAAATCAAAATGCCCGACATCGCCTGTCGGGCATCAGTCGTCGAACTGGGTGTTCCAGCGGCGAAGGAATTCGACCACTTCTTCTGCCGGCAGCGGCTTGCTGTACAGGAAACCCTGCAGCAGATCGCAATTGAGGCGTTTCAGGTAGTCGCGCTGGGGTTCGGTTTCGACGCCCTCGGCGATGATGTCGAGGCCCAACTCGTGGCCGAGCACGATGATGGCCGAACAGATGGCGACGTCGTCGTGATTGGAGGTGATGTCGCGGACGAAGCTGCGGTCGATCTTCAGGCGGTGGATCGGCAGGTGCTTGAGGTAGGAAAGCGACGAGTAGCCGGTGCCAAAGTCGTCGATGGCGAGCACGATGCCGAGTTCGTTGAGTTGCCCGAGGATGGCCATCGTCAGCTCGGGGTTGTGCATGGCGACGCTTTCGGTGATCTCCAGTTCGAGCTCCGTCGGCGACAGGCCATAGCAGGCCAGCGCGCCGCGCACCACGGTCGGCAGATTTTCATTGCGCAGTTGCTGGGTCGACAGATTGACGGCGACCCGCATGTCGGTGACGCCCTGTTCTTTGAAATTGCGCAGTTGCCGGCAGGCTTCCCAGAAGATCCAGTCGCCGAGCGGCTGGATCAGGCCGGTTTCCTCGGCGATCTGGATGAAGGTGCTCGGCGGCACCAGACCGAATTCCGGCGCCTGCCAGCGGGCCAGCGCTTCCAGGCGGGTAATCCGGCCGGTCGTAATGTCCATTTGCGGCTGGAAGTGCACGCGAAACTGCGGCGCGTTCTGCAGCGTCGTTTCTTCCAGCGCCAGGCGCAGCGCATTTTCCAGCTTCAGGCGCTCGTGGGCCGCCGCATTCATCGTCGGGGCAAAAAATTTGAAGGTATCGCGGCCGAGCGACTTGGCGTTGTACATCGCCGTCTCGGCATTCCTGATCAGCGTTTCGGCATCGTCGCCATCGCCGGGAAAGAGGCTGATGCCGATGGTTGGCGTGGCATAGAGCAGGTGTGAGTCGATCTGGTGCGGTTCGGAAAGCCCGCGCCTGATCTTGCTGGCGATGGCCGAGACCGACATGGCGCCCTCGATGTCGGGGGCGACGATCAGGAATTCGTCGCCGCCGAGCCGGGAAATGACGTCGCTGGCGCGCACGAATTGCCGCAGGCGGCTGGCGATTTCGACCAGTAGCCGGTCGCCGACGGCATGGCCGAGCGTGTCATTGAACTGCTTGAAATTGTCCATGTCGATAAGAATCGCCGCCACCAAGCCGCCATCCCGACGGGCGCTGGTCAGCATCTGGTCGAGCTGGCCTTCAACGGTGGTGCGGTTGACCAGGCCGGTCAGCGCATCGTTGTGCGTCAGCTGGAAAATCTGGTCGGCTGCGCTCTTGCGTTCCGACGTGTCGCGGAAGATGGCGACATGGTGGGTGACCGTGCCCGAGGCGTCGCGGACAACCGTGATGCTGACTGACTTGGGGTAGATGCTGTCATCGGCCCGGCGGTCCCAGAACTCACCTTGCCAGAAGCCATCGCTGCGCAGTGCCTGCCACATCTCGGCATAGGTTTCCGGCGGTGTGTGGCCGGAAGACAGCATGCCGGGATCCTGGCCAACCACCGCTTCGGCAGCAAATCCCGTGATCTGCGAAAAAGCGGGATTGACTTCGACGATGCGGTTGTCGGCATCGGTAACCACCATCGCGTCAGGGTGGCGCTCGAAGAGCGTCGACAGGTATTGCAGGCGCTGACGTTCCTGATCGTCCAGCTGAGACATCGATTGCTCCCGGGTCAGGCAGTCGAATTCATGCGGGACAGTGCAGCGGCCAGCCTGGCCACGGTCTGCTCCGGGTCGTGCAGCTTCTCCAGGCCGAACAGCCCGATGCGGAAGGTGCGGAACTCAGCCGGTTCGTCGCATTGCAGCGGCACGCCGGCTGCAGTCTGCAGCCCGAGGGCGAGGAATTTCTTGCCGCTCTGGATGTCCGGGTCGGTGGTATAGCTGACCACCACGCCGGGTGCCTGGAAGCCTTCGGCGGCGACGCTCGGGAAGCCTTCGGCAACGAGCAGGGCACGGATGCGCCGGCCGAGTTCCTGTTGTTCCTTGCACACCTTGTCGAAGCCGTAGGCTTCGGTTTCCAGCATCACGTCACGCATGGCAGCCAGCGCATCGGTTGGCATCGTCGCGTGGTAGGCGTGGCCACCGTTTTCGAAGGTTTCCATGATCTGCAGCCACTTCTTGAGGTCGCAGGCGAAGCTGGTGCTGGTCGTCGCGTCAATGCGTTCGCGAGCGCGTTCGCCGAGGGCGATCAGGGCGCAGCACGGCGAGGCACTCCAGCCCTTTTGCGGTGCGCTGATCAGGACATCCACGTCGTTCGCCGCGATATCGACCCAGACCGTGCCGGAAGCGACGCAATCGAGCACGAACAGGCCGTCGACCTCGCGCACGGCTTGGCCGACCGCCTTGATGTAGCTGTCGGGCAGGATCATGCCGGAGGCGGTTTCGACGTGCGGTGCGAAGACGACTGCCGGCCGGTGCTGACGGATGGCGGCGACGACTTCGTCGATCGGTGGCGGGGCGAACGGCGCCTGCGCACCGCTGCCGACTTGCCGGGCCTTGAGGACAATGCTTTCGGACGGAATGCGGCCCATGTCGAAAATCTGCGTCCAGCGGAAGCTGAACCAGCCGTTGCGGATAACTAATACCTTCTGGTCGGTGGCGAACTGGCGGGCCACGGCTTCCATGCCGAAAGTGCCACTGCCGGGCACGATGACGGCAGAGCGGGCGTTGTAGACTTTCTTCAGCAGGCGCGAGACGTCCTTCATGACGCCCTGGTAGCGCTGCGACATGTGGTTCAGCGCGCGGTCGGTGTACACCACCGAGTATTCCAGCAGGCCATCGGGATCGGGTTGCGGCAGCAAGGCAGTCACAGATTGTCTCCAGTTTGGTTGTTTTGCGCAGAGCATACCGCCAAGGGGCGATGGCGCGCTAGTCATCGGCGCTGCAATGGGCCACACTGTGCCCGAATCCGCGCGAAAGGAAAGACCATGAACGCTCCGCAACTGCCTTCGTATCTGTCCCGGGAAAACATCGGTCCGTGGCACATTTTTCTGCAGCAGGTCGAGCAGGTGGCGCCCTTGCTCGATAAGTCGCTGCAGCCCTGGGTCGAAACCCTGCGTCATCCCAAGCGCTCGCTGATTGTCGATGTGCCCATCCGGCTCGATAACGGCACGGTGGCGCACTTTGAGGGTTACCGGGTGCATCACAACACCTCGCGCGGCCCCGGCAAGGGCGGCATTCGCTACCATCAGGATGTGACCCTGTCCGAGGTGATGGCACTTTCCGGCTGGATGACGATCAAGAACGCCGTGGTGAACGTGCCGTTTGGCGGCGCCAAGGGTGGCATCCGCGTCGATCCCCGGCAACTGTCGATGTCCGAGCTGGAAGGGCTGACCCGCCGCTACACCAGTGAGATCAGTTCGATGATCGGGCCGGACAAGGACATCCCGGCGCCGGACATGAACACCAACGCCCAGATCATGGCCTGGATGATGGACACCTATTCGATGGGCCAGGGGCGGACGGTGACTGGCGTGGTGACCGGCAAGCCGCTGTCGCTCGGCGGTTCGCTCGGGCGATCCGACGCGACCGGGCGCGGCGTCTTTGTGACGGCCCGCGAGGCGGCACGGCGACTGAACATTCCCATCGAGGGCGCGCGCGTCGCCGTGCAGGGCTTCGGCAACGTCGGCGAAGCCAGCGCCCGGATGTTCGCCCAGGCCGGGGCAAGGGTCGTGGCGATCCAGGATGTCAGCGGCACGGTCTGCAACGACGCCGGGCTGGATGTCGTCGCACTCAAGCGCTATCTGGCGGAGAACAAGACGCTGCTTGGCGCGCCGGGTACGGAGACCATCGCCAACGATGATTTCTGGTCGGTGCCCTGCGACTTCCTGGTGCCGGCGGCGCTGGAGTCGCAGATCAACCGCTACAACGCGGAGCGGATCACCGCCCGCGTCGTCGTCGAAGGCGCCAACGGCCCGACGACGCCGGAAGCCGATGCCATCCTCGCCGACCGCGGCATCATCGTCGTGCCCGACGTGATCGCCAATGCCGGCGGGGTGACGGTCAGCTACTTCGAGTGGGTGCAGGATTTTTCCAGCTTCTTCTGGAGCGAGGACGAAATCTACGGGCGGCTGGAAAGGATCATGTCCGAGGCCTTCAGCGCCATCTGGCAGCTCTCCGAGGCGCGCAAGATGCCGCTGCGCTCGGCAGCCTTCGTGATCGGTTGCAGCCGGGTGCTGGAAGCGCGGGCAACGCGCGGGCTGTATCCCTGACGGGGAAATGCTACGGTCGGCCTTAAAAAACGGCCAAATTCGAAACCTTTTCTGTCGGCAATCGCGTCGAGCGCTTGCAATGGTTCATTTCCGTGACCAAAGGGTGAATTACTTCACAGCGGGGTTCCGTCCGCTCCGGCTACGATTCGATCAGCGTGCCGCCTGCTTTTCGGCCAGATCAATCAATAACGGAAACACCCCATGAAAAATATCATTCCGATCCTCGCCTTGATGACGGTGCCTGCCGTCGCTCAGGCAAACCTTGTCGTCAATGGCAGCTTCGAAGATTACACGTCGGTCAATGCCGGCTCGTGGAGCACCTTCGGCAGCGGCCACGGCTGGACCACTGGCCCCCTGGGTGTTGAAATCCGGAATGCCGTGGCGGGTACTGCGGCGGATGGCGTTCGCTTTGCCGAGCTGGATACCACCGGGAACAGCTGGATTTCGCAAACGATTCATACCAATGCCAACCAGACGCTGGAGTTGTCGTTCTCGTATGCGCCGCGCGCTGGCGTATCGACGACAAGCAACAAGATCCAGGCTTTCTGGAACAACCAGTCGCTGGGCATTTTTACCGGCAACGGCAATACCACGACCAGTTGGCTTGATCTCAGCTTCGACGTGCAGGCGGACGCCAATGGCTTCGGCGTGCTCAAATTCGCTGCCGTCGGCACCTCGGATCGGCTCGGCGGTTCGCTGGATAATGTGGCGTTGATGGCTGTTCCCGAACCGGGTTCCGCGGCCCTGTTCTTCGCCGGCCTCGGCGTGCTCGTCGCGGTCAGTCGCCGCCGTCAAGCCCGCCTCTGATTCTCCCGGCGCCTCGCAAGAGGCCTTGTCGGAAAGCGAATGCCACTCAGCGATTGCCGGGTGGCATTTTTGTTTTGCGTTTCCAGGCGAGGATCAGCGAACCCTTTTCGCGCGGTTCGAGATCGATGCGCTGGATCGCCGTAAAGCCCGCCGCCTTCAGCCAGTCGCAATAGTCGGCGTGGCGATGCGTCTGGGTGCCGGTTTCCAGCAGCAAGGTCAGGCGAAACGCGGCATTCAGCGGATCGAGCGAAGTTTCGGCCAGGTACTCGTGGATGACCAGCAGGCCGCCCGGGGTCATCGACTCGCCGATCTGCCGGATGGCCAGGCGATTTTCGTCGGCGCTGTGGTTGTGCCCGACCGACAGGTAGAACACTAGATCGTTGTCGGTGCCCCAGTCGTGCTCCTGCAGGGTGCCGGGGCTGAGGCGGATGCGGTCGGCCAGTTGCGCCCGTTCGATTTCCGGACCCGTTTCGGTCAGGGCGCTGGGCATGTCGACGATCACCGCATCAAGCTGCGGATATTTCTGGCAGAAACGGATCGAATGCAGGCCGTGCGAGCCGCCGAGGTCAAGCAGGCGGCGATAGCTGGGCAGGACCGGCACGTGCGCCAGCAGGTCGGGGCCGAGATCGGCGGCGAAAGCGCCCATGTAGGCCGAGAACAGCGGGCCGAGATGCGGCTGGTCGACCATCGCCTCCCACAGCGTCGTTTCCGGTTCGCCCTTGCGCACCGTTTCGGCCAGGTTGCCCATCATTGTCCAAGCCTCGTGGGTCCATAGCAGGCCGGGGGTGTAATCGACCTGGCCGGCGCTGGTGAACCAGCGCTGGGTGCTGGCCGTGTTGGTGATGGTATCGCCCTGTTTTTCCAGATAGCCGATGGCGACCAGGAAATCGACCAGCGTTGTTGTGCCGCGCAGGCTGGAGTCGATTTTTTCGGCCAGCACAGCCAGCGTCAGCGGGCCGCCCGACAGGGCTTCGAAAAGACCCAGCCGTCCGGCCGAGATGATGGCCGAGGATTTCATCATCGGCATGTAAACGTCGAGCATGGCCAGTTCGGCTGAGCCGGTTGGTTGGCAGACATCGGGTTTGCGGGTGCGGGGCATGAATTTTGTGGTCTTTGGTGGCCGGCAGGGGCTGAGCCGGCAGGCATCAGGCGGAAGGGCAGTCATTCTACGCTTTTGGCAGAAGTCGCGGATCAAGCCCGGGTTCGGCATGCTAGAATTGCGGCATTGTCTTGAATACCTTGAGGAAAGCCGCGAAATGGGTGACGTCAATACCAGCTACGTGTCCGATCATCAGACCTGGATGAACGAACAACTCGAAAAGAATCCGGAATGGGTCGAAGACCAGAAGGCCGGTCGTGCCCTGTGGTGGGACAAGAAGCAGGACGTGGACAGCACTGGCCGCAACGCCGCCTCCAAGGTGCCGCAGAAGCCTTACCCGTACGATGTGAATTTCTACGGCGAGTAATCGCTTCGGCAAGCAGTTCCGCCCCCATGAAAAGCCAGTCGATCCGACTGGCTTTTTTGTTGCCGGCAAGGCGATAGCAGGCAATTTGCCTGAACCAGGCCGGGAATTCGCCTGCCCGCGCCAGACGGGGTTCTCCAGCGCTTCTGAGTATCTAGAATGGGTTCTGCTTCATTCCAATACCATCAAGGAGACCCCCTATGTTGCAAACAGCTTCCCTTCGTTTTACCTCCGTTGCGCTGCTCGGGATTTTCTCGGCAGCTTCAGTCCTTGCCGGCCAGAAACTCACGGTCGATGAAAGCGTCACCCTGTCCGCCAAGCCGGCGGAAGTCTGGAAGGTGGTTGGTAATTACGGCAAGCTCGAAGGCTGGCATCCGGTGGTTGCGAAAACGGAAATCACCGCGGGGACGAACAACGCGGTCGGCGCGGTTCGGGCGATTGAAACCAAGGATGGCGCCAAGATCGTTGAAAAACTGCTGAACTACAATGCCCGGAAAATGAGCATGAGTTACAAGTTCATCGAGTCGCCGTTGCCGGTGACAGACTACAAGTCTACCCTGAGCGTTGTTGCCGCCGGCGCGGGCAGCAAGGTGATCTGGAAGGGATCGTTCAAGGCCAATGGCGTCGAGGATGCCAAGGCGCGTGAGATCTTCATCGGTATCTACAAGGCGGGCTTCGAGGGGCTGAGCAAGCAGTTTTGATGCTTCTTCAGCAGTCTGCACTAAAAAAGCAGGGGGCTCCCCTGCTTTTTTTACGTCCGACGTTCAGGCCGTCAGTCGATCAACTTCAGTTTCATGGCCAGCCGGGCCAGTTCGAAGTCGCTGCGTACGCCGAGCTTGGCCTTGATCTGGTAATGCGTGTTCTGCACGGTCTTGGGGCTGATGTTGAGGATGCCGGCGATTTCCTCGACGGCCTGGCCGCCAAGGAGCAGGCGGAGCACCTCGAATTCGCGCGGGCTCAGGTCGCTGGCCGGGTTGCTGTCGCCTTCGAGCAGGCTGATCGCCATTTCAGGGGCGATGTCCGGGCTGAGCACCTTTTCGTTGCGGGCCACCTTGTAGATGGCCTGAATCAGGGTTTCCGGCGTCGAACTCTTGGTCACGTAGCCGAGTGCGCCGGCGCGTAGCGCCTGCGAGGCGAACAGGGGGTCGCGATGCATGCTGAAGGCGAGAATTTTCGCCTCGGGGAAACGCTGCAGGATGCGCCGGGTCAGTTCGATGCCGCCCATGCCAGGCAGCGACAGGTCGAGCACGATCAAGTCGATGGGGGTGTTGCGCAGGAACTGCAGTGCCTCCTCGGCATCACTCGCTTCGGCGGCGACGTGCAGGTCAGGCCGGCGTTCGAGCAGCCGGCGGTAGCCTTCGCGGACGACGGCGTGGTCGTCGACCAGCAGCAGTTCGATCACGCTTGTTCTCCCGCCGGAAGGTGGACGTCGATTACGGTTCCGTGCGGCTCGCGGGTCAGGATGCGTAGCGCGCCGCCGAGGGCGAGCACGCGCTCCTCGATGCCGAGCAGCCCGAAGCCGCCCGGCTTGCGTACCTCGGAACTGACTTCCGGCGCAATGCCGCCGCGGCCGTTGTCGCTGATTTGCAGGCGCAGGGTTTCGTGGTCGATGGTCAGGACAACGTCAATCTCGCTGGCCTGGCCGTGGCGGACGGCGTTGGTGACACTTTCCTGGACGATGCGGTAGAGCGTAACCGCGACGTTGTCTGGCAGGTGGTCGAGGGCTTCATCGAACAGTAGCTGGAAGCGGGTGCTGCCCTTGGCCCGGCGATTCCACTCGTCAACCAGTTGCTGCAGGCTGGCGCGCAGGCCGAATTCTTCAAGGCCGAGCGGGCGCAGGCGATGCAGGATCTGTTGCAGGACTTCCATCATGTGGCTGACCGTGCGGCCAATCGATTCGGCGCAGGGGCGCAGGGCGGGAACGCCTTCGTCGGCAAGTTCCAGTGCGAAGCTGGCTTCGGCGTTCAACGAGGTCAGGTACTGGCCGAATTCGTCGTGTAGCTCGCGCGACAGATGCAGGCGTTCTTCCTCGCGGGCGTTGAGCAGACGGCGGGCCAGGCGCTGCTGGTCGCCGATGGTTTCCTGCAGGCGTTCGGCCAGGTGGTTGAAACCGCGACCGATCTGATCCAGTTCGATCAGTGCGAAAGTCGGCATGCGCGCCTGCAGGTCGCCATTTTCCATGTGCTTCAGAGTCAGCAGCATGGCTTCCGAGGGGGCGAGCGCGTTGCGTACCGGCCGGTAGATCAGGAAACTCATGAACAGGATGGTCAGGCTGACGGCGAGCAGGTTCAGCAGGTTCCTGCCCAGCGTGATCAACTCATTGCCGTAGTTCGGCGTGATGGTGATCTGGCCGACGGTGATCCCCGGATATTGCCCGATGGTCCCCTGGTACATGGCGTCGGCGCCGATGACGCGGCGCATCACCGCCTCAAGCACGCCGGGCAGCACGATGGCGTCCTCGAAGCAGCGATCGCCGACGTCGCGCGAATAGAGATCGGTCAGCCGAATGCAGAAATGGATCAAATCGCCGATCGGTTGCAGGTTGTCCAGATTGAGATCGATATCGCCCAGCGTGCGGTTGTAGGGGCTGCCCTTGTGCTGGATCTCGTCGGTGATTAGTTGGCGAATGGTCTGCCCGGTGCGCTGGATGTCCGCGCGAACGCGATGACGGGTTTCGATCAGCGCGACGGCCGTGCCGAGGATCAGCACGCCGAGCGCGAACAGGAAAACGCGGACGATCAGGTGCCGCTTGAGGTCGAGGGGGCGTTGCTGGAGATCGAGCGGGGCGGGCATGGCTGGGATGCGGGTTGGCGATGACCGTAAGGATGCCGCAAAAACGCGGGGCAAGTTGCCTGAATTTGGCAGGATCAGCGCCTTTGCATCATTTGGGCGCAGGGAGCCGGGGCGAACGAATATTTCATAGGCGTTCAGTCCGGCACGTAGAGCAGCGAGCCGTCGCTCATCCGGTAGGCGGTACCCGCGCGCACGCCCTTGTTGCCGGCATTGACGCTTTGCGACTGGCCATCGGCCCGGAAGCGTTCGATCTTCTTGCCGTCGCGGGTGATGATTTCCATGTCGGGCTGGCCGGCATTGCGGATCACCGTGATCTTGTCCTTCGAATACGGATTGAGCGGGTTGCTGGCGACCGTCAGCAACAGGGCGGCGATCAGCACCAGAAAGACGTCGATCAGGTTGATCATCGAGAGTAGCGGATCGTCGGCTTCCGCTTCGTCGCGCAGACGGGCTCTCATTGCGGTTTGGCCTCGGCCATTTCGATCTGCAGCAGTTCGTCGGCGTACCAGCGGCGGCGGACATGGGCGACGGCGTAGGTGATGGCGGCGGCGAGCAAAGCCAGGATGACGGCCGAGAACGCCACCGTCAGGTTGTTGGCGACATCGGCCAGCTGGCCGTCGCCGAGCGCGCGCAGGGCCGGGCCCATGGGAATCATGGTGGCGACCAAACCGAGCATCGGGGTGACTCGCGTCGCAATGCGGATGAATTCCAGCCGGTTCATCGCCTCGGCCTCGAGCTCGGCCAGGCTGAGATGCGGAAAGGACTGGCGCAGGGCTTGCAGCTCATAGGCCTTGCCGATGCCGGAGTGGCGTTGCACGGCCTGCCAGGCAAAGGCGCCAAGCGCGAAGAAGGCATGGAGGAAGAGCAGGGTGATGGCGGCCAGAACCGGGATCAGGAAAAGTTGGCCGAGGCTGTACATCAGCGAGTCGATGGGGATGTTGAGATTCATGATTGTTTTCCGTGACGTTCGAGGAAGGGGCGACGGGTGTTGGCGCGTTGGCGAACTATGCCGGCGGCGAAGGCAAGCAGGAGCATGAGGGCCATCCACAACGATTCGGGCGACGGGGTGTAGCCGCTGGTCGGGAGGGATGGGGTCAGCCGCTGGCCGATGACTTCCGCAGGCAGCTCGGCGTTGACCGGCGGCGGAGGCGCTGTCGCCTCGACAATCGGGCGGGGCGCCGGCGCGGGTTCCAAATTTGGCTCTTTTTTCGGGGCGACCGTAGCATTTGTCGATTCCGGCTGATGACCGGGAATGCTGGCGTTTTCGCCGGTCAGGCCGCGTACCAGCGCCCCCGGCGGCGGCTTGCCGGCGCCCAGCGTGCTCTGGTCGCGCTCGCCGGTGTGGTAGCCGGTGCGCAGGAATTCCCTGGCTTCCTCATTGCCGTCGGCGGCGGCCGATTCGAACCATTTTCGTGCGGCAGCCTCGTCGCGTGGCACGCCCTTGCCCTGATGCAGCATGGTGGCGTAATGCAGCTTGCCGAGCGGCGCATAGGCCGGGTCGCTGCTGGTCGCTGCCAGTTGCATCAAGCGGGCGGCCTCGGCCAGATCCGGCTTGACGCCGGTGCCATCCTCCAGCATCAGCGCCTTCCAGATCATCGAGCCGACATAGCCGGCAGCGATGCATTTGTCGAAGACCTTGTTGGCTGTCTCGAAATCGCCGCATTTGACCAGCAGGTAGCCCTTGCTGCAGGTCACGATGTTGGCCGGCTGGTGGACGGCGTATTCCAGCGTCTGGTCGCCGACGACATTGGCCAGGTCGCTCGGGTCGCCGCCCTTGGCTGCGCCGCCGCAGAACATGTTGCTGTTGGCGGCGGCCGGGCCGGCGAGCAGGCCGAGCACCAGCAGGGTGCCGGCCAGCCGGACAGAGGGGGTTTGCATCGCTGTTTCCTGTTATGGTCGTTGGGAACAGCTTAACGACGCCGCCAGAGCGTGGCACGAGCAATCCGCCCGAGGGCGACCGGGCAGATTGCCCGGTCAGTCAGCGCGGGTCAGGCAAATTTTCGGCGATGGGCCGCAACGGCCTTCTCTCTTGCCTCGGCGAGGCGTTGCCGGACGGATGCCGGAAGATCATCGCCGGGATCGGCGACCTGGGCCAGGGCATGGGCTTCGACCGCCTTCAGGCGGGCGAACAGGAGGCGCAGCCTGACTGTTTCGGAGAGGTCGTCGGTATCGGCATCCTGATCCTCGCCTTCCGGTTCGCTGGCCAGCCGGGGGCGGCTGTAGAAGCGCTGGAGAACCAGCTCGTCGTAGCCTGACTCGTTGTTCTCGTCGTGCAGGAAGCGGCGTATCGCGGTGTTGTCCGACTCGGTCGAGGCAACGAACAAGGCCAACTGGTGACGCTCGGTACGGCTGAGCAGGATGGGAGGGAAAGCATTCGGCTTGGCCTGGGCCGGCTTCTTGAGCGCACGCAGCTTGGGCGACTTGCCGATGGGCTTGAGCACCTCGATGACCGAGGCCGGCATCGGCACCGGGGTGATCACGACACCTGTTTCAGGCAGCGGCGAAGCCGTCGTTTCGAGGAAGGAGACCGGCTCGCTGGCGACCGGCGAACCCGTTGCAGCCGACAGGTCGCCAGACACCGCCTCGGCAACCAGGGCCCAGGACGGCGATGAAAAGGCAACGATGGCTGCAACGATCAGACCGCGCACTTCAGTGATTCCTTGTGTTTAATGACATCATTATAACCCTAGCCGGTCAGCGGCTTGACCACGCGCTTGACGGCCGTGTCGTCCGGATGCGGGTGGATGGTGAAGCCGAGGCTGGTCATCAGGCGGAACATCTTGGAGTTGGTCGACAGCACATCGCCGACCACGGCACGATAGCCCTTCATGCGGGCGCATTCGATCAGCGCCGTCATCAGCTTGCGGCCGACGCCGCACTTCTGCCAGTCGTCGCCGACGGCCAGTGCGAATTCGACCGATTCGCCGTCCGGATTGACGACGTAACGGGCAACGCCGATCTGCAGTTCCTTGCCCGGTTCGCTTTCGTTCGGGACCGTGGCGACCAGCGCCATCTCGCGGTCATAGTCGATCTGCGTGAAGCGCACCAGCATGGTCTGGGTCAGCTCGCGCAGCGTGTCCATGAAGCGGTAGTAGCGCGATTCGTCGGACATGTTCTTGACGAATTCCTGCTCCATGTCCGCATCTTCCGGGCGGATCGGGCGGATGGTGACGACCTTGCCGTCATTCATCGTCCAGTCCTGGATCAGGTGCACCGGGTAGGGGTAGATCGACATGTGGGCGTAGCGGTCGCCCGAAGAGCTGGCTGTATGGTCGATGACGATGCGGGCATCGGCCGCGATGGCGCCGTTTTCGTCGACGATCAGCGGATTGAGGTCGAGCTCCTGGATCCATGGCAGTTCGCAGACCATCTCGGAAATGCACAACAGCACTTCGATGATGGCCTCGACGTCAGCCGGCGGCATGTTGTGGAACTGGCCGAGGATCTTGGCGGCGCGGGTCGAATTGATCAGGTCGCGGGCCAGGAACTTGTTCAGCGGCGGCAGGGCGACCGAACGGTCGCTGAAGATTTCGACGTCGAAGCCACCGGCGCCGAAGGAAATCACCGGCCCGAAGATCGGGTCGCGGAAGACACCGATCATCAGCTCACGGCCGTTCGGGCGCGACAGGAAGGGCTCGATCGAGACACCGTTGATCTTGGCATCCGGCCGGCGCTTCTGCACCGTATCGATGATGTCGTGGTAGGCGTTGCGGACAGCCGGTGCATTCATGATGTTGAGGCGCACGCCGCCGGCGTCGGACTTGTGCGGCAGATCGGGCGAATCGACCTTCATGGCAATCGGGAAACCGATCTGCTCGGCCAGCAGCAGGGCCTCGGTGGCGGTACGGGCGACCATGGTCTGGGCAACCGGCACCTTGAAGGCGCGCAGGATGGCCTTGGATTCCATTTCGGAAAGCACCTTGCGGCGTTCGGCGAGCAGCGCCTCGATCAGCATCTTGGCGCCTTCGGCCTCCGGACGGCCGTGCTGGCGCGTCGGTTCCGGCGTCTGCAGCAGCAGATGCTGGTTGCTGTAGTACTTGGAAATGTGGTGGAACAGCTCGATCGCCGTTTCCGGCATGCGGAAGGCCGGAATGCCGGCATCTTCGAGCAGCTTGCGCGCCTCGCGCACCTGCTCTTCGCCCATCCAGCAGCAGATCAGCGAACGGTTAAGCTTGTCGGCGACCTCGATGATCGCCTGGGCGACGGCCAGCGGATCGGTCATTGCCTGCGGCGAGAGCATGACCAGTGTGCTGTCTACGTTTGCATCCTGGGTGACCGCCATGATGGCGTCGCGGTAGCGTTCCGGGGTGGCGTCGCCGGCGATGTCGATCGGGTTGCTGTGTGACCAGTTGGCCGGCATCGACTTGTTGAGGATGGCCATCGTTTCGTTGGTCAGCTCGGCCAGCGGAATGCCCATGTCGCCCGCCCGGTCGGCGGCCATGGCGCCGGGGCCGCCACCGTTGGTGATGATGGCCAGGCGGCTGCCGCGTGGGCGGAACTTGGAGGCCAGCGCCTTGGCGGCATAGAACAGCTGGCCGACGTTCTGGACACGAACGACGCCGGCCCGACGCACGGCGGCGTCGAAGACGGTATCGGAGACGGCAGCCATGCCGGAATGGGTGGCGGTCGCCATGGCGCCGGCTTCGTGGCGGCCGGCCTTGAGCAGGATGATCGGCTTGATGCGGGCGGCCGAGCGCAGGGCGCTCATGAAGCGGCGGGCATTGCGGATGCCTTCGACGTACATCAGGATGTAGTGGGTGCGGCTGTCGTAGATCAGGTAGTCGAGGATTTCGCCGAAATCGACGTCGGCCGTCATGCCGAGCGAAATCACCGACGAGAAGCCGACCTGGTTGGCCTTGGCCCAGTCGAGCACGGCCGAACACATGGCGCCGGACTGCGAGACGAGGGCGAGGTTGCCCGGTGCGGCGCTGATCCGGGTGAAGGTGGCGTTGAGCCCGAGGTCGGGGCGGATGATGCCCATGCAGTTGGGGCCGAGGATGCGGACGTTGTACGAACGGGCAATCTCGAGCACCTTACGCTCCAGCGCGGCGCCGATGTGGCCGGCCTCGGAGAAGCCGGAGGCGATGACGATGACGTTGCGCACGCCGCTGCGGCCGCATTGTTCGATCAGCTGCGGAACCGTCTGCGGGCCGGTGGCGATGACGGCCATTTCGACGCGGGCGCCGATTTCCTCGATCGACTTGTAGGCCGGCTGGCCCTGGATCGTGTCGTGCTTGTGGTTGATGGCGTACAGCCGACCCTTGTAGCCCGAGCTGAGGATGTTCTTGAAGATGACGTTGCCGACCGAATTTTCACGGTCGGAGGCTCCTATCACCGCGACCGATTTCGGTTCGAAAAGCGTGGTCAGATAGTGCTGTTCCAACATGGCTTGCCCCTTCGAGAGGATGTTATTGTGCAGTGCGCCATTTTCTCACATTAGCGCTTGCTTGTCGTTGACGCCGTAGGGTTATTCACTCTTCTGAAAGCGCCGATTCGACCTGGATTGATTGCGAAAGTGCCCGGTGCACCGGGCACTTGTTGGCAATTTCCAGCATGCGCTGGCGCTGTTCGGCACTCAGGTCGCCTTCGAGCGTGATGTTGCGCTGGATGCGATTGCGCGGGACGCCGTCGATTTGTACCGTGTCGTGGCTCAGGGCAACTGATATCCGGGTGACCGCCAGCCCCTTGCGTTCGGCGTACATGCGTAGCGTCATCGAGGTGCAGGCGCCCAGCCCGGTCATTACGAAGTCGAACGGTGCCGGCCCGGCATCGGCGCCACCGACGCTGACCGGTTCGTCGGCAATCAATTGATGCTGGCCGATGGTGACCGCCTGCTGGTATCTTCCCATTCCGTTTTCCGCAACCACGATTCCCGACATGCCAGCCTCCTTGCGCGATATTCCTGCCATTTTACCGCCGTCGCTCTGGGTGGTCAGGCATGCCGGACGAATTCCGGCAGCGGGCGAAGTCCTCGATCTAGCCTGTGGCAGCGGGCGTCATGCACGCTATCTGGCTGGGCTGGGGCGTGCGGTCGTTGCGGTGGACCGGGATGGCGAAGCGATTGCCGGATTGCAGCGCGTGGCCGGCATCCGGGCCATCCGGCACGATCTGGAAGGCGACGACTGGCCGCTGGCCGGCCAGCGTTTCGCCGGTATCGTCGTCACCAACTACCTGTGGCGGCCGCGGCTGGCGGATGTGCTGGCCCTGCTGGCGCCCGGCGGGGTGCTGATCTACGAGACCTTCATGCTCGGCAACGAAGCCTATGGCAAGCCGTCGAATCCGGATTTCCTGCTTCGCCCGGGGGAATTGCGGGAGACCGTTCAGGCCGCCGGCCTGCGTGAAATCGACTTCGTGGAAGGCTACGTGGATAGCCCGAAGCCGGCCATGCGTCAGGCGATCTGCGCCATCCGCGATTGAACGATATCGGCGGCCAGCCGGGCAACGCCGGCCGGAGACAGGTCGTCGGTCACAAAGGCGGCCCGATCCTGCAGGCCGGTGAAGTTGTAATCCTGAGAGCGCCGGTAGAGCGGGTCGTAATGTAGTTCGAGCAGTTCGCGGACCAGCGTCGGCCAGTCCTCATCCTGGATAAACTGCTGCCAGCGGGCAAGCGTTTCGCGGCTTTGCAGTGAGCGCAGCACTTCAAGGCGTTCGCCGAGAAACTCGGGCTGGCTGAGGAAATAGTCGTAATCCTTGAGCAGGAAGGCGACGCGGGCGGCCAGCGTGGCTTCGACGGTGACGCATTCGCCCTGGCGAATGCGTTCGATCAGCGCTTCCGGCACGTGCAGGTTGCCGATCTTGCGGCTTTCCGCCTCGACATAGACCGGGCGGGCCGGGTCAAGGGCGCCCAGGGTCTGGAGCAGGGCGGTTTCGAAGCCCTTTTGGGTCGGCTGCGGCTGGCCGGGCAGGACGCCGAGGACCGAGCCCTTGTGGCAGGCCAGCGTTTCGAGGTCCAGCACCTGCTCGCCCACGGTGCCGATGGCTTGCAGGATGCGCGTCTTGGCGTTGCCGGTGGCGCCGCAGAGGACGGTGAAGCGAAACTGCGCCGGCAATTCGTTCAGGCGGGCGATGACATGGCCGCGCCAGGCCTTGTAGCCGCCGTCGAGTTGCCCGGCATGCCAGCCGATGGCCTTGAACACGGTGGTCATCGAGCCGCTGCGGTCGCCGCCGCGCCAGCAATAGATCAGCGGTTTCCAGCTTTTCGGGCGGTCGAGAAAGCTGGCTTTCAGGTGTTTGGCGATGTTTTCGGAAACCAGCGCGGCGCCGATCTTCTTGGCCTCGAACGGCGAGACCTGCTTGTAGAGTGTGCCGACCTGGATGCGCTGCTCGTTGTCGAGCACCGGGCAATTGATGGCGCCCGGGATGTGGTCTTCGGCGAATTCGGCGGGGGAGCGGACGTCGATGATCGTGTCGTAGGCCGCGAGATCGGCCACGGTGGGGCGGGTATGCTTCATCCAGCTATTTTAGCAGCGGGGCGAGGGCCGGCCAGACGTGATCGAGGATCAGCGGCTGCGCCTCGGCCAGCGGGTGCAGGTTGTCGGCCTGGAAAAGCTGCGGCCGAGCGGCGACTGGTTCAAGCAGGAAATCGATCAGCGGCGCCTTCCGGGCCTTGGCGATGTCGACAAAGCTGTCGTGGAAACCGTCGGCATAGGGGCCGTAGTTGGGCGGCAGGCGCATGCCGGCGAGCAGCACCTTGGCGCCGATGGCACGCGAGGCTTCGATCATGGCGTTGAGGTTATCGCGCATCTGGGCCAGCGGCAGGCCGCGCAGGCCGTCATTGGCGCCCAGCGCGATGACCACGACGGCCGGCTGGTAGGCCTTGAGCGCCGGGCCGAGGCGGGCGCGGCCACCGGCCGTGGTTTCGCCGGAGATCGACAGGTTGGCGACGCTATAATCGAGACGTTTTTCCACCAGCCGGGCGCCAAGCAGCGATGGCCAGGCCTGCTCCGGACGGATGCCGTAGCCGGCCGACAGTGAGTCGCCCATGACCAGAATGGTCTTGGCCGCAATGGCCGGCGTGGCGGAAAAGAGCAGGGCAAACAGGAAGAGAGCGAGCCGCATGGCAGAAAAACCGGTGGTGGAAGTGTCGGGATTGGGCAAGACCGTCGATAACGGCGGCGAGCCGTTGACGATTCTGCAGGATATTTCCTTTTCGGTCATGCCGGGTGAAACGGTGGCCATTGTTGGCGCCTCCGGTTCCGGCAAATCGACGCTGCTCGGCCTGCTGGCCGGGCTCGATGAACCGACCGCCGGCGAAGTCCGCCTCGACGACGTGTCGCTGAATGGCCTCGACGAAGACCAGCGCGCCCGGCTGCGCGGCTGCCTGCTCGGCTTCGTCTTCCAGTCCTTCCAGCTGCTGCCCTCGCTGACAGCGCTGGAAAACGTCATGCTGCCGCTGGAATTGGCCGGCGTATCCGGGGCGGCCGCAGCCTCGCGGGAATGGCTGGAGCGCGTCGGCCTCGGCCATCGCCTCAAGCACTACCCCAAGCACCTCTCCGGCGGCGAGCAGCAGCGCGTCGCCCTGGCCCGCGCCTTCGCGCCCAATCCGCAACTGGTGCTGGCCGACGAACCGACTGGCAACCTCGACGCCGCCACCGGCCAGCAGATCATCGACCTGATGTTCGACCTCAATGCCAAGCAGAGCACGACGCTGCTGCTCGTCACCCACGACGAAGCCATCGCCGCCCGCTGCGGGCGCATCTTGCGCATTCAGTCCGGGAGACTGGCCGGCTAGGGGATTTTGATTTTGGCCTTTTTTTCGGCCCGACCGTAGCATTCGCGGCAGACCCCGCGTCACCGGCTTAAAATGCCCGGATTCGTTCGCGCCCGCCCCCGCGGCCGGCGCTCCTCTTCCAAAAAGCAATTTCAAATGCCTGTGACCCCTCCGCCGCAATCCTCTTCGCTTCTCCAGCAGGTTCCCCGATGAGCGCCCGCCAGCGTTTGGCCAAGGAGCTTGCCGCCGCACTCGCCGACTATCAGGCCGCCGAAGTCATCCCGCACTGCGCCGTCTGCACAAGGCCGTGCTGCAAGCTCGACACGCTCGTCCTCGAACTCGAATGGAAGCAGGTCAAGATCCTCTGGAAACTCGACGAGTCGCGCCCCGCCTTCGACCGCCGGCTCGCCTCAGGCAAAGGCCCGGAAGAAATCAGGGAAGGCGACGGTCTCTATTACATCCACAGCAAACCCTGCCCCGCCTACGACGAAACAGGCCACGCCTGCCGCATCTACGGCCAGGAAATCAAACCGGCGGGCTGCTCGGACTTTCCGGTGTACGAGGATCAAGGCAGCGTCATCGCCGACCTGCGCTGCGAAGCGGTCGATATCAAAGCACTGACAGCCTGGATCGCCCGCACCCTCGGCCCGGAATACCGCATCGTCCAGACCGCCGACGAGGAGTTTCCTTTCCTGGTCACGCTGTCGGTGAGGAGGGCGGGGGGCGCTGGCGGGGCCGGCAAGCGGCCGCGATCTGCGAGGTAGTCGGCGAGGGGCAAGACGTTGGCCATTACTGCTATTGGCTACGTATTGCCTTTTGTCAGCAATGCGCCGGATAGCCGACTGTCTGAACCGCTGGGTGATTGGCGACAACCTGTAGTATTGACAATACCTGATTAATCATCGGGCGTAGCCCAATGATGTTTTATGTTGCTTAGCTGGCTCCGACACATTTCGGGCACAGCGCGCTAATTTCCACTTCCGGACTCTCTAAACGATGCCCGGCCGCGGCCAGACTGGTTGACAGGGCACTCATCACCGACTGCTCCTGCAATTCGGTGACCCCGCTGCATTTCGGACAGACCAGAAACAGGCTGGGGATCTGATGCGAAGCATGCCGACAGGCAACGAAGAGATTCATGCGTCCGATCTTGTGCGCCAGGCCCTGCTCGATCAGAAAATCCAGTGCGCGATAGACTGTCGGCGGTGAAGCACCGGGCCTGGCTTCCTTGATCCGGGCCAAAAGATCATAGGCCTTGACGCCGGTCGGGCTGCGGTAAAGCAGATCCAGCACCTCGCGGCGGATCGCCGTCAGACTGGCGCCCCGTGCCCGGCAAGAAGCCTCGGCCCGATCAAGGGCCTGAGAGTTTTCACTATCGGCGGGCGGACATTCAACATCGGAAACAACGGGTTTCATAAGTTTGGCCTTGGTGGTGCAAATGCAATGTTATAACATTGCATTTCATGTATCCAGAAGCCCCTATGTTAAACCGACTTGAAGGCGCACCCATCGGCGCGAGCTCGCCGCTTTCCGACGTTCTGGCCGAATTGCCCTTCGATCAGCAAGGTCTGGTCGCGGCCATCGCCCAGCAGTTCGATACCCGCGAAGTATTGATGCTGGCCTGGATGAATCGCGCCGCCATCGATGAAACGCTGGCGACGGGGTTTGCCTGTTACTGGTCGCGTTCGCGCCAGGCCTTGTGGCGCAAGGGCGAAACCTCCGGCTGTCGGCAACGGGTGGTCGAAACCCGCTTCGATTGTGATGGCGACGCCATCCTGCTGCTCGTCGACCAACTCGGCGGCGCCTGCCATACCGGGCGGCGCAGCTGCTTCTACAACGCGATCAGGGGCGACCGCGTCGAAGTGGTCTCGGCCCCGATTCACCCCCTCATTCATCAGAACCAAAAATGACAAACCAAACCAATAAAATCGATCCCCGTCTCCCCGTCACAGTTTTGTCCGGTTTTCTCGGTGCCGGCAAGACCACGCTGCTCAACCATGTCCTGAACAATCGCCAAGGTTTGCGCGTGGCAGTCATCGTCAACGACATGTCCGAGGTCAACATCGATGCCCGGCTGGTCGCCGAAGGCGGCGCCGAGCTGTCACGTGCCGAGGAGAAGATGGTCGAGATGAGCAACGGCTGCATCTGCTGCACGCTGCGCGAAGACCTGCTCATCGAAATCGCCCGGCTGGCGAAGGAAAAACGCTTCGATTACCTGCTCATCGAATCGACCGGTATCGCCGAACCGCTGCCGGTGGCCGAGACCTTTACCTTCCGCGATGACGACGGCACCAGCCTTTCGGACATTTCGCGACTGGATACCATGGTCACAGTGGTCGACGGCTTCAACTTCCTGCGCGACTACAGCTCACAGGACTACATCGCCGACCGCGGCGAAAGCCTGGGCGAAGACGACCAGCGCACCGTGGTCAATCTTCTGGTCGAGCAGGTTGAATTCTGTGATGTCATCGTCCTCAACAAAACCGATCTGTTGCCGCCGGAAGACATCGCCCGCCTCGAAGCCATCCTGCACACGCTGAATCCGCGGGCCGACATCGTCCATGCCCAATTCGGCCAGGTGCCGCTCGCACGCATCCTCAACACCAACCGCTTCGATTTCGAGCAGGCAGCGGATGCTCCCGGCTGGCTGCAGGAGTTGCGCGGCGAGCACATCCCGGAAACCGAGGAATACGGCATTTCCAGCTTTGTTTATCACGCTCGCCGGCCCTTCCATCCGGTGCGCTTCTATGCGTGGATCAATCAGGAATGGCCCGGCGTTATCCGCTCGAAAGGCTATTTCTGGCTGGCTTCGCGCCCCGGTCTGGTGGGCAGCTGGTCGCAGGCCGGCCCGGTGACCCGGCACGAACTGGGCGGCCTGTGGTGGGTGGCCGTGCCCGAGGCGGAATGGCCGCAGGATGAGGAGAATCGCCGAATCATCCTGGATCGCTGGGTGGAGCCCTATGGCGACGCCCAACAGGAACTGGTGATGATCGGCATCGAGATGGATGAAGCCGCCCTGCGCCAGGCCTTCGATGCCTGCCTGCTGAACGATGCCGAACTGGCAGCCGGTGAGGAAAATTGGGCCCGCTATGAAGATCCGTTTCCAGCCTGGAGCATTGACCAGGAAGACGAGGCGTAAGCGATGAGTATCCAGCCTATTGAACGTCGCATCCCGGTCACCCTGCTCACCGGTTTTCTCGGTGCCGGCAAAACGACCCTGCTCAACCATCTGCTCAGCCAGCCCGAAATGGCCACGGCTGCCGTGCTGATCAATGAATTCGGCAGCGTGGCGGTGGATCACCACCTGGTGACCAAGATCGACGAAGACCTGATCATGCTCGATTCCGGCTGCATCTGTTGCACGGTACGCGGCGATCTGACGCGCAGCCTGACCGAGCTGTTCATGCGCTGCATGCGCCGCGAGCTGAAGCCGATCAGCCGCGTCATCATCGAAACGACCGGGCTGGCCGATCCGGCGCCGGTGATTTACACGTTGATGGAAGACTTCTTCGTCGCCGAACGCTTCCGCATCGACGGCGTGGTCACCGTGGTTGATGCGACGCACGCCTTGCAGCAACTGGCGGCGCATGCCGAGCCGGTCAAGCAGATCGCCATGGCCGACCGCCTGCTGCTCAGCAAGTGCGACCTGGCAACAGCGGAACAACTGGCCGAAGTCAGCCGCACCCTGACCCGCCTCAATCCCTCCGCCGCGCAGATTTACGTGCGGCGCGGCGAAGTCGCGGTCGCCTCTCTGACCGACTGCGGTCTCTACGACCCAGGCAGCAAGGCGCCGGACGTCGCCGGCTGGCTGGCCGAGGAAAAGGTGCGCGAGGAACGGCGCAAGGCGCATGGCCATCACCATCACGACCACGATGTGGACCGCCACGACGCCCACGTCTACAGCTTTGCCCTGACTTTCGACCAGCCGCTGCAATGGGTCTTCTTCGCCGATGCCGTGGCCACGCTGCTCGACACCATGGGCGACCGCATCCTGCGCATCAAGGGGCTGCTCAATGTCGTCGGCGACCACAAGCCGCGCGTCGTGCAGTGCGTGCAGCACGTCATGTATCCGTATTCCCGGCTCGACGACTGGCCGGCCGAAGCGCCCTACAACGACCGCAAGAGTCGCCTCGTTTTCATCGTCCGCGATCTGCCGCAGTCGATGATCGAGCAGGCCTTCGCCATGTTCTGCGACGCCCGTGATGTCGGGGAGATAGCGAAGACGTGCTGATCCGTAAGTTGTTCAAGTTGGAGAACGCCCACATCGTGCGCGGCTGCAGCACACGGCGCTGCTCGCACTCGATCCATGGGCACTCGTACAAGATCGAACTATTGCTCGAAGCGCATGCGCTGGACCACGGCCAGATGGTCTATGACTTCGGCCTTCTGAAACAGGGCCCGCGCACGCTGATCGACGCCTTCGACCACGCCGTGGCCATCTGGTCGGGCGACGACCCGGACTACATCGCCGCCTGCCAGCGCTTTTCCGAGCGCTGGATACGCATTCCCGTTTCGCCCAGCGCTGAGCAGTTCTCGCGAGTGTTCTTCGTGCTGATCGACCGCCTGCTCGAGCTCACCGAAATGGCCAACGGCGAGGCCGACGTGCGCCTCAATTCGGTCATCGTCCATGAAACCGAAACCGGCTATGCCCAGTGCTTCCGCGAGGATGCGATCAACCCGCGCATGGGCCTGATCGCGCTCGACGACATCAAGTTTTCCGAAGCCATCCGCAACGCCTGGCCCGATCCCGAGCTGTTCGACAAGCTCAAACGTGGCGAGCGATTCGCCAATCCCCTCCGAGTCTGATCCATGATCCGCAAGAACCCGCGCGGCGACCTGCCGCAAATCCACGAATCTGCCTATGTCGACCAGACCGCCATCATCTGCGGCAAGGTCATCATCGAAGAAAACGTTTTCGTCGGTCCCTACGCCGTGATCCGTGCTGACGAGGTCAATGCCGCCGGCGAGCTCGAGCCGATCCGCATCCGCGCCCATTCCAACATCCAGGACGGCGTCGTCATCCACTCCAAATCCGGGGCGCTGGTCGATATCGGCGAGCACACCTCGATTGCCCATCGCTCCATCGTCCATGGCCCCTGCGTGGTCGGCAACAACGTCTTCATCGGCTTCAACAGCGTGCTGTTCAACTGCACCGTCGGTGATGGCAGCGTCGTTCGCCACAACGCGGTGGTCGATGGCGCCGATCTGCCGGCGGGCTTCTATGTGCCATCCACCGAGCGCATCGGCCCGCGCACCGACCTCGCCGCCATGCCCCGCGTCACGGCACAGGCCACGGAGTTTTCCGAGGACGTGGTACGCACCAATCACGAACTGGTGCAGGGCTACAAACGCCTGCAGAACGAATTCTGATCAATCAACCATAACTCGCTACAGAGGAAAATCATGCACCACCCCAATTTCAAGTTCCGCTCCGTAAAACTTGCCATTCTGGCCGCCTTCGCGCTGCCGGCACACGCCCAGGAGGTGCAACTTCAGGAAGTCCAGGTCGTCGGTCGCAGCGAAGGCCAAAGTTATTTCAGCGACGAAGCCGGCGTCGCCCGCGCCGAGACACCGCTACGCGAAGTGCCGCAATCGGTCCGCGTGGTGCCGCGCCAGGCCATCGACGACATTGGCGCCGTCCGTCTCGAAGAAGCCTATGACTATGTCAGCGGCGTCAATCGCCAGAACAGTTTCGGCGGCCTGTGGGACAACTTCTCGATTCGCGGCTTTGCGGGCGACCCGAACACCGGCGCCAATTTCCTGCGCAACGGCTTTGCCGGCAATCGAGGCTACAACGCGCCGCGCGACATGGCCAACGTCGAGCGCCTGGAAGTGATCAAGGGACCGGCCTCGGCGCTTTACGGCGGCAGTGAGCCGGGCGGCATCCTGAACATCGTTACCAAGAAGCCGCAGTTCAAGGCCGGCCATGCCGTGGAACTGTATGCGGGCAGCTACGACAGCTATCGAACACTGATCGATTCCACCGCCCCCATTACCGACACCCTGGCCTACCGTCTGAACATGGCTTACGAGGACAAGGGCAGTTTCCGCGACCATATCGACAGCCAGCGCTACCTGATCGCGCCGTCCTTCACCTGGCTGCTGACCCCGAGCACGGTCGTCAATTACGACTTCGAGGCACTGCGCCAGAAAACACCGATGGATCGTGGCGTCATCGCCATCAACGGCAAGGTAGGCAGCATTCCGCGCGACCGTTTCCTGGGCGAACCGAACGACGGCGACGTGACCATCGACAACAAAACCCACAACCTGTCCGTCGAGCACGAGTTTTCCAGCGACTGGAAAGCCAAGGCCGGCCTGGCCTACCGGACGACCAGCCTGGAGGGTTACTCGACCGAAGCCAGCCCGCGCACGGCGGGCAGCATCCGCTGGACGACGGCCGGTGCGCCGATCATCGAGCGTGAACGCCGTTATCGCGACTACAGTTCCAACGACCTGTCTTTCCAAGGCGAGGTCCATGGCAAGTTCGCCACCGGCTGGCTCAAGCACGAGGTGTTGGCGGGTATCGACAGCTATCGCTTCGAACTCGATCAGGTGATGAAGCGCGGCCGTTCGACGACGACCTACGGCCTGAACATCTACGACCCAGTCTATGGCCAGACGCCCCTGGCGCTAAATACGACGCCGACTAATACGCTGGAAACACAGAACAACACCGGATTATTCCTCCAAGACCAGATCGCCTTCGCCACGGATTGGCGTTTGCTCGTCGGCTTGCGCCATGATCGTTTCCGTCAGGAAATCGACAACCGCAACACCAGCACTCGTACCGAGCAGGAACACAACGTCACGACGCCGCGCATCGGCCTGACCTGGTTGGCGACGCAGACCCTCTCGGTTTACGCACTGGCCAGCGAATCCTTCCGTGCCAACAACGGCATCGATGCGAGTGGCGGCGCATTCAACCCCGAACGCGGCCAGTCGAAGGAAATCGGCCTCAAGTACGAGGCGCCGAACAAGCGCTATGGCGGCACGGTCTCGGTTTTCGAAATCGACAAGAAGAACGTGCTGACCAATGACCCAGCCAACGCCGGTTTCTCGATTGCTGCCGGCGAAGCACGCAGCCGTGGCGTCGAGTTCGACTTCTCGGGGCAGATCACGGACAAGATTCGCGTTCTGGCCAACTATGCCTATATCGATGCCGAAATCACCAAGGACAACAACGCTGCCTTGGTCGGCGCCCGCCTGACCAACGTGCCGAAGCACAGCGGCAGCGCCCTGGCGATGTACGAAGACGGCTTTGCTGCGGGCCGCTACGGCTTAGGTGCCGGTGCGACCTACGTTGGCAAGCGCGCCGGCAACAGCATCGACAGCTTCGAGCTGCCGAGCTACACCACGGTGCGCACGATGGCCTACTGGAAGCCAAACAAGACCCTGCGCTTCTCGCTGGACATCGACAACCTGTTCGACAAGACCTACTACGCCAGTTCCTACGACGTGTACTGGATCACGCCGGGCGCCCCGCGTACCGTCACGCTGGGTATGCAGGCCAAGTTCTAAGAAGGCACAGGCAATGACCGAACCTGCTTCCCCAATCAAGCCGCCCGTGCTGGGTATTCGCGAGGTGGTCACCGGTTATGGTGACGCCATCATCCTGAATGGCCTGAGCCTGACCATTCAGGCAGGTGAAATTCATGCCCTGCTCGGTGCCAACGGCGCCGGCAAGACGACAACGCTCAATCTGCTTCTGGGTTTTGTTCAGCCACGCAGCGGTCAGGTACGCATCAATGGTATCGACCCCGCTGCCAACCCCACCGCCGCGCGGCGCCAGGTGGCCTACATCCCGGAAAATGTTGCGCTCTATGGGCACCTGTCGGCTCGCGAGAACATCGCCTATCTGCTTGATCTGGCCGAGCAGTCCGCAGATTCTGCGGCAATCGGCGAAGCCCTGACCGCTGCCGGTCTGGACCATGCCGCACATGACAGGCGTGTCTCTGGCTTTTCCAAAGGCATGCGGCAGAAGGTTGCCATCGCCTTGGCGCTGGCACGCCATGTTCCGGCGCTGCTGCTGGATGAACCTACATCAGGCCTCGACCCTCAGGCGACCATGGAGTTCAACCGATTGCTCGGGGTGCTGCGGGGTCAGGGGGTCGCCATTCTCATGGTCACGCACGACCTGCTTGGTGCGGCAGACGTCGCTGACCGGATCGGCTTCCTGCGCGGCGGGCGCCTGGTCGAACAGGTGAGCGCGAGTACCGGTCCGGAGCGCTTTGACGTACCGGCGCTGCATCGCCATTACCTGAATGCGGAGGCGTCGCGATGAACGCCACCTTCCGTATTGCACGTGAAGAGTGGCGGCTGCTTTGGCGGGATCGGGTCGCGGTCATGGGATTCGTGCTGCTCCTGTTGCTGACGGCGATGTCGGCGTTAACCGCCTGGGAACAGCGCCAAGGGTCAGATGCGGAGCGTACGCGTTACCAGGCGCAAGTCGATCATGAGTTTGAAGCGCAGCCCGACCGGCATCCTCACCGCATGGTTCACTATGGTCAATTTGCATTCAGGACGCTCAATCCACTTGCCGCTTTCGACAGTGGCATCGACCCCTACACCGGGCATACGCTCTATCTGGAGGGCCATCGCCAGAACAGCGCCAATTTCGGCGACGTTCGCCAGTCATCCCTGATGCTGCGTTTTGGCCAATTAACCCCAGCCTTCGTGTTGCAGGTCTTGGCGCCGCTGATTCTGATCTTCATCGGGCATGCGTCGGTGGCCCGCGAGCGCGAGACCGGCACCTTGCGCTTACTGATAACGCAAGGCCTGCAGCCTGGCCAACTGGTGGCGGGAAAACTGCTCGTCCTGGCCGGGGTGGCGGCACTGGCGCTGGTACCGGCCGCATTAACGCTGCTCGGGATTACTTGGATATCGTCGGCAGCGGCCAGCCTGGGGCTTCTGCTGATCGGCGGTTACGGCGCCTGGCTGTTCCTATGGGCCATTGCCGTGGTCGGCGTGTCGACCTTGGCGGCGCGAGGGCGAGATGCGCTGATCGTGCTCCTTGCCCTCTGGGCTGTCACCGTCGTGCTGGTACCGCGCCTTGGCGCCGATCTGGTGGCGTGGTCACAGCCATTGCCCACACGATTTGAAACCGATCTGGCCGTTTCCAGAGATCTCGCTGCCATGGGCGATAGCCACAACCCCGACGATCCCTATTTCAACGAGTTCCGCAAGAAGGTGTTGGCACAGTATGGCGTCAGCCGCGTCGAGGATCTTCCCGTGAACTACAAGGGCATCCTGGGCATGGAAGGCGAGCGACTGACCAGCGCATTGTTCAACCGATATGCCGACGCAAGCTTTACTGCACAACAGCAACAGCTGCGCTCGGTGAATGCCTTCTCGCTGGTCAGTCCCGTGATCGCCCTGCGCCGCGTGTCCATGATCGCATCCGGTACGGACCTGCATGCCTATCGACTGTTCCTGGAGCAGGCGGAGCACCATCGCTACGCGCTGGTGCAACAGCTCAATCGCCTGCAGGCTGAAAAGGTCAACTTTGCCGCTGACCGCTCGAGCCTCGACAATCGTATCGGGCGCGAGCATTGGCAAGATATCGCCGAATTTCGATATCAAGCGGAGGCGCCTGCCGACATGGTGCTTCGTGCCTTGCCGATGGCAGGCGTGCTGCTGGTCTGGCTGGCGGCGCTTGCCGGATTGCTGGTACTGGCCTGCCGACGTCTCGGGAGGTCCGAACAATGACCTGGCTGGCTCACGAATGGCGCCTGCTGTGGCGCTCCCGGCTGGCTTTGGCTGCGTTGTTGCTGTTGCTGATCTTGTCCACACTGGCCGTGGTTTCGGGATTGAGTGAGGTCTCTCGCCAGCAACAGACCATTGCCCGCCTGGGCGAGTTGCAGCAGCAGGAATTGGCTGCACAGCAACCCAAGCTCACGCTCCAGGGCGATGCTGGAACCGTCGCTTACTACACCTTTCCCGGCACATGGGATGCGCCATCGTCTGCCGCATTCCTGGCCATCGGCCTGCGCGACACGGCACCCTATGTGCTGCGCGTGCGCGCGCTTGCGCTACAGGCGCAGTTGCATGAAGGTGAGGTGTTCAACCCCGAACTGGCGCTGGCCGGGCGCTTCGATTTCGCCTTCGTGCTGGTCTATCTGGCACCGCTGATCCTGATCGCGCTGCTCTACGACCTCGTTTCCGGCGAGCGGCACGCCGGTCGTCTGGCAACCCTGCTGGCACTGCCCGGCGCGGCACGCGGCCTGTGGGTACGACGAGGCGCCCTGCGCGCCGTCCTCGTCTTCGCTTGTCTCTGCCTGCCGATGCTGGGCGGTGCCTTGGCAAGCGGAATGTCGGCTGCCACGTGCGCCGTGGTGCTAGTCACGGTATTCGCCTACGTCGTCTTCTGGAGCGGGCTGGCCTTGATCGTCGCGACACGGGGTCGCAGCTCGATAGCCAATGCCACCGCCCTGATGGGGTGCTGGGCCGTCCTGACACTCGTGCTGCCTACGGTCGGCAATGCGGTTCTGGCGCAATCCGTCCCGGTGCGCCAGGGGGTCGAACTGATGCTGGCGCAACGCCAGGCGGTCCATGGTGCGTGGGATCTTCCTCGCGAGGACACCATGCAGCAGTTCTTTCGCAACCATCCGCAATGGCAGAACACGGCGCCCTTGCCGGCCGGCTTTCACTGGAAGTGGTATTACGCCTTCCAGCAGTTGGGGGACGAGAGCGTTGCGCCGCAGGTGGCCGCCTACCGCGAGGGCTTGCTGGCGCGCCAGCGCTGGAGCGAACGCGTGGGCTGGTTGTTGCCCGGTGTCGGCGTGCAAGCCATTCTGCACCGCACGGCTGCAACCGATCTGTTGGCACAACTCGGCTATCAGGATGCGATTGCAGCATTTCACGCGCGGCTACGGAGTTACTACTACCCCTATCTGTTCAACGAGGTCCGCTTCGGGCCCGATGACTTCGCCCAACTGCCGCGCTTTCAGCCGGCCGAGGCAGACGGGATCGTACCCGGCGTTTCATTGTTGGCACTGGCGCTCGTTGCGGCCTTGGTAGCGATGTTCGGCGTGCGCGCTGGACGTCGAGTAGGGCAACACCTTTACGACCACTGAATTATCGAGCATGAGCACGCTACTGATCCGCAACGCCCGTCTGGTGAACGAAGGGCAAATTTTTGAATCCGACCTGCTGGTGCGCGACGGCCGCATCGACAAGATCGCCACGAGCATTGCCGCCAGTGCCGATGAGGAAATCGACGCTGCCGACCAATGGCTGCTGCCCGGGATGATCGACGACCAGGTGCATTTCCGTGAGCCGGGGCTGACGCACAAGGGCTGCATCGCGACCGAATCGGCCGCGGCGGTGGCCGGCGGCATCACCAGTTTCATGGACATGCCGAACACCAAGCCACCGACCCTGTCGATGGCCGCATTGGCGGACAAGAAGGCGATCGGCGCCCGCGATTCGATGGCCAACTACGCCTTCCATTTCGGCGTCTCCAATGACAACATCGATGCCGTGGCTGCGCTCGACCCGCGGGAAGTCGGGGGGGTCAAAGTCTTCATGGGTGCCTCCACCGGCAACATGCTGGTCGATGACCCGGCCGTGCTGGAGCGCCTGTTCGCCTGCGCGCCGACCATCCTGATCGCTCATTGCGAAGACACGCCGTCGATCACGGTCAACGAGGAAAAATGGCGAAAAACGCATGGCGACGCCGTGCCGTTTTCGGCCCATCCGCTGATCCGCGATGCCGAGGCCTGCTATAAATCGTCCTCGTTCGCCGTCGCTCTGGCCAAAAAGCACGGCACTCGGCTGCATGTGCTGCACATCTCAACCGCCCGCGAACTCGAGCTGTTCGAAGACAAGCCGCTGGCCGACAAGCGCATCACTGCCGAAGTCTGCGTCCATCACCTGCTGTTCGACGACCGTGATTACGCGCGACTCGGCAGCCATCTCAAATGCAATCCGGCAGTCAAAACCCAAGCCGACCGTGACGCCCTGCGCGCTGCACTCAACAGCAACCGGCTCGATGTCATCGGCACCGACCACGCGCCACATACGCTGGAAGAAAAAGCCGGTAGCTACTTTCAGGCGCCGTCCGGCCTGCCGCTCGTCCAGCACGCGCTCCCCGGCCTGATGGGCCTGGTGCACGACGGCCTCATCGACCTGCCGACGCTGGTCAACAAAACCAGCCACCGCGTTGCTGACCTGTTCCAGATCGCCGAGCGCGGCTACCTGCGCGAGGGCTACTGGGCGGACCTGGTGCTGGTTGCCGATCGTGACTTTTACGCGCCGGACGATCCCATCCTCAGCCGTTGCGGCTGGTCGCCCTTTGCCGGCCGGCGTTTCCGCAGCCGCGTCGCAACGACCGTTGTTTCCGGCCAGGTGGCCTGGCACGAAGGGCAGCTGCGCTGGGCTTGCCGTGGCCAGGCACTTTCGTTTTTACGCGATTTTTCCGGTTCACCGTAGCAGAAGGAGCTTTCCTTGAACGCCGCCTTGCCCCGCCAAATCACCAGCAATTGCGCCATCGCCGACGATCCGCTCGGCCTGACGCGCATCTTCGATCCGGAAATCCAGCTTGCCCAGTGGCGACGGCCCGCCGAACCGGTCATTGCCGACTGGCTGGCTACCCATGCCAGCGATCTGGGCAGCGGCCTGCGCCAGACGCTTGCCCCGGGGCAGCAGCCCGACCTTGGCCGCCTGCCGGCCGGCGCCGGTCGCGCTGCGCTGGCCGCCGATATCGCCCTGTTGGCCGAGATGCTCGCCGAACTACTCGATGCGGAAAGTATCGGCTATCGCCTTGAAGTCGTCGGCAAGGCGATGTGCCCGCGCCTGCATGTGGATCGCGTCGGCATCAGGCTGTTATGCACCTATCGCGGCCCGGGGACGGAATGGGTGGAGGATGCCTCCGTCGATCGCTGTTTCCTCGGAGCCGCCTCCGGGGGGCTGCCTGATGAAACCTCTGGCTTGTTGCTGGCCGGGCATCGGATCGAGACCATTCCACCTTTCGCCGTGGCGCTGCTCAAGGGCAGCCTGTGGCAGGGCAATGACGGGCGGGGCATCGTTCATCGCTCGCCGGCTGTGGCTGCCGAGCAGGCACCACGGGTCCTGCTGGCGATGGATGCCGGCTGGTGATCAAACGGGAGGAGCCCATGAAAAATTTCGTTTTTGGCCTTTTTTTCGGGTTGACCGTAGCATTCGTCCAGGCAGCCCCAAAACACGTCCATGGCGAGGCCAGGCTGGAAATCAGCATCGACGGCGAGCAACTGGTCATTGCGCTGGAAAGCCCGCTCGACGACCTGCTCGGTTTTGAGCACGCGCCGCGCAATGCCGCCGAACGGCAGGCGGTGCAGGCCATGGCGGCCAAGCTGAAACAGGCGAGTCAGATATTTGTGCTGAGCGCCGCCGCCCAGTGCGTATCGACCGGCGTCGAAGTGGAGTCGCCGGTGCTTGGCGGCAAGTCCGAGCCCGGCGGCCATAACGACCTCGATGCCCGCTACACCTGGCGCTGCGCCAAACCCGAAGCCCTGCGCGATGTGGCAATGGGGCTCTTCGCCGATTTTCCCAAGCTTCGCCGCATTGCCGTCGAATTCGCCGGGCCTCAGGGCCAGCGCGCCGGGTGGCTCGATGCCCGGCATCCGCGTTTCAGGTGGTGAGCTTGGGCACTCCTGCCATCGCCATCTCGAACCTGGCCTTCCGCTGGCGGCCGACCGACACCTTTTGCCTGGAACTGGCCAATGCCACGGTCGACACCGGAAGAAGCCTGTTTTTGCATGGCCCGAGCGGCAGCGGCAAAAGCACGCTGCTCAACCTGATCGGCGGCGTACTGCTGCCGGCGCGCGGCTCGGTCAGCCTGCTCGGCCAGTCGCTGGGCGAGTTGTCGGCCAGCCGGCGCGATGCCTTCCGCGCCGATCACCTCGGCTTCATCTTCCAGCAGTTCAACCTGATCCCCTACCTGTCGGTGCTCGACAACGTGCTGCTGCCGTGCCGCTTTTCTGCCCAGCGGGCCAAGCGCGTCGGCGAGCCGGAAGCCGAGGCCCGCCGCCTGCTGGCGGCACTCGACCTCGACCCGGCCTTGCTCGGCAGACCGGCGGCGGAACTGTCCGTGGGCCAGCAGCAGCGCGTAGCCGCCGCACGGGCACTGATCGGCCAGCCGGAAATCCTGATCGCCGACGAGCCGACCTCGGCCCTCGATGCCGAACGTCAGGCCGCCTTCGTCGAACTGCTGCTGATCGAGGCCAGATGGGCCGGCAGCGCTGTCGTCTTCGTCAGCCACGATCTGCGGCTGGCAACGCACTTCGACCATAGTCTGGCGCTCGCCTCATGAAACCGCTGCTCCACATCGCTCTGAAAAGCGCCTTGAACCGCCGCCTGACGCTCGGCCTGACCTTGCTCGCCATCACCCTGTCCGTGACGCTGCTGCTCTCGGTCGAGCGCATTCGCCAGGCAGTGCGCGACGGTTTCGCCCAATCGGTCTCCGGCACCGACCTCATCGTCGGCGCCCGCGGCAGCCCGCTGCAACTGGTGCTCTATGCCGTCTTCAATGTCGGCGAGGCGAGCAACAACGTCGACTGGCAGAGCTATCAGGCCATTGCCGCCGACCCGGCCGTGGCCTGGAGCGTGCCGCTGGCGCTCGGCGACTCGCATCGGGGCTTCCCGGTGCTCGGCACGACGCCGGCCTATTTTGACCACTATCGCTACGGCGATCGCCAGCCGCTGCGCTTCACCGCCGGCCAGCCCTTCGACGGCCTGTTCGACGCCGTCATCGGTGCCGAGGTCGCGGCAAGACTTGGCTACCGGCTCGGCGAGCCCATCACCCTCAGCCATGGCAGCGGCCCCTTGCCGGGTCTGGCGCATGCCGACAAGCCTTTCACCGTGGTCGGCATCCTGGCGCCGACCGGTACGCCGGTAGACCGCCGGGTGCACGTCAGCCTCGCCGCCATCGAAGCCATCCACCTCGACTGGCAGGGCGGGGCGCCAATTCCCGGCCTCGCCATCTCGGCCGACATGGTCGGCAAATTCGACCTGCAGCCGAAAACCATCACCGCCTTCCTGCTCGGCCTGCACCAACGCAGCGCCGTCTTCCGGCTGCAGCGCAAGATCGCCGACTACCGCGGCGAACCGCTGCTTGCCGTGCTGCCCGGCGTCGCCCTCGACCAGCTATGGCAGACGGTCGGCGTTGTTGAAAAGGCCTTGCTTGGCATTTCCTGGCTGGTTTTTGCCGTCGGCCTGGCCGGGCTGGCAGCGGTCATGCTGGCAAGCCTCCACGAACGGCGGCGCGAACTAGCCGTGCTGCGCTCGGTCGGTGCCGGGCCGCGCCACATCGTGTTCCTGTTGGTACTCGAAAGCCTGTTCGTCACGCTGCTCGGCGTGGCGCTCAGTCTGGCGGTGGTCAGTGTTGCCGCCTGGCTTGGCGGCCCCTGGCTCGCCGCCCGGTTCGGCCTATCGACGCTGCCGCTGGCCGTTTCGCCCGGCGAACTGCGCCTGCTCGCCGGCATTTTTGCAGCCGCGCTGCTGGTCAGTCTGTGGCCGGCCTGGCGCGCTTACCGGCTATCGCTGGCCGACGGCCTGATTCCCCGTTTATGAAAGCCTGGTCCCGATGCGCCTTTTGATCCCGCTCCTTCTCCTAGCCATGCTCGGCCCCGCCGTAGCGGCGGACTACCGCGTCGGCGAACGCCTGACACCGCGCAAGACCACGCCGGCACCCAATTACCGCGAAATCGAATGGGATGAGCTGATCCCGAAAGGCTGGGATCCGATGTCCGCCTTCAAAGGCTTGAAGCTCAACCGGCTCAAGGACAGCGACCCGAGGGCCATCGAGGCGCTGGAAAAAATGAAAGCCGCCTGGGCCGAAGCACCGGTCGAAGCATCCCTCGACGGCAAGAAGATCAAGCTGGCCGGCTTCGTCGTGCCGCTCGAGCGCAAGGGTGACGCCGTGCTCGAATTGCTGCTCGTGCCGTACTTTGGCGCTTGTATCCATACGCCGCCGCCACCGGCCAACCAGATCGTGCATGTCATTCTGAAAAAGCCGGCGGAAGGCATGAAGATGATGGATGCCTTCTGGGTCAGCGGCACACTCAGCCTGCAGCACGGTGACAGCAGCCTGGGCATTTATGGCTACCGTATGAACGCTGATCGAATTGATCCTTACGGCTTGCCGAAAGGCGTGAAATGAATACCTTGACGATGATTGTTCTGGCCACCTTGCTCGGCGGGCTGCTCAGCATGGTCGCAGCGGCCGGGCTGGCTTTTCGGCTCTCGCCGCGGGCCACCGCAACCCTGGTGGCATTTGCTGCCGGCGTGATGTTGTCATCAGCGCTGCTTGAAATCCTGCCCGAGGCTTTTGCCTCATTGCCGCCGCATGCGGATCTGCCCGAGCATGCCGGCCATGCCCATGAGGCGCCGGCTGCCAGCCTGCTTGCAGTGTTGCTGGCCGGCCTGCTCGGCTTCTTCGCGCTGGAGCGCCTCGCCCTGTGGCGTCACGCGCACGCCGGCTGCGAGGCGGCTACCAGCGAGCCGCATGGCGAAGTCGCTGCCCCGCTGATCCTGATCGGCGACGCCTTCCACAACTTCGTCGATGGCCTGCTGATCGCTGCCGCCTTCCTGGCCGACCCGATGCTGGGCGCAACCACGACACTGGCCGTAGTCGCCCACGAAATTCCGCAGGAGCTGGGCGATTTTGTTCTGCTGCTCAATGCCGGCTGGAGCCGGCGCAAAGCCTTCCTGGCCAATGCAGCCTCCAGCCTGACCTCAGTCCTCGGCGGCCTGCTGGGCTATTTTGCGCTGGATGGTACCGAGCATGTCCTGCCCTACGTCCTGACCATCGCTGCCGCCAGTTTCATCTACATCGCGGTCGCCGATCTGCTGCCATTGCTGCACCGTCAGCGCAGCAGCTTTGCCCTGCAATCAGTCTTGATCGGGCTGGGGGTCATGGTGGTGCCTCTGGTCGGGCAATGGGTGCATTGAATCCGGGCATTCACCAAAACTCACCGCACCCAACTTTGAACTATATAGCTGAGGTATTTTCACAAAACCTCTCGGAGAAGCGTCATTGAGCCCTCGACAGTGCGAAGATCAGTTTGGGGTCGGGAGTACGTGTTCTCAGGATTGCAAAGCTGACGTTCAGGTGCTCAATGCCCAGAGGGTCAGCAACCTGAGCGAGACCAGTCGTTCGTTCGCGCAACCTCCAACGGCTGGATTGGCCGAACTGCCGACGGACGCCTTGCATCGTTGGCCGGCTGTTTTTAGGTCAACTAACGGCCGTAACCCCGGTTCCGAAGACTATTCAAGCGCCAGCGCCAATTGCCCGGCGCGGCAACCGCTGCGGACGGCGCCTTCGAGTGTGGCCGGGTAGTCGGCCCAGGTGTAGTCGCCGGCCAGGAATAGCCTGGGATACGCAGTTCGGCAGTCGGGGCGGGGCAGGTTGGGGTGGGCCGAAAAGGTGGCGCGTTTTTCGCGAATGACTTTGTGCCAGCTGGCTGTTTCCGGCATCGCCAGTTCGTCTTCAAGGGCGGCGGCGAGCGTCTGATTGTCGAGGCTTTCCCATTCGCCGTGGCCGCTGAGGACGCAGGCGAGCAGACCGTTGCCGCGGTCGATGACCCATTGGCCGTGCTTGCCGATCAGGTTGGTCAGCGGGAAAGGGGTTCTGATTTTTGGGCCGAATTGCAGGTAGACCGTCGCAATCGGCTCAAAGTCGTAGTCCGTGGCGCTGGCCGGCCAGAGGGCGGCGGCGTGTTGCGGCGCGGTGGCGATGATGGCGGCGGCGAAGCTTTCGCCGTCGATGTCGATGCCGTGCCCGGCCGCGTTCAGGCGTTCGACGCGGTGGCTGAGGCGCAGCTCGCAGCCGTGGGCCTGCAGCCAGCGGCCGGCCGGTTCGGGCAGCAGTTCGCCGAGCGGGACGCGGGGGAGCAGCAGGTCGGTGTCTTCGCGGCGCGGGCTGCCCAGGCTGTCGCGCAGGACGTTGGCGAACAGTTGTGCCGAGGCGCGCTCGGCCGGGGTGTTGAGCGCCGCCAGGCAGAGCGGTTCCCACAGGTGGCGGCGCAGGATGCCGGTCTGGCCGGCGCCGTCCAGCCATAGTGCGACGGTCATTTCGCGGTCCAGGCGGAATCCTTGGCGCGTGACGCCTTCCATCCACCACGCGGTTTTTGCCCTTTCCAGGAGGGGGACCGTAGCATTCGCCAGCAAACCCCAGGCGACGTTTAGCGGTGCCGGCAGTTTGGGCAGGGCGAGGCGGAAGCCGGCGTTGTCGATGACTTGCAGCGGACGGCGGTCGAACAGTTGCTCAGGGTCGGCGCCGACCCGGCGCATCAGGGCCAGGGTGTCGCGGTAGGCGCCGAGCAGGATGTGCTGGCCGTTGTCCAGCGTTCGGCCGTCGATGGTGACGCTTCTGGCCCGGCCGCCGAGAACGCGGCCGGCTTCGAGCAGCGTGGTTTCAGCGCCCGCCGCGGTGAGTTCGACGGCGGCCGCGATGCCCGCCCAGCCGCCACCGATGACGGCGATTTTCAAGGGATCAGCCCTTGATCCAGGTCTTGGCGGCCAGCCACAGTTTGCGCGTCGGCGGCAGCGAAATGCGCTGGTGCAGGACCTGGAAGTTCTCGCGCTTGATTTCGTCGAGCAGGGTGCGATAGATCGCCGCCATGATCAGGCCGGGGCGCTGGTTCTTGCGGTCGATGGCCGGCAACTGGGCGAAGGCCTGCTCGTAGTACTTCTCGGCGCGCTCGTACTGGAACTGCATCAGGGCCGTGAAGTTGTCGGAATACTTGGCGTTCAGGATGTCGGCGGCCGGTACGTTGAACTGCTTGAGTTCATCCATCGGGATGTAGATGCGGCCGCGCCGGGCGTCTTCGCCGATGTCGCGGATGATGTTGGTGAGCTGGAAGGCCATGCCCAGGTCGTGGGCGTATTTCTGCGTCTGGCGGTCCTGGTAGCCGAAGATCTCGGCAGCGAGCAGGCCGACGACGCTGGCGACGCGGTAGCAGTAGAGCGACAGGCCCTTGAAGTCGAGGTAGCGCGTCTGCGTCAGGTCCATCTCCATGCCGTCGATGATTTCCAGCAGCTGTTCCTTGGGCAGGTTGATGCTTTTGGCCAGCCCCTTCAGCGCCTGGCCGACCGGGTGCTGCGGCTGGCCGTCGGCAACGCGCTCGATTTCCTGGCGCCACCAGGCGAGCTTGGTCGAGGCGATGGAAATGTCGTTGCATTCGTCGACGACGTCATCGACCTCGCGGCAGAAGGCGTAGAGCGCCATGATGGCGCGCCGGCGTTCGACGGGCAGGAACAGGAAGCTGTAGTAGAAGGAGGAGCCGCTGGCGGCGCACTTCTCCTGGCAATAGATGTCGGGATTCATGGGGCTACATTCTAATGGATCGGGCCGCCAGAACCGCCCAATCCCATTTGCCAAGCTTGGGCCGGCGGGTAAAGACGTCGCCGCGGACTTGCCGGATGCGTTCGAGGATGCGCAGGCCGCCCTGGATGGTCAGGCGGATTTCCCAGCCGAGCCGGCCGGGCAGGGCATGGACCAGCGGGGCGCCGCGGCGCATCAGGGCAGTCGCCCGGTCGATCTCGAAATCCATCAGCGCCGCCCAGTTGGCCGACCAGCGGCTTTGCGCGATGTCAGCCTCGCCGACCTTGAAATGCGGGAAATCGGTCTGCGGGATGTAAACGCGGTCTTTTTGCCAGTCGATAGCCACGTCCTGCCAGAAGTTGATCAACTGCAAGGCGGAGCAAATGCAGTCGGACTGCTCAAGGTGTTCAGGCTCGGTGCGGCCGAACAGATGCAGCACCAGCCGGCCGACCGGGTTGGCCGAACGCCGGCAGTAATCGAGCAGTTCCGGGTAGTCGGCGTAGCGCTTCTTGACGACATCCTGCGCGAAGGCGTCTAGGAGGTCGCGGAAAAGCTGGACGGGCAGGGCATGGGCGGCGATGACGGCGGCCAGTTCGACGAACAGCGGTGTCTGCGGCGGCGTGCCGGCGGCGATGTGGTCCAGCTCAGCCTGGTAGGCGGCCAGGGAGGCCAGACGTTCTTCCGGTGTCGCATCGCCTTCGTCGGCAATGTCGTCGGCGCTGCGGGCAAAGCGGTAGATGACCTCGATCGGCTGGCGCAATCTGGCCGGCACGAGCAGCGAGGCAACGGGAAAGTTTTCGTAATGATCGACGGACATTGGCAATTGGCTCTGGAGGCGGGCGCTCAGTCGGTGCTAGAATTCGCCCCGCCTGCCCAGGTGGCGAAATTGGTAGACGCACCAGATTTAGGTTCTGGCGTAGAAATACGTGGGGGTTCGAGTCCCTTCCTGGGCACCATATAAAAATCAATAAGTTGGATTACTTTCGGGTACTTCTGACTACTGCAGGAAACCCGAAATTTTTGGGGAATTTTTCCCAAATCTTCCCAATCATTTCTGGGCAACCCCTTGCACTAGCAGAGCAAGAGGGGTAAATTCTACTGCACGGTAGCTGGTAGCACCGGGCATTTGCCGAAGCCAGCCGTTCTAAAAGTAATTTTTTCCGGCTGTCAGCCGGGCCGGTTTGAGCCTCCTCAACGAGTCTCGCATTCTCAGCCGGCAAACCGGGGTTGCCCGGAGCGAGCACTCTGGGAGTGCTCGGCATGCAATTCACACAGTTTTTTGATTTGGCTGGTCGCCGCTTTGAGATTCGGCTTCAGGACGCTTGTCGCCTGGCTGGGATCAACTATCAGACCGCCTGTAACCAACGCCACCTCGGCGTTTTCGCTTTGCCTGTCACCAAGCGGTCGCGCAACAATGTTGTCGTCAAAATCGACGACCTTTATGCCTACGTCTACGGCGCGCAGCCGGCTGTATCCGGCACGCCACAGCCTGCGGTCCCGCCTGCTAGCGTGGGGCGCCGGGGAAAGCCAAGGAAGGAGGAAGTGGCTGAGGCAAGGGCCAGGGGGCTATCTGTTCCGCAGCTTCGCCGCCTTCAAGCTGGTTTGGAGGGCTGAGCCATGGCCAATAGATATCCCGCGGCATGCCAGGCAGTCATCAATCAGTTTTCAGGCGGCGCAGTTAGCTGGGCGACTGCAGCCGGTGTGAGCCTTGATGACGTCAGGCAGTTGATTGCCGTCGCCTGGCTGCAAAATGAAGATCCTGCGCGGTCGGTCCCGCGGGCGCTCGGCCTGCGGCGGCTTCGGGCTGCCAAGAATGGTGGTCAGGAGAAAGGGAGCTGGGTGGCGCTCGATCCAACCGTTTGCCGGGCGGCTCTGATGGAAGAAACGGCTTCCGCTGAGGACCGGCTGCTGCCGCTTCGCGACCAGCGCGGCGGTCTGACGCGCGGGATTGCTAATGACGAAGGCATCGGCCTGAGGGCTGCCCAAAAAAGATTAAAACGGCAGCGGGATTTGGCTGCCATCCAGGGCGATCTTTTTGCCAGGGGGGGGTGACATGGAAAAATGTCTTTACCCTGTGAATCTTCTGGATTCACCAGCATTTGCTTACCTGCAAGTTGAACAGAAACTGCTCGGCTGTCGGCGCTGATTGAATATTGACCCACCCTGCTGATTGAAATTTGACCCAGGGCTGGTTGCAGTTGTTTTGAGCAGCAACTGTGGATAAGTGTAGCAGTGAAGTTGTTTTTGACTGCCTCGCTTT
>JAGOBB010000011.1 GCA_017983615.1 Azonexus sp.
GTTTCGACGGCCGACCGGAGAGTCAGAAAATTTGTTAAAATTCTTCGCATTAGGCCAATCGATGCATGGCGAGTGATTTGTCTTGAAAATCCGCGTGTCGGTGGTTCGATTCCGCCCTTGGCCACCAGAATTCAGCAAGAGCCCAAGCCGCAAGCTTGGGCTCTTTGCTTTTCGGCGCCTGAGCCGTCAATATCTCTTCATGGCTTCGCTGACGTGTCTGCGACTTTTTCGTTTGGCTGGCAGGCTTGCTGCTGCCGATGTGCGTGTGCAGTGGTTGTGCCGTGATGACGGTGGCGGGGACGACGGTGGATATGGCGGCAACGGGTGTCAAGACGGTCGCCGGCGATTCCGAGTAGAAAAGAAGGACGCGTCATCCTTTGTCTGCAATGCTGCCGTAACATCCCTGGCGGAGAATGCCGGCTTTCGAAAAATAAAGAGACAATTCATGGATCTGCTGCTGTGGCGTCATGCCGAGGCCGAGGATGGCGAGGATGATCTGAAGCGGCGTTTGACCGAGCGCGGCGAGAAGCAGGCGCGGGCGATGGGGGCGTGGATTCGTGCGCATCAGCCGAAGGATCTGCGGATCATCGTCAGCCCGTCGGTGCGCACACAGCAAACGGTGGAAGCGCTGAAGCTGCCCTTTGAAACGAATCGCAAGATCGGGCCGGAGGCCTGTGTATCGGAACTGATAGCGGCATCCGGCTGGCCATCGGCGAACGGTTCGGTGCTGATCGTCGGCCATCAGCCTTCGCTCGGTCGCATGGCTGCGCTGCTGCTGGCCGGGCAGGAGGCCGAGTGGAGCATCAAGAAAGGCGCGCTGTGGTGGTTGAGCAACCGCGTGCGGCGGGGCGAAACACAGACCGTGTTGCGCGCCATGATTCCGGTGGAGTTGCTGGACTAGACAAGCCTCGCGCTTAGGCGTGAAATGACCCCTTTGGTATCAGCACACAGGGGGTGACATGGTTACAGCGAAAAAGAAGACGATTACATCGGGCGCGCCGGCCAAGTCGCGCACCCGCCAGCGCCCGGTCGCTCGCGGCGACGTGGCGCCATCACAGACACCGGCGGGGATCGAGGGTTTTTCCGTGCATGCGGCCAGCGATGCGGCGCAAGAGTCGAAAATGGCAGCCTTGCGCGACGTGCTGGCCAATTCGGCGGCTGAGGAATCGGTGGCCATGCTCAAGGGCTTGCTCAAACAGCAACGGATGGTGGCTGACCAGTTGGCGCCGAATCCCGACGACGAGCTGTTGCCCGACTGGCGCGAAGGCGGTTACCCGTACCGCAACCTGATGCAGCGCCGCAACTACGAGCGGCAGAAATACCGGCTGCAGGTCGAGTTGCTGAAGCTGCAGGCCTGGGTCAAGGAGACCGGGCAGAAGGTGGTGATCCTGTTCGAAGGCCGCGATGCGGCAGGCAAGGGGGGCACCATCAAGCGTTTCATGGAGCACCTGAATCCTCGGGGGGCGCGCGTTGTCGCGCTGGAGAAGCCAAGCGAGCTGGAGCGCGGTCAGTGGTATTTCCAGCGTTACGTGCAGCATTTGCCGACCAATGGCGAGATCGTGCTGTTCGACCGTTCTTGGTACAACCGGGCTGGCGTCGAGCGGGTCATGGGTTTCTGCAGCGACCATGAATACGCCGAATTCGTGCGTCAGGCGCCGGAGTTCGAGCGCATGCTGACGCGCAACGGGACGCATCTGATCAAATTCTGGTTCTCGGTCAGCCGCGAGGAGCAGCGCCGCCGCTTCCGCGAACGCAAGGTGCACCCGCTCAAGCAATGGAAGCTGTCTCCGATCGACCTGGCTTCGCTCGACAAGTGGGACGACTACACCAAGGCCAAGGAGGCGATGTTCTTCCATACCGACACTGCCGATGCTCCTTGGACGGTGATCAAGTCGAATTGCAAGAAGCGGGCGCGGTTGAATGCGATGCGCTACATCCTGCACAAGCTGCCTTACGCCAACAAGGATACGGCGCGCATCGGCAATCTGGACCCGCTGATCGTCGGCCGCGCCAACGTGGTTTACGAACGGGGTGAGCACCAGGGGGTGCCGATTCTCTAGGGCTTGGCGCTACGGCCGGAATTTCGATTTCGGCCCTTTTTTTGTGCTTACCGTAGCATTTTGGCAGTGAGGCCTAGCTGATCACGTAGGACGCGCAGCCGGTGGCGATCAGCAGGCCTTCGTCGTTGAGCAGGCTCATCTGGATCGAGGCGATACGTCCGCCCATCCGGATGATGCGGCCGGTGGCCGTGAAACGCTGGCCCATGCCCTGATGCAAATAATCGGTGCGCAGGTCGATGGTGCCGACGCGATTGAACCGATGGACGATCTGCTCGGCGCTTTCATCGTGGAATTTTTCGGCGATGCCGACGGTGACGGCCAGGCCGGCAACGCTGTCGAGCGCTGCCGAGATGACGCCGCCGTGCAGGCGGCCGTGCTGGTAATGGCCGATCAGTTCATCGCGCATCGTGAAGCTGAGCGACGGGCCGGCCGGGTCGAGAGAACTGACCTCGAAACCGAGCAGTTTGTGGAAGCACATGCGCTCTTCGAACATGTCGCGGATCGCGTCGTCGACGCGACTTTGTTCAGCGGCCGAGCGGCGGGGCAATTGCTGGTGCGGGAGGTGTCGGGTCATCTTGGCTCCAACGGTCAGACAAGGCCGCCATTGTAGCGCGCCAAGCTGTTTTCCATACGGTTGCGAATGGTCCGTTGCAGCAAAAAAATGGCGACGGAAGGGGGTTCCGTCGCCATAAACCGAACGCTAATAATCTAGCGAACGCAGAGGTCGGTTACTTCTTGCGCGGCGGAGGAACGTCCGTGCAAGTGCCGTGGGCGACTTCGGCGGCCATGCCGACGGTTTCGCCCAGCGTCGGGTGCGGGTGGATGGTCTTGCCGATATCGACCGCGTCGCAGCCCATCTCGATGGCCAGGCAGACTTCGCCGATCATGTCGCCGGCGTTGGGGCCGACGATGGCGCCGCCAATGACGCGATGCGTTTCGGCGTCGAAGATCAGCTTGGTGAAGCCGTACTCGGCGCCGTTGGCGATGGCGCGGCCGGAAGCGGCCCACGGGAACTTGGCGGTTTCGACCTTGCGGCCTTCCTGCTTGGCCTGGTCTTCGGTATAGCCGACCCACGCCACTTCCGGGTGGGTATAGGCGACGCCGGGGATGACCTGGGCGTCGAAGGCGGCCTTGTGGCCGGCCGCAACTTCCGCCGCGACGTGCGCCTCATGCACCGCCTTGTGGGCCAGCATCGGCTGACCGACCAGGTCGCCGATGGCGAAGATGTGCGGCACGTTGGTGCGCATCTGGGCATCGACGTTGATGAAGCCGCGCTCGGTCACCGCAACGCCCGCCTTCTCGGCGGCTATCTTCTTGCCGTTCGGCGCGCGGCCGGCGGCCTGCAGGATCATGTCGTACTTGACCGGCTCGGGCGAGACGCCGTCGCCTTCAAATTTCACATAGAGACCGTCGTCCTTGGCCTCGACAGCCACCGTCTTGGTCTTCAGCATGACCTTGTCGAAGCGGTGCACGTTCTGCTTTTCCCAGACCTTGACCGCGTCGCGGTCGGGGCCCTGCATCAGGCCGTCCATCATTTCGACGACATCGACGCGGGCGCCGAGCGTCGAATAGACAGTGGCCATTTCCAGGCCGATGATGCCGCCGCCGATGACCAGCATCTTCTCCGGCACGAAGCGCAGTTCCAGCGCCCCGGTCGAATCGACGATGCGCGGGTCCTTGGGGATGAAGGGCAGATGCACGGCAGCCGAACCGGCGGCGATGATGCACTGCTTGAACTTGATGACTTTCTTGGCGCCGGTCTTGTCCTGTGCGCTGCCGTCGGTGACTTCCACCTCGATGTGGTGCGGATCGAGGAAGGAACCGTAGCCGCGCACGACCTCGACCTTGCGGCCCTTGGCCATGCCGGCCAGGCCGCCGGTCAGCTTGCCGACGACCTTGTCCTTGTGGGCGCGCAGCTTGTCGATGTCGACCTGCGGGGCGGCGAAAGTGACGCCGAGATCGGCCGCATGCTGGGCTTCTTCCATGACCGCGGCGACGTGCAGCAGCGCCTTGGACGGAATGCAGCCGACGTTCAGACAGACACCGCCGAGGGTGGCGTAGCGCTCGACGATCACCGTCTTCATGCCCAGGTCGGCCGAGCGGAAGGCGGCCGAATAGCCGCCGGGACCGGCGCCGAGGACGAGCATGTCGCACTCGATGTCGGCACCGCCGCCGTGGCTGGCAGCGACCGGAGCCGCGACCGGCGCCGCCGGAGCGGATTCGGTTTTTGCCGTTTTTTCGGGGGCGACCGTAGCATTTGCAGCGCCAGCCTCCACCTTGATCAGAACGGCGCCTTCGCTGACGCGGGAACCGAGCTGGATCAGCACTTCCTTGACCGTGCCGGCGACGGTGGACGGTACGTCCATGGTGGCCTTGTCCGATTCCAGCGTGGCAATCGCGTCGTCGACCTTGATCGCATCGCCGACCTTGACGAACAGGTCGATGACCGGGACATCGGAAAAGTCGCCGATGTCCGGCACTTTAACTTCAATGAGTTGGCTCATCGCTTTCCCCTCAGACGATCATGCGGCGCATGTCGGCCAGCAGTTCGGCGACATAGACGTTGAAACGGGTGGCCAGCGCGCCGTCGATGACGCGGTGGTCGGCGGTCAGCGACAGCGGCAGGGTCAGGCGCGGCACGAACTGCTTGCCGTCCCAGACCGGCTTCATGGCCGACTTGTTAACACCGAGGATGGCGACTTCCGGCGCATTGACGATCGGTGCGAAGTAGGTGCCGCCGATACCGCCCAGGCTGGAAATAGTGAAGCAGGCGCCGGACATGTCGGCCGGCTTCAGCTTGCCGTCGCGGGCCTGCTTGGCCAGCTCGCCGGATTCCTTGGCGATCTCGAAGACGCCCTTCTTGTCGGCGTTCTTGATCACCGGGACGACCAGGCCGTTCGGCGTGTCGGCGGCGAAACCGATGTTGAAATATTTCTTCAGCACCAGATTGTCGCCGTCGAGCGATGCGTTGAATTCCGGGAAGCGCTGCATCGCCTTGACGCAGGCCTTGATCAGGAAGGCGAGCATGGTCAGCTTGTTGCCGGACTTCTCGTTTTCCTTGTTCAGCTGGACGCGGAAGGCTTCCAGTTCGGTGATGTCGGCGTCCTCGTGATAGGTCACTGCCGGGATCATCACCCAGTTGCGCGACAGGTTCTGACCGGAAATCTTCTTGATGCGCGACAGCGGCTTGACCTCGACTTCGCCGAATTTGGCAAAATCGACCTTCGGCCAGGGCAGCAGGTCGAGCACGCCGCCACCGACGACGCCGCCGGAAGCGGAGGCGACCGGGCCGGAAATCGAGCCGGTCATCACGCCCTTGACGTACTTGGTCAGGTCTTCCTTGACGATGCGGCCCTTCGGGCCGGAGGCAGCGACCTTGGACAGGTCGATGCCAAGTTCGCGGGCATAGGCACGGACCGACGGCGAGGCGTGGACCTTGCCGCCAACCGGCAGGGCCGGGGCGAGGGCGGCCGGGGCAGATGCTACGGTCGGTGCTGCGGCAGGGGCCGAAACCGGAGCGGCAGCAGGGGCAGGCGCAGCGGCTTGGGCGACGGGTGCGGCGGCCGGGGCCGAAGCGCCGGTCTCAACCTTGATCAATACGGCGCCTTCGCTGACCTTGGAGCCGAGCTGGACCAGCACTTCCTTGACCGTACCGGCAACCGTCGACGGGACATCCATGGTCGCCTTGTCGGATTCGAGGGTGGCAATGGCGTCGTCCACCTTGATGCTGTCGCCGACCTTGACGAACAGGTCGATGACCGGCACGTCGGAGAAGTCGCCGATGTCCGGCACCTTGACTTCAATCACGCCACCACCAGCGGCGGCGGGGGCGGCAACCGGTGCAGGTGCGGCAGCAGGCGCCGGGGCAGCGGCCTGAGCGGCCGGGGCCGGCGCGGCTGCAGCGGCTGCGCCGCTTTCCACCTTGATCAGCACAGCGCCTTCGCTGACGCGGGAACCGAGCTGGATCAGCACTTCCTTGACCACGCCGGCAACCGTGCTCGGCACGTCCATGGTGGCCTTGTCGGATTCGAGGGTGGCGATCGCGTCGTCGACCTTGATGCTGTCGCCGACCTTGACGAACAGGTCGATGACCGGCACGTCGGAAAAATCGCCGATATCGGGGACTTTGACTTCGATGATTTGGCTCATGTTGTCTCTCCCCTTAAACCGTCAGCGGGTTCGGCTTGTTCGGGTCAAGGTTGTACTTGACCAGGGCGGCGGCGACCTTCTCGCGTTCGATCTCGCCGGCGTCGGCCAGCGCCTTCAGGGCAGCCAGCGTGACCCAGTGACGGTCGACCTCGAAATGGTGGCGCAATTTCTCGCGGGTGTCGGAACGGCCGAAACCGTCGGTGCCCAGCGTGACGTACGGCGCCTTGACGAAGGGGCGGATCTGCTCGGCGAACAGCTTGATGTAGTCGGTGGCGGCGACGACCGGACCCTTGGCATCGGCCAGCTTCAGTTCGACATGCGACTGGCGCGGCGCTTCGAGCGGGTGCAGCAGGTTCCAGCGAGCGACGTCCTGGCCGTTGCGGGCCAGTTCGTTGAAGCTCGGGCAGCCCCAGAGGTCGGCCTCGACGCCCCAGTCGTTACGGAGCAGGTCGGCGGCAGCGATAACTTCGCGGAAGATGGTGCCGGAACCGAGCAGCTGGACGCGCGGTCCCTTCGATTCGCCACCTTTCTTGAACGCGTACATGCCCTTGATGATGTCGGCCTCGGCACCGACCGGCATGTCCGGGTGCTCGTAGTTCTCGTTCATCACCGTCAGGTAGTAGAAGACGTCTTCCTGCTCCTGGAACATCCGGCGCATGCCGTCCTGGGTGACGACGGCGACTTCGTACTGGAAGGTCGGGTCGTAGGAGATGCAGTTCGGGATCAGGTTGGAGAGGATCAGGCTGTGGCCGTCCTCGTGCTGCAGGCCTTCGCCGTTCAGGGTCGTCCGGCCGGCCGTGCCGCCGATCAGGAAACCGCGGGCGCGTTGGTCGCCGGCTGCCCAGACGAGGTCGAGGACGCGCTGCATGCCGAACATCGAGTAGCAGATGTAGAACGGAATGGTCTGTACGTTATGGACCGAATACGAGGTGGCGGCGGCGATCCAGTCGCTCATCGCGCCGGCTTCGTTGATGCCTTCCTGCAGCACCTGGCCGGTCTTCGATTCCTTGTAGAACATCAGCTGGTCGTGGTCTTCCGGCACGTAGTTCTGGCCTTCCTGGCTCCAGATGCCAACCGAGCGGAACATGCCTTCCATGCCGAAGGTGCGTGATTCGTCGGGCACGATGGGCACAACGTTCTTGCCGATATTCTTGTCCTTCAACAGCATGTTCATGATGCGCACGATGGCCATCGTCGTCGACAGTTCGCGGCCTTCGCCGGAAGCCTTCAACAGTGCGGCGTAGGTGTCGAGGGACGGAATGGCCAGCGGTTCTGCCTTGCGGCGACGGGTCGGCAGGAAACCGCCGAGGTCCATGCGGCGCTGGCGCATGTACTGGTATTCCGGTGAGTCTTCGGCAAACTTCAGGTAGGGCAGCTCTTCCAGCTTGTCGTCCGGCACCGGCAGGTTGAAGCGGTCGCGGAAGCGGCCGATCTGTTCCTTGTCCATCTTCTTTTGCTGGTGCGAGATGTTCATCGCCTCGCCCGCCTGGCCCATGCCGAAGCCCTTGATGGTCTTGGCCAGGATCAGCGTCGGGGCGCCCTTGTGCTTGATGGCGCGGTCGTAGGCGGCGAAGATCTTGAACAGATCGTGGCCACCGCGGTTCAGCGCCCAGATTTCATCGTCGGTCCAGTCGGCGACCAGTTCCTTGAGTTCGGGGGTGTTGAAGAAATGCTCGCGGACATAGGCGCCGTTCTTGGCCTTGAAGGTCTGGTACTCGCCGTCCACGCACTCCATCATACGGCGCTTCAGGATGCCCTTCTTGTCGCGGGCGAACAGGGCGTCCCAGTGGGTGCCCCAGATCAGCTTGACGACGTTCCAGCCGGCACCGCGGAACTCGCCTTCGAGTTCCTGGATGATCTTGCCGTTGCCGCGCACCGGGCCATCCAGGCGCTGCAGGTTGCAGTTGATCACGAAAATCAGGTTGTCCAGCTTCTCGCGGCCGGCCATGCCGATGGCGCCCAGCGACTCGACCTCGTCGGTCTCGCCGTCGCCGAGGAAGGCCCAGACCTTGCGATCACCGGCCTTGGCCAGTCCGCGCGAGTCGAGATACTTCATGAAGCGGGCCTGGTAGATGGCCTGGATCGGGCCGAGGCCCATCGAGACGGTCGGGAACTGCCAGAAATCCGGCATCAGCCACGGGTGCGGGTAGGAGGAAATGCCCTTGCCGCCGGTTTCCTGGCGGAAGTGGTCCATCTGCTCTTCGCTGAAGCGGCCGAGCATGTAAGCGCGGGAATAGACGCCGGGCACCGAGTGGCCCTGGAAGAAGATCAGGTCGCCACCGTTATCGGCCGACGGCGCGCGCCAGAAATGCGAAAAGCCGACGTCGTAGAGCGCGGCGGCCGAAGCGAAGGAGGCAATGTGGCCGCCGACGTTGGTGTCCTTGTTGGCGCGGACGACCATGGCCATCGCGTTCCAGCGGATGTAGGAGTGAATCTTGATTTCCATGTCGGCATTGCCCGGGTACTTGGGCTGCTGATCGACCGGAATGGTGTTGATGTATTCGGTGTTGGCCGAGTAGGGGATGTCGACCCCCTGCAGGCGGGCCTGGCCGATGACTTTCTCGATCAGGTAATGGGCGCGGGTCGGGCCTTCCAGGTTGATGACGCCTTCGAGGGCATCGATCCATTCTTTGGTTTCCTGGGGGTCTACGTCGGCGGGGTCAGGCAGGGCGTTCGGCTGGTCGGCCATGATTTTGTCTCCTACGTTGGTTTTCGTTCTGTTTTACCTGGTGGGTAAAACAACTTTAGCTGCTAACGGGTCGGTTCGCGAGCCCGTATTTTCCCTAATGCGTGTTTCGCATTGTAAAAACAAAATTCGTATCGTGCAATACGGGAAAACGCGTACTGATGGTTTTATTGGGAAACGGGCGTTTGGTTTGGTGCGCTAGCAGTCAGCGGCGGATTGCCGCGTACTGCTAAAAGCGATGCCTACAGCGTGGCCCAGCGGGCCAGCGTGCTGCCGTAGAAGGCAGTGGCGATCAGGGCGAACGGCGCGAAGGCGATGAAGACCTTGAGCACCCGGGCAATGAAGGGATGGGCTATGTGGCTTTCGATGAAGCTGCGGGCGACTAGCGCGCCCTTGAGCCAGATGATGGCGGCAACCAGCAGCGGCAACCAGCGGGCGTCACGGAACCATTCGCTGAGACCGAGGCTGAACAGCGTCAGCGCGACCAGGACCAGCCATGCTACGGTCAGCTCGCGAAAATGGTCGTCTTTCGGCGTCATGGTCAGGCCAGTACGTAGAACATCGGGAAGATGACCAGCCAGATGATGTCGGTGGCGTGCCAGTAGCTGGCCAGTGCCTCGAGGCCGGCGTAGTCGCGCGACGAGTAGCCGCCGAAGGCCAGTCGGGCGAGCACCCACAGGATGCCGAGAATGCCCCAGGTGGCATGGACCAGATGGGTGAAGGTCAGGTAATAGTAGACGGTGAAGAAAATGCCCGATTCGCCGTTGATTCCCTGCGCCAGGTTCCAGGTGATTTCAAGCACCTTGGTCAGCGGGTAGCCGAGGGCGACGACCAGTCCGGCGATCAGCCAGATCACGGCTGCCCGCTGCCGGTCCTGGCGGATGGCGTTGACCGAGCAGGCGATGAAGTAGCTGCTGGTGATCATCAGCAGTGTGATCGTCGTGCCGGCGACGATGGAAAGTCGCTGGGCGCCCTCGTGGAAGGCATCGGGAAAGTGCGCGCGGGCAATGAAATAGACCGCGAACAGCACCGCAAACTCGACGAACTCGCAGGTGATGCCGGCCCAGATGCCCTTGTTGCCGGGGATGCGGCGGGTGTCTGGCTCGGTGACGGGGGCCTGCTCGAAGGTGGGGTTGGCGATCATGACGGACTGGGTGGCAACGGACGATCATTGTCGCGCCATGGTGGCCGCCGGTGATTTGATGTCCATCAACGGCCGGCTATCTGACATTTGGTACCGCGCACCCGGCGTTTGCGCGGGACGACTGAACACACGATAGAATCGCTCCCCATAAAAGGAGACAAACATGAAAAAAATAGGATGTTTTTGGGCGGCGGCCTTGTGCTGGGGCGCATTGACCGGAGCTGCGGCGCAGGAGCCGCAGCTGGTCTTTGGTGTGCTTAACCAGCAAAGCCCACAACTGACGGCAGAGCGCTGGAATCCGGTGTTCAATTATCTCGGTGGCGCGACCGGTTACAAGTTCCAGCTGCGCATGGGCCAGAACGTCCAGGCGACCAATGCCATGATGGCCCGCGGCGAGTTCGACCTGGTGTTCACCAACCACAATTTCCGGCAAGAATTCGACGGTACCTACAAGGTCCTGGCGCGCTGGGGCAATGCGCCCATTTTTGGCGTGCTCGCCGTACTCGAGTCGAGCAAGGTGCGTCGCCTGAAAGACCTGAATGGCCAGCGTGTTGCATATCCGTCGCAAAACGCCTTTGTCGCCTATGCCGTGCCCAAGGCCGCGCTGCGCAAGGCCGGCGTGGCTGAAAAGGAAGTGTTCGCCGGCAACCAGGAAGGGGCGCTGGCGCAGCTGGCCGCCGGTCAGGTCGACGCGGTCGGCGTCAATTCACGCTACCTCAGCCAGTATGCGGCGCGAACGGGCCTCCGTTACCGGGAGATCTATACCTCCGAGCCATATCCGGACCTCGCGGTTCTGGTGCATCCGCGCTTGCCTGCCGAGCAGGTCGAGCGTATCCGCGAGGCATTGCTGGCCATGCGCAAGGACCCCAAGGCGGTGCCCATTCTTGAGGCCAATCAGTTCCCCGGATTCTTCCCCGCCGGCGAGAAGGATTACGACATCGTTCGCCGAACCTATCGGGCCGTGCCGAACTGAGTTCCATGCAGGAAAATTCCTCCGGGCTGGTCAGACGCGTTCTGATCCTCGTCGTCGTCGGCCTTACGCTGCTGACGGTGGCCGGGGTCGTCGTGCAGATGTGGGCGCAGGCCGATCGCGCCCGCCGGGTGGCGGAGGATTCGGCGCGTTCGGTTGGCGCCGCGCTGCTGCCTATTCTCGAACAGACCTTGATCGTCGGCGATCTGGAAACCGCCCGTCAGACCATGTCGGGGGTCGTCGAGCATCGCTCGATCGAACGTCTGGCCCTGCTCCATCCTGACAGCGGGGCGGTCGTTCTCGATGCGCGAGAGCAAGAGCCGGAGTCGCGGGGGTCTCGCCTGATCACCGCGGTGATCGGCGAATTCCAGCCGCATGTGATGGAAATCACCGTCGGCGGAGTACGCTACGGCAAGTTGCTCGTCCAGCCATCGGCCGACGCCGTGCTTGATGACCTGTGGCATATCGGACGCCTTGCGCTCTTTGGCGGCCTACTGTCGCTGGCGATTTTCCTGCCACTACTGGCCGTGGCCCTGCGCCAGGATTTGCGCCCCCTGGTCAGGTTGTCGAAAGTGGTCGAGCAGTTCGGGCAAGGCGCGATTTCGGGTCGGGCCAAGCCGGAAGGTGCTGCCGAAATCGTCGCTACGGCACACGCCTTCAACCAGATGGCCGACCGGATCGAGAACCTGCTCGCCGACCTGGGAGCGGCCAAGGCGTCGGCGGAAAGCGCCAACGCGATCAAGGGCGAATTCCTGGCCAATATGAGCCACGAAATCCGCACGCCCTTGAACGGCATACTCGGCATGACCGAACTGGCGCTTGGCACCGAACTGTCAGCGGAGCAGCGCGAATACATGAGTACGGTCAAGCATTCGTCGTTGCACCTGCTCGAGGTGATCAACGAGATTCTTGATTTCTCGAAGATCGAAGCGGGTCACATGACCCTGCAGCCGATCTCCTTCGAACTGCGTTCGGTCCCGGAGGCCGCCTGCCGGATGCTGGAGAGCCGGGCAGCCGAGAAGTCGCTGGCCTTGCGCCTGGAGATGGCGGAGGATTTGCCTAGCCATGTGGTGCTCGATCCAGTGCGTTTACGCCAGGTGCTGCTCAATCTGCTGGGCAATGCCATCAAATTCACCGAACGTGGCTCGGTGACTGTCTGCGTCGAGCGGCGGGCCGGCGGGCCGGGCAGCGCCTGCGAACTGATCTTCCGGGTGCGCGATACGGGCATCGGCATCCCAAAGGAAAAGTGGGCCGGCATCTTCGACGCCTTTTCGCAGGCCGATGGCAGTATTACCCGGCGCTTTGGCGGGACGGGCCTGGGCCTGGCGATCTGCCGGCGGCTGGTCGAGATGTGGGGCGGTGAAATCTGGGTGACCAGCGAATTGGGTAGCGGCTCCGAGTTTTCCTTTACGGCCCGGGTGGAGATCGCCGAGGTGCCGGTAGCGCCCGCCGCGCAACCGGCGAAAACTGTCGAATTGCCGCGCGGCCTGCGTATCTTGCTGGCCGAAGACAATCCGGTGAACCAGAAGCTGGCCGTGCGCCTCCTCGAACAGCGGGGCTGCATCGTCAGCGTCGCCAACAACGGGCTGGAGGCGTTGAAGATGTGGCGCGAGGGCGACTACGATCAGGTCCTGATGGACATGATGATGCCCGAGATGGACGGCCTCGAGGCGACCCGCCAGATTCGCAATGAGGAGGCGGAGCTTGGTGGCCATGTGCCGATTGTCGCGATGACCGCCAATGCGATGGATGGCGACCGTCAGCGTTGCCTCGATTCCGGCATGGACGGCTACGTTGCCAAGCCGATCCGGGTCGCCGATCTGGTCGCCGAATTGGCCCGTTTTGCCCCGTCTCGACCCGCTTCCGGCGGCGACGCCGGCTAAATCTGGTAAAATCCATTCAATTCAAAGGGAAAGGCCTCCGCCTTTCCCCTTTCTTTTTTTGTTGGATGCGACGATGACGGCACACATTATCGATGGCAAGGCGCTGGCAGAAGAACTGCGCCAAAGCTTCAAGGCGCGCGTGGAAGCGCTGGCCGCCAAGGGACACCGGCCCGGGCTGGTGGTCATACTGGTCGGGGCCGACCCGGCTTCCGAGGTGTATGTGCGCAACAAGGTCAATGGCTGTCTGGCCATCGGAATGCACTCTGAAAAGATCACCTACGACGCGACGGTCGATCAGGAAACCGTACTGAACAAGATCGCCGAACTGAACGCCGATCCGAACATCCATGGCATCCTCGTCCAGTTGCCGCTGCCGAAGCACTTCGACGAGGAAGCCGTGCTCGAAGCGATCGCCGCCGACAAGGACGTTGATGGCTTCCACGCCGAGAACGTCGGCGCGCTGGCCCAGGGCAACCCGCGTTTCATCCCCTGCACGCCGTACGGCGTCATGAAGATGTTCGAGAAGGGCAACGTTGACCTGACCGGCCAGGAGGCGGTGGTCATCGGCCGTTCCAACATCGTCGGCAAGCCGATGGCGCTGCTGCTGATCAATGCCGGGGCGACGGTCACCGTCTGCAACTCGCGCACCAAAGACCTGAAATTCCACACCCGCCGCGCCGACATCCTGGTCGCCGCGGTCGGCAAGCCGAAATTCGTCACCGCCGACATGGTCAAGCCGGGCGCCGTCGTCATTGACGTCGGCATCAACCGCCTGCCCGATGGCAAGCTGTGCGGCGACGTCGATTTTGAAGGCTGCAAGGAAGTCGCCGGCCAGATCACCCCGGTGCCGGGCGGCGTCGGCCCGATGACCATCACCATGCTGCTCGCCAACACCATCGAAGCCGCCGAACGAAAGGCCGGACTATGAACGCAGTGCATCAACCCCTCGTCGGCGTCGTCATGGGCTCCGATTCCGACTGGCCGACCATGCAGGCCGCCGCCGTGATCCTCAAGGAATTCGGCGTCCCCTTCGAGGCCCGTGTCGTCTCCGCCCACCGCACCCCCGACCTGCTGTTCGATTACGCTGCCATGGCCGGCGAGCGCGGCCTCAAGGCGATCATCGCCGGCGCTGGCGGCGCTGCCCACCTGCCGGGTATGCTGGCCGCCAAGACCACCGTGCCGGTGCTCGGCGTGCCGGTCCAGTCCAAGGCGCTGTCCGGCGTCGATTCACTGCATTCCATCGTCCAGATGCCGAAGGGCATCCCGGTCGCCACCTTCGCGATCGGCGAGGCAGGTGCCGCCAACGCAGCCTTGTTCGCCGTGGCCATGCTGGCCAACGACAACCCGGCGCTTGGCGCCAAGTTGCAGGCCTTCCGCCAGGCCCAGACCGAGAAGGTCCTGGCCATGAAGCTGCCTGAAGTGTGAATGCTACGGTCGCCCCGAAATTTTGCCCAAAATTGAAGTGCCGATGAGGTTCCTGTCTTGAGCACCACGATGATTCTCCCGCCCTCCACGCTGGGCATGCTTGGCGGCGGCCAGCTTGGCCGCTTCTTTGTTACAGCTGCACACGAAATGGGCTACCAGGTCTGGGTCCTCGACCCGGACAAGAATTCCCCGGCTGGCCAGATTGCCGAGCGCCACTTCTGCGTCGCCTACGACGACTACGTAGCGCTCGACGAATTTGCCCAAGGCTGCGCGGCGATCACCACCGAGTTCGAGAACGTCCCAGCCGACACGCTGGACTACCTGGCCAAGTTCGTCCCTGTGCGCCCGTCGGCGGCGGCGGTGGCCGTCTGTCAGAACCGCATCGCCGAAAAATCCTTCCTGCGCGACAACGGCCTGCCGCATGGTCCGTTCGCTGCGATCAACTGCGAAGACGACATTCGCAACGCTGATCCGTCGCTGTTCCCGGCCATCCTCAAAGTCGCCCGCTTCGGCTACGACGGCAAGGGGCAGGCGACGGTGCATAGCGTCGAGGAAGCGCTGCTCGCCTTCGGCCACTTCAAGGGCGAGCATTGCGTGCTCGAACAGCGCCTGGCGCTCGACTACGAAGTCTCGGTCGTGCTGGCCCGCGATCAGCATGGCCAGGAGCAGTGCTTCCCGACCGGCGAAAACCAGCACACCCGGGGCATCCTCGATGTCTCCATCGTGCCGGCACGCACCACTTGCTGCGTGCGCAGCGATGCCGAAGACGTCGCTGCCCGCATCGCCGAAAAGCTTGGCTACATCGGCACCATGGGCGTCGAATTCTTCATCAGCCGTGGTCAGCTGATCGTTAACGAAATGGCGCCGCGCCCGCACAACAGCGGCCACTACACCATCGACGCCTGCGTCACCAACCAGTTCGAACAGCAGGTCCGCGCCCTGTGCGGCTTGCCGCTCGGCGAAGCGCGCGCTCACTCCGCCTCGGTCATGGTTAATTTGTTGGGCGATCTCTGGTACGACGGCGACACCTACCGGGAGCCGGACTGGGCCAGGCTGTACGCCATTCCCAACCTGAAACTGCACCTCTACGGCAAGCACCACGCCCGCCCGGGGCGCAAGATGGGCCACTTCACGGTCATCGGCGACAACGCCGAGGCCGTGCAGAAAACCGCGCTGGCCGCTCGCGCCGCGATCGGCATCAAGGACTGATGACCCCTTCCGACGCCGATTACGAGCGTGCAGTCGATCTGCTGCGCGCCGGCGAACTGGTCGCCATCCCAACCGAGACGGTCTACGGCCTGGGCGCGGATGCCGCCAACCCGGCCGCCGTCGCCAAGATCTTCGCCGCCAAGGGGCGCCCGGCCGATCACCCGCTGATCGTCCATCTCGCCGGCCACGACGCGGTCGACCACTGGGCCGAGCAGGTCCCGGCCGTCGCCTGGGAGTTGATGGAAACCTTCTGGCCCGGCCCGCTGACCCTAATCCTGAAAAAACAGGCCTGGGTGCCCGACGCCGTGACCGGCGGCCAGGACACGGTCGGCCTGCGCGTCCCCGGCCATCCGGTGGCGCTCGAATTGTTGCGCCGCTTCGCCGCCGTCGCCGGCCAACATGCCGGCATTGCCGCGCCCTCGGCCAACCGCTTCGGGCGGATCAGCCCGACGACGGCCGAGCATGTCCGCGAAGAACTGGGCGATGCCGTGCCGCTTATTCTCGACGGCGGGCCATGCGCGGTCGGCATCGAATCGACCATTGTTGATTGCTCGCGCGGCGAGCCGGTGGTGCTGCGTCCTGGCCACATCTCGCCGCTCCATCTCGAAGCCATCCTCGGCCGTCGCCCGGCCATCGAAACCGCCGTCGGCGCACCGCGCGTTTCCGGCTCGCTCGAAGCGCATTACGCGCCGGTGACGCCGCTACGCATGGTGACCGGCGAACGCCTGCTCGATTTCATCAACGCCCAGCGTCATCGCGGCGGCAAGTGCGCCGTCATCAGCGCCAACCAGCCACCCCAGGCCGGCATGCCGCACGTCTGGCGCTTGATGCCGGCCAATCCGGTCGGCTATGCCCACGATATTTATGCCGCCCTGCGCGACATGGATCATGCCGGCGTCGACCTGATTGTTGTCGAGGCGCTGCCGGAAGCTGCGGAATGGACGGCGGTCGCAGACCGCCTGCGGCGTGCCGTTGCCGGCGCTGGTCAGGGCTGAATCCTAAAACTGCGGTAAGCCTCAAAAAACGAGCAATTTCTCCACTTTGGCGGCGCAGATGAAGTCGTTTTCCGACAGGCCGCCGATAGCGTGCGTCCAGTAGCGGACGCGGACATCCTTGTAACCCACGGTTAGTTCCGGATGGTGATCCTCGCGGTGCGAGACCCAGGCGATGGCATTGACGAAGGCCATCGCCTCGTAATGGTTGCGGAAGCCGAAGGTCTTTTCCAGGCGCTGGTCGAGCAGGGCCCAGCCCGGCAGGTCTTTCAGCAGGTCCGCCGCGGCCTCGAGGCTCAGGGGCGGAATGCCGCCTTCGCAAGGCTGGCAATGCCGATTCGAAATATCGCAGGTGGTCGCCATGTCATTTTCCTTGCGGCAATGGACTCAAATGTTGAGAGAGCGAATCACTGACTTGGTTCCGGCATCGGCCTTTGATAAGCAAAAGGGAGTGCGCTAGAATCGAACAGCGTTGGGGGGGTAGCTCAGCTGGGAGAGCGCCGCGTTCGCAATGCGGAGGTCGGGAGTTCGATCCTCCTCCTCTCCACCAACCATTTTCCATTGGCCCGCCCGACAATCCGGCGGGTCTTTCTGTTTTCAGGATGGCTCGCTGGGCTCATGGCGCACTGAAATTCCGGTGTTTGCGTCCGGGTGTGAACTTCTTCACTGATTGCTTTTGTGTCTCGTCGTATCTTGAAGGCGTTCCGGGAAAGCTGGATTCCCGATGTGATGCCGGGTCGAGGTAAGCGATGTCAGCCAAGAGCGAAAAACGTATGGGTCAAGACCGCCGCAGCAGGGATTGTGGGCCGCCGGACGGCTGGCGCGAGCGGCGCAAGGCGGTGGAAAGACGCATTCCTGAAGTGCGCGAAATTCCGTTTTCGGAATGGCTGGCGCATTTGCCGAGCAAGGTATTGGCCGAGCACTAGGCTGCTCTATCGGCCGGTTCCCGGCTCGATCCACAAAGTATCCCGACGCATAAAGTAAAAAGGCCTCGCCGGAATGCGAGGCCTTTTTCGTTGGCGCGGGGCGTTTATTCGTCCCGCTCGTAAACCACGTCCGAACGCCGGTTTTCGGCCCATGATTCTTCGTCGTGTCCCTTGAGCTTGGGTTGGGCTTCGCCCAGCGACTTGATGCTGATCTGCTTTTCCGGGGCGCCATGGCCGACCATCGTCTTGCGCACGGTTTCTGCCCGCTTCAAGCCCAGGCGACGGTTGTGTTCGGCGCTGCCGCGCTCGTCGGCATTGCCTTCGATACGCACCTTAGCTTTCGGGTTATCCGCCAGGTAGCGGGCATGGGCGCGCAGGGCGGGGTCGTAGTCGGCCTTGAGGTCGGCGCTGTTCAGATCGAAATAGACGCTGCGCTGGGTGCGCAGGCCGACCGGGTCCATCTTGATCGGCGTTTCGGCGGCGGGGCTGGCGGCTGTCGCGACCGAGCGGGCTTCACCCTGCAGTTCGGGAGGGACGGGCTGACCAAGCAGGCCGGGATGGACCTTCAGGGGGCCACTTTGCGCGATGTGCTTGCTCAGCGGGATCTCGCTTTTGGTGGCGCAAGCGGCAAGCAGGGTGGAAAGCAGGAGGGGAACCAGCAGGGAGGCGCGCATCTTTGTCTTTTTCGGCTGCGTGATGAAGGTCGAATGATAGCCGCTCGCCTGTCCGGCGAACAGTGGTACGGCCGACCGTTTGATCGGGCCGCTGCGTTGAATGATGTTCAGTGTTGGAATAAGTAAATTCAAAACATGTCTTTGCGGTTATATATGAGTCGGCTAAATTTGACGCCATCGCATAGTGAGGTGCTCCATGACTCAATTCCGTAAATCCTTCGTCGCTGTCCTGCTCGGCTTGGTGGCTGGTGTCGCGCTGGCCGATGCATCGCTGCTCAACGTTTCCTACGACGTGGCGCGCGATGTCTATAAAGACTACAACCCGATGTTCCAGAAATACTGGAAGGCCAAGTCCGGCGAGGCAGTCGAGCTCAAGCAGTCGCATGGCGGTTCGACCAAGCAGGTGCGTGCCGTGGCTGATGGCCTGGAGGCCGATGTGGTGACTATGAACCAGGCCAACGACATCGAGTTCCTGGCCGAAAAGGGTCTGGTCGCCAAGGACTGGGCGAAGAAATTCCCGAACAACGCCTCGCCCTATACCTCGACGATGGTGTTCATCGTCCGCAAGGGCAACCCGAAGGCGATCAAGGACTGGTCCGATGTTGCCGCGCCGGGCATCCAGATGATCATCCCGCACCCGAAGAACACCGGCAATGGCCGCAATACCTACCTGTCGGCCTGGGCCTGGGCGCTCAAGCAGCCGGGCGGTAATGATGCCAAGGCGCAGGAATTCCTCGGCAAGCTGCTGAAGAACGCACCGCTGTTCGCCGCCGGTGGTCGCGATGCGACGACGACGTTCATGCAGCGCAAGATGGGCGACGTGCTGATCACCTTCGAGTCCGAGGCGGAGATGATCGCCAAGGAATTCGGCAAGGGCGAATTCGAGGTCGTTTATCCCAGCCTGACCATGCAGACCGAGTTCCCGGTCGCGCTGGTCGAGAAGGTGGTCGACAAGAAGGGTACGCGCAAGCAGGCGGAGGCCTACCTGGAATACCTGTGGTCGAAGGAAGGCCAGGAGAATGCCGCGCAGAACTACCTGCGGCCGCGCGATGCCGAGTTGCTGAAGAAGTACGCCGCCAACTTCCCGCCGGTCAAGACGTTCACGGTCGATGAAGTCTTCGGCGGTGCCAACAAGGCGTTTGCCACCCACTTCAAGGATGGCGGCAGCTTCGACCAGATCTACGTCGCCAAATAAGCGGCGTTGATGCCGCCGGGAGGGCCGGACCTGGTTCGGCCTTGAAATGCTACGGTCGCCCGTTTTTTTGGGCCAAAAACAAAAAACATGTCTGCAAAAACTCACCGCGTGTTGCCCGGCTTCGGCTTGGCGCTAGGCTACACGCTGGTCTATCTCTCGCTGCTGATCCTGCTGCCCCTCGGCGGCATGGTCTTGAAAGCCTCCGAACTCGGCTTCGGCCAGATCATCGACATCGCCCTCGGCGAACGTTCGCTGGCAGCCTTTCGCGTGACCTTCGGCGCCTCGTTCATCGCCGCGGCGATCAATGCTTTTTTCGGGCTGATCGTGGCCTGGGTGTTGGTCCGCTACCCATTTCCCGGCAAGCGCTTCGTCGATGCGCTGGTTGATCTGCCCTTTGCGCTGCCGACTGCCGTGGCCGGCATCACGCTGGCCACGCTGTACGCCGGCAACGGCTGGCTCGGCCAGTACCTCGAACCGCTCGGCATCAAGGTGGCCTATACGCCGCTCGGCATTGTCTTTGCGCTGACCTTCATCACCCTGCCTTTCGTCGTCCGTACCCTGCAGCCGGTGATCGAGGACATTGAAACCGAAGTCGAGGAGGCCGCCGCTTCGCTCGGCGCGTCGCGCTGGCAGACCTTCGTCAAGGTGATCTTTCCGGCCATCTTCCCGGCCCTGCTGACCGGCTTCGCGCTGGCTTTCGCCCGGGCCGTGGGCGAATACGGCTCGGTCATCTTCATCGCCGGCAACCTGCCGCTGGTTTCGGAAATCACCCCGCTGCTGATCATCTCCAAGCTGGAACAGTACGACGTGCTCGGCGCCACGGCGCTGGCCGTGGTCATGCTGGCGCTCTCCTTCATCCTGCTGCTGGCGGTCAATGTGCTGCAATGGTGGACAGCCAATCGCCACAAGAACAATGAGCCGCTCGAAGTGACGGCGGCCAAGGCGGGGGCGGCATCATGAAATCGACGCGCGCGACACAGGAGCCGGGCTGGGTTCGCTTCGCCTTGCTGACCATCGGCCTCGGCTTCCTGTTCTTCTTCCTCGGCTTGCCGCTGGTCGCCGTTTTTGTCGAGGCGCTGGCCCAAGGCGTGCCGGTCTATCTGGAAGCTCTGAAAGAGCCGGAGACCCGCTCGGCGATCGGCCTGACGATCGGCATCGCGCTGGCCGTGCTGCCCTTCAACATCGTCTTCGGTGTCGCCGCAGCCTGGGCCATCGCCAAGTTCGACTTCAGGGGCAAGAGCCTGCTGATTACGCTGATCGACCTGCCGTTCGCGGTTTCGCCGGTGGTCGCCGGCCTGATCTTTATCCTGCTCTTCGGCTCGCAAGGCACCTTCGGGCCGTGGCTGTCCGAACACGACATCAAGATCATCTTCGCCGTGCCCGGCATGATCCTCGCCACGCTGTTCATCACCTTCCCCTTCATCGCCCGCGAATTGATCCCGCTGATGCAGGCGCAGGGCAAGGAAGAGGAGGAGGCGGCGGTATCGCTCGGCGCCTCCGGCTGGCAGATGTTCTGGCGGGTGACCCTGCCCAACATCAAGTGGGGCCTGCTTTACGGCGTGATCCTGTCGAATGCCCGTGCGATGGGCGAGTTTGGCGCCGTGTCGGTGGTCTCCGGCCACATCCGCGGCGAAACCAACACCCTGCCGCTGCATGTCGAGATCCTCTACAACGAATACAACGCCATTGGTGCTTTTGCCGCCGCTTCCATCCTCGCCCTGCTCGCCCTGGTCACGCTGGTCGCCAAGACCGTCGTCGAATGGCGGATGAAAAAAGAAACCGAAATGCTCAACACCGTGCTGGCCCCGGAGAAAACCTGATGAGTATTGAAATCCGCAACATCTCCAAGCGCTTTGGCAATTTCGTCGCGCTCGACAACATCAACCTCGATATCCCGACCGGCGAGCTGGTTGCCTTGCTCGGCCCGTCTGGCTGCGGCAAGACGACCCTGCTGCGCATCATCGCCGGGATGGAGACAGCCGATCAGGGAGAAATTCTCTTTTCCGGCGCCGAGGCCACCCACCTGCATGCCCGCGACCGCAATGTCGGCTTTGTCTTCCAGCACTACGCGCTGTTTCGTCACATGACGGTGTTCGAGAACGTCGCCTTCGGCCTGCGCGTCAAGCCGCGCAAGGAGCGGCCGTCCGAGGCCGACATCAAGCGCCGGGTGATGGAACTGCTCGGCCTGGTCCAGCTCGACTGGCTGGCCGACCGCTACCCGTCGCAGCTGTCCGGCGGCCAGCGTCAGCGCATCGCGCTGGCCCGCGCCCTGGCCGTTGAACCGAAAGTGCTGCTGCTCGATGAACCCTTCGGCGCCCTCGATACCAAGGTGCGCAAGGAATTGCGCCGCTGGTTGCGCCGCCTGCACGACGAGATGCACATCTCCAGCGTTTTTGTCACACACGATCAGGAAGAGGCGCTCGAAGTCGCCGACCGGGTGGTCGTCATGAACCACGGCAAGATCGAGCAGATCGGCTCGCCCGACGAGGTCTATTCCAGCCCGGCCTCGCCATTCGTCTACCAGTTCCTTGGCAACGTGAACGTCTTCCACAGCCGGCAACAGGGCTGCTATGCCGAAGTCGAACGCAACGAAGTCGGCGAGAAGGCAACCGCCTTCGTCCGCCCGCACGATATCGACATCAGTCATCAGCCAAGCGAAGAAGGCCTGCAGGCGACCGTCCAGCACGTCCATCCGATCGGACCGGTGGTTCGCATCGAGCTGCTGCATGGCAGCGAGATCGTCGAGGTCGAGCTGTCGCGCGAGCGGCACGAGACACTGCAACTGGCGGTCGGCCAGGCGGTCTGGTTCCGGCCGCGCCAGATGAAAGTGTTCGGTGGTGACCAAATGCTATCCCCCGAGGGGACTTCCTTCGGGGCGCGGTCGGCCCCTGAAAAGCAGGCATTTTTGTTCTGATCCAGATCGGGGAAGGGCGTCGCGGGCGGATGTTATAATCGGCCCCCATTTAGTGCGCGCCAGCCCAATCCGGTGATCTTTACCCTCGGCATCAACCATCATTCGGCCCCTCTCGCCATCCGCGAACGGGTGGCTTTTGGCGCCGACAAGTTGCCGCATGCGCTGGCCGACCTGACCAGCGACCGGCCGGTGCGCGAGGCGGCGATCCTCTCCACCTGCAACCGCACCGAAATCTACTGCGCCGCCGAATCGCCCGAAGTCGTCATCGACTGGCTGGCCCACTACCACCAGGTTGGCCGCGACGAATTGGCGCCTTACATCTACACCCACGACCAGCCGGAAGCGATCCGCCATGCCTTTCGCGTCGCCAGCGGTCTCGACTCGATGGTCATCGGCGAACCGCAGATTCTCGGCCAGATGAAGGATGCGGTACGGGCTGCCGAAGAAAACGGCACGCTCGGGACCCAGTTGCACAAACTCTTCCAGCGCGCCTTCTCGGTGGCCAAGGAAGTCCGCAGCACGACGGCGATCGGCGCCAATATCGTCTCGATGGCCGCCGCCGGCGTGCATCTGGCCGAACGCATTTTCGAGTCGATTGCCGGCCAGCGCATCCTGTTCATCGGCGCCGGCGAAATGATCGAACTGTGCGCCGCCCACTTCTGCGCCGGCCAACCCAAGCAGGTCACCATCGCCAACCGTACGCTGGAACGCGGCCGGGCGCTGGCCGAGCGCTATGGCGGCACGGCCATTCGTCTCGACGAACTGGGTGAGCACCTGTCTGCCCACGACATCGTCGTCTCATGTACTGCCAGTCCGCTGCCGATCATCGGCCTGGGCATGGTTGAACGGGCGATCAAGATTCGTCGCCACCGGCCGATGTTCATGGTCGACCTTGCGGTGCCGCGCGACATCGAGGAAGAAGTCGGCGAACTTGACGATATCTTCCTCTACACCGTCGACGATCTGGCGCAGGTTGTCGAAAGTGGTCTCGAATCCAGGCAGGCCGCCGTGGTCGAGGCTGAAGGCATCATTGCCAACCGGGTGCAGGATTTCCTGGGTTGGCTGGTGTCACGCGATACTGTCCCGGTCATCCGCTCGTTGCGCGACTCGGCCGAACGCATGCGCCGGCACGAGATGGAACATGCGCTGAAATTGCTGGCCAAGGGCGAGGCGCCGGAAAAGGTGCTCGAACATCTGTCCTTGCGGCTGACCAACAAGTTCCTGCACGCGCCAACGCAGACGCTGAATTCTGCCGACGGCAACGAGCGTGCCGATCTGCAGGGCGCCGCGGCACGCCTGTTTCACCTGCACACGCAGGATTAAGAGTCCGCTTCCTGTCGTTTCCTGCCGGCCGTAACGATCCGGTTCCGACCGTCGCGTTTAGCCTGTAGCAAGGCCGCATCGGCCGCCTCGATCAGCGAACTGCCGGTCAGATGGGCGGGAATGGCGGCAACCCCGCAACTGAAGCTGGCTCGCAAGGCACCCCGGGCGTGGGCGTGTGGCAGCTCTGCAAAATCCTCGCGGATGCGGTCGAGCAGGACGATGGCCTGGCCAACTTCGACGCCGCCGAGCGCGACAATGAATTCCTCGCCGCCGTAACGGCCGATCAGATCGGTATTGCGCAGGCGGCCGCGCAACAGCCAGGCCAGGCTGCGGATGACCTGGTCGCCAACCGGATGGCCGTAGGTGTCGTTGATCGACTTGAAGCGGTCGATATCGATCATCGCCACTGAGAGATGGCCTGCCGGCAGGGCGCGGCGCAGCATCTGCTCAAGATGCTCCTTGGAAGCCGAGTGGTTGAGCAGGCCGGTCAGGCTGTCGTGCCGGCCGGAGCGCAGCATGTCGCGGTAGCGCTCGATCTTGGTCTTGACCACCGAGGCAAGGATGATCGGGTTGGCCGGCTTGGTCAGGAACTGGTCGCCGCCCAGGCGCAGCGCTTCGACCTGCTGCGCGATGTCGGTCTCGCCGGACAGGTAGATGACAGGCAGCGACTGGTATTCCGGAATCTGGCGCAACGCCCGGGTGACCTCGACGCCAGTGCAGAAGGGCATGTGCATGTCCATCAGGATGGCGTGCGGGCGGTATTCGGCGGTCGCCTGGAGGAGCACCAGTGGCGTGTTGATCGCCCGGCTGTCGATGCCATGCAGGTCGAGGGCGCGCTGGATGTGCGCGACGGCGGTGCGCGAGTCCTCGACGATCAGCACGCGATGGGTTTCCTGTTCGCGGCTTTCGACCAGGTCGAGAATGCGCGACAGGATGTCGCTGAGCTTGATTTCGGCAGGAATGCAGACGTTGGCGCCGGCCCGCTGCAGGCCGACGATGGCTTCCAGCGACGAGGGCACTGACAGGCAGTAAACGTAGCTGGTCACGAACAGCGCCTTCAGCCGTTCGATGGCGGCGACGGCCGGCGGGGGGTAGATGCGGTCTTCGTGGTCCGGGATGAAGATCAGCGCCAGCGGGCTGTCGGCCAGCTCCGGCACGTCATCCCAGCCGGCAGCGTGGGCCTTGAAGCCGTAAAACGACAGTTGTTCGACCAGCGCGGCAGTCCACGGATGGGCCGGGCGGGAAATGATCAGGATATTGCGCTGGCGAACCCAGCGCTCGCGCTCCTCGTCCTCGCTGTCGGTCAGTCGCTTGGCGATGACGGCAGGCGTTTCGTGCTGTCGGAGTACGCGCAGGATGGTGTTCAACTGCTGGCTGATTCCCTCGGCCTGCGTTTCCGGGACCGGGTGCGTGGCGCTGTCGTTAAACAGTGCCAGCGCACGGTTCTCCAGCTCCTCGCAGGCACTGGCCAGGCCGGGCAGGTTCTGCTGGCTCAAACGTTCGGTCAGGCCGTTCAGCGACAGCGTGAATTCGATGAACTGATCGAAGTCGCCGCTGTTGCAGTAGCTTTGCCAGCGCAGTTCTAGCGTTTCAGCCAGTGCGATCAGGGAGTGGGAAACAGTTTTCATGAGATAGGCATTTTGGACGGGTGATTATCCGGCCATACCTCGTTGCTGGCAATCGCCATCCATCGCCGATGAGCGGCGTTCTCGGGTACCATTACGCCCCCTTGGTCCCTTTCTCTGGTTATCCCGTTCAAAATGAAATCGAGCATCCGCCAAAAACTGGAGTTGCTGGTCGATCGTCTCGATGAAATCGACCGCATGCTGTCGGCACCCAGCACGGCCAACGACATGGACCAGTTCCGCAAGCTGTCCCGCGAACGCTCGGAAATCGAGCCGGTGATCATCCAGTTCAATGCCTTCCGCCAGGCCGAAAACGATCTGGCCGAGGCCGAGGCGATGCGCGACGATCCGGAGATGCGCGACTTCGCCGAAGAGGAAATCGCCGCCGCCAAGGCGCGCCTGCCCGAGCTCGAAATCGAGTTGCAGAAGCTGCTGCTGCCCAAGGACCCCAACGACGACCGCAATGTGCTGCTGGAAATTCGCGCCGGCACCGGTGGCGACGAGTCGGCGCTGTTCGCCGGCGACCTGTTCCGGATGTATTCGCGCTACGCCGAACGCCAGCGTTGGCAGGTCGAAGTGCTGTCGGCCAGTGAATCGGAACTCGGCGGCTATCGCGAAATCATCTGCCGGCTGGCCGGCAACGGCGCCTATTCGCGGCTGAAGTTCGAATCGGGCGGCCACCGCGTCCAGCGCGTGCCGGAAACCGAGACCCAGGGCCGCATCCATACCTCGGCATGCACCGTCGCGGTGATGCCAGAAGCCGACGAGGTCGAGGACGTCAATCTCAACCCGGCCGATTTGCGCATTGACACCTTCCGCGCCTCAGGCGCCGGCGGCCAGCACATCAACAAGACCGACTCGGCGGTGCGCATCACGCACATCCCGACCGGCATCGTCGCCGAATGCCAGGATGGCCGTTCGCAGCACGCCAACAAGGCCTCGGCCATGCGCGTGCTGGCGGCGCGGATCAAGGATGTCCAGGTGCGCGCCCAGCAGAGCCACATCGCCAGCACCCGCAAGAGCCTGATCGGCTCCGGCGACCGTTCCGAGCGTATCCGCACCTACAACTTCCCGCAGGGGAGGATCACCGACCACCGGATCAACCTGACGCTGTACAAGATAGCCGCGATCATGGACGGTGACATGGACGAACTGCTCGGTGCGCTGGCCGCCGAACATCAGGCAGACCTGCTGGCCGAACTCGCCGAGCAGCAATGACGCTGGGCGAGGCAATGGCTTGGGTACGTGGCAAAATCGACCGCCTCGACGCCCGCCTGTTGCTCGAACACGCCACCGGCTGCACGCACACCGACCTGCTGGCGCGACCGGAAACGCCGGTCATCGGCCCGGCCTGGGAGCAGTTTGCCGAGTGGGTGGAACGCCGCGCCGCTGGTGAGCCGCTGGCCTACCTGACTGGCGAGGCCGAATTCCGTGGCCGGGTCTTCCAGGTCTCGCCGGCGGTACTGATCCCGCGCCCCGAAACCGAGGTGCTGATCGATCTGGCGCTGGAGAAAATGCGTGGCCTGTCAGCGCCGACAGTGGTCGATCTCGGCACCGGCTCGGGCATCGTCGCCATTTCGCTGGCGCTGGAATGCCCGGCGGCGACGATTGCTACGGTCGACCTCTCCAAAGAGGCCATTTCCGTGGCCCGCAACAACGCCGGCCGGCTGGGCGCCAGGGTCGAATTTCACGAAGGCGACTGGTTTGGCCCGCTGGCCGGCCGGTGTTTCGATCTGATCGTCTCCAACCCGCCCTACGTCGCCGATGGCGATCCGCACCTGACCCTCAACGGCTTGCCGTTCGAGCCGCAGATGGCGCTGACCGACGGGGGCGATGGCCTTGAATGCATCCGCCGCATTGTCGCCGCGGCACCGGCCCACCTGAACCCCGGCGGCTGGCTGCTGTTCGAGCATGGTTACGACCAGGGCGAGGCGAGCCGGAACTTATTGACCGCTGCCGGGTTCAAATCGGCATCCACTTTCCCCGACCTGGCCGGCATCGACCGTGTCTCAGGCGCCCATCTTTAATCTGGAGAAATCATGTCCGACGTTCAACAACGCATCCACGCCACCGTGACCGGCAACCCGGTCGTCCTCTACATGAAGGGCGATGCCCGCTTCCCGCAGTGCGGCTTTTCGGCCACTGCCGTGCAGATCCTCAAGGTCTGCGGCGTCGAGGATTTCGTCACCGTCAATGTGCTGGCCGACGAGGAGATCCGCAATGGCGTCAAGGAATACGCCAACTGGCCGACCATTCCGCAGCTCTACATCAAGGGCGAGTTCGTCGGCGGCTGCGACATCATGAAAGAGATGTACCAGACCGGCGAACTTCAGCAATTGCTGGAAGGCATCGCCGCCTGATTCCGGCTTGCCAACATTAAAAAGCCCGCCGGTTGGCGGGCTTTTTCGTTTGGAAGACAGGCACCGGTCAGCGATTCATCTCGACGGTGCGGGCGTCCAGATAGGTCTTGATCGCCCAAACGGCTTCCTCGGTGAAGACACTGCTGTAACCCGGCATGGTGTAACGACCTTCGCCGGTTTTCTTGCCATTCTGCGTGATATCCCGGAAATACTCGTCGGTGTCGTTCAGGCAGGCAGTCTGCTGCTCTTTCTTCATGCCGATGCAGTCCTTGGTAACTGCCAGGAGGTCGGGCGCGACACCGCCAGAAATGGCATTCAGCCCGTGACAGCCGGCGCAGTTGTGCAGGTAGCCGTCAGCACCGATGGCAATGGCCTTGGCATTGCCGCGGTACGGGTTTATTTTGCCCGATCCCGGGGCGACAGGCGCCAAGCCCGTCGTGTCGAGCGGATGCGGCGTCACGTCGCCGTGGGCCAGCACGTTGAGCGAAAACAGTACAGCAAGGAGTCCGGTGAGCGGCAGGCACCAATTCGGGCGGGATTTCAAGGGTGTTCTCCAGTAACTTGAATTATTGCGATCCCTGACAGGATCGCTTTGGGAAAAGCTGGATGTTACTTCGTTGAGAACGATTGGTGGAACTGAAATTCCGCGGCCGGGGCGAGGGCCGTATCCAGTCGGCGCAACCGGGCGATTCGGAATTGGTTGAAAGTCCTGGGCAGCGGAAAAATTTCGATTTTGGCCAAAATATCCGGCTGACCGTAGCATTTGGCCTGTTTCAGGCCTCGGCTACCTGGAATTCGATGTCGCCGCCGTCGATGACGATTTCCTTGACCGCGCAATGGGCGATGCTGTCCAGTACGGCGGCCTTCTGCTCGGCGCTGAATTGTTCCGGGAAGCGGACTTCGGTCTTGAATCTGCCCAGCGTCAGCGGGCCGCCGGGGCCGGCAAAGGGCTTGCAGCCAATTTCGATACCTTCCGCCGGAATCCCCAGTTCCTTGCACGCCTTCTTGGCATAGACGGCGGCGCAAGCGGCCAGCGAGGCGTAGAAGGCTTCGAGCGGGTTCATCAGCGAGCCATTCACGGCGTAGTTCGCTTCGTGCTTGCTGCTGCTGACCTTGATCAGCGGGCTGTTGTCGACAACGGTGGAGTACATGCGCTTGGTCCTGACAGATTAAATATCAACATTTGCTAATATTGTAATCCGCTAATTCAATCGGCGCAAAAAAACCGCCGGTGGAGGCCGGCGGTTTTTGGGGTGAAGCGGTCGATCAGGCCAGGCGCTGGCGAGCACGGGCGACGGCGGCCTTGACCTGTTGCGGCGCGGTGCCGCCGATGTGGTTGCGGCTGGCCAGCGAGCCTTCGACGGTCAGCACAGCGAAAACGTCGGCTTCTACCTGCGGGCAGAAGGCGCGAAGTTCGTCCAGCGTCAGTTGCGGCAGGTCGACGCCCTTGGCTTCGGCCGCCTTGACGGCGTGGCCGACCGCCTCGTGGGCATCGCGGAAGGGCAGGCCCTTCTTGACCAGGTAGTCGGCGAGGTCGGTGGCGGTGGCGAAACCCTGGGTCAGCGCGGCCTTCATGTTGTCGGCGCGCACCGTGATGCCGCCGGCCATGTCGGCGAAGATGCGCAGCGTGTCGGTGACGGTGTCGACGGCGTCGAACAGCGGTTCCTTGTCTTCCTGGTTGTCCTTGTTGTAGGCCAGCGGCTGCGACTTCATCAGGGTCAGCAGGCTGATCAGCTGGCCGTAGACGCGGCCGGTCTTGCCGCGGGCCAGTTCGGGGACGTCCGGGTTCTTCTTCTGCGGCATGATCGACGAGCCGGTGCAGAAGCGGTCGGCGATCTGGATGAAGCCGACGCGCGGGCTCATCCACATGACCAGCTCTTCCGAGAGGCGGCTGATGTGCATCATCAGCAGCGCGCAGGCGGCGGTGAATTCGATGGCGAAATCGCGATCCGAGACGGCATCCAGCGAGTTTTCGCAAACGCCTTCGAAGCCAAGTTGCTCGGCGACATATTCGCGGTCGATCGGGTAGGTCGTGCCGGCCAGCGCGGCGGCGCCGAGCGGCAGGCGGGCAACGCGCTTGCGGCAGTCGACGAAGCGCTCGGCATCGCGGCCGAACATTTCGAAATAGGCCAGCATGTGGTGGCCGAAAGTGACCGGCTGGGCAACCTGCAGGTGGGTGAAACCGGGCATCGGCGTTGCCGCTTCCTTCTCGGCCAGGTCGACCAGCGCCGAACGGAAAGCCTTGAGCAGCGCCAGGATGTCGTCAATGCTGTCGCGCAGGTAGAGACGGATGTCGGTCGCCACCTGGTCGTTGCGCGAACGGCCGGTGTGCAGGCGCTTGCCGGCGTCGCCAACCAGCGCGGTCAGGCGCTTCTCGATGTTGAGGTGCACGTCTTCGAGGTCGAGCGACCATTCGAACTGGCCGGACTCAATTTCCGAGGTAACGATGGCCATGCCGCGTTCGATGTCGGCCAGGTCGGCGGCGGCGATGATGCCCTGCTTGGCCAGCATCCGGGCGTGGGCCAGCGAGCCGCGAATGTCCTGGCGCCACATGCGCTGGTCGAAATCAACCGAGGCGGTGTAACGTTTGACGAGATCGGACACCGGTTCGGAGAAACGGCCGGCCCAAGTGTATTGATTGGCGTTGGAAGTCATGACTATGGTCTAGAATGGGGCAAATTGGCGACGAATTCGGAGCGAACCCGCATAAAGATGGCAAGTATACGGCACTTTCCCGCAACCCACCCCTTGCCCGACTGGCGCAATTTCGGGGTGATGCTGCGCGTGCTGCTAGGCATCAACGGGCTGGCCGTGCTCGCCGCCCTGGTCCAGGCGCCCGATGTCGGCAGTTGGCCCGGGCGCTACATGGAACTGGCGGCGGTCGTCGAACCGCTGCTGCTGATCAGCCTGGGCTTGCTGTCTTTGCTCCGCGACGGGTTGTGGAAAATGCCCCTGCGTCTCGCCCAGGCCTGCGTGCTGGCCTTGGCAGGCGGTGTTGCGGCGGCGCTTTTTCTCTATGCCCACTCGTTGGCGCTGACCGATAGCGGCGGCGTGCTGCGCGCTGTCCTGCTGGCAGTTGCCGCAGCTGGCTTGCTGCTCGCCTATTTCGAACTGCGCTCCCGCGCCTTCTCTCCGGCCCAGGCCGAGGCACGGCTGGCGGCCCTGAACGCGCGCATCAGGCCGCACTTCCTGTTCAACTCCCTGAATGCCGTGCTGTCCTTGATCCGCGACCGGCCGCAACAAGCCGAGGAGGCCCTCGAAGCCCTGTCTGATCTGTTTCGCGCCGCCATGCGCGATCCCTGCGAGCTGGTCAGCCTGGCCGATGAGATCGCGCTCGCCAAGCAGTACCTGGAACTCGAAAACCTCCGGCTGGGCGAGCGGCTGTCGGTGGATTGGCAGATCGGGGCGGTCGCCATGGATTTGCCGATCCCGCCGCTGATGCTCCAGCCCTTGCTCGAAAATGCGGTTTACCACGGCATCGAGCCCTCGCCGGAAGGCGGCACGGTGCGCATCGTCATCGGCCAGCACGACGACGAGCTGCGTATCGCCATCGCAAACCCGACTGCCGGTCACGTCCAGCACGCGGCCGGCAACCAGATTGCGCTAGCCAATATTCGCGAAAGGTTGGCCCTGTATTACGATCTTGAAGCCCGACTGGAAACTACGGTCGGCAACCACAGTTACGAGGTTCGCATCATCCTGCCATGTCAACGCCGAACGCCGCTCCGCTGAAAGTCCTGATCGTCGATGATGAGCCGCTGGCCCGCGACCGCCTGCGCACGCTGCTGGCCGACATCGCACTGCAATTGCCGAGCGAGGTGGTCGGCGAGGCGGGCAATGGCCTGGCGGCGTTGGAAGTGCTGCGCGAGCAGGCCGTCGATGTCGTGCTTGCCGATATCCGGATGCCAGGTATGGATGGCATCGAACTGGCGACCCACTTGGGTCGGCTGGAAAAGCCGCCTGCCGTTATTTTTACCACGGCCTACGACAACTATGCGGTGCAGGCTTTCGACCTCAACGCTGTCGACTACCTGTTGAAGCCGGTGCGCACCCAGCGCCTGCTCGCCGCCTTGCAGAAGGTGCCCGGGCCACGCCCGGATTCGGCCATGCTCGCTGGCATCGGCCAGGAAATGCGCGGTGGCGGACGCACCCACCTGTCCTGCCACGAACGCGGCCGGCTGCTGCTCGTGCCGATCGGCGAGGTGCTTTATTTCAAGGCCGATCTCAAATACGTGACGGCGCGCACCGTCGAGCGCGAGTACCTGCTCGACGAGGCATTGACCCACCTCGAAAGCGAGTTCGCCGACCGTTTCATCCGCCTGCACCGTGCGGTGCTGGTTGCGAAATCGGCGCTGGCCGGCTTCGAAAAGGCCGCCGGCGACGACGCCGAAGCCTACGGTTGGGCGCTGCTGCGCGGCGTGCCGGAAAAACTGCCGGTCAGCCGCCGGCAGTGGGCGCCGGCCAAGGCGGTCAGGAATCTGGCTTAGAATGCCCCCGCAAAGCAGAATGCTGCTCTTTACCTGTTGTGACCAGGAGGATCGTTGTTCATGAAGTTGACCGGAATGCCCCAGAAACTCATTTGCGCCGCGTTGCTGGCGTTAGGCGTCGCATCCTCTGTGCTGGCCCAGTCGGCCGGGGTAGCGTATATCTCGAACCAGAACAACGGCGTCGGCGTGCTCGATCTGTCGACGCTCGAGCTGGTCGGCTCCTTCGAGGTCGGGGCCAAGGGGCCGCGCGGCATCGGGGTCACCGCCGACGGAAAATATCTGGTCACCGCCAACAAGGATGACGCCAATGTGTCGATCGTCGATCTGGCGACGCGCCAGGTCGTCAAGCACGTCAAGGTCGGCAAGAACCCGGAGTTCGTACGCATTCTCGGCGACCGGGCCTTTGTTACCTACGAGCCAAGTGCCAAGGGAGGCCCGCCACCCAAGCCCGGTGCCCCCGTGGTCGAGGAGGATGACGACGACGACAAGATTCCGGCCCGCATCGCCATCGTCGACATCCGCAAGGGCAAGCTGATCAAGGAAATCATCAGCGGTCCGGAAACCGAGGGCATCGAATTCACGCCGGACGGCAAGCGGATGATCGTCACCAACGAAGCCGACAACACCATCACGCTGCACGATATTCGCAGCGGCAAGCTGCTGAAGACCGTGCCGACCAGCAAATACGGCGACCGGCCGCGCGGCATCAAAGTGTCGCCGGATGGGAAGCGCTATGTGTCGACGCTTGAGTTCGGCCATAAGCTGCTCGTCCTCGACGCCAAGCTCAATCCGCTGAAGGCCGTGGAAACCGGCAATACGCCCTACGGCGTGGCCTTCGACCGCAGTGGTCAGCGCATCTTTGTTGCCGCCTCGCGCGAAAACACGCTGCAGGTGTTCGATGCCCAGTCTCTTGAAAAGATCAAGGACATCCCGAGCGGCGAGCGCTGCTGGCATTTCACCTTCACCCCGGACGACCGGCAGATACTGCTCACCTGCGGCCGTTCCAACGAGGTGGTGGTGATCGACGCCGGCACGCTGGAAGTGACCAAACGCATCGCCAACAAGGGCCTGCCCTGGGGCATCGTGACCTATCCGAAGGCTTACGGCAGCCTCGATCAGCCGTAATCTCAGCTAGGCTGCGGCCGAGCGAGCATGCAAATCGGCCAGGGCGTTGCCGCGGCAACGCCCGTGGCCCTGGACCCAGCACAGGCTGACGTGGCGCAGCAGGGTGTCGATGTCCAGCCCGGCGAACATCGCCAGCAGTGCGGCGTCCTGAACGCTGCCCAGTGCCTTGGCCCGGTCCAGTCGGGTTACGGCATCAAGGTTGTCGGAAAAGAGCGTGGCCGGTTGGCCGGGAAAATGCCGATTGGCTTGTTCCAGCCCGAATACCGCCGCCTGTAGTTCGAGTTCGTTGCTGCCGATGGCCGGCACGGTGCGAGTGGCAACCTGTGCTTCGCTGCTGGCGTCGGCGAAGAGAACAGCAGCTAGGCCGCCGTGGCGCAACTGGCTGGCATCACTGAAAACCAGTGGGCCGCTTGGATGGCGCTCGGCCAGCTTGGGCGGCAAGGGGCCGGCTGAGAGGTGCATGATGCGTTCGAGCTTCTTTTTGCGTCGTCTGGCCATGGCCGAAGCCTAATCCGGAATCGCCGTCCTGAAAAGGCGAAAGCCCCGTACCGGGGGGAGTACGGGGCTTTCTGGACGGCCCGGGGGGTCTTGGGGGGAGGTGGGGCCGTCAAGGCTGATGTCTGGTCAGCGCATGTGTCCAAGATAAGGCCGGCTCCCCCGCACTTCAAGTAACGGTTTGCAACAGATGGTATCCGTGTGTCGTCTGCTGCTTAATTTCATTGTCATTTCCCCCGGGCAGACTGTGCGTCCCAAGTGCTTCGGGAGAGTGGAGATGAGCCAACGGTGCGGACATTGCAAGGTTTCGGTGATTGCTGTGCAGAGTGAATCGCGCAGCCTGGCGCTGATGCGTTTTTCCCAGTTGCAGCGACAGGGACATTTGCCGACGATGTGCGAGTCGGCGAACGGCCAGTTCACGGTTTGCTACGACGCCGCGGAACGCCGCCTGGTCGAGTATCCCGGCGCCGCCACCGGGAAACTCATCACGGCCTGATTTGGAGGTCTGCTTCGCAATTTGCGGAACATGAAAGCGGGTCTTTGCGTCCCTGGCGTTGTTGCTCATCCTCGCGATAGCTGAAGCTATCGCTGTGGTTCGCGCCTAGCCAGAAACGCAAATCCGGCGCTTTCATCGAGTCCCGTCAATTGCGATGCAGACCACTAGCCCAGGGCTCGGGTCACCACTTCCAGCACGTCGCGCGACAGGCCGGCGTGGTCGCGGATGCGTTCGAGGGCGGCGCGAGCGTGGCGCTGGCGTTCGGCGTCGAACTTCTTCCAGCGGTCAAAGCTGCGCGCCAGCCGTGAGGCGACCTGCGGGTTGCGGTCGTGCAATTGCAGCACACAGTCGGCGACGAAGGCGTAGCCGCCGGCGGTGTGGAAACGGGCAAGATTGCCGCCGAAGGCGCGCAACAGCGAATACACCTTGTTCGGGTTGGTGATGTCGAAAGCCGGGTGGGCGGTCAGTGCCTTGACCGTGGCCAGCGTGTCCGGGCGGCGGCTGGTCGATTGGGCGGCCAGCCACTTGTCGACGACCAGGGCCTCGTGCTGCCAGCGTTGATAGAAGGCGGCCAGCGCGGTGTCGCGTTGCAGGCAGTCCTCGGCGTTGACGTTGGCCAGCGCAGACAGGGCGGCGAACTGGTCGGTCATGTTGTCCGCGCATTCGAACTGCGTCAGTGCCAGCTGGCGGCTTGCCTCGGTGTCAAGTTCGAGCAGGTAGGCGAGGCAGACGTTGCGCAGGGCGCGGCGGCCGGCTTCTTCGCTGCTTGGCGTATAGGTGCCGGTAGGGACGAGGGCGGTGTAGAGGGCGCTGAATTCGCGTTCGAGCTGCTCGGCCAGATGACGGCGCAGCCCGTTGCGGGCGGCGTGCAGGGCATCGGGGTCGACGATGTGGAGCGCCTCGGCGAGCGTCGATTCACCGGGCAGGGTCAGCACTTCGGCGACGAAGGCGGCGCCGCGTTGGGCGTGGGTCTGCAGCAGGTGGCGGGCGGCATCGACGAAGCTGGCGGGCCAGACCGGCGTTTGGCCGGCGGCAATGGCGGCGGTGGCGTCGAGGATCAACCGTGAGGCCAGGCGCTGGCCGGCTTCCCAGGCGTTGAACGGGTCGCTTTCATGGGCCAGCAGATGGGTCAGCTGGGCCGGCGAGTAGGCGTGGTCGAGGACGATCGGTGCCGAGAAGTCGCGCAGCAGCGAGGGCACAGGTTCGGCGTCGATCCCGTCGAAGTGGAATTGCTGGGTGGTTTCGGTCAGCAGCAGGGTTTGTTCGGTGCCGGCGATGATCGCCCCGGCGGCGTCGAATAGTGCGACGCGGGTCGGGATCAGGTAGGGCCGGGCATCGGAGGCACGGGCGTTCGATTGCGTGACGGTCAGCGTGTAGCGTTTCGATTTTGGCTCAAAAACACCCTCGACCGTAGCATTTGGCGTTCCCGGCTGGTTGTACCAGCGCATGAACTGCGTGAAGTCGAAACCGGAGGCGGCGGCCATCGCGGCGACGAAATCCTCGCAGGTCACGGCCTGGCCGTCGTGGCGGCGGAAGTATTCGTCCATGCCGGCGCGGAAGGCGTCGCGGCCGATCAGCGTCTGGATCATGCGGATGACTTCGGCGCCCTTGTCATAGACGGTGGCGGTGTAGAAGTTGTTGATTTCAACGAAGCTGGCCGGGCGCACCGGGTGGGCCATCGGGCCGGCATCCTCGGGGAACTGGCTGGCGCGCAGGCCGCGCACTTCGCGGATGCGAGCGACGCTCGGGTCGTGCAGGTCGTAGCCGAATTCCTGGTCGCGGAAGACGGTCAGGCCTTCCTTTAGTGAGAGCTGGAACCAGTCGCGGCAGGTCACGCGGTTGCCGGTCCAGTTGTGAAAATATTCGTGGGCGACGACACGGTCGATGTTCTCGAAATCGACGTCGGTCGCCACGTCGCTGCGGGCCAGCACGTACTTGGTGTTGAAGATGTTGAGGCCCTTGTTCTCCATCGCGCCCATGTTGAAGTCGCCGACGGCGACGATCATGTAGTGGTCGAGGTCGCATTCCAGGCCGAAGCGCTGTTCGTCCCACTTCATCGACTTCTTCAAGGCTTCCATGGCGTGCGGGCACTGGTTGAGCTTGCCCGGCTCGACGTAGATGGCTAGTTGCACGCTGCGGCCGGAGGCGGTGGTGAAGGTGTCACGTAGCACGTCGAGCTTGCCGGCGACGACGGCGAACAGGTAGGCCGGTTTCTTGAACGGGTCGGCCCATTTGGCCCAGTGGCGACCGTCGGCTTCTTCGCCGCTGGCGACCGGATTGCCGTTGGCGAGCAGCACCGGGTAGGTGGCCTTGTTGGCGTGCAGCGTCACCGTGTAGGTCGACATGACGTCCGGTCGGTCGAGGAACCAGGTGATGCGACGGAAGCCCTGAGCTTCGCACTGGGTGAAATAACCATCCTTGGAGCGGTAGAGGCCGGACAGCCGGGTATTCTTGTCGGGCTGGATGCGGACCACGGTCTGCAGCGTGAAGGCCGCCGGCAGGTCGGCGATGGTCAGCGTGCTGGCGGTTTCCGAAAATGGCACTTTTTTGCCATCGACCGTAGCATTCAGCGTCTCCAGTTCGTCGCCGTCGAGCACCAGCGGCTGGCTCGGGACGGCGGGGTTGCGGCGCATCGCCAGCGTGGCGGTGACGACGGTGCCGCCGGCTTCGATGTTGAAGTCGAGATCGACACTGTCGACCAGGAAAGCGGGTGGCGTGTAGTCTTTGAGGTAGACGGTCTGGGGGGTGTCGGTTTTCATTGTAGGTATGGAAATTGGGGTTGAACCGCACGATGATACGTCAAAGCCCGGTGCGTGATGCGCTGGCGAGCTTTCTTGAACTTCACGCCCGTCCGGGATTCTCAAGCAGTGCAAGTCCCTCCATCGATCGACAAGGAATTTACCGTGCCGCGAATTGCTGTTTTCCGTGTCTTGCCTCTACTGGCCGCCTTTTTCACCCTGCCGGCGCAGGCCGAACTGCTCGACGAAGCCGAGATCGCCGAAGTCGTCCGCAAGCCCAACATTGGCCTCTACAAGGGCTACGCGGAATTCAAGATGGCCCATTACGCCGAGGCCAAGCAGATCTGGACCGCGCTGGCCGAGCGCGGCGTCGGCGAGGCCTGGTTCAACCTCGGGATATTGGCCGAGGATGGCCTGGGCGAACCGAAGGATGCGGCCGAAGCCCGGCGGCGCTATGAAAAAGGCGGCGAGGCGGGCAGTCGCAATTCGGCGCTTCAACTTGCTGTTCTGCTGCAGAGCAATCGCCTTGGTACCCCCGATCTGGTCGCTGCCCGCCACTGGCTGAAGCGGGCGGCCGAACTGGGTGACGAAGGCGCGGCCAAACAGCTGGCCGTGCTCGACGGCAAAGGTGAAACAACGCCGGCCGACAGCCGGCTGGCCGAAGCACGTCGCCTCGAAGGCGATGGCAAATTGCCGGAGGCAATTGCGGCCTATCGGGCCATCGCCGAGGCCGGCGATGCCCGCGGCCTGACCCGCCTGGCCTGGCTGTACGAGGCCGGACGCGGCGTGCCGCGTAGCCTCGACGAGGCCGCCCGTTTGTTCCGCAAGGCCGCCGATGCCGGCGAGGCCGAAGGCCAGTACGCCCTGTCGGTCATGCTCGACACTGGAGCCGGGCAGGCCAAGAACCCGGATGAGGCCCTGCGCTGGCTGCGCGCCTCGGCGACCAGTGGCTACCAGCCGGCGGTCGAGGCCTTGAAGGCGCGTTGAGCGCCGAATCAGCGCAGCCGGCGGCCGCTGTAGGCCACCTCGCCGTTCACGTTCAATTGCAGCGTCGGCGGCTGTTGCGCCAGATCGATCAGGAAAACGCTGTTGCCATCCGCGTTTTGCAGGGTGGTGCCAACCCGTGTCAGGGTGATCTCGACATGCCCTATCCGGGGGTAATCCGAATCGACACTCACCCGGTTGGGGTCGACTTTGGCGACGGTTATGGTGACATCGCTGCGCGAACTACCCTTGGCGTCCGCCATGACGTCCCCAAAGTATGCGCCGACGACACTTTCGGCAAGCGCCGCCTGGTTTTCGGTCATGCCCTGATTCCCGGGCGACGTCCGTTCCAAGGGTCCGGCATCGGGCGCCGGATTGCGCCAAGGCCCCAGAGCGGCAAGGCCGATGCCCAGTGCGATGGCTATCGCCAAGACGATTCCGCTGACAGCGCGCACCGAACGCGCGGGCGGTATCGATTCAATAGTCGCGACGGGAGGTGGCTGATCCCCCAGTGTTCGGGCAATTCCGGCGCATAGCGCCACAAAGCCGGCATGGTCGTCTTTGCCCTGCCAGCCGACAAGATCTGCGGTCTGCTTGCGGCGAAATTCGAGCGGTGGCCGAACAGCCTCGATCAGCGCCGGTAGCAGAACGCCGCGTTCGGCCGCGACGGCCGCTTCATTCCTGACCCATTCCGAGGCCACGGAATTATTCGACCACATTACAACCGTGCACCCAGCCGCCTCCAGTGCCCGCTCGATGGCGTGGTCGAACGATTCGCCAATGCCAATCTTGCGATCCCACCAAACGGACCAGCCGCGCCTGTTCAGCGCATCGGCCAGCAGGGCGGCATGCTCGCGATCTTCGCTGGCATAGCTGATAAAGACGTCGGTCATTGCTGGCTCCATCGTTTTGCCGGGGGCGGCGGCGAGATCGCCACGCCTGTCCGGATTATGTCGATGCAATAACGCGCCGGCAAGGCCTCATTTCGGGAAGAATTGGCGTCGCCGTCCCGGCCGTTGGTGCGGCCCCCCCCATGCTAGAATCGGCCCTCCACAAAGCCCTGTCCACTGCCTGAACATGTCCCGTCCTTCCAAGATCGTCATCGCCTCCCGTGAATCCCGTCTGGCCATGTGGCAGGCGGTCCATGTCCAGGGCCGTCTGGCCAGCCTCAACCCGGGCGCCGAGGTGGTGATCCTCGGAATGACCACCAAGGGCGACCAGATCCTCGACCGGCCGCTCGCCGAAATCGGTGGCAAGGGCCTGTTCATCAAGGAACTCGAAGTGGCGATGCAGGAAGGCAAGGCCCACCTCGCCGTCCATTCGATGAAGGACGTGCCGATGGTGATGCCCGAAGGCTTCGTGCTGGCAGCCATCTCGGCCCGCGAAAACCCGCGCGATGCCTTCGTCTCGAACAAGTACAACGGCCTCGACGAGCTGCCGGCCGGCGCTGTCGTCGGCACCTCCAGCCTGCGCCGCGAATCCATCCTGCGCGCCAAGTACCCGCAGCTGCTCATCAAGAGCCTGCGCGGCAACCTCGATACCCGCCTGAAGAAGCTCGATGCCGGCGAATACGATGCGATCATCCTCGCCGCCGCTGGCCTGATCCGCCTCGGCATGGAAAGCCGCATCAAGTCCGTGCTGAGCGCCGAACAGTCGCTGCCGGCTCCCGGCCAGGGCGCGCTGGGCATCGAGCTGGTCGATGGCGATGCCACGATGGCCGACGTCGTCGCACCGCTCAACGATCCGGAAACTGCCCACTGCGTTCGCGCCGAACGCGCCTTCTCGCGGGCGCTGGGCGGCAGCTGCCAGGTGCCGCTCGGCGGTTACGCGGTGATCGACAACGGCCAGCTCTGGCTGCGCGGTTTCGTCGCCACCGTCGATGGCAAGGAAATGGTCAGCGCCGAGTTGCGCGGCAATCCAGCCGACGATGAAGCGCTCGGTCGCCAGCTGGCCGACGCGCTGCGCGCCCAGGGCGCCGAAGCCATCCTCGCCAAGCTGGCTTGTCACGCCTGATTACGAGATGAGCGCCGTCGGCCCGCTCGCCGGCCGAACCATCGTCGTTACACGACCGCAGGCGCAGGCCGCGCCGCTGGCCGAGGCGATTGCCGCCGCTGGCGGCACACCGCTGGTCTTCCCGCTGCTCGAAATCTCGCCGGTCGCCGACCCGCAACCCTTGGCTGAGGCGGCCGCCCATCTTTCCAGCTATGCGCTGGCCGTCTTCATCAGCCCCAATGCCGTCGATTTTGCGCTGCCTCGTCTGCTGGCCGCTGGTCCGTGGCCAGCCGCATTGACCCCGGCCGCCGTCGGCCAGGGGACCGTCAAGGCGCTGGCGGCTCACGGCATCACGGGTTGTGTGGCACCGACCGAGCGTTTCGATTCCGAGGCCCTGCTCGCCCTGCCGGCACTGGCGGCAGAACAGGTTGCCGGCAAGCGGGTCGCCATCTTCCGTGGCGACGGCGGGCGTGAGCTGCTGGCCGATACCCTGCGCGAACGTGGGGCGACCGTCGACTGCATTCCCTGCTACCGGCGTTCCGGTCCGTCTGCAGGTGTGGCGCCGCTGCTCGCCGCCTGGCGCACCGGCCAGCTTGATGCATTGACCGTATCGAGCAGCGAAGGGCTGCGCCATCTGGTCGACTTGCTCGATACCGATGGCCGCACGTGGCTGCGGAACACGCCTATTTTCGTCCCCCATGCCCGCATCGCGGAAAACGCCCGGGCATTGGGTTTAAGCAACATTATCCTCACCGATGCAGCGGACGCCGGCCTTCTCGCCGGCTTACGTGCTTATAATTGGCCGGCATGATGCCTGAAAACGAAAACCCCTCCCCGACGAATACGAGCGCCGCCCCGGTGCCGGCACGCCGGCCTGCACGGCAAGGACCGTGGTTGGCACTAGCCATCGCCGCACTGGCGCTGGCTGGCTGGCAGTGGTTCGAAACCCGCCAGAAACTGCTCGATACGCAGCAGGAGGTCAGCCGCAAGCTGGCCGAATTCGACACCGGCAACAAGGAAGAGCGCGGTGCCCGCAAGCAGACCGGCGAGCAGATCGAGGCCCTGCAGGCCCGGCTCGGTGCGCTCGACGGCAAGCTGGCCGAATTCCAGGGCCAGTCTGCGACCCTGCAGACGCTTTACCAGGACATCGCCCGCAGCCGCGAGGAAGTGACCCTGCTCGAAGTCGAGCAGGCCGTCACGCTGGCTGGCCAGCAACTGCAATTGGCCGGCAATGTGCCGGTGGCCGTGCTGGCACTGCAGACAGCCGATGCCCGCCTGGCCCGCCTAGATCGTCCCCAGTACCTGCCCTTGCGCAAGGCGCTGGCCAACGACCTGGCGCGTCTCAATGCCCTACCGTTTGTCGACATGCCTGGCATCAGCCTGCGCCTCGAGCAGATTGTCGTCGGTATCGACAAGTTGCCGCTGGTTTCCTACGGTCGCCCCGTCGAAAAGACCGAAAAGCAAAAGGCAGCCGAAGCCTCGCCCTGGTGGCGACGTACGGGCGAGGATATCTGGCAGGAACTGAAGGGCCTGGTCCGTATCCAGCGCTTCGATCGTGACGATACGGCGCTGCTCGCTCCCGGTCAGGGTTATTTCCTTCGCGAAAACCTCAAACTGCGTCTGCTGAATGCCCGTCTGGCCCTGTTCGCCCGCGATCAATGGACCTTCCGCAACGAGCTGAAGGCGTCGCAGGAGATGCTGGCTCGCCATTTCGATGGCAACGACAAGGCCGTGGCGGCGGCGCAAGTCACCCTGCGCCAGATGACCGCGACCGAGATCAATGTCGAACTGCCCAACCTCAACGACAGTCAGGCGGCCCTGCGCACCCTGCGGCCGGCCAAGGACAAGCGGTGAAGGGCCTGTTCTGGATTCTGGCCCTGTTCGGGGCAGCGGTTGCCGTTGCGCTCGGTGCCCGCCTGAATGACGGCTACGTGCTGCTCGTCGTGCCGCCCTGGCGGGCCGAGATTTCGCTTAACCTCCTGATTCTTGCCCTGCTCGCGCTGTTTGCCGTCTTTTATGCCGTGCTGCGCGTGCTGTCGGCTACCTTTGGCATGCCAAGGCGGGTCCGCGAATATCGCGCCCGCCAGCAGCGCGACAAGGCAGGCATGGTCTTCCAGGATGCTGTCCGCCTGCTCTTTGAAGGGCGTTTCGGGCAGGCTATGAAGAAGGCTCAGGAAGCGCATGGCGCGGGCACGGCTCGCGGTCTGTCGGCGTTGGTCGCCGCCCGTGCCGCCCAGCGCATGCGCGAGCCGGAGAAGCAGCGTTTCTGGCTGGAGCATGCCCGGACCGACGATCCGCAGACCGAGGCGGCAACGCTGATGCTGGATGCTGAAATGGCCAACGAGGAGCGGCGTTTTGATGATGCGCTGGAAGCCCTCGGACGTCTGCAGGGCAAGCAGGGGCGCCATATTGCCGCATTGCGCCTGGAGTTGCGCGCCCGTCAGGGCAGTGGCGACTGGGATGGCGTCCTTAAACTGGTCCGTCAGTTGGCCAAGCGCGATGCGCTACCGGTCGAAGTGGTTCGTGAAACCCGGACCCAGGCGCATCTGGCCAACATCGCCAGGAGCGGCGCCGACCAGGGCCGTCTGAATGCCTACCTGCGCAGCATCCCGGCCGATGAGCGAGGCCGGCGCGTCGTATTGGCCGCGGCCCGGGCGTTGATTGTCCTCGATGCCTGCAGTGATGCCCAGAAGCTGATTGAAACTGCGTTGGATACGGCTGGCGATGACGCCTGGCAACCCGACCTGGTAGCGCTCTACGGCCGCCTTGCCGGCAGCGAGCAGACAACGCGCATTGCCAAGGCCGAGGCCTGGCTGCGCCGGCACCCCGATGATGCCCTGTTGCTGATGGCCCTCGGCCGGATGTGTCAGCGCCAGCGTCTGTGGGGCAAGGCGCAGAGCTATCTGGAGGCGTCGCTGTCGGTGGCGGCGTCGCAGGAGGCACATCTGGAGCTGGCGCACCTCTTCGATCAGTTGGGACGAGGCGAGGAAGCCAACAAGCACTACCGGGCCAGCGCGCAGTTCGAGGTGCGCTAAGGTTCGATCAAAAATACAAGGACGGAGACAAAATGCTGAACATTGACATGCGCAAGATCTACAATTTTTATCCGGTCGAGCCGGCACCCGATCCGGCCGCCTTGCCGACTGGTGGCGACCTGTACTATGAATGCCTGGACTGCCAGGTCATCGTCAATTCCGTCCCGCACATTAAGGCCGCCTGCGCCTGCGGCAACCTGGAAGGCGGCGGTGGCAAGATGGGCGTCAAAAACCCGGAACGCGTCCGGGTGGTACGGGGCAAGTTGAAGTAGTTAGTCGGTAGTCGTTAGTTGCTAGTTAATAGCTGGATCTTGGGGCGCCACGGCGCCCCGGTTTTTGCTAACAACTAGTAACTAGCGACTAGCAACTGCCTTCCAGCCAGTCCTGCGGCTTCAGGAAGACTTCATACAGTTCGGCTTCCGGCGTGCCGGCTTCCGGGTGCCAGTCGTAGCGCCATTTGACGATGGGTGGCAGCGACATCAGGATCGATTCGGTGCGCCCCCCCGATTGCAGGCCAAAGAGCGTGCCCCGATCCCAGACCAGGTTGAATTCGACATAGCGGCCGCGGCGGTAAGCCTGGAAGTCTCGTTCGCGTTCACCGTAGGGCGTGTCGCGGCGCTTGGTCAGCACTGGCAGGTAAGCCTGCGTGAATGCGTTGCCGACGGCTTGGGTCAGCGCGAAGCAGCGCTCGAAGCCGCCTTCGTTCAGGTCGTCGAAAAAGACGCCGCCGACACCGCGCGGTTCGCTGCGGTGCTTCAGGAAAAAATACTCGTCACACCACTGCTTGTATTTCGGATAGACCTCGTCGCCGAATGGGGACAAGGCATCCCGGCAGGTCCGGTGAAAATGCCCGACATCTTCGCGTTGTCCGTAATAAGGTGTCATGTCCATGCCGCCGCCGAACCACCAGACATCTTCCTCGCCTTCCTTGCGGGCAATGAAGCAGCGCACGTTCATGTGGGCCGTCGGGCAGTGCGGGTTTCGTGGATGGAGGACCAGCGACACGCCCATTGCTTCCCACGAGCGACCGGCCAATTGCGGGCGGACGGCAGTGGCCGAGGCAGGAAGGGATTTGCCGGTGACATGCGAGAAATTGACGCCGCCTCGCTCGAAGAAGTTACCTTCCTCGATCAGCCGCGAGATGCCGCCGCCGCCTTCCGGCCGTACCCAACTATCGGTCCGGAAAGGCTGCCCGTCAAGGGCTTCGAGTTCCGCGACGATGCGACTTTGCAGGGAGGTGAAATAGTCTTTGAGTTGGATCGTATCGATGGTCATTTTGCTTATTGGAGGAGGGGCGGGGGGAGATCGCCGTCGTGGGCAACGTAGCGGTTGCGCCCGTCGGCCTTGGCCTGATACATCGCATTATCGGCCTGGCTGACCAGTCGATGCACGGTCATCACCTCGGCCTCGGCTCCGTAGCAGCTCGCGATCCCGATCGAAACGCCGATCCGGATGTTCAGATCGTCGATCAGAATCGGTTCGGCAAGGACGCGGATGCTTTCCTGGGCGACCCGCTCGGCCGCTTCCAGCGGCAATTCGGTGTCGTTGAGCAGGATCAGGAATTCATCGCCACCGAGGCGGGCCACCGTGTCGACGTCGCGGACCGCTTCTCGCAGACGTTGGGCGATCGCGACCAACACCAGATCGCCGACCTGGTGGCCGTAAGCATCGTTGACCGGCTTGAAGCCGTCGATATCGAGGAAGAGCAGGGCCAGCCCGAGTCCGTTGCGCTGGATGCGGCGCAGTTCGCTTTCCATCTGCAGCTCGATCATCCGGCGATTCGGCAGGCCGGTCAGCGTGTCCTGGTGGGCCATTTGCGCCAGCCGTTGTTCCTGTTCCAGCAGGCGGCTCTGAAGTCGGTTGAAGCTATGGGCGACATCGGCGACTTCGTCGGCCGAGCGTGTTTCGACGGGCCGCATCGGGCGCGAACCGTCGGCCATTTTGTGGAGTTGGGCGGCAAGCTCGGCCATGGGCTGGAGCAAGCGGTTGAGGATGGCAAGCAGGAGAATGATGCTCGGTATCGCGAGGAGCGCGGTGATCAGCAAGGCGTTGCGCAGGGTATTCGACACTGGCTCGAAGGCATCGACGGTGGGTTGGCGGGCGATAAGCAACCAGTTTGCGCGCGGAATTTCGGTGATGGCCACGAGCTCCTCTGCATTCGCGGCATTTCTGATCGTGCTGATGCCACGCTGACCTTTGAGCGCTGCATCGATGACCGGGTCGTTGTCAGGTGGCGGCAGTGGCGTGACGGCCATCCTGACGTCAGAGGTCAGGGCGTAGAGACGATGTTGCGGGGCAATCAGTTCATAGCTGCCGTGCTTGCCCGGGCTGGCGCCGATGATCAGGTCGAGAAAACCGGGCGTGGCCAGCGGGGTAATGCCGGCAAGAACGCCGAGCAGCTTCTGCTGGCGATCGAAGACTGGAATTGCGATGACCAGGGCAGGGTCGCCGGTGGCGCGGGTGATCAGTGGTTTGCTGATGTAGGGTTGGCGTGTGGTCGTGGCGCCGATGAACCAGTCGCGGTCGGCAAAGGATTTTGGCCGCGTCTTCAAGCGGGGGGCGTCACCAAGGGCGGGGCCGCCATCCGGCGGGATGACCATCAGGCCGGTCGGAAACAGGGTGTGAATGGCCTTGCGATCTTCCAGCCAGGTCTGCATGGCTGCCTTGTCGTCAAACAACTCGGGCTGCATGTTGAGGGCAACGCGCTTCAGGCTCTCCAGGCGCAGCGTGATCTTGGCGTTGATGTCGCGGGCGATGTAGCCAGTTGACGTTAATTGCTGCTTGGACAGCATGTCCTGCATGTCGCCGTGCAGGATACGGCTGACGAAAAACGAAATGAGAGCGATGCCCGCGACGAACATCAGGCTGGCTACGGCAGCAATGCGTATTTTCAGACTGCTGCCGTAGCGTGGCCACATGGTGAGGCCTACTCGGGGTTAGCGGGCAATCGCACGGTAACCGATGTCCTTGCGGAACTGCATGCCGTCGAAGCTGATCTGCACGGCTGACTCGTAAGCCAGCTTCTGGGCCAGCTTGACGTTCTCGCCCAGCGCCGTGACGCAGAGCACGCGGCCGCCACTGGTGGCCACTTTGCCATCCTGCTCGGCGGTGCCAGCGTGGAAGACATGGGCATCCTCGCCGAAACTGTTGCCGGCCGGCAGGCCCTGGATGACATCTCCCTTGCGCGGGGTGTCCGGATAGTTCGCGGCGGCCAGCACGACGCCAAGGGCGACGCGGCGGTCCCATTCGGCTTCGACCTGGTCCAGCGTGCCGTCGATGCCGTGTTCGAGCAGTTTGACGAAATCGGACTTCAGGCGCATCAGGATGGGTTGGGTTTCCGGGTCGCCCATCCGGCAGTTGAATTCCAGGGTCTTGACCGAGCCATCCTTGGCGATCATCAGGCCAGCGTAAAGAAAACCGGTGAACGGGATGCCGTCGGCTGCCATGCCGCGTACGGTGGGCAGAATGATTTCGCGCATCGCCTTCGCGTGCACCTCGGGAGTGACGCACGGCGCAGGCGAGTAGGCGCCCATGCCGCCGGTGTTGGGGCCGGTATCACCATCGCCGATACGCTTGTGGTCCTGGCTGGAGGCCAGGGCGAGGACATTCTTGCCGTCGACCATAACGATGAAGCTGGCTTCCTCGCCATCGAGGAATTCTTCGATCACGACGCGGGCGCCTGCATCGCCCAGCTTGTTGCCGGACAGCATGTCATCGATGGCAGCGTGGGCTTCATCAAGGGTCATGGCGACGACGACGCCTTTGCCGGCGGCCAGGCCGTCGGCCTTGATGACGATGGGGGCGCCCATCTTGTCGATGTAGGCATGTGCTACGGTCGGCTCGGAAAAAGTCTCAAAACCGGCCGTCGGGATATTGTGGCGGGCCATGAAGCGCTTGGCGAAATCCTTGGAGGATTCGAGCTGAGCGGCCTCTTTGGTTGGGCCAAAAATCTTCAGGCCGCGAGCCCGGAAAACATTGACCACCCCAGCGGCCAGTGGCGCTTCCGGGCCAACGACGGTGAGGTGAATCTTGTTTTGCTCAGCGTAATCGGCCAGCGCTTCCGGATCGGTGATGTTCAGGTTCTCCAGCTCATGCTCGCGCGCCGTACCGGCGTTGCCGGGGGCAACGAGAACCTTCTGCAGGCCGGGCGTCTGCGCCAGGCGCCAGGCCATGGCATGCTCGCGGCCGCCAGAACCGATTACCAGTAGTTTCATTTGCTAGTTCCTAGTCGTTAGTTATTAGTCGTTAGTTATTGGTGAGCGTGTGCTGGTAGCAACTAACGACTCGCGACTGCCATCAATGGCGGAAGTGGCGGGCGCCGGTGAAGACCATGGCCAGGCCATGCTCGTCGGCTGCAGCGATGACTTCCTCGTCGCGCATCGAACCTCCCGGCTGGATGACAGCGACAGCGCCGGCTTCGGCCAGCACGTCGAGGCCGTCGCGGAACGGGAAGAAGGCATCCGATGCCACGACCGAGCCCTTCAGCGACAGGCCGGCGTTGGTGGCCTTGATGCTGGCGATCTTGGTCGAGTCGACGCGGCTCATCTGGCCGGCACCAACGCCGAGGGTCATGCCGCCGCCGCAGAAGACGATGGCGTTGGACTTGACGAACTTGGCGACGCGCTCGGCGAAGAGCAAGTCTTCGATCTGCTGGGCGGTCGGCTGGACCTTGGTGACGACCTTGAGGCCGGCAGCCTGGGCGGTGAAGTCGTCGGCCGTCTGAACCAGCAGGCCGCCGCCGACGCGCTTCAGTTCGAGCTTATTCAGCTCGCGACCGAGCGGCACGACCAGCACGCGCAGGTTGGTCTTGCCAGCCAGCGCAGCCTTGGCTTCTGCAGTGAAGGACGGGGCGATCAGCACTTCGACGAAGTGCTTGCGCTCGTTCATGGCGTTGACGACTTCGAGGCCGACTTCGCCGTTGAAGGCGATGATGCCGCCGAAAGCCGAGGTCGAGTCGGTCTTGAAGGCCTTTTCGTAGGCGGACAGCAGGGTGCCATCAATAGCCACGCCGCACGGGTTGGCGTGCTTGATGATGACGCAGGCCGGGGCATCGAAAGCCTTGACGCATTCCCAGGCGGCATCGGAGTCGGCGATGTTGTTGTAGGACAGTTCCTTGCCCTGCAGTTGCGTGTAGGCAGCGATGCTGCCCGGCAGGGCGGTGGTGTCGCGGTAGAAGGCGGCTTGCTGATGCGAGTTTTCGCCGTAGCGCAGGATCTCGGTGCGGTCGAAGGCCAGTTGCAGTTTGGCTGGGAAGATCGCCGGGGTCGGCGCGGCATCGGCCGGCTTGGCTTCGGCGCCTTCATCGAGGCCGGTCAGCCAGTTGGCGATCATGCTGTCGTAGCGGGCGGTATGCGTGAAGGCCTTCTTGGCCAGATTGAAGCGGGTGCCCAGTTGCAGCGCGCCGCCGTTGGCCTTCATTTCGTCGAGTAGCGGCTGGTAATCGGCCGGGTCGGTGACGATGGCGACGCCGGCGTAGTTCTTGGCCGAGGAGCGGACCATGGCCGGACCACCAATGTCGATGTTCTCGATGGCGTCTTCCAGCGTCACGCCGGCCTTGGCGATGGTGGCGGCGAACGGGTAGAGGTTGACGCAAACCAGGTCGATGGTCGGAATGCCGTGGGCTTCGATGGTCGCCAGGTGCTCCGGCAGATCGCGGCGGGCCAGGATGCCGCCGTGCACTTTCGGATGCAGGGTCTTGACGCGGCCATCAAGCATCTCCGGGAAACCCGTGTAGTCGCCGATTTCAGTGACGGCCAGGCCGGCATCACGCAGCATCTTGGCGGTGCCGCCGGTGGACAGGAGCTTGACACCCTGGGCGGCGAGGCCCTGGGCGAATTCGAGAACACCCGTCTTGTCGGAGACGGAAATCAGCGCTTGCTTGATGGACATATTAGGATCGAGGAGTTAGGAATTAGGATCGAGTAGTCAGGGCCGAGTGGTTTTGCTAGCAGCTAATAGCTAACAACTCGATCCTCACAACAACTGGTGTTCGGTGAGTTTCTTGCGCAGGGTATTGCGGTTGATGCCGAGCATCTCCGCCGCCAGCGTCTGGTTGGCACCGGCCTTGGCGAGCACCACTTCGAGCATCGGCTTCTCGACGCTGCGCAAGACCATGTCATAGATCGCGGCTGGCTTCTCGCCGTCGAGATCGCGAAAATACTGCTCTAGTGCGTTCACGACGCACTTCCCCAAATCATGTTGGCTCATGCTGCCAACGCCTCCTCTTTGTCGTATTTTAGGTGTGGATTTTCTTCCGCCAGGCGGAGGAAAAACTCGTTCACTGCCTGCATCTGTTGATCGATGCTGGGCAGGACGTTCATTTCCTTACGGAAGGCCGCCGACCCGACCAGCCCCTTGGTGTACCAGGAGATGTGCTTGCGGGCGACCTTGAACCCCGTTTCCGGGCCGTAGAAAGCGTAGAGGTCTTCGAGATGCGCCAGCAGGATGCTGTGAATCTCCCTGACCTCGGCCGGCGGCAGATGCTCGCCGGTTTTCAGATAGTGCTCGATCTCGCGGAACAGCCAGGGGCGGCCCTGGGCGGCGCGGCCGATCATGATGCCGTCGGCGCCGGTGACGTCGAGGACGTGTCTGGCTTTTTCCGGCGTCGTGATGTCGCCGTTGGCGATGACCGGAATGCGGATCAGCGTCTTGACGTAGGCGATGGTGTCGTACTCGGCCTCGCCGGTGTATTGCTGGCAGCGGGTGCGGCCGTGGATGGCGACGGCGCGCACGCCGGCCGATTCGGCGATGCGGGCGATGGTCGGCGCGTTCTTGTTGGCCAGGTTCCAGCCGGTGCGGAATTTCAGGGTGACCGGGGTGTCCGGGATGGCGCCGACGACGGCGTCGAGGATCTGGCCGACCAGCTTTTCGTCCTGCATCAGGGCCGAGCCGGCCATCACGTTGCAGACCTTCTTGGCCGGACAGCCCATGTTGATGTCGATGATCTGGGCGCCGTTGTCTACGTTGTGACGGGCGGCCTGGGCCATCATGCCCGGGTCGGCGCCGGCGATCTGGACCGAGATCGGCGCCACTTCGCCGGTGTGGTTGGCGCGGCGCAGCGTCTTGGCGCTGCCATAGAGCAGGGAGTTGGAGGTGACCATCTCGGAGACGGCCAGACCGGCGCCCATCTTCTTGCACAACTGGCGGAACGGACGATCGGTGACCCCGGCCATGGGCGCGACGAACAGATTGTTGCGAAGCTGAAAACCGGCAAATTCCATGGGCGTGCGAGGGGGCTGGGTAAAACGGGGAAGCCGTGAATTTTACCCGAGTCGGCGCCTAAAAAATAGTCAAATCGTGAAGCTGAGCAAAAGCAGCAATGCGAAGGCGAGTTGCAGGCCGGCGGTGGCGGCGAGGATGTTGTTGAAGACCGGGCCGGGGGCTTCGTCGAAAAAGCGGCGGATCAGTCGGCTAGCCAGCGGTAGCGACAGCAGGGGCAAAGCGGCCGGCCAGCCGAGACCGCCGAGTAGAGGCAGCAGGGCGTAGGGGGCGAGCATTTCGGCCGCGTAGAGGCGGCGGATGGCCGGGCGGCCGAGGCGGACGGCCAGCGTGTTCTTGCCGTTTTTGGCGTCGCCATCGAGGTCACGGTAGTTATTGACGGTGATCACCGCCGCGGCGTGGATGCCGACCAGTGTGCCGGCGATCAGGGCGGCGGGCGCGAGATTCAGCGTCTGCAGGTAGTAGCTGCCGCCGACGGCGACCAGGCCGAAAAAGACGAAAACGAAGACTTCGCCGAGCGGGCCGTAGGCAATCGGTTTCGGTCCACTGGTGTAGGCCCAACCGGCGGCCAGTGAGGCCAGCCCGATGGCGACGATGGGCCAGCCGCCATGGGCGACCAGGTAGATGCCGCACAGGAAGGCCAGCGTAAAGCTGAGCCAGGCGCCGGCCTTGACCTTGCCCGGCGTCAGCCAGCCTTCGGCGGTGGCGCGCTTGGGGCCGAGACGTTGCGGCGTATCGGTGCCGCGCAGGAAATCGCCGACATCGTTGAACAGGTTGGTGCCGATCTGGATGAGCGCCGCGCCCAAGGCGGCGGCGAGCAGCGGCAACCAAAGCAGGGTGCCGGTATCGTGCCAGGCGACGGCGGTGCCGACCAGCACCGGCGACAGCGAGACCGACAGCGTTTTCGGGCGGCAGGCGAGGAACCAGGCCTGCAGCCGCCCCGGATTTACGGCCAAGCGCGGGCTCCCCAGATCATCCGCTTGGCGACGAAATGGCGGGCTGGCGGGAAGACATCGAGGGCCAGCAGGCCGAGCCCGCGGGCCAGTTTGAGCGGCCCGAAGTCGTTGGAAAAGGCGCGGACGATCTGGTCGGTGAAGAAGGCGCTGCCGCGGCGGTCGAGACGGCGGCTGGCGGCGTATTCGGCCAGAATGCTACGGTCGATGCCTTTTTTGAGCAAAATTTCAGAAAGCTGCCAGGCGTCGCGGATGCCGAGATTGAAGCCCTGGCCGGAAACCGGGTGCAGGGTCTGAGCGGTGTTGCCGATCCATACTTCGCCGCCCTTGGCTAGCGTGTCTCGCATCCGCAGGGCGAGCGGAAAGCGGCTGCGCGGGCCGGGGTTGGCAAAATTCATGCGCTGGCCGAACTGCTGCTGCAGGGCGGCGAGGAAGGCGGTGTCGTCCATCGCCATGACCGCGTCGGCCTTGGCCGGCGGCAGGGTGAAGACGATGGAGTATTCGTCGCCAAGCGGCAGCAGGGCGAGCGGGCCGTCGGGGGTGAAGCGTTCCCAGGCGCGTTTGCCGTGCCCTGGCGTCGGGGTGACTTCGCAGATCACGGCGTGCTGGGCGTAGTCGCTGACCTTGACGGCCGCGTCGTCGCCCGGTGTGCCTTCGGCGTGGACGAGCAGTTGGGTCCGGATCGTCCGCACCTGGCCGGCGTGGCGTAGCGACACGGTAACGTGGTCGTCGCCCGGCGCGATGTCGAGGATTTCGGCCTCGGCCAGCACGGCGTCGGGCGCCAGATTGGCGGCCAGGGCGCCGGCCAGGTCGCGGTAGCGGACGACGTAGCCGAGGGCTGGGAGGTCGTGGTCGGCACGGTCGATCAGGGTGCGGCCGAAGCCGTCCTTCTGCGAGACGTGGATGGTTTCAATCGGCGTCGCGGTGCGGGTCGGCCAGCTGTTGATCTGTTCAAGCAGTTGGCGGGCGCCGTGCGACAGGGCCAGGGCGCGTGGGTCTGCTTGCTGGGTAGTCAGCGACCGTCGATCAAGCAGCAGCGATTTCTGGCCGCCGGCGGCCAGCGCCAAATGCAGCGTCAGGCCGACCGGGCCGGCGCCGATGATCAGGATGTCGACGTTTTCGGGCGCGGCCTCAGTCATGGCGCATGACTTCCTCGATCTCGGCCACCGTCTTCGGCGCCGTGGTGTACACCTCGCAGCCGGTTTCGGTGACGCGGACATCGTCCTCGATGCGGATGCCGATGCCGGCCAGCGCCGGCGGAATGTCGGCGCCGGGGCGGATATAGAGGCCAGGTTCGACCGTCAGCGTCATGCCCGGCACCAGCCGGGTCCACTCGTCACCAACCTTGTATTCGCCGGCATCGTGCACGTCGAGGCCGAGCCAGTGCCCGGTACGGTGCATGTAGAAACGCTTGTAATCGCCCTTGTCGATCAGGTTGTCGAGATCGCCCTGCAGCAGCTTGAGGTCGATCAGGCCGCGGGTCAGCACGCGGACGGCAGCATCATGGCCTTCCATGAAATGGCGGCCGGGGGCGGTGGCGGCAAAAGCGGCATCCTGGGCGGCGAGGACGATTTCGTAGACATCCTTTTGGGCAGCATTGAAGCGGCCATTGACCGGGAAGGTCCGGGTGATGTCGGCGGCGTAGCCGGCCACTTCGCAGCCAGCATCGATCAGGACCAGGGTGTGGTCGTTGAGCAGCTTGTTGTTCTCGACGTAATGCAGCACGCAGGCGTTGGCGCCGCCGGCGACGATTGGCGTGTAGGCGTGGGCGTCGGCGCCGCGCTTGCGGAATTCATAGGTCAGCTCGGCTTCCAGTTCGTATTCGGCCATGCCGGGGCGGCAGGCGCGCATGGCGCGGGCGTGGCCGGCGCTAGCGATGTCGGCCGAGCGTTGCTGGATGTCGACCTCGGCGGCATCCTTGATCAGGCGCATGGCGTCGAGCTCGGCGCGCAGGTCGTGAATGGCACGCGGGGCGCGCTTGCCGGCCCGGGTCTGGGCGCGGACTTCGTTCAGCGCCTTGGCGATGCGGGTGTCCCATTCGGCATCGTGGCCGATGGCGTGCCACAGCGTGTCACGGTCGACGAGGAATTCGGCCAGTTTCTTGTCGAGTTGCTCGATCGGGTAGGCGGCGTCGAAGCCGAAGGCGACTTTGGCGGCCTTCGGTCCGTAGCGGTAGCCGTCCCAGATTTCCCGCTCTTCGTGCTTTTCGCGGCAGAACAGGATGGATTTCGGCTTCTTGCCGCCGATCAGCACGACCACCGCTTCCGGTTCCGGGAAGCCGGTCAGGTACCAGAAATAGCTGTCGAAGCGGTAGAGGTGATGCGCGTCGCGGTTGCGGATAACTTCCGGCGCGGTCGGTACGATGGCGACGCCGTCACCGATGATCTTCAGCAGGCGCTTGCGGCGGGCGAGAAAGTGGGCGTGGGTCATGGGGCCAATGAAAGGGAGAGTCCAATGATGGCAATCAATGTGGCTAAGCCGCAGGTTGCTACGAATTCGTGATTATGCGCTTGAGGTTTTGGTGGTGGATATCGGCCTATGGTCACCGCGCGTAGTACTAACCACCCCGGCCAGTAAAATATTGCTACCCCAATGCCCTGAAAGAGAACGCCGAACAGAAAATCTATCATCGCTAACTGTGCGGTGCAGAAAGCATTTCGTCCAACTCATGTAGACGTTGCGGTGTTCCTACATCGACCCAGCGGCCGGTGAAGCGTTCCCCGGTCAGCGTGCCGGCAGCGATGGCAGCGTCAAGCAGGGGGCGCAGTTTCATGATCGTGCCGGGGTTTACGTCGGCGAAGAAAGCCGGCGAAAAGACACCGATACCGGCGTAGGTGAGCGTTTGCTCGCCGTTGGCATAGATGACCCGCTCGCCGTCCAGGCTGAAATCGCCGCCAGCATGGTGGGCCGGGTTGTCGACCATGACCAAGTGGGCAAATGCTACGGTCGCCCCGAAAAAACGGCCAAAATCAAAATCGCAATATACGTCGCCATTGATGACCAGGAAAGGCTGATCGCCGAGCAGCGGCAACGCGGTGGCGATGCCGCCGGCAGTTTCCAGCGCGCCCGGCGGTTCGGGGGAATACTCGATATGCAGTCCCCACTGCGCACCGTCACCGAGCGCCGCCTCGATCTGGCTGCCCAGGTGGGCGTGGTTGATGACGATGTTCCTGAATCCCGCCGCTGCCAGCCGTTCCAGATGCCAGACGATCAGCGGCTTGCCGCCGGCGACCAGCAAGGGCTTGGGCGTGTGGTCGGTCAGCGGCCGCATTCGTTCGCCGCGGCCGGCGGCGAGGATGAAGGCTTTCATTCAGCGACGGTAGCCGATCTGCTCGGTATTGCCTTCCAGCTTGTCGAGCAGGTTGAGCAGCGGTTTGAGCTGGACGTAGCGGGCGGCAGTCTTGCGGGCGTAGTTCATGAAACGCGGCAGGTCTTCGCTGTATTTTTCCTTGCCGTCTCGGTACTTGAGGCGGCAGAAGATGCCGAGCACCTTGAGGTGGCGTTGCATGCCCATCAGCTCGTAGTCGCGCCAGAAGGCGCCGAAATCCTCGCGCACCGGCAGGCCGGCGGCGCGGGCCTTTTCCCAGTAGCGGACGACCCAGTCGATTTCCTGCTCCTCGTCCCAGGAGATGAAGGCGTCGCGGAATAGCGAGACGACGTCGTAGGTGATCGGCCCGCAGACGGCGTCCTGGAAGTCGATGATCCCCGGTGTCAGGCGCGCCTCGCTCTCGACCACCATCAGGTTGCGCGGCATGAAGTCGCGGTGGACGAAGACCTTGGGCTGGGCCAGCGCCGAGTTGATCAGGAACTTGAAGGTCCGGTCGAGCATGAGCTTTTCGTCGTCGCTCAGCTCGACGCCGAGGTGGCGGCCGATGAACCATTCGGGGAAGAGGTCGAGTTCGCGGCGCAGCAGCACGGCGTCGTAGGGTGGCAGCGTGGCGGCGGTGGACGACAACTGCCACTGGACCAGCACGTCGAGCACCGGGCGGATCAGCAGGTCGGCCATCGACAGGTCGGCGTTCAGGGCGTCGAGATAGCCGATGCGGCCAAGGTCGGTGAGCACCAGGAAGCCGTTGTCGAGATCCTTGTCGAGGATGCGCGGCGCGGCCAGGTCGGCCTTGGCGAGCAGGCCGGCGACGTGGATGAAGGGCTTGCAGTCTTCCTTCTCAGGCGGGGCATCCATCAGGATGCGCGTTGTGCCGTCCGGCCAGGTCAGGCGGAAATAGCGACGGAAACTGGCGTCGGCCGAGGCCGGGGTGATGCGGACGGATTGATCGGGAAAACGACTGGCGACCCAGTCGGTAACAAGTTGATCGCGCGGCGTGGCTTCCATAAGCGGGCAGGGTTCGGTTCGTTGTAAAATGGCGCGATTTTAACACTCGGGCATCGGCCGTTCCGGTCCCGGACCTTCATTGATCGCCTCGATGCCCGGTTTTGCCCGCCGTCCGCTTGCTGTTTTTGTCTGCTGCCTGTTCGCCGGCATGCAGACTGCGCACGCGGTTGTCGACATCGGCCGCGCCGCCGCTTCCACTGGCGGTTCTGCCCATGTCGATGCAGTGAATGCGGTGACCAGTGCTGCCGATGCACCGCTGAATCTGCGCAAGGAGCGCAAATTCAATGTGCTTGGCAAACCTCGGCAGCAGGTGGCCGGACCGGTGGTCGGACTGGAAAACCCAGTCGTCCTGAAAAAGGATGACAGCTATCCGCTGTTCATTGTCGCCGGCCAGATTGAAGGGCAGAACGACGAGGTGGTCGAGGCGGAAGGCGACGTCGAGTTGCGCCGCGCCGGATCGCTGCTGTTTGCCGACAAGGCGACTTATCGACAGCATGAAGACGAGGTCGAGGCCACTGGCCATGTGCGCCTGCTGCAGGATGGCGCCGAGGTCTCTGGGCCGCATCTCCGGATGAAGCTGTCCGAGCAGATCGGGACCATGGAAAATGCGACCTATCGCATCGTCCGCGAAGCACCGAGCCAGTTCTACGATCCCCAGAAAGCCGTCGTCAAGGTCGCACGCAGCCAGTTGAGCACTTCCGGTGTGCCGATGATGCTCTCCGTGGCCAACAGCTATGGCTTGCCGACGCAGGCCCCGCCTCCACGCCAGGTCGAAGTGAACGGCCAGGCCGAACGCATCGACTTCGAGGGCGAAAACCATTACACGCTGACTGACAGCTCGTATTCGACCTGCAAGCCCGAGCAGACCGACTGGTATCTGAAAACCTCGGAAACCAAGCTTGACTACGATCGCAAGGAGGGGCTGGCCAAGCACGCCTCGCTCTGGTTCGGCGGTGCTCCGATCTTCTACACGCCGGCTATGTCCTTTCCGCTGAGCGGACAGCCACGCTCGGGTATTCTGCATCCCAATTTCTCGACGTCTACGCGTGCCGGCCTGGATTTCTCCCTGCCTTATTTCTGGAGCATCGCGCCGAACTACGACTTGACGCTGTTTCCGCGCTATATGTCCAAGCGCGGATTTCAGCTCGGTGCCGAGGCGCGTTACCTGGAGCACAATTTCCAGGGGGCTACCCGTCTTGAGTACATGCCCAACGACGAGATGCAGTCCCGGCAGCGCTACGCCTACCGTATCGAACACCTGCATGATCTGGGACAGAACGTCTCGGCACAGGTCAACTGGAACGGCGTTTCGGACGATTTCTACTGGCAGGACATGTCGTCGCGTTTGCTGCATACCTCGCAGGCGCAGTTGCGCCAGCAGGTCCAGATGAGCTATGCACCGTCGCCGTGGCTGCAGGGCAGCATACAGGTACTGCGCCACCAGACGCTGCAGCTCGATCCCAGTATCAAGCGGCCTTACTTCCTCGAGCCGCAACTGAACATCGTCGGCTACAAACCGGATGTGCTGAAGATGGATTTCAGCATGATCGGCCAGTATTCGCACTTTACCCACGTCGATGCCGGCAAGGATCAGGGCGATCGTTTCGTCTTCTATCCGCAGTTGTCGTTGCCCATCGTCAACCCGGCTTTCCAGATCACGCCGAAACTGGGTCTGCACATCAGCCAGTACGCCCTTGACCGCCAGACTCCGGGCGAGCCGAACAGTATTTCCCGTACCTTGCCGACCTTCACGCTGGATTCGACGATGATCTTCGAACGCGACGTCGAATGGTTCGGCAAGGGGCATATCCAGACCCTGGAACCGCGCCTTTATTACGTCAATATTCCGTATCGGGACCAGAGCAAGATACCGCTGTTTGATACGGCGCTTTCGGACTTCAATTTCGCCCAGATTTTTTCCGAGAACCGCTACAGTGGTTACGACCGGATCAACGACGCCAACCAGCTGACGCTGGCCATGACCTCGCGTTTGCTCAGCGGTGAAAACGGTTCCGAACAATTCAAGGCCATGGTTGGCCAGCGCTACTACTTCAAGCCGCAACGTGTTGCGATTACCGGCGAAACCACACGCCAGGAGAACTTCTCCAACCTAGTTGCTGCAGTAAACGGATTGATCGCGCCGAAGACCTACATGGACCTGGCCTGGGAATACAACTATCGCGATCGCATCAGCGACCGCTATGCGGCCGGCGTCCGCTACCAGCCCGATCTCGGCAAGGTCCTGTCGGCCAGCTATCGCTATACCCGCGATCCGCTGACTTCGAGTACGACGGTGGACCAGGTTGACATCGCCGGCCAGTGGCCGCTATCGCCGCGCTGGTACGCGGTCGGACGCTACAACTACTCGCTGCGCGACAGCAAGGTGCTTGAATCGATCGCCGGGCTGGAGTACAACGCGGGTTGCTGGGCGGTTCGACTGGTCGGGCAGCGCCTGGCGGCTATTTCCGGCTCGCCCAACGACACGCTGTTCTTCCAGCTCGAACTCAACGATTTTGGCAGCATCGGCACCAATCCAATCGGCTTGTTGCGCCGCAGTATCCCCGGCTACGGCAAGATCAACGAACTGCCCGAGAGTGGCAGCCTGCTCACCACCCAATGACCACCATGACCCATTTCATTCGCACTCTGATCGTCCTGATTTGCTGCCTTGGCGGTTTCGCCGCTCAGTCTGCCCTCGCCGCCGCGCAGGAACCCGTCGAGGCTGACCGCATCGTGGCTGTCGTCGGCGACGACGTGATCACCTACTACGAGTTGCGCACCAAGCTCTCTGCAGCACTGCGCCAATTGCAGAAGCAGGGAACGACGCTGCCGCCGCAGGATGTGCTGGAAGGCCAGATGCTGGAGCGCCTGATCATGGACCGGGCGCAGTTGCTGTACGCTCGCGAGAGCGGTATGAAGATCGACGATGCCCAGCTCGACCAGGCTATCGGCCGGATTGCTGCCAACAACAAGCTGACGCCTCAGCAGTTCCGTGACGCCCTGGAAAAGGATGGCATTCAGTACGCGCAGTTCCGCGAGGATATCCGCAACGAAATGACCACCGTCCGCCTGCGCGAGCGCGAGGTTGATGGCAAGCTGGTCATTTCGGACGGAGAAGTCGACAACTACCTGGCCAATCAGGCCACTACCGGCGGCGGTGAGGAATATCAACTGGCGCACATCCTGTTGCGGGCGCCGGAATCGGCCAGCCCGGAGCAGTTGCAGAAGCTGCGCCAGCGCGCCGAGCAGGCGCTGAAGCAGGCGCGTGCCGGCCAGAGCTTTGCCGAGCTGACGGCTGCTTTTTCCGATGCGCCCGATGCCCTGCAAGGCGGCGACCTCGGCTGGCGCAAGCTGGACCGCCTGCCCAGCCTCTACGCCGAGGTGGCGGCAGGCCTGCAACCGGGCGGGGTCAGCGAACTCCTGCGTTCGTCGGCTGGCTTCCACATCGTCAAACTGCTCAACAAACGCGGCGGCAGTGCGCCGGCCTCCGTTCAGCAGACCCGTGCCCGCCACATCCTGATCCGCATCAACGAAATCGTTTCCGAAGCCGAAGCGCGGCGCAAGCTGGAAAGCGTCCGCGAGCGCATCGCCAACGGCGTCGATTTCGCCGAGCAGGCCCGCCTTTATTCGCAAGACGGTTCGGCGGCCAAGGGCGGCGATCTCGGTTGGCTCAACCCGGGCGATACCGTCCCGGATTTCGAGCGGGTGATGGATTCCCTGAAAATCAACGAGGTCAGCCAGGTGACCCAGTCGCCGTTTGGCATTCACCTGATCGAAGTGCTGGAGCGCCGCGAGCGCGACGTCTCGGCCGAGCGCCAGCGCGCCGCGGCCCGCCAGGCCCTGCGTGAACGAAAACTCGACGAGGCCTACCAGGACTGGCTGCGTCAGCTGCGCGACCGCACCTACGTCGAAAACCGTCTCGTCGAAAAGTGATGCGCCCGTTGATCGCCGTCACCAGCGGCGAACCGGCTGGCATCGGCCCCGAACTCTGCCTGCATTTGGCTGGCTATGCCGGTGAGGCACATCCGGTCGTGCTGGGCGACCGCAACCTGCTCGAAGCGCGTGCCGCCGCCCTCGGCCTGAATATCGCTTTTTTTGATTTTTGCCCAAAAAAAGCCGGCGACCGTAGCATTTCGCCCGGCGGCCAGCAGTCGCTCGACGTCCTGCACGTTCCGCTGGCCGCCCCCTCCCGGGCCGGTCAGCTCGATGCGGCCAACGGCACCTACGTGCTCTCCCTGCTCGACCGCGCGCTGGCCGGCTGCCAGTCCGGCGAGTTCGCCGCGATGGCAACGGCGCCGGTGCACAAAGGCGTCATCAACGCCGCTGGTATTCCCTTTACCGGCCACACCGAATACCTGGCCGAAAAGACCGGTACGCCGCTGGTCGTCATGATGCTCGCCGGCGACACCGAACGCGGCCCGCTGCGCGTCGCGCTGGCCACCACGCACCTGCCGCTCAAGGACGTACCGGCCGCCGTCACGGCCGACGTGCTGGAGCGCACCCTGCGCATCCTGCATGCCGACCTGCGCGGCAAGTACGGCATCGCCGAGCCGCGCATCCTGGTCGCCGGTCTCAATCCGCATGCCGGCGAGGGCGGCTATCTGGGCCGGGAAGAAATTGAAGTCATTACCCCGGTGCTGGAAAAATTGCGCGGCGAAGGGATGGCTCTATCCGGCCCCTATCCGGCCGACACAATGTTTACGCCACCCATTCTCGCCCAGGGCGACGCTGTGCTCGCCATGTACCACGACCAGGGTCTGACCGCGCTGAAATACGCCACCTTCGGCAAAGGCATCAACGTCACGCTCGGCCTGCCGATCATCCGCACCTCGGTCGATCACGGCACGGCGCTGGAACTGGCCGGTACCGGCAAGGCCGACCCCGGCAGCCTGTTCGAAGCCGTCGCCGAAGCAGCACGCATGGCTAGTGGCCTGCTGCGCAATTAGACGAGCCATGAAAGCTTGTCTTTACGCCCCCGGCGTTGTTGCTCATCCTCGCAATAGCATTGGCTATTGCTGCGGTTCGCGCCTAGCCAGGAACGCAAATCCGGCGCTTTCATTCTGGCTCGCTAATTACGCAGCAGGCCACCAAAGGAAACCCCAATGAAAGGCCACGTTGCAAGAAAACGCTTCGGTCAGAACTTCCTGATCGACCACGGCATCATCGGTGCCATCGTCTCCGCCATCGACCCCAAACGCGGCGAAACCGTTGTCGAAATCGGCCCCGGCCTGGGGGCAATCACCGAGCCTCTGATGGCTCGCGTTGATCATCTGCACGTCGTCGAAATCGACCGCGATCTGATCGCCCGCCTGAAAAAGCAGCACACGCCCGAGCGCATGAGCATCCATGAAGGCGACGCACTGGCCTTCGATTTTGCCAGCATCGGCAAGGATTTGCGGTTGGTCGGCAACCTCCCCTACAACATTTCGACGCCGCTGCTCTTTCACCTGGCCGAATACGTCGACATCGTCCGCGACATGCACTTCATGCTGCAGAAGGAAGTTGTCGAGCGTATGGTGGCCGAACCGGGCGACGCCGATTTCGGCCGCATGTCGGTGATGCTGCAGTACCGCTTCTGGCTCGAATGGCTGATCGACGTGCCGCCGGAAAGCTTTGACCCGCCGCCCAAGGTACAGTCGGCCGTCGTCCGCCTGATTCCCAAGCCGCAGTCGGAACTCAATGCCAAGAGCCAGGAAAAGCTGTCTCAGGTCGTGCTCACTGCCTTCTCGCAGCGCCGCAAGATGCTGCGCAATACGATGAAGAGCCTGTTGAGCGAGGCCGCCTTCGCCGAACTCGGCATAAACCCGACCTGCCGTGCCGAAGATGTCGCGGTCGAAGATTACGTCCGGATCGCCAACTACCTGTCTTGAACACCTGAACGGCGCAGCGTGGCCACCAATTGGCGCGTGATGAGCAAGGAGTGTCCGATGAGTACGAAATCAGCCGGGAAGCCGAAGATCAACAAGCATCTCCTGCGTGACGAAATTGTCAGGAGCGTCCGGATCACCCGGTATGCCGTCCGGCACGGCCAGCCGGACAAAAACGAACCGGTCATGACTACCGGCAAGAACCTCGCCTTTATCGACAAAGGGGTATCTAACTGGCGCTTCGATATGGCGACGCCAAATTTGATGACCCCCTCGGCCCACAAGCCACCCCTGGTTTCAGTTCGGGCGCACTGGTACACCGCCCAGGCCGCGCTGGAAAAAGGCATTGACGTCGTCAGTGGCAGCAGCGCCAACGTCTTTGGCCGGATGGGGACGCTGCTTGTGCCGGACGGTTTCCGGATTCCGACCATCCTCGCCACCCCGGAAAATGTCAGCTACTACGGCCTGCGCTTGATCGAATCCGGCAGCGACTTCAGCGTCATCTCCGGCAAGTACGAGACCGCCCTGATGCAATATGACTACACCTCGCGCTACAAGGATGATTTTCTGATGAAGAAGCGTGGGGGCGGCGGCATCTTCCTCGAGACACACGATTTTCCGCACATACACATCCCTTGCTCAAAGGCTTGCGGCGGTTACATCGTGATCGGCAAGCAGATCGCTGCCGAACGGTTTGAATTCACGGCATTCACCATTCCATACGGCTTTGCGCTCTATACGCCCTCCGGCACCATTCATGGCGACGGTACGCTGGTCGGCGAATATGCGCTGACTGTCGCCGATTCGGCGCTGGCCTCCGCAGATACCGTACTTGTATACAATCGGGATACGCTGGCGATAGCGCATGACATTGTGCCTGACTGGAATCCTTGACCGGGATTCGTTGTTCAGGGTAGCTTAAACAACTCGATGTTTCAGTCGATCGGCATGTTCAGGCGGCCGGTGTCGTGCCCGGAACAGTGCGTTTTTCGATTCGGTCATTTTGGAAAGAGACGGCATGAACGCTTTGGAGACTGGAAAGATGATGGAACGAATCGAGCCCGAAGACGATCTTGGGGTTTACAAGACCCTACTTGAATCCACCAAAGCGATTCCGTGGAAGATCAACTGGAAAACCAAGCAGTTTGATTACGTCGGGCCGCAAATTGAGGAACTTCTTGGCTGGCCGCAAAACAGCTGGCTGACCGCCATCGACTGGATCGAGCGTATCCATGCCGAAGACCGGGAAGAGACGGTCAACTACTGCGTCGGCCAGTCCGAAAACGGGATCGATCACGAAGCCGATTACCGCGCCCTGAAGGCCGATGGCGGCTATGTCTGGATACGCGACGTGGTGCACGTGATTCGCGACAGCGATGGCGTTACCACCGATCTGGTCGGCTTCATGTTCGATATTTCCGAACGCAAGCGGATGGAAGAGCTATTGCTCACCCTCAACAAGCAACTCGAAGCACTTTCCTGTCAGGATGGGCTGACCGGCGTTGCCAACCGCCATCTGCTCAATCGCACCATGGAAGCAGAATGGCTGCGCGCGCAGCGCAGCCGCGAACCGCTCTCGCTGGTTGTCTTCGATATCGACCATTTCAAGCAGTACAACGACCATTACGGCCATGTCGGCGGCGACAAATGCCTGGTTCGCGTGGCCGATGCGATCAGCAGGATTTCGCTGCGCTCGACTGATCTCTTCGCCCGCTATGGTGGTGAGGAGTTTGTGCTGGTCTTGCCGGAAACCTCAGCGGAGGCGGCTATCCTTGTCGCCGAAAAATGCCGCAAGGCGGTCGCCGACCTGCTGATAACCCACGAGGCATCGGAAACCAGTTGCGTCCTGACCATCAGCGTCGGCGTCAGTACGCTCGTGCCCGAGGCCGACAGCGCCTACACGCTTCTCCTGGAAAGCGCCGACCGCATGCTCTACCAGGCCAAGCAGACCGGTCGAAACCGGGTGTGCGCCTGCTGAGGAACGCCCGCTGACTGGACGCAAAAAAACCCGCCGTAGCGGGTTTTTTTGCGGCTGGGAGGCCAGCTTACTTCTTGCTCGGGCAGGTATTCATGCCGAGCAGTGGGTAGAGCGGGCACCAGCCCATGAGCCCCGTTGCAAGCGGCACGATGCCGATGTAGCCCCAGACCGGCAGGGCGCCGGCTGCGGTGGCGCCGATCAGGCCGGCACCAACGACGATACGCAGGATTTTGTCGATTCCGCCAACATTTGCAGTCATGATGTGTTCTCCGTCAGGTTGTGTGTACGCCGCCAATGTAGCGCCGCCGAATGACGGCGTATGTAACCTGGGTCACACAGCCGCGAGTTTCTGTAAACCGTCGCGGTCAGTGATGGTCAGCTGTTCGCGGCCGAGACTGACCAGCCCCTGGGCGGCAAAGCCCTTGAGCAGGCGGCTGACGATTTCGCGTACGCTGCCCAGTTCGTCGGCCAGTTGCTGGTGGGTGACGTTCAGCGTGGTCGTATCGCGGGCCAGCAGCAGCTTGGCCAGCCGCTGGTCGAGGCGGGCAAAGGCGACTTCCTCGACCAGTTGCATCAGTTCGCCGATGCGCTCGGCGAACAGGTGAAAGACGAAATCGCGGAAGGGCGGATGCTCGACCATCAGCCGGGCGAATTCGGCGACCGGCAGGGCAAGCAGGGTCAGTGGCGTTTCGGCGATGCCGCGGGCGTTGTAGTCGGTGTGGCCGAGCAGGCAACTCGAACTGATGATGCACGAACCACCCGGCGCGACGCGGTAGAGCATCAATTCGCGGCCGCTGGCGGCCAGTTTGATGACCTTGATGCTGCCGTCGAGTAGCAGCGGGAAACCCTGGCAGGGCTGGTGCTCGGCAAAGACCTGGGTGCCGGCCGGCAGGTGCATGACGGCCTGCGGCGCAGTCAGCGCAGCCAGTCGTTCGGGTGGCAGGCCGGCCAGCGCCGGGTACAGTTTTGCCAGTTTTTCCGGGGCGACCGTAGCATTCATGAGGTTAATCGACCGTCGCCCACACCGGGGCATGATCGGACGGCCGTTCCAGCTTGCGCGGGGCGCGGTCGATGCCGGCAGCGCTGCATTTCTCGGCCAGAGGCGCCGAAAGCAGCACGTGGTCGATGCGCAGTCCGAGGTTCTTCTGGAAACCAAGCATCCGGTAGTCCCACCACGAGAAGGTCTTCTCCGGCTGCTCGAACAGCCGGAAACTGTCGCTCAGGCCGAGTCCTATGAAACGCTGGAAGGCGGCGCGTTCGGGTTCCGAACAGAGGATGCCGCCGGCCCAGGCCTTGGGGTCATGGACGTCGCGGTCGTCGGGGGCGATGTTGTAGTCGCCACACAGCGCCAGCTTCGGGTACTTGGCTATTTCCTCGTCTAGCCAGACGGCCAGCGCATCCAGCCAGCGCAATTTGTAGTCGTATTTGTCGCTGCCGACGGCCTGGCCGTTCGGCATGTAGGCGCAAATGACGCGGGTGTCGCCGACCGTGCCGCTGATCAGGCGCTTCTGTTCGTCGGGAAAATGCGGGTTGCCGCAGACGACATCGTGAATCGGCTCGCGGGCGAGCAGGGCGACGCCGTTGTAAGTCTTCTGGCCGGAGAAGGTGACCTGGTAGCCGGCCGCCTCGATCTCGGCGCGTGGGAAGTTATGGTCTTCCAGCTTCAGTTCCTGCAGGCACAAGGCATCCGGCTGGGCTGCGGCGAGCCAGTCGAGGAGGTGCGGCAGGCGCACCTTCAGCGAATTGACGTTCCAGGAAGCAATCTTCACTTGCTCAGGCCGCCCGAGGGCTTGGCACCGGCCGGGGCTGTCTTCGGATAGCCGGCCAGATCGAGCAGGTTGTCGTAAGCGCCCGCCTCGAAACCGCGGAAACGCTGGTTGCCGACTTTCACGGTGGGCACGAATGCGTCGCCGATCAGTTGCTTCAATTCCTCGATTTCAGCAGCCGACTGCACCATCTTCTCGGTGAAGGGTACGCCGCGGCCGTTCAGCAGGTCGCGTGCCTGCTTGCATTCGTTAACGCACTCGGCCGAGGTGTACAGGGTGACCGGGAAGGCCTCGGCCGCCTTGCGGGTGGCGAACGGGGTGTTGTCGCCAGCTTCAGCCTTGCCGCCGGCCTTGACGACGCCCTTGGCCTTGCCGGGCGGTGGTGAATCGGAAATGACGGTCTTGCCCGCCGAGTCCGACCAGCGGTAAGTCTCGGCCAGCACCGATGTGCCGGACAGCGCCAGGCACAAGATCAGCAGATAACGCATGTAATTCTCCCCTTGGACAGCTTAGGCAGCAATCATACCGCTATGACGCAGAAGTGCATCGACGCTCGGTTCGCGGCCACGGAAGGCCTTGAATGATTCGAGTGCCGGCCGTGAGCCACCGACCGACAGGATTTCGTCAAGGAAGCGCTGGCCAACGGTGGCGTCGAACGGATTGCCAGCTTCTTCGAAAGCCGCGTAGGCGTCGGCCGACAGCACTTCCGCCCATTTGTAGCTGAAGTAGCCGGCGCCGTAGCCACCGCCGAAAATGTGCGAGAAACTGTTCGGGAAGCGGTGCCATTCGGGCGGAAGCAACACGGCAACTTCCTTGCGCACGTCGTTGAGCACGTCCATCACGGTCAACCCGGATTTCGGGTCAAAATCGGAATGGATCAGCATGTCGAACAGCGAGAACTCGATCTGGCGCACGGCCATCATGCCGCTCTGGAAATTCTTGGCGGCCAGCATCTTGTCGAACAGTTCGCGCGGCAGCGGGGCGCCGGTGTCGACGTGGGCGGTCATGCCCTCGACGACTTCCCATTCCCAGCAATAATTTTCCATGAACTGCGAAGGCAATTCGACCGCGTCCCACTCCACGCCATGGATGCCGGAAACACCGAGTTCTTCGCCGCGGGTCAGCAGGTGGTGCAGGCCGTGGCCGGTTTCGTGGAAGAGCGTGGTGACGTCGTCGTGCGTGAAGGTGGCTGGTTTGCCGCCAACCGGTCGCGAGAAATTGCAATTGAGGTAGGCAATCGGCTTCTGGATGCCGTTGAGCACCCGGCGCCGCGAGCGTGCTTCGTCCATCCAGGCGCCGCCGCGCTTGGTTTCGCGGGCGTAGAGATCGAGGTAGAACTGGCCGACCAGATCGCCGGCCGGAGTTTCCAGTCGGTAGAAACGGACGTCTTCGTGCCAGACCGGCGCCGTATCCGGCTTGACCTTGACGTTGAACAGGCTCTCGATGACCTTGAACAGGCCGCCGAGCACCTTGGGTTCGGTGAAATACTGCTTCACTTCCTGTTCGGAGAAGGCATAGCGGGCCTGCAGCAGCTTTTCGGAAACGTAGGCGGCATCCCAGGGCTGGAAGTCGGCCAGGCCGAGTTCATCCTTGGCGAAAGCGCGCAGTTCGGCGATGTCCTTGGCTGCAAAAGGCTTGGCCTTGGCCGCCAGTTCGCGCAGGAAAGCGAGCACCTGGGCCGGCGTGTCGGCCATCTTGGGGGCCAGCGACACTTCGGCGAAGTTGTTGAAGCCGAGCATCTTGGCGTCTTCGACGCGCAGTTCCAGCATGCGCTGGATGATCGGCGTGTTGTCCCATTCCGGCTTGCTCGAACCATCGTGGAATTCGGCGGCGCGCGTTGCGTAGGCGCGGTACATGCGGGCGCGTAGTTCGCGGTTGTCGGCGTACTGCATGACCGGTCCGTAGGACGGGGCCTGCAGGCTGAAACGCCAGCCGTCGACGCCGGCCTTTTCTGCCGCCGTCTTTGCCGCCTCTTTCGCGTCGTCCGGCAGGCCGGCGAGCAGGGTTTCATCGGTGACGACTTCAGAAAAGGCATTGGTCGCGTCGAGCAGGTTCTCGGCAAACTTGGCCGAGAGCTGCGACAGTTCTTCCATGATGGCCTGGAAGCGCGGCTTCTGGTCATCCGGCAATTCGGCGCCGGACAGGCGGAAATCGCGCACTTCGTTGTTGACGACCTTTTTCTGTTCGACACTCAGCGTGGCGTATTCGGCGCTGTCGCGCAGCGCCTTGTACTTCTCGAAGAGCTTGAGATTCTGGCCAAGCTCGGCGTAGAAGCGCGAGACTTCCGGCAGCATCTCGTTGTACGCCTCGCGCCAGGCGGGGATGTCATTGACCGAATGCAGGTGCCCGACGATGCCCCAGGCGCGGCCGAAGGGCTCAAGGCCGTCGGACAGCGCGCCGGCGAAGTCCTTCCAGGTGGCCGGTGTGGTGTCGGCGGTCAGGCGTTCGATCAGTTCGCGGCCGGCAGACAAGAGCGATTCGATGGCCGGCTTGACGTGTTCGGGCTGAACGGTGTCGAAGCGCGGGAGGTCGGAGAAATCGAGCAGGGGGTTGGCGGTCGTCATTTTTAGTTTCCGGGCAAGAAAAACGGGCGGTCAGGCCGCCCGTCGGATCTGGGGGCAGACCCCCTATTCTACAAGCTCGCGGTAGGCATGCCACGAGGCATGGCCGAGAACTGGCATGATGACGATCAGGCCAAACAGCAGGGTAGCGAAACCGAGCAGCGTCAGACCAACGAGCAGGGCCGCCCAGAGCAGCAGGGGAGCGGTGTTCAGCGCGAAGACACGCAGGCTGGTCATGGTCGCCGTGGCGACATCGGCGTCGCGGTCGAGCATCAGCGGTACCGAGACGACGGCCAGCGCATAGACGAACAGCGCCAGCGCGCCGCCGAGCACGAACCAGGTGGCTGCGAAGGCCAGGTGTTCGCCATCGAACAGGATTTCGTTCAGGTACACGCTGGCGACCGATGTGGAAGTGGCGCCGATCAGCGCGAAGGCGACGGCCGAGAAGCGCTCCCACATCAACGCGACCAGCGCCAGGATCAGACCGAAGAAAGCCAGCGACTGGCCGTTGCGGCCAAAACATTTGAGCGAGTCGATGAACAGTATCTTCTCGCCGGCCTCGGTCTTGCGGCTCAGTTCATAAAGCCCGGCCGCGAGCAGCGGCGCGACGAGGAAGAAGCCGGAGATCGAGACGGTCAGCAGATGCGGCGTTTCGAGCAGGGCGAGGATGATCAGGTCACCGCCCAGCGCGAACAGCAGGCCATAGGCCAGCGACGGCAGCGGATTGGCGCGCAGGTCATGCCAGCCGGCCTTGAGCCAGGCCAGCGGCCGGCCGATGCCGATCTGGCGGATGCCCGGCAGGGCAAAGCCGGTGGGTGAGAAGTGGTCGATGGGGTGTTTCATGGCAGCCTCCTCGGTCGGGGTTACAGAAATTTGACCGGGGGTGAGGGGAGGGGTTCAGTTGGGGGGGTAGGTTCTGGTTTGGCCAATAGCTGCTGCTCAGGGGGGCATCTTCATAACGGACGTCAACAATAATCTACCTGCCAGGGCGAGTATGACAACGCATTTGGCATGTTGAATGTTATGCTGGCAAAAATTCCAAATGGCTGAAAATATGAGTTACGGCGCAATGCTGCACATGGTTCAGATTCTATTGTTTGGAGGCTTCACAGAGCTAACCCCTGAGCCCATTTCCATTGACGAAACCCCATTACAAATCGTGTTCGCCAAGCCAATAACGGCCTTGAATTGTTCGGCAAGTTTTAACGTGAACACAAGCGAGCAACTTGCCTCAGTCCATTCTTTTGATGCCGTTAAAGAGGCCAGGTCGAAAATTCAAGATGGATGCATCAAAATCGAACTTCAATCCAAAGAGCATTCTGCGGTCGTTTTTAGGTATGGTGCAGAAGTACTTCCTGAGGGAAAAGCTATTCGTATTAACCTCAAAAACCGTAGTTTGCCAACTGATAGAAAATATCACTCAATGTACATATCCTCATGTATTGCCCTCAGGGGGGTTGAAATCAATTGGTACAACCATGGCAAGATTGAATGTGAACACTAGAAATGCACAACAATCTGCTCCAGCCAAACCTCAGCCAGATATGGTGCCTGCCGTTGGCTGAGCTTTCACGTTTCTGAGCGTCTACTTTCCAAAACTGGCTACGTCAGTTCAGGGTCGAATCCACTCTTTCCAAAAGCAGCTATCACCCGCGTACTTTCTCCATCCCCTGCGCTCCAGTCTTCGCAAAGAAAACGCCCGCGTGATGCGGGCGTTTTTGTTGAAGCGGCAGCCGCTTACAGCGTGTTGCCGGTCAGCTTTTCGTAGGCTTCGATGTACTTTGCGCTGGTCCGGGCGATGACGTCGGCCGGCAACTTGGGGCCGGGGGCGACCTTGCCCCAGTCCAAGGTTTCCAGGTAGTCGCGGACGTACTGCTTGTCGTAGGACGGCGGGTTGCTGCCTTCCTGGTACTGGTCGGCCGGCCAGAAGCGCGAGGAATCCGGGGTCAGGGCTTCGTCGATCAGGTGCAGGGTGCCGGCGGCGTCGATGCCGAACTCGAACTTGGTGTCGGCGATGATGATGCCGCGGCCACGGGCGAAGGCCGCTGCTTCTTCGTAGAGGCGGATGGCGGCGATGCGGGCTTCGTCGGCCAGGCCGGCGCCGTTCTTGCCGGTGCCGGCCAGCGCTTCGGCGAGGTCGGCGGCGCAGTTGGCCTGGGCGGTGGCGAAGGAGACGTTCTCGTCATGGTCGCCGACGGCGGCCTTGGTGGCCGGCGTGAAGATCGGGGACGGCAGCTTGGCGGCCATCTTGAGGCCGGGCGGCAGGGCGATGCCGCAGATGGCGCCGGTCTGCTGGTAATCCTTCCAGCCGGAACCGATCACGTAGCCGCGGACGACGGCTTCGATCGGCAGCGGCTTGAGGCGCTTGACGACGACGGCGCGGCCGCGCACCTGGTCACGCTCGTTTTCGGCGACGACGGTTTCCGGATCGATGCCGGTCAGCTGGTTGGGGACGATGTGGCCGAGCTTCTCGAACCAGAAGTTGGCGACGGCCTGCAGGACTTCACCCTTGCGCGGAATCGGGTCCGGCAGGATGACGTCGAAGGCGGACAGGCGGTCGGTGGTGACGATCAGCAGCTTGTCGGCGTCGACGGCGTAGATGTCGCGGACCTTGCCCTTGTTGAGGAGGGGCAGGCTGGTGATGGTGGATTCGAAAAGCGGAGCGGTCACGGTCGTGGTTCCGAAAGCAAAACGCGGATTATAAATTAAGGCTGGGGGTGGGGGTTGGGTGGGCTGTTGTTGGGTGCCTTTTCTGAAGCCTTGTTTTCCGCGCTTGAGGCGCGTCTTACTTTCTTCTTGCGTCGCCAAGAAGAAAGTAAGCAAAGAAGAAGGCGACCCTGGGTCGGCGCCCGCTGCGCGGGTTCCCTGCGCTACTCGAAAGGCCGGGCGGCTGCGGAACTCGGGGCTTCGCCCCTCAGACAGTCCTCGCCGAAAGCCCCCGGCCTTCCTGCGTTGCTCGGCGCCTCCCAAGGGGCCCGGTAAAACATCCGTGCTGAACCGGCGGATTTTGATTTTGGCCCTTTTTTCGGGCCGACCGTAGCATTTTGTTTTGAGGACGGTGTCCGGCCCCGGGACGCCTTTCGGGTCCCCCTGAGAGGCGCTGAGCAACGCAGCTGCTGGCGGAAAAAGGGCGAGGACTGTCTGAGGGGCGTAGCCCCGAGTTCCGCAGCCCCCGCCAGTGGCGAGTAGCGCAAGGGACCGGCGAAGCCGGCGCCGACCCGGGGGTCGCCTTCTTCTTTGGCTACTTTCTTCTTGGCGAAGCAAGAAGAAAGTACGCCCGCCCTCAAGGCGGAAAACAAGGCTTCAGAAAAGCTCCGGCGGCCTCAGGCAGCCCCGCCCTCTTCCCGCGCCAATTTCCGGCGCATCCGCCGCGTCCCCCACGCCACCAACCCGGCAATCACCGGAATCGAAACCGCCGTGATCACGTCGGTATTCAGGTGATGCAGATCCTTGGTCCCCTTGGCCAGGTACTGCACCAGTTGCGACCCGTAGTAGGTGAGGACGACCACCGACAGGCCCTCGACCGTTTCCTGCAGGCGCAGTTGCAGCCGGGCGCGGCTGTTCATTTGGCCGAGCAGTTCCTGGTTCTGGCGTTCCAGTTCGATATCGACGCGGGTGCGCAGCAGCTGGCTGTTGCGGGCGACGCGGGCGGAGAGTTCCTCTTGCCGGCGGCTGATGGCTTCGCAGGTGTTCATCGCCGGCAAGAGCCGCCGCTGCATGAATTCGTAGAAGGTCGGCAGGCCCGAGATGCGCGTTTCACGCAGTTCCTCGATGCGCTGCATGACCAGCCCGTGATAGGCGCGCGAGGCGCCGAAGCGGAAGGTGGTGCGGGCGACGGAGTGTTCGACTTCGGCGGCCAGCGTGGACAGTACGCCGAGCACTTCGCGTTCGTCGTCGGCCGAGCGGGCCTGGCCGATGTGGTCCATCAGTTCGGCCAGCTGCTTTTCGCCGATGAACAGCCATTTGCCGACTTCCTTGGCGACCGGCAGGCCGAGCAGGGCCATCATCCGGTAGGTCTCGATCTCGACCAGACGCTGTACGGTGCGGCCGGTCTGGCGCTGGGTCATGCCCTGGTTGAGGACGAGGAAGCGCGAGAAGCCGTTGTCGATCTTGAAGTCGGTGAAGATCCAGGCGGTCTCGTCGGCCACCTTGGCGGCCACCATCGTCCGGCCGTTCGGGGTCAGGCTGGCGAGGATGGAGTCCGGGCTGATCTCGTCGGTCGACCGTAGTTCGACGTGGGTGGCGACTATCAGCTTGCCGGGAATGCCCGAGAGCCATTCCGGATGCACGGCGTCGAAGGCGGTGACGTCGGGGTGCAGTTCCTCACCGCTGGCCAGCGGGCGGAAGAAGGTATAGCTGGAAAACTCGGTGTGCAGTTCCCAGCGCATGCGGAAGGCGCCGGTCTCCAGCATCATGTGCGCGTCCGAGCTTTCGATCGAATTGCAGACCTGGGTCTGCGTCAGTTTGGCCAGGTTTTCGCGGGCCGCCGCCGCCTTTTCGGCGCTGTGCTTGAAAACCAGATGCGAGACGAGCATCGCCCCGACCAGCGGCACGGGCGGCCGGGCGTGGAATTCGTTGTTCAGGCGCTGGCGGAGCGGATGCTCGGCCAGTTCGGCAAGCGTCAGACGAGGATGCATGATCGGGGCGTCCAGGGATTGTTGCGGTGCAGCAGATTGTAGCGCATCAAAATCAGGATGCTGCGCGGGCGATGAGATAGCGGCCGAATTCGTGGTCCAGCCCGGGCGCCGCCTGTTCGAGCAGAAACTGGCGGAAGCGCTGGCCAGCCGGTAGCAGGCGCTTGCTGTTCATATGCACGACGTACCAGGTGCGCTCGATCGGCGTGCCGATCACGTCCAGTACGCTGACCTCGGCAGTCTTCAGTTCGAGCGGCAGTGTGTGCAGCGAAATCAGCGCGATGCCCATGCCGGCCATCACTGCCTGCTTGATCGTCTCGTTGCTGCCCATGCTGATGGTGCGGGCCGGCGTGAACAGGTGGTTCTTGAACATTTCCTCGGCAACGCGGCGCGAACCCGAGCCTTCCTCGCGGAGCAGGAAGGTTTCGTGGCGCAGCTCCTGCAAGTCGAAGCGCCGGGCGTCGCGTAGCGGGTGGTCGGCCGGGCCGATCAGCACGTAGGGGTGGCTGGCCATCGGCTCGGCGTGGGCGTCGATCTCGACCGGGATGCGGCCCATCACGGCGAGGTCGATGGCGTTGTCCTGGAGCTTCTGCAACAGGCTCTCGCGGTTGCCGACCGAGAACTGAACCTCGATGCCGGGATGCGCCTGCGAGAATTTGGCGAGCAGGCGGGGCATGAAGTATTTGGCAGTGCTGACCAGGCCGACCGACAACTGGCCGGCCTCGGCGCCGAGCAGGCCCTGCAGGTTGGCCTCGGCGTCCTTGATTTCGCCGAGCACGCGCAGCGCGTGGTGCATCAGCAGATCACCGGCATCGGTCAGCGCGACGCCGCGCCCCATTCGTTCGAACAGCGGCAGGCCGACGTTGTCTTCGAGTTGCTTGAGTTGCATCGAGACGGCCGGCGGCGTCAGGTGCAGCTCCTCGGCGGCGCGGGCGTAGCTGAGGTGGCGGGCGGCGACGACGAAGATCTGCAACTGGCGGAGGGTCAGGGTGCGGATGAAGTTCATGGGTGGTTTTTGTTTTGGCTTTGGGTGGTAAGGATTAGTTTAATGCCGGGGTTTGGGTTTTTGGTGCCTTTTCTGAAGCCGGGTTTTCCGCGCTTGAGGCGCGGCTTACTTTCTTCTTGCGTCGCCAAGAAGAAAGTAAGCAAAGAAGAAGGCGACCCTGGGTCGGCGCCCGCTGCGCGGGTTCCCTGCGTTACTCGACGCAGGCGGGGGCTGCGGAACTCGACCCTGCGGGCCTCAGACAGTCCTCGCCCTTCTTCCGCCAACGTCTGCGTTACTCGGCGCCTCCCAAGGGGCCCGGAAAAACATCCGTGCTCAGCCGACGAATTTCGATTTTGGGCATTTTTTCGGCTCGACCGTAGCATTCCAATTCTCTAGCTGCTGTCCGAGCCCGGACGCCTTTCGGGTCCCCCTGAGAGGCGCTGAGCAACGCAGCGGCTGGCGGAAAAAGGGCGAGGACTGTCTGAGGGCGAAGCCCGAGTTCCGCAGCCCCCGCCAGCGGCGAGTAGCGCAAGGGACCGGCGTAGCCGGCGCCGACCCGGGGGTCGCCTTTTCTTTGGCTACTTTCTTTTGGCGAAGCAAAAGAAAGTACGCCCGCCCTCAAGGCGGAAAGCAAAGTTTGAGAAAAGCCCCCTCCGCCCGAGGCGCGGAAACCCGCGCCTCAAATCCCCCCGTCAAGCCGCCGGCCGCAACTTATGCCGCCACCCCGGATACAACTTGTCCGCATCCTGCGGAAACGACTCAAACGCCCGGGCAAACTCGTAGTGGTCGCGTGCCCACTCCACCGGATCGGCGCCCGCCTTCCAGCAGTCGTAAGCCTGCCGCAAAGAACGAGCCCCGGCGGCCGGTGAATCAATATGGCCATAAGCCCCGCCACCCGCCGTGTTGATCACATTCCCGTGCCCAAGATTCTCGAAGAAGCCGGGCAGGCGCAGGGCGTTCATGCCGCCGGAGATGATCGGTGTCGTCGGCTTCATGCCGTACCACTCCTGGTGATAGACCGGGCCGCTGTAGCTGTCGCGCTCGATGATGTAGGCGCAGGCGCGGTCGTCCTTGTCGCCTTCCATCTTGCCGTAGCCCATGGTGCCGACGTGGATGCCGGAGGCGCCCTGCAGGCGCGACATTTTCGCCAGCACGTAGGCGGTGTAGCCGCGCTTCGAAGACGGCGAGGTGACGGCGCCGTGGCCGGCGCGGTGGTAGTGCAGATACTGGTTGGCGAAGTGGCGCCGCGCCGTGGTGATCATGCCCGGGCCGCCGACATAGCCGTCGACCAGAAAGGCCACCTTGTCGGCATCCGGGCCGAAGGTGCGCAGGATGTATTCGCCTCGCGCCACCATCTCGTGGTGATCGTCGGCCGTGATGTTGGCCGAGAACAGCTTGGCCTCGCCGGTTTCGTCCATCGCCCGCTTCATCGCGTCATAGACCAGCGGGATTGTCTGCCGCATCGGCGCAAAGACCTGGTTGCCCTGCGGCTCGTCGTTCTTGATGAAGTCGCCGCCCAGCCAGAACTCGTAGGCGGCGCGGGCGAAGGGCTCGGGGCGCAGGCCGAGCTTGGGCTTGATGATGGTGCCGGCGATGTAGCCGCCATCGACGACCGGCCGGCCGAGGATGCGCCAGAGGTCGGAGATGTCCTTGCTCGGGCCGTCGAACAGTTCGATGGCGCGGCGCGGTACGTAGAAATCGACCATCTTGGCGTGCTCGATGTCGCCCATGCCCTGGTTGTTGCCGATGGTCAGGGTCAGGAAGGAAACCATCATCATTCGGCCGTCGATCATGTTGCGGTCGAACAGGTCGAGCGGGTAGGCGATGCGCATATCCTCGTTGGCCGGGTCGATGTGATAGACCAGCGCGTCGACGCCCTTGGTGAAGTCGTCGGTGGTGCACACCTCGACATTGGTGCCGGTGGAAGACTCGGCGGCGAAGTGAGCGGCCGCTTCGAGATAGCCGTGGCCAGCCTTGGGCTTCATCTTGTAGGCGCACAGGATATGGCGGCCACCGGCGATCAGGTCGGCTTCCTTGAGGCTGAGGTCGGCGTAACGGTTTGACTGGTCCATCGTCTTGTCTCCTTGGGTTGTTCGTCGGAACGGCTGCGATGGAGTGAATATTAGGAAGGGCTATTGATAAATAAAAGTCACGTATTTTTATTTAATTGTTCAGTAATGGCTGATGTTTTGCCTTGTCTGAGGGAGGGCGTGACATATCTCACGGAGGACGACAGGTTGTCCTTCTGTCCGCCGTTCGGCCTCGGATAACATTCCCTCAACAGTAATCAGGGGAGGCGATCAGCGATGTCGCTTGCAATCAAGGTCAAGGGTTCCGACGGGGCGTGGTTCCTGTTGGCGGACGGTATTCAAGCTCGCACGGGCGTGGTGGACAGCTGGCTTGAAATGGCCAGGGATATCTATCCGGGTAGCGAAGTCCGGGTCGTCGAGGAGGCGCCGCTACCGGCGCCCGAAACACCGACGCATCACTGATTCCACTCCGATTCAAGGCGCCGCGCCCGGCTACTGCCGTTCGCTATAGGTCGGCAGGGTGATGCGAAACGTCATGGCCGCCAGCCGGATAGCCAAGACGACGCCCATGCCCGCCCAGGCCGCGACGACCGGCGAAATGCCCAGTTCCTGCAGCCCGATCAGGGCCAGCGCCCCAGCCCAGGCCGCCGAGGCATAAAGTTCGCCGCGCACGAACACCAGCGGCACCTCGTTGCACAGCACATCGCGCAGCACGCCGCCGATCACCCCGGTAATCACGCCGAGCAGGCTGGCGACCAGCCACGGCGCGTGCCACTGCAAGGCAATCTGCGTCCCAGCGATGGTGAACAGCGCCAGGCCGATGGCGTCGGGGATCAGGAACAGGCGCTGCGGCAGCTTCAGGCCGCGGACGGCGAAAAAGACCGCCAGCGCCGTGGCGAAAGAAACCAGCAGATAGGTCTGGTCGGCGATCCAGAACACCGTGCGGTCGAGCAGCACGTCGCGCACCGTGCCGCCGCCCAGCGCCGTGGCGCTGCCGACCATGACCGCGCCGACCAGGTCCATGCGATGGCGGCCGGCGTCGAGCACGCCGGTCAGCGCATTGACCGCGACGGCCACGAGGCCGATCCAGTAGAGCAGGTTTTCCATGATTGAATGAAATGAGCCGGAGGCCGCAGTGTAGCGGTTTGCGCCGGGACGGGCACGGGCGCCGGGCAATCGAAAACTGTTACAGTCGGCGCCGGCGACTCGGGTTATAACTGCCTGTCATCGCCGATGGCGGTTTCCGGAATTCGCTCAAGCGCCCATGCCCATCATCTCCAGAACCGATCAGCAACTGATCTTCCACCCCCTCGACTTCACCCTGACCGTGCTGAGTAATTTCAGCAAGAATCAGGGCTTGTTGCTGGCCGGCGCGGTGGCCTACTACGCGCTGCTCTCGCTGCTGCCGATGATCATCCTGCTCGTGCTCGGCCTGTCGCACTGGCTCAGTCAGGCCGAACTCCTCGCCACCCTGCAGCGCTATCTCGAATGGCTGGTGCCCAGCCAGGCCGCCGCCGTGCTCGCCGACGTCTCCGGCTTCATCGACAACGGCGTGTCGATCGGCGTCGTCCTGCTCGGCACCCTGGTCTTCTTCAGTTCGCTGACCTTCTCCATCCTGCAGAAAGCGATGGCGCAAATCTTCGCCCATCGCCACGCAACGGTGAAACGGCATGCCGTGGTCTCCGCGCTGTTGCCCTACAGCCTGCTCCTGCTGGCCGGCGCCGCCCTGTTCGGCATCACCGTGCTGTCGGTCGCCATCCAGAGCCTGTCGCAGGAAAGCCTCTACGTATTTGGCGCCGAATGGTCGCTGCGCCGCCTGTCCGGCCCGGCCTTCTACGGCATGGGGCTGGCCGCCGAAATCCTGCTCCTGACCTTTCTCTACACCGTCCTGCCGGTCGGCCGCACCCGCATCCGCCATGCCCTGCTCGGTGCCGTGGTCATCACGCTGATCTGGGAAGTCGTCCGCCACGCGCTGGTCTGGTACTTCGCCACCCTGTCGAAAGCCAGCGTCGTCTACGGCTCGCTGACCACCGCCGTCGTCGTGCTGTTCAGCATCGAACTCGCCGCCACCCTGCTGCTCCTCGGCGCCCAAGTCATTTCCGAATACGAGCAGCTTGAGCGGCGCCTGGGCGAGGCGCGATGTACTAGCTGAGCAATGCTACGGTCGGCCCGAAAAAACGGCCAAAACCGGAACTCCGCCAAGGTGCCCGGGTAAGCCCATAGGGTGCTGGCAAAATGCTATTTGCAATTCAGGCCAAATATTCATACTGTCCGGTTTGTTGCCAGAAAATTTCCGGAAATATCCCGATGATTGCTCAAAAGCTAAGCCACACAATTGTTTCTGGGTGTCCGGTCCGCCAGCTTATTGGACACTTCGCCGAATTAGGCGACAGTTTGTCGTCTACTAATGAAATGGACTCCCCCTCCCGTCTAGCGGGACACTGAGGGCATTGCAGCCAAGGGGCTGTGAGCCAGCCAAGGAGGTGTGCCATGAAAGTTGTTCGCATCGGTCTTGATATCGCCAAAACGAT
>JAGOBB010000012.1 GCA_017983615.1 Azonexus sp.
CCGGCAACGCCCTGGCCACCGTGCAGAGCGCCGACAAGATCAAGGTCATCACCGTCCGTACCACCGCCTTTGCTACGGTCGATGCCAAAAATCAGGCAAAAACCGAAAACATCCCCGCCGGCCCGGACACCCAGCAAACCCAACTCCAACACCGGGAACTCACCAAGTCCGAGCGTCCCGAACTCGGCGCCGCCAGGATCATCGTCTCCGGCGGTCGTGGCCTGGGCAGTGGCGAGAACTACCACGCCCTGCTTGAACCGCTGGCCGACAAGATCGGGGCCGCCCTTGGTGCCTCACGCGCCGCCGTCGATGCCGGCTTCGTGCCCAACGACTATCAGGTCGGCCAGACCGGCAAGATCGTCGCCCCGGAGCTCTACATCGCGGTTGGCATTTCCGGGGCGATCCAGCACCTGGCCGGGATGAAGGACTCCAAGGTCATCGTCGCCATCAACAAGGACCCGGATGCGCCGATCTTCCAGGTGGCGGATTACGGGTTGGTGGCCGATCTGTTCGAGTCGGTGCCCGCGCTGACCGCCGCCGTCTAAACAAGAATTTCGGAGATAACACCATGAGCACCTACATCGCCCCGCTGCGCGACATGCAGTTCGTCCTCAACGACATCGCCGGCCTTGAAGAAGTCTGCGCCTTGCCCGGCAACGAGGAGTGTTCGGTCGACCTGGTCGATTCCATCCTCGACGAAGCCGCCAAGTTCGCCACCGGCGTGCTCGACCCGATCAACCGCGGCGGCGACAGCCAGGGGGCAGTCTGCAAGGACGGCGTGGTGACCACCTCGCCGGGCTTCAAGGACGCCTACCAGCTGTTCGTCGAAACCGGCTGGAACGCCATGCCCTTCGCCCCGGAATTCGGCGGCCAGGGCCTGCCGGCGCTGGTGACCATGGCGGTCAATGAAATGTGGAAGTCGGCCAACATGGCCTTTGCGCTGTGTCCGATGCTGACCGGCGGCGCCATCGAGGCCATCGCCCACCACGCCTCCGACGAACTGAAGCAGAAATACCTGCCGAAGATGGTCGAAGGCACCTGGACCGGCACGATGAACCTGACCGAGCCGAACGCCGGCTCCGATCTCGCCGCCATTTCCAGCAAGGCCAAGCCGGTCGGCGATGGCAGCTACCTGGTCAGCGGCACCAAGATCTTCATCACCTGGGGCGAGAACGACGTCGCCGAGAACATCATCCACCTCGTGCTGGCCCGCCTGCCGGATGCGCCGCCGGGCCTGAAGGGCATCTCGCTGTTCCTGGTGCCAAAATTCCTGGTCAACGACGACGGTTCGCTCGGCGCCCGCAATGACCTGATCTGCGCCTCGATCGAACACAAGCTCGGCATCCACGGCAGCCCGACCGCGGTGATGGCCTACGGCGAGAAGGAAGGCGCCATCGGCTACCTGATCGGCGAAGAGAACAAGGGCGTCGGCTACATGTTCACTATGATGAACCACGCCCGCGTCAATGTCGGCCTCGAAGGCGTCGGCATCGCCGAGCGCGCCTACCAGCATGCGCTGTGGTACGCCCGCGAACGCGTCCAGGGCAAGATCATCGGCGACAAGTCGGATGACAAGAAGACCATCCTGCACCACCCGGATGTCCGCCGCCTGCTGATGGACGTCAAGTCGCGCACCGAAGCCATGCGCACGCTGGCCTATTACGCCGCCGCCCAGATCGACAAGGCGCACGCCGGCGATGCCGCCGCCCAGGCCCGCATCGACCTGCTGACCCCGGTGGTCAAGGGCTGGAGCACGGAGCAGGGCGTCGAGCTGACCTCGGCCGCGCTGCAAGTCTTCGGCGGCGTCGGCTTCGTCGAGGAAACAGGCGCCGCGCAGTACTACCGCGATTCGCGCATCACCACCATCTACGAAGGCACGACGGCGATCCAGGCCAACGACCTGGTCGGCCGCAAGCTGGCCCGCGAGAAAGTGCCGGGCGCCAGCATGCAGGCGCTGATCGCCGAGATGACGGCCACTGCCGGCGAACTGGCCGCCAACCCGCAGCTGGCCGCCATCGGCAGCCAGTTGCAAGCCGGCATCGCCGCGCTGCAGACGGCCACCGACTGGATCATCGCCAACTACGAAAGCTACCCGCAGGCCGTCCATGCCGGCTCGGTGCCCTTCCTGCGCCTGACCGGCATCGTCGCCGGTGGCTGGCTGATGGCGAAGTCGGCGGCCATCGCCGTCCAGCGCCTGGCCGAAGGCAGCAGCGACGACTTCTACCGCGCCAAGCTGGCCACGGCGAGCTACTTCGCCGCCCACCAGCTGCCGTTCGCCGCCGCCTACGCCGCCGAAATGACCGGCGGCGCCGAGTCGGTGTTCGCGCTGCCGGAAAACCTGTTCTGAGCATGACCATGCGTAACGACCGCGATGCGATGGAATACGACGTGGTGATCGTCGGCGGCGGGCCTTCGGGCCTGTCGGCGGCGATCCGCCTCAAGCAGCAGGCCGAACAGGCCGGCCGCGAGGTGTCGGTGTGCCTGCTGGAAAAGGGCTCGGAAATCGGCGCCCACATCCTGTCCGGCGCCGTCATCGAGCCGAAGGCGCTGGCCGAACTGTTCCCCGACTGGCAGGAGCGCGGTGCGCCGCTCAACACGCCGGCCGGCGAGGATCGCCTGCTTTACCTCAGCGAAAACGGCTCGTTCAAGCTGCCGACGCCGCCGCAGATGGGCAACCACGGCAACTACATCATCAGTCTTGGCGTCTTCTGCCGCTGGCTGGGCGAGCAGGCCGAAGCGCTGGGCGTCGAGATCTACCCCGGCTTCGCCGCCGCCGAAGTGCTCTACCATGAGGATGGCTCGGTCAAGGGCGTCGCCACCGGCGATCTCGGCCTGGGCAAGGATGGCCGCCCCGGCCACAACTTCCAGCCGGGCATGGAACTGCACGCGAAGCAAACGATCTTCGCCGAAGGCTGCCGTGGCTCGCTGACCAAGACCCTGTTCGAGCAGTTCAAGCTGCGTGACGGCGTCGATCCGCAGACCTACGGCATCGGCATCAAGGAGCTGTGGGAAATCGACCCGGCCAAGCACCAGCCGGGGCTGATCGTCCATACCGTCGGCTGGCCGCTGCAAAGCGACACCTACGGCGGTTCCTTCCTCTACCACCTGGAAGACAACCTCGTCGCCGTCGGCATGGTCGTCGGCCTCGACTACAAGAACCCGTGGCTGTCGCCCTACGAGGAATTTCAGCGTTACAAGACACATCCGTCCATCCGCGCCACCTTCGAAGGCGGCCGGCGCATTTCCTACGGCGCCCGCGCGCTGTCCGAAGGCGGCTGGCAGTCTGTCCCCAAGCTGACCTTCCCGGGCGGCCTGCTCGTTGGCGATACGGCCGGCTTCCTCAACGTGCCGAAGATCAAGGGCACGCACATGGCGATGAAGTCCGGCATGGTCGCCGCTGAGGCCGTCTTCGCGCATCTGGCCAAGGACAACGCCGGCAGCGAAGCGACCGAATATGCCGCCCAGCTCAAGCAAAGCTGGCTGTGGGACGAGCTCTACCAGGTACGCAACATCCGTCCGGCCTTCAAGTGGGGCCTGTGGGGCGCGCTGGCCTATGGCGCCATCGACACCTATGTCTTCAAGGGCAAGGCGCCGTGGACCTTGCATCACCACGACGACCACACCCAACTGGGCAACAAGGCCGAGCATCCGAAGATCGCCTACCCGAAGCCGGATGGCGTGCTGACCTTCGACCGCCTGTCCTCGGTTTTCCTGTCGGCGACTAACCACGAAGAAAACCAGCCCTGCCACCTGCGCCTGAAGGATGAGAGCGTCGCCATCAGCGTCAATTACGCCCAGTTCGGCGCGCCGGAAACGCGCTACTGCCCGGCCGGCGTCTACGAAATCCTCGGCGAGGAAGAGGGCAAGCCGCGCTTGCAGATCAACGGCCAGAACTGCCTGCACTGCAAGACCTGCGACATCAAGGACCCGACCCAGAACATCCTGTGGACGGTGCCGGAAGGGAGCGGCGGGCCGAATTACCCAAATATGTAGTACCCATCGGGCCGAGCGCGGCAAATGCTACGGTCGGCCCCAAAAAAGAGCAAAAACCAGAACAGCACAAACGTAACCATCATCCACGCAATAAAGGAGGGGCCATGTCTCAACCCAATATCCAGGCAAGGATCCGGAGCAATCCGAAATTTGCCGAAATGGTCGGCAAGCGCACGCGCTTTGCGATCACCCTGTCGCTGATCGTGCTGGTGCCGTACTACACCTTCATGATGATCACCGCCTTCAATCCGGCCCTGCTCGCCCAGCCGCTCACGCCGGGTGGCGTCGTCACCGTCGGCTGGCCGGTCGGTGCCGTGCTGATCGTCGGTTCCTGGCTGCTGACTGGCGTCTACATCCGCCGCGCCAATGGCGAATTCGATGCCCTCAACGAAGAAATCCTGCGCGAGGCCCGCAAATGAAACGCTCCCTTTTCACCCTGACGGCCGGCGCGCTGCTCGCCGTCTCCCAACTCGCGCTCGCCGCGCCCGGCGCCATTGAAGGCGTCCAGAAGCAGCCGATCAACGTCAGCGCCATCGCCATGTTCATGGTCTTCGTGCTGGCCACGCTCGGCATCACCAAGTGGGCGGCCGGCCGCACCAAGTCCACGGCCGACTTCTACACCGCCGGCGGCGGCATCACCGGCTTCCAGAACGGCCTGGCCATCGCCGGCGACTACATGTCGGCGGCGACCCTGCTCGGCCTGTCCTCGCTGATCTACGCCAAGGGCTTCGACGGCTTCATCTACACCATCAGCTTCTTCGTCGGCTGGCCGATCATCCTGTTCCTGATGGCCGAACGGCTGCGCAATCTCGGCAAATTCACCTTCGCCGACATCGCCTCCTACCGCCTCGACCAGAACCGCATCCGCACCTTCGCCGCCTTCGGTTCGCTGACTGTCGTCTGCTTCTACCTGATCGTCCAGATGGTCGGCGCCGGCCAGTTGATCCAGCTGCTGTTCGGCCTGGACTACAACTACGCGGTCGTCTGCGTTGGCCTGCTGATGATGGTGTACGTCACCTTCGGCGGCATGGTCGCCACTACCTGGGTGCAGATCATCAAGGCCTGCTTGCTGCTCGGCGGCGGCACGCTGCTGATGTTCCTCGCCTTCGGCAAGTTCGACTTCTCGTTCGAGACGCTGTTCACCAAGGCCACCGAAGCCCACAAGGCCGGCATCAAGATCATGGGCCCGGGCACGCTGATGGCCGACCCGGTCTCCGCCGTCTCGCTGTCGCTCGGCCTCCTGTTCGGCACCGCCGGCCTGCCGCACATCATGATGCGCTTCTTCACCGTGCCGAACGCCAAGGAAGCACGCAAGTCGGTGTTCTACGCCACCGGCTTCATCGGTTTCTTCTTCCTCGTCGTGATGATCCTCGGCATTTCCGCCATCGTCATCGTCGGCCAGGACCCGGCCTTCTTCGAAGGCGGCGTCGTCGGCGGCAAGCTGCTCGGCGGCTCCAACATGCCGGTCATGCACCTCGCCAAGGCAGTCGGCGGCGATGTTTTCCTCGGCTTCCTGTCGGCCGTCGCCTTCGCCACCATCCTGGCCGTTGTTTCCGGGCTGGCCCTGGCCGGCGCCTCGGCCATCTCGCACGACCTCTACGCCCGAGTGATCAAGAAGGGCACGGCGACCAGCGCCCAGGAAATGAAAGTCACCAAGTTCGCTTCGGTGGCCATCGGCATCATCGCCATCATCCTCGGCATCCTGTTCAAGGACCAGAACGTCGCCTTCCTGGTCGCCCTGACCTTCGGCGTCGCCGCCTCGGTCAACTTCCCGGTGCTGATCCTGTCCATGTACTGGAAGGGCCTGACCACGCGCGGCGCACTGTGGGGCGGCATCGCCGGCCTGGCCTCCGCCGTCGGCCTGGTCATCCTGTCGCCGGCCGTCTGGGTCAAGGTGCTGGGCAACGCCCAGCCCATCTTCCCCTACGACCATCCGGCCATCATCTCGATGACCACGGCTTTCTTCGTCACCTGGCTGATGTCGGTCACCGACAAGAGCGCCCGTGCCGCCAGCGAAGCCGAAGCCTACGAGGAACAATACATCCGCGCCCAAACCGGCCTGGGGGCCGCGTCTGCCACGGCGCACTAAAGACCTCTGCGTATGCGGCGGCGGGGCAATCCCGCTGCCCGTACTCATTAGGGACCTTCGGGTCCCTTTTTTTGTTTTGGAGAGGGGTGGTCAGGTGTTTGGCCTTAGCGGATGGTCATGCTGTGGCGCTGGCATGATCACTATCGGCCACAACCGGCCATTGAACATTTCGTCCGTTAGCGGACCTTCGATGCCGTGTTCTGGCGTCCGTACTACTGGAATTGTTATACGGACGTAGCCAAGCCAAACTCCTTGTTGGGCCAGGGGTTTTATATGCATAATGAATGTATGCAAATCGATATGCGGACCCAGCAGGTCCGTTTAATTCCTGTTAGGCATCGGGGACGGAGATACACCTTGGAAACAGCCGAAGTTCATCTGGCGCGACTTTCGCTACAAATGGCCGCCACTGCAATGCAGGCAGCCGTCGCGTACAACCAGGCGCAAGCCGCTCTCGATCTGGAGAATGTCCTTTCGGGTGAACGGCTTACGTCCCAACATGGGCGCGCTGAGTCACGACAGACTGTCGTCGCGCTGGCGGAACTGACGAAGCAGCACAAGGCGATGTTCTCCAACTTCATGACGAAGGCAACCTCCCAGATGGTCGCAGCAACCGGCGAACTTCCGCCAGAAAAGCGTGATCGGCTCGCCGAGCAGTGGCTCGCTTCGGTCAACTGGAACTTGTCGATGCAGTCTCAGTTCTACGAGGGTCGGGAGCGGTGGATTGCCGCTGCTTCGGAAGCTTTGACCTTGGCAAACCAGCATGAAGAGCAACTCTGGCTTGAGGACGGGCAACTGGTGCTCAGCTCTGACACACTTCTCACCGACCTGCTGGCGCTTGTCGAGATCATGGACAACGTGCGCGAGAATGAAGTCGCCATGTTTGCGGAACGCCAGGCTCGCATCGCAGCAGCCGCCTCAAGACTCGCAGCCACGCCTTGAAGATGTCGCGACCGAGGCCTAACTCCTCCATCGAACAGCCGTCCGTAAGCGCATCGTGCGCGCTTAAGGGCGCCGCTCATGTCTAGCGCTAGGTACGCCTTGGAAGCCAGCGCACTTCTCGCAACGTATCGGCAGGCTTTGGCAGAAGCCCGGCCGCATGCGCCGCCATCAGAAGAGTCGTTGTACGCCCTGCACATGCGAGAAGCGGAGCGTTTGGCAGGCTTGCTGGAGACAGGCGCGAGTTCTCATGCAGTCGCTGAGTTGATCGGCAGCGAACGTCGGTCCTTCGGGTGGGCGTACCTTTCTGGCACGTATGGCGACCGAGTTGAACGTGCGTTCCATGCGCTCGCGTCTCAACTGGAGCAGCAATGCACCTAACCCATCGCTGCAGCGGACCGCCAAAAGCTTCGCTTTTGTCGTCCGCTCAGCTATAACATTCCTGAGCGTCTGCTTTCCCAACGGGGCTAGTCCCGCAAAGGGTCGGAAGCAGACCATCTCGTCCTTCCGGCTTCATGCCCCTGAGACGATCCTCCGCAGAATGCTACGGTCGGCCCGAAAAAATGGCCAAAATTGAAATGGGGGGCGGGGCTTGAGAGCTATTTGCCCAAGGGAAGCCGCATGAGTAATCCCCGCCCGATGGGGGTTGGGACGTTGCTTCGCTACCGATCAACGTTTGTGATTCAGGCCGCCGGTTTGGCGAGCCATTTCAACAAGTGGGCGTAGAGGGTCGCGGGGACGATCGGTTTGGAAAGGAAGTCGTTCATGCCGGCGGCAAAGCAGTTGGCTTTGTCTTCGGCGTAGGCGTTTGCGGTCATGGCCAGGATGGGGGTGCGGTTGCCATCCGGTAGCTGGCGAATTCTGCGGCTGGCTTCCAGGCCATCCATGTTGGGCATTTGCATGTCCATCAGGATCAGGTCGTAGGTGTTCTGGCTGGCGAGGCTGAGTCCGATGGCGCCGTCTTCTGCGGTATCCATGGCCAGACAGGCGTCTTCGAGCAGCATGACGATGATTTCACGATTGACCGGTTCGTCCTCGACGACCAGGATGCGCCGCCCTGCGTGCTGCTGTTGCAGCGCCAGAATTGGGTCATCGATGGTCGCCGGTTCCGGGCTGGCTATCGTTTTTACGGGGTTTTTCTTCAGGCGGGCTGTGAACCAGAATGTGCTGCCGGCGCCCGGGCTGCTTTCTGCGTCGGCTTCGCCACCCATCAGTTGCGCCAGCTTCCGGGTGATGGCCAGTCCCAGGCCGGTGCCGCCGTATTTGCGGGTGGTTGCGCTGTCTGCCTGTTCGAAGGTTGTGAACAGCCTGGGCATGACTTCCGGGGCGATGCCGATGCCGGTGTCGGTGACGACAAAGCGCACCAGGACGGCGTCGTCGGTGTCTTCGTCGAGGCTTGCCTGCAGGGTGATATGGCCCCTTTCGGTGAACTTGACCGCGTTGGTGGCGTAGTTGAGCAGGGCCTGCTGGAGTCGTGTCGGGTCGCCGACCAGGCCGCCGGGGAAGGCGGCGATGTGGCTGGTCAGCGTGAGGTGCTTGGCCTCGGCCCGTTCCTTGATCATGGCGATGACATTGCCGACGATGCTCTCGATGCGCAGGTCGGTTTCTTCCAGTTCGCACTTGGCGGCGTCGATCTTGGAGAGGTCAAGGATGGCGTTGAGGATGCCCAGCAGGTGTTCGCCGGCGAATTCGAGTTTGTCCATCTGCGCGGCCTGTTTGGCGCTCAGGCCGCCCTGGCGTATCAGGTGGGCCATGCCGGTGACGGCATTCATCGGGGTTCGGATTTCGTGGCTCATGTTGGCCAGGAAGGCGCTCTTGGCCTGGTTGGCCTGGCGGGCCGACCGCTCGGCGACCATCAGCGCCTGATAACCGTCGTTGATGTTGCGGATGAAGACGGATGTCAGCCAGCCGCAAGCGAGCAGCGCGGAGATGTAGTTGTAGCCGAGGAACCAGACGGCATCTTCGGGGAACGGAAGTTCGAAATAGGCGTTGCCGTGCAAGGGGTGGAGCAGGAAAACGGCGGTTACCAGAAGGAGGACATAGCCGAAGAAGTAACGGGCGACCCGTGTTTCAAGTTGCAGGAAGGCCCCCATCATGACGGCGAGCAGCCAGATGATGATGGCCGAATGGGCGCCGCCGGTGGTGAATGTGAGTAGGAACAAGGCCGTGGCGGAGCAGACGCTGCTCAACAGCCCGGCTGCCGTGAAACGGCCACCCTGACGGATCAGCCACACGCCGCCTAGCCAAGAGGGAAGCACGCCGAAGGCCAGGCAAATGCCGGCGCTGACCGTGGCGCCGACCATGGCATAGACCGCGACATACGGCAGCCAGCAGAGGCCGTAGGCGAGCTGGAAGGCGAAGATGACGCGTTTTTGTAATGCTTGGGCGCGATCATGCCCATCGGCTGGATCGAGGTTGATGCCGAGTCGATGGGCAATCGTGCTCAGCAAGTCGGAGCGCGCGTCAGGGGCGGCGTTGGCGTTGTTGATCATACCTTGACGGCATTTCCGGTCCGGCTAAATGCGCCAAGGTTTGTCTGGCAGAGTCCGGCGTGTTGGCATCCAATCATTTTTCACTCAATGAATGTGTGGCGGTCGGTTCATCGTACGCTGCTTGCACAAGCCTACGTTTCAGGTGGTCCAGAATCAGGCATGTGCTCGGGGATTATGAGCGCTTGCCGGGGCATTGATTCTGACGATGGTCAAAGGAGTTGCGTATTGGTCGGACAGATGCCGAATGGCAGCATCAGGCGGGCTGGGCCGATCGACGTTTTGTTGAAATTTGGTCAAATGCTAGCTCTGCACTTCCTGCGGTCGCGGTCGGCACCAAAAAAAGGCAAAAAACAAATTTTACGCCGGGCCGGAATAGCCGCCCACCAAGCAAAACGCCCCGGATCAACCGGGGCGTTTTTATTGGGGGCGTCAGCCGATCAGCCGCAGGTGCCCACCGCGCCGCAGGCGGTGCAGAAGTCGCAGCCGTCCTTGCGGATCATCGTGTGGTTGCCGCACTCGCCGCACAGCTTGCCCTGGGTCGGCAGCACCTTGTTGCTGGTGGTGTCTTCCGGTGCTTCCAGGATGCCCATCTGCTGCAGCGGGAAGCCGGACTCGTCGAGGATGCCGAGCATGGCGTAGCGGTGGATGATCAGCTGGGCGATGTAGGCAACTGTGGACGGGTAGGTCTGCTGCTTGCGCGAACCCGGGACGAAGGCCATGAAGTCGCCGAACGGCTCGGAGTAGTCAACCAGCTTGCGCAGCTTCATGCCGATCCACGCCGGGTCGAGCACGCGCATGTCGAGCGACAGCAGCTTGCACAGGCCGTCGAGGGCGCGCGGGTAGTTGCCGGACAGCCACATCGAGTACGGGCGGGACGAGCCGTCGGGCAGGGTGATTTCCTTGAGGCCGAGGACGAAGTCTTCGCTGGTCGAGGAGTTGCTGACGTCAACGGTCCAGGACAGGGTGCCGTCGGTGCCGGTCTTCGGCTCCTTGGTGCTGAACAGGGCGTCCTTGACCGGGGTCGGGCCATCGTGGCCGAGGGCGCCCAGTTGCTCGACACGCCACAGGATGACCTGGGCCATGGCGGCAACGACGGACGGCATGCGCTTGCGCTCGCCATGCGGGGGCATGGCCATGTCGAAGGCGTCGCCCGGCATCTTGGCCAGCGCTTCCAGCTTCATCTGCAGCCAGCCGTGGTCCTTGGCGCGCATGTCCATGGACAGGGTCTTGGCGACGGCGCCCAGGCCGCGCGGTTCGGCCGGGCCGTTGGCCCACACTTCGAACGGCCAGGCGTGGCCTTCCTGCTCGACGTGGCCGACGAACAGGGCGAACTTGCCGATCGGCGAGTCGACCATGTAGGTCCAGCACAGGTTGCCTTCCGGCAGGTTCGGGCGGCCCGGCCAGCGCAGGCTGGCCAGCACCGGGGCCGGCAGGTGCTTGATTTCAAGACGGCGGTTGGCGTCGGAGATGAAGTCCTGCGGTGCCTTGGCGTCGGCGACCGTTTCGGTCTTGGCCGGTTCGGCCGAGGTGACGGAAAGCACCGAGCCGAGCACGCTGTTCGGACGGTAGGTGGCCAGACCCTTGAGGCCGGATTTCCAGGCACTCATGTAGAGGTCCTGGAAGTCGCCGTACGGGTAGTCGGCCGGCACATTGACTGTCTTCGAGATCGAGGTGTCGATGAACGGGGCGACGGCGGCGACCATGTCGCTGTGCGCCAGGGCGGAGATTTCCAGGGCCGTGACGAAGTAGTCCGGCAGCTTGGAAACGTCGCCGCCGCGGTGCTTGTAGAGGCGCCAGGCGTAGTCTTCGACCGAGTATTCCTTGATCGTGCCGTCCTGCATGCGCTTCTTGCGGTTGTAGGTCCAGGAGAACGGCGGTTCGATGCCGTTCGAAGCGTTGTCGGCGAAAGCCAGCGAAATGGTGCCGGTCGGCGCGATGGAGAGCAGGTGCGAGTTGCGCAGGCCGTGCTTGCGGATTTCAGCCTTGATATCAGCCGGCAGGCGGGAGGCGAAGTTGCCGCCGGACAGGTAGAGCTCGGCGTTGAACAGCGGGAAGGCGCCGCGTTCCTTGGCCATCTCGACCGAATACAGATAGGCGGTGTCGCGCATGAATTCGCTGATGCGGGCGGCCATGGCGCGGGCTTCCGGCTTGTCGTAGCGCAGGCGAAGCATGGCCAGCGCGTCGCCGAGGCCGGTATAACCCAGGCCGACGCGGCGCTTGTTGGCGGCTTCCTGCTGCTGGCGCTCGAGCGGCCAGTGGGTGGCGTCGAGCACGTTGTCGAGCATGCGGGTGGAGATGCGGATGACTTCGGCGAAGGCGTCGAAATCGAATTCTGCCTGCTCGGAGAAAGCATCCTTGACGTACAGCGTCAGGTTGATCGAGCCCAGGCAGCAGCAGCCGTACGGCGGCAGCGGCTGTTCGGCGCAGGGGTTGGTCGCCTCGATCACTTCGCAGTAATTGAGGTTGTTGTCCTTGTTCATCCGGTCGAGGAACAGGATGCCCGGCTCGGCGTGGTCGTAGGTGGATTTCATCACCTGGTCCCACAGGTCGCGGGCGCGCACCTTGCGGTATACCCACAGGCCGTCGTCACGCTGGTAGGCGCCGGCAGCGCGCATTTCGCTGTTCGGCTCGGCGCGGTGCAGCAGCTCGACATCACCGTCGGCATCGACGGCTTCCATGAACGGGTCAGTGACGCCGATCGAGATGTTGAAATTGGTCAGGTCGCCCTTGTCCTTGGCGTGGATGAAGTCCTCGATGTCCGGATGGTCGCAGCGCAGCACGCCCATCTGGGCGCCGCGGCGGGCGCCGGCCGATTCGACGGTTTCGCAGGAGCGGTCGAAGACGCGCATGTACGACACCGGGCCGGAGGCGCGCGACTGGGTGCCCTTGACGCGGGCGCCCTGCGGACGGATGGAGGAGAAGTCATAGCCGACGCCGCCACCGCGGCGCATGGTTTCGGCGGCCTGGGCCAGCGCGGTGTAGATGCCCGGCTTGCCGTCCGTGTTCTCGACGATGGAGTCGCCAACCGGCTGCACGAAGCAGTTGATCAGCGTGGCCTGCAGGTCGGTACCGGCGGCGGAGTTGATGCGGCCGGCCGGAATGAAACCGTTTTCCTGGGCCCACAGGAACTTGGCTTCCCAGTGGGCGCGGTCAGCATCCTGCTCGACCTGGGCCAGCGCGTAGGCGACGCGACGACGCACGTCATGGACGTTGGTTTCCTTGCCCTTGGCGTATTTTTCGATCAGCACTTCGCCGGAAATTTCCTGTTCCGGCAGCGGCGCATACTGCGGCGGTGCGGGAATATCGGTCAGCGACAACTGCTCGGCGATCTTGCTCATCGGTGGCTCCTCATCGATTTGAGATTGTTCGGGTTATTAGTTTTCGAATGTTGCAAAGCTACTAGATATAGTGGTCGAAGGCAATATCTTGACTAGATACGGTGTTTGGTGCTTTTGCAATTGGTGACAATGTCATGTCAAAAAAACCCCGAAAAAACAAAGCCCCGGCACCTTTCGGTGGCCGGGGCCGGGCAAAAAAATATTTTTGTTTCAGAGCGCGAGCAGGGTCTGCGCGTGGTGCGCCATCATCCATTCTTCGTTGGTCGGAATGACCAGCACATCGACGCTGCTGGCGCCGGCGCTGATCACGATGTCGTGGCGGGCATTGGCTTCCGGATCGAGGCGGATGCCCAGCCATTCCGACTGCTCGCAGACGCGGCGACGGACCTCGGCGGCGTGTTCGCCGATGCCGCCGGTGAACACCAGCGCATCGAGGCCGCCGGCCGCGGCGACCAGCGAGCCGAGCTCGCGGACGATGCGGTAGCAGAACAGATTGACCGCTTCTTCGGCTTCCGGCTTGTCGCTGGCGAGCAAGGTGCGCATGTCCTGGCTGATGCCGGAGACGCCGAGCAGGCCGGATTCCTTGTAGAGGATGCGGGTCATGTCCTTGACCGACAGGCCCTTGGTTTCCATCAGGTGGAGCACGACGCCCGGGTCGAGGTTGCCGCAGCGGGTGCCCATCATCAGGCCGTCGATGGTCGAGAAGCCGAGCGTCGTGGCGACGCACTTGCGATTGACCATGGCCGCCATGCTGGCGCCGTTGCCAAGGTGGGCGACGACGACGCGGCCGGTGGCGCGGCTGGAATGCTGCGGCAGGGCGCGGGAAATGAATTCGTAGGACAGGCCGTGGAAGCCGTAGCGCTTGATGCCTTCGGCGGTCAGCGCGCGGGGCAGGCCGAAGACCTGGGCCACTTCCGGCTGGCTGCGATGGAAGGCGGTGTCGAAGCAGGCGACCTGCGGCACGCTCGGCATCAGCTTTTGCAGCGCGCGGATGCCGGCGACGTTATGCGGCTCGTGCAGCGGGGCGAGCGGGATGAAGCTGGTCAGGTGTGCGACGACCTGGGCGTCGACGACGGTCGGCTGCGAGTAAAGATCTCCGCCATGGACGACGCGATGGCCGACGGCCACGATCTGCCAGCCGCTCTGGGTGGCCTGAAACCACTGGAGCAGGGCATCGAAGGCCAGGTCGTGGCTGACCGCCTCGCCGGCGATGGCCTGGTCGGCGATCTTTGCGCCGGCGCGGTCCTTGGCGACCATTCTGGTGGCGTTGGTGCCGATGCCGTCGATCTGGCCGGAGACTTCGGCCTCGGGGGAAATCGGGTGGGCGAGCGGGAAAAGGGCGAACTTGATCGAGGACGATCCGGCGTTGATCGTCAGGATGCCTTGCTGCATGTCAGGTGGTTCCAATCTTGCGGTTGTGATGGGCGACCAGCGCGGCGATGACGCAGGAAGCAGTACGGGTTTCGGCGCTGTCGGCGCGGCTGGTCAGCACGATGGGCACCTTGGTGCCGAGCACGATGCCGGCGGTCAGCGCATTGGCCAGATACTCCAATTGCTTGGCGACCATGTTGCCTGATTCGAGATCGGGCACGACGAGGATTTCGGCATGGCCGGCGACGGCAGACTTGATGCCCTTGGTCTTGGCGGCGACGATGGAAACCGCGTTGTCGAAGGCCAGCGGGCCGTCGAGGATGCCGCCCTTGATCTGGCCGCGGTCGGCCATCTTGCACAGCGCGGCGGCGTCGAGCGTGGACTGGATTTTCGGATTGACCGTCTCGACCGCCGAGAGGATCGCCACCTTGGGTTCGGGGATGCCGATGATGTGGGCGAGGTCGATGGCGTTCTGGATGATGTCGACCTTGTCTTCCAGCGTCGGGGCGATGTTGATCGCCGCGTCGGTGATCAGCAGTGGCCGGTGGTAGGTCGGCACGTCCATCAGGAAGACGTGGCTGATCCGGCGGCTGGTGCGCAGGCCGTTGGCGCGGGCGACGACTTCGCCCATCAGCTCGTCGGTGTGCAGGCTGCCCTTCATCAACGCCTCGGCGTCGCCGGTGCGGACCAGCGAGACAGCCAGCGCGGCCGAGTCGTGGCTGTGCGCGGCATGGACGATGCGGATGCCGGAGAGATCGATGCCGAATTCCTCGGCGACGGCGCGGATCTTGTTTTCCGGGCCGACCAGGATGGGCTCGATGATGCCGGCCTGGAAGGCCATGACCGGGCCTTTGAGCGATTCCTCATCGCACGGGTGGGCGACAGCGGTGGGGATCGGCTCCAGCCCGCGGACGCGCTCCAGCAGATGCACGTAGCGTTCGTGCTTGTCGTCGATGCGGATTTCCGGCATGTGCACTTCCTGCAGCCGGGAGACTTTTTCGTTCGGGGCCAGCACTTCGGCGGTGCCGCGCACGACCTGCAGGCCTTCCTGGTTGGTGCACACGCAGTCGAAGATGACGTGCTGGTTGTGGTCGAATTTTTGCCGGGCGGTGACCGTGATGGCGATGGTGTCGCCGATGGTCACCGGGCGGGCGAAGTGCAGGCTCTGATCGACCAGGATGGTGCCCGGGCCGGGGAACTGCGTGCCGAGTACGGTCGAGATCAGCGAGCCGCTCCACATGCCGTGGGCGATCACTTCGCGGAACATGCCGCTTTCGGAGTAGCCGGGGTCGACGACGGCGGGATTGACGTCGCCGGTCAGGATGGCGAACAGCTTCACATCCTCGGGCATCAGTGTGCGGGTCAGGCTGGCCGAGTCGCCGACCTTGATTTCGTCGAAAGTCTTGTTGACCAGGTAGCGTTGTTCGGAAGGGTGGTTCATGACTGCTTGCTCCGGTGGATCTGCCTTGCAGCTAGTATAGGTTGCTGCGGTGCAGCAAACAATATGGGCGGGGTGTGTGTCCTCATGTCCGGCGGACGCGACGGCGTTCGTGGCTGATCAGCGGCGAGGGCGTGTCGACCTCCAGGCCGGGGTGGCGCTGCTGCAACTGGTCGATCACCCACTGGTTGGCTTCGTAGGTGAATTCGCGGGCCTCCAGCGGGGCGCCGGTCAGCGCCTCGGCGAACAGCGCGACGGCGGCCGAACGGCTGACGCCGTACTCGCAATGGACCATCAGCGTGATTTCGAAGGGGGCGGCGTGCAACTCGGCAATGAAGGCGCTGATCCGTGCCGCCATGTGGTGGTCGAACAGGCCGGGGATGATCGGCTGGTATTCATCGGCCGGCACGGCATCGAAGAAGGCGAGGCGCAGCACGTGGCGGAACAGCGGGTCGAGCTTGGCCTCCGGCGTCGTCGGGTCGGTGATCGAAATGACCGCCATGTAGGGCGAGCCGCGCAGCTGTTCGGCCAGCTTGCGTGAGGTGTACTGGACTTGGCTGATGGTCATGGCGTCATTCCATGAAGACCGGGTCGGAGAAGACGAGGGTGCCGTCCTTGCGCATCATCAGGTTGTCGGCCTTGATCAGGTCGGGCAGGGCGCCGTAGTCGCCGGAAAAGACTTCCAGCGCCTTGAGCGATTGCTGCACGGCATCGCTCCAGCCCATCGGCGTTACCGTCAGGTGGTGCAGGGCGATGCGGCCCATGTCCTGGGCCAGGTTGCGCCACATCAGGCAGGCGTCGAAATAGGAAGTGGATAGCTTGGTCGCCACCTCGGCCGCTTCGCCCGAGCCGGGCAGCGGATACAGGCGCTCGACCTCGACGATGTGGAAGGGATAGCCGCGGCTGGAGCGGCCGGCCGTGCCATGGTCGGCAAAAACTACTGGAAAATGCCGGCCGGTCGGGCGGTCGTCGGCGGTGTAGTAGGCGTAGTCGGTCGGCGAAGAGAGCACCTTGTAGACGCGCTCCTGGCCATCGACGGTGTCGGCTTCGAGGACGATGGTGCTCTCGCCCCGGCCGATTTCCGGGCGACCGCGCAGCAGCGGGTGATCCGGCACGGGGTCGGGAAGGAGTCCGTTTGCTTCAGCCATGGGTGTCTCCGCGATCGGTTACGGCGGGCAGGCGGCCCGCCGCAATTCGATTTTGGCCTTTTTTTGGGGCCGACCGTAGCATTTGTTGCCTCAGGCGACGATATGGGCACCTGCGTCGACGTAGATCGTCTGGCCGGTCATCCCGGACGAACCCGACGTACACAGGAAGGCGGTCAGGGCGCCGACTTCCTCGATGGTCACGGTGCGACCGAGCGGCGCCTTGACGGCGTCGGCTTCGAGCAGGTTGTTGAAGTTGGCAATGCCGGAAGCGGCGCGGGTCATGATCGGGCCGGGCGACACGGCGAAGACGCGGATGCCCTTGGGGCCCAGGTCGTAGGCCATGTAGCGGACGGCCGACTCAAGCGCCGCCTTGATGATGCCCATGACGCCATAGTTGCGGACGACGCGCTCGGCGCCCAGGTAGGACATGGTAATCAGCGAGCCGCCGTGGGCCATCAACGGCTCCAGGGCCTTGGCCATGCGCAGGAAGCTGTGGCAGGAGACGTTCATGGCCGAATCGAAGCCGGCTTCGGTGGCGTCGATGACGCGGCCGTGCAGGTCGTCGGCATTGCAGAAGGCCATCGAGTGGATGGCGAAGTCGATTTCGCCGAAGGTTTCGCCGCACTGGGCGATAACGCCTTCGAGGCTGCCTTCCTCGGCCACGTCGAGCTTGAGGAAAAGCTTGGCGCCCAGCGCTTCGGCCAGCGGCTGGGTGTATTTGGCGGTCTTGTCGTTCTGGTAGGTGATGGCGATTTCACCGCCGAGTGCGACGATGGCCTTGGCGACGGCGAAGGCGATGGACTTGTCATTGGCGATACCGGTCACCAGACCTTTCTTGCCAGCCAGGGGGAGGGCCATGTTCATGCCGCCGGTGACGGCGGGGTCGTTAATCGTGTTCATGCTGTTCATCCTTCCAATACGGTTTCGGGGCTGTTGCGCCGCATCAATCCATTCTTTGTTTGCAGATTTGGCGGCCTGTGTTTGATGCTGTAGTGCAGCAACATTCTGGCACAGCGGCATTACGAATTGTTGAACGCCAGGAGCCTTCAATTTGATCTGGGACAAAAAACCGTCATCTGGCAGTGCTAGTCTGTCTCATGTCATACGCAGTTTTCGGGAGGTTGTCGTGGCAATGAACGAAATGCATGCCGAAGCGGTGGCCGGTGTCGTCGATCGGGTGGTTGCCCGCCATCGGCGCGACCCGTCGAACATGGTGCAGATCCTGCGCGAAATCCAGGAAACCTGCGACTGGATATCCCCGGAGGCGATCGACCGCCTGCAGGAAGTCCTCGGCGTGCCGCGTACCAAGATCGAAGGCGTCGCCGGTTTCTATGCCTTCTTCTACACCGCGCCGCGCGGCAAGTACCGGGTGCTGTTCTCGGACAACATCACCGACCGCATGCTCGGCAGCAAGGCGCTGATGGATCGCCTGTGCAACAACCTGTGGGTCGAACGCGGCAAGGTCTCCGAAGACGGCCTGGTCAGCGTCGCCCAGACGGCGTGCACCGGCATGTGCGATCAGGGGCCGGCCATGCTGGTCAACAACTACGCCATTGCCGGGCTGACCGCCGAGCGCATCGACCAGATCGCCGAACTGATCCGCGGCAAGGTGCCGCTGGCCGAATGGCCGCCCGAGTATTTCAAGGTCGCCGACAACATCCGGCGGGCCGACATCCTGCTCGGCAGCGACCTGACGCCGGGCGATGCACTGCGCGCCGCCCGGGCGCGGACGCCTAGCGACGGCCTGCATTCATCGAACATGCGTTCCTGGCGCGAAGGCCTGCCCAGCGGCATCGGCGGTCCGGCCGCCATGCTCGACGAAATGAAGCGCGCCAACCTGCGCGGCCGTGGCGGCGCCGGCTTCACCACCGCGCTGAAATGGGAAGCCTGCCGCAACGCCCACCTCAAGGCCGGGCACCAGCGCATCGTCGTCTGCAATGCCGACGAAGGCGAACCGGGCACCTTCAAGGACCGCGTGCTGCTGGCCAGCTTCCCCGATCTGGTCTTTGAGGGCATGACGGTGGCTGCCTATGCGGTCGGCGCGACCAAGGGCTTTGTCTATCTGCGCGGCGAATACCGCTACCTGCTCGATCACCTGAACGCCGTGCTGGCCCATCGCCGGCGAGAGAAGCTGCTGGGCAAGGACATCCTCGGCATTCCGGGGGCGGATTTCGACATCGAGATCCACCTCGGCGCTGGCGCCTACGTCTGCGGCGAGGAATCGGCGCTGATCGAGTCGCTCGAAGGCAAACGCGGCACGCCGCGCAACCGGCCGCCTTTCCCGGTGACCAACGGCTATCTCGACCAGCCGACCATCGTCAATAACGTCGAGACCTTCGCTGCCGCCGCGATGATCGCGCTGAACGGCGGCGAGTGGTACGCCGGCATCGGCACCAGGCAGTCGGCCGGCACCAAGATCCTGTCGGTGTCCGGCGATTGCGCCCGGCCGGGCATCTACGAATACCCGTTCGGCGTCAGCATCCGCCAGGTGCTCGAAGACTGCGGCGCGACCGACACCCAGGCCGTGCAGGTCAGCGGGCCGTCCGGCATTTGCGTCGCCGAGAACGAGTTCGACCGCATCATCGGCTTCGAAGACATCCCGACCGCCGGCGCCTTCACCATCTTCAACAAGACCCGCGACATGTTCCAGGTGGCGCGCAACTACGTGCATTTCTTCCAGCACGAGAGCTGCGGTTTCTGCACGCCGTGCCGGGTCGGCACCTCGCTGCTGCGCAACCTGATGGACAAGCTGCACCACGGCGCAGGTTCGCCCTACGACTTCGCCGAGATCGAAAAACTCAACCAGCTGCTGCAATCGATGAGCCATTGCGGCCTCGGCCATACCGCCTGCAATCCGGTGCTCGACACCATCGCCAAGTTCCGGCCCTATTACGACAAGCGGATGATGCAGCAGGACTACACGCCGGCCTTCGATCTCGACCGCGCGCTGGGCGCGGCCCGGCAGATGACCGGGCGCGACGATGCGGCCGCCCATCTGGCCACGGAAAACGGAGGCAAAGCATGAGCCAGACCTTCACCATCGATGGCAAGACCATTCCCTTCGAGGAAGGGCAAACCATCATCCAGGCCGCCGGCGCCGCCGGGGTCTACATCCCGCACCTGTGCTACCACCCGGAATTCAAGCCGCACGGCTCGTGCAAGCTATGCACGGTCAAGGTCAATGGCCGGCACACGGCCTCGTGCACCATGCGTGCCGCGCCCGGCATGGTCGTCGAGAGCGAGACCGAAGAGATCAACGCCGAACGCCGGGCGCTGACCCAGATGCTGTTCGTCGAAGGCAACCATTTCTGCCCGTCGTGCGAGAAGAGCGGCAATTGCCAGTTGCAGGCGACGGCCTACCACCTCGGCATGATGTCGCCGCACTACGACCACTTCTTCCCGAATCGGGCGGTCGATGCCTCGCATCCCGAGGTTTTGCTCGATTTCAACCGCTGCATCCTCTGTTCGCTGTGCGTGCGGGCCAGTCGCGACGTCGATGGCAAGAACGTCTTCGCGCTCTCGGGGCGCGGCATCAAGACGCACCTGATCGTCAATGCCAAATCCGGCCGGCTGGGCGATACCGATTTCACGCTGGACGACAAGGCGGCCCATGTCTGCCCGGTCGGCGTGATCCTGAAGAAGCGTCAGGGCTTCGCCGTGCCGATCGGCGAACGCACCTACGACAAGGCGCCGATTTCCGAAACGACGGAGGGCCGCTGAAATGACTGCCCCGACCAAAAAGCTCAAGGTCGCCACCACCTCGCTGGCCGGCTGCTTTGGCTGCCATATGTCCTTCCTCGACATCGACGAGCGGCTGTTTACGTTGCTCGAACACATCGAGTTCGACCGTTCACCGCTGACCGATATCAAGACCATCAGCCCGGACTGCGACCTCGGCCTGATCGAGGGCGGCCTGTGCAATGCCGAGAACGTCCATGTCCTGCGCGAATTCCGCAAGAACTGCAGGATCCTGATTGCCGTCGGCGCCTGCGCGATCAACGGCGGCCTGCCGGCCCAGCGCAACCACCTGCCGCTGACGACCATCCTCGAAGAGGTCTATCACACCAGCCCGGGGCTGGCCAACGGCATGATTCCCAACGATCCGGAACTGCCGCTGCCGCTAAATCAGGTGCACCCGATCCACGAGGTGGTCAAGGTCGATTACTTCATGCCCGGTTGCCCGCCATCGGCGGATGCGATCTGGAAGGTGCTGACCGACCTGTTGGCAGGCAAAGAGCCTGAATTGGGCCACGGCCTGATGCACTACGATTAATCCACGGCGCCTTCGGCTCATGACTTTGTCAACTTCGCCTTGCCGTGCTATTCGCACTGTCTGCGGCTCGTCTTCGCGTCCTGAACCGAAGGCGCCATGGATTTGGAGAATGGAATGACCTACCAACTGGAAACAGCCGCCCACCCCGAAACCCTGCGCCGCGTCGCGATCGACCCGGTCTCACGCGTCGAGGGTCACGGCAAGGTAACCATCCTGCTCGACGACCAGAACAAGGTGCATCAGGTGCGCCTGCACATCGTCGAGTTCCGCGGTTTCGAGAAATTCATCCAGGGCCGGCCGTACTGGGAAGTGCCGGTCATGGTCCAGCGCCTGTGCGGCATCTGCCCGGTATCGCACCATCTGGCGGCATCCAAGGCGCTCGACGTCATCGTCGGGGCCAGGAAGCTGACGGCGACGGCCGAGAAGATGCGCCGCCTGATGCACTACGGCCAGATGCTGCAATCGCACGCGCTGCACTTCTTCCACCTCTGTTCACCGGACCTGCTGTTCGGTTTCGACAGCGATGTGACCCAGCGCAACATCGTCGGCGTCGCCGCGGCCCACCCGGAAACCGCCAAGCGCGGCGTGCTGCTCAGGAAGTTCGGCCAGGAGGTGATCCGCGTCACGGCCGGCAAGCGGGTGCATGGCACCGGCTCGGTGCCGGGCGGCGTCAACAAGGCGCTGACCATCGCCGAGCGCGACGAGCTGTTGAAGGATGTCTATCACATCGTCCAGTGGTCGCGCGACGCGGTGCACCTGATCCAGAAGGTGCATACGCAGGACCCGGGGCTGTACAACAGCTTCGGCATCTTCCGCTCCAACTTCATGTCGCTGGTCGGCCACAACGGTGACCTCGACTTCTACCACGGCACGCTGCGCGCCCGCGACGACAACGGCAAGATCATCTTCGACGGCGTCGATTACCAGCAATACGACAAATACATCGAGGAAGAGGTGCGGCCATGGAGCTACATGAAGTTCCCGTTCTTCAAGTCCATCGGCAAGGAGCACGGCTGGTACAAGGTCGGGCCGCTGGCCCGGGTGCAGAACTGCAACCAGATCTCGACGCCGTTCGCCGAACATGAACGCAAGGACTTCGTCGACTATGCCGGCGGCTCGCCGCTGCACGCGCCGCTGGCCTATCACTGGACGCGGATGATCGAGATGCTGCACGCCGCCGAAGTGATCAAGGAATTGCTGCACGACGACGATCTGCTCGGCAGCGACCTGCTGGTCGAGGGCGAGCGCAGAAACGACGGCGTCGGTGTCATCGAGGCGCCGCGCGGTACGCTGTTCCACCATTACCGCGTCGACGAAAACGACCTGATCACGATGGCCAACCTGATCGTCTCGACGACCAACAACAACCAGGCGATGAACGAGGCGATCCGCCACGTCGCCCGTCGCTACCTGCACGGCCGCGAAGTCACCGAAGGCCTGCTCAACCACATCGAGGTGGCGATCCGCGCCTTCGACCCCTGCCTGTCCTGCGCCACGCACGCGCTGGGCAAGATGCCGCTGGAGGTCGAACTGGTCGATCCGGAAGGGCGGGTCGTTCATTCGCTGAGCCGCGCATGAGCGCGCCGGTCGTCATCTTCACCGTCGGCAACCCGAGCCGCGGCGACGATGCCATCGGGCCGGAATGCTACGGTCGGCTCGAAAAAATGCTCAAAAACGAAATTTTGGCCAATGTCGTCGAGCTGATCGAGGATTTCCAGCTGCAGATCGAACACGCCCTCGACCTGCATGGCCGGCAACTGGCGCTGTTCATCGACGCCGGCGTCGATACTCCGGCACCTTACGTCTTCGAACGCATCTTTCCGTCGGGCGCCGTCGCCCACACCAGCCACGCGCTCTCCCCGCAGGCCGTGCTCCAGGTCTTCCGGCAGACCGAAGGGAGCGAGCCGCCGCCGGCCTTCGTGCTCTGCGTGCGCGGCGAGCGTTTCGAACTGGGCGAGGCGCTGTCCGGCAAGGCCTGCGGGCGCGTCGAGGCGGCCGTCGGCCTGGTCGCCGAACTCTGCCGCCAGCCTGGATTGCCCGCCTGGGAGCAGCTGGCCGGCCAGGCATCGAAAGCGGTCATAAATAGTTGATATACATCATGGGCAGAGGGGCCGCCGGCGTGGAAAATTCACCTGACTTGATGCTGCATGGAGCGTAGCAAGTCACATGGTTTTCCTCAGATACACATTCGCGGCGACTTTGGTCGCCGCTTTTTTTGGTGCCGTCCAGGCGGCGGAAACCGCCGAACGGCAATATGTCGCCATCGCCCAGTTGCCGACGCCGGAAATTGGCGCCCGGGCCGGGCAGGCAGTCGAGCTTGATGTCGATCTGGCCGCCGGCACCCTGGCGGTTACCGAGGCGGATGGCCGGCTCGACGTGCATTACACGATGGCCTTCAACCAGATCGCCGAAGGCTGGAGCTGGCAGCCGCTGGCCGATCCGGCGGTCGAGGACTATTACCGCTTCAAGTACCTGCCGCTGCAGTCGGTCGCCGTCGAGCGCGGCGAATACGCCGGCGAGGACAAGATCGGCACGACGCAGCAGATGAAGGTTAGCTGGCGCTACGACTATTTCCTGGCCTTCGACAATCTCTACGATTTCTATCCGCGCGTCGTCGACGACGATGCCGGGTTCTCGGCCGATCTGCCGGCGGCGCTGGCCGGGCGGGTAGGGCTGCGCGCCAGGGCGCATCTGGTCGAGCCGGTGATCAGCGAAAGCACGACCTTCTGGAAGGCGATCCACGCCCGGCCGACCGATTTCACACTGAAGAAACGCTACCTGGTCGGCAAGCTTGATGAGATCGACTTCATCGACACCGCCAGCGGCGAGGTGCTGTGCCGCATCGGCCCGGGGCAGTCGCGCTGCACGGGCCGTTGAGGCGACTCAGCGATAGACCAGGACCGGCACCTTGGAGTGGGTCAGCACCTTGTTGGTCTCGCTGCCCAGCAGCAGGCCGCTGATCCCGCGGCGGCCGTGCGAGGCCATGAAAATCAGATCGCAGCCGGATTTTTCGGCGGCTTCGATGATCGCCTCGTAGGGCACGTCGCTGGTCGCCGAAACGGTGCTGCATTCGACGCCGGCGTCGGCGCATAGTTTGGCCACTTCGCCGAGATATTCGTTGGCCTGCTGGTCGGCCATTTCGGCAAATTTGTCCGGCGTCGTCGGGTCGATCAGCGCGCCTTCGCCGAAGTAGGCGATCGGGTATTCCGGCTTGGAAAAGAAAACCGTGATCCGGGCGCCGGCTTCCTTGGCGAAGGAGACGGCGCGTTGCGCCGTGGCACGGGAAAGTTCGGAGCCGTCGGTCGGGACGAAGATGTGCTTGAACATGTTATGCCTCCTGAAATGCTTGTCCGGCGTTGCATTCCGCCTTGTTGAGGTTCATGCTACGCCAAGTCGGGAGGAATGAAAACATGCGTCTCGGGTTTCTCGGAGCGGCTGGCGAAGTTACCGGTTCCTGCACTCTTGTTGAAGCGGGCGATGTCCGTTTCCTGGTCGATTGCGGGATGTTTCAGGGCGGACCCGAAGCCCGCCACAAAAACCAGCGCGCCCTCAACCCGGGCTTCGACGTCCGCCAGCTCGACTTCGTGCTGCTGACCCATGCCCACATCGATCACTCCGGCTTGCTGCCCCGTCTGGCCATGCTCGGTTTTCGCGGGCCGATCTATGCGACGCCCGCGACCATCGCCCTGCTCGAAGTACTGCTGCCGGACAGCGCCCACATCCAGGAAAAGGAATCGGAGTGGCAGTTGCGCCACCGGCGCCGGCGCGGCCAGGGCGAGCGGGGCATTCAGCCGCCGCTGTATACCGTCGCCCAGGCGTTGGCCTCGTTGAAGCTGCTGCAGCCTGTTTCCTACGGTAAGCCCGAAAAATTGGCCAAAAACGTCAGCGTGACCTTTCGCGATGCCGGCCATATCCTCGGCTCGGCCTGGCTGGAGGTCGTTGTCGGCGGTGAGGGCAAGCAGCGCCGGCTGGTTTTTTCAGGCGATCTCGGCATGCCGGACCGGCCGGTGCTCTGCGATCCGGCCCCGCCGCCTGCCGAGGCCGACGTGCTGCTGATCGAATCGACCTACGGTGATCGCCTGCACCGCTCGCTGCCGGAAACCGAGGAGGAAATCGTCGGCGCCATCGAGCGGACGCGGGCAGCCGGCGGCAACCTGATCATTCCCGCCTTCGCTGTCGGACGGACGCAGGAAATCATCTATCTGCTGGCCGATCTGGTCGGCCGCAAGCGCATTTCGTCGCTGAAAGTCTATGTCGATTCGCCGATGGCCAATGCCGCGACCCGCATCACGCTGGACAATCCCGAGCTGCTCGACCCGGAAACGCGCGAACTGATCGCCTGGCAGCGCGCGCATCCGGACCGCATGCACATCGAGTTCGTCGCCGATGTCGAGCGCTCCAAGTCGCTCAACGAAATTCGCCATGGCGCGGTGATCCTCTCGGCCAGCGGCATGTGTGAGGCCGGGCGGATCAAGTACCACCTGCGCGAGAACCTGCCGCGCAGCGAATGCAGCGTGCTGATCGCCGGCTTCCAGGCGGCCGGGACGCTCGGTCGGCGCCTGGTGGACGGGGCTCGGCTGGTGCATATTTTCGGCCAGCCGGTGCCGGTCCGGGCGCGCATCTATACCGTCGGTGGATTGTCGGCGCACGCCGACCAGGCGGCGCTGCTCAACTGGCTACGCGGTTTCCATCGGCCGCCTGGTCAGACGTTTGTCGTCCATGGCGAGGCTGGTGCGTCGGCCAATTTCAAGCGTGCCATCGAAGAGGAACTGGGCTGGCCGGCTGTGCGTTTGCCGCTGCCCGGCGAATTCGTATCGCTGTAATATGGTTTGCTAATTCAATCCAATCAAAAAAGGTTTTCCCCATGTCCAACGGTTCCGCCCATCACAACGGCGTCGACATCAGCCGCCTGAGTCCGTTCGAAGCGCTTGGCAAAGCGGTCAGCAGCGCCATCGATCCCTACGGCGTGACGACCTCGCTGCTCAACGCCCAGGTGGCCTGGCTGATGCACCCGCAGGAACTGAACCGTGCCGTCAATGCATTGTCCGGCGATCTGCTGGCCTTGCAGGCGCACGTGCTGCGCCGGGCAATGGGTGTCCCGTCGACCGATGTGATCAGGCCGAATGCTGACGATTCTCGGTTTGCCGACCCGGTGTGGACCGATTCGGCTACCTGGGACATCGTCAAGGAGTGGTACATCGCCTTCACGCACCGCCTTGAGGACATGCTGTTCGAAACGCCAGGACTGTCCGACAAGGAGCGCCGTCGCTCCGCCTTCTGGTTGCGCAACTGGCTGAACATGGTGGCGCCGACCAATTTCTTCTGGCTCAACCCGGTCGCCATGCAGCGTTGTGTCGAAACCGGCGGCGAAAGCCTGCGCAAGGGATATGAGAATTTCCTGCGCGATGCCCGGGCCAAGAATATCCTGATGGTCGAGCCAGATGCCTTCACGGTCGGCGAGAATCTGGCGACAACGCCGGGCAAGGTCGTTTTCCGCAACCATCTGGTCGAACTGATCCATTACGCGCCGACCACCGAGAAGGTTCGGGCGATGCCCATCGTCATCATCACGCCGTGGATCAACAAGTTCTACATTCTCGATTTGACCGACAAGAAGAGCATGGTCAAGTACCTGACCGACCAGGGCTTCTCGGTATTCATCACCAGTTGGAAGAATCCGGACGCTGAGATGGCCGGTATCCGTTTCGACGATTACCTTCTGGATGGCGTCAACGAGGTGGTGCGCGTCGCCAGCGAATTCTGCAAGGTGCCACAGGTGCACCTGGCCGGTTACTGCATCGGCGGTACTCTGGTCAGTACCTACATGGCCTGGGCCAACAAGCATTTTGCCGAAGGCAAGATGCCGGTCGCGCACTGGACACTATTCACGACGCTGACCGATTTCGCACATCCCGGCGATATCGACGTCTTCATCGACGAGGCCTGCATCGGCGCTCTCGAAGAATCGATGGCCAAGAAGGGCTATCTCGACGGCAACGAAATGGCCAGTTCCTTCCGGATGCTGCGCTCGAACCCGCTGATCTGGCATTACTGGGAGCGTAGCTATCTGCGCGGCGAATCGCTGCCGCCCTTCGACGTGCTGTTCTGGAACATGGATACGACGCGTATGCCCTACGCCATGCATTCCTATTACCTGCGCGAGCTGTATCTGGAGAACAACCTGATCAAGCGCGACAAACTGAGCATCGCCGGCGAACGCATCGACCTCGACCGGATCACCCAGCCGCTCTACGCCGTGACTGCCGAGGACGATCACATCGCTCCGTGGAAACAGTGCTACCGCATCCGCAAGTACGTCAATGTTGCGGCGCCGGTGCGCTTCGTGCTGTCCACTTCCGGGCATATTCTCGGCATCGTCAATCCGCCGGCCAATCCACCCAAGCGGGCCTACTGGATCGGCGAGCCGGAGCGCAACGAGCACTGGGAGCATTGGTTCGACCGGGCCGAAAAGAAATCCGGCACCTGGTGGGAGGATTGGACGCGCTGGCTGGGTGAGCGGACCGGCGAACTGGTTGCTGCCTACCCGGCGGCCAACCGCAAGTTTCCGGCGCTGGCTGCGGCCCCCGGAACCTACGTGCAGGAGAAGTAGGGCAGACCTCCCGGCTCGCCTGCGGCTGGCTGTTTCGGCGGCCAATTGCTACATTGCACGCTGGCCCGAACAGAATCGCCGAGATCACCATGACGACTGCCCTGATGACGATATCCGCCACCCCTTCCAAGGCCGGCGTAGACCTTTTGCGCATCGTGCGCATCAATGAGGAGATCAAATCCGTCGTCGCTGTTGCGTTCAAGATCAACATCATGGCGCTCAATGCCATCTTTCTGGCCAAGCGAGCAGGGACGGCGGCTCGTGGCTTCGGCGTGCTGTCCAACGAACTGCGCATTTTTTCACAGGACTTGCGTGACTGCATGTCGTCGCTGACCGGGCTGATCCACGGCTGCGTCAACGAGGTGTCGCTGGTGCTGCAGGACATCCGCCATACCCGCCTGCTGCGCCAGGCGGTCGAGATGGCGCCGACGGCACGGATTTGCCAGGTGCTGGCCGCCCGGGAACGTGAAAGCGATCGGCACTCGGCGCGGCTGGCCAGCCTGCGAAAACAGCTCAAGCGCGCCCTGGACGATGCATTCCAGATGGTAGAACTGGGCGGTGTACTGGCCAAGTCGGCCAAGATCGAGGCGGCCTACGGGCAGTCCTTCGCCGTGCCGCTGTCCCAGGTGTCGGGGGAGTTCGACGATATCGTCGAGGAGATTCGCAAGTCGCTGGAAGCCTTGCGTCGGTCGGCTTTCTTTACCGGCCAGTGAGAATAGAAAATCGAGGATGAGGGATCTGTGAAAACGACAAAGACAATCTTTCAGGACGGCAACCACAAATGGGTCGCCATCGTTCGCGATCCTGAAAAACCCAATTTTCTGATCGATACCAACGAGTATTTGGTCACTCACGGCGGGCAAGGGCTGCTGATCGATCCGGGCGGGGCCGAAATATTTCCGGCGGTTTTTTCGGCACTGTCAGCGGAATTCGATCCGTCGGCGCTGGCCGGCATCTTCGCCTCGCACCAGGATCCGGACATCTGTTCCTCACTGGCGCTGTGGCTGGAGTTCAATCCGCAGATGCCCTGCTATGTCAGCTGGCTCTGGGGCGGGTTCATTCCCCATTTCGGAGGTAGCGCACAAACCTTCGTGACCATTCCCGACGAAGGCGCCGATATCTCGCTTGATGGCCTTATGCTGCGCGCCGTGCCGGCCCACTATCTGCACTCGTCGGGCAATTTCAATCTCTACGACAAGATCGCCAAGGTGCTGTTTTCCGGCGATGTCGGGGCAGCCTTGTTGCCGCCGGGCGCGGATGGACTGTTCGTCGAGAATTTCGACGCCCACATCCGCCATGCCGAGGGTTTTCACAAACGCTGGATGGGCTCCAACGAGGCCAAGCGGCGCTGGTGCGAACGCGTCTCCCAGATGGATATCGACATGCTCTGCCCGCAGCATGGCGCGATCTATCGGGGCGCCGATGTCCAGCGCTTCATCAACTGGTTCGACGAATTGCAGGTCGGTATCGTCGCCGCGTGATTATCCGGGATTTGACCGTGGTCAAGGCGCCTGCCGGGGGCTGCATCGAGAATGTGGCAAACCCCAGTTCGTGAGCCAACATGACCACCATCCGCAGTTTCATGACCGACGATCATCGCCGTTGCGACGATCTCTTCGCCGAAGCCGAGCAGGCTATCGGTAAGGGCAACCTGGAGGCCGCCCAGGCCGCTTTCGGGCATTTCAGAACGGCCGTCCTGGCGCATTTTGCCAGCGAGGAAAAAACGCTTTTCCCGTCTTTCGAGGCGAAGACGGGCATGAGCATGGGCCCGACCCAGGTCATGCGGATGGAGCACGAGCAGATGCGCGCCCTGTTCAATGACGCCACCGATGCCTTGAAGGCAGGCGACTCCGAGGAGTATCTCGGGATTGCCGATACCCTGCTGATCATGATGCAGCAGCACAACATGAAGGAAGAGAATATCCTCTACCCGATGTGCGACCAGCATCTCTCCAGCGAACTGGCGCCGCTGCTCGAGCGCCTGGAAACGGAACTTTGCGAAGCATGACTCATCCGAAGACCCCGCATGTCGTCGACGCCCGCTACATGGAGCCGCCCGGCCCCTTTGTCGCGACCATGGAAATGCTCGATACCCTGAAAGAAGGGGAAAAGATGCTGCTGCTGCTGTTCCGCGAGCCGCATCCGCTGTACAAGGTATTGCGCCAGAACGGGCACGACTACGAAGTCGAATTGCAGGCCGACGGCACTTTCGAAATCCTGATCTCGCGCTGAACGCCCGGCCATGCAAGCACTGATGGCCTTCGAAAACGCGCCGCCCTTCGCGGCTCCGCTGCGTTTCTTCCTGACCGCGCCGCTGTTTGCCGTTCTCGCCGGGCTGCTGGTGGCCTTCGAGGGGGCGGACATCTTCGCTTCGCGGTGGACGCCGGGGGCGCTGGCCGCAACGCATCTGCTGACCGTCGGCTTCATGATGCAGGCCATGCTGGGGGCGCTGATCCAGATTCTTCCGGTCGTTGCCGGGGCCAATTTGCGGCATCCGCTCAGGGTTGCCAGAATCGTTCATCCCGGTCTTTCGCTCGGGGCGCTGCTGCTGGCGACCGGGCTTTACCTGACCAATCCTGCACTGCTTACCGGCGCTGCCTTGCTGTTGGGGCTGACGGTGGCCTTCTTCCTGTTCTCCACCGTGCGCGCCCTGATCGGCGTACCGACGACCAGCCCGACCATTCGGGGTGTCAAACTGGCGCTCCTCGGCCTGACCAGTGTCGTCGGCATAGGCATCATCATGGCGCTGGCGCTGGCCTATGGCTGGGCCATACCGCTGCCGGCGCTGGCCGATCTGCATGCCGGTTGGGGCCTGGGTGGTTGGGCCGGTGTGTTGCTGGCCGCCATCGCCTACGTCGTCGTTCCGATGTTCCAGCTGACGCCGGGTTATCCGTCCCGCCCCAGTTGGTGGTTTCCGGTCGCCATGCTGGCCATGCTACTGCTGTGGAGTATCGCCCTGCTGGTTGATTGGCCCTGGCTGGTCCGCCTCAGCCAGCTGGTCGCCGCCGTTGCCGGCATCGCCTTTGCCGGCCTGACCTTGCGCCTGCAGGGCGGGCGTCGCCGGGCGCGGGCGGATGCGACCTATCGCTACTGGCAGCTCGGTTTGTCGTCAAGCATTTTTGCCCTTTTTTTGCTCTCGACCGTAGCATTGTGGCCTGCCGCCGCCGAGATCGACGGCTGGACGCTGTTGTTCGGCATATCGCTGGTGGCCGGCGGTTATTTGCCGTTCATTGCCGGCATGATTTACAAGATCGTTCCCTTCCTGGCCTGGATGCATCTGCAGACCTGCGGGCAGGCCAAGCTGCCGGCGCCGGCCATGAACAAGATTCTGGCTGATGCCGAGGCAAACCGGCAGTGGCTGGCCTATGCCGGCGCGCTCGGTCTGCTGCTCGCTGCTGCATTGTTTCCACGCTGGCTGGCGATACCGGCCGGGTTGGCGTTTGCAGCCGCCAACGGCTGGTTGTGGTGGAACCTGTGGCGCGCCTTCCGTCGCTACGGCCAGTATCGGGTCGATATCCTCAACAAGCTGGCGGTACCTTGAGCTACCTCGCCCTCAAGCACCTGCATGTCACCTGCGTCGTCCTCAGCGGCCTCGGGTTTTGCCTGCGCGGGGCGTGGATGCTGGTCGAATCGCCGCTGCGCCAGCATCGCTTGACGCGGATACTGCCCCACATCGTCGATACCTTGCTGCTCGGCAGCGCCTTGAGCATGGCCTGGATCAGTGGTCAGTATCCGTTCGTGAACGGTTGGCTGACGGCCAAGCTGTTTGGTCTCCTCGCCTACATACTGCTCGGCATGATGGCGCTGAAACGCGGCCGGACCCGGACGATCCGCCTGCGCTATTTCTGTCTGGCCTTGCTGGCCTATGTCTACATCGTCGGGGTGGCGCTCAGCCGCAACCCGCTGATCCTGCTCTGAGGCAGGCGGGTGCTGCCATCCCGGTCGACGGGATGGCAGGGCGGCTTACATTCGGCCGAGCTTGCGGTACAGCGTATTGCGGCTGATGCCGAGTTGGCGGGCCGCCGCCGAGATGTTTCCGCCGGCCGCTTCGAGGGTGCGCAAGGCGGCCTGACGGCTGATCTCGTCCAGGCTGCTGGCGCCTTCCAGCGGCGCAGCTGCCCACGGGTCGAAGGCCGGGGCATTGCCCGCGGCTACCGGCATCACTTCGAACAGCTCTTCGGGCAGATGGGTTTCCGTAATTATCGTTTCATTGTCGTCAAGCAGTGCGATGGCAACCCGGATGACGTTGAACAACTGGCGGATATTGCCTGGCCAGGCATAGCTTTCGATGGCCTGCAGGGCGCCTTCCGAGAACTTGACTGCCTCGCCCCGGGAGGCGGCTTCGGCGGAGGCCAGCTTGTAGACCATGGCGCGGATGTCGGTACGGTCTCGCAAGGGAGGGAGCGTTACGCTCAGGCCGTTGAGACGATAGTAGAGATCTTCGCGGAAGGTGCCACGGGCGACTTCCTCGCGCAGCTTGCGGTGGGTGGCGCAGACCAGGGAAATGTCCACCTGGATCGCCCGGGTGCTGCCCAGCGGCGTTACACAGCGTTCCTGCAGCACGCGCAGCAGGCGGGCCTGCAGATTGAGCGGCATGTCGCCGATTTCATCGAGGAATAGCGTGCCGCCATGGGCCTGCTGGATCTTGCCGGGCGCCCCTTCCTTGCGGGCGCCGGTAAAGGCGCCGCCTTGGTAGCCGAATAGTTCGGATTCGATCAGGGTTTCCGGAATCGATGCGCAATTGAGCGCCACGAACGGCGAACCCTGGCGGGGACCGCTGTTGTGGAAGGCCTTGGCGAACATTTCCTTGCCGGCACCCGATTCGCCCTGAATCAGGATCGGAATGTCGCGGCCGAGGATGCGGCGGGCTCGGTCGATTGCTGCCTGCAGGCGGGCGTCGCCGGTATTCAGTGTATCCAGAGTCAGGCCGCTGTGAGAGGACGGTTCGGCGCGCCTGACTGGCGGGCGAGCCGCTGGTGTGTCGTCAAAGACCCGGCCGGCCAGGGTCAGCAGCGGCAATTGTCCGCGCAACTGGATGTGCACGGGGCGACCGTTAACATTGATTTCGCAGCTACCCAGCGGATTGTGCCGCAGGCGATCAACCAAAGCCGACAGCGTACTTTCGAAGACGATCGAGAAGTCGCGGCGTACGGCATCGACTTGCCGGATGCCGAGGATTTCGAGACCGGCGGTATTGATCGCCAGCACTTGGCCGTCCGGAGAAACGGCCGCCATACCTTCCTTGGGGCTACCCAGATAGTCGGCGCGTCGGTGGAAGCAAACCAGAATTTCCCGGGCATGGGTCGATTCAAAAAGACGCTTCTCAATGATGAGGGCCGAGAGACGGACCAGTCCAAGCGTGTGCCGCTGCTGGCTGCGGTAATCACCAGAAATGTCGAGGACCCCGATCAGTCTTCCATCCGGTCCGACGATCGGGCTGGCGCAACAGGTCAGGAAACCATTGTATTCGAGGAAATGCTCACCACCGAGAACGGCAACGGGCGTTTCTTCCGAGAGGGCCGTGCCGATGGCATTGGTGCCGCGCAGGGTTTCGTCCCAAGAGGCGCCCGCCGAAAGTGCGACTCGGTCGGCGCGATCGACAAAATCAGGATCGCCGACTGTTTCAAGTAACAATCCGTTGGCGTTGGCCAGAATGACCATGCTTCCAGATTCGCGGATCTGGTCGTAGATATGTTCGAGGATCGGACGCCCTTGCGAGAGCAGAAAATGGCTGCGCTCCTGCTCGCTCTTCAGGGAGGGGGCACTCAGCACGTCCGTTTCCGGCATCATGGTTGTTCCCGTCAGACCGAGTCGGCGGCAACGCTCCCATGAGCGGATGATCAACGGGTCGACCAGGCCTTCCGGCAAGGCACCTTGGTCAAAAAACAGCTGTCGGGCCTGTTCCAGTCGCTGACCATGTGCATCGGCCAAGATTTGAAGACTACCCATCTCTCCTCCAGAATGAATCATTATGTTTGTTCTAGTGTTCCATAACGTAGCACATGTGCTTTTTGGAAGCAATGGAGCAAACGGCGCCAGTTTTTTGCTAAAACGACTTACGTCAACTGTTTGCGGAACTGTCGCGTTTTTCCTTCTATGCTCAAATGGCTTTCCGGAAATTGTTTTGATAATCTGTCGGGCTTACCTGGCACAACGCTTGCAGTGCAGTGCAGGCTTAGTAGCAACCCTTACCTATCAAAGGAGACATTGTGAAACATCCCTTGCGTTGTGGTTACAGGTTCACGTATCGAGCACAGTTCTTTCGATCTGCCTGCCGCGATTGATGTTGTTGGAGCGGAGAGGATCGGTGCCGGTCAGGCACGGGTCAACGCCTCCGAGGCCTTGGCTGGAGTTCCCGGTATCAATGTTCAGAATCGTCAGAACTATGCGCAGGATCTCCAGATTTCTTCGCGTGGTTTCGGTGCGCGCTCAGCGTTCGGTGTGCGAGGTATTCGCCTTATTGCCGATGGCATTCCCGCGTCAATGCCTGATGGGCAGGGTCAGGCTGCGACCTTTAATCTCGACCGCGCTGAGCGTATTGAGGTATTACGCGGTCCGATGACTGCGGTTTACGGAAACCAGGCCGGAGGCGTGATTCAGATGTTTACACCGGACGGCAAGGGAAGCCCGACGGTTGAAGGCAATTTCTCGGCAGGTAGTTACGGCACTTGGAAAGCTGATCTCAGCGCCCAAGGTGAAGTTGGTGGTGTCGGCTATGTGATCGATGCCTCGCGTTTTGCCACCGAAGGTTATCGCGACCACAGTTCGGCAGAGCGCGACCAGACCATGGCCAAGCTGACCTTCCGGCCGACTCAGGACGGAAAGCTGACCTTGATCGCTAGCACCTTTCGACAGGATGCTCAGGACCCGCAAGGATTGGCTTGGGCTGCCTATCAAGCCAACCCGCGTAGCGTTGCCCAGCCTGTCCTTGATTTCAATACGCGCAAGAGCATTGATCACCAGCAGGGTGGGGTGACCTACGAGCATCGCTTTGGTGAGCAAACGGTGCAATTGGCTGCGTATGTGGGGCAGCGTTCAACGATTCAATATCAGTCGATCCCCACTGGGCCGCAAGGTAATCCCCGCCATTCGGGGGGGGTCATCGATTTTGACCGAGATTTTTCCGGTTTTTCAGGGCGTTGGATTGGTCGTTTTGACCTGGCCGGAGGAAAATTGACCGCTACTGCAGGAGTTGATTTCGAGCAGTCTGAAGATGATCGAAGGGGTTATGAAAACTTTGTTGGCGCCACGCTGGGGGTCAAGGGAACTTTGCGTCGCCAGGAGAGTGACAGGGTTTTCAGTTTTGACCAATACGCTCAAGCTGAATGGCAGAGAGAGCGCTGGACGTTCAGCGGCGGAGTCCGCCATAGCCGGGTTTCGTTCAAAGTTGACGACGCATACCTTAGTAACGGCAACGATAGCGGTAGTGTGACGTATGAGAAGACCACTCCAACCGTAGCTGTCTTGTATCGGCTGGCCGACACAGTAAACGTTTACGCCAGCGCTGCCCGTGGTTTCGAGGCGCCGACGTTTAATGAAATGTTCTATTCAAGTGGTGGCGGGGCATTTAACTTCGGGCTGAAACCTTCTTCCAGTACACATTATGAGGCTGGAGTCAAGGCATATGTCGGCAATGATAGCCGTTTGGATGTTGCGGTTTTCCAGATCAAAACCGACAACGAAATGGTCGTTCTGTCGGCCACTGGTGGCAGAACAGCCTATCAGAATGCAGGACCTACCACTCGTCGTGGTGCGGAGTTGGCGTTGGATAGTCGTTGGGCTGGAAATATCGTCAGTCGAGTTGCCTATACTTATCTGGATGCCAAGTATGACGAGGCATTTACCAGTAACGGCAATCCAGTGAGCGCAGGCAGCAAATTGCCGGGTGTTGCTGAAAACAACCTGTTTGCTGAGCTTGTCTGGAAGCATCCGGGCAGTGGTTTTCAGGCAGGAGTCGAAGGTATAGCGCGTAGCAAGGTTTATGTAGAAGATACCAATACGCGTCAAGCGGCACCGGGCTATGCCATAGCCAATTTGCGATTTGGTGTTGATCGCCAATATGGAGCGTTGAAACTTGGCACTTTCCTCAGGCTGAACAATCTATTTGATCGACAGTATGTCGGTTCGGTGATCGTCGGTGACAGCAATCTTAGGTTCTACGAAGCTGCTCCTGGGTTCAATTGGCTGGCCGGTATCAGTGCCCGCTATGCTTTCTGATTTTTTCTCGCGTCGAATTGCGGCGCCCTTCGGGGTGCCGTTTTTTTTGCGTTTACTTTTTGGGGGGGCGCTGTGCGCCAGTTTGGCGGTTTCGGCGGCTGAAGACGTGGCGACGCAGATGTTGGCTGGAAGCGATTTTCGGTCGGCGCATGATGCCTTGATCGAGACAATCGAGGCAGAGGGCTTGGTGGTCAGTGCCGTGATTCCGTTCAACGGCATGTTGGCACGGACAGCAAAGGATCTGGCGCAGGAGGCTAGTCCTTTTGCCGAGGCGGAAATTGTCCAGTTTTGCAGTAGCGTTCTGGCTTGGCAGATGATTACCGAAGATGCCTCCCAGCTATCGCTGTGTCCACTGTCGATCGCGATTTACGCGAAGGCGGTTGAACCCGGGATGGTTATGCTGGCTTATCGGTTGCCGGGACGGGGATCTCCGGCTCGGGCGAAGGGGGACGATCTACTGCGTCGTGTTGTAGCTCGTGCCGCTGAGTTGGCCCGCTTGCGCTGGTAGCGCGGCGATCAGGGGCGGTGATTCATCAGGGCCTTCAGCCCATTGACGTTGAGGATCCGGATGTGTTTCTGCTGGACCGCGATGTGGCCTTCTTCCTGGAACTTCGAGAAGGCGCGGGAGACGGTTTCCAGTTTCAGCCCAAGGTAGCTGCCGATTTCCTCGCGCGTCATGCGCAGGTAAAACTCGGCGTGCGAGAAGCCTCGGGCGGTAAAGCGCTGTGACAGGTTGAGCAGGAAGGCGGCCAGTCGTTCTTCTGCGCGCATTGTGCCGAGCAGCATCATGACACCGTGGTCGCGCACGATTTCCCGGCTCATCACCTTGTGGAAATGGTGCTGTAGCGTGTGAATCTCGCGCGACAGGCTTTCCAGGCGGGAGAAGGGAATGGCGCAGATTTCGCTGTCTTCGAGCGCAATGGCGTTGCAGGTATGGACCTCGGTGCTGATCCCGTCCATGCCGAGCAGCTCGCCGGCCATCTGGAAGCCGGTAACCTGGTCGCGACCGTCTTCGAGCAGAACGTCGGTCTTGAAGAAGCCGCTGCGAATGGCGTAAATGGCGTCAAAGGCTTCGCCGGCGCGGTACAGGTGATCCCCGCGCTTGATGCGGCGGCGGGTGGAAACCAAGTCGTCGAGGCGTTCCAGTTCGTCAAGGCTGAGGCCGAAAGGCAGGCACAACTCGCGCAGGTTGCAGTTGGAACACGCAGTCTTGATGACTGACAGCGAAATTTCCTGATTTAGCGGGTGAGTTTGAGGCATTGGCAACCTGTGTTAGCTTGATCCATGTCAACCGTAAAATTGCGCCGTCCGAACATAATCTGTCCACCCTTCGGTGTTATGCCCAATGAATTTTGCAACTGAAAACCTAGTCTTCGATCCTCAGATCATTCGCCGTTTTGATGTCAACGGCCCCCGTTACACGTCCTATCCGACTGCGGACCGCTTCGTCGAAGCGTTCGATTCGGAAGCGGCCAAGCTTTGGCTGGGAAAACGCAACATTGGCGGTATTAGCCGACCGCTCTCATTATACTTCCACATCCCGTTCTGTAACACCATCTGCTATTACTGTGCCTGCAACAAGATCATTACCAAGGATCACGGGCGCAGCGCCAAGTACCTGAAGTACCTGGCCAAGGAGCTGGATATCCAGGCAGCGGCGCTGGAAGGTCGCGATGGCGAACACGAAGTCATTCAGCTGCATTGGGGTGGCGGTACGCCGACTTTCCTGTCGCACGATGAAATGCGCCAGTTGATGGGTGAGACGCGCAAGCATTTCAAGCTGCTTGACGGTGGCGAATATTCGATCGAAGTCGATCCGCGCAAGGTTGATGATGCGACGGTCGCCCTGCTTGGCGAGTTGGGCTTCAACCGTATGAGCGTCGGTGTGCAGGACTTCGACGAGAAGGTGCAGGTTGCCGTCAATCGTGTGCAGAGCGAAGAGGAAACCGCCAGCGTTATCAATGCCGCGCGGGCCAATGGCTTCAAGTCGGTTTCGGTTGACCTTATCTACGGCTTGCCGCATCAGACCGTGATGGGCTTCAATCGCACCATCGAGCGCGTGTTGGCCATGGACCCGGATCGTCTGTCGATTTACAACTATGCCCACCTGCCCAGCCTGTTCAAGCCGCAGCGCCGGATTGCCGAGGCTGATCTGCCTTCGGCCGATACCAAGCTGCAGATCATGGCGCTGGCGATCAAGAAGCTGACCGATGCCGGCTATGTCTTCATCGGCATGGACCATTTTGCCAAGCCGGATGACGAACTGGCCGTTGCTCAGCGCCAGGGGCGACTGCATCGCAATTTCCAGGGCTATTCGACCTATGCCGACTGTGACATGTTGTCCTTCGGGATTTCGTCGATCAGCAAGGTCGGGCCGACCTACTACCAGAACGTCAAGACTGCGGACGAGTATTACGATCGCCTCGACACCGGCTCCCTGCCGGTGTTCCGTGGCATCGAGCTGACTGCCGACGATATTCTGCGCCGCTCGATCATCCAGGCGTTGATGTGCCATTTCGAATTGTCGATTGAAAGTATCGAGAGTGCGCACCTGATCGATTTTCACAAGTATTTTGCCGATGAACTGGCGGATATGAAGGAAATGGAACGGGCAGGCCTGCTCAAGATCGACCGTGAATGGATCACCGTCCTGCCACCGGGACGTTTGCTGGTGCGCGTCATTTCGATGGTCTTCGACCGCTATCTGCGGGCCGGACGTCAGCGGGCCAGCTACTCCAAGGTTATCTGACCGGGGTGTCGGGTAGGCGGCGGGCAGGTTAAACTGCCCGCTTTGCTTTTTCGGTCCTGCGCGATGCCTGATTCTGGCTTTCTTGCCCTGTTTCTCGTTGGTCTGCTTGGCGGGACTCATTGCGTCGGCATGTGCGGCGGTATCGTCGGCGCACTGTCGATGGGAGCTTCAGCCCGTTGGTCGATGCACTTGGCTTACAACGGCGGGCGCATCCTGTCCTACGCTGCCGCCGGCGCTATCGCCGGAGCGGTGGGGGCGGCCGGCATGGGGCTGACGGGGCAGGTCCCTGTCCGCCTGCTTCTCTATTTTGTCGCCAACCTGATGCTGGTCGCGCTCGGTTTGTATTTGCTAGGCGTGACCCGAGCCCTGGCTTTTACCGAGCAGGCCGGGCAGGCTTTGTGGCGGCGCCTGCAACCGCTGACCCGGCGCTTTCTACCGGCGCGCAGCGTTGCCCAGGCGTTTCCGCTTGGTCTGCTGTGGGGGTGGTTACCCTGCGGGCTGGTCTATAGCGCGCTGGCCTCCGCGCTCACTGCAGGTTCGGTCGAACGCGGGGCCTTGATGATGCTGGCCTTTGGTTTGGGGACCCTGCCCAATCTACTGCTGGCAGGCATTGTGCTTGGACGTTTGAACCAATTTGTTCGCCATCCGGTCGTACGTACCCTGTCCGGTCTGTTGGTGCTAGGCTTCGGGATATATGGGTTCTTCGGCCTGTTTCGCTTGTCGGGCACGATCTAGGAAGAAAGTCTCGCCATGAAAATTTTGTTGCCGGTTGATGGCTCAGCCTGTGCGTTGCGTGCGGTCGATCATCTGATCGCCCATGCCGCCTGGTTCCGCGAAGTGCCGGAAATCCACCTGTTGCACGTCCATCCACCGATTCCGATCGGCCGGGTCCAGGCGCACGTCGGCAAGGAAACGCTGCATGCCTACTATCTGGAAGAGGGGCAGGCGCAATTGGACGAGGCCCAGAAAAAACTCGACGCTGCCGGCAAGTTTCATACGACGCACATCCACGTCGGTCAGCCGGCCGAGGTGATCGCCCGGATGGCCGGCGAACTGGGCTGCGACCTGATCGTCATGGGGACGCATGGCCGCGGTGCTGTCGCCGGCATGGTCATGGGGGCGGAGGCGAATCGAGTGCTGCATCTGGCGCCATGTCCGGTGCTGTTGGTCAAGTGAGCGATCGGGAGCAGGGGCGGGTCGTCGAGTTCGCCATTGGCGGGATGACGTGCGCCGCCTGTTCGGCGCGTCTGGAAAAAGTCTTGAATCGCCAGCCGGGCATGCAGGCCAATGTCAATCTGGCGGCAGAGCGGGCGCGCGTCCGGTTGCTGGATGCGGCGGACGAGGCGGCGGTGGTGGCTGCAGTGGCCAAGGCGGGGTTTACCGCGGCGGTGGTCGACAGCCAGACCAGGGAGCGCGAGAAAGCAGAAAAACTGCAGGTTTACCACCGGGAGATCCGGCGTTTCTGGATTTCGGTGATCCTGACTTTGCCGCTGATCGGACAGATGCTGTTCATGTTCGGCGAACATGGCCATCAGAACGAGTTGCCGCGCTGGCTGCAATTGGCGCTGGCGACGCCGGTGCAATTCTGGATTGGCTGGCGTTTCTACGATGGCGCCTACAAGACCCTGCGCGGCGGCGGTGCCAACATGGACGTGCTGGTGGCGCTCGGCACCAGCATGGCCTGGGGATTCTCGACGGTGGTGACGGTGTTCGGGCTGGCTCAGCACGTCTATTTCGAGGCCGGGGCAGCGGTGATCACGTTGGTCCTGCTCGGCAAGCTGCTTGAAGCACGCGCCAAGGCGCGGACCTCGGAAGCGATCGAATCGCTGATCCGCTTGCAGCCGAAGACGGCGCGCGTCGAGCGCAACGGGCAGTGGGTGGACATGCCGGTCGAGACCTTGATGCCGGGCGACCTATTTCTGGTGAGGCCGGGCGAGAGCATACCGGTGGACGGCCAGGTGGTCGATGGCGAGTCGAGTGTCGACGAGGCGATGCTGACCGGCGAAAGCATGCCAGTCGGCAAGCGTGCCGGCGACCCGGTTTTTGCCGCCACGGCCAATGGACAGGGTGCCTTGCGCTGCCGGGCGACCGGGGTTGGCGAACATACGCTGCTGGCCGGCATCATCCGGCTGGTTGGTGAGGCCCAGGGTTCAAAGGCGCCGGTGCAGCGGCTGGCTGACCGGATTTCGGCGATCTTCGTACCGGTGGTCTGCGCCATCGCTTTGGCCACGCTGCTTGGCTGGTGGGGGTATTCCGGACAGTTTGCCGAGGCGTTGGTCAATGCCGTGGCCGTGCTGGTCATCGCGTGCCCCTGTGCGCTTGGCCTGGCGACGCCGACGGCGATCATGGTCGGGACCGGGCAGGGCGCAAGGGCCGGCATTCTGGTCAAGAATGCCGAGGCGCTGGAACGGGCTGAGAAGATTACAGTGCTGGCGCTCGACAAGACCGGCACCTTGACCAGCGGCCGGCCGCAGCTGACCGATATCGTGGCGCTTGGCATCGTCGGTGACGACGCACTCGCCCTGGCCGCGGCGCTGGAGCAGAACTCAGAGCATCCGCTGGCACGGGCCATTGTTGCGGCAAATGCTACGGTCGATGGCAAAAAAGTGGCAAATTTCAAATCCCTTCCCGGTCAGGGCGTCGAGGGCGAGGTCGATGGTCGGCGTTTGCGGCTGGGCTCACCGGACTGGTTGGGGATCGGTGCCGATCCGGCAGTGATCGCATTGCAGCAGGCCGGCAAGACGGTCATGGTACTGGCCGAGGGCGCTGAAGTGCTGGCGCTGTTCGCGGTTGCCGACGCTTTGCGCCCGACTTCCAAAGCTGCCGTCCGGCGCCTGCGCGAGCGTGGCATCCGGGTCGTCATGCTGACCGGCGACAATGCGGCGACGGCGGCTGCCATCGCGGCCGAGGCCGGTATCGACGAATTCCGCGCCGGCATCCTGCCCGGCGACAAGGCGGCGGCGGTGGTCGAATTGAAGGCGTGCGGCGGCCTGGTGGCGATGGTCGGTGACGGCATCAACGACGCGCCGGCGCTGGCGGCAGCCGATGTCAGCTTTGCCATCGGCGCTGGTTCCGATGCCGCGGTCGAGGCGGCGGATTTAACATTGATACGCAGCGACCTGTCGGGTGTAGACGACGCAATCGCCCTGTCTACGGCCACCTTGGGGAAAATCCGGCAAAATCTTTTCTTTGCTTTCATCTACAATGTGCTGGGAATTCCGCTAGCGGCCATGGGCCTGCTCAACCCGGTAGTGGCGGGAGCCGCGATGGCGTTGAGCTCGGTGTCGGTGGTTTCGAACTCGCTGCTGCTCAAGCGTTGGCGGGCGGGGAACGAGTAGTCGGAGACAAGGGGTAAGGGGCGTCGATGACCATAGGGGTCGGGGAAAGAGTGCTTGAGCAACCGCATGGCGATGGTGCCGGTGCGGGCGCGGACGGCCGCCCGGCGATGTCCGAGCAGGAAGCGCTGTTCCGCAACGCGATGGAGGCGGCGCAGGTCGGCATCTTCGTGTTGCAGGACCAGCGTTTCGTCTACGTCAATCCCTACTTCCTGCGCCTGTTCGGGTTTACCGAGAATGAACTGGTCGGCCATCTGGGGCCGCTCGACCTGGTCATCCCGGAGCAGCATGCCTACGTGATCGAGCAGATGCAATTGCGGGCTGCCGGGGTTAGTGGGCATAACTACGAACTGACGGTCATCCGCAAGGATGGCTCGACCTTCCCGGCGACCATACTGGGCGCGCCGTCCTCCTTTCAAGGGCGCCCGGCCTCGGTAGGCACAATCCTCGATATCTCGACCCAGAAGGCTGCCGAGCAGCGTATTCGCGAACTTGCCGACTACGATGTGCTGACCGGTCTGCCCAATCGTCGCTTGCTGCGCGAGCGTTTCACGCAGTTGCTGGCCGTTGCCGAGCGGGATTCGTCGGAAATCGCCGTCATCTTCCTGGACCTCGACCATTTCAAGCGGGTCAACGATTCGCTCGGCCACAGTGTTGGCGACGAGTTGCTGGTCGAAGTGGCTCGCCGGCTCGACGGCGTTGTCCGGCGTGTCGATACGCTGGCCCGCCTGGGGGGCGACGAGTTCATCTTTGCCATGCCGGGTTTTCATACCGCGGCAGCGGCCGAGGTGGCGCGTCGGCTGCTCGATGTCTTCGCGCGGCCGTTCGAGGTTGCCGGGCATGAGCTGACTGTCACGCCATCGCTGGGGATCAGCGTCTATCCGAGCGATGGCAAGGATCTGGAAGAGCTGCTGCGCAACGCCGACACGGCGATGTACCGGGCCAAGGAAGTCGGGCGCAACGCTTTCCAGTTCTACTCCAGCGAAATGAACACGACGACGCTGGACCGCCTGCTGATGGAGAGCAATCTTCGCCGGGCGCTGGCACAGAAGGAATTCGTGCTCCATTACCAGCCGCTGGTCAATCTCGAAACCGGGTTGATCATCGGTGTCGAGGCGCTGATCCGTTGGTTGCATCCGGAACTTGGCGTGATCATGCCGGACCGCTTCATACACGTCGCCGAGGAAACCGGGTTGATCAATCCGATCGGCGACTGGGTGCTGTGCGAAGCTTGTCGGCAGGCGCAAGCCTGGTGCGATGCCGGGTTGCCGCCGATTACCATGGCCGTCAACGTGGCACCGGTGCAGTTCCGTCAGGCCGGCTTCGTCGAAGTCGTAGCCGGCGCACTGGCCACCTCGGGTCTCGATGCCAATTGCCTGGAGCTCGAACTGACCGAGCGTACCGTGATGCACGACGCCGACATCAATCTCGGCACGCTGTCGGCACTGCACCGGATGGGCGTCGATCTGTCGCTCGATGACTTCGGGACTGGCTACTCTTCGCTTGCCTATCTGAAGCGCTTCCCGGTTGGCAAGCTGAAGATCGACCGTTCCTTCGTTGCCGACCTGGAGACCGACCCGGACGATTGGGCAATCGCCTCGACCATCGTCAGCATGGGGCGCAGCCTGCGCATGACGGTCCTTGCCGAGGGCGTCGAAAAACCCGAACAGCTGGCCTTATTGCGTAAAATGGGCTGCGACATGGCGCAGGGCTACCATTTCAGCCGCCCGACTTCGGCGGAAGGCATGGCGGACATGCTACGCGATCAACCCTTCATGAACAGGTAAGGCGATGGAAAATACCGTGATCAAGGTCGGCGGCATGAGCTGCCAGGGCTGTGTCAAGAACATTACCGGCGTCCTCGGCGGACTGGCCGGCGTGGCCAGCGCCGACGTGTCGCTAGAGGCCGGCGAGGCGAAAGTGAGCTTCGACCCGCAGGTGGTGGCGCGCGAAGCGTTGGTCAGCGCTATCGAAGATGCCGGCTTCGACGCCGAATAAACGAACTCCGAAAGAACTCCCGTGGCGGAAGATAAAGTCAGGCTGACGCAGCTATCCCATGGCGGCGGTTGTGGTTGCAAAATCGCGCCCGCCGTGTTGCAGAAGATTCTTGCCGGCGTGCCATCGAGCATCGTTCCGCCGCAACTGCTGGTCGGCACGGAAACCTGCGATGACGCGGCGGTATATCAGATCAATCCGCAGCAGGCGATCGTCGCGACGACGGATTTCTTCATGCCCATCGTCGACGACCCTTACGATTTCGGACGGATTGCCGCGACCAACGCCATATCCGACGTGTACGCCATGGGCGGCACGCCGCTGTTCGCGCTGGCCATCGTTGGCATGCCGGTCAACACGCTGCCGCTGGAAACCATCGGCCAGATCCTGCAGGGGGGCGAGGCTGTTTGCCGCGATGCCTGCATCCCGATTGCGGGCGGTCACACCATCGATTCGGTCGAGCCGATCTATGGCCTGGTAGCCATCGGTATCGTCAATCCGGCGCATCTGAAGCGCAATTCCGGCGCCCGGCCGGGCGACAAGCTGATTCTCGGCAAACCGCTTGGTGTCGGTGTCTACAGTGCGGCGCTGAAAAAGGATCAATTACCGGCCGGCGCTTACGATGCGATGGTCGCCACGACGACCCAGCTCAATACGCCGGGGCCGATGCTCGCCTGTCTCGACGGCGTGCACGCGGTGACCGACGTGACTGGCTTCGGCCTTGCGGGGCATCTGCTCGAGGTCTGCCAGGGCAGCGGCCTGCGGGCTACGGTCCGCTACGCTGACCTGCCGGTGTTGCCCCACGCCCGCGAACTGATCGAGGCCGGTTTCCAGACCGGCGCCTCGGCCCGGAACTGGACGAGTTACGGTGATCGGGTGGCAATTAATGCTACGACCATAGAAACAAAGGCTGGCCCCAGGGTCGGCCCGGAAAATACGGCAAAAACGCTGCTGACCGACCCGCAAACTTCGGGCGGCCTGCTCGTCGCCTGTGCCCCGGATACGGTCACCGAAGTCCTGTCGCTGTTCCTGCAGCAGGGTTTCTCGCACGTTTCCGTGATCGGCGAGGTCGCCGAAGGCGAACCGGGCATCGACGTCGTCTGACCGCGGCGTCGGCAACTTTCCACGCTTGTTCTTGAATGCTGCAATGAGGGAAGTTGTTTCTGTTTTGTAAATGCGATATATTCGCATTCGCATTCGCGTTTGTATTTGCGCGCACGGGGCCGGGGGATACTGGGCAATGAACCGTGCGGGCGATGCAGGCCCGAACTCCGCCTTCGGCAAGCCAGCCTTTATGCCAGCCAGCCTATTTTCGACTGACTCCATAGAGGATCACCGTGAACAAAAATACAATTGCACGCCGCAAGCCCGGCCTGCGCCCGTCGGCGACCGGTGCCGACCTTGCCGATGAATTGCGTCCGACCCTGCTGCCGCTCGTTGCTGCGATGATGGCTGGCTGGCTGGGGCTTAGCCACTCTGCGCTGGCCGAGGAAGAAGACAAGACGCTGAAAGCGGTGACGGTGACCGCGACACAGGATGCGCCGGACGGCTATCGCGCCAGCAAGACCCGGGTCGGCAAGGTGGCCCAGGATCCGCACGATATTCCGCAGGCTATCACCACGGTGACCCGCGCGCTGCTCGACGAGCAGGATGCCAGCTCGCTGCGCGAAGCCATGCGCAACGTGGCCGGCCTCTCGTTCAACGCGGCCGAGGGTGGCCGCTCCGGCGACAACATGAATCTGCGCGGTTTCTACACCTTCGGCGACATGTATCTCGACGGTGTGCGCGACACCGCGCAGTACAACCGCGAAGTCTTTAACCTGGAGCAGGTCGACGTGCTGCGCGGTGCGGCAGCGATGCTGTTCGGCCGCGGCCAGGCCGGGGGCGTGATCAACCAGGTCAGCAAGACGCCGATGCTCTACGGCATCAACAAGGTGGAAACCTCGGTCGGGACCGACGGCTATCTTGAGCTGAAGGCCGACCTCAACCAGCGTATCGGCGAAACCACCGCCCTGCGCCTGAACGTCATGAACCGCGACGAGGAAAGCTGGCGCAAGAATCCGGTCACCGGGGCGACGCCTGAGATCCATCGCACCGGCGTGGCGCCGAGCATCGCTTTCGGCCTGGGGACGGACCACGAAGTGACGCTTAGCCACCTTTATGTGACGACGCGCGATATTGCGGACTACGGCGTGCCCTTCGATAACACCACCAAGCGCGTCAACAAAGCCTTTTCGAAGACCGACTTCTGGGGGCTGGATAACAATTTCGACGACAGCGAGACCAACGTGTCGACGCTGAATTACCAGTGGAAAATTTCGTCTGATACGCAGTTGGTCACCAAGCTGCGTAACGCCAACTACAAGCGCTCGTATTGGGCTGGGGCGCCCGGTAATGCGAGCAATTTTGCGACCGGCGGCAGCGCCAAGACACGTGAATCCGATACCGACAATTTCGTGATCCAGAGCGATTTCAGCACTCGTTTCAACGCGCTGGGTATGAAGCACGAATTCATCGCCGGCGTCGAATATCTGCATGAGGAAGCGCAGCGTTGGTCGCTGGCCAACGTCAACAATGCGGGCGTCTATTACAAGGGTCTCGTCGGCTTTACCAACACCGCCGGCCAGATCGTCAGCACTGCGCCGGCCAACCAGTACACCGGCGATACCTACAGCGTCTACGTGCAGGATACCGTCGAATTCATCCCCGACTGGAAGCTGACGGCCGGCGTACGCCGCGACAAAATGGAGTCGGATTACGAGACCAACGCCTACAACCGGACAACCAATGTCCTGACCACGACCCGTTATTCCGGCGATTTCGGCGAGAACAGCTACCGTGTCGGCCTGTCGTGGCAACCGCAGCCGGAAGCCCACTACTACGTGAGCTGGAGCGACTCCTTCAGCCCGACAGCCGACCTCTATCAGCTGGCCGGTGCGCAATACCCCGCCGAACGCAGCCAGGTCTCCGAGATCGGCGCCAAGTGGCTGCTGCTCGATGGAAATCTGGCCTTCCGCACTGCCCTGTATCGCGCTGACAAGGAATGGGAGCGCAGCACCGACCTCGAATCGACGGCCGCCGTGCTGACCCGCAAGCGGCGTACCGACGGCATCGAATTCGAGCTGGCCGGCCGCATCACCGACAACTGGGAAGTGTTCAGCGGCGTGTCGGTGATGGACCCGACCATCCTCAAGGTGGCGCCCGACCGCACCACCGGTGGTTCTTGTAGCGAGGCCTCGCCGTGCCCGGTGAACCCCAATCTGGTCGGCCAGGTGGCGCGCAACTCGCCGAAGTTCACCTTCAACCTGTGGACGACCTATCGCCTCGGCATGGGCTGGAAGGTCGGCGGCGGCGTCGAGCACAAGAGCAAGCGCTACGGCTATAACCCGGGGACGGACACCTCGACGAATGCCTTCAACCCGAACACCGTGCCTGGCTACACCCGCTGGGATGCCATGGTCGCCTACGAGCAGCCGAAATACACCGTCAAGCTCAATGTCCAGAACCTGTTCGACAAGCTCTATTACGACGCGCTGTACGACAACGGCGGTTTCGCCGTACCCGGCCAGGCCCGTCGCTTCATCCTGAGCGCCGAGTACAAGTTCTGATCGTTGCCCCCCGGCGCTCCCGCTTGTCGGCGGGAGCGCCACGGCCGGCCGGATTTCGATTTTGGGCAAAAAATCCGGCCGACCGTAGCTTTTTGCCTTTGCCCTGCCATACCCCTCCACCGGAGATTGCTTCGATGAAAAAACAACTCGCCGTGATCGCCCTGGCGCTGCTCGCCGGCAACCTGAGCGCCATCGCCCAGGACAAGGTGCTCAACCTCTATTCCGCCCGCCATTACCAGACCGACGAGAAGCTCTACGAGAACTTCACCCGGCAGACCGGCATCAAGATCAACCGCATCGATGGCAAGGAAGACGAGTTGATGGAGCGCATCCGCAACGAGGGCGCCAACAGCCCGGCCGATGTCTTCATCACCGTTGATGCCTCGCGGCTGGCCTATGCCGACGCACTCGGCCTGTTCGCGCCGGTCAAGTCCAAGCTGCTGGAAGCGCGCATTCCGGCACACCTGCACACCGACACCTGGTTCGCCTTCTCTACCCGCGCCCGGGTCATCATCTACAACCGCAGCGCGCTCAAGGCCGAGGATGTCGCCACCTACGAATCGCTGGCCGACCCAAAGCTCAAGGGCAAGCTGTGCAGCCGTTCTGGCGCCCACCCTTACAACCTCTCTCTGGTTGCCTCGCTGATCGCCCACGACGGTGAAGCGAAGGCCGAGGAGTGGGCGAAAGGCGTCGTCGCCAACTTCGCCCGCGCGCCCAAGGGCGGCGATACGGACCAGATCAAGTCGGTCGCGCTCGGTGAATGCGGCGTTGCCGTCTCCAACACCTACTACCTGGCCCGCCTGATTCGCTCCGACAAGATCGAGGAGCGGCGGATGATGGAGAAGGTCGGCATCGTCTGGCCCAACCAGGCCAACCGCGGCACGCACATCAACATCTCCGGCGCCGGCATGGTCAAGACTGCCAAGAACACAGAGGCTGCCGTCGCCTTCCTCGAATACCTGGCCAGCGACGACGCGCAGCGCTATTTCGCCAATGGCAACAATGAATGGCCGGTTGTGCCTAGCATCGCCACCAACAACCCGGCCCTCGACGCGATGGGCAAATTCAAGGCCGATCCGCTGCCGATTGGCAGCATCGCCAAAAACGTCGCTGCCGCCCAGCGGCTGCTCGACCGTGCCGGCTATCGCTGAGAAAGGAATCGTCATGCATGCCATCGACCGCCGCAGCTTCCTGAAAACCTGCGCCGCCCTCGGTGCCCTCGGCCTGGCCGGCCGTACGCTGGCCGCCACCGAGGCCAGCGGCGCCCTGATCGGCGCCGCCTGGCGCGGGCCCAATCCGAGCGACCCGTATTTTGCCGGCGTGCTCCATGCCGACTGGGCGAGCAAGAAAATCAGCATCCGCTACGCCGTGCCGCTGCCGACCCGCCCGCACGGCATCCTGCCCGAGGCCGACGGTGGCCTGCTCGTCGCTGGCGTCCGGCCCGGTTCGTGGATGTTGCGCTGCGATGGTGAGGGCAGGGTGACCGCCCGGGTCGATCTCGACGCCGGGCAGTCGACCCGCCTCAACGGCCACGCCATCGTCGCCCCGGCCGGCGACCGGCTGTACACCACCGAGACCGATTTCGCCACCGGCCGCGGCCGGATCGGCGTGCGCGAACGCGACAGTCTGAAGAAGATCGCCGAATGGGACAGCCACGGCATCGAGCCGCACCAGGCGCTGGTCGACGACAACGGCCATCTGGTCATCGCCAACGGTGGCATCCCGCGCACCCGGGCCGACAAGAAGATCGACCTCGACAAGATGGAGGCCTCGCTGGTCCGCCTCGACGGGCGTAGCGGCGAACTGCTCCGTCAGTGGAAACTGGACGACCCCCGGCTCAGCCTGCGTCACCTGGCCTGGAGCGCAGACCGCAGCGGCGCCCGGCATCTCGGCGTCGCCATGCAGGCCGAACACGACAGCGCTGAACAGCGCGCCGCCGCACCCATCCTCGCCGTGCTCGATGGCGACGAACTCTATGTGCCGACCCGCGCCAACGACGGTGTCGGCTACGCCGGCGACATCGCCGCGGCTTTCGGCGGCGGCTTCGCGCTGTCCAGCAACCAGGTCGGTGTCGTCCAGCTCTGGCACCCGGCGACGCCGGAAAAACTGACCTCCATCGTCGAACTCAAGGAAGCCTATGCCCTGGCCGACTGGCCCGGCCCGCAGGCCAGCGGCGGCGTGCTGGTGTCGACCGGCCTCGGCCTGGTGCGCTGGCATCCGACCGCCAAGCCGCTGTTCCTTGCCTGGCCGCAGCCGATGGCGCTGGACAACCATTGGGTGCTGGTCGGCGAGGCTTGAGAGGGCCAGCCGCAAACGAAAAGGGCGCCGTGCGGCGCCCTTTTTCATGAGGTCGAGAGGAAAATCAGGCGGCCTTGCGCAATGCCTTGGCCGGCTTGCCCATTTCGCCATGCGCCTCGCGCAGGCATTCGTGGGCACAGGAGGCGCAGCGGCCGCAGTCGCGGGTGACGCCGAGTTCGCGACGCAAATCCTTCAGCGTCCGGGCGCCGCCTTGCGCGGCCTCGCGAATCTGGGTGTCGGTGACTGCCTTGCAGACGCAGACGTACATGCACTGCCTCCTGATATTTACTTAAATGCGAACAATTCTTATTCTAGGCTGTTGAGAATGATTGTCAACAACGATTTTTACGTACGGATTGCACTTCGGTTTTGTGCCATTTCCGACAGGCGACCGTAGCATTTTCAAGTCTCAGCATTTGTTGGGCCAGAGGGGAAAGAAGCGCGCAGAAAAGAAAAAAGCCGCAGGCAGGCTGCGGCTTTCGGGGGCAGGGCCGGGGACTTCAGCCTTCGCCGGGTTCCATGTGCGCCTGCAGGTAATTCGGCAGGGTGACGTCCTTGATCAGGCTCTGTTGGGTTTCCAGCCAGTCGATAGCTTCCTCGCAGTGTTCGAGCAGTTCTTCCAGAAGGTCGCGGCTGACGTAGTCCTGCAGTTCCTCGCACAGGGCGATGGTTTCGACCAGCAGCGGGCGCTGGATCTCGCGCTCGTATTTGAGGTCGCCCTGCAGGCACTCGACGACGTTTTCGCCGATCAGCAGCTTGCCGAGGTTCTGCAGGTTGGGCAGGCCTTCGAGGAAGAGGACGCGTTCGATGATCTCGTCGGCTTCCTTCATGACGCGGATCGACTGCTTGTACTGGTAGTCGTTGAGCTTTTCCAGGCCCCAGTTGCGGAACATCCGGGCGTGCAGGAAATACTGGTTGATCGAGGTCAGTTCGTTCTTCAGCACCTTGTTCAGGGCGTCGATGACTTTCTTGTCGCCTTTCATCGTCGTCGCTCCTTAAACCGGGGTCGAGCCTATCTGGCTCTGCTGGTAGTTGGCGAGGCCGACCAGTTCGATCAGCTTGATCTGCTTTTCGAGGTAGTAAGCATGGTCCATCTCGGTGTCGTCGAGCTGGACGACCAGCATGTCGCGGCTGACGTAATCCTGGGCCTTTTCGCAGGCGGCGATGGCTTTTTTCAATTCACCGACCACCTTGTATTCGACGGCGAGGTCGGACTTGAGCATTTCGGGAACGGTCTTGCCGATCTTCAGGCCTTCGCGCTTGGAGAGGTCGGGCTTGCCTTCGAGGAAGAGGATGCGCTGGATCAGCGCGCGGGCGTGTGTGCGCTCGTGGTCGGATTCGTGAATGGCCTTGTCGGCCAGATGCTGGAAGCCCATATCGGCATACATCTCGCCGTGGATCAGGTACTGGTCGATGGCGGTCAGTTCGCCGGCCAGCAGTCCGTTGAGGATGTCGATGATTTTCTTGTCGCCTTTCATGGCTTTCTCCAGAAGTCGTGGGGAATGGAAAGGGCTGGCTGGCAGAACTCGGCTGGCTTGCCTGAACAGCCATTCTAGACGCCGGGCGGTAGCTTTTCCACCCGCATATGCCGTCCGACCGCAGGCTTGAGCACCGGTTCCACCTCGCCATCAGTTTGGGCAAATGCTATCCCCCAAGGGGACTTCCTGCGGGGCGCGGTCGGCCCCCAAAAATGGCCAAAATCGAAATTCCGTCCCGGGTGTCAGCAAATTGGCGATTGCCACAATCAGTCAGGGCAAGACGCGGCGCAAGGCACGAATGCGTTCCCACAGCACGGCCTTGGGCAGGGAGATCGCCATGGCCTGCATGCAGCGCTCCAGCCAGCCATGACGGGTCTGCAACTTGTCGATGGCTTTTTCCAGGTCGCGGCATATTGCCTGGCCGTAAGTCTGCTCGGCCTTGGTCACCACCTGGCGCAACAGGGGCAGGGTGGGGCGCATCATGGCCAGGTCGATCACATCCCGACTGAAAACGCCGTCGTCGCTCCAGCGGTCGGCATTGGCCAGCAGCTTGCTGGTCGCCAGATCGAGCCGCGACAGGGTGGCGATCCCGCACACCTCGTCGCTCGCCGCCGGAACCTCCAGCGCTATCCGCGCTTCGAGCACGATTTCAAACTTGATCGGCTGATCGGCCACCAACAGGCTCGTCCTGATCCCGTATTGATCGGCCCGACACTCGCGGGCCTGTATGAAGGCGGTGCTTCCGGCGCGCAGCAGGCCGGCAAAGCCGGCCGGCCCGATCAGCAACTTGCGCAGGGAACGATAGCTGGCGACATCGGAAACCAGAAAATCGATATCCACCGATTCCCGATATTCGCCGCAACGTAGCGCAATCGCCGTGCCGCTGCCGAACAGGCAGTTCGCTTCGCGTAACAACCGGCCATCCAGCGCCGACAAAACCGAAGCAATCCGGCGGTGGTGCAGGCGTTCAAACACCACCGGCTCCGGGTGAATCCGGGTCGCCGAAAACCAGCCGCAGGGCAGCGATCAAATTTTGTTCGTGCGGCAACAAGGCCGCCTCGTCAACATGCCGCCAGTTGCGCTCGTAGATTCCATGCGCCTCCTGCGGCGTCAGTTCATCCATCCCCTGCACCTGCCAGGCCAACTGCTTCAACTGCGGGTAATCGGCCAGCCGGACACGCGCCGGCAACCAGCCGGCCTTGTCGTCGGCGAAATTGTCGCTTGGCGCCTCGCCTGCATCCGTTGCCGATAAGTTCATTCCCAGCGCCGCCAGCACATTCAGGTAAGCCCCCATCGTCACCGACGGTTCGCCCTGCTCGATGCGATGCACGCTCACCCGAGACATCCCCGCCGCCTCGGCCAGCGCCGTTGCGCTCACCTTCAGCGCCTTGCGACGCGCCCGAATGCGCGTGCCGAGCGCAGCAAGCTGCTCGGTAACGGTAGAGGAATTGGGTGGGGCTTTGGCTGGCATAGTGTTTCTCATACTAGACAAATAGATGTATTTGTCAATATTGAGAAACAGATATTCGGCTTAGCGCTTGGCGCCTATATCGAGATCGTCTGCCCGGCAGGTGGCAGGCGATAGACCTTCATTTCCGTATCCGGCATCAGCGAATTCAGGAACAGGCTGAATATCGAAATGAACAGGCTGGCAAAGAAGGCCGTCCAGAACCCGGAAATCGTGAAGCCGGGCACCAGCTTGGCGACCAGCAGCAAGAGCAGCGCATTGATCACGAGCAGGAAGAAGCCCAGCGTCAGCAAGGTCAGCGGCAGCGTCAGCACGACCAGCAACGGCCAGAGCACGGCATTGACAAAGCCTAGCAGCAGGGCCGAGACGATCAGCGACGAGGTGCTGGCGAAGCGGATGCCGTTGAAGACGAGGCTGGCCACCCACAGGGAAAGGGCGGTAATGCCCCACTGGATCAAGAAGCCGGTCAGGTTGGCGAGCATGGGAATTGCCGTTTGGTATGAACTACGTTCAGGACGACAATCGCGTCATCCCGGATTTGGACGAAAACCACGTAGGGGAGTTTGTTGACGACCAGCTCGTGGGTGTCCGGCACGCGGTCACTTTTTCTGATCCGTTCGACAAAGGGCGGGAGCGATTCGATTTCGGCGATGATCCGCCGTTCCACCGCGGCGGCGGTGCGGGGGCTGGCTTCCTGGTAGTAATAGACGAGAATTTCCTCAAGGTCGCTGAGCGCCTCGTCGGTCCACAGTATGCGCATCGTTACCCGGTTTTGCCGAGGCGTGCGGCGAGCTGGTCTTTCAGGAGCGACATCGCTTCGCTGTGCTCACTCAGCTTGGTTTCGCCGGAGGCGACGCGTTCCATCGTCCGATTCACCTTGCCGAACAGCCATTCGTCGTAGCCCGACTCCTTGTCGATGAAGAAATCGGAAAACAAGGTGTCGGCAGCGTCTTCGACCGAAATCATGATGCCGACCGGGCGGTCGTTCTTGGTGACGACGACGGGCTCCCGACGGGCGGTGTCGAGAAACTCGCCGAAGTGATTCTTGGCGTCGCGGGCGGTCATGACTTTCATGGTCATACCTCTGGGGGTTGGTTGTGTCCATTGTAGCCATAATGGACATTCCGGCAAGCATCTGTCGATGCACCCTCACCAGACAAAAATACCAGCGTCCAGATCGTCGCGATCAGCCCGACCGGCAGCATGGCCAGCCCGGGAATTGATTTTTTTGGGCAAATTTGCCGCTGACCGTAGGATTAGCTAGAAAACCAGCCACAGGCTGCCCATAAAGCCTGCGCCGAGCCGGGCGATGCGAAGGTAGGCAGCCAGCCGAGCCATATTTGCTTGGCCTTCAGGTGGGTGACGGTGAGCATCGAAAAGCCGAGAATGACGCTGGAAAAGGTCTGACCCCTATTGTTTCCTATTGTTTCGCGGGTTTGATCAGCCGGACCCAAATTATTCTATCTTCACCCAAGAGCCCCGCTGTAATAGCTCTTGTGGCTTGGGTCCAGCAAAAGATCAATATCCAAATTCTGAAAAAACTCATACTTATTTGCAAGCGGCCAAAATTTCTTATAGCCGTACGGACTTACCCCATTGTAAAAAAACAATAATAATTCGTACGTTGAAAGTTGTGCTCTTAATATCCTACAAAATCTTCTTTTCTCGCTATCAGGAAGATCTGATTCGTCAATAAATCGAATCAAATGGTATACCGTTCTAAAATAATGCCCTACATCTGCTTGATGCTCCATAAAGAGGTAAACATAGGCCTTGACTGCATCTTGGGCTGGTCCTCCTCGTGATGTGACAAGTTCAGAGTAGTCAGTTTGATTTATAACCCTTTCTATTCTGGAGCGTAGTGCTTCGCTCCGAACGGATCCATCTCCTTTTTTGAAATGTGCATATGCATTTTTTAGAGTTGAATTAAAAAAATAACTAAAGCAATCCCTGCCTTGACGAATAACAACGCCTTCCCTGTTGCGGATATCTAATAGTTTTATATTGTCTTGGTACGCTCCAAGAAGGGCAAAAAAACTGCTCTCAAATACTTGGCGCTTGATTGTCAAATTTTGTGCCTCAAGCTGCTCCTTTTGCCCCCGTATTTCGATTCTTGTACTTTCCAATTCCTCTCGCTGTAAAGATAACTCCTCTCTCTGCAGGAGAATCGTATAAATTAGGCCGGCAAAAGCAAACGCTGAAAATAGAGCATTAATTGCACCAAACATATCTCCAAGTTGCCCTGCTTTGGTAAGGTCGTGGTCAACCAATAGCGGCACCAGCGCAAAACTGGCAAATCCATAAAACACCCAAAGAAGGAATAAGCCTCCAAGCAGTTTTAACAAAGTAGATATCCCAAATTTTTTCGATGATTCATTAGTCATTTTTTTCCATCCTTTTCTCTTCGCTGATGATCACCAACTCTCTGGTCGCCCGTGTTATCGCCACATACAACAACCGCGCCTCCTCATCCTTCCGCCCTTCATCCACCACCCGCCCAGCCCCCGCTATCGCCACCAGCGGAAACTCCAGTCCCTTGCAGCTATGCATGGTCAGGAACTTCACGGTGTCTTCCTTTTCCGCGAAGGTGATGTCGTCCTGGTACGTGACCGGGATACCGGCTTTCCTTAGCGTGGCGAGTACCGGTTTGCCGATGCCGTAGTCGCGGTAGATGACGGCCATGTCGCTCCATGGGGTGCCGGTTTTGTGGGCTTCCTTGAGGTGTTTTGCGATGTAGTCGGCTTCTTCCTGGATGCTGGGCAGTTCGATCAGCAGTGGTTTGGGGCCGTGGCGGCCGGCGCTGATGGGGGTGACGAGCGGAATGCCGTCTTCGTCCGAGGCGGTCGGCTTGAGCAGGTCGCTGGCGATGCCGCTGGCCAGTTCGAGGACTTCCTGGGTGTTGCGGTAGTTGATCTTGAGGATGGTGGTGCGGCCCTGGGCCTGGATGCCGAGGCTCTTGAAGCTGAGTTTGCCGCGCTTTTCGCGGCCGTAGATGGATTGGGCGTCGTCGTAGAGGACGAGCAGCGAATTGGTGCTCGGATTGACCATCTGGGCGACGAGCTTGAGCCATTCGGGCTGGAAGTCGTGGCCTTCGTCGATCAGCACGGCGTCGTACTGGCCGGCCGGGATGATGTTGGCGTCGACGGCGCGGATGATGCGGTCGACGAGTTCACCAGCGTAAGCGTCGCTGTCCTTGTTGTTTTCCGGCAGACCGGCGTTGTAGGCGACGAGTTGCGCCCTGCACCATTGGTGGAAGGTGTGGACGTGGGCCTTCTCGGCCAGCCCCTTGGCCGCTATCGTGCGGGTCAGGCGCTTGGCCAGGGTGCGGTTGTAGCAGAGGATCAGAATCGGTCGGGCGCAGATCTTGGCCAGATGTTCTGCCCGATAGCCGAGGATCAGCGTCTTGCCGCTGCCGGCCACGCCGTGGATGACGCGGTGGCCTTCGCCCAGGCTGCGGGCAAGTTGTTCCTGCTGCAGGTCCATGACACGGACGATATCGGGGATTTCCGGTTCCTGATCGTCGAACAGGCCGTTTTGCGTTGGTGCGGCAATGCGGATTTCCGGGAATAGATGCCAGCGGATGCGGTCGATTTGCGGCAGGGCGAGCGGTACGCTGCGGGCGAAGGGGAGCATGCCCCACAAGCGTTCCTGGAAAGCTTCGGCATCAACGCTTTCGGTCATTTCATCCTGGCAGATGACGCGGTGGGCTTCGATGACTTCGCCGAGGTTGGTGCTGTCGAATTGCTTGCGGCTGATGTTGGCCAGCACGACGCCGTAGCTCCACGGGAAGAGCAGGGTGCCCTGGAGGCGGCCGCTGTTGATGGTCAGCTGCGGGTCGCGTTGCAGCAGGTTGCTGACTTGGTGGGCGTATTGCCGGGCTTGTTCCAGCGGATTGGCGACGCGCTTGAGGCCGTTGGGGGTGAGGATGCTGGTGCTTTGGCGGTCGATGTCCTGGATCGTATCCAGCTTCCAGTCCTTGACCTCCAGTACCAGCAAACCACGGCGGGGGTTGAAGACGACGAAATCGGGATGCACATTGCGCGGCCCGAGCGGTACGTCGTACCAGAGCATCCAGTCGTCTTCGAGCTTCTGTTCTAGGCGGTTGGCGAAGCGTCGCTCGCCGCCGGTCATATTCGAGACGCAAGTGCCGATTGCCGGTATCAGCGTAGCCAAAACCGCTCCCTATGCTTTTGTATTTGTCAGATTATGCCATTCAAAAGTTATTGGGAGTTTTGATAATTTGTCAGATTCGTGAATTACCAAACAAAAAACACCAGCGTCCAGATCGTTGCCATCAGCGCGACCGGCACCAACATGGCCAGCCCGGAAATTGATTTTTGGGCAAAATTTGCTTCCGACCGTAGCATTAGCTGGATAGTCAGCCACAGGCTGCCCAAACAGCCGGCGCTGAGCAGTCCGATGCGGAAGGTCGGCAGCCAGCCGAGCCACAAGTGTTCGGCTTTCAGGTGGGTGACGGTGAGCATCGACAGGCCGAGGATGACACTGGCCGCGGCGAGCGGGGTCAGGGCGAGGGTGAAGCGTTGCCAGGTCAGGTGTTCGGTCTTCAGCAGGCGGGCGGCGATGGCCGGGCCGATCAGTAGCAGGCTGCCGAGCAGGAAGCCGCCGCCGAGCAGGTAGGCGAGGATCAGCGCGCCGTCGAGCCAGGTGAAAAGGTCGCTGGCTTCCGGGTAGTGGGTGAGCAGCCACCAGGGCACGTCGTTGTCGAGCAGCGCGAAGTGGTCGTGCTCGACCAGCCATTCGGCGAGCGCCAGCTTGGCGTGCAGGAACCACGGGCTGAGCGTCCACTGGAAGGCGGCGGTGGCAACGCCGAGCACGCCGTAGACGAGCGTCAGCGCGTCCGGCGTCCGGGCCGGGTTGTTGAAGTCGAGGATTTCGCTGAACGGCGAACGGGCGGCGTAGGTGACGGCATCGCGCTGGCCGGCGCAGCGGCCGCAGCTATGGCATTCGGAGGCGCTGGTCATGCGCCGGACGTCGAGCAGCGGGGCGCAATTGACCGGCTCGAAGTCACCCTGGTGGCGATCCCAGGCGGCGCGGTCGACTTTGTAGTGCAGCGGGGCGATCTTGGCGAGTACGGCGAAGACGCCCGAGGCCGGGCACAGGTAGCGGCACCAGATGCGCTTCTCACGGCCGTAGAGCAGGCCGATGCCGGCGGCGGCGACGGTCGATCCGCCGAGGACCAGCAGGGCGGCCTGCGGGTATTCGTAAACGCTGACCAGTTGGCCGTAAACGGTGGTGCACACGAAGGCGATGAAGGGCCAGCCCGACCACTTGAGCCAGCGCGGCAGGGCCTTGCCGCGGCCGTACTGGCTGACCCATTCGGAGACGGCGCCTTCCGGGCAGAACAGGCCGCACCAGACGCGGCCCATGGTCACCGTGGCGATCATGACGCCCGGCCACCACAGGCCCCAGAAGCAGAATTGCGCGAACAGCCGGAGGTTGTCCCAGATGTGCGCGTCTTCCGGCGGCAAAGGCAAAAACGCCGGGATGATGACCATCGCGGCGTAGAGGATGACGATCAGCCACTGGATGCCGATGATCAGGCGGCGGTTGCGGCGCAGGAAGAGGCCGATTTTTTCCAGCCGGTTGCGCGGGCGGCTGGGGTGAAACTGAATGACCTGCTCAGCCATGGCCAGTTCTCCGCCAGGCAATCAGCACGATGCCCCAGTAGCTCAGCCAGGCGAGCAGGCCGCTCAACGTCGGGCGGGCTCGGTAGCCGGAGAAGTCGGCGAGCAGCTTGCCGCCGGTCGTCGTGTCGTCGAGCAGCCGTGAGCTGTCCCACACCGGGTCGAGCAGCGGCGGCAGCCAACCGGCGCCGATCAGGCGGTCGATGGCGGTGAGCAGCAGGGCCGAGGCGAGGATCAGTAGCAGGATGGACGACAGGCGCAGGAGCAGCGCGATATTCAGGCGGGCCAGGCTGCGGGCGGCCAGCCAGGCGGTGGCGCCGGCCGCGCCAAAGCCGGCCAGCGAACCGACCCACAGTGGCATCAGGTCGCCGGCCTGGGCGAGGCCGTAGAGAAAGATCACCGTTTCGGCCCCTTCGCGGGCGACGGCCAGGGCGGCGACGACGGCAACACCCAGGTAGCCGGAACGTTCGCGGGCCGCCGCCAGGTCGGCATGCAGGCGGGCCTTCATCTGCCGGCCGTGCTTGCGCATCCACAGCACCATCTGGGTGATCAGGCCGGCGGCGACGAACAGCGTCGCGGTCTGGAAGATCTCCAGCGCCTCGCCGGTCAGTTCGTCCTGCACGCTGAGCAAGGCCCAGCCGAGCAGCAGGGCCAGCCCGGCCCCGGCAGCGAGACCGCCGAACAGCGCGCGCTTGCCCTTGCCGCTGGCGTCGTTGGCCTGCAACCAGGCGAAAAGTATCCCGGCGATCAGGAAAGCTTCGAGGCTCTCCCGCCAGACGACAAAAAATGCGTTACCCATCTGCTGCTCCGAGCTTGCTGGCTATCTGGCCTGATCCGCCCATTGCGAAGCAGACCAGTGGTTTCAATTAGCTGGCTGGCGGTTTATTTGGCGACGATCCGGCCTTGGCCGGTGTCCGGATGGAAATCGTCAAAAAACTTGTAGGTACCCGGTCGCATCGGGAAAAACACCAGGTTCCGGGTGACGCCGGGGGCGAGCACCAGTTCCTTCTTCAATTCCAGGCTCTCGAATTCCGTGGCACCCGGCCCTTCGTTCTTGACCTCCAGCCGGAAGCGAACGCCGGCCGGCACTTCGACCGTTTCGGGGAAAAACCGGCCGTTCTTCATCAGTAGCTTGAAAGTTGGCATGTCGTCGGCAAATGCTACGGTCGGCGCCAAAAAAAGGCCAAAAACCACGGAAAGGAGCGCGCGTTTCATGGAGATTCCTCAGTAGGCGATGTTGGCGCGCAGGGCGAAGACCTTGACCGCCTTGCCATTCGAATTGCCGCCGCCGTCGACGACGTACTGGAAGTCCGGCGTCAGTTCGAATTGCGGTGCGATGCGCAGGCGATAGTAGATTTCGGCCAGCTTCTCCGCGCCGCGCGGCGTGAAGGTGAAGGCCGCCTGCGTCTGGGCGTCATCCAGCCAGGCGGTGACCGTCGAATTGCGATAGGCCTTGCCCGACTGCAGCCAGGCGCCGGCGATGCCGATGGCGTCGGCGGCGCGGCCCCAGTAGCTGCCGTTAAATTCGGCGCCGGCCGTGGCTGCCTGGTTGAACGGCAATTCGCCGCTGATCAGCTTGCCGTAGCGGCCGAAGAGGGTGACCCCGTCACCGACGCGCTGGTCGACCGAGACGCCGACCCCGGTGTGCTTGGTGACGTTGCCGTCGAAATCGGTGCCCTGGCTGCGGTTCCAGGCGTAGCCCCGGTAGTTGCCGGTCAGGCCGCCGAACAGCTTCAACTGTTTCTCGGCCTGCACCATCAGCAGCGGCGACGACAGGCTGCGCTGGTAGTTGGCGCCGCGGTCGCCGGCGCCGAAGACGCCGAGCGACAAGCGCCAGGGTTCCGCCTTGTTGAACCAGTTGAGGTAGGAGACGACGAAACCGGGCTGGAAACCGTTGGCATCGACACCGACTTCGCCGCCGGCATCGAGCAGCGGATTGTGGACGAAGACCGAGTTCAGGAACTGTTTGGCCTCGTCGCCGCCGCCGGCGTTCTGGTCGAAGAAGCCGAAGATGTCCATCTTGCCGAAGGTGACCTCCAGCGTCTCCCGCGAGTAGGGCTTGAAGCCGAGGAAGGGCAGCGGAATGGCGGCCTGGTACCAGGCCTGGCCGAGGATGGTCACCGAATCGTCCGGGCTGGAACCGGAGGCGCGGAAGGCCAGCGCATTCGGCGCGCTGGCGAAATGGCCGAGGTTGCTGAAAGTGGCGTTGAGCCCCAGGCCCTGGCCCATGCGCAGGTGGGCGAAGAGCTTGTGTTCGATGTCGCCGATGGCGGCCAGCGGCAGTTCCACCGAGACGTCGGCCCGGTAGTTGAGTTGCGAACTGCCGTTCTCAATGCCGCCCGGCAGTCCGCTGGCATGCTGGCCGACGGTCGCCAGCGAGGCGCTGACCTTGATGCCTTCCAGTCCTTCGGCGATCTTCGCGGCCTTCTTCATTTCTAGCGCGTCCTTCTCGACGGCTTTCAGGCGCACCGTCAGTTCCGGCTCGTATTGCGACAGACGCGGGCTGTCGAGGCCGGCGGCAACGGCGTCGCTTTCGTCCTTCAGCGTCTTGACCTGCTGTTCCAGTCCGCTGTTGCGGGCCTCCAGCTTTTTCTCCAGCTCGGCGTTGCGGGCTTCGAGTTTTTCCAGCCGGGCGGTCAGCTTCTCCAGCAACTCGATTTCCTTGGGGCCGGCCAGGGCGGGCACGGCCAGCCCCGCCGCGACCAGCGCAGCGGTAATTTTGGCGAGCTTCATGATCAGTAGCCGCCTTTTTTGCCGATGCCGACGTAGGTGAATTCGTACTCGACTTCAAACGGCTTGAACCACGGACGGACGCCGGTCGCACGGTCGGTATGGCGGCCGAAGTGGGCGTGCGGGTTGGCCGACGGCGGCAGGATGGTGTATTTCACCTTGTACTTGCCCGGGCCGGCCAGTTTGACGTTGTCGCCATAGTGCGGGCCATCGTTGGCGACCATCGGCATGAAATCGCCGGCCACCTTGAAGTCGCCACCGATCTTGCTGACCTCGAACTTGATCATCAGGTAGGGCATCCAGGCGCCTTCCTCGAAGCCGTTCGGGTTATTGGCCAGGGCGTGGATGTCGGCTTCCAGGTGGATGTCTGATTCGGAAGCCTTCTTCATCATCCCGTCCGGTTCCATTTCGACCGGCTGCAGATAGACGGCTGCGATTTCCATGCCGGCGCGTTGCTGCGGGACACCAATCGGGTATTCGAGGGCCAGCGCCGGAGCGGACAGTGCGGCGGACAAGGCCAGTGCGGATAGAAGATTTTTTTCGGTCAGCATGCTGAGACTCCCGGTTTTCTCTGGCTGGCTGGCTGGCTGGCGATCCGCGTGGCTGGCTTGAGGATGGTTTAATGAAGGAAAAACTAGCGCGCTTCGGTCCCCGGCTGGGTGACGAAGCCGATTTTGGTCAAGCCGGCCCGGCGGGCGGCGCTCATCGTTTCAGCGACAGCGTCGTAACGGGTGGCGCGGTCGGCCTTCAGATGCATTTCGACGTTGGCGTCCTGCGCCACGGCCGCGCGGAACTTCTGCTCCAGGCCATCGCGGTCGACCGTGTCGTTGCCGACATAGACGATGTTCTCGCCGGTGATCGACACCTGCAGCGTCAGCGGCTTTTCCGGTATCGGCGTGCTGGCGGCGCGTGGCAGGTCGACCTTGACCTGATGCGTCATCAGCGGCGCGGTGATGATGAAGATGATCAGCAGGACCAGCATCACGTCGACCAGTGGGGTCATGTTGATTTCCGCCGTCGGCATCTGGCTGCCCGGCGAATTGAAGCTGCCCAGCGCCATCTCAGGCCACCTCGGCGGCGGCCCGGGCGCGCATCGGATGGATCTGCGCGCTGTTGGCGACAAACGGCTTGCCCACCGTGAAGAAGGCATGCAGGTCGTGAGCAAAGGCATCGAGATCGGCCAGCACGACGCGGTTGGAGCGGGTAAAGGCGTTGTAGGCGAAGACGGCGGGCAGGGCGACGGCGAGGCCGGCGGCGGTCATGATCAGCGCCTCGCCGACCGGGCCGGCCACCTTTTCCAGTGCCGCCTGGCCGGACAGGCCGATGGCGACCAGCGCGTGGTAGATGCCCCAGACGGTGCCGAACAGGCCGACGAAAGGCGCCGTGGCACCGGTCGTGGCGAGCAGGGTCAGGCCGTTCTCCATGCTCGCCTGCGTGCCGGACAGTTGCTGGCGCAGGGCGCGTTCCATCTGCTCGGCCGGGTCGAAGCGCGAGACCAGGCGGCCGCTGACCGCTTCGCAGTCGTTGTTGCAGCAATTCGCCTGGCTGGCCAGTTGGGCGTAGGGGCTGTCGTTCCCGGCCTGGTTCAGGCGTTCGATGCCCTCGGCGACGCTGCTCGCCGCCCAGAAGGCGGCGACCGCCCTGGCGGCACGACGAACCCGGAACCAGTCCCAGGCCTTGGCCAGGATCAGGTACCAGCTGGCCACCGACATCGCGATCAGGATGTAGGCAACGGAATGCGAAACGAGATCGCCACTGGCCCACAGATGGGCGAATCCGAAGGCGTTTTGCGCCGCTTCCTGAATGTTTTCCTGCATGTTCAAGACTCCAATTTGAAAATGATCGGGACCAGCACCCAGCTCTGGACGGCAGTGTCGCCGCGCTTGGCCGGGATGAATTTCCAGTTGCGCACGGTTCTTTGCGCCGACTCGTCCAGCCGCTGGCTGCCCGACGAGGTCTTGATCTCGACGCTGTCGGCGCTGCCCTGCGGATTGACCGAAACGCGCAGGATGACCTTGCCTTCCTCGCCGATCTTCCGGGAGAGCGGTGGATACGGCGGCGCTGGATTCTTCAGGTAATCGGCGTCGAAGCGCGCCTGGCTGACCGGTTCGGCGGCCGGTGGCGCCGGCGGTGCCGGCTTGATGTCTGGCGGCGAGGCAAGCGGGGCAGCCACCGCGGGCTGCTCGCTGCGTGTGGCTTCGATGACCGGGGTCGGGGTCTTGGGAATGGGTTGGCGAACCGGCTGCGGCTTTACCATCGGCAGCGGCTTGGCGACCGGTTGCTTGATTTCGGCTGGCGGCTGCAGCAAGTCGACGATCAGCGGCATCTCGACGATTTCCGGCACGATGGTCTTGGCCGCCATGATCACCAGGAAGACCGCGGCATGGAGACCGATGACCACGCCAAGCAGGCTGCTGCGCTGGGCAGAAGAGGGACGGGAAAGGACGTAGCTCATAAAGGCGTGTTTGCTCGGTTGCGTTCCGCTTGCCGCCTGAAAAAACCCTTGGCTCGCTGGCTGGGGAACGAGAGATTTACAACGGAGAGAGAAGCTATTTGGTCAGAATCAGTTTGTTCTCGCGGGTAACGCGCAGCAGGTAGCGCTGGCCGGCGTGATCAATTTCAACCGCGCTGTTGCCGCGCAATATTTCCTCGCTGTCGAGGCGGGGCCTGAGTTCTGAACTGGCGACCGGGGGCGGGGCGGGCGGCATTTTTGGCGGCGCTATCATTGCTAATCCAAATGCAAACGAGAATGACTCGCATTGTAAGTGAACGAGAATGATTGTCAACACGAATTGCCTGCTTCAGGGTTAAGTTGTTTCTGGTGAATTTCGCCATATTGTTGTTTTGGATCAATTCCGGCTTGCCGGCAGCAGCTACCATTTTGGAATCGGCAATCTGGGTGCCCCATGGCTGAAAAGAATCTCCCCCTGCGCTTGACCGTGCTGGCCGCACTTTTGTGGACGGTCGTGCTGGGCGTTTCGCTGATCTGGAATTTCACCAATATCCGCAAGCAGGGCATGGATATGGCCTATGCCGAGGCACGGGCCAATCTCAACAAGGACATCACGTTTCGCCGCTGGGGTACGTTGCACGGCGGCGTTTACGTGCCGATCACCGAAACACAGTCGTCGATACCCTGGTTGTGGCACGTTCCGGGGCGAGATGTCACGACGAACGATGGACGCAAGCTGACTCTCCTCAATCCGGCGTCGATGTTGCGCCAGATGATGGATCTCTATGCCGAAGACTATGGCATTCGCGGCCGCATCACCGGCTTGCGCTACCTGAACCCCGGCAACGCGCCGGATGCCTGGGAAAAGGTGCAACTGGAAGCCTTCGAGCGCGGCGAAAAGGCGGAGGTCTGGGAAGTGGATTCGGTCGATGGCAAGCCATATCTCCGCTATCTACGGGCGATGATGATGGAGCCGGGATGCGACAAGTGCCACGGGATCCTTGGCTACAAAACGGGGGATATGCGCGGTGCCACCGGACTCAATTTGCCGCTGGCCCCCTATATGAACCAGATGGCCGAGTCCCGGATTCTTCTCGGCACCAGTCATTTCATCATCTGGCTGATCGGCATCGGCGGCATTGCCTGGGGTGGCTGGTTGGCAGGGCGCTGGCGCATCGAACGCCAGCGGGCACGGACCGAATTGCTGCGTCACCGCGACGAGCTGGAGTCGATGGTTGCTGCGCGGACGCAGGAGCTGTCGCAGGCCAAGGATGCCGCTGAGTCAGCAAATCGGGCCAAGAGCGCATTCCTGGCCAATATGAGCCACGAGGTGAGGACGCCGATGAACGCGATCATCGGCCTGACCCACATGCTGGCCAGAAACAATGTCGACCCGGGTCAACGCGACAATCTGGCACGGATCGGTCAGGCGGCCGGCCATTTGCTTTCGCTGATCGGAGACGTGCTTGACCTGTCGAAAATCGAGGCCGATCGCCTGTTGCTGGAGGCTCTGCCGTTCCGGATGGGCGGGGTTTTCAGCAACGTCGAGAGCCTGATGGCTGAACGAGTGCAAGGCAAGGGCCTGTCCCTGAAGCTGGAAGTCGAACCGCGTCTGCTTGATCTTCCCTTGCTCGGCGATACGCTTCGTATCCAGCAGATCATGCTCAATCTGGTTGGCAATGCGGTCAAGTTTACCCGGTGCGGCGAGGTGACGGTCAGTGCAGCCATACGTGAAGAAAGCGCAAGTGACGTGCTGGTGGCGGTCGATGTTGCCGATACCGGCATCGGCATTCCGCCGGACGCTCTGGTGCGCATATTCGAGCCTTTCGAGCAGGCTGACAGTTCGACCACGCGCCAGCATGGCGGAAGCGGCCTCGGCTTGGCGATCTGCCGGCGCCTTGTTCGGCTGATGGGAGGAGAGATCGCGGCAAGCAGCGTGATCGGCGAGGGAAGCTGCTTTTCACTAACGCTGCGTTTGAGGAAGGACAGTCAAGGTGCGCTGATCCCGGGGCAGTCGGCAAAGCTGACAGAGGGCGAAGCGGAAGATGCGTTGAAAGCCCGGCATGGAAACGCCCATGTCCTGCTGGTTGAGGACGATGAGATCAACCGGATCGTCGCGCTGGAGCTTTTGCAGGAAACGCTGGGCTTGCGGGTGGATATCGCCGAGAACGGAGCGCGGGCGGTGGAAATGGCCAAGGTGACCGACTACGCGCTGATCCTGATGGATGTCCAGATGCCGGTCATGGACGGACTGAAGGCAACGCGTGCCATCCGCGCCTTGCCGGGCCGCGAGCAGACGCCGATTCTGGCCATGACTGCCAATGCCTTCGAGGAAGACCGTCAGGCCTGCATGGATGCGGGCATGAACGACTTCGTTGCCAAACCGGTCAATCCGGAAGTCCTGTTCTCAGAATTGCTCAACTGGTTGGAGCGGCGCTAAGGAAACGCCGGTCTGAACGCCATCGGGGCCGAAATGCTACGGTCGGCCGGAAATTTTGCCCAAAACTGAACAGCAGGGTGGATCGGCCTGTAATGGCGTGTCGTTCAAGCGTCAAGCCTTGGTTCGCTGCGCGAGTGCAGGGTGTCGAGCGCGTGGTCGCGCTCCCGGGCGAGTCGCTCGCATTCGCTGCGCGCGGCGCACAGTGTGCGGTCGAGGAACCAGACGCATTTCGCCGCTTCGAGCAATTCTTCGTTGTGCAGACGGGCGGCCATCAACTGTTGGCCGAGCGTTACGATGGCCGTGCCCGATTCGAGTTCTTCCAGTCTTTTTTGCTGGTAGCGATTCAACTCGGACAAGCGATGGTTCTCGTTGGTCAGTTCGATGATTTTCCGGGTACTCAGCGTGGCCGTACGTTTTTGCATTTGCCGCGCCTGGCGCAGGCGTACCTTGAGCGCTGCGTTGTCGGCGCGAACTTCGGCTTCGCTTCGGTCATCCGTGTCGCGTTCGATCAGGTTTCGGTCTTTAAGCGGCGCAAGCATGGCGAGTCTCCCTGTGCGAAAGGCGGCTGCTGGCGCGTTCGCAGAGCCGGCGGGTTTCGTCGTCGATCCCTTCGCTGTCGCACAACTGGTCAAGCAAACGCGCAGCGTTGAGCGCGGAATGCTGGCAGCCGGTTTCTTCGTGGATCAGGATCAGGCTCAATGCGCCGGCCCAGAGTTCAGTTGCAGGCATGGCGGTCTCCGTGTCAGGCTGGGATCAGGACAAACAAGGCGCCACCAAGGAGCAGGGCGGCGATGGATACGTGAGCTATCAGGGATTTCATCGGGGATTGCCCGGTAGTTGAGAATGATTCCTATCTTAAGTGCATTTGCTAAAAAGTAAACAGGAATTATTATCATTTGTGCGAATGGCACAAAAAAGCCACGGGCTTGCCGTGGCTTGTCGCGAAAGTTGTTCGCTTAGCGGTCGCCGAACTTCTTTTTCTTGAAGCCGCCGCGATCGCCATCGAATTTGCGTTCGCCACCGGTGCTGCCACCCGGGCGACCTTCGTCCTGACGGATGTTGATCGGCACGCCACGGATGCGGGTGCGCTTCAGGGCGTTGGCAGCCTCAGCGGGCATGCCGGCCGGCAATTCGACGGTGCTCGATTCTTCATAGAGACCGATGCGGCCGATAAAGCGGCTTTCAATACCGGCTTCGTTGGCGATGGCGCCAACGATGTCGCGTACTTCGACGCCATGGTCACGGCCCACGTCGATGCGGTAGCGCACCATGTCGCCGGTCGGCGCCGGACGGGCCGGGCGGTCTTCGCGACGCGGACGGTCTTCGAAGCGTGGCTTGTCGCCGTTGCGGTCGTCAAAGCGCGGGCGTTCGCCACGGCCTTCGAAGCCTGGCTTGCGTTCGCGTTCGCCAAAGACCCCCGGACGATGATCGTCGCGCGGGGCCGGGGCCGGACGCGGGTCTTCGCCGGCGATCTGCAGCGGCTTGCTTTCCTGGGCCATCATGGCCAGCGCAGCAGCGACTTCTTCGGCGCCGACGTTCTGCTCTTCGGCGATCTGCGAGACGATGTTGGCGAAGAAGTCGAGGCCCTCGGCATTCAGCACCTCGGCAACCTTTTCCTTGAAATCGGCGACACGCTTGTTGGTGACATCGGCCCGGCTGGGCAGGGTCAGCGGCGCGATCGGCGAACGGGTGGCGCGCTCGATGGTGCGCAGCATGCGGATTTCGCGCGGCGCGACGAACAGAATGGCGTTGCCGGTACGGCCGGCGCGGCCGGTACGACCGATGCGGTGTACGTAGGCTTCGGTGTCGTAAGGGATGTCGTAGTTAACGACGTGGCTGACGCGCGGCACGTCGATGCCGCGGGCGGCGACGTCCGTGGCGATGACGATGTCCAGGGCGCCGGACTTCAACTGCTCGATGACGCGTTCGCGCATCTGCTGGTTGAGGTCGCCGTTCAGGGCCGCAGCAGCGTAGCCACGTGCGGAGAGCTTGTCAGCCAGTTCGACGGTCGCCGTCTTGGTGCGGACAAAGATGATCGCGGCATCGAAATCTTCTTCAACTTCGAGGATGCGGGTCAGCGCGTCCAGCTTGTGCATGCCGGAAACCTGCCAGTAAACCTGACGGATGGCTGCAACGGTGGCAGTGGCCGACTTGATCTTGATTTCGCGCGGCTCGACCAAGTATTTCTGGGCGACGCGGCGGATCTGTTCCGGCATGGTGGCCGAGAACAGCGCGGTCTGGTGCTTTTCCGGGGTGCGTTCGAGAATCCACTCGACGTCGTCGATGAAGCCCATGCGCAGCATTTCGTCCGCTTCGTCGAGCACCATGGTCTTCAGGTTGTCGAGATTGAGCGTCTTGCGCTCGAGGTGGTCCATGACGCGACCTGGGGTGCCGACGATGACGTGGGCGCCGCGCGACAGTTGCTTGAGCTGGATGGTGTAGCTCTGGCCGCCGTAGATCGGCAGGACGTGGAAGCCGGGCAGGTTCTTGGCGTAGCTTTGCAGCGCCTCGGCGACCTGGATGGCCAGTTCGCGCGTCGGGGTCAGGATCAATGCCTGCGGCTTGGTCAGCTTGACGTCAATCTGTTCCATCAGCGGCAGGGCGAAGGCGGCGGTCTTGCCGGTGCCGGTCTGGGCCATGCCGATCAGGTCATGACCTTCGAGCAGGACGGGGATGCACTGGGCCTGGATCGGCGACGGGGTTTCGTAGCCGATTTGGGTGAGAGTTTGCAGAAGGGTGTCGCTTAAACCGAGATCGGCAAAGCTTTCGACGGAGGTCGACATGTTGGTGTTTCCTTTCCTCGCCGCCTTTGACGTTGTTTTAACTGGCGACGGATTGGCCCGACGGTCGGGCGGCCTGAGTTCCCCGACGCAGCCATGCCGGGGGCGAATCAATGGGGTGAACCAGCAAACGAAACCTACCTGAACCGGGGGCTGCTCGGAAATACTGCGGGCGAAGCATCAACGCATTGATCTTTAAAGTATAACTTATTTCCCGCTCCTTGGAAATCAAAGCTTTACAGGTTTGCATTGAGTTCCAAATAAGCGCAAAATTAACAATAACACCAACAATAACGCGCCCGCTCCTGACGGGCGTATGGGAGTTCAAAAATCATGCTTGGCGAACGGCTCCGCTCCAGAGGGCTACTGGCTAATGCCGGCAAGCTCAAATTTCGCCTCTGGGTGCTCGCGCTACTGCCAATGGCGTCATTGCCGGTATTGCTGGCGATCCTGCTCTTCATGGGAAACGCGTTCTTCGATCGCCTGTTGCTGCAAAAGGTCGAGAACGACATCGCGGTAGCCAACAGCCACCTGCTGCACCTGCAGACAGAAATATCCACGGCGACGTTGTCTGTTGCAAATTCCCGCCGGATCCGGGAATTTGCGATGCAGCCTGGCAAGGTTCTAAGCGAGGTACTGGCTTCGCGCCAGGAAAATCTTGATTTCGATGTGCTGGCGGTCGTCGACGCAAACGGCAAGGTCGTTGGCTCAAGCAAAGAGATGCCGCCCGGCGAGTCGCATATCCCGTTGGGGGTGCTCCGCGAGGCGTTGCGATCAGGAAAGGAGCATGCCGGACTCGAGGTGGTCACCAGAGAGCAACTGTTGAAATTGTATGCCTCGCTGGCCGACAGGGCGCTGGTAAAACTGGTCGATACTCCGATGGCGACGCCGAAAGTTGCCAGGGAAGAGGGGCGTGGTTTGATGCTGTTGGCTGCGGCACCGATGCGCGATGAAAGCGGGTATGTGACGGCCTATGTGCTTGGTGGTGTGCTCCTCAATCATCGTACCGGCTTCGTGGATTACGTGCGGGAAATCGTTTCTGGCGGTGGTCTGAGGCAGATGGGGGTCGAGGGAACTGTTACGTTGTTCCTCGACGATGTCCGAATTGCAACAACGGTCCGGGATGCACGGGGTGAGCGAGCGATTGGTACCCGGGTCTCGCAGGCAGTCAAGGAAAGCGTGCTTGACCGTGGCGAGACCTGGCTGAAACGGGCCTATGTCGTTAATCATTGGGCGGTAACCGCTTATCAGCCGCTTCTGGATTATCAGGGCCAACGGATCGGCATGACTTATGTCGGTATTCCGGAGGAGCCCTTTGCTGCGTTCCGCTGGCAGGCGCTGGGCTTGGCGGCAATATTGATTGCCTTGTCTGCTGCTGCCGCTGCCTGGATTTCGATGCGTCTGGCGGTCAGCATTCTGCGTCCGATGGAGCGTCTCGAAACAACGATGCGGGCCGTGGGCAAGGGCGACATGACAGCACGGGTCGGCGAAATGCCCGGTGACAATGAGCTGGTGCGACTTGGGCGCTTGTTCGATCGCCTGCTCGGGACCATCGACAAGCAGACTGGGGATTTGCGTCACTGGGCCGCCGAACTCGATCAAAAAGTCGAATCGCGTACCCAGGAGCTTGCCAAGGCCAACGAAGCCTTGGTTGTGGCCAGGGACGAGGCTGACCGGGCGAACCAGGCGAAGAGCGCCTTCCTTGCCAACATGAGTCACGAGATCCGGACGCCGATGAATGCCATCCTCGGTCTGGCGCATCTGCTCGGCAAGGAGTTGCACGATGCGCATCAGCGGGAGCGGCTCGGCAAGATCAGCGATGCAGCCTTGCACCTGCTGGCGGTCATCAACGACATTCTGGACGTTTCCAAGATCGATGCTGGAAAGTTGCAACTGGAGAATGCGCCGTTCAGCATCGAGCGAGTTTTCGATTCGGTGTGCAGCATGGCGGCCGAGCGTTCTTATGCCAAGGGGGTCGAACTGGTGCGTGACATGGCGCCTGAGCTGTCGGCGACGTTTGAGGGCGATGCGTTGCGCTTGGGGCAGATCCTGCTCAATTATGTCGGCAACGCGATCAAATTTACTGAGTCCGGGGCGATCGTAATCCGTGCATCTGTAGTTGAGGAGCGGGGCGTTCGCAAGTTGGTTCGTTTCGAGGTCAGAGATACCGGTATCGGCATTGCGCCGGAGATCATCCCTCGCTTGTTTTCGGCCTTTGAGCAGGCCGACAGTTCAACAACGCGGAAATATGGCGGCACGGGACTCGGGCTCACAATCAGCCGTCGACTGGCCGAGATGATGGGCGGCGAAGTCGGGGTGGAGAGCGAACCGGGCAAGGGGAGTACGTTCTGGTTCACCGCCTGGCTGGGGTGCAGTGGAGCAACTGAACTGGCGCGGCCGGCGCTGGCTAGCCTGAACAATTGGCGGGTGCTGGTCGTTGATGATTGTCAGGAGGCGCGGCAGGTTCTGGTCGATATGCTTGCCCAATTGGGGATGCGGCCAGATGACGCGGACTGCGGCGAAACGGCAGTCGGCATGGTCGAGCGTGCGGACGGGCTTGGTGATCCCTACCGGATCGTCCTTCTTGACTGGCGCATGCCGGGTCTGGATGGGGTGCAGACGGCAGCCGTGCTGTCGTCGATGCCGCTCAAGCTTCGGCCTCACCACCTGTTGGTGACCGCTTACGACAGTGAGCTTTCGAGCGATCTTTGCCGGAGTGCCGGTTTTGACAATATGCTGGCCAAGCCTGTTTCGCCATCGACCTTGTCTGAAGCGATGCTTGCTGTTGTCGGGCGCCAGTCGCTGCCCATGCACCTCGATCTCCCGGCAGTCGACTGGAAATTGACGGACGAGCATGCCGGCCAGCGCGTTCTTCTAGCTGAAGACAACGAGATCAACCGGGAAGTGGCGAGCGAATTGTTGACCAGTGTCGGCTTGCTGGTGGATACCGCGGAAGATGGCGAGCAGGCGTTGGCAAGCCTCCGTGCCAATCGCTATGACTTGGTCCTGATGGATGTCCAGATGCCGGTCATGGACGGCCTTGAGGCAACGCGCCGGATACGGGCGATGCCCGGGTATGCGGACCTGCCAATTCTGGCACTGACGGCCAATGCTTTTGACGACGATGTGAGCGTGTGCGTGGCAGCTGGCATGAACGCCCATGTGGCCAAGCCGGTCGATCCGGATGCGCTATTCCAGGCGCTGCTGGACTGGCTGCCAAAGCGATGAATGCCGATTGGCCGTTAGCGGGCGGCCTTCCCTGAAATCAGCGACGCGAGTTCGCCGCTACTGAATCCGGCGGCGAGACGTGCTGCTTCGTTCATTGGCGCCTGCGGCCATGGGGCATGAAATTCGCCCAGCAGGTGACGATAGGTCGCTTCCGGTTCGACATCCCGTTCGGCGCACAGATGGCGGAACCAGCGGTCGCCGAGGCCGACGTGGCCGATTTCATCGCGCAGGATGATGTCCAGGACGCGAGCGCTCTCGTGGTCGCCGGCGGCCTCGAGTTTTCGCTGGATGGGCGGTGTGGCGTCGAGGCCGCGTGCTTCAAGCAGGCGGGGGACCAGCGCCATCCGGACGAGGACGTCATGCTCGGTCCTTTCGGCCATGTCCCACAGACTGGCATGGGCGGGGAAGTCGCCATAGTCGTGGCCGAGCGATTGCAAGCGCTGGCGCAGGAGCTGGAAGTGTTCGGCTTCCTCGGCGGCGACGCCGATCCAGTCGGCATAGTACTGCTTGGGCAGACCGCGGAAGCGGGCAGCATGGTCGATGGCGAGGTTGATGGCGGTGAATTCGATGTGCACGATGGCGTGCAGCAAGTGGGCGCGTCCCTCAGGCGTCTGCGGGTTACGTTGCTGCACCTGTTTGTGCGGGACCAGTTCGGGTTTGGCCGGACGGCCGCAGGTCAGCGTGACCGGGGTGGTGTCCTGCCAATCGAGCTTGCCGGCCTGCCAGTCAGCGGCAAATGCTACGGTCAGCGCTATTTTTTTGCCAATTTCGGAAACGGCCAGTGCTTCGGCAAGGCGGGGAAACAGCGATTCGGTCATGGGGCAGGATTGGTGTAGCGCAGGTGGATGGCGTCGATCTCGCGGAGCAGGTCGTTCGTCATCGGTGTCTGCAGGGCAGGCAGTGCTGCCTGCAGTTGTTTGAGCGATGAGGCGCCGATGATGGTGCTGGCCACGAACCAGCGTGAGCGGACGAAGCCGAGCGCCAACTGGAGCGGCGTCAGGTCGTGTTTGGCGGCCAGTTCGGCGTAGGCCTGGGTGGCTGGTACGACGTTCGGCTTGGTGTAGCGCTGGCCGAAGTTCGGCCATTGGTTCAGGCGTCCGGCGGCCTTGGGGTTGGCCAGGTACTTTCCGGTGAGATGTCCGAAAGCCAGCGGTGAATAGGCGAGCAGGCCAACCTGTTCCCGATGGCAGACTTCGGCCAGGCCGGTTTCGAAAGTCCGGTTGAGCAGGCTGTAGGCGTTCTGCGTCGAGACGATGCGCGGCAACCCGAATTCCTCGGCCAGCCGGGTGAATTGCATGATTCCCCACGGGTGCTCGTTGGAAACGCCGACGTGGCGGACCTTGCCTTCACGGACCAGTTCGCCGAGTGCGTCGAGTTGTTCGCGGATCGGCGTGCACTCCCGGTCGTGGGCAGGATCGAACTGCCACTGGCCGAACATCGGCTGGTTGCGCTCCGGCCAGTGCAGTTGATAGAGGTCGATGTAGTCCGTCTGCAGGCGCTGCAGCGAACCCTCGACGGCAGCGCGAATGTTGGCGCGGTCCATGGCTGGCGGGCCGTTGCGGATCCAGTTCAGGTTGCGGCTCGGGCCGGCGACCTTGGTGGCCAGCAGAATCTTGTCGCGGGCCTGTCGCTTCAGCCAGCGTCCGACGATGCTTTCCGATGCTCCGCAGGTCTCCCGGCGCGGCGGCACAGCATACATCTCGGCCGTGTCGAAGAAGTTGATCCCGTTGGCCAGTGCCAGATCGAGCTGGGCGTGAGCATCGGATTCGCTCGTCTGCTCGCCGAAGGTCATGGTGCCCAGGCAGACCTCGGGAACGACGAAATCGCTGCGGCCGAGTGGACGTGTGGTGAATGCAGGCATGATCAGTCTCCGGTAGACGCTAGAAAGTCAGGGGTGCGCGCAGAGGACGCCGTAGATAAGCACGTGGCGCTGGCGAAGTTGATCGAACCCTGCTGGCACGATGGCCAGCCGATGTTCCTCGGGCGCCATGCAGTGGATTTCAACCCAAGCCAGCGCAGCGGCTCGGGCCTCGTCAAAGCTGTCGAAAAGACCCTGCAGTTCGGCGGAACGGACCGGCAGAAAGTTGCCCGAACACCGGTCAAGCAGGCGATCGGTGTCGAGCAATTGCACCGCATAGCCAGCCGGCGGCCGCGGCAACGGCAGTGCGGAGATATCGAATCGGTCGCCGAAAGCATCTTCAGGAAGTTGGGGCTTGCTCATCTCGATATTTTAGCGGCAAGCGATGTGTTCAATGCCTAACGGGCCGTGAGCGCCGTCGAGCGGCATGCTAATATTACGGTCTGTAACAACAACTTCATGGAATTGTCATGTTCGGTCGTTTGATGCCCAAAGAGGGCAAGTATTTCGATCTTTTCAACGCCCATGCGGAGTTGATTGCCCAAGGGGGCAAGGCGCTGACTAATCTGATCGCCGCACTGGTCGATCAACCGGAACAGGCGGAACGATATGCCGAGGAAATCGACAGCCTCGAACGCAAAGCTGACGCAATTACCCACGACACGCTTTCACAGCTGCATACGTCTTTCATCACGCCGTTCGATCGCGATGAAATCCATCAGCTGATCAATGGGATGGATGACATCCTCGACATCATGCAGGACGTTGCCGAGTCGATGTCGCTTTACGACATCCACCGCGTTCCGCAGGATGCCAAGGCAATGGCCGTTGTTACCGAAAACTGCTGCCTCTGCGTACAGTCGGTAGTCAAACTGCTGCACAGCATGGACAACGCACCGGCCATCCTCAAGCTCTGTCATGAAATCGACGAGCTGGAGTCCGAGGCTGATCGCTCCCTGCGGGGCGCCATGTCGAAGATTTTCCGCGAAGAGCCGGATGCGCGGGAAGTCATCAAGCTCAAGGAAATGTACGAGTTGCTCGAATCGGTGACTGACCGCTGCAAGGACGTGGCCGGTACGATCGAAGCCATCGTTCTCGAAAACTCCTGAGCCGGTAACTGGCATGGACACCCTGCAAATCAGTCTCTGGGTCGTCGTTACCCTGGTCGGCGTTGCCTTGCTGTTCGATTTCATGAACGGCTTTCACGATGCGGCCAACTCGATTGCCACCATCGTATCGACGCGCGTTCTCAAACCGCATCAAGCGGTTATCTGGGCGGCCGCTTTCAATTTCCTGGCCTATTTCCTGTTCCAGTTGAAGGTTGCTTCGACCATCGGGAAAGGCACCATCGATCCATCGATTGTCGACCACTACGTCGTCTTCGGCGCACTGGTCGGCGCGATTATCTGGAACATCGTCACCTGGTATTACGGCATACCCTCCTCATCGTCGCACGCGCTGGTCGGTGGCTTGGTTGGCGCCGCGATCGCCAAGGCAGGGATCGGAGGGCTGATTTCCGCCGGTGTCCTGAAAATTGTCGCCTTCATCTTTGTCGCCCCATTCTTGGGGTTCATGATAGGTGGCACACTGATGGTGATTGTCTCGTGGATTTGCCGAAACATGGCGCCGCGCAAGGTGGATAAACACTTCCGGCGTTTCCAGTTGCTCTCTGCCGCAGCCTATAGTCTGGGCCACGGTGGCAACGATGCCCAAAAGACCGTCGGCATCATATGGATGCTGTTGATTGCCGCCGGAATCTCCAAGACTACCGATGCGATTCCGGGCTGGGTTGTCTTGTCCTGCTATACGGCGATGGGGCTTGGCACCATGTTCGGTGGCTGGCGTATCGTCAAGACGATGGGCAATCGCATCACCAAGCTGAACCAGGCGCGCGGTTTCTGTGCCAACAGCGGCGGTGCAATCACCCTGTTTCTCGCCACCGCCTTCGGCATCCCCGTTTCCACCACCCATACCATTACGGGTGCCATTGCGGGCGTCGGTTCGACGCACGGTGCGCGCCGTGTCCGCTGGGGCGTCGCCAGGGGTATCGTCTGGGCGTGGATACTGACTATTCCTTGCAGCGGTGCCATGGCTGCGGTGGCATGGTATCTGGGAACCCTCGTCCTCTGATTTACAAGATTGTTGCCATGACGATCCTGCTGGCTGCGCTGGCAGTGATCGTATTGCTGTTTCCCTTTCTCTGGGAACTGGCTGTGGCCGGTGCGCTTGGCGGCGTCTACTGGATATTTTTCCGGGTTACGCCGGATGGCAGCTAGGCTGGAATATCCGGAACCAGCATCGCCTCCAATTGCAGGATGCGATCCTTAAGCAATAATTTCCGCTTTTTCAGTCGTCGAATCAGCAAGTCATCCGGTGGCGGATTGTCGATAAGGTGACCAATAACCAGATCAAGGTCGCGATGTTCGACCTGCAGCTCGTGCAACTGTAATTGAATGTCGCTGATCTCGGCGTCGTTTGGCGGATGGTTGGACATTTTCAGCTCCTGAGGCCTTGCGTTGTTTTGCTAGAATACCTTGAACCGATCAGCGGAGCTCAGGAAATGCGGCATCACGTCATTGTCACATTCGGCAGGGAAAAGGAATTCGAATTCAAGTTCGCCGGCGGCGCCTCGGTCGAAGATGCACGCAAGTGGTTCGATCACGAATTCACTGTTCTCGAATGCGATGTCATTACCCCGACCGGAAAGATACTTGCCGTCGATCGTATCCTCAGTGTTGCCAAATATGCCGGGGAGAGCCGTTTTCGGGATCAGCATACCTGGGCAGAACAATTTGCAAAGTACACCGCGGCGCTTCTCGGGCGCGAACTGATCCGTGTTGACGTCGAGCACTACAGTATCGGTTATTGATGAACAAGGCGTTTGTGCGTGAATCGGATGGCGACGAGGAAGAAGAGCTCCCGCCAGCCTTGAAGCTTCCGGCAGGAATCCGTAACTACATCACTCCGGGGGGGCATGCGCGCCTGAAAAGTGAACTTGAACACCTCGTCAAGCGCGAACGGCCGCATGTCGTCGAGATTGTCGCGTGGGCCGCATCCAATGGGGACCGTTCGGAAAACGGCGACTATATATATGGCAAGCGCCGCCTGCGCGAAATTGACCGTCGAATCCGCTTCCTGACCAAACGCCTCGACATCGCGGAGATCGTCGACCCGCTTCGCCAAGGCGACAACGATCAAATCTTCTTTGGTGCCACGGTGACTCTCGCCGATGCAGACGGCGTTGAGAATACCTACACGATCGTCGGTGTAGATGAGGCCAATGTGTCAATCGGCAGGATCAGCTGGGTTTCACCCTTGGCGCGCGCCCTCATCAAGGCGCGTGCAGGCGATTCAATCCGTTTTCAGAGCCCGCTCGGGATACGTGAAATTGACATCCTTGATGTTCGCTACGAGGCAATTCTGGTCGACTGATTACTTCTTTTTTGAAATATTCCTAAACAGCTGTTGACGGTCTTCATTGAATCTATATAATGCGCACCTCTCCTGCGGTGCCGGGCGTTTCGGCGGAAGTGGGGGGGTCGGGTGAAGCGAAGAATGTTTTCGAAATTACTTGACGAGGTGGTGGGAAGTGTTCATAATCTCGCCTCTCTGCTGCTGACGGATTGTTTTGAACGATACGGCGCGGCGCTGATCTTTAACAACTTGGACAACCGATAAGTGTGGGTGTCTTGATGCGAAGCGACGCAAGTTGCAAAAAA